>NZ_JAOWDX010000046.1:1510-337688 GCF_030334485.1 Citrobacter sp. Cf072 | reverse complement strand
AAAAACTGGGCATGAAATACGAATGAACATTTGTTTGATATCGCGATATCAAGCGCAATAAACAGAAATGAAGCAATGGAGTAGTTATTGTGAATGTAAATTTCTTTGTCACCTGTATTGGTGACGCACTGAAATCACGGATGGCACGAGACTCCGTATTGCTGCTGGAAAAACTGGGTTGTCGCGTTAATTTCCCCGAGAAGCAAGGGTGTTGCGGTCAGCCAGCCATCAACAGCGGTTACATCAAAGAGGCGATCCCCGGGATGAAAAACCTGATCGCCGCCCTGGAAGACAACGACGATCCGATTATCTCCCCGGCAGGCTCCTGCACCTACGCGGTAAAAAGCTACCCGACGTATCTGGCGGATGAGCCCGCATGGGCGCTGCGCGCCGAGAAGGTTGCCGGACGTATGCAGGATCTCACCTCTTTTATCGTCAACAAACTGGGCGTGGTGGACGTGGGTGCCAGCCTGCAGGGCCGCGCTGTGTATCATCCTTCCTGTAGCCTGACCCGCAAACTGGGGGTGAAGGAAGAGCCGCTCACGCTGCTGAAAAACGTGCGCGGACTGGAGCTGTTGACGTTTGCCGATCAGGACACCTGCTGCGGCTTTGGCGGGACGTTCTCGGTCAAGATGGCCGAGATCTCCGGCGAGATGGTGAAAGAGAAAGTTTTACATCTGATGGATGCGAAGCCGGAGTTTTTGATCGGCGCTGACGTCAGCTGCCTGCTGAATATTGGCGGCCGACTGCAACGCGAAGGCCAGCCGGTCAAAGTGATGCATATTGCTGAAGTGCTGATGAGCCGCTGAGGGGAAAGAGATGTCGATAAAAACCAGCGATGTAGAATTTAAACTGCGCATTCGTCAGCAGATCGAAGATCCGATCATGCGCAAAGCCGTGGCCAACGCGCAGGAGCGTATTGGTGCGAATCGGCAGAAAATGGTTGATGAGCTAGGCCACTGGGAAGAATGGCGCGATCGTGCCAGCCAGATCCGCGACCACGTTCTGAGCAACCTCGATGCTTACCTGTATCAACTCTCCGAGAAAGTGACGGAAAACGGCGGCCACGTTTATTTCGCAAAGACCAAAGAAGACGCTACCCGCTACATTTTGCAGGTCGCGCAAAGTAAAAATGCGAAGAAGGTGGTGAAGTCCAAGTCGATGGTGACCGAAGAGATCGGCGTCAACCATGTGCTGCAGGATGCGGGAATTCAGGTGATCGAAACCGATCTCGGCGAATATATCTTGCAGTTGGATCAGGATCCGCCTTCGCACGTTGTGGTCCCGGCTATTCATAAAGATCGCTATCAGATCCGCCGCGTGCTGAACGAACGTCTGGGGTATGACGGCCCGGAAACGCCAGAGGCGATGACCTTATTCATTCGCCAGAAGATCCGCGAGGATTTCCTCAGTGCCGAAATCGGTATTACCGGCTGTAACTTTGCCGTGGCGGAAACCGGCTCTGTTTGCCTGGTGACCAACGAAGGCAACGCGCGTATGTGTACCACGCTGCCGAAAACGCACATTGCGGTGATGGGCATGGAGCGTATCGCGCCGACCTTTGCCGAGGTGGATGTGCTGATCACCATGCTGGCGCGCAGCGCCGTGGGCGCACGTCTGACGGGCTACAACACCTGGCTGACCGGCCCACGCGAGGCGGATAACGTCGACGGCCCGGAAGAGTTCCATCTGGTGATTGTCGATAACGGCCGCTCACAGGTGCTGGGCTCTGAGTTTCGCGATGTGCTGCGCTGCATCCGCTGCGGGGCTTGTATGAACACCTGCCCGGCGTACCGCCACATTGGCGGACACGGTTATGGTTCTATCTATCCCGGCCCTATCGGCGCGGTGATCTCTCCGCTGCTCGGCGGCTATAAAGATTTTAAAGATCTGCCATACGCCTGTTCATTATGTACGGCCTGTGACAGCGTTTGTCCGGTTAAGATTCCGCTGTCAAAACTGATCCTGCGTCATCGCCGGGTGATGGCCGAGGAGGGCATTACGCCGAAAGCCGAGCGACGGGCGATCAAAATGTTCGCCTACGCCAATAGCCATCCGGGGCTGTGGAAAGTCGGGATGATGGCGGGCGCACATGCGGCGAGCTGGTTTATCAATGGCGGCAAAACGCCGCTCAAGGTTGGCGCGATTGGTGACTGGATGGAGGCGCGCGATCTGCCTGATGCCGACGGCGAGAGCTTCCGTAGCTGGTTTAAGAAACATCAGGCGCAGGAGAAAAAGAATGGATAACCGTACCGCGTTTTTAAATACCATCGCCCAGACGCTGGGTCGCCCGCTGCGCTTCGAACCGCAAGCGGATGTCGCACCGGTTAACAACTATGCTAACGAGCGCCTGACCGAACTTAGCCCGCAGCAGCGCTGCGATGCGTTTGTCCAGTTTGCCAGTGAAGTGATGCTGGCTCGCTGTGAGCTGACTCGCGAAGACCAGGCCGCAGATGCGGCGCTCCGTCTGTGCGAAGAATTGGGCCAGCAGCCGGTGGTGCTGAGCGGCGACAGCCGGCTGGCGGCGCTGGGCATTACCGAACGCTTGCAACAGGAATGCAACGCCGTGGTCTGGGATCCGGCGCGTGGCAGCGAAAATATTACCCAGGCCGAAAAGGCGAAAGTGGGCGTGGTGTATGCCGAGTATGGCCTGACCGAGTCCGGCGGCGTGGTGCTGTTTTCCGCGCCGGAGCGCGGGCGTTCCCTGAGCCTGTTGCCGGAATCCTCAATTTTCGTGCTGCGTAAAAGCACTATCCTGCCGCGCGTGGCGCAACTGGCAGAAAAACTGCATCAGAAGGCGCAGGCCGGTGAGCGTATGCCATCGTGCATTAACATCATTAGTGGGCCCAGCTCGACGGCGGATATTGAGCTTATCAAGGTGGTTGGGGTGCATGGCCCGGTGAAGGCGGTGTATCTGATTATTGAGGATTGTTGAGGCAGGATGGATAACCGCTCTGGCGCTGCCGGCCAGAGCGGTATCGACGTTATGCAATCATGCTGATGATCAATACGATAATCAGGCCAACCACGGAGTTCACCAGCTCCAGCAGACCCCAGGTTTTCAGCGTATCCTTCACCGACAGGTCAAAGTAGCCTTTGAACAGCCAGAACGAGGCATCGTTGATATGGGTCAGGGTGTTGGAGCCCGCCGCCGTTGCCAGTACCAGTAACGCCGGATCGACGCCTACCAGTTGACCGGTTGCCGGGTCGAGAATGGCGGCGCTAATAATCCCTGCTGCCGTCATGGCTGAGACTACGCCCTGACCCGTTGCCAGACGAATCAGCACGGTTATCAACCACGCCATGATGTACGGAGAAATATTGCCGTGCGACATCAGCATGCCGATGGTATCGCCAATGCCGGTATCAATAATGGTCTGCTTCAGTACACCGCCCGCGCCGATGATCAGGATCACCATGGCGATGCTTTTCACCGCGTTTTCAAAGGCATTCATCACCCACTGCATGTCGTGACCACGCGCAGTACCAAACAGCACGAAGGCGACAACCATAGCGATAAACATTGCAATCGGTGAAGAGCCTAAGAAGTTGACCACTTCCCACGCCTGCGTCCCTTTCACCAGCCAGATGTTGGCGATGGTGGTGGAGATCATGATGATCGCCGGGATCAGCGGCACCAGGATAGAAACACCGAAGGATGGCAGGTTATTCTGGTCAACCGGTACGTCGGCCTTCATGAATGACGGCGTTGGGCGATCGAGGTTGCCGAGGAATTTCGGCAGGATAAGTCCGGCGCAGATCACGCTCGGAATGGTCACCAGAATACCGTAGATGTAAACCATGCCCATGTCCGCACCGTAGGCGTTAACCAGCGCCACCGGACCCGGCTGCGGTGGGAACAGCGAGTGAGCGGTGGTGGCGGCGGCAACGGCGGGGATCGCCAGCTTGAGGAACGGGATCTTCGCCTCCGCGGCAATGACTATCACCAGCGGCGCCAGCATAATAAATGCCACTTCATAGAACATCGCCAGGCCGAAGATCAGACCAATAATGATTACCGACAGCTGCACATAGCGCAGGCCGAGGCGCGCCAGCAGCGTATGGGCAATCTGATGCGCCGCCCCGGAATCAACCATCAGCTTACCGATGACCGCCCCGAATACCACGATAATCGCCAGTTCACCCAGCGTGCTGCCAAAGCCGGATTTCATGGTGTGCAGCAGCTCCATTAAATCCATACCCGCCAGCATACCGACCGAGAGCGCCGCCAGCAGCAGGGCGACCATCGAGTTTATTTTGAATCTTAGATTGAGCACCAGCATCAGACCGATGCCGAATACGACCCACAGAATATTGAGAACGTGCATATAACGTCTACCTTTATTGGTTGAACTATTATGATTTTGGTTGAGATGTTACATATATTGGTTAACCATTGATGCGATGAATGTCACATTGCGTTACATGTTTACATTATTACTGAGCAACAGGGCCGTAAAATGGCGATCTCAATAGAATAAATCGTGATTTGGTTAACCAATTTTAAGCTTCAGGTTGACATGTCATACCAAAAGGAGGAATTTATGTGCCATATCGTCGAGTCCATAACGTAACGAGGAATAAAACATGGAACAGACATGGCGCTGGTATGGTCCTAACGATCCGGTCACCTTAGCGGATGTACGTCAGGCGGGTGCCACAGGCGTTGTCACCGCCTTGCACCATATCCCGAACGGGGAAGTGTGGACGGTTGATGAGATCCTAAAACGCAAAGCCATTATTGAGCAGGCGGGCCTGGTCTGGTCGGTCGTCGAAAGCGTGCCGATCCACGAAGACATTAAAACCCGTTCCGGCAACTATCTGCAGTGGATCGCCAACTACCAGCAAAGCCTGCGTAACCTGGCTCAGTGCGGTATTCGTACCGTGTGCTACAACTTCATGCCGGTTCTCGACTGGACCCGTACCGACCTGGAATACGTTCTGCCGGACGGCTCCAAAGCGCTGCGTTTTGACCAGATTGAGTTTGCCGCCTTTGAGCTGCATATCCTCCAGCGTCCGGGCGCGGAAGCGGACTACACCGCCGAAGAGATTGCTCAGGCAAATGAACGCTTCGCCAACATGAGCGATGAAGACAAAGCGCGTCTGACCCGCAACATCATCGCCGGTCTGCCGGGTGCGGAAGAGGGCTACACGCTTGACCAGTTTCGCCAGCATCTGGCGCGCTATAAAGATATCGACAAAGCCGCGCTGCGTGAGAATTTTGCCGTCTTCCTGAAGGCGATTATTCCGGTGGCGGAAGAAGCAGGCGTACGCATGGCGGTACACCCGGACGATCCGCCGCGCCCGATCCTTGGCCTGCCGCGCATTGTTTCCACCGTGGAAGATATGCAGTGGATGGTCGATACGGTCAACAGTATGGCGAACGGTTTCACCATGTGCACCGGCTCCTACGGCGTGCGGGCGGACAACGATCTGGTCGACATGATCAAACAGTTTGGCCCACGCATTTACTTCACCCATCTGCGCTCCACGCTGCGTGAAGATAACCCGAAAACCTTCCATGAGGCGGCGCATCTTAATGGCGATGTCGACATGTACGAGGTGGTGAAAGCGATCGTTGAAGAAGAACAACGCCGTAAAGCCGAGGGTAAAGAGGATCTGATCCCGATGCGTCCGGACCATGGCCACCAGATGCTGGACGATCTGAAAAAGAAAACCAACCCAGGCTACTCCGCGATTGGTCGACTGAAAGGGCTGGCGGAAGTGCGCGGCGTTGAGATGGCTATCCAGCGCGCTTTCTTTAGCCGCTAAAGCGAGTTGCCGGCCACCTGTCTGGCCGGCTTTTTCTTTTCTCATCCGTTGGCCTTTCAACGGGTTCTGGAGTTCACGATGACAACGACAATTGCCAATAGCGACCTGCCGGTTGCGCGCCCTGCATGGGACCGCTCGCGCCTGCAATCCCGCATTGTTCACCTGGGATGTGGCGCTTTTCACCGCGCGCATCAGGCGCTGTACACCCATCATTTGCTGGAAACCACTGACAGCGACTGGGGGATCTGTGAAGTTAACCTGATGCCGGGTAACGACTGCGTACTGATTGAAAATCTGCGCAAGCAGCAACTGCTGTATACCGTGGCGGAAAAAGGCGCGGACAACACCGTGCTGAAAGTGATCGGGTCAATGAAAGAAGCGCTGCACCCGGATCTTGACGGCTGTGACGGTATTTTACAGGCTATGGCGCGCCCGCAGACGGCAATTGTTTCGCTGACGGTCACCGAAAAAGGCTACTGCACCGATGCGGCCAGCGGTCAGTTAGATCTCAATAACCCGCTGATTAAACACGATCTGGCGAATCCGACCGCGCCGAAATCGGCGATTGGTTACATCGTACAAGCGCTGTACCTGCGCCGTGAGCAGGGGCTGGCGGCTTTTACCGTGATGTCCTGCGATAACGTGCGTGAAAATGGGCATGTGGCGAAAGTCGCAGTTCTGGGGCTGGCGCAGGCGCGCGACCCGCAGCTGGCGCAGTGGATTGAAGCTAATGCGACTTTCCCGTGCACTATGGTCGACCGCATTGTTCCGGCGGCGACGCCGGAAACGTTGCAGGAGATTGCCGACCAGTTGGGTGTTTACGATCCGTGTGCTATCGCCTGTGAACCGTTCCGTCAGTGGGTAATTGAAGACAATTTTGTCAACGGTCGTCCTGACTGGGACAAGGTTGGCGCACAGTTCGTGGCCGACGTGGTGCCGTTTGAAATGATGAAACTGCGCATGCTCAACGGCAGCCACTCTTTCCTTGCGTATCTGGGCTATCTCGGCGGCTATGAAACCATCGCCGATACCATGACCAATCCGGCGTACCGCAAAGCGGCGTTTGCGCTGATGATGCAGGAGCAGGCGCCGACGCTCTCGATGCCGGAAGGCACCGATCTCAACGCCTACGCGACGCTGCTGATCGAGCGTTTCAGCAACCCGTCTCTGCGCCACCGTACCTGGCAGATTGCGATGGACGGCAGCCAGAAACTGCCGCAGCGCCTGCTGGATCCGGTGCGTCTGCACCTGCAAAATGCCAGCAGTTGGCGTCACCTGGCGCTGGGCGTGGCGGGCTGGATGCGCTACACCCACGGTGTGGATGAGCAAGGGCAGGCCATTGATGTTGTCGACCCTATGCTGGCTGAATTTCAACACATTAACCAACAGTACCAGGGCGCCGAGCGCGTGACGGCGCTGCTGGGGCTGTCTGGCATTTTTGGTCATGACCTGGCGGAAAACGCTGGCTTTGTGGAGACCATTATCGCGACGTATCAACAGCTATGTGAACACGGCGCACGTGAGTGCGTTGCGGCATTAAGCGCTGACGCATAACCTCCGAACTATGACGGGTCAATCAAAATATTGGTTTGGTTGACCCGTTTTCTGTTTTTGCCCTCCCGCAAATGCTATAGTTCGATACCTATTCCCCGTATCTGATTACACGCATCTGACGGACATAACACGATGAAATCGAACACTTCTCAGCAAAGACCCTACCAGGAAGTGGGTGCCATGATCCGCGATCTGATTGTCCAGACGCCGTACCAGCCCGGTGAACGCTTGCCGCCAGAGCGTGAAATTGCCGAGATGCTCAATGTCACTCGCACGGTAGTTCGCGAAGCGTTAATCATGCTGGAAATTAAAGGCCTGGTGGACGTGCGCCGCGGAGCCGGGATCTACGTGCTCGACAATGCGGATGCGCAGACTATCGACAGTACGGATGCAAATCATTGCAATGATGCGGGCCCGTTTGAACTGTTGCAGGCGCGACAGCTGCTGGAAAGCAACATTGCCGAATTTGCCGCGCTGCAGGCTACCCGCGAAGATATCGTCAAAATGCGCCAGGCGTTGCAACTGGAAGAGCGGGAGCTGGCTTCCAGCGAGCCGAACGGTTCTGAAAGCGGCGACATGCAGTTCCATCTCGCCATAGCTGAAGCCACGCATAACAGCATGCTGGTGGAGCTGTTTCGCCAGTCATGGCAGTGGCGTGAGAACAACCCGATGTGGATCCAGCTCCATAGCCACCTCGACGATACCCACTACCGGAAAGAGTGGATGGGCGACCATAAACAGATCCTGGCTGCATTAATCAAAAAAGATGCCCGCGCGGCCAAGCTGGCCATGTGGCAGCATCTGGAAAATGTCAAACAGCGTCTGCTGGAGTTTTCAAATGTCGATGACATTGATTTTGATGGTTATCTGTTTGATTCCTGGCCGCTGGATAAAGTTAACGCCTGATTTTCCTTCCTCTCATACGCGGGCTATTGCGGCCCGCACCGCGTTTTCCGCATCCTCATTCATTGCCCGGCAGGGCCGCTTTTCACGTTCTGAAAGTCACGTAAAAAATTGTTTCCATCGCCTCGGATGAACATTTTTTCGTCCCCTTTGTGCGGTGCAAATTGATTTAAATCAATTAAAAACAACTTATTTTCGCATGCGAAAAAATGTGTCATTTACCTTATTTTTACCTTTCCATGCTTATTTTTAGACAAAACGGATCTGGGTCAAGTGAGAATCAACGCGATCTCTGCAGTAATCAGGATAAGGTTTACCGGCATAACTACACATAAAAACAAGCGGTTCGCGTAAATGTAGACATTAATAACGATGCGTAACTTATTGGTCATAATGATGTTTTGATTGGTGATATGGTTGATGTAAATGTTTCATGCTTTTTTAATCAAATGAATAAAAGCCAATATACGTAAAGTTAGCATTACACATTATTCCATAATCAAGTTATCTTTCATTTGAAATATCGTTCCATTTTTCTGCTTTTTATTAACAGTTTCATTACTATTACGCCTGTATTTTGCCGTTGACATGTTTTTACACTAACTGCATATTTCATCGCCATAAGCGTGTTATTACGTTCAGGAGTTGAAAATGCCATCTCGAGACTATCCCGATATTCGAAAACCCAGAGGGACCCGATCAAAAGATATGGTTCTTTTAAGTGCCCGTGTCGATACCTCTTTGTGGGAATATGTGCGAACGCTGGCATTTGAAACCCGTAAAAGTAAACAAGATATTATTGCTGAAGCATTAATGTTGCATCGCTCAGTTAATGAGAGTCAAAGTCTCGAGTAATTATCGCTGTCCGGTTTTGATTGAAAATCCAAAAATGAATTATGTCTTGCCACTTCATTATTACCTTCATTGGTATTTTTTTGGTGTGTTATTGGTATTGCCCCTTAATCCATAGCTGTAATGGCATTAGGGGTAACCTCCGTTCATGCAGCGGAAATTTATAATAAAGATGGCAACAAGCTGGATCTCTACGGCAAAGTAAAAGCAGCCCATTCCTGGACTGATGGTACTAATGCTGATGAAACCTACGCACGTCTGGGTTTTCGCGGTGAGACGCAAATCAACGATCAACTGACCGGTTACGGGCAATTTGAAAGTCAGTTTGATGCCGCTAAAGCAGAAGGTTCTCAGAATGGCGTTAATACACGTCTGGCGTTTGCTGGCCTGGATTATGGTCATGACGTCAGTTTTGACTATGGTCGCAACTATGGTATCGCTTACGATGTGGGAGCTTATACTGATACTCTCTCAGAGTTCGGCGGTGACTCCTTTGAAAATACTGACCGCTTCCTTACTACACGCACTTCTGGCGTTGCAACACTTCGCACCAAAAATCTGTTTGGTGCCGTTGATGGTCTGAACGTCGGGGCGCAATATCAGGGCCAGGATGACACCAATTCTGATCCGTCGAAACAGCATGGCAATGGCTACGGCTTCTCCCTGGGTTATGACAACATTGCGGATTCTGGCATATCTGCAATTGCGGCCTATACCAACAGTTCTGTTACTGCTCAGCAGAAACAAAAAGGTTGGAATGGCGAAAACGCAGAGTTCTGGGGCGCGGGTCTGAAATATGATGCTAATGCTATCTATGTAGCGACTATGTACGGAGAGTCCCACAACCTGATTCAGGATGCGGACAAAGCTGAGCACTTTGAAGCGATGGCTGCGTATGTGTTTGATTTTGGTCTGCGTCCGAACGTGGCTTACGTCCACGCGCGTGATAACAACAATAATGACCTGACCGAATACGTCGCGCTGGGTACAGACTACTACTTCAACAAAAACATCGTGGCTGATGTAGGTTACAAAATTAACCTGCTCGATGGTAAAGACAGCGATAACCAGGTTGCTGCGGGTCTGACCTACCAGTTCTAACTTTTTGTTCTGGTATGAAAAAGGCGTCCTGGTTAAGACGCCTTTTTTATATCTGCCGGCGTTTAAACCGGCTGACTCTCTTCCTGCTGTACACCGCTAAACCGCCATTGCCAGATGCCCATTGCCATAAAAATGTTGTTGATAATAGGAAAATAATAAACAATCCCAGTGCGCCAAACAGGCCAAAGTCTTTATAATCCTTTAGCGTGCCAATTAAACCCACTAAAATAATCAACCCCAGTAATATTATTTTAAACCACGACATGTATTTTCCCGAAGATAGTGTTGATGTTGAATTAATATGTCCATTTTTACGCATTTTAAATTGAGTTTATAAATGAACGGACGGGAATTATAAATTGTCTGGTGGGTAATTACCGATTATTTGCGGTTTATTAAATGTTGACATTTAATTGCGGACTAATCCGAATATACCTTCTTTAGAAGGTTGCCGGTTATACCCTTTTTGGCGAGGCGAAATGCTGTTTGTATAATTGCGTGAGGCTGATAAGTGCCGCAATAAACAACGCGACGGCGCCGCACACCGTGGCGTTAACGATCGCCAGTGCGCCGCTTCCCAGCAGGCTGGTTAATAGCGGACCAAGTATTTGCCCAATGCCGTAAGTCAGAGTGACCAGGCCCAGCAGATTAATATTGCGCGGTACGCTAAGTTGTCGCGCAAGCGGCATCACCAGTGAAGTGGTTCCCATAAACGTTGCGCCAAAACCCATGCTGCTTATCACCAGCAGCGGCAAAGAGCCGCTGGCGAGCGTCATGAGCACGCAGGCGCTTTGAATCAACAAATTCGCCGTCAGGCATTGCAATACTCCCCAGCGTCGGGCGGCCCACAGCCAGGCGAAACACCCCGGAATTATTGATATGCCGACCAGCGACCAGAGATGGGCAGTCAACAGCGGCGAGCCGGCGCTTTTCGCCATTAGCGGCAGGTAGGTGGCGACAATGATGTAGCCAAATCCGGCCAGCCCGTACAGCAGCGCCAACAGCCACCAGGACATAGGCTGATGCTCTGTTTTTACCGGGGCCGCGGCGGGGAGCACGTGGTCGCGAGATGGCAGGAGTATAACCAGTAGCACAAAGAACAGAGCCGAGGCTGCCGCCGCGCCCAGCCAGAGCGTGTGCGAGGACAGCGCAAAATGCAGCCCGCTAATGACATATTCATTGCCCAGCAAAATGCCTGCGCCAACGCCGGAGAACAACGCCGCGATCACGAAGGGATGCCGGGTATGATGCAGAACGATCATCGAGCCAAAGATCATCATACCGGCACTGGCGACGCCCGCCAGAAAGCGGATCAGCATCACCAGCGCGGGCTGCGTAAAGCTGGCCATCGCCAGAATCAGCCCTGCGGTAGCGAGCGCGGACGTTAGCAACATCGGACGTAAGCGTGAGGGGAGATGAAAGAGCCCAAAGGAGAAGAGCAGGCTTCCCGCCAGATACCCGGCGTAGTTGGCGCTGGCAATCCACGAGAGTTGGTCAAACGTAAATTGACCTTCCGACAGCAGCACCGGCAGCATTGGCGTATACAGAAAGCGCCCAATTCCCATACCCAGCGTTAAGACCAGCATGCCAAAGAGCGCGACACTGATGGCATGGCGATTTGAATCTGGGCTTCCCTGGGACATACGGACTCTCATTTCGCGCTGTTAGCTGGTAATTGTTATATTACATGCGTAAATGATAATGAAAAGTAAAAATAAAACCGCGTAACGCTGAATGCCATCAAAGGTTACGGCTGTAGACCCGCGAGACTTCCCCCCACGGATGATAGCCCGGCCCGTTAAAGTAAAACCCTGCTTTCTCGTATAAACCTTCCAGGTCAGTACACAGATGGAGCTGCGTAAAACCCAGCTGTCTGGCCTGCTGTGCAATATGTTCGATCAGGCGAAACGCCAGACCGTGACCACGATAGCGAGGATCGATATAGAGCGCGCATAGCCACGGCCACAGTTCGCCGCGACTAATAAAATCATTGGTGATCAATCCAGCACAGCCAACAATGCTGCCACCATCCTGTAGCCAGTACCACTGCGGTAGCGGATTCTTTGCGCCAATACAACGGCGCAATGCATCCTCGTATACCGCCATGGAGTCTTCTGAGGCCCATTGCTGCTGAAAGTAAGCGGTGATCTCGTGCAGCTTTTCTGGCGTCTCGCGCAGGGAAAAAATGCGGATGCTCATCGTCATTGAATCTTTCTCCTTAAAAATTCGCCAGCGTCAGCAGGGACGGAATTTGCGACAACAGATATAACACCAGCCCGATTGAACCGCCAACCAACGTGCCGTTGACGCGAATAAACTGCAAATCTTTACCGATGTTTAACTCAATTTGCTGCGACATATCGCGTGCATCCCAACTTTTCACCGTGTCGCTAATATGGCGCGTCAGGAAGGTGGCGAACTCTGGCGCTACCTTATGCGCGGCCTGCTCCAGATGCCCATTTAGTGAGGCACGCAGGGCGCTGTCGGCTACCAGCGTTTCGCCGAACCACTGTCCGGCGCTGGCGATGCGCTGCTTCACGCGGGAATCATCTGCGTTAATGTCGGTTTTCACCCACTGACGCAGGTCTGCCCACAGCTCGCCAAGATAACGGTTGAAGGCTTCATCTTCCTTCAGATAGCTTTTCAGGCTTTCGGCACGCGCGGCCATTTCCGGATCGTGTTTGAGCTTATCGATGAGCTTAAATGTAGCGCGATCGAAGGCATGGCGGATCTGATGCGCGCGATCGTGGCTGATGTCATCCAGCAAGGAGTTAACGGCATCAGACACCAGCTCGGCGCTGTGCTCGCCCAGCCATTCGGTTGGCAGGATCTTCGCTTTCAGCGGATGTTCGGTTTCCAGCCAGTGCACTATTTGTCTGGCGATAAACGCTCGTGAGCTGTCGCGCTGTAGCAGGGCGATCAGTTGGGCGATCAGCGTATCGAGCAGCACCTGATGGCGATTGTTTTTGGTCATGCTTTCCAGCATCAGTGCGCTGGTTCCGGAGAGATCGACCTTGTCGATGGCCTTGTGCACCGCCCGCTTGATCAGCCGCTGAATGCGCGAGTCGTCGGTCAGTTCGAGAAAACCGCTCATGATCTGCAACAGATGCTGGCCGATGCGCTGGGCGTTTTCCGGCTGGCTGAACCAGTTGCCGATCAACAACGCCGGTTCATGGCGGCGGATCAGGGCTATCAGCGACTGGGTATCGAGGAATTTCTCTTGTACAAACTGACCAAGATTTTCGCCGATCCGATCCTTATTGCGCGGGATAATAGCCGTGTGTTGCGAGATAAACGGGATCGGCACCCGGCGAAAAAGCGCCACCACGGCAAACCAGTCCGCCAGCGCGCCGACCATCGCCGCTTCGGCGATTGCTTTGATCCCGAGCACCCAGAAGTTGGGTGGCAGAAATAGCGTGATGACGAAGGTCGCGGCAGCGATCAGCAGCAATGAGAGCGCCAGTCGCTTGGCACGTTTGAGTTCAGCAATTTTATTCATAGGCTTAAGGATAGAGCCAGACGGGGGGATCGCGCAAAAAATGTGGTGCGCCTCCCATTTTCAGGTGGGCTGGGTTTACTCCGGGATCCAGTTATCCCACGCCGGTAAGGGACCAAGTTCTGCGACCAGAAAATCGATAAACGATCGCACCTTCGGATTGCTGTACTTGCTGGGAAAGTACAGCGCATACAGGGCATGAGTTTCACAGGTGATGGTGCCGTCGAGCATCAGCGGCGTGATCTCCTCTTTTTGAATATGATCGCCAATCAAATAAGTGGGCAAATATGCCACCCCCTGATCTTCTAACACCGACTTCAACAGCACCAGACTGCTGTTGGCCTGGATCGGCATATGTAGTTTCAACTGATGCAGTCGATCCTGTTCATCTGCCACCTTCAGTACCGGCGTGAGGCCCGGGTAAACCAGGCAATCATGATCTACCAGATCGCTGCGACGCTGGGGCATGCCTTTTTTGGCGAGGTAGCCGGGTGAGGCACAGTACGCCCAGCGAACGGGCACCAGCTTGCGCATCGCATAGTTTTGCGGCGGCGCGGTGGAAATTCGCAGGGCAATGTCGAAATCCGTTTCGTTCAGATTGACGAAGTTATCGTTGAGATCGATATACAGATTCACATCCGGGAACTGGGAGCGATATTTATCCACCAGGTTCACCAGCCGGGAATAACCAAACGCAATTGAGCAGGTTATACGTAATTCACCCTGCGGGTTATGGTAATAACCGGAGGTGGTATTCAGCGTTTCATCGAATTCTTTCAACAGCTTATTAGCGCGGTTGAAGAGATATTGCCCGGCGTCGGTCAGGGTAATACTGCGGGTGGTGCGTTTAATTAATGTCGTGCCTAACGTATCTTCCATCGCTGCCAGGCTTTTGCTGACCGCAGACGGCGAGACGTTGAGCTGCGCCGCGGCTTCTGACAATCCTCCGCAGTCGACGATTTTAGTAAAAAACTCCAGATGTTTGAGTGAAATCGGCGTACTCATAATTTCCTTTAATTCACAAGTGATTTGCAAAAACGGTACGAATAGGCCGTTACATTCGCCTTTTAAACATGCAACTATTGAATCACAGGAAACAACTTGCTGGCAAAATGAAAAAATAACAACTTAGGTGAGTTACGTCACAAATTAAAAGGAGGCGAAACGGAAACTCATCACATTGTGAATTTAATCTCATTAATTATTATTCTAAAGGTACCGATTATGTGGTCACGACTCGAACCCTACAGATCGTCGATTATTTTATTAGTTGCTCTGGTGATTGGCGGCTTATTAGGTATTTATGCCCCATCGTTTGCAAGTAAACTCCAGCCAATAGGTCAGATATTCTTAAACCTGTTATTTATGATTATTGTGCCGCTGGTGGGGATCAGCGTCATGTCTTCGATCGCCAGTATGACCGACCTGAAAAGGTTGGGGCGTATTATGGCGATTATCTTTATTGTTTCGATCGCGATGGCCTTTATTCCGGCGGCCGGGATCGTCGCGCTGGCGCTCTGGTATAACCCGGCGCAGGGCGTCACTATCGATCTCTCGCAGTCGGTGCAGGCGGGCAGCGGCAAGATGGATTTTGTCAGCATGATCACCACCAGCGACTTTATTGGGCTGTTCTCTAAGTCCAATATTCTGGCACTGATCGTAATGGCGATCATCGCCGGTGTGGCGATTGGCCAGTCGGATCAGGCCGGTAAACGTATTGCGTCGCTGCTGGAAGACGCCAATACCGTGATCATGAAGATCGTTTCGATCATTATGAAGGTCGCGCCGATTGGTCTGGGCTGCTACTTCGCCGCCACCATGGCCAGTCAGGACTCTGCACTACTGTTAACCTTTGCCCGCGCCATCGGCCTGTTTATGGTTGCCACGCTGGTCTATTTTGTTTTTGGCTCGATTCTCTATTCGTATATTGGCGGCGGTATTCCGGCGGTCAAAGCCTTCTGGCGTAACGCGATTGAACCGTCTGCGACTGCGCTGGGGACCTGCTCTTCGCTGGGGACGCTCCCGGTGACGCTGCGTGCCGGTAAGGCGATGGGGATTAACCCGGAAATCGTTGATGTTTCCATTCCACTGCTGGTTAACCTGAACAAAGGCGGTGTGGCGATGATTGCCGCGCTGAAAATCGTCTTTATCTATTCCGTGCTGGGCATGGAATTCACCACCGAAACCTTCTTCCTGACGATGCTGATTGCGGTGCTCTCCGCCATTATCGTTGGTGGCGTGCCGGGCGGGGCGTTCCTCGGTGAAATCTTTATCGTCACCACGTTGGGCCTGCCGATGGAAGCAATCCCGATGCTGGTGGTGCTGGGCACCATTACCGATGCGCCGGCCACACTGATTAACGTTATCCATGATTTGAATGCGGCGCAGATTGTTGAACGGTTCGCTGGAAAAAAGCAGACCAACACTGAAATAAACTCTACTGCTGCGGTGGTATAGGTTTCACACGGATTAAGAACAGGAGATGTTATGAAAGACGCAATGAAGCTTGAGACGCAACTGGTTGTTGCTGGTCGTGACAAACGCTACACCCAGGGAGCGGTGAATCCGGTTATCCAACGTGCCTCTTCACTGGTATTTGATACCGTGAAGGACAAGAAATTTGCTACCGCCAATCGCGCGAACGGCGAGCTGTTTTACGGTCGTCGCGGAACCTATACCCACTTTGCCTTCCAGAAGGCAATGAGCGAACTGGAAGGCGGCGTTGGCTGCGCGCTGTACCCATGTGGTGCTGCGGCGGTGACCAATGCGATTCTGGCGTTTGTTCAGGGTGGCGATCATATCCTGATGACCGGCGCGGCCTACGAGCCAACCCAGGATTTTTGCAATAAGATCCTGAGTAAATTCAATGTTGAAACAACGTATTACGATCCGCTGATTGGTGCAGGTATCGTCGATCTTCTGCGTCCGGAAACGAAGGTTGTATTCCTTGAGTCACCAAGTTCTATCACCATGGAAGTCCAGGATGTGCCGGGGATGGTGAAGGCTATCCGCGCGGTGAATCCGGAGATTGTCATTATGATCGACAACACCTGGGCGGCGGGCGTGCTGTTCAAAGCGCTGGATTATGGCGTGGATATTTCCATTCAGGCGGGAACGAAGTACACCATCGGTCATTCGGACGGCATGCTGGGCACGGCGGTGTCTAACGCCCGTTGTTGGGATCGTCTGCGCGAGAACTCCTATCTGATGGGGCAAACGCTGGATGCCGATACCGCCTACAACGGCAGCCGCGGATTGCGTACCCTGGCGGTACGCCTTAAGCAGCATCAGGAAAGCAGTATCCATATTGCTCGCTGGCTGTCGGCAAGACCGGAAGTGGCGCGGGTGAACCATCCGGCGTTACCGGAATGTCCGGGCCATGAGTATTTTCAGCGTGATTTTACCGGAAGCTCAGGCCTGTTCTCATTTGTGCTGAAAAAGAGACTCACCGACGAACAGATGGCGAATTTCCTCGATAATTTCTCGCTGTTCCATATGGCCTATTCGTGGGGTGGATTTGAGTCGCTCATTCTGGCGAACCAGCCGGAAGAGCTGAACAGCATCCGCCCGGCTGGAGAGGTGGATTTCAGCGGCACGCTGGTCAGGGTGCATATTGGCCTGGAGGATATTGGCGACCTGATTGCCGATCTCGAAGCGGGATTTGCACGCATTGCGTAAGGTGATGTGAGCGTAGCCGGATGCGGCGCAAGCGCCTTATCCGGCCTACATAGTTGTCGTAGGCCGGATAAGCGGGCAGGTTAGTTTTCAGTGACTAACGTCGTTGCCTCATGTTGGCGTACCCGTTTGAGTAAGCCTGCCAGCGTGAACACGACAGCGATCCCCGCCGCAACCGCCAGCAGATGAAACGAAATCCTGCCGCCGTTAAACCATAACCAACGCCCAATTTCGACAGAAACCGCCATCACCGTCAGGATCACAATATTCAGCGATGCCGAGACCGTTCCTTTAGGTAAGTTGTTGGAAAAAAGTGTAAAGCGGAACAGCGTCGGGAAGATCATCCCAATACCAAACGCATACAGGCTGGTTCCCAGCACCGACCACAGCCAGACGTGCGGCCACAGCAAATTACCCGCGATCAGCACCGCTAACCCGCTCAGTTGAACAGGTGCGGCCCGCCAGATAAAGCGTGGTCGGGTCGGATCTTTCACGAAACGAACTACCACCATATTGGCGACGATCACTGCGCCAAACACCGGCGCCTGCGCCCAGGCAAACTGTGATGTGGTCATGCCGCCCGCATCAATCAGGATCACCGGCGAGACCGCCACCCAGCTCATCATCGGGATATAGCTTAGCGATAGCGTGGCTGCGCCAAACAGGAATACCCGGTTGCGGAAAACGTCGCGAAAATCGCGCAGTACGCCACGCGCGCTAAACGGCACCGTGCCGCGCTGGACGGTTTCTGGCATGGCTAACGCTAGCCCAATCAGGGCGATAAGCCCCATGACGGCGATAATGGCAAACAGAAACTTCCAGTGCACAAAGTGCATTAGCGCCGCTCCGGAGAGCGGGCCGATAACCGGTGCAACCAACACAATGGAAGTGATTATCGCCATTAACTTAATGGCCTTCGTTTGCCCAAACGCCTCCTGTACCGTGACATAGCCAACGGTCGCGATAAAGCAAATGCTGGTGCCCTGCACAAATCGGGCGATCAGAAATTGCGTCATTGAAGTAGTAAACAGCGTGGCAGCGCAGGCGAGGGTAAAGATTAACGCCCCCGCAATCAGCACGGGTCGACGGCCAATCCGGTCGGAAAGCGGCCCCAGCAGCCATTGCAGCGCCATGCCGCCTGCCAGATAGAGGCTCACCGCAGCGGGCGCCAGGCTGACGTCGGCGTTGAAATCGCGTACGACATTAATGATGCCGGGCTGAATCAAGTCCGTCGACAGATAGGCGGCGAAATCATACAAAATCAACGCAATAGGAAAAAATAGCGTCGTAGCGCGTTGGGAGAAAAACGCGAGAATCCGTTGCATAAAACAGCTCCTTGTCGGAGAAAACCCTCAACGGGAATAGCGAAATTCAATACCGTCTTTGAGACGTCAGGCCGATGACAGAATAAAAGCAGACTGCAAATGTACTGAATTTCATGTAATCAAAAACACTGCCTGCGTGAAGCGCAAACAGGAGAAACGCTCACTAACACGGGGTCAGAAAACGTAACGATTACAGGTAACAATCAGCACATCGCACCTCAGGAAGAGTAAGTTGAACGGGTAATAACCATCCGCAGTGTAATGCGGATTGGATATTAATTAAACGAGTTTATCCTGTTTATGTGTAGAAAATCGCACCGCAAATCAGACTACGATGCTCTGCAAAAACCGCAGCGCGATAGCACAGCCGAAGATAATCAATACACCGCCAGCGATACGCTCTACCCACAAGATCCCTATGGTTAACCGCCGCTGGATCTGCGGTAAACCGATGAACATCACGATCAGCAGATCCCAGCACAGCACCACGCTGGTCATCCAGATCCCGCTCATGGTTTGTTGTAGCAGCGTCACTGACGGGCCGAGCAGGGCGGTCATTAGCGCCAGATAGAACAGTGCATTTTTTGGGTTAAGCAGTGACGAACCCAATCCCAGCAGCAGCTGTTTACCAAATCCTGGACAGGTAGACCGGGCATCTGTTCCGGTCAGAGTTTGCGGGCGACTGCGTATCAGCAGGCTGCCTATCCACAATAAATAGAGCGCGCCCAGCAGCTCAATAATGGTAAACAGCAGGGGAAGCTGGCGCAGGATCCCCCAACCGATAATTGCCAGCAGGATATATAGCCCATTGCCGACGGCGATACCCACGCACAGCCCGGTGCTGCCGCGCATCCGGTATCGTACGGCATAACCGACCAGTAAAAAGAAGTCCGGACCGGGGCTGAGTAGTGCGACAAAATGTGCCAGCGCCAGCGCGGGAAAAGCAGACGGAAAAAGGACAGAAAGCAGCGACATAGCGACCTCAGACAATGAATCTGAGATCACCATACGCCTGACGCAGCGCTAATTATTGTCTGATATTGATCGCCCCAACGCGTACTGGCGCGGTGTGGCGGCGGTGTAGCGAACAAAGGTGCGATGGAAATGGCTCTGGTCGGCAAACCCGCTCTGATAGCCGACATCGGCAATTTCGTCCCCGGCCCGCAGCCGCTGGCGGGCATAGTCAATCCGTATGATGTTCAGATAACTTCCTGGCGTCAGCCCGGTGTCCTGCTTAAAAGCGCGGATCAGCGTCTCTTTGCGCATGTGACACTCATGTGCCAGCTCATCGAGTGAGGGCGGAGCCTGCAGGTTGGTCTGCAACCGTTCGCGCAGATACTGGCTGGCGGCGCTTAGGTTTTCCGGTGCTACCGATTGCAATGGCAGCGAACGCAGCAATGCTTGCGCGGCATCCGTTACCCGCGTCGTTTGCCGTTGCTGCATAAGTGCCACGAGGTTTACATAGTGCTGGAACAATTGCCGATCGCGGATAACGGGATCGCGCGTGCAAAGCCGCTGATTGTTGTTCTGCGCAGGCAGATGGGCAAGGCACCACCGGGCATCAAGATAAAGCATGTGATAGCTGCGAAACTGTCCGTTAACAGGATTACAGCTGTGAGGTGCCAGCGGTGGGATCACAATCAGATCGCCCACCTGCAGATGGTATTCCTTGCCATCGCACAGGCAGCACGTTTCCCCCTCGAGAATTGCTCCAATCGAGAGCTGAGAGTGGTGATGCCGCTTATAGGCCTGCTGGCTTTGCCAGGTGCTGCGCAGTTCCAGCCACGGGAGCTGTTCATCACGCCAGAACGATTGTGGAATATCCCGGGTGTGCGTCACATCGCCTCCTCCCTGAAAGTAATGATTCGTTATAGCACAGGCCGAGTGGTGAAAAAGCGGGAATGTGCATTGAGGTCGTGATTCTGCGTGACGGGTTCCAGACAAATGCAGACGTTACATAGGGACGTTTTTATCCCGGAAATCGTCTCGCAAACAGAGAAAGTTGCAGGTGAGGGTGTGGCTTCCTTATGGGGCTTGTTGAGCAAATTGTTTCCCTGCTACTTACTGGAGTGACTAATGACAGCCAGATAAAGACGCTGTTTAATTATATTTTACGCACCGGCGATGCACCTCGATTCAGTGAGTTTATTCGCGGGGTTGCCGAACGTTCACCGCAGCACAAGGAGCATTTGATGACGATCGCAGACAGATTGCATGAGGCTGGATTTCAAAAAGGGTGGCTTGAGGGTCAGCAGGAAGGCGCGCAAAAAGGCAAGCAGGAAGGTCTTATTGAGGGGCAACGTACTGAAGCGTTGCGTATTGCCCGCACCATGCTGGCCGACGGTACTGATCTCAGCACGGTGCAAAAAATTACCCGACTTTCCGTTGAAGATATTCAGGGCGTAAGCCATTAGAAATGACTTAATCCGTGCTATCGCCAGCCCGGTAGCACCGGGCGGTCTGATTTACTCTATCGCCACCTTTACCGCCTCGCCGAGCTTCTGCATCACTTCCCGATGCTTCTCGTTTGGCGGCAACGCGCAGTTGATGCGTACGCAGTTGCGATACTTTCCTGATGCGGAGAACAGCGAACCCGGTGCAACCTGGATTTTGAGGCGACAGAGCTGCTTAGCGACACAGACCATATCGACCTGGTGCGGCAGCTCAACCCACAGCATAAAGCCGCCTTTTGGTCGGGTGACGCAGATCCCGCAGGGGAAGTATTCCCGTACCCAACAGGTGTAGATCTCCATATTGCGCTGGTAGATCTGACGCATACGGCGAACATGCCGATGATAATGCCCCTCACGCACGAAAGCGGCGGCCGCCAGCTGCGTAGCAGGAACGTTAGTGCCGATGACGGCATATTTCATATGCAGAAATTTATCGTGATAACGACCGGGAATAACCCAACCGACGCGCAACCCCGGCGCCACGGATTTGGTAAATGAACTGCACAGTAGCACCCGACCATCGCTGTCCCAGGAGTGTATTGTGCGCGGACGGGGATATTCCGTGGCAAGCTCTCCGTACACATCATCTTCAAAAATAACAATATCGTGCTGCTGGGCGAGGGCGAGCACCGCCCGTTTACGCGCATCCGGCATAATAAATCCGAGGGGATTATTGCAGTTAGGAACCAGAATCACCCCTTTAATCGGCCACTGATCCAGCGCCAGTTCCAGCGCTTCAATGCTGATCCCTGTATCCGGATCGGTTGGGATCTCTATAACTTTGATCCCTAATCCGCGTAGCAGCTGCATCGTGCCGTAATAGGCGGGCGATTCTACGGCGACGATATCCCCTGGCTGGCAGACTGCCAGCAGCGCCAGTGACATCCCGCTCTGACTCCCGCTGGTGATCACAATATCATCCGCATTGATGACCGAACCTCCGTCCAGCATGAGCCGGGCAATCTGTTGACGCAATTCGCGACAGCCTGGTAATTCATCGTAGCCCAGAACCGCCTTGAGATTATGCTGCGCCACGCGGCTTAGCTCGCGCCAGAGCGGTTTCAGGCTGGGTTGATTGATATCGGGCACGCCACTGCTAAAAGGGATTATCGATTTGTCTGCATGACCTGCAAGCATGTCCAGCACCTGATCCCACTGGGTTATCTCGACTGGACGTTGGACCGGGCGCGACATCAGCGGCACCGGCGGCTGTGCTTTTTGTGGTGCGACAAAATAACCGGAACGCGGCTGCGGCGTGATCAGCCGTAGTTGTTCCAGCGTCTGATATGCCTGCTGGACGGTGCTGATGCTGACCCCGTGCTCCTGGCTCAGGCTGCGTACCGAAGGCAGTTTTTCGCCATGGCGATACAGACCTTGCTCAATGCGTTCGGCCAGCAGATTGGCCAGATGTTGGTAACGCGTCATGCTGTATCCCTCATGGGTACCATACAGATTAACAAACCGGTACAGATTGGCGTGAAAAAAGCGATGCAGAACTCTTTTTAACCAATCTGTATGTTAAATAAAAGTACTTTGTGAGTCTGTATTGTTTTGTGCCAAATCCGTGAAGATAAAGCCTCTGGCAAGGCGGGGAGGCAAGGTATGGAATTTCACGAGAATAAAGCAAAACAGCCGTTTATTGGGTTTGTACTGATCTGGCGGGCATACAAGGCGTGGCGACTGCGAGCGCAAACGCGGCGCCTGTTGCAACAGATGAGCGACGAGCGGCTGCGGGACGTCGGGCTGCGACGCGATCAGGTGGAGTGATTTTCTTTCATCGGCAGAGGCTGGGGGTTATCGCCCGGCCTCTTTTGTATTCATAGTATTTATCAATTCATGCTTCTGAATGATGTGTTTCTTGATACTTACCATGATAAGTATTATTTTCTTCTCAGCGATGAGGGGAAGGATACATGACTGAAGATGAACTGTTTGCCCGCCGTCCGATGGGGATGCGCATGGCAATGGTGGTGCGCCAGTGGCGGGCCATTATTGATGCAGCCATTACCGACACTGGCCTGACGCAGTCAAGCTGGACGGTATTGATGCAGCTGTATCAACTGGGAGACAACGTCTCGGTCAGTGAACTGGCGGAGGTGCAGGGTATTGAACTGCCGCCGCTGATGCGCACTCTCTCACAGCTGGAAAAGCACGGCTATCTGTTGCGTTCCACATCGCCTTATGACAAACGCATTCGCCTGCTCACGCTGACCGAGCAAGGCCGCGCAAGGCTGGAAGAACTAAACCGGGTGATTGAGAACTACCAACATCGCGTCACGTGTACCATCCCCGAAGCGGAGCTTGCCGCCTTCAGCTCGACCTTAAATCAACTCGCCTGCAATTTGCGGACAATCCGCGAAGAAGACAATCAACACTAAAAAACTATGATGACCCCAGAACAAAAATTTGCCCGTTGGGTAAGGGTGAGTATTGCCGCTTTCCTGGTAATATTCGCCTGGTTTATCGTTGCCGATATCTGGATCCCGCTAACACCGGACTCCACGGTGATGCGTGTAGTAACGCCCGTTTCCTCACGCGTATCCGGCTACGTCTCGCAGGTGCATGTACATAACAATAGCCAGGTGAAAAAGGGCGATTTGCTGTACGAACTGGATCCGACGCCATTTATCAATAAGGTCGAGGCTGCGCAAATCGCCCTTGAGCAAGCAAAGCTGAGCAACCAACAGCTGGATGCGCAGATCGCCTCTGTGCGTGCCAACCTGCGTACCGCGCAATTCAACGCCCGGAACGACAAGACCACCTTTGACCGCTATCAGCGCCTGAGCGCCATGCAGAACGTGTCGCAAGCCGATCTCGACAAGGTGCGCACCGCCTGGCAAACCAGCGAGCAGTCGGTGTCGGCGCTCAATGCCAGTATTCAGAACCTGCTGATCCAACGTGGCGAGCGCGATGAAAACCGCAACGTGACGCTGCAAAAATACCGTAACGCGCTGGAAGAGGCGCAACTGAACCTCGGCTGGAGCAAAGTATATGCACAGACCGACGGCACGGTGAGCAACCTCCAGCTTAGCCCCGGACTTTACGCCACTGCCGCCACGCCGCTACTGGCGCTGGTCAGCCACCAGACCGATATCGTGGCCGACTTTCGCGAGAAAAGCCTGCGCCACACCCGGGTGGATACCGATGCCGCCGTAGTGTTCGACGCCATGCCGGGCAAGGTTTTCTCTGCCCGCGTCACCAGCAGTGATGCCGGTATTCTGGCGGGTCAGGAGCAGGTTAACGGCCAACTGTCGCAACCAGAACAGTCTACCCGCTGGGTGCGCGACGCCCAGCGTATGCGTATTCACGTCGCGCTGAACGAACCGCTCGACACGCCGTTGCCGACCGGGGCACGCGCCACGGTACAGCTGTACAACAGCGAGGGGATGTTCGCCCGCACCTTTGCCGGAGCGCAGATCCATCTCGTTAGCTGGCTACATTATGTCTATTAACACCCTGGCTCACGTCTTTACGCCGCACGGGAATATTGTCTACACCGCCAATGATTTTCGCCAGACCCTGCGTATCTCGGTTGCCGGGACAATCGCGCTGAGTATCTCGACCTTTTATAACGTGCAGTACGGCGTGTTTTTTGTGGTTTATCCGCTGATGCTGTTGTCGCTGGTGCCGGTGTTCAACCGCCATGTGGCCAAGCAATTTGTGTTCAGCGCGGCAGTGAACTGCGTCGAAATGGTACTGATTGTCGGCTATCTCTCACAATGGCCGCTGATTATGACGCTGGTGGTATTTGGCCTGTACGTGGTGCGTTTTCGTTTGATGAGCAAAGGACCGCTGTTTCTGTTCGGCTCAATGGGCGTGGTGTGCCAGAGCACGATGCTCAATTTTATGAGCTATCCCACCACCAACTGGCATACGCTGATGTTCTCCAATATGGAAGCCTGCGTCATGGCGGTGGCGCTGAGCGCGTTGCTGCATTATCTGATCCCGGACGTGGAACCCCGCCAGCCGCCGCCGCGCATTGAGAAAGATGACGCCCGGGTGCGCCACGAGCCGCTGCTTTCCGGCACGGTGGCGACGATGATTTTTGTTGTCTTCCAGATCTGTGACTTGAGTGATTCGCTGTCGGCGCTGATGGCGGGCATTTTGATCCTGTTTCCGATGCATTATCGCGGCGCGGTGTTGAGCTCTCTCTGGCGCGTGGTCGGTGTGGTGCTGGCTTGTCTGTATATTCTGCTGGTGCAACTGCTTATCTATGATTTCAGCAACCATATGCTGTTGATGATGCCGCTGATTGGCCTTGGACTGGCGTTCAGCGCCCGCCTGCACGTGATGGAAAAAGTCGGTGCGGGCGTGGGTTTTGCCAGTATCACCACCATCGGCATTATGTTCGGCCAGAACCTGCATCCGGATCAGGACCTGGTGTTCAGCGATCTCTATCGCATCACTTCCGTTACCGTCGCGCTGCTGGCCACGTTAACGATGGTATTTCTGGTGCACCGCGTTTTGAACTGCTTTGCGGCGACACGATTTGTGATCACCGAGTGAGTGGGGGGCCAGTGCCGGATGGCGGCTGCGCCTTATCCGGCCTACAGAAGAAGGTTTGTAGGCCCGGTAAGCGCAGCGCGCGGGGATTATCCCTGTCTGCGTGTCTTGGCTGAAATTACGTCGATTAACTCCTGCACCTGCTGTTGCTTACGCGCGGACAGCTTGCACACCCGACGCAGCGACTGCAATAACGCCGATTCTTCCGGCTCCGGCAGTTTTGCCGTCAGTACAATGCAGCCTGGCATCACTCTGACATCGAATGGGGTTCCGGTGGTAAAACCGGCAGCTTCCAGCCACTGGCCTTTCATAATAATTGCCGGAACATGCGTGTAATCCGGATAACGACTCGCATAACTGACGGTAGCGGTGCGGTTATTTGCCGGGGAGACTTCTGGATCGGTGAATTCTGCAATAGAATGCGGGGTAGTCATGATGGCTATTTCCTATGAATAGTGATTGTGATTAGCGAGGCGCTCGTGTTGCAGCACGGGCGTCTTGCGAAAAATACCTGTATATATCATCAGGGAATAGAAGGAAAGTCCAGCTGAAAATGAATGAAAATAACGGCGTGGATGCGGGGATGGATTATTTTTGGTGATGGGAATAAAGCGGCTATTTAGCCGCTTTATTGGTTTCTGGGGGTGGGTTAATTGATGGCGGCGTCGGTGAGGGCTTCGGCCAGGTGGACTTGAGTGTTTTTTATTTTATCCATGCAATATTTTACCTGATCTAATAATGATAGAAGCAAATTAACTTTATCTACAATATTTTTTTGTTCAATGCTAGGTGGTAGAGGAATTAGTAGTTCGGTTATTTGCTGCTGATTAATTGATGCTTGGCTGATGGCTTCTTTGGCATAAAGAGATAGTTCTTTTTTTATATATTCACTTTGAAATAAAGTGTTTATGTAATGTGAACTTATAATCTCTTTGAATAAGCATGCCCTCATGTTCATACTTTCAAAAAGAAGTGGTTCGTTTATCTCTGGTATAATAGCAGTTTTTCCAACTAATTCTTTGCTGTTTACTCTGTTTATTAACAGATCGCCTTCTTCAAGAATATATTTGTATTTCTCAAGTTCAGTGACTTTAACTCGCCTAACATCGGCAAAGTCAATGATTCCATTTTGGATGTTATACATTCTTAAAGAAATTATCCCATCGTTGGAATAATGACTTTCGGATTTATATAGGCCATTTGACAAACTTTTAACGATATTACCAAACCGACACCACACCCAATTTTCTGGTAAATTAAATGGCATATTTTCACAACTGATCGGCGGTAACGATTTTTGCTTTTTCATTTTCCCGTCTTTCACCAGTTGCGCTTTTTCCTGCGCAATACGTTTGAGCAGTTCAGAGGCTGGCTCATCGCTCGGATCCTGTGGTACCAGTTTGCCCATCACCGCCAGTTGCAGAATGGTCTGTTTTAAGGCATCAATGCTGGCTTCGGTGGTAAACAGCGTGTCGAAATGCTCGCTGATACGCGCCCAGCTTTCGGCCAGTTCATCGGCGTTCTGGCTGTCGGTTAGCGTGGTTAGCAGGGTTTCAACTAGCTGTTGATGGGCGTCCAGACTGGACAGGGAGTGCTGTTCCAGTTGGTCGCAGAGGGACATGAGATCGTTTATTCTAACAACAATTTTAGATTGTTCTTTCTCTGATAAAACAGGGAGTAACTTTTCGGCAATGTCTGATTTATTAAAACCATCCTGCGCGGAACGAGATATTCCGGAAAATAAACTTTGGCCCAATGGACTTTTTAATAACCAAAACAGAAATTGATTATTATAAAGATTGTAAGAATTATCTATTTTGATTAATGCAACATTATATGCCCCATTTTTTCCCCAGAAAACTTTACCAACAGATGCACCATAGCGGCCAATCAATATATCTTCTGAAGTGCAAAGTTTAGTTACTTTATTTATAGGGACATAAACAGGTTGTGGGTATTCCCCCAAATCTCTGATTTGAATCAGTTGAACATAGCCTTCTTTTGGCTCTTCAATAAAAAATGATTTCGGTGGTTGACTCCCTCCGCTGAAATCTAGAGCTGTTTCAAATCTAGCCCATTCCCACCCCCCCGGCAGCTCAAACGGTTTCTCCTCCTCGCTAATCTCCGGCAGCGGCTTGGGCTTTTTAATTTTCCCCTGCTTCACCAGCTCGGCCTTTTCCGCCGCAATACGCTCCAGCAGTACTGACGCCGGTTCGTCGTTCGGATCCTGCGGCACTAGCTTGCCGCGCACCGCCAGTTCCAGAATCAGCTCGCGCAGCTTCTTGATGCCGTACAGGTCAATCTTGCCCGAGCTGCCACGCCCGGCCGTGGAGCGGGTTTGCAGCGCCGTGGTCCAGGTGTCGATATGGTCGACAATTAGTTTTTCCACCGCCATCAATTGGCCTCCTTACCGGAGAGCGCCGCGCCGAGGATATCGCGCAACTGGTGGCGCAGGGTCTGGATCGCTTCCTGCTGCTTCGCGTACTGTGCCAGCAGTTCATCCGGGTCGTGGCTGATGGTTTCCGCCTGGTGCGGGTTCTTGATATCGAGGTTAAAGTTGCGGGCAATCACCTCGTCGATGCTAACCTTCCACGCCTGCTCGTTCTCGACGCGGCTGGCGAAGCCGTCGGCCTCGTTGCCCCACCAGGCGATCTCGGCCTGGAATTCCTCAAATTTCATCGGTTTGGTTTTGCTGTAGTTCTTCACACCTGCAGGGTACGGGTGCTCGTAGAACCAGATTTCTTTGGTCGGCTGGCCTTTGGTAAAGAACAGCAGGTTGGTTTTGATCCCGGTGTACGGGTTAAACACGCCGTTCGGCAGACGCACGATGGTGTGCAGGTTGCACTCCTCGGTGAGCAGCTTTTTGATCTTGGTTTTCACGCCTTCGCCAAACAGCGTGCCGTCCGGCAGCACCACCGCCGCGCGGCCGTTTTTCGCCAGCACTTCAATAATCAGTTGCAGAAACAGATCCGCCGTCTCGCGGGTCTGCATCTCCGCCGGGAAGTTCTTCTCAATGCCGTCTTCTTCGGTGCCGCCGAACGGTGGGTTGGTGACGATGACATCCAGCTGTTCATCCCACGACGACAGCGGTTTGTTGAGGGTGTTGTCGTGACGAATTTGCACCGGCACTTCAATGCCGTGCAGCAGCATATTGGTGGTCGCCAGCAGGTGCGGAAGCTGTTTTTTCTCCACGCCGTGGATCTGCTGTTGCAGCGTCTGGTGATCGGCCACGCTTTTTACGTATTTGTTTTTTACGTGATCGAACGCGCAGGCGAGGAAGCCGCCGGTGCCGCAGGCCGGGTCCATAATCGACTCGCCAAGCTTCGGATCGACGCGATCGACCATAAAACGGGTGACGGCGCGCGGGGTATAGAATTCACCGGCATTGCCCGCCGATTGCAGATCTTTGAGGATCTGTTCATAAATGTCGCCGAACAGGTGGCGTTCGCTGGCGCTGGTGAAGTCGATTTCGTTCAGCTTGTTGATCACCTGACGCAGCAGGGTGCCGTTTTTCATGTAGTTATAGGCATCGCTGAACGCCTGTCTGACCACAAAGCCGCGCGGGTTCTTATCGATAGGCGCGGTGAGGTTTTTCAGCGCCGGGAACAGGTCGTCGTTGACGAACTCCAGCAGGGAATCACCGGTAATGCCTTCGGCGTTCGCCGCCCAGGTGCGCCACAGGTAGCGCTGCGGAATAGGGTACTGGTAGTTATCCTGCTCCAGTTCCAGCGCCTCTTCCTGGGCGTCGAAGATTTTCAGAAACAGCAGCCAGGAGAGCTGGCCGAGGCGCTGCGCATCGCCGTCCACGCCGGCGTCTTTGCGCATAATGTCCTGTAATGACTTGATAACTGAGCTGATTGACATGATGTGTTCCATGTTTCATTAACAATAAGGCCTTCTGCTACGCGATGGCAGCAGAAGGCGCAAAAGGGGAGTGGTTACGCGGAGCGGGGCGGTAAGTGGTAGATTTCGCTCTCCAGCTCGCTGATGGCCTGATTATACCCGTTACGGTCGCCGAATCCGCTTTTAATGATCTCCGGCAGCGTACCCATGCTGTCGAACGGCTTGAGCTTCAGCACCTGAATACTCTCTATTTCCTGCACGCCCGCGTCGGCGTATTTATCCAGCAGCGTATTCAGCACCGCCTGCGCGGCGTCGGAGTATTTGGTGAAGTAGTTGCGCTTACGCACGTTCTCCGCCCGCTCTTTGCGGGTTAACGGCGGCTGACCATACACCACGTGACACAGCATGTCGAACGGGTCGAGCTCTTTACCGACCTCTTCCGCCAGCACTTCCCAGATAATCCCCTGCTGCTCCAGTTCCTTGATGATGGCCTGTTTGCGCTCGGCGTCCTGCCATTTGCGGGTGAAATCATCCAGCGAGGCGTACTCTTTAAGCAGCGTTTTGCGGGTGTAGTCTTTGAAGGATTCGGTGACCAGCTTGCCGTCGGCATCGTAATACTGCACACGCTGGGCGATCACGCCGACGGCCACGCCGTTGACGTGGAACTTGCGCACTTTGTTCTCGTCGTCTTCCGGCAGCGGGCCGACATCGTCTGTACCGGTAACGGTATACGGCGCGGGATCTTCATCGGCACCGGTAACAACGTCCTCAACTTCTTCGTCGTGCTCATCGAACTGCTCTTCAAAATCGGAGTCCGGGTCGGCGATATCTTCCGGCGTGGTGTCCATCACCTTTTCCGGGATGCCGTCAAAGCGTTCGTCGGCGAACAGCTCGGTGGCCTTTTTGAAGTCGAGGATGGTGAACCATAGCTTGCCGTAGCGTTCATCGATGCGGGTGCCGCGGCCGATGATCTGCTTGAATTTGGTCATCGACTGAATGTTTTGGTCCAGCACCACCAGTTTGCAGGTTTTGGCATCCACACCGGTGGTCATCAGCTCGGAGGTGGTGGCGATAACCGGATACTCTTTTTTGGGATTAATAAAGTTATCCAGTTGGGCTTTGCCGATGTCGTCATCGCCGGTGATTTTCATCACGTACTTGTCGTTCTTCTTGACCTGTTCCGGGTTGAGATTGACCAGCGCGCGGCGCATCCGCTCCGCGTGATCGATGTCGTTACAGAAGATGATGGTTTTATCCATCGGGTTGGTGCGCTTGAGGTAATCGGTAATGGTTTTCGCTACCAGTTCGGTGCGTTCATCAATCACCATCGTGCGGTCAAAATCTTTCTGGTTGTAGATGCGGTCGTCGATCAGCTCGCCGTTTTTATCCGTCTGACCTTTGGTGGGACGCCAGCCCTGGAGATCGACGTCGATGTCGACGCGCACCACTTTGTATGGGGCAAGGAAGCCGTCTTCGATGCCTTCTTTGAGCGAGTAGATATACACCGGGTCACCGAAGTAATCGGTGCTGGAGACTTCATGGGTCTCTTTCGGCGTGGCGGTTAAGCCAATCTGCGTGGCGGCGCTGAAGTAGTCGAGGATTTCGCGCCACGCGCTATCTTCCGAAGCGCTGCCGCGATGGCATTCGTCGATCACAATCAGGTCAAAGAAATCCGGGGCTACCTGTTTAAAGGCTTTTTGATCTTCTTCCGGGCCGGTGATGGCCTGGTACAGCGCGAGATGGATTTCAAATGCCGGATCGATGGTGCGGCCGGTGACTTTGGTCATCGCCGTGCCAAACGGCAGGAAGTCATTATTTTTGGTCTGATCGACCAGAATGTTGCGATCGGCGAGGAACAGGATCCGCTTCTTACTTTTCGCTTTCCATAAGCGCCAGATAATCTGGAAGGCGGTATAGGTTTTTCCCGTTCCGGTCGCCATCACCAGCAGAACGCGGTTCTGCCCGGCGGAGACGGCTTCAATGGTTTTGTTGATGGCCTGTAGCTGGTAATAACGCGGTGCTTTGCCGCTGCCGTCGTCGTAGTAGTCCTGAGTAATCACCGGAAGTTGAGCTTCGGTGTAGCCTTTTGATAAGCACAATTTTTGCCACAGTTCCGAGGGAGAAGGGAATTCGCCGAGGGTAATCGGTTTTTCCATTAATTCGCCGTCAGCAACCGTGGCATCGCGGAAGATAAAGCCATCGCCGTTGGTAGCAAAGACAAAAGGAACGTCCAGCAGGCGTGCGTACTCTATGCCCTGTTGCATCCCTTTGCCGATTTCGTGTTTGTTGGCTTTGGCTTCAATGACCGCCAGCGGAATGCCCGGCTTGTAATACAGCACGATATCGGCGGATTTCACCGTTCTGCGCGCTGCGACTTTGCCGCGCACGATGACCTTGCCGTCCCGGAGTTTGACCTCTTGTCTGATTTGCGTTGTGTCGTTCCAGCCAGCATCAAGGATGGCGGGCATAACGCATTTGGTGATGATGTCTGCTTCCGTCAGGGTACTCAGGTTCAGGTCAGCCATGTCCGTTCTCTACCGATAATGGGATTGCTCTGATTTTACACAATATTGTTATGCAAGCCATGAACAGAAATGGCTTTGCTACTGCGTTTTGCACGTTACTCAATCTCCAGCTCATCAAACAGCTGTAAATCCACGTCCAGCAGCTCCACCGCATTGCTGCGTCGAATCCCGACGTTATTTTCTATCAACATTTCCAGCAGGCGGTCGCCATCAATCAACGTGATAGGGGCGGCCCCCGGAAACAGCGCTGCTTCCGCGCATTTGGCGGCAAATTTGCCAGTAGTGATCAGCGTGCCGCGAATGGCTTTGTGGTAAGGCAGTGCGCCGCGTAGCTGGTCGATATACGGACGCGTGATGGTGTTCTGCATCCGTTTTACCTGTACTACTTCGGTGATGGTGGTAATGCCAACCTGTACCTGACCAATCACGTCCACACCTTTATCGCCGGAGGCTTTGGTCACTTCAACCTGTTCGTAGCCCATGGCTTCCAGCAATTGTCCGACTAGATGCTCAAACTTGTACGGATTCATGGTGCTGATTTGCTCGCGCAGCAGCTCTTTTTGCTGCTCGTTGTAGCGCTTCACGGCGTCCAAAAGCTCTTTACGCGGATCGCTTTTTCGGGCTGGTAGCGCTTTGCCAAGCCAGCCGCGTCCGGCATCGGTGATGCGATAGCTCATGCCTTCGCGGTTCACCATCTCACGGTCGATCAGGTTATTGAGGCGAGAGTAGAGCGTGCTCTTAACGGAACTGGCAGAAGCGAATTTAGAGTGCTGGTGCAAAAAGGCTTGCCATTCGGGAAGTAAATCCGCGCGACGCGACATTTCTCGGCCTGCCAGTAGTTCCAGAAGCTGCAGGATGCCTTCCTGATCGTCAAGCGAACGCAATGTCTTTTCGTCATCATGCAGAAATTGTTGCCCACGAGGAGTGGGTTGCCAGGCATCATCTGGCGTGCTTTTCATCAGGTCGAACTGCGGGTAGTTGAGGAATAAATAGCAGCCGTAGCTGTGGCGTGGGTTCAGAATATGGTTATCGCTATCCCAGATACGGCGGGCGATTTCGGCATCTTCACCTGACAAGCGCTCGCTGATCCAGAGATCCGGTTCGGACCAGTCAACGGGTTGTTGCGGTGTTCCTGTTTGCTCGTGAATGGCGGTAATCATATCGCGCACGGCTTTCAGGGAATAGCCTGAAACGGCTTTCATCATCGCTTTTACCTGGGCGTAGGTCGGAAAAAGCGGGGTAATCACTTTGTAATTTTTCACGTTGGTCCCTTAACGAGTGCAATGGCAATAGCTTGCCACACCAGGTGAAAAATTCCATGGGATGAATCACTTATCGGAATGAAAACTGCCTGTGCCGGATGGCGGCTACGCCTTATCCGGCCTACTAAAGTTCATCCTATCAACAGCAAAATGTGATGTTATTTCCAACAATTTCGCTATAATCATAAGATAATTGTAGATACATTTTTGTATATACAATTAGGGATGAAATACATGCCAATGGAGTTTGAATGGGATGCAAACAAGGCACAAAGTAACCTGAGAAAACACGGTGTCCGGTTTGAGGATGCGGTGCTGGTGTTTGACGATCCCCAACATCTTTCGCGGCAGGATCGGCATGAGAACGGTGAGTATCGCTGGCAGACCATCGGCCTCGTTCATGGCATTGTGGTTATTCTGGTTGCCCATAGCGTTAGGTTTGAAAGTGGCTTTGAAGTCATTCGTATCATCAGTGCCAGAAAAGCAGACAGTAAGGAGAGGAGTCGTTATGAACATGGTTAAGCATAAACGCGGCAGCATATCTGCGCTGAGTGCTCAGCATGAGGCTGAACTGAAAGCGCTGGCGAATAAACCGGACGATGATATCGATTACAGTGACATTCCCGTGACCGAAGATAAGCAGTGGTCAGAGGCCACACGCGGTAAGTTTTTCCGTCCGTTAAAAACGCAGGCCTCGGTGCGTATTGATGCCGATGTGATGGAGTGGCTGAAACGTCCAGGAAAAGGATATCAGACGCGCCTTAATGCCATTTTGCGCGAAGCGATGCTGCGCGAGCAAAATAAGAAATAGTCAGAATATACTGGGGCAGTGAATGCCGGATGGCGGCTGCGCCTTATCCGGCCTACAAAAAATCTACTTCTTCAACCCCGCAAACGCGGCGCGGATCTCGTTTTCCGGCAGGTTAATGCCGATAAACACCAGTTGGCTGTACGGTTGTTCGTCGCCCCACGGGCGGTCCCAGTCGGCGCTGTACAGGCGCTGGACGCCCTGGAACAGCAGGCGGTTTGGCTCGCCTTCAATCCACAGCATACCTTTGTAGCGCAGCAGCTTCTCAGCGGATTCCAGCAGCAGGTTTTCCATCACTCGGGACACGTCGCTGATGTTCACCGGGTAATCCAGCTCGACGACGATCGAGGAGATATCGTTTTGCTTGTCGGCGATAAAGTGGAAGCGCGGTTTGGTGCTGACCACGTTCTCTTCCAGCATGAAACCGTTGGTGTCGAACAGCAGAGAGAGGTCGATATCGCCATGCGTGACGGTATACACCGGGGCGCGGGCGTTGATGCGCGCCAGGCGCTCACGCAGTTTTTCGCTTTCACCTGCTACGTCGGTTTTGGTCAGCAGGATGCGGTCGGCGTAGCCCACCTGAGACTGGGCAATGGTGAACTGGTTCATCTGCTCGTCGGCATGCACCGCGTCAACCAGCGCAATCACGCCGTCCAGCAGGTAGCGTTCGCAAATTACTTCATGGGAGAAAAAGGTCTGAATAATCGGGCCGGGATCGGCCATGCCGGTGCATTCGATCACCAGACGGTCGAAATTGATGGTGCCTTTGTCGAGGTTGTCGAGCAGATCGAGCAACGCGTCTTCCAGTTCGCTCGAACGGGTGCAGCAGATGCAGCCGTTGGTCAGGGTTTTGATCTGTGTTGCGCGATCGCCAATCAGCTGATCGTCCACCGAGACTTCGCCGAATTCGTTTTCGATAACGGCAATCTTGTAACCGTGCTGCTCGTTAAGAATATGGCGCAGCAGGGTAGTTTTACCCGCGCCAAGAAAACCGGTGAGTAGGGTAACTGCAATCGGGGTCATTCACTTCTCCTTCTAACAGCAACTGCTTCCGCCGCTACCGTAGCGGGCTTCCTGGCGCTCGCGGAAGAATTCTTCGTAGGTCATGTAAGGCTTATCGGGATGGTTGGTCTTCATGTGCTCGACGTAGTTGTCGTAGTCCGGAATGCCAATCAGCATCTTTGCCGCCTGACCGAGATATTTTTTTGCCTGACCTAAAGTACCAAACATTCTGCCGTCCTGTTAATGAATAAAGCCGGATGGCGGCTTGCGCCTTATCCGGCCTACATACTGCACATTTTGTAGGCCGGATGAGCGCAGCGCCATCCGGCAATTACGGCTTAATGATGTGAAGAGGTTTTCACGCCGCCTTCCGGCACAGGTACATACGGTGTCTCTTTATCAGAGCGACCGTTGATGGTACGGGCTTTCTGCCAGGTACGGAACCCGTAGAAAATGATGCTGTACACCACCACCAGGAACAGAATACTCAGGCCTGCGTTGGTGTAGTTGTTGATGACGATATGATTCATGTTGGCAATCTGCTGAGCGGTCAGTTCGCCGCCGTTAGCAATCTTCTCTTTGTACTGATTCGCCATGAAGAAGAAGCCTTCCATCTGCGGGTTGGTGCTGAACAGTTTCAGACCCAGCGCCCAGGTGGTGCAGATAAGCAGCCATACTGCCGGAACCACGGTAACCCAGATGTATTTGGTGCGTTGCATTTTAATCAGCACCACGGTGCCGAGAACCAGCGCCACGGCAGCCAGCATCTGGTTAGAGATACCGAACAGCGGCCACAGGCTCTTAACGCCGCCCAGCGGGTCAACAACACCTTGATACAGCAGGTAACCCCACAGGCCTACGCAGCCCGCAGTACCAATGATACCCGCAACCAGAGAGTCGGTTTTCTTCAGGAACGGAACGAAGTTACCCAGTAAATCTTGCAGCATAAAGCGGCCAGAACGGGTACCGGCGTCCAGTGCGGTCAGGATGAACAGCGCTTCGAACAGGATACCGAAGTGGTACCAGAAGCCCATGTCAGCCATCGGCAGCACTTTATGGAACACGTGGGCGATACCAACGGCCAGCGTCGGTGCGCCACCTGCGCGGTTCAGAACAGACGGCTCGCCGATGTCTTTCGCGGTTTGCAGGATCTGCTCAGGCGAAATCACAAAACCCCAGGAGCTGACGGTTGCCGCTGCGTGTGCGGTAACGTCTTTCAACTGCGCCATAATCAGCGGGGCGTTCTCACCGCTCATTTCATGCAGGTTCGGCATGGTGATGCCAAGGCCCGCAGGCGGGGTGTTCATTGCGAAGTACAGACCCGGTTCGATGATGGACGCAGCAACCAGCGCCATAATCGCCACGAAGGATTCCATCAGCATCGCGCCGTAACCAATGAAACGCGCGTCGGTTTCACAGGCCAGCAGCTTCGGTGTAGTACCGGAAGCGATCAGCGCGTGGAAGCCAGATACCGCACCACACGCGATGGTGATGAACAGGAACGGGAACAGAGCGCCTTTCCACAGCGGGCCAGTACCATCAACGTACTGGGTCATCGCCGGCATTTTCAGTTCCGGGTTGAGGATAACAATCCCCACCGCCAGACCGACGATAACGCCGATTTTCAGGAAGGTAGCCAGATAGTCGCGCGGGGCAAGGATCAGCCATACCGGCAGCAGCGCGGAGATAAACGCGTAACCGATCAGGGTGAAGGTAATGGTGGTGTCTTTAAAGGTCAGCGCCGGGCCCCAGTACGGGTCGTGCGCAATCACGCCGCCGAAGTAGATGGAGGCAACCAGCAACACAATACCAATCACCGACACTTCGCCCACGCGTCCTGGGCGCAGGAATCGCATGTAGATCCCCATGAACAGCGCGATAGGTACGGTTGAGCAGACGGTGAACACACCCCACGGGCTTTCAGCCAGTGCTTTCACCACGATCAACGCCAGTACCGCGAGGATGATGATCATGATTAAGAAGCAGCCGAACAGCGCAATGGTTCCCGGCACCGGGCCCATCTCTTCTTTGATCATCTCACCCAGAGATGCGCCGTTACGGCGAGAAGAGATAAACAGCACCATGAAGTCCTGTACCGCACCGGCCAACACTACGCCCGCCAGCAGCCACAGCGTACCAGGCAGGTAGCCCATCTGCGCGGCCAGTACCGGCCCAACCAGCGGACCTGCACCTGCGATAGCAGCAAAGTGGTGACCAAACAACACGTTACGGTTGGTTGGAACGTAGTTCAGACCATCATTATTGATGACCGCCGGCGTGGCGCGCGTCGGGTCAAGTTTCATCACCTTTTGGGCGATGTACAAACTGTAGTAACGATAAGCCACCAGATAAACAGAAACTGAGGCGACTACGATCCACAGGGCACTGATGTGCTCACCCCGACGTAATGCCACTACCGAGAGGCAGAATGCACCGATGATTCCGAGAATCACCCAGGGTATGTGCTTGAATATCTTTTTCGTATCCATAGTAAAACCTGGTATCTAATTAATAATTGGCCGAAGCCGCGTGGGTTAGATCTTGTGTTTGAGGAGGTTATTTGACTGCTATGTTGGGGGGATCTTGCCAGAGAATTACGCGCGTAAAGTAAGGTAAATAAGTGAGCGGTTGTATGTCAGCTTAAGCGGTCCCAAGTGTCAGCGAGCGGTAAGCGGTGGGGACTAACGGGTATATTTATGTGATTGAGATCACTAATAAACCCGCTTAGCGCTTTGGCAGACGGCGTAGATCGACGAATCGTCGATGCTGAGATCGATTCAACTAGCACAAATTTCATAAAGTTTTCCCTTTCCAGGCCGAAAATTCTGACATCTGTCTAGCGGAAAGAGAAAACATGTTAAAACGTATGAAGATTGTTACCAGCTTACTGCTGGTATTGGCGCTATTTGGCCTTTTACAGCTCGCCTCGGGCGGCTTGTTTTTTAACTCACTTAAGAATGACAAAGAGAACTTTACCGTTCTGCAAACCATTCGCCAGCAACAGTCTGCGCTGAACGCCACCTGGGTTGAGCTGCTGCAAACGCGTAACACCCTGAACCGGGCAGGCATTCGCTACATGATGGATCAGAGCAATATCGGCAGCGGCGCGACCGTTGCCGAGCTGATGCAGGTGGCGAGTACGGCGCTGAAGCTGACGGAAAAAAACTGGGCGATTTACGAGTCGCTCCCGCGCGATCCGCGCCAAAGCGAAGCCGCTTTCCAGGAGATCAACCGCACCTATGACATCTATCACGGTGCGCTGGCGGAGCTGATCCAGTTACTGGGTGACGGGAAGATCAACGCGTTCTTTGATCAACCGACGCAGAGTTATCAGGATGGTTTTGAGAAGCAATATATCAATTACATGCAGCAGAACGATCGCCTGTATGACATCGCGGTGGAAGATAACAACAGCTCTTACAGCCAGGCGATGTGGGTGCTGATCTGCGTGCTGATTACCGTACTGGCGGCGATTATTGCGGTGTGGTTTGGTATCAAACTGACCCTTATCTCCCCAATGAACCGTCTGATTGACAGCATTCGTCATATCGCCAGCGGCGATCTGGTGAAGCGCATTGAAGTGGAAGGTTCCAACGAGATTGGGCAACTGGCGGAAAGCCTGCGTCACATGCAGGGTGAGCTGATGAATACCGTGGGTGACGTGCGTAACGGCGCCAACGCGATTTACAGCGGGGCCAGCGAGATTGCGATGGGCAATAACGATCTCTCCTCCCGTACCGAACAGCAGGCGGCCTCTCTGGAAGAAACCGCAGCCAGCATGGAACAGCTGACGGCAACCGTGAAGCAGAACGCCGAAAACGCGCGTCAGGCCAGCCATCTGGCGCTGAGTGCGTCGGAAACCGCGCAGAAAGGCGGCAAAGTGGTGGACAACGTGGTGCAAACCATGCGTGATATCGCTTCCAGTTCGCAGAAGATCGCCGACATTATTAGCGTCATCGACGGCATTGCCTTCCAGACCAATATTCTGGCACTCAACGCCGCGGTAGAAGCCGCACGTGCGGGCGAGCAGGGCCGTGGATTTGCGGTGGTTGCGGGTGAAGTGCGTAACCTGGCCCAGCGTAGTGCGCAGGCCGCGCGCGAGATTAAGAGCCTGATTGAAGACTCGGTCAGCCGTGTGGATGTTGGTTCAACGCTGGTTGAAAGCGCCGGTGAAACCATGGATGAGATCGTCAATGCGGTAACCCGCGTGACCGATATCATGGGTGAAATCGCCTCTGCTTCTGATGAACAGAGCCGCGGTATTGATCAGGTTGGTCTGGCCGTTGCCGAGATGGATCGTGTGACGCAGCAGAACGCCTCGCTTGTGGAAGAATCCGCCGCTGCCGCTGCCGCGCTGGAAGAGCAGGCCAGCCGCCTGACTCAAGCCGTTGCCGTGTTCCGTATTCAGCATGACCAACAGCGCGCGCGTGACGTTGCGGCCGCTAAACCGGTTTCAACGGTCCAGCCGCGTAAAGCCGCGGTAGCGGATGCCGGGGATAACTGGGAAACGTTCTAAGACTGTGATGCCGGATGGCGCTATCGCTTATCCGGCCTACGGGAATGTTACGTAGGCCCGATAAGGCGTAGCCGCCATCGGGCAATTAGCGCAACATCAGGCGCATGGCGCAGCGCGATTCATATGCCAGTCCATGCGCCGCTTCCTCTTCTCTTTTCTGGCGCAACTTTGCAGGCAGCGTCTCTTCAGCCAACATTTCAAATCCCAGACGCGCGTACCATGGCGCATTCCACGGCACATCGCGGAAGGTGGTCAGCGTGAGCGACGTGTAACCTTTCTCGCACGCCTGTTCGGCAACATAGCAAATGAATCGGCGGCCAATTCCTTTTCCCTGCCACTCCTGATGCAGCGACAGTTCTGCAATGAACAGCGATGAATCCAGCGTTTCGGCGACTAAAAAGCCGACCGGATGCTCATCGGCCTGCGCCAGCCAGCTCAAGCCAGTGGCGGCAAATGCCTGATGCTGAGCAGCCGATATAATCTGGTCATCAGCAATCCACGCCAGTTCCGGGATCTGTAAAAAACGTTGCCCCGCAGATCGTTCGATGGCGGGAAGAGCGGCTGTGTCTGCCAGAGTAGTAGCGCGTAAGGTGATGTTCATACGAGGAGCATAACATGCCCGATAAGCACGGTGTTATCGGGCATCTGGAGGATTAATCTTTACGTGGATCGCTAATGGGCTGGCGAACCAGGAAGATGTAGGCAAGGGCCCCCACCATGGTGACGCAGCCACAGATGATCAGCGCCAGGCGGAAAGAGTTGGTGGTATCAACAATAAATCCGGTGACGATCGGCGCAAACGACGCGCAGATAAAGCTGGCAAAGTTCTGGATACTGCCCACGGAAGCGGTCATGCGTGAGGCGACGGCGACGTGGATCAGGCCCCAGCACGAGGTACCGGCGAAGTGGATGCAGAACAGCGCCATACCGATCAGTAACACGGCGGCCATCGACGTTGTGGCCTGCGGCACAACGAAGGTGAAGGCTGCAGAGCAGAACATCCCGGCGATTATACAAATCTTACGGCTCTTAATCGGCGCCATACCGCCTTTTACCAGCCAGTCGGTGACAAAACCGTTAATCAACATGCCGGCTGCGCCAAACAGGAACGGGATCGCCGCCATTAATCCGGTGCTTTTTAAATCCAGGTTGTAGGAGGTTTGTAGGTAGCCCGGCAGCCAGGCCAGGTATAACCATGCGGTATAGTTGATGCCGCTAAAGCCCAGCATCATGCCCCACATGGTACGGTTGCGAAACAGGCTGCGCCATTCGGCAAAGCTCAGCGGATCGCGGCGGGCATTGACGCTACCAGCGTTCAGGTACGCTTGTTCCGTGGCGCTCAGCTCAATTTGCTCGCGGTTGCGATACAGCATGTACCAGCCGATGGCGAGGAAAATACCCAGCACGCCAATGGTGATGAACATCCAGCGCCAGCCCATTACCAGCATCATGGCAGCCAGAATCGGCGGGCTAATGGCAACCCCGATGGTGGAGGCGGCGTTGAATAATCCCATCGGGCGGCCGCGCTCTTTGATGTTAAACCAGTCGTTGATGACCTTTACGCCGCACGGGTTCATTGGCGCTTCGCCGATCCCCATCCCGATACGCACCAACACAAACTGGGTGAAGCTGTGTACCATGCCGGACATCGCCTGAAACAGCGACCAGAAGAACATCCCCAGCCCCAACATAATGCGCGGACCTTTGCGATCCAGCAGCGGGCCGCAGGGCAATTGCGCAATACCATAAGCGAGAGAAAATACCGACAGCAGCACGCCGATTTGCGTGGCGCTCAGCCCCAGTTCTTCACGAATCGTTAAGTTGGCGACCGACAGAGAACTGCGGTCGAGGTAATTAATGACCGCAGCAAAAAATAATAAAATCATTGCCGTGGTCTGAATACGTTTTATTCGGCTACTGCGTTGCACCATGCCCTCAGGCGGAACATTAATATCCGCAGATGATGACGTGCCAAACGAAGAACTCGGGTCGAGGGTAATATTATTTTTTTCCACGCCGGACTCCTGAACCTCAATAATTTATTTTTCACACAGCAGAACTGTGCAGTATTGAAAAAATACCGATGATGAATCAATTTGCTCATCACCGCTCACAAAAGTTTTTAATGCAGTCGACTTAGCGTGAGCATAGGCAAGAGGTATTTTTCAGGCGTTTTTATTTTTATAAAATCGTGCTCCCGGTAATGATTTGCTGTTTTTTATCGGTACTTAATGGGCGGCGCTATGACTCTGGTTGATGGAACGAATCATTGATTGTTTGGCTGAATTCAAATGGTTACAGAGCGCCAGGGTGGCATCCAGGTCGCTGCGGCAGATCAGCGCGCTGAGGATGGTCATATGCTCATCGATGGCAATGATGTTGCGTTGTTTGAGGTCGCTCTCATCCCACTGATAGTGGAAGTGGAAAATCACGGAGATGATTTCAAGTGATTGATTGAAAAATATATTATCGGCAGCAGAGAGCAGCAAGGCATGAAACTCACGGTCTAACTGCGAGAACATACGAAAGCTGCTGCCGATGCTGTCGCGCAGGATCCGGTGGCGTTCCAGCAGCGTTTTCGCCTGCAGCCAGCGTGGGTCATCGTCGGGCAGATTGAGAAAATGCTGCAGGGAATGGGTTTCCAGCATTTCTCTGAGTTCAAACAGCTGCTCCGCATAGGCCTGATCGAACTGCTTCATGCTCCACTGACCGCGTTTTTCGTTTTTGATCAGGTTGTAACGTTCGAATTTTAAAAGATATTCCCGTACGACTACCGGACTGACGCCCGCGGCTCTGGCAAGCTGCAGTTCGGAGAAGCTCTCGCCTGCACGCAGCTGGCGCTGGTTGATCATGGTGAAAAAAGCCTGCTCAAAAATCCGGTTTTGCTCGGTCATGGAGGCGGTGGTGCAGGCAAAACCGTCGTCATGGTCGGGTTTACGCACGATAACATAGTGGCTGCCGACCTGGGTCAGCACGCCGCACTCGCCTAAGTGGCTCAGCATATGACGCACGGTGGTGCGGCTGATGTTGTACATCTCCGCTAGTGCGCTTTGCGACGGGAGAGGGGAAGGGATATGACCACGCGCCATATCATCGATAATCTGGTTAATCACATTGTGGCGTAAGTTCTGCGAACGGCTCATGGCTTCTCCTTTTTATCTATTAAAACCCGATTTAAAACATTTTTATGCGCTGGGATTCACAGATTGTGTTTCTGCTTTCTCCGTCTTTTTTATTTTCGTTGATATCTGAGGCAACAAAAAACAGGAGAGCAGAATCATGTCTACGATGAATACGTTGATTTGCCAGGAACCTAAAAAATTAGTCTGGAAAGAACGCGAAATACCTATTCCGGGTGAGAGCGAAGCATTAATAAAAATTAAATCGGTAGGGATTTGTGGTACCGATATTCATGCCTGGGGTGGCAATCAACCTTTTTTCAGCTACCCACGTGTATTAGGGCATGAAATATGCGGGGAAATTGTCGGGCTGGGTAAGAATATACAGAATCTGAAAAATGGTCAGCAGGTGGCGGTTATTCCTTACGTGGCCTGCCAGCAGTGTCCGGCATGCCTGAGCGGGCGCACCAACTGCTGCGAGAAGATTTCAGTAATTGGCGTGCACCAGGATGGCGGTTTCAGTGAATATTTGTCCGTTCCGGTGACCAACCTGCTGGATGCGCAGGGGATTGACCCGCAGGCGGCGGCGCTGATTGAGCCTTATGCCATCAGCGCGCATGCGGTACGCCGGGCGGCGGTGGCGCCGGGTGAGCAGGTGCTGGTGGTCGGCGCTGGTCCGATTGGCCTAGGGGCTGCAGCGATAGCCAAAGCCGATGGCGCACAGGTGGTGGTCGCCGATACCAGTCCCGCACGCCGAGACCATGTGGTTTCCCGCCTGGGACTTCCGGTTATCGACCCATCCGCTGAAGATTTTGATGCGCAGCTGCGCGCTCAGTTTGGCGGTTCGCTGGCGCAAAAGGTGATTGATGCCACGGGGAATCAGCATGCGATGAATAACACGGTGAATTTGATTCGTCATGGTGGCAGCATCGTTTTCGTTGGGTTGTTTAAAGGCGATTTGCAGTTCTCTGACCCTGAGTTCCACAAGAAAGAGACCACCATGATGGGCAGTCGCAACGCCACGCCGGAAGATTTCGCCAAAGTGGGCCGCCTGATGTCGGAAGGCAAATTGACCGCCGACATGATGCTTACGCACCGTTACGCGTTTGCCACACTGGCTGAAATCTACGAGCGGGATGTAATCAACAACCGTGAACTGATTAAAGGCGTGATCACGTTCTGAGAGGGAAAACAGGATGAAAACATTGAATCGACGTGATTTTCCGGGAGCCAGCTACCCAACGCGTGTGATCCAGTTTGGAGAAGGTAACTTTCTGCGGGCGTTTGTCGACTGGCAACTGGATATCCTCAACGAGCATACCGATCTGAACGCTGGCGTGACTATCGTTCGGCCAATTAATACCGATTTCCCGCCGTCGCTGAATACCCAGGACGGGCTGTATACCACGCTTATTCGCGGGCTAAACGAGCAGGGTGAGGCGGTGAGTGAGGCGCGGCTTATCCGGTCGGTGAATAACGAAATCAACCCGTACCAGGATTTCGCGGCGTATCTGGCGCTGGCGCACAATGCAGATATCCGTTTTGTGTTTTCAAATACTACCGAAGCCGGAATTAGCTATCACGCGGCAGACTGTGTGGATGATGCGCCGCCGGTGAGCTTTCCGGCCAAACTGACGCGCCTGCTGATGGAGCGCTTTAACCACTTTGAGGGCGCGGTGGATAAGGGCTGGGTAATTATTCCGTGCGAGCTTATCGACTATAACGGTGAGGCGCTCAAATCCCTGGTGCTGCGGTATGCGCAGGAGTGGCAGCTTCCTCCGGCATTTGCCGACTGGGTGGAGACGGCAAACACGTTCTGTTCCACGCTGGTTGACCGTATTGTCACCGGCTACCCGCGCGAAGAAGCCGCTGCGCTGGAGGCTACACTTGGCTATCACGATGCGTTTCTCGATACCGCGGAGCATTTTTACCTGTTTGTGATCCAGGGGCCGCAGTGGCTGGCAGAGGAGCTGAAGCTGGCGCAGTGTCCGCTGAATATCCGTGTAGTGAGCGATATCAAACCGTACAAAGAGCGCAAAGTCGCTATTCTCAATGGCGCGCATACGGCGCTGGTGCCGGTGGCGTGGCTGTGCGGGTTGGAGACCGTTGGCGAGGCGATGCAGGATGCTGATATCCGCCGCTTTGTCGAGCGGGCGATTAGTGAGGAGATTATTCCGGTGTTGGATCTCCCGGCGGACGAACTGCGAGAATTTGCCGACGCGGTGAGCGGGCGTTTTCAGAACCCCTACATTCGCCACCAGTTGCTTTCCATTGCGCTTAACGGAATGACTAAATTCCGCACCCGAATTTTGCCGCAACTGTTGGCGGGTGAGCAAAATGGGCGCTGGCCAGTGCGGTTAACGTTTGCCCTCGCTGCGCTGCTGGCGTTTTATCGCGCAGAGCGTAACGGGGAACGCTATCCGATACAGGATGATGAGCAGTGGGTAAGCCTCTATGCCAGCCTGTGGCCGCGAGTTGGCAATGATTTAACGCTGCGTGAACTGGTGGATGCAGTGCTTGGCGATGCGGCGCACTGGGGAGAGGATTTGACGTTGTTACCTGGGCTTGCCGGGCAGGTGACGGCCAACCTGGAGATGATTCTGGTGCAGGGTATACGCCAGGCGGTGAACGGTCTGGAATAAGGTTGCCATGCAGCGCCCGGTGTGGTGTTGGGCGCTGTTTTTTTTATCCCTGAGCAGCCACTATTTTGATTTCAACCATCCCGATCCCCAGCTTACGCGGCGATTGGCCGAGAATATTGCCCTCGTTGGTGGCAACCGGATCGGGCGGGACAATCACCAGCGTATCGGCGTCCGACGGATTATCAAAATGCAAGGTGGTGGTGCTGACATCATGGCCTAACACCAGCGTCTGTTCCTCGTTGCCAACGCGCACGGGGATCGGACGATTGGCATTGTCGCCGAAGGCTTTCGCGGTAATGACCAGATCGAATTTCTTCGGTAGCGGGGCTTTGTACTCAATCGTTACTTCTTCGCTGAGCTGCGCATTGGACCAGCGTCCCCAGGATTCGGGGCGTGAAATACCGCTAAATTGTTTCACCTCTTCCGGCGCGCCCGCCACGTTGAAAACGAAGCTATCTGCTTTGTAGCGAATGTCGTTATCGACAATTTTCAGCGTATCGACGTTACCTTTGTAGCGCTCCATGTCGATCACCGTATCTTTAAATACGGTTTTACTTTTCCATTTGGCTTTGTCGACGTGCTGCACAATTTGCTGCCCGCCTAACTGACCCTGTGAAACGCACCAGTCGGTAGAAAGTGCCAGCTCCGGCGCCCATAGTTGCGCCATTTTGTAGCAGCGATCGACCCAGACAAAGTTATCGCGCGGGGCGAAATCCGCCAGCTGGAAGCGCAGCGGGGCCGAGTATTCGCTTTCCGGCAGCGGCTCGACGCGTTTGTCCGATACCCGTAAAAGCAACGGCAAGCGGAAATGGCTGCCGGAGAAGGAGATCATATTTTTGTCCTGGTCGACGGTGAACTCTTTCATCTCTTTCGGGAAATTCCACAGGCGAATGATATCGGGCTTCCACGCCAGCATTTTTTCTTTAATGTTCAGGAATACTTCCGACACGGATTCGCTCGACAAGCTGCTACGGCCAAGACCGATAAAGTTATCGCCGCCGAGAATATCCAGTACCGTTGCGCCGTTATCCATCGTATTACGTTTTACCGCCAGCGTGTCCTGTTGCGGTTGGTCGCCGCGCAGCACGAAGAACAGGTTGTTACGATCCTGCTTGTTCAGATACTTCCATGCGGTGTTGTTCATCGCCAGATGATCGGAAGAAACAACGATAACGGTATCTTTAAACCACGGCGATGCTTTGATTTTATTGATAAATTCGGCAATGTTTTCCTGGCTGCAGCTGACCGCGCTGAACGACTGGTTGGCCTTCCCGTCGATGTCATAACGTTTACGGTTGCAGCTACGTGAGATAAATCCATCCGGATGATGGGTGTCCACGGTCAGGGTAAACAGTGAAAAACGCTGGCCCGAGCGCGAAAGCTCTTCGAATTTTTTCCATGCTTCGTCCAGCACGGTATCGTCGTAGAAGCCCCAGTCGTTACGATAGGCCGGGTCTGCCACCACGCTTTTTAACTCTTCCGCACCGTACAGATGGTCAAAGCCGTGAGATTTCAGGAACACGTCTTTGCCGGCAAAGCGCAGGTTGGCACCCTGCACAAAGTAGTTCTGATAGCCGGAGTTTTTCAGGATATCGCCCAGACAGATATTGTTAGGGAAGAAACTTGAGACCGACGCCGAGGCGTTGCCTTCAAATGGCGCAAACAGCGGAATACCGCACTGGGAGGCGACCATGCCAGCGATGGTGTAATCGGTACCCGGCAGTTGCATGGTATTGCTGAAATCCAGACCTTCATTTTTTAACGCGCCGAGTTCCGGGGTCAGATCCGGGAACGCGTCGTTATTAAAATAGGTGCGCTCGAGGCTCTCACCGTAGATATACACCAGGTTCAGCTTCGGGTTGGGAATGGTTTTCGACGGCTCTTTATAATACGTCGTGAAATCCGGATCGCCATCGCGCGACTGCGACTTCACCAGTTCGGTTATCTGGTGAAACGCCGGGCTGGCGTCAACGGAGGCCAGCGCCAGCAGCAGGGCCAGCAGACTGTAACCCACATGATGCGGGTGATGGCGACGGCGGCGCAGGATCCAACCGAGCGCGACAAAAACCGTCGTCAGCGCCAGCGCGATGCCGACCCCCGGCAAAATATATTTTCCAATCCCCGCGCCGGTCAGACTGTTGGTCAGCGTGTAGAGTACCGCGTCATTGATCCCGTCGCCGGTGAAATAGTCACTGGCGTACAGCGTGATATTCAGAACAATAAAAATCCCCAGCACCGATAACGTGGCGGCAAACCACCAGGTGTTGCGACCCGCTTTCCAGGCGTAAATCAGCACTGAAGCGAGAAACAGAGTGATGGAGATTAATTCTGACAACGGTCGATCCTCAGTAAACCGGGCACATGCCTGGCAGGCTAATCATTAGGGGGAAAGCACAATGTAATAGCGTTGTTACATTGCTGCAATTGTAGTGACATTAAATTACGTTGTTATTCAGAATTGGTTTAGATATGCGCGTTTTTGTGGGGAATTACTATTTATTTGAAATGTGAATGCATTGGCGGAAATAAATAGATGCCGCGCAGGTTATACGCGGCGTGTCGTGCGTCAGGAAATGAAGTTCATGCCCTGTTTTAACACCAGATCGCAGGCCTTGGTTTTAACCTGTTTCGCCAGCGAGCTGTTGCCAATCGTGTTCAGGTCCAGCTGTTGACCATCTTTGGCGTTGAGCAGACCCTGAATCCCGTCCATATAGTTGGTGTCTTGCTTCTGCTCAGGAGCACTGAGCCCCAGTTTATCCAGCACCTGGTTTTTGACGTTTTGCGTGTCGGTGACCGAGGCCAGCTTCTGTTTCGCGCAATATTCCAGGATCCCGGCGGCGTTATTCATGCTGCTGGAGGTCAACGACTGATTACTGCCATTCAGCAGGCTGGTCAGGGAAGAGAGCGACGAGCTGCTTTGCGAGCCGGAGCTTTGTTTGCTCAGCTCACTGGCCGCGCTGGAGAGCGAGTCCTGCCAGGAGGCAGCGAAAACGCTGGTGGAGATGAGCGTGCTGGCGGCAAGCGCACAGCACAGCAGACGTTTGGTAGTTTTCATCATTATATGCAACTCGTGTTATGCCTTTTCAGCGCAGTATAGCGCTGGCAGTCTTAGGAGTGGTCCTAATACGTTAATACTCTTTACCGGTGACCCGACTACGGTAGCTTTCCCAGTTAAAAATGACCCACAGGCTGTTGCCAAGGCGCATACGATCCATCACGCGCTCGCCCAACAGCTTGTTCATTTCATCCATATTGCTGTTAGTTAACATGCCGGTCGGACGTTTTGAGGATGAACGGCGATCGACAATTTGATTAATAATCACTTTTTCATAGCGGGATTCGGTCTGCATGCCGATCTCGTCGATCACCAGCAGATCCACATTGCTCAGATCGTTGAGTAGCTGTTCTTCGCTGGTTTCACGATTGCTGAACGTTTCTTTCATCGCCGACATGATATCGGCCACGGTAATGATCAGTACCGACTTGCCGCGCAATAGCAGTTCGTTGCAGATGGCGGCGGCCAGATGGTTTTTGCCGGTGCCGGGTTTGCCGGAGAAGATAAAGCTGGCGATGTTGCCGTCAAACTCTTCAACGTATTGGCGGGCTTTGCTCAGGGCGTTCATCTGACCTTCGCACTCTACCCGATAGTTTTCGAACGAACAGTTCTGATGCAGCGGACGGATACCGGATCGGTTGAATGTGCGCTGCATTTTCATGGCCCGGTTTTCGCGGGCCAGCGCTGCGGCACGAATTTCACCTTGCTCTTTTTGCCATGCCAGCAGCTCCTCGCCCGTTTTAAAGGCGGGCTCGACATTAGGTGGCATCATTTTTTGCAGACGTTTCATCAGGTCGCCAACGTTTTTCATCGTTATCCTCTAAAACCCGGTGGAATGTGGCTGTCAGGTTCACTGACGCTGTTCACATCGCGCTTTGGCATTCCGCCATTGCTGGCCCGTCCAATCTGAATGCTGCGCGCCAGTTTTTGCTGCCACTGAATATGGTGAAAGACTTTGCCTTCAGCCTGCCAGTAGGCAACAAATGAGGCCAGTTCTTCAGCAGTAACCGGCTCTCGCAACGCTACGCCCCATAAAGCGGCCTGACGCTGAAAGTCGGCATCAGGCTGCCAGGCCGCGTACATCGCAAATTTCCCCATTGGCACGGCAACGGGAGCGGTTTGCGGCTCTTCATAAAATTGATCATCCAATGTCACATCGCTTCCCGGGCGTGACAGTTTCTCCTCAAGCGCCAACAGCTCAGCCAGTCTCGCAGGCGTCACCGCGTAAAACGCTGGTGCATTGTTAGCGAATACGGCTACGGCGCCACCCGCAGACTTGGCCAGCACAGCGTGGTGATCGTGTAATAAGGCGTCAATGCTCGTGACGTCTGGCGTCAAAATTTTGCAGGGCATAATGTTTCTCAATACTGAACAACAACCGAGAAGGGGACTGCTTTTATAGTAACACAGAGAAGAAGGAGAGCAGCAGGTGAGGGGAGATTCCCCTCTCTGCACAGTATTAAAGAAAGTGCACCGTTAAACGCGTGGACGTTTGCGATACAGCCATAATCCTGGCACGGACAGACCGATGGAGAGCGCACCGACAATCGATGAGGCTTTCAGGAAGTTGGTCAGCAGGGTAATCATCAGCACTTCGCTGTAACCGAAATGGCCGATTTTTACTGCTGAGATCATGGCGGTGTAGGCGGAGATCCCGGGAAACATGGGGATCACTGCCGCGACGGTGAAGACTTTCGGATGCGCCAGATACCAGCGCGACCACTGGATCCCAATGCAGCCGACCAGCAGCGACGCCATAAATGTTGACCATTCAATATTAAACCCTGCGGTCATCATCACCATTCGTGAGCCGTGACCGAGTGCGCCGAGTAATGCGCACCATGGGAGCGCCCGATGGGGGACATTGAATACCATGGCAAAGCCAAGCGCCGGGATCGCCGACAGGATCATATCCTGCATCAGCGCCAGTATGAAATCGATCACGCCCATCCGCGCAGCCCCCATAAGGTCATCGACACGATCACGCCAATACAGGTCGCCAACGTAAGCAGACTGGCAATAGCCCAGCGAGCGAGTCCGGTATTAATGTGTCCCTTAAACATATCCGCGACGGAGTTGATCAACGGAAAGCCCGGAACCAGCAGTAGCACGCTGGCGGCCATAGCGATAGTCGGAGTATTGCTAAAGGTCGGCAACGTCAGCAGCAAACCTGAAATGGTGGTCGCCACAAAGGCGGTGATGCAAAAATTGATTTGCGGATGTAAATGCCGGGATGCCAGTATCTGGCGGATATACATCGCCACCATGCTGGCAAAAAAGGTGATCACCGCACCATCCCATCCGCCGTTATTGAGTTTACAAAAACAGGCGCAGGATAAACCGACCATCAGGGCGACCAGCCATCTTGGATAGCGCAGTGGTTTAATCTGGCTAAAGCGTTTCTCTACGCCTTTAACATCCAGCAGTTTATGTTCCGCCAAAATGACAATGTGCTGCACTTCCGTCACGACGTGCATATTAATGCCGCGATCCTGATTTTTTCGCGTTGATGTCAGGCATTGCCCGTCTTTAATGGTGGTCAGGACGATAGCGTTAGAGGAGATAGCGCTTTCTACACTATCCATGCCAAGCGCCAGCCCGAGGCGGGTGGATAGCTCGTCAACCAGCGCGCTTTCTGCCCCATGCTGAAGTAAAAAAAGACCGCATTGAATACATAACCGTGTAACCGTTCGCTGTGACGACTGCTCTGTTTGCATGGTTCGCTCTGACTGATAAGGATCTCTTTGAGTGACGAATGTTTACTTTTATCATGAAGCATGAGCCCGCTGGCTCTGGCTAAGATCAATCTTTGTGTCGAAAAAAGACACCGACGATACGGTTATGGCATATTAACACTCCCCACTCGCCGAGGTATGAGAGGGCGCATGACTGTAATGTAGCGTTATTTACCCGGATGGCAAATACATAAGCCATGCTAACGATCTATTGTAGTTATTTTAATTTTACAAATAACGTATTTATGCGTAATCATGTAATAATAGCTTGACAGTTTGGCTTTATCTGGATTGTAGTGCCAATACTTTTATTTTAATAAACGCCAAGGATAAGCAATTCACCCCGTTTATTGTTCGGAGTATTTTCCCGTGAATTAATGGCTATTAATTTATTCGGGAGAACTGAATTAAGTACGATTACGGACTGGTGAGTGTGGAGGGGATATGTTGCAAGGACGCTGCAAAAACGCAATTATTATTAGTAAATCGCCGATTATACAGACCGGGCTTAAAGGTATAATACAGGCGCAGTTTGCCGATTACGAACTTACATACTGTTGTTCTGTTGAAGAACTAACATTATTACAACTACGGTACGCTGATTTGGTGATTGCTGATTTAACTGGAGACTGCAATTATCCTCGTTCAGTCTGCGAACAATATTATTCTTTATTATCTCAATACCGTGATATTCACTGGGTCTTTCTCGTCTCTCGTATTTTTTATCCTTTGGCTATTGAGCTACTGATGTGTCCTGTCAGTTCGCTGCTCTCTGATGCAGAGCCGATAGAAAGTTTAGTGAGCGTCATTCACGCAGGAAATGCGCGAGCAGAAAGAATAAGTAAGACACTACTTTCTCCACCTGCCATGCCGCAATTGTTAGATCATAGCGCGCGCTCAATAGTCCTCACTCTCTCTGAAAGGAAAGTGCTGCGCCTCCTTGGGAAAGGCTGGGGAATTAATCAGATTGCGATGTTGCTGAAGAAAAGCAATAAAACAATCAGTGCCCAAAAGAATAGCGCTATGCGTCGCTTGTCGATAAATAGCAATGCAGAAATGTATGCCTGGATAAATAGTTCTCAAGGATCGCGAGAACTTAATTTACCTTCAGTTTATGGAGAAACCACGGAATGGAAAGCCGAATCATCAAAAGAAACGTTGCACTGGTAGAAAAGTGTACAATGAGCAGTGTAGGTATTAATAGTTTATTTAATACCATGCCAGATGACCAATATAAACTTCATCTCTTTTCTAGCCAGCCCACTTTTAGTCAGGCAATGTTAAAGATGTCGTTTTCGGCAGTTATTTTTTCTCTCTCTGCAATCAGAAGCGATCGCAGAGCTGGGTTGGCCTATTTAACGGAACTGGCGATAAATTTTCCACGGATTCGCCGCGTGGTGATTGCCGATGATGACGCTGAAGCGCGTTTAATTGGCTCCTTGTCCCCCTTGCCGCTGGATGGCGTTGTGAGTAAAGCTTCTTCGTTAACGGTGCTACAGGACGCTTTATTAACGGCGTTAAGCAGCCCAAGCCGAGGAACCGAAAGCACGAAAAACCATTGGTATATTAATCAAAGCCGCATGCTCAGTCCGACAGAACGAGAAATACTGCGCTTTATGTCAAATGGCTATTCGATGCCACAGATTGCCGCTCAGCTTGAACGGAACATTAAAACCATTCGGGCACACAAATTTAATGTGATGTCCAAACTGGGAGTAAGCTCAGATGCCGGGTTACTGGATGCTGCCGATATCCTGCTGTACCTGCGTGCTGGCGAGCCAGCGCCTTTTATGCAGGCGGCTTCGTGACAGGCAACGTTGACGTGCTTTGTGCCGGGTTTGGTCGCCGATTTGGCGCGTGAAGCATTACTGACACACGTCAACCCAGGTGGCAGAAGTCAGTTCAGCCATCCTCTCAGGCGTGATGCGAACCGCGCTGTGGATGGCACCTGCGGCAGGCAACACTTCAGCGTAGTGCTTCAGAGAAACATCACAGTACACTGAAATCGGTGTTTCTAATCCGAAGGGGCAAACGCCGCCAACGGGATGCCCCGTCGCGCTCACGACCTCATCGCTACTCAACATACGGGCTTTGGCACCGAACGTACTCTTTAGCTTTTTATTATCCAGTCGGGCATCACCTTTTGCCACGACCAGGATGATGTCGTTCTTCACCTTTAGCGAAAGTGTTTTCGCTATCTGGCCAGGTTCAACGTTATGGGCTTTTGCTGCCAGATCAACGGTTGCTGTGCTCTGATCTAATTCGATAATCTCAATATCTGGTGCATGTTGCGCCAGGAATTGACGTACTGATTGCAAACTCATTCTTCTCTCCCTATCGCTTACAGATAACCCTTCACAGCAGAAAACATGCAGGATGTAATTTGTCATAGGGGCAACCGCACTGTAAATATTTTATTGTAACAATATAGCAACATTAGCAGTTTTTCGATCGTCTTCACAATCAAAGAAACCGGTTACAGTAACCGGTTGCAGAATGCTGAAATGACGATTAATACTGAAGTTGTCACTTCCTCTGTATCACATAATAAGAGCCATCTATGAAACTTAACTCGAATAGCGGTAGTGCTTGTGTTCCCCCCGGCACGGTTGCGAAAAGTGGTAATGGGATTTACGTGGTGGTGTTGATGCCAACACGGTTGCAAGGTTTTGCACAACGGGAGAACGGCTATGTCCACTAACCATGCTGTGTTTAACGTGATTTTCCGCTTTGTTGAAAACTATGTTAGCCCTGTTGCCGGGCGCATCTCTTCACAACGTCATGTCATGGCTATTCGTGACGGTTTTATTTCGGCGATGCCTTTTATGATTGTAGGCTCTTTTCTGCTGGTTTTTGCCTATCCGCCGTTTTCTCCGGATACCACCTGGGGATTCGCCCGTGTGTGGCTGGATTTGGCAAAACAGTTTGAAGGCCAAATCCTCACACCGTTTGATATGACGATGGGGATCATGTCGGTCTACATATGTGCGGCTATTGCTTATAACCTGGGCAAGCACTATGTGAAGTCGCATCAGTTAGATCCGTTTATGTGTGCGATGCTATCAATCATGGCTTTTTTGCTGATTGCCGCGCCAAAAACCAAAGGCACGATGCCGGTTGATAGTCTGGGAGGAACGGGGATTTTCACCGCCATCCTGGTAGCCATTTACTGCGTTGAAATGATGCGCTTCCTGAAGGCGCACAACATTGGCATCCGTTTACCCGATCAGGTGCCTCCGATGATCAAAAACTCTTTCGATCTGCTGATCCCGGTGCTGGTGGTGGTGTTAACGCTGTACCCGCTAAGCCTGGTGATACAGTCGCAGTTTGACATGCTGATCCCGCAGGCCATTATGGCCATTTTCAAACCACTGGTGTCGGCTGCAGATTCTCTCCCGGCGATCCTGCTGGCGGTATTGATCGGCCATCTGCTGTGGTTTGCCGGTATTCACGGCGCGGCTATTGTGTCGGGAATGCTGCAAATGTTCTGGCTCACCAATCTCGGGATGAACCAGTCGGCGCTGGCGCAGGGTGCGCCGTTGCCGCATATCTTTATGGAAGCGTTCTGGACGTTCTTCATTGTGGTTGGTGGTTCCGGCGCGACGATGGGGTTGGTGATTTGCTATCTGCGGAGTCGTTCAGCTCATCTACGCTCGATTGGGCGTCTGAGCGTGGTCCCCAGCATTTTTAATATTAACGAACCGGTGATATTTGGTACGCCGATTGTCATGAACCCGGTGTTTTTTATCCCCTTCCTGCTGGCTCCGATGGTGAATGCGGTACTGGCGTGGGCGGCGATGAAACTGGATTTAATTGGGCGGGTAATTTCAGTGGTTCCATGGACGGCCCCGGCACCGGTTGGCGCCGCATGGGCGTTAGGTTGGGATTATCGTGCGGCTATCCTGGTGGTGCTGTTGGCGCTGGTATCGGCCGTTATCTACTTCCCGTTCTTTAAGGTCTACGAAAAGCAGTTATTAGCGCAGGAAAAAGAAGAAGCGCAGCGTATGGAAGAGGAAAACCAGCAGGTTGCATAAATATCTGGCGAGGGGCTACGGCTCCTCGCTTACTTCAGCGTGCAGTCTCCGCATTGCTGAACGTCAGGCAGGCGATAGCGTTGGCAGCAGGTTCTGCGCACTAACAGCCCTTCACGCGGAACAACGGTACGCCATAGAGGATTATCCTGACCGCAGGAAAGTTGTTTCTCAAAAAAGCAGGTCTGGCGCAGCGTGGTCAGCAGTTCTTCACCTAACAACGGCTTCATTTCCGTTAAATACCAGTGAATTAAGTATCCGGTGTTGCTCCAGATAAGCTTTGCGTTGATCTCACCCGTTGCTTCCAGCGCCTGCACAACCGGCGTTAGCGCTGAGAGAATCAGCGTTTCCATGCGTTGTTGAGGAGACAGGGCTGTAGCCAGATGATCCTGATGGACATCGATCCAGAAGCAGGCTGCTCGGCCCGTTTCGTGGAATTCTACGTGCATGTGTTCAGGAGAGACGTCTATAGCCTCTTTTTGCGTCAGCAGGGCCACCATTAACGGAGGCATCATCAGGCCGATATACCATTGCGCCCAAAGAGATATCAGGGGCTTATTTTCGCGGGGCAGCGTGGGCTGGTTGCGATAGATATGGTCTGAATAAACAGCGAGCAATGAACTTAGCGTCGTCGGTTGCGTCCATTCATGCAGCGTCATTGCACCTGGCACAGGCGTTTCGTCAAGACGAATGAAGTCCAGCAAGTGCTCGCGAGTTTTGGCTATCGTTGCGCGTACGGCAGCAGCCAGCGAGGGCATCTCTGAGGGGAGATGGCTACGCCAGATGACATCTTCAACGATCGGTGCGGAACGATAAGCCATGTCGATACAAGGATGTTAATCTTAATGATAATGATTGCTAATCCTATAATTGGTGTTAGGCGATAGCAAGATCTTTGTCGCCATCTCGGGTGGCACCGCACAGAAAGCTCAGGTAGAAGGGCAGTTTACCCGTAGCTCATCGCTGACCAGAGTATTGTTACGCCCAAGATTCTTGGCCTCGTAAAGGGCTTTATCCGCTTTGGCAATAGCAGCATCAATATCCTGTTCGACCAGAGGTGCAATGCCGATACTGACGGTTACGTTGGTTGCCACGCTCTCATTAAACATGTGAGGGATTTTAAGGTCGTACACTTTCTGGCGGATACGTTCGGCGGCAGCCTGGGCCTGCTGTGGATCGACTGCGGTCAGCAAAATCATAAACTCTTCACCGCCAAAACGCGCCACCACATCCCTGGAGCGGACGGAGTCTCGGATGGCGGCAGAAACACGGATCAACGCCTGGTCGCCCATCATATGTCCGTAATGATCGTTATAGGATTTGAAATGGTCGATATCCAGCAGAAGAACGAAGTGTCTCGAATTACTTAGGGCCAACAGCGTATCGAGCCGGTGTTGCAGCCCCCGACGATTATACAAACCGGTTAGCGGGTCGAGCATGCTGAGCCCGTTCAGGGTTTCTCGTTCTTCCAGCAGTTTGTACATCAGTTGCTGAGCGAACCCATCGTAGCGCTTTTGTATCACATGCTGGATGGCGATACCGGCCATAGGCAGCGCCATAAAATAGAAAATCCGCAAACCATGCTCGCTGCCGTTAAGCCATAAACAAACGGCGACGGAGGGGAGTGAGTGGAGCGTAAACGCGATGATATTATTGGCAAAAGCGATAGAGCCAATAAACAGTACGCTGAGAAGCGCTATTAACAGGAAATAATAATCATTCTGACCTAAAGCATTATATTTCAATAATATGTGTAACGCCCATAACAAGCCAAAAACGATTGAAATAAAAGGGAGATTAATTCTTTTATCTGCGTATTTCCCATGCCATACCAGCAGCAGTGTACTCATCACCAGTATCAGCAACGCCGATACTGATAAGGCTTTGACCGCAAACAGTGGGAAAAAAAGCGTAAACAGCGCGGAGACTGCGTTGAGCAGCAGAAACAGTCGTAAAGAGAGTTGGTATTTTTTGGTGCGCAGAGTTCGCCAGGATTGTACTGTCATAGGTAAATATTGTTAGTTATCTGCAATGTACGAAGGTGTGTTGGTAAATAAAACAAATAACGAACGGGGTATCATTCGCAGAGGTTTTTATTGTTTTTAGTTGAAGAGCTAACCGGTGAGCAATTTATCACCTTGGGTTATTCATGTCATCAATCGTTAAGTAAAACTCATATAATTGATAGTGCTTCACGGCTGACAAATGAGAAATTTTATCATATGATATTGGTTATCATTATCAGTGTCATAGGTGGAATCATGTTGCAACGTACGCTGGGCAGTGGATGGGGTGTTCTGCTGCCGGGAATGCTGATTGCCGGGATGGCATATAGCGAGCTGTCGGTCTACGTATGGAAGGTGATGATTGTATTAGGATTACTACTGACTTCGCTCATGTTGTACCACAAGCGTTTACGGCACTTTGTTTTGTTACCTTCATGCGCGGCGCTGATTGGTGGCATTGTTCTGGTAATAATGAACTGGAATCAGGGATGAACAAAACTAGAGAAGGAAATCGAGAGGGAAATAAGATAATTGGTGCGAGGGGGGGGACTCGAACCCCCACATCCTAAGGACACTAACACCTGAAGCTAGCGCGTCTACCAATTCCGCCACCTTCGCACAGTCATCTTATTTGTTTGATATCGCCTCGTTGGTGCGAGGGGGGGGACTCGAACCCCCACATCCTAAGGACACTAACACCTGAAGCTAGCGCGTCTACCAATTCCGCCACCTTCGCCCAGTGCGAGCAATATCAACGTGGATTATGGTGCGAGGGGGGGGACTTGAACCCCCACGTCCGAAAGGACACTAACACCTGAAGCTAGCGCGTCTACCAATTCCGCCACCTTCGCATACCATCGACACTCAAAAAGTATCGTTACCACGGAGGCGAATTCTAGAGATTTTATGCAGGGCGTCAACTGTTAATTATCGAACTTAACGTGATTGCCGAAAAAAAAGGCGTTTCTTCTGCTTTGGCGTTTTATGCAGGCCGGATAAGCGATAGCGCCATCCGGCGTTGCTCGGTGTCACGCCAGATGGCGGCGTAAACGCCTTATCTGGCCTACAGCGGTTAGGCTTTTTTCGCCTGGCGCGTCATGATGGTGCGATAGACCTTAAAGCGCCCGGTCTGCGCGATAACTTCGTGGAAGCCAAACACTTCATCCAGAACCTTCGGATAAGGCAGGAAGGCGTTTGCCACGATACGCAGTTCACCGCCACTGTTCAGATGACGCACGGCGCCGCGAATCAGCGTTTGCGCGGCATCAAGGCTGGTCTGCATTCCGTCGTGGAACGGTGGGTTGGAGATGATCATATCAAATCGGCCCGTTACGTCAGAAAAGACGTTACTGGCGATGACGTCACCTTCAATGCCATTGGCTGCAAGCGTTGCGCGGCTTGCTTCAACGGCGGCGGCGCTAACATCGCACAGGGTTAAGCGCACTTTCGGCGAGTGGCTGGCCAAGGCGACGGAGAGAACGCCTGCGCCACAGCCGACATCCAGCACTTTGCCTTTGGTGTGCGGCGTCAGCGTGGAGAGCAGCAGTTGGCTGCCAACATCCAGGCCGTCACGGCTGAAGACGCCCGGCAGCGTTTTGATGGTCAGATTTTCTGTCTGGTATTCATCCCAGTATTTTTCTGCATCAAAGACCGGCTGTTTTTCCAGACGACCGTGGTACAGGCCACAGCGACGTGCGCTGTCGACTTTGTTTAACGGTGCGTATTCGGCCAGCATCTGCTCTGCGCTACGTACGCCGCTGCGATTCTCACCGACAACAAAAATATCGGTGCCAACCGGTAACAGCGACAGAATGTTCATCAACTGGAACTGGGCTTCCGGCTTATTCTTCGGCCAGTAGTAGATCAGCGTATCGCTATCGGCAACGTCATCGGCCTGCGCGATGAGGCTGAAGCGGACGTTGTCGCCCATCTGGCGGTTAAGCACCTGCCAGTGGTGAAGTTGCTGAGTGTGCGCTCGGCTGGCGGCGCTTTCAAAATGGGCAGGCAGGTCATCCTGCAAATCACCGGCAAACAGAATACGGCTTTGTTCGAAATCATCACTGTGGCGCAGCAAGACTTCACTTGCCGGGGTAAAAGCAGACATGGAATGCTCCTTAAATTGTACAGCGGGGGATTATAGTTGTTTGATGGCACGGATTCGACAAATTTGCTATATTTGCGCCCCTGATAGACAGGAGTGTTTCGCTATGACATCCCGACGAGACTGGCAGTTACAGCAACTGGGCATTACGCAGTGGTCGTTGCGTCGTCCTGGCGCACTGCAGGGCGAGATCGCGATTTCCATTCCTGCGCATGTCCGTTTGGTGATGGTTGCTGCACAGTTACCCGCGCTAACCGAACCATTGATGAGCGATATTTTACGCGCATTAACCGTCAGCCCGGATCAGGTTTTACAACTGACGCCTGACCGTGTCGCCATGCTGCCGCAAGGCAGTCGCTGTAATAGCTGGCGGCTGGGAACCGAAGAGCCGCTGCTGCTGGAGGGCGCTCAGGTCGAGAGTCCTGCGTTTAATGAATTACGGGAAAACCCAGCGGCACGCGCCGCGTTATGGCAACAAATCTGCGCATATGAACACGATTTCTTCCCTCGAACCGACTGATTTACCCGCAGCATTTCATATTGAAAAACGCGCCCACGCTTTTCCGTGGAGTGAAAAAACATTTGCCAGCAACCAGGGCGATCGCTATCTCAATTTTCAGTTGAGGGTTGATGACGTGATGGCGGCTTTTGCGATTACGCAGGTCGTGCTGGATGAAGCTACGCTGTTCAATATTGCCGTCGATCCTGACTTTCAGCGCCGTGGGCTGGGGCGTGAGCTGTTGGAGCATTTGATCGATGAGCTGGAAAAGCGTGGCATTTTGACGCTGTGGCTTGAAGTGCGCGCCTCGAATGCGGCCGCTATCGCGCTGTACGAAAGCTTAGGCTTTAACGAGGCGACGATCCGTCGCAATTACTATCCAACGGCCGATGGTCACGAAGACGCCATCATCATGGCGTTGCCAATCAGCATGTAAGACAAGGTGTAATGATGAAGAAGTGGGACTGGATTTTCTTTGATGCCGACGAAACGCTGTTTACATTTGACTCGTTTACCGGCTTACAGCGGATGTTTCTCGACTATAGCATTACCTTTACCGCTGAAGATTTTCAGGACTACCAGGCCGTGAATAAACCGCTGTGGGTGGATTACCAAAACGGCGCGATTACCTCATTACAACTGCAGCATGCCCGTTTTCAGAGCTGGGCCGAACGCCTGAAGGTTGAACCGGGCCAGCTTAATGATGCATTCATCAATGCGATGGCGGAGATCTGCTCGCCGTTGCCGGGGGCGGTTTCTCTGCTCAATGCGATTCGTGATAAAGCGAAAATCGGCATCATTACTAACGGCTTTACCGCGTTGCAGCAAATCCGCCTTGAGCGGACGGGGCTGCGCGATTATTTCGATCTGCTGGTGATTTCTGAGCAGGTTGGGGTGGCAAAACCTGATTCCCGTATTTTTGACCATGCGCTGGAGCAGGCGGGCAATCCTGACCGTTCTCGCGTGCTAATGGTGGGTGACACCGCAGAGTCCGATATTCTTGGCGGCATTAACGCCGGGCTATCCACCTGCTGGCTAAATACGCACCACCGCGAGCAGCCAGCGGGCATTCAGCCGACCTGGACCGTAGCGTCATTAAGCGAACTGGAGCAGCTCCTGTGTAAACACTGATTGCCTCCCCCCCGTTGATGGGTAAAATAGCCGCAATTTTTCGTATTCAACTTGCCCGGCCCGTTGCCGTGCTTACCTAAGAAGATTTGACTATGACGTTGTCTCCTTATTTGCAAGAGGTGGCCAAACGCCGCACTTTTGCCATTATTTCTCACCCGGATGCCGGTAAAACGACAATTACTGAAAAGGTATTGTTATTCGGACAGGCCATTCAGACCGCCGGTACGGTAAAAGGCCGTGGCTCCAGCCAGCATGCAAAATCTGACTGGATGGAAATGGAAAAGCAACGTGGTATCTCCATTACCACTTCTGTGATGCAGTTTCCGTATCATGACTGCCTGGTGAACCTGCTGGACACCCCGGGGCACGAAGACTTCTCCGAAGATACCTATCGTACTCTGACGGCGGTGGACTGTTGCCTGATGGTTATCGATGCTGCAAAAGGCGTTGAAGATCGTACCCGTAAGCTGATGGAAGTTACCCGTCTGCGCGATACGCCGATCCTGACCTTTATGAACAAACTCGACCGTGACATCCGCGATCCGATGGAGCTGCTGGATGAAGTTGAGAACGAACTGAAAATCGGCTGTGCGCCGATCACCTGGCCGATTGGCTGCGGTAAGTTGTTCAAAGGTGTCTATCACCTTTATAAAGATGAAACTTACCTGTATCAGACCGGTAAAGGCCACACCATTCAGGAAGTGCGTGTTGTTAAAGGTCTTAACAACCCGGAACTTGATACTGCCGTGGGTGAAGACCTGGCGCAGCAGCTGCGTGACGAGCTGGAGCTGGTGCAGGGCGCGTCCAACGAGTTCGACCATGAGTTGTTCCTTGCGGGCGAAATCACCCCGGTCTTCTTCGGTACCGCGTTGGGTAACTTCGGCGTTGACCATATGCTGGATGGCTTAGTGGAGTGGGCGCCTGCGCCGATGCCGCGTAAAACCGACACCCGCGTCGTCGAAGCCTCAGAAGAGAAGTTCACCGGTTTCGTGTTTAAAATTCAGGCCAACATGGACCCGAAACACCGTGACCGTGTGGCGTTCATGCGTGTGGTATCCGGCAAGTATGAGAAAGGCATGAAAATGCGCCAGGTGCGCATTGGTAAAGACGTGGTGATCTCCGATGCACTCACCTTTATGGCCGGTGACCGTTCTCATGTGGAAGAAGCGTATCCGGGCGATATTCTTGGTCTACATAACCATGGCACTATCCAGATCGGCGATACCTTTACCCAGGGCGAAATGATGAAGTTCACCGGTATTCCGAACTTCGCGCCGGAGCTGTTCCGTCGTATTCGCCTGAAGGATCCATTGAAGCAGAAACAGCTGCTGAAAGGGCTGGTTCAGCTGTCAGAAGAGGGTGCCGTGCAGGTATTCCGTCCGATCGCCAACAACGATCTGATTGTTGGTGCGGTGGGTGTGCTGCAGTTTGACGTGGTGGTTTCACGTCTGAAGAGCGAGTACAACGTTGAAGCGATTTATGAATCCGTCAATGTGGCGACTGCACGCTGGGTAGAATGTTCTGACGTGAAGAAATTCGAAGAATTTAAGCGTAAGAACGAAATTCAGCTGGCGCTGGATGGCGGCGATAACCTCACCTATATCGCGCCAACCATGGTTAACCTGAATCTCACCCAGGAACGTTACCCGGACGTTCAGTTCCGTAAAACACGCGAACACTAATCGACCTTCCAGGGCACGGTATCCGCCGTGCCCTGCAACTTTCCCTGTCTTTTAAATCCCTTGCGGAATGTTCTTAAAACTTCGCGTTTTTCTTTTGTTTGCCTGTTTTTTAGTCAAATTGGGCAGCGATCACGAAATCCTGAACTATATTTAACAATGTGATGACATAAATATCGGCGTTAAATGCTTTTTAGGCTGCCTGTTGCAGCTTCTATTGCTGATATTTATTCCACTTACAAAATTAGTTGCTGGTTCAGGCCGTGTAACGGCAGAGCCTGGCTTTTAGCAAAACATACAGGAATACATCGATGACAATGACAGGACTTAAGATTTCTAAAACGCTGCTGGCCGTGATGCTGACCTCCGCTGTTGCAACGGGTTCTGCTTATGCAGAAAACGCCACGACGGATAAAGCGCAATCCGGCGTCGAAAGTGCGGGGCAGAAAGTCGATAGCTCTATGAACAAAGTCGGTAATTTCATGGATGACAGCACCATCACCGCGAAAGTAAAAGCCGCGCTGGTGGACCACGATAGCATTAAGAGCACCGATATTTCCGTCAAGACCGATCAGAAAGTAGTAACGCTAAGCGGCTTTGTTGAAAGCCAGGCGCAGGCTGAAGAAGCGGTGAAAGTGGCGAAAGGCGTTGAGGGTGTGACCTCCGTTAGCGACAAACTGCACGTGCGTGATAGTAAAGAAACCTCCGTTAAAGGCTATGCGGGCGATACGGCAATCACCAGTGAAGTAAAAGCGAAGCTGCTGGCCGATGATATTGTCCCTTCACGCAAGGTGAAAGTTGAGACCACCGATGGCGTTGTGCAACTTTCAGGCTCTGTCGATTCACAAGCTCAAAGCGATCGCGCTGAGAGCATCGCCAAAGCGATTGATGGCGTGAAAAGCGTCAAAAACGATCTCAAAACTCACTAATTAGACTTAATTCGCCCTCCTGACGTTTGTCGGGAGGCGTATTGTGCACCACACTGAAAATATCGCCGATGGGTAGCCTGAGCGCTCATATCAAGCGGTGAAATTAACTATGGTAAAGGAGAAGCATATGTTTCGATGGGGCATCATATTTCTGGTTATCGCGTTAATTGCCGCTGCACTGGGTTTTGGTGGACTGGCGGGTACCGCTGCAGGCGCAGCGAAAATTGTTTTTGTGGTGGGTATCATTCTGTTTCTGGTCAGCCTGTTTACCGGGCGTAAACGACCCTAGTACGTAAACCGTAAAGATAACTTGCTACTGAGCCAGTCCAGCGGACTGGCTTTTACGGTTTTAGCTGCAGGCAATTTGCGTTACTTTGTTGTCCTATTACAAAAACAACAGGAAGGCAGAGGTGGGGCAGAGAATACCCGTCACGCTCGGTAATATCGCGCCGTTATCGTTACGTCCGTTTCAACCAGGCAGTATGGCGCTGGTGTGCGAGGGCGGGGGACAAAGAGGCATCTTCACCGCAGGCGTACTGGATGAATTCATGCGCGCGCAGTTCAATCCCTTTGATCTCTTCTACGGGACGTCCGCTGGTGCGCAAAACCTTTCAGCTTATCTCTGTAACCAGCCCGGTTACGGTCGTAAAGTCATCATGCGTTACACTACCCGACGTGAGTTTTTTGACCCGGTGCGCTTTGTGCGCGGGGGAAACTTAATCGATCTCGACTGGCTGGTGGATTCGACCTCGTCCCAAATGCCGCTGGCGATGGACAACGCTGAGCGCTTGTTTGCCGCGGGGAAAGCGTTTTATATGTGCGCCTGTCGGGGTGATGACTACACGCCGGGCTATTTTTCGCCGAACCGGCAAAACTGGCTCGATCTTATTCGTGCCTCCAGCGCGATTCCCGGGTTCTACCGCACAGGGGTTGTGCTGGACGGCGTGAATTACCTGGATGGGGGCGTCAGCGACGCCATTCCCGTGCAGGAAGCGGCGAAGCAGGGGGCGAAAACGCTGGTGGTTATCCGCACTGTGCCTTCGCAAATGTATTACACCCCGCAGTGGTTCAAGCGTATGGAACGCTGGCTGGGCGAAAGCAGCCTGCAACCACTGTTGAATCTGGTGCAGCACCATGAAGCCACCTATCGCGCGATTCAGAGCTTTATTGAGAAACCGCCGGGCAAGCTGCGTATCTTTGAGATCTACCCTCCCAAACCGCTCCATAGCATGGCGTTGGGAAGTCGTATTCCGGCCTTGCGGGAAGACTACAAAACCGGACGCCTGTGCGGTCGTTACTTCCTCGCTACCGTCGGCAAACTGCTGGGGAAAAACGTGCCGCTGTCTCGTCAGACGCCGAAGATTGTGGTGCCGGGACCGGTGGTGGTTCCTCCCGCGCCGGTGGCCAACGATGCCCACGCGCCGGTGGTGGCCAATGCGCCTCAGGCCAACGATACAACGTTTAATAATGAGGATTTGGCGTGAGTTATCGTTTTATCGATACGCACTGTCACTTTGATTTCCCGCCGTTTACCGGCGATGAACCTGTCAGCATTCAGCGCGCGGCGGAGGTTGGTGTACAGAGCATTATCGTTCCGGCCACCCAGGCGGCGAATTTTTCCCGTGTACTGGCGTTAGCGGAAAATTATCCTCCATTATTTGCCGCGCTTGGTTTACATCCCATTGTTATTGAACAACATAGTGATGACTGCCTGGACCAGTTGCAACAGGTGCTGGATAAGCGCCCACAAAAGCTGGTGGCGGTAGGTGAGATTGGATTGGATCTGTATCGCGACGATCCGCAATTCGACAAGCAAGAGCGGGTGCTGGAAGCGCAACTTAAGCTGGCGAAGCGGTACGAACTGCCGGTGATCCTGCATTCGCGACGCACGCATGACAAGCTGGCGATGTACCTTAAACGCCATGCTTTGCCACGAACAGGCGTGGTGCATGGGTTTTCCGGGAGCGTGCAGCAGGCCGAACGCTTTGTACAACTGGGATACAAAATTGGCGTGGGCGGCACCATTACCTATCCGCGCGCCAGTAAAACCCGCGAAGTAATGGCGCAGCTGCCGCTCGAGTCGCTGTTGCTGGAAACCGACGCGCCGGATATGCCGCTCAACGGCTTTCAGGGGCAGCCTAATCGCCCGGAGCAGGTAGTCAGAGTCTTTGACGTCTTATGTGAACTGCGCCCGGAACCTGCGGACGTGATCGCTGACGCGCTGTATCGTAATACCACGGCGTTGTTTGATTTTTGAATTCCGGATGCGGCGCTATTGCATCGCATCCGGCCATCACAGGTACAGCGCCGGGAAAATCAAATTATCCACCCCACGTTCGCGCAATCTTTGCGCCAGGTGTTCCACATCCTCCGGCGTGGCGCTCGGCCAGTCCTTCGCTTCGCCATACACCCCGTGCGCATGAAAGGCATTCAGCCGTACCGGCACGTCACCTGAACCTCTGATAAACGCCGCCAGCGCATCAATATGCTGTAGATAATCCACCTGACCAGGGATAACCAGCAGGCGCAGTTCCGCAAGTTTCCCTTGCCCGGACAGAAAGGTAATGCTTTGTTTAATCAGCGTGTTATCGCGACCGGTCAACTGACGATGACACGTGCTGTCCCAGGCTTTTAAATCCAGCATTACGCCGTCGCACACCGGCAGCAGCTTCTGCCAGCCGGTTTCGCTCAGCATGCCATTGCTGTCGACCATACAGGTCAAGTGTTGCAGTTGCGGATCGGTTTTGATCGCACGAAACAGCGCCACAATAAACGGTAGCTGGGTTGTCGCTTCGCCGCCGCTGACCGTAATTCCCTCAATAAACAGTGCTGCCTTGCGAATATGCTGCAGCACCTCATCAACGCTCATGGTCTGCGCCATCGGCGTGGCCTGCTGGGGGCACATATGAAGGCAGGTGTCACACTGCTGACACAAATCGGACTGCCACCACACTTTCCCCGCGCTCAGGCTCAGCGCCTCATGCGGGCAATGCAGCACACACTCCCCGCAGTCGTTGCAGCGTCCCATCGTCCACGGATTGTGGCAATTTTTACAGCGCAGATTACATCCCTGCAGAAACAGAGCCAGGCGACTGCCCGGCCCGTCGACGCAGGAGAAAGGGATAATCTTACTTACCGAAGCGCATCTGCTGTTCATGGCTAATCACGCGAGGTTGTCGTTCCAGAATGCGCGTATTACGCGCTGCTTCTTCGCCAAGCCAGGTGGTGTTGGTGCGAGAACCTTCGGCGCGATATTTTTCCAGATCCGACAGACGCACCATGTAACCCGTAACGCGAACCAGATCGTTGCCGCTCACGTTGGCGGTAAACTCACGCATCCCGGCTTTAAATGCGCCGAGGCACAGCTGCGCCAGCGCCTGAGGATTGCGCTTGATGGTTTCATCCAGCGTGAGAATGTCGCTGATCCCGGCGTGATAAAACGCGTGATGCGGTGCGACGGTTTGCAGATGAGTGATCGGGTCTGGTTCATCGCCGTAAGGCAGGCGTGCACCCGGTGTGGTGCCGATGTCAGAACTGATCCCCGACTGTGCATGCAGCATCGCGCGCTGCTTCCAGCCATATTTCACCGGGGTGCTTTCGACAAACTCCGCCAATTGGGCGCTGATGCGATAGCCAAGCTGATTGGCGAACTCATCTTTTCCGTAGCGCGCATTTTGTCCCGCCTTATCGCACAGTAGATTCACCGCCTCCGCCAGGCCATACATGCCGAACATAGGCACAAAACGTTCGGGATCAATCAACCCTTCCTGCACGAGGAAGCTATTCTCAAAGAAATGTGATTTTTCATAGAGGAATTCACATCGTGAATCAATGATGGCGATTTGCTGTTGGCAATAGTGCGGTAGAGTGCGCGTAAAGAAGTCATCGACAGAGGCGCTGCGCTCTGCGATGGCTTTCAGATTAAGCCTGACCAGCGTGCTACCACCCCCGGCGAGCGGCAAAGAGTTGTAACAGCTGACGACGCCATACTGACCTTTTGTGAAAATTTTATCATTTTCAGGGCCGTTGGAAATATGTGGCTTACTGCACTCGCAGATATTTTTCGCCACGCTGAGCAGCAGATCGTCAGGTGTGATTTGCGGGTCATAAATGAATGTCAGATTAGGTGAAACCTGCTTTAACTCTGCATCTGCGCGTAAAATTGCACGGGTAACTGGAGTATCGGCGGGGCCGATATTGGCATGCATAAACGCGTCTGGCAGGGTTCTGTCGAGATAACGCCAGAAACGTTTTATTCGAATATCGATCTCTTCTTGTGTTAGAATTCTAACATACGGTTGCAGCAGCGCATCGAGCTGGCCGAGATAAACCGGCATCGACGTCACTGACGGAACGTGGTGGTACAGGATGGTGAGTAAGGATAACGCATCATCAAGATCGCTGGCGCCTTCCAGCTCCAGCCACGATGAACCATTGGCCAGAAAACGCGCGTAATCGGGTAAAACGTAGCGCGGTTTGAACGGGGCATGACCTTCGTACATATCGCAGATTACCCCATCATCCAGCGCCTGACGTGCCTGTGCAGGTAGTTGCGGATAAGGCAGCGCGTTTTCAGCTTCCAGCGCCAGAAAGTGGCGTTTCTGCTCAGGGCTGAGCACCGGGCTGGTCACGATTTGTTGGCAACGCTGTTGCAGCGCGAGTTCGCTTGAAGTGGGCATCGTTGATTCCTTTTTGTCCCGAAGGTGTAACGCCATTGTAGAAAGCAACGCCGCCACAACCTTTGATCCGGATGCGCCTGATGCCACGGCATCCCTTTAGAAAAGGTAATTTATTTGAAGTAGATCTCATTAGAGTAATGCAAATCTGTATGTGGTTTTCATTAACTGTGATGTATATCGAAGTGTAATAGCGAGCGGATGTTAGAATACTAACAAACTCGCAAGGTGAAATTTTATACGGCGATGCCGTTGGAGAATGTTATGACCGATTTAACAGCAAGCAGCCTGCGTGCACTGAAACTGATGGACCTGACCACCCTGAATGACGACGACACCAATGAAAAAGTGATCGCGCTGTGTCATCAGGCGAAGACCCCGGTTGGCAACACTGCCGCAATCTGTATCTATCCGCGTTTCATCCCTATTGCGCGTAAGTCTCTGAAAGAGCAGGGTACGCCGGACATCCGCATTGCAACCGTCACCAACTTCCCGCACGGCAACGACGACATCGAGATTGCGCTGGCGGAAACCCGCGCGGCGATCGCCTACGGTGCCGATGAAGTTGACGTGGTGTTCCCGTACCGTGCGCTAATCGCCGGTAACGAGCAGATTGGTTTTGATCTGGTTAAAGCTTGCAAAGACGCGTGTGCGGCGGCAAACGTGCTGCTGAAAGTGATCATCGAAACCGGTGAGCTGAAAGAAGAAGCACTGATTCGCAAAGCGTCTGAAATCTCCATCAAAGCCGGTGCTGATTTCATCAAAACGTCTACCGGTAAAGTGCCGGTCAATGCGACGCCGGAAAGCGCACGCATCATGATGGAAGTGATCCGCGACATGGGTGTTTCTAAAACTGTAGGTTTCAAACCGGCTGGCGGAGTGCGTACTGCAGAAGATGCACAGCAGTTCCTGGCGATTGCCGATGAACTGTTTGGCGCTGACTGGGCTGATTCTCGTCACTACCGTTTTGGCGCATCCAGCCTGCTGGCTAGCTTGCTGAAAGCGCTGGGTCACGGCGACGGCAAGAGCGCAAGCAGCTACTAAGCCCGTAGGCCGGATAAGGCGCAGCCGCCATCCGGCATTAAGACGACTGCCGGGTGGCGCGTTGCTTACCCGGCTTACAACGGCCTTCTACTCTTTTCCCCTGGGGGTTACCGTGTTTCTCGCACAAGAAATTATTCGTAAAAAACGTGATGGTCATGCGCTGAGCGATGAAGAAATTCGTTTTTTTATCAATGGCATTCGCGACAATACCATCTCTGAAGGGCAAATCGCCGCCCTGGCGATGACCATTTTTTTCCACGATATGACAATGCCTGAGCGTGTTTCGCTGACCATGGCAATGCGTGATTCAGGAACCGTGCTGGACTGGAAAAGCCTGCAGTTGAACGGCCCGATTGTGGATAAACACTCTACCGGCGGTGTAGGTGACGTAACGTCACTGATGTTAGGCCCGATGGTTGCTGCGTGCGGCGGCTATATTCCGATGATCTCCGGGCGTGGCCTGGGGCATACCGGCGGTACGCTCGATAAACTGGAAGCGATTCCTGGATTTGACATCTTCCCGGACGACGCGCGTTTCCGTGAAATTATTAAAGACGTGGGTGTGGCGATTATTGGGCAAACCAGCTCGCTCGCACCGGCGGATAAACGTTTTTATGCCACCCGCGATATTACCGCGACGGTGGATTCCATCCCGCTGATTACCGGTTCCATTCTGGCGAAAAAACTGGCGGAAGGGCTGGATGCGCTGGTGATGGATGTGAAAGTGGGCAGCGGTGCTTTTATGCCGACCTACGAGCTTTCTGAAGCCCTTGCTGAAGCGATTGTCGGCGTGGCAAACGGTGCGGGTGTACGTACCACCGCGCTGTTAACTGATATGAACCAGGTGTTGGCCTCCAGCGCAGGTAACGCGGTCGAAGTCCGCGAAGCGGTGCAGTTCCTGACCGGTGAATACCGCAATCCACGTCTGTTAGACGTCACCATGGCGCTGTGCGTGGAAATGCTGATCTCCGGCAACCTGGCGAAAGATGACGCCGAAGCCCGTGCGAAATTGCAGACGGTGCTGGATAACGGCAAAGCAGCAGAGATTTTTGGTCGCATGGTGGCGGCGCAAAAAGGCCCGACCGATTTCGTCGAAAATTATGCGAAGTACCTGCCGACGGCAATGCTCAGCAAAGCGGTATATGCTGATACCGAAGGCTTTGTCAGCGCGATGGATACCCGTGCGCTGGGAATGGCGGTTGTTTCCATGGGTGGCGGTCGTCGTCAGGCATCGGACACCATTGATTACAGCGTTGGCTTTAGCGATATGGCGCGTCTGGGCGACAGCGTAGACGGACAGCGCCCACTGGCGGTGATCCACGCCAAAGACGAAGCCAGCTGGCAGGAAGCGGCGAAAGCGGTCAAAGCGGCAATTAGCCTTGACGATAAAGCGCCAGAAATTACACCGACAGTCTATCGTCGTATTACCGAATAACTGTATACTGATCTGATCGCTTTTTTGCGGCGCAGATGTATGGAGAACAAGATGAAACGTGCATTTATTATGGTGCTGGACTCCTTTGGTATTGGTGCGACTGAAGATGCGGATCGCTTTGGCGACGTAGGTTCAGACACTATGGGACACATTGCAGAAGCCTGTGCGAAAGGTGAAGCTGACAATGGTCGCAAAGGTCCACTGAATCTGCCTAACCTGACCCGTCTGGGCCTGGTGAAAGCTCACGAAGGTTCTACTGGTAAAATTGCTGCTGGCATGGACGGCAACGCGGAAGTGATTGGTGCCTACGCATGGGCGCATGAACTTTCTTCCGGGAAAGACACGCCGTCTGGCCACTGGGAAATCGCGGGTGTTCCGGTTCTGTTTGACTGGGGATATTTCTCCGATCACGAAAACAGCTTCCCGCAAGAACTGCTGGATAAACTGGTAAAACGTGCCAACCTGCCGGGCTACCTCGGCAACTGCCACTCTTCCGGTACCGTGATCCTGGATCAACTGGGTGAAGAGCATATGAAAACCGGCAAGCCGATTTTCTATACCTCCGCTGACTCCGTGTTCCAGATTGCCTGCCACGAAGAGACTTTTGGCCTGGATAAGCTCTATGAGCTGTGCGAAATCGCCCGTGAAGAGCTGACCGAAGGTGGTTACAACATCGGTCGTGTTATCGCCCGTCCGTTTATCGGCGATAAAGCCGGTAACTTCCAGCGTACCGGTAACCGTCACGACCTGGCCGTTGAGCCGCCAGCACCGACCGTGTTGCAGAAACTGGTCGACGAGAAAGACGGTCACGTGGTTTCCGTCGGTAAAATCGCGGATATCTACGCTAACTGCGGCATCACCAAAAAAGTGAAAGCCACCGGTCTGGACGCGTTGTTCGACGCCACCATCAAAGAGATGAAAGAAGCCGGTGATAAGACCATCGTCTTCACCAACTTCGTTGATTTCGACTCTTCCTGGGGACATCGTCGCGATATCGCCGGTTATGCTGCGGGCCTGGAACTGTTCGACCGCCGTTTGCCTGAGTTGATGGAGCTGGTGGGTGAAGATGACATTCTGATCCTGACCGCTGACCACGGCTGCGACCCAAGCTGGACCGGCACTGACCATACCCGTGAGCACATTCCGGTACTGGTTTACGGCCCGAAAGTGAAACCAGGTTCTTTAGGTCACCGTGAAACCTTCGCGGATATCGGTCAGACGCTGGCGAGCTACTTTGGTACGTCGCCGATGGACTACGGTAAAAATATGCTCTGATGCAATTGCCCGGTGGCGCTTCGCTTACCGGGCCTACGGTTTTGTAGGCCGGGTAAGGCGCAGCCGCCACCCGGCAAAAACAACAATATAAAAGGAACTGAAGATGGCAACTCCACATATTAATGCAGAAATGGGTGATTTCGCTGACGTCGTATTGATGCCGGGCGACCCGCTGCGTGCAAAGCATATTGCTGAAACTTTCCTCGAAGATGTTCGTGAAGTGAACAACGTTCGCGGCATGTTAGGCTTCACCGGTACTTACAAAGGCCGTAAGATCTCCGTAATGGGCCACGGTATGGGTATCCCGTCCTGCTCCATCTACACCAAAGAGCTGATCACCGACTTCGGCGTGAAGAAAATCATTCGCGTAGGCTCCTGCGGCGCTGTGCGTATGGACGTTAAACTGCGTGACGTGGTTATCGGTATGGGCGCTTGCACCGACTCCAAAGTTAACCGTATCCGTTTTAAAGATCATGACTTTGCAGCTATCGCTGACTTCGACATGGTGCGTAACGCAGTTGATGCGGCAAAAGCGCTGGGTGTAGACGCTCGCGTTGGCAACCTGTTCTCCGCTGACCTGTTCTACTCTCCGGATGGTGAAATGTTCGACGTGATGGAAAAATACGGCGTGCTGGGCGTGGAAATGGAAGCGGCGGGTATCTACGGCGTGGCGGCGGAATTCGGTGCGAAAGCGCTGACCATCTGCACCGTATCCGACCATATCCGTACCCACGAGCAGACCACTGCCGCTGAGCGTCAGACGACCTTCAACGACATGATCAAAATCGCACTGGAATCCGTTCTGCTGGGCGATAAAGAGTAAGTTTTGTTGTGGCCCGGAGGCGCTTCGCTGGCCGGGCCTACGGGAATGCCGCTATTAATGCCTGATGGCGCTTCGCTTATCAGGCCTACGGGAGCGGTCTTGTAGGCCGGATAAGGCGCAGCCGCCATCCGGCAATTCGCCACTAATCGCTTAACGCACGGCCTTTGCTACCCAAGCAGCCAGCTCACGCAACTCGCTTTCCTGATCTGGATACTCCGCAAGCAGCGCTTCACAAGTCTGCTGTAAAATATCGGCGCGATACTGGCAGCCCTGTAGTCGTTCTGCCAGTACTTCCAGCGGCGCAGGATTGAGGCTATCGGTGTAGACTTGGGTGCGGGTAATCACGCCTTTTTCGACGTCAAAATGAAGCTCTACGCCGCCCCATGTGAAACGTTCGTCCAGTAAATGTGAAAAAGCAGGCGCCTGGCCAAAATTCCACTCCCAACTGCTCTGGCGGGCAAATGTTTCGGCGAAGTTCGGCAGATCCGGCGCTTTGTTTGGGGAGATGATCTCGGCTTCTACGCGTTCGCCGTAGTGGGCGAAAAAGGCTTCCGTGATGGCCTGACAGACCTGTTGATGAGTGATGCCCGGTAACAGCTCGGTCAAATTCGCTACGCGCGAGCGAACCGAAGTGATGCCTTTGGCGGCAAGTTTCTTTTTATCGGGATTGAGATAGTTTGCCAGGCGGCTGAGATCGGCATTCAACAGCAGCGTGCCGTGGTGGAATCCGCGATCTTTCGTTTCCCTATAAGCAGAGCCGGAAACTTTGCGATCGCCGTCCGGCGTTTTCACCACCAAATCGTTACGCCCGGAGGCATCAGCTTCTACGCCCAGCGAATTCAGCGCATTGAGGACGATCGCGGTGGAGATGGTTTTGTCGTATTCCGGTTTACCAGCCATAAAGGTAAAGCAGGTATTGCCTAAGTCATGGAACACCGCGCCGCCACCGCTGCTGCGCCTGGCGAGCCGCACGTTGTCTTCTTCCATGCGGCGTGTATTACATTCTTTCCACGGGTTTTGCGCCCGGCCAATTACCACCGTATCGGCGTTACGCCACAAGAACAGAACGCGCTGCGTGGCGGGCATCTGGCGAAAAATGCACTCTTCGACCGCGAGGTTAAACCACGGATCGTAAGAGTCTGAGATAAGCAGGCGTAGTGTTGTCATGGTTGATTTCCCTTCTGTTTTACAGTTTTTACAGCTTTTACTCTATCTTCTCGTTGTCTTCTTCCTGCACCGGTTTGTTGGCAGTGAGAAGGAAAGGCGATTGCTGCCAGCGGGTACGCTTACCTTGCAATAAGGTGCGGGTCAGCACTACACCGATTGCTAGTGACAGTAGCAGCATCAGGCGTAAGATGTTGGTGGTGTTATCCACCTGCTTGGCTTCAGTGGCAAGAGTGTGGGTATCCAGCGTCAGTCGCAGATAGCCCAGCGGACCATTTTTTCCCTGAATGGGTTCGACGATCTGCTGGTTAAAATAGCCCCCGGCTTTTTTGCCGTCGAGCGCCAGACGATCACGAACATTGACGCTCTCACCGGTGCGCGTAATCAGGTCTCCCTGTTCGTCGTACACGCCTGCGTCCAGAATACGGCTACTCTCCGTCAACTGCGTGAGCACCGCCTTAATACGCTTTTCATCCGGCGTTTCAGTACGCATCAGCGGGGCGACGTTCAGCGAGACCTGACGGGCTAGCGTGCGGGCCAGCTCTTCGAGCTGCGGATTACGCTGCTGCTGGTGGCTTTGACTAAACCAGGAAGCCCCCTGCATCAGCGCGACGAGCAGCGCAAGGCAGGACAATACAATCACTGCACGATGAAGTCGGAATTTCAGTTTTGTGCGAGCCATATTCCACCTGCTGAAAATTTGAGACTTAATGTTGCCAGAAGCGCTGGTTACAGGGTAGCCTCATGCGTTATTTTCCCCTGATGATTCCGACCCGAACGATTTTACAGGAGCTTTAATGCCTAACATTACCTGGTGCGATCTACCTGAAGATGTCTCTCTGTGGCCAGGTCTGCCCCTCTCTTTAAGCGGTGATGAAGTGATGCCGCTGGATTACCACGCGGGCCGCAGTGGCTGGCTGCTGTACGGTCGTGGGCTGGATAAACAACGGTTAACGCAATACCAGAGTAAACTGGGCGCAGCGATGGTGATCGTGGCGGCGTGGTGCGTTGAGGATTATCAGGTAATTCGTCTGGCGGGCTCGTTAACGCCGCGTGCGGCAAAACTGGCGCATGACGCCAAACTGGATGTTGCGCCGCTGGGTAAAATTCCGCATCTGCGCACGCCGGGTTTGCTGGTGATGGACATGGATTCAACGGCTATCCAGATCGAATGCATTGATGAAATTGCTAAACTGGCCGGAACCGGCGAGATGGTTGCCGAAGTCACCGAACGCGCAATGCGCGGCGAGCTGGACTTTACCGCCAGCCTGCGCAGCCGCGTGGCGACGCTGAAGGGCGCTGATGCCAATATTCTGCACCAGGTGCGCGAAACATTGCCGCTAATGCCAGGCCTGACTCAACTGGTGTTAAAACTGGAAACGCTTGGCTGGAAAGTGGCTATCGCTTCCGGCGGGTTTACTTTCTTTGCCGATTATCTGCGTAACAAGCTGCGCCTGACGGCAGCTGTGGCGAATGAGCTGGAGATCATGGACGGTAAATTTACTGGCAACGTGATCGGCGATATCGTCGATGCGCAGTACAAAGCCAGTACTCTGACCCGCCTGGCGCAAGAATATGAGATCCCGCTGGCGCAGACGGTGGCGATCGGCGACGGTGCCAACGATCTGCCGATGATCAAAACGGCCGGGCTGGGCATTGCGTATCATGCGAAACCCAAAGTGAATGAAAAGACGGAGATTACTATCCGTCACGCTGACCTGATGGGCGTGTTCTGCATTCTCTCTGGCAGTATGAATCAGAAATAATGAGGTAAAACGTGGCAAAAGCTCCTAAACGCGCCTTTGTTTGTAATGAATGCGGGGCCGATTACCCGCGCTGGCAGGGGCAATGCAGCGCCTGTCAGGCCTGGAATACCATTACCGAGGTGCGCCTTGCCGCATCGCCAACGGTGGCGCGCAACGAGCGACTCAGCGGCTACGCCGGAAATGCGGGCGTTGCAAAAGTGCAGAAGCTCTCTGACATCAGCCTTGAGGAACTGCCGCGTTTTTCTACCGGATTTAAAGAGTTTGACCGCGTGCTCGGCGGTGGTGTGGTGCCCGGCAGCGCCATACTGATTGGCGGTAACCCTGGCGCGGGCAAATCAACGCTGCTGTTGCAAACGCTGTGCAGGCTCGCCGAGCAGATGAAAACCCTGTACGTCACCGGCGAAGAGTCGCTGCAACAGGTGGCGATGCGCGCGCATCGGCTTGGCCTGCCGACGGCGAACCTGAACATGCTGTCGGAAACCAGTATCGAACAAATTTGCCTGATTGCTGAAGAAGAACAGCCGAAGCTGATGGTGATCGACTCCATTCAGGTGATGCACATGGCGGATATTCAGTCTTCGCCGGGCAGCGTGGCGCAGGTGCGTGAAACCGCTGCTTACCTGACGCGCTTTGCTAAAACGCGCGGCGTGGCGATTGTGATGGTCGGCCACGTCACCAAAGATGGCTCGCTGGCCGGGCCGAAGGTACTGGAGCACTGTATTGACTGCTCGGTGTTGCTCGACGGCGACGCCGATTCCCGCTTCCGTACACTGCGTAGCCATAAAAACCGCTTTGGCGCGGTGAATGAGCTGGGCGTCTTTGCCATGACGGAACAGGGTCTGCGTGAAGTCAGCAACCCTTCTGCAATTTTCTTAAGCCGTGGCGATGAAGTCACTTCCGGTAGTTCGGTGATGGTAGTCTGGGAAGGCACGCGCCCGCTGCTGGTCGAGATTCAGGCGCTGGTCGATCACTCAATGATGGCGAACCCGCGTCGCGTGGCGGTCGGTCTGGAACAGAACCGTCTGGCGATTCTACTGGCGGTGCTGCATCGTCACGGTGGCTTGCAGATGGCGGATCAGGACGTGTTCGTTAACGTAGTCGGCGGCGTAAAAGTCACCGAAACCAGCGCCGACCTGGCGTTGCTGCTGGCAATGGTCTCCAGCCTGCGTGACAGGCCACTGCCACAGGACTTAGTGGTCTTTGGCGAAGTGGGGTTGGCAGGCGAAATCCGTCCGGTACCCAGCGGGCAGGAGCGTATTTCGGAAGCGGCGAAACACGGTTTTCGCCGAGCGATTGTTCCTGCCGCTAACGTACCGAAAAAAGTACCGGAAGGGATGCAGGTCTTTGGCGTTAAGAAGCTTGCGGATGCGTTAAGCGTGTTTGACGACCTATAATCAAATACCCGTACGTACTGAATTTGTAGGCCTGATAAGCGATGCGCCATCAGGCAGTGTTACGCGATTTTTCCAGCAGGAGGCTCTTGTGTCATTTGATTATCTGAAAACCGCCATTAAGAAAAAGGGTTGTACCCTGCAACAGGTGGCAGATGCCAGTGGCATGACCAAGGGATATCTAAGCCAGCTTCTGAATGCCAAAATTAAAAGCCCCAGCGCGCAAAAGCTGGAGGCGTTGCACCGTTTTCTCGGACTGGAGTTTCCGCGCCAGCAGAAAAATATCGGTGTGGTATTTGGTAAGTTTTATCCGCTGCATACCGGCCATATCTACCTTATCCAGCGCGCCTGTAGTCAGGTTGATGAACTGCATATCATCATGGGCTATGACGACACGCGCGATCGCAGTCTGTTTGAAGACAGTGCCATGTCGCAACAGCCTACGGTGCCCGATCGTCTACGCTGGCTGCTGCAAACCTTTAAGTATCAGAAAAATATCCGTATTCATGCCTTCAACGAAGAGGGCATGGAGCCGTATCCACACGGTTGGGACGTGTGGAGCAACGGGATCAAAACGTTTATGCAGGAGAAAGGGATCCAGCCAAACTGGATTTACACCTCTGAAGAATCAGATGCCCCGCAGTATCTCGAACATCTGGGGATCGAAACCGTGCTGGTGGATCCCAAGCGGACGTTTATGAGCATCAGCGGCGGGCAAATCCGTGAAAACCCGTTTCGCTACTGGGAGTATATTCCGACCGAAGTGAAGCCATTTTTCGTGCGCACCGTGGCGATCCTCGGCGGGGAGTCGAGCGGTAAATCGACGCTGGTGAACAAGCTCGCCAACATCTTTAACACCACCAGTGCGTGGGAATATGGGCGTGATTACGTCTTCTCCCATTTGGGCGGCGATGAGATGGCGTTACAGTATTCTGATTACGATAAAATCGCACTGGGACAAGCGCAATACATTGATTTTGCTGTTAAGTACGCCAATAAAGTGGCGTTCATCGACACCGATTTCGTGACTACTCAGGCTTTCTGCAAAAAGTATGAAGGGCGTGAACACCCGTTTGTGCAAGCGCTGATTGACGAGTATCGCTTCGACCTGGTTATCCTGCTGGAAAACAACACCCCGTGGGTAGCGGATGGCTTGCGCAGCCTTGGAAGTTCGGTTGACAGAAAAGCGTTTCAGACGCTGCTGGTCGAGATGTTGCAGGAAAACAATATCAATTTTGTGCACGTTCAGGAGCCTGACTACGACGGCCGCTTCCTGCGCTGCGTGGAGCTGGTGAAAGAGTTGATGGGCGAGCAGAGGTAGGTTTTAATGCCGGATGCGCTGCGCTTATCCGGCCTACAAGTCGCACTAACCTCGTAGGCCGGATGTGGCATGAGGCCGCCATCCGGCACTTAACGCTAATTACTTAGAAATACGCTTGTACTTAATACGCTTCGGCTCCAGCGCATCGGCGCCCAGCGTGCGTTTCTTGTACTCTTCGTATTCGGTAAAGTTACCTTCGAAGAACTCAACCTTACCCTCATCCTGATAATCCAGGATGTGGGTCGCGATACGGTCAAGGAACCAACGGTCGTGCGAGATAACCATCGCGCAACCCGGGAACTCCAGCAGGGCGTTTTCCAGCGCGCGCAGGGTTTCGATATCCAGGTCGTTGGTTGGTTCATCGAGCAGCAGCATGTTGCCGCCAACCTGCAGCAGCTTCGCCAGGTGCAGACGGCCACGCTCACCGCCGGACAGCTCGCCGACGCGTTTACCCTGATCCACACCTTTGAAGTTAAAGCGGCCCACATAGGCACGGCTTGGCATTTCGGTGTTGCCGATCTTCATGATATCCAGCCCGCCGGAAACTTCTTCCCACACGGTTTTGCTGTTATCCATTGCGTCACGGAACTGGTCAACGGAGGCCAGCTTCACGGTTTCGCCCAGCGTGATGGTGCCGCTGTCAGGCTGTTCCTGACCGGACATCATACGGAACAGGGTTGATTTACCCGCGCCGTTCGGACCGATGATGCCGACAATAGCGCCTTTCGGTACCGAGAAGCTCAGATCGTCGATCAGCACGCGATCGCCGTAAGATTTACGCAGATTAGTGACTTCAACGACTTTATCGCCGAGACGTGGTCCAGGTGGGATAAACAGTTCGTTGGTTTCGTTACGTTTCTGGTATTCGGTGTTATTCAGCTCTTCAAAGCGTGCCAGACGGGCTTTGCCCTTAGACTGACGGCCTTTCGCGCCCTGACGCACCCACTCCAGCTCTTTCTCGATAGATTTACGACGAGCGGCTTCCTGAGAGGCTTCCTGGGCCAGACGTTGATCTTTCTGCTCCAGCCAGGAAGAGTAGTTACCTTCCCATGGAATACCTTCACCACGGTCCAGCTCCAGGATCCAGCCGGCAACGTTGTCGAGGAAGTAACGGTCGTGGGTAATTGCCACTACGGTACCTTCGAAGTCGTGCAGGAAGCGTTCCAGCCACGCGACGGATTCGGCGTCCAGGTGGTTAGTCGGTTCGTCGAGCAGCAGCATGTCTGGTTTTTCCAGCAGCAGGCGGCACAGCGCGACGCGGCGGCGTTCACCACCGGAAAGATTTTCAATTTTGGCATCCCAGTCCGGCAGACGCAGAGCGTCAGCGGCACGCTCAAGCTGCACGTTCAGGTTATGACCGTCGTGCGCCTGAATGATCTCTTCAAACTTGCCCTGTTGCGCGGCCAGCTTATCGAAGTCAGCGTCCGGTTCGGCGTACTTGGCGTACACTTCATCCAGACCTTTCAGCGCGTTAACCACTTCGGCAACCGCTTCTTCCACGGATTCACGAACGGTATGTTCCGGGTTCAGTTTTGGTTCCTGCGGCAGGTAACCGATTTTAATGCCTGGCTGCGGGCGAGCTTCACCTTCAATTTCGGTATCAATACCAGCCATGATGCGCAGCAGGGTAGATTTACCCGCGCCGTTCAGACCGAGAACACCGATTTTGGCGCCAGGGAAGAAGCTCAGTGAGATGTTTTTAAGAATATGACGTTTCGGCGGAACGACCTTGCCGACACGATGCATGGTATAAACGAATTGGGCCACGTTGGACTCGCCTCTATGTTTATCCCGTCATACTTCAAGCCGCAGATGCGTTGGCTGTGTCGTTCACCCCAGTCACGTACTTTTGTACGCTCAGGGGATTCACTTCCTCGCCGCCTTGCTGCAACTTGAATTATTTAGGGCTAATTATTGGTAAATAGTTATCAAAGGCGAAGTGTAGCCTTTTTCATTGTCCAATCCCAGCCAGCAGATCCCACTCGCAACAAAAGTAAAAAAGTGTCCGTGACGTGGCGCATTCTGCAATGTCTGGTTAGCATGAATGAATTAAGCGGCATGATGCTGCACAGACGTAACATGAGAAGAGGAAGAGCTTGTGGACAAAGCCAAACAATTTACCTGGCGCCTGCTGGCTGCCAGCGTATGTCTGCTGACGGTCAGTCAAGTAGCGCGAGCGGATTCCCTGGATGAGCAGCGCAATCGCTATGTGCAAATTAAGCAGGCCTGGGATAACCGACAGATGGATGTCGTAGAGCAGATGATGCCTGGCCTGAAGAACTATCCTCTGTATCCTTATCTGGAATATCGCCAGATCACTGACGATCTGATGAATCAGCCCACCATTACCGTCACCAATTTTGTACGCGCCAACCCGACGCTGCCCCCGGCGCGTACTCTGCAATCTCGTTTCGTGAATGAACTGGCGCGCCGCGAAGACTGGCGTGGGCTGCTGGCGTTCAGTCCGGAAAAACCGGGCACCACCGAAGCGCAATGTAACTATTACTTCGCGAAATGGAGTACCGGGCAAACCGAAGAGGCCTGGCAAGGGGCGAAAGAACTGTGGCTGAGCGGAAAAAGTCAGCCGAACGCCTGTGACAAATTATTCGGCGTATGGCGTGCCTCAGGCACTCAGGATCCGCTGGCGTATCTGGAACGTATTCGTCTGGCGATGAAAGCCGGGAATACCGGACTGGTCACGGCGTTGGCCGGACAGATGCCCGCGCAATACCAAACCATTGCTTCAGCGATCATCGCGCTGGCCAACGATCCGAATTCGGTAATGACCTTTGCTCGCACCACCGGCGCAACGGATTTCACCCGACAGATGGCGGCGGTCGCCTTTGCCAGCGTGGCGCGTCAGGATGTGGAGAATGCCCGCCTGATGATCCCTTCCCTGGTGCAGGCGCAACAGCTTAATGACGAGCAAACCCAGGAGCTGCGCGACATTGTCGCCTGGCGTCTGATGGGCAATGACGTTACCGACGAGCAGGCCAAATGGCGTGATGATGCGATTATGCGCTCCAACTCCACCTCGCTTGTGGAGCGCCGGGTGCGTATGGCGCTGGGAACCGGCGATCGTCGTGGCCTGAATACCTGGCTGGCGCGTCTGCCAATGGAAGCCAAAGAAAAAGATGAGTGGCGCTACTGGCAAGCGGATCTGCTGCTGGAGCGCGGACGCGATGCGGAAGCCAAAGAGATCCTGCACCAACTCATGCAGCAGCGCGGTTTCTATCCGATGGTGGCGGCACAGCGCCTGGGCGAAGAGTACGAGCTGAAAGTGGATAAAGCACCAGCGAACGTTGATTCTGCGCTGACTCAGGGCCCGGAAATGGCACGCGTCCGCGAGCTAATGTACTGGAACATGGATAATACTGCGCGCAGTGAATGGGCGAATCTGGTCACCAGCCGTACCAAGTCCGAGCAGGCTCAGTTGGCGCGTTACGCGTTCAATAATCACTGGTGGGATCTAAGCGTTCAGGCGACGATCGCCGGAAAGCTGTGGGATCATTTGGAAGAGCGCTTCCCATTGGCCTATAAAGATCTTTTTACCCGTTACACCAGCGGCAAGGATATTCAGCCAAGCTATGCGATGGCGATAGCGCGTCAGGAAAGCGCCTGGAACCCGAAAGTGAAATCACCGGTTGGCGCAAGCGGGCTGATGCAGATTATGCCGGGTACGGCGACGCATACGGTGAAAATGTTCTCGATTCCAGGTTACAGCAGTCCGAGCCAGCTATTGGATCCTGATACCAACATCAACATCGGAACCAGCTATTTGCAGTACGTGTATCAGCAATTTGGCAATAACCGCATCTTTGCGTCAGCAGCCTATAACGCCGGTCCGGGACGCGTTCGCACCTGGCTTGGCAATAGCGCTGGCCGCATTGATGCCGTCGCGTTTGTCGAGAGCATTCCATTCTCAGAGACGCGTGGTTATGTGAAGAACGTGCTGGCTTACGATGCGTACTATCGCTATTTCCTCGGTGATAAACCGGAGTTGATGAGCGACGCAGAATGGCAACGTCGTTACTGATCGTGTCGATTGTGTTATGCTATCGTACTCGTTAAAGAGTACAAAAGGGGGAGGCAAGCACGCTTCCCCCGCAACGATGGCGATATCTTATGACTCAGCAATCACCCTATTCAGCAGAGATGGCAGAACAACGTCACCAGGAGTGGTTACGTTTTGTCGATCTGCTTAAACACGCCTACGAACAAGATTTACACCTGCCACTGCTCAATTTGATGTTAACGCCGGATGAGCGTGAAGCGTTGGGAACGCGTGTGCGTATCATTGAAGAGCTGCTGCGCGGTGAGATGAGCCAGCGTGAGCTTAAAAACGAGCTCGGGGCGGGGATTGCTACTATTACGCGAGGGTCGAACAGCCTCAAATCCGCGCCGGTGGATCTGCGTCAGTGGCTGGAACAGGTGTTGCTCGGGAAAAATTGATCCGCCGGATGTGGCTTTGCCTTATCCGGCCTACGATTGAACATCCGGCACAATGCTATAAATACACCGCGTTATGAAACGGGCTGAGCGCCAGAATCACCGCCTGATGGTAGACGCTCGAGCGCGTCAGCTTACCCGCGGTAAAGACGCCGATTGCGCCCTCTTTACGGCCAATCTCATCAATACCTGTATAGTCCGACATCACCGGGCCGAGTGCTTCACCTTTGCGGACTCTGTCGAGAATGACAGCAGGCAATGGCAGCGTGGCTGAACGGGCTTCACCGCGCTGGATGCCGTTATCAATCACCACCCAACTGAAGGTGGCATCGTCGTCAATTCCTGCTTCAATGGCGACCCAGAAATCAGCCTGTGGGTGCTGGCGGCGAGCGTTATCAACGCGATTTCGTGCGCCAGTGCGCGTTTCCTGGTTTCCGAAAGGTTGTTCCGGCACGCCACTCTCGACGGCGACGGGTTCAATATGGCAGGATCCTTCCCCGAAAATCTCTTCAAATGCCCGCAGAATTGCCTGAATTTTGGCAGGATTGGTGGTCGCAGAGATAACCTTGTGCATAATTAAGCTCAGTTTGAAAATTCATCGCAGAGTCTACTCAAAGTATGACGAGTATATAACGGAAAAAAAGCATGTTACAGGTATACCTTGTTCGCCATGGCGAAACGCAGTGGAACGCCGAGCGACGTATTCAAGGCCAGTCAGACAGCCCACTAACCGCTAAAGGTGAACAGCAAGCCATGCAGGTGGGTGAACGCGCTCGCTCGTTTGGTATTACGCATGTCATCAGTAGCGATCTTGGTCGTACACGACGCACTGCAGAAATCATCGCCCAGGCCTGTGGCTGTGATATCACCTATGACTCCCGTCTGCGCGAGCTAAATATGGGTGTGCTGGAAAAACGTCACATCGATACGCTGACGCCGGAGGAAGAGGGCTGGCGTCGCCAGTTGGTGAACGGTACGGTGGATGGTCGTATCCCGGAAGGGGAATCGATGCAGGAATTGAGCGATCGCGTCAACGCAGCGCTGGCATCCTGTCTGGAATTGCCGCCGGGAAGTCGTCCGCTGCTGGTCAGTCACGGTATCGCGCTGGGTTGCCTGGTGAGTACAATTCTTGGATTACCGGCATGGGCTGAACGTCGCTTGCGTCTGCGCAACTGTTCTATTTCTCGCGTTGATTACCAGGAAAGCTTATGGCTGGCGCCGGGATGGGTCGTTGAAACGGCAGGGGACATCTCACATCTGGACGCCCCTGCGTTGGATGAACTACAGCGCTAGCGGCGAATCGGAATCAGGAATTCGCAGCGCAGGTTGATCGGGCGATCCCCCGCTTTGGCATCTTCTGCCGGGTAGTATCGCTCGATATCCTGTCCTTTACGGCGCGTCAGGTTCAGCATTGGCATGCATGTGCCGTAAACCGTCAGGATAAACTCTTGCACGCCGGTTCCCAGCCCTTCGTAGGTAAACATCACGTACTCGCCACCCTGTAACAGGATAGGCTGCGCCGACGGCACATAGCCATTGGCCTGTTCCGGCGTCAGTGCAGTGGTGTAAAACACTTCCTGCTCGTCATCTTTTTCAATGCTCGGACGCGTTTCGTTAAGCCCGTACAGCACCGGTGGGATCGCAGGAGCCTGACTGAGGAAGTCGCGCCAGAACTGAATACGCATTTCATGACGGAAATCTGAAATCTGTTCCAGCGAGCAGGAATAGCTTTGCGTGGTGCCGAGTAGTTGCGTATCTTCCAGGGTGACAAACTCGTGCGCAGGCATCGCAAATTCACCCAGGCGCATTGGCGGGCGAATACCAAACGCACTCCATTCCGGGGAGCGACGATACAGCGCAGGCGTTTGGGAAAACTGTTTCTTGAACGCGCGAGTAAAGGTTTGTTGAGAGTCGAAGCGATATTGCAGCGCAATATCCAAAATTGGGCGCGCAGTCAGGCGCAGCGCCACTGCAGATTTCGATAAACGACGGGCGCGGATATAGGCGCCAATAGCATGGCCCGTCACGTCCTTAAACATTCTCTGCAGGTGCCACTTGGAATAGCCCGCTTTTGCCGCCACATTGTCAAGCGACAAAGGCTGATCCAGATGACCTTCCAGCCAGATTAATAGGTCGCGAATAATGCCAGCCTGATCCATAAAATATCCTCATCCTTTCAACAACGAGTACCTGACGTCAGGTATGAGGATAATAGCATTTTTTGCTGTTTTAGCATTCAGTGTTTTTTTTGCTCATAAATGCTTTTTTCGGACATACGAAAGCGTGATTATTGTAATCCTGTGATCTGTATACGTTTTATCTTAGAATGTCGAATAATTGCACAGAGTAACTTTTAAAAATGGTAACAATATGAAATATAAGAGCTTAGTCATTTCCTCAATTCTGCTGATGTTGGCGCAGGTTGCCCATGCGGAGCAGATTGGATCTGTCGATACGGTGTTCAAAATGTTCGGCCCGGATCATAAAATTGTGGTCGAAGCGTTTGACGATCCGGATGTTACCAACGTGACCTGCTACGTGAGTCGGGCGAAGACTGGCGGCATCAAAGGTGGTCTGGGGCTGGCGGAAGATACCTCCGATGCCGCCATTTCCTGCCAGCAGGTTGGGCCGGTAGAACTGAGCGACAGAATCAAGAACGGTAAAGCTCAGGGCGAAGTGGTATTTAAAAAACGTACCTCGCTGGTGTTTAAATCTTTACAGGTCGTGCGTTTTTACGATGCGAAACGTAATGCGCTGGCCTATCTGGCTTATTCAGATAAAGTCGTCGATGGATCGCCCAAAAATGCCATTAGCGCGGTACCCATCATGCCGTGGCGGCAATAACAAGGAAGCACAATGCAACAGCCGTTGATCTGGTTGGTTGAGGATGAGCAGGGAATCGCTGATACGCTTATCTACATGCTGCAGCAAGAGGGGTTTAGCGTAGAGGCGTTTGAGCGCGGATTTCCCGTGCTGGAGAAGTCTCGCCAGCAATGCCCTGATGCCATCATTCTGGATGTCGGGCTACCGGATATAAGCGGTTTTGAACTGTGCCGACGTTTACTTGAACGCCACCCGGCGTTGCCGATCCTGTTTCTGACCGCACGCAGCGATGAAGTGGATCGCCTGTTGGGGCTGGAAATTGGCGCGGATGATTATGTTGCCAAGCCTTTCTCGCCGCGTGAAGTGTGCGCTCGTGTGCGTACGCTGCTGCGGCGGGTGCAAAAATTCTCCACGCCTTCATTGACAACGCGCTGTGGGGATTTTGAACTTAATGAGCTGGCCGCGCAGATCACCTGGTTCGGCATGCCGTTGAACCTGACGCGCTATGAATTCCTGCTGCTGAAAACACTGCTGATGTCGCCGGGACGTATTTACTCCCGCCAACAACTGATGGATTTAGTCTGGGCCGATGCGCAGGATACCTTTGACAGAACGGTCGATACCCACATCAAAACGCTGCGCGCCAAGCTGAGGGCCATCAACCCCGAGCTTTCCCCCATCAATACGCATCGCGGTATGGGATACAGCCTGAGGAGCGCCTGATGCGCATTGGCATGCGTTTGCTGCTCGGCTATTTTCTGATTGTTGCCGTCGCTGCCTAGTTCGTTCTGTCTATCTTTGTGCAGGAAATTAAGCCAGGCGTCCGTCGAGCGACTGAAGGCACATTGATTGATACCGCCACGCTGCTGGCTGCGCTGGCGCGTGATGACTTACTCTCTGACACCCCCGCCAACGGCAAGCTGGCGCAGGCCTTTTCGCAACTGCATAACCGCCCATTCCGCGCCAATATCAGCGGCATTAACAAAGTACGTAATGAATACCATGTCTACATGACGGACGCACAGGGCAAGGTGGTGTTTGATTCAGCTAATCAGGCCGTCGGTCAGGACTACTCCCGCTGGAACGACGTGTGGTTAACGTTACGTGGGCAGTATGGCGCTCGTAGTACGCCGCAAAATCCGGACGACCCGGAAAGCTCGGTGATGTACGTTGCCGCGCCGATTGTAGACGGTAGTCGTATTATCGGTGTGCTCAGTGTCGGCAAACCAAATGCAGCGATGGCGCCGGTGATTAAACGCAGTGAACGGCGAATGCTGTGGGCCAGCGCCGTATTGCTGGGTATTGCCCTGGTGATTGGCTTCGGGATGGTATGGTGGATAAACCGCTCCATTGCCCGGCTGGCGCGTTATGCCGATTCCGTTACTGAGAATCGCCCCGTCCCACTGCCTGATTTAGGCAGTAGCGAGTTACGCAAACTGGCGCAGGCGCTGGAAAGTATGCGTCTGAAGCTCGAAGGCAAGAACTACATTGAGCAGTATGTCTACGCGTTAACGCATGAGCTGAAAAGCCCGCTGGCGGCCATTCGTGGCGCGGCAGAGATACTGCGCGAAGGTCCGCCGCCAAACGTGGTAGCGCGCTTTACCGATAATATTCTGACGCAAAATGCGCGCATGCAGGCGCTGGTTGAAACCTTGTTACGTCAGGCGCGACTGGAGAATCGGCAGGACATTACGTTGACGCCAGTGGCGGTAGATGCGCTGTTTGCTCAGCTTAAAGAGGCGCGTAGCGTGCAGCTGGCGGCAAAAAACATCACGCTGACCATTCTGCCTTCATCGCTTAGCGTCGCAGCCGATCCCGCGTTACTGGAGCAGGCATTGGGAAATTTACTCGACAACGCTATCGACTTTACGCCACAGGACGGGACGATTGTGCTGAGTGCACATCAGCACGAGGATCGGGTCACGTTGCAGGTTACCGACCGCGGTAGCGGGATCCCTGACTTTGCGTTGCCGCGTATTTTTGAGCGCTTCTACTCGCTGCCCCGCGAGAATGGACACAAGAGCAGCGGTTTGGGGCTGGCGTTTGTCAGTGAAGTTGCACGACTGCATGAAGGCGCGGTGACATTATCTAACCGACCAGAGGGCGGTGCACAAGCTTCGTTTACGCTTCACCGTCACTTCACATAACTTCAAATTCTCCGCACATAGCTGTTCTACCTTGCTGATATTGCAAAGGAGAACGCTATGTTGAAATCACCCCTGTTCTGGAAAATCGTCACTCTGGGTGGCGCCATGCTGCTGCTGTTAATTCCCCTGACAATGGTCAGGCAGATAATCGTAGAGCGATCGGATTATCGCAATGACGTTGAAGATGCAATCCGCCAGAGCACCAGCGGACCGCAAAAGATGGTCGGCCCGTTGATAGCCATTCCGGTGACAGAGCTTTATACCTCGCTGGAGGATGGCAAAGAGATCCAGCGTAAGCGAAGCTATATCCATTTCTGGCTGCCGGAGTCGTTGGTGGTTGAGGGGAGTCAGAACGTTGAAGCGCGTAAAATCGGTATTTATGAGGGCCAGGTCTGGCACAACGATATCTCGGTGAAGGCCGAGTTTAACGCTGAACGTTTGCGTGATTTAAACCATCCCAACGTCAGCGTCGGCAAACCGTTTATCGTGGTTGGCGTGGGGGATGCGCGCGGGATTGGTGTGGTGCAAGCGCCGCAGGTCAATGGAACGTCGCTGGCGGTTGAGCCGGGGACGGGGTTGGATGGACGTGCGCAGGGGATCCACATTCCGTTACCCGACGCGAGCTGGGCGGAGCAAAACCTGAGCATGACGCTGTCGCTGAATTTGAGCGGAACAGGAGATTTCTCCGTTGTTCCGGTTGGCCGTAACAGTGAAATGACCTTAACCAGCAATTGGTCGCATCCCAACTTTCTTGGGGATTTTCTTCCGGCTAAGCGCGAAATCAGTAAGTCTGGATTCAATGCCCAGTGGCAAAGCAGTTGGTTTGCCAATAACCTCGGCGAACGCTTTGATGGCGAAAAGATTGGCTGGGAGGGAATGCCTGCATTTAGCGTCGCTGTCGCCACGCCTGCGGATCAATACCAACTGACGGACAGGGCGACAAAATATGCCATTTTGCTGATTGTGCTGACCTTTATGTCTTTCTTTGTTCTTGAAAGCATGACCAGCCTTCGACTGCACCCGATGCAGTACCTGCTGGTGGGATTATCGCTGGTGATGTTTTATCTGTTGCTGCTGGCGTTGTCAGAACATATTGGTTTTACCGCCGCGTGGATTACGGCGAGTCTGGTGGGGGCGTTGATGAACGGTGTGTATCTGCAGGCGATATTACAGGGTTGGCTTAAGAGTATTTTGTTCACCGTAGCGCTGCTGGGGCTGGATGGTGTGATGTGGGTGTTGCTCCGTTCACAGGACAGCTCTTTACTGCTGGGAACCGGCGTGCTGTTGGTCGCGTTGTGTGGCGTGATGTTCCTGACGCGTCATCTTGACTGGCACTCGCTGGCACAGCCAAAACCAAAGCCGACAGAAATTCCGGAGTCTCAGCCTGCGCAGAGTGACGAGTTTCGCTTATGGAAATAGGGTTGTGGTGAAATGAAAAACGGCGCATATTGCGCCGTTTTTTTACCTGTGAGGATCGAATTAATCCTGCAGGTCGCCGCAGAAACGGTAGCCTTCACCGTGAATGGTGGCGATAATTTCTGGCGTATCCGGCGTTGATTCGAAATGTTTACGAATGCGGCGGATAGTCACGTCAACGGTACGGTCATGCGGCTTCAGTTCGCGACCGGTCATTTTTTTCAGCAGTTCTGCGCGAGACTGGATTTTGCCCGGATTCTCACAGAAGTGAAGCATGGCGCGGAATTCGCTGCGTGGCAGTTTATACTGCTCGCCATCAGGACCAATCAGAGAGCGGCTGTTGATGTCCAGCTCCCAGCCATTGAACTTGTAGCTCTCGACGCTACGGCGTTCTTCGCTGACGGTACCCAGGTTCATGGTACGCGACAGCAGGTTACGAGCACGGATAGTCAGTTCGCGCGGGTTAAACGGCTTGGTGATGTAATCGTCTGCGCCGATTTCGAGGCCGAGAATTTTATCGACTTCGTTATCACGGCCCGTCAGGAACATCAGCGCAACGTTAGCTTGTTCGCGGAGTTCGCGCGCTAACAGGAGGCCATTTTTCCCAGGCAGATTGATATCCATAATCACAAGGTTGATGTCATATTCAGAGAGAATCTGATGCATTTCCGCGCCATCTGTCGCTTCGAATACATCATAGCCTTCTGCTTCGAAAATGCTTTTCAACGTGTTGCGTGTTACTAACTCGTCTTCAACGATAAGAATGTGCGGGGTCTGCATGTTTGCTACCTAAATTGCCAACTAAATCGAAACAGGAAGTACAAAAGTCCCTGACCTGCCTGATGCATGCCGTAAATTAACATGATCGGCGTAACATGACTAAAGTACGTAATTGCGTTCTTGATGCACTTTCCATCAACGTCAACAACATCATTAGCTTGGTCGTGGGTAGTTTCCCTCTGGACCCGACAGTGTCAAAAACGGCTGTCATCCTAACCATTTTAACAGCAACATAACAGGCTAAGACATGCCGGACACCCAATAAAACTACGCTTCGTTGACATATATCAAGTTCAATTGTAGCACGTTAACAGTTTGATGAAATCAACGTATCCAAATGTTTGCTTTCATCACAAAATTGCAATATTACAACTAGTTGCACGCGCTAATTAATAAATGTAATGAATCCAACCAATGCGATCCATTTTAAATTAAATTATCATGGATAAACAGAAGGATATGCAACTTTTGTTAACATAAAGGGCAATAGTTCAGCCTGGAAATAGTTTAGCATTTTTTACCGGATGCGAAATGCTTTTTCAGTGATTTCTGTTAAAAATATGTAAATTCGCGCTGCGTAATATGTTGATGCACGTCACATTATTACCTGCACATAGGCTAAAAGAGTATCGAAATGCGTTTAACAATTATTCTGGTTGCCCCCGCCAGAGCGGAAAATATTGGTGCGGCAGCCCGTGCGATGAAGACCATGGGATTCACCCAGTTGCGGATCGTTGACAGCGAGGCCCACCTGGAACCTGCCACGCGATGGGTTGCGCATGGCTCGGGTGATATTATTGATAATATTAACGTTTTTCCAACGTTAGCCGAGGCGCTTCACGACGTGGATTTTACCGTCGCGACCACGGCGCGCAGCCGCGCGAAGTTTCATTATTACGCTACGCCGGTCGAACTGGTTCCCCTGTTGCAGGAAAAATCAACGTGGATGGATCACGCCGCGCTGGTTTTTGGTCGTGAAGATTCGGGGCTGACCAACGAAGAATTGGCTCTGGCGGATGTCCTCACCGGGGTACCGATGGTGGCTGACTATCCATCACTCAATTTGGGGCAGGCGGTGATGGTGTATTGCTATCAATTAGCAGGTTTAATACAACAACCGGCCAGAAACATTGAGATGACGGATGAGCATCAGCTACAGGCATTGCGCGAACGTGTTTTGCGTTTATTAGCCACGCTGAACGTTTCTGACGACATTAAGTTGACGGACTGGCTGCAACAGCGAATGGGTCTGTTAGAGCAGCGAGACACGGCAATGTTGCACCGTTTTTTACATGATATAGAAAAAAATCTAACAAAATAAAGTTTTGATCAATGTTTGTTGTGCAGTGTTTTGCTCTGGTTTCAAGTGGGCGAGACATGCTGTATTGGTTGAAAGTAAAAGGGCAAGCAGTCGCTCATGAACAAGTTTCGGAATGTGATCAATTTAAAAATTTATTGACTTAGGTCAGCAGATACTTTAACCCTAAAAGAATACAAGACAGACAGATAATAATTACAGAGCACACAACATCATGAAACGCATCAGCATCACTATTACCACAACCATCACCATTACCACAGGTAACGGTGCGGGCTGACGCGTACAGGAAACACAAGAAAAAGCCCGCACCTAAACAGTGCGGGCTTTTTTTTCGACCAAAGGCAATGAGGTAAACCATGCGAGTGTTGAAGTTCGGCGGTACATCAGTGGCAAATGCAGAGCGCTTTCTGCGGGTTGCCGATATTCTGGAAAGCAATGCCAGACAGGGGCAGGTCGCGACCGTGCTCTCTGCCCCCGCAAAAATTACCAACCATCTGGTGGCGATGATTGAGAAGACCATCGGTGGTCAGGATGCTTTAGCCAATATCAGCGACGCCGAACGTATTTTCTCTGAGCTATTGGTGGGTTTGGCCGCCGCGCAGCCGGGTTTTCCGCTGGCCCAGCTCAAAGCCTTTGTTGAACAAGAGTTTGCCCAGATTAAACACGTCCTGCATGGCATCAGCCTGTTGGGACAGTGCCCGGACAGCATCAATGCCGCGCTTATCTGCCGTGGCGAAAAAATGTCGATCGCCATCATGGCAGGCCTGCTGGAAGCGCGCGGGCACAACGTGACGGTCATCGATCCGGTGGAGAAATTGCTGGCAGTCGGCCATTACCTCGAATCTACCGTTGATATCGCCGAATCTACGCGCCGCATTGCCGCCAGCCGTATTCCTGCGGACCACATGATTTTGATGGCCGGATTTACCGCCGGGAATGAGAAAGGTGAGTTAGTGGTGCTGGGGCGTAATGGCTCCGACTACTCTGCCGCCGTACTGGCCGCCTGTTTGCGCGCTGATTGTTGTGAGATCTGGACCGATGTTGACGGCGTATATACTTGCGATCCGCGCCAGGTACCCGACGCCCGACTGCTGAAGTCGATGTCTTATCAGGAAGCGATGGAGCTTTCTTACTTCGGCGCCAAAGTGCTGCACCCGCGCACCATTACCCCTATTGCCCAGTTCCAGATCCCTTGCCTGATTAAAAATACCGGCAATCCACAAGCGCCTGGCACGTTGATTGGCGCCAGCAGTGATGACGACGATTTGCCGGTAAAAGGTATTTCTAATCTCAATAACATGGCGATGTTTAGCGTTTCCGGCCCAGGAATGAAAGGCATGGTGGGTATGGCGGCACGCGTTTTTGCCGCAATGTCGCGTGCGGGCATCTCGGTAGTGCTGATCACCCAATCCTCTTCCGAATATAGCATCAGCTTCTGCGTCCCGCAGGGCGACTGCGCACGTGCGCAACGCGCCATGCAGGATGAATTCTACCTCGAACTGAAAGAAGGCCTGCTGGAGCCGCTGGCGGTGACTGAGCGTCTGGCTATCATCTCTGTTGTTGGCGATGGTATGCGTACTCTGCGTGGCATTTCGGCGAAATTCTTTGCCGCATTGGCTCGCGCGAACATCAATATCGTGGCGATCGCCCAGGGGTCGTCTGAGCGTTCTATTTCGGTGGTGGTGAACAACGACGACGCGACCACCGGCGTTCGCGTGACCCATCAAATGCTGTTCAACACCGACCAGGTGATTGAAGTGTTTGTGATTGGCGTAGGCGGCGTGGGCGGTGCGCTACTGGAGCAGCTTAAACGTCAGCAAACCTGGCTCAAAAAGAAGCATATCGATCTTCGCGTGTGTGGCGTGGCGAATTCGAAGGCTCTGCTGACCAACGTCCATGGTTTGAATCTGGAAAACTGGCAGGCGGAGCTGGAAAGCGCGAAAGAGCCATTCAACCTTGGGCGCTTAATTCGCCTGGTGAAAGAATATCATCTGCTTAATCCGGTGATTGTCGACTGTACGTCAAGCCAGGCGGTGGCGGATCAGTATGCTGATTTCCTGCGCGAAGGCTTCCATGTGGTTACGCCGAACAAAAAGGCCAACACCTCGTCGATGGATTACTACCATCAGCTGCGTTTTGCCGCCGCGAAGTCCCGGCGTAAATTCCTCTACGACACCAACGTGGGCGCAGGCTTGCCGGTAATTGAAAACCTGCAAAACCTGCTCAGCGCAGGTGATGAATTGCAGCGTTTCTCCGGTATTCTTTCCGGCTCGCTGTCGTTTATTTTCGGCAAGCTGGATGAAGGCATGAGCTTCTCGCAAGCCACCACCATGGCACGTGAGATGGGCTATACCGAGCCCGATCCGCGTGACGATCTTTCCGGCATGGATGTGGCACGTAAGCTGCTGATCCTCGCCCGTGAGACCGGTCGTGAGCTGGAGCTTTCAGACGTGGTCATTGAGCCAGTTCTGCCAAACGAGTTTGATGATTCTGGTGATGTATCCGCGTTTATGGCGAAATTGCCGCAGTTGGATGACGTCTTTGCCGCGCGCGTGGCGAAAGCCCGTGATGAGGGAAAAGTATTGCGTTATGTTGGCAATATCGAAGAGGACGGCGTTTGTCGCGTGAAAATTGATGCAGTAGACGGCAACGATCCGTTGTTTAAAGTGAAAAACGGTGAGAACGCGCTGGCATTCTATAGCCACTACTATCAGCCGTTACCGTTGGTTCTGCGCGGATATGGCGCGGGTAACGACGTGACGGCAGCGGGCGTCTTTGCTGACCTGCTACGCACCCTTTCATGGAAGTTAGGAGTCTGACATGGTGAGAGTTTATGCCCCGGCTTCCAGTGCCAATATGAGCGTCGGGTTTGATGTGCTCGGTGCGGCGGTAACTCCGGTGGACGGTTCGCTGTTGGGCGATGTGGTGTCCGTTGAGGCGGCTGATCAGTTCAGCCTGAACAACCTTGGGCGCTTTGCCAACAAGCTGCCGTCAGAGCCGCGCGAAAATATTGTCTATCAGTGTTGGGAGCGATTCTGCCAGGAGCTGGGTAAAACGGTTCCGGTGGCGATGACGCTGGAAAAAAATATGCCGATTGGCTCCGGGTTAGGCTCCAGTGCCTGTTCCGTCGTGGCGGCGTTAGTCGCTATGAACGAACACTGCGGTAAGCCGCTCAACGATACGCGCCTGTTGGCGATAATGGGCGAGCTGGAAGGGCGTATCTCCGGCAGTATTCATTACGATAACGTTGCCCCGTGCTTTTTGGGCGGTATGCAGTTAATGATTGAAGAAAACGGCATTATTAGCCAGCAGGTGCCAGGCTTTGATGAGTGGCTATGGGTACTGGCGTATCCGGGGATTAAAGTGTCCACGGCAGAAGCGCGGGCGATTCTACCTGCGCAGTATCGCCGTCAGGACTGTATCGCCCACGGGCGACATCTGGCTGGATTTATCCATGCCTGCTATTCCCGTCAGCCTGGGCTTGCCGCGAAGCTGATGAAGGACGTCATTGCTGAGCCGTATCGTACCCGCTTGCTGCCTGGCTTTAGTCAGGCGCGTCAGGCGGTAACAGAAATTGGCGCGCTGGCCAGCGGGATCTCCGGGTCAGGGCCGACGCAGTTCGCCTTGTGCGATAAGCCGGATACGGCGCAGCGCGTAGCAGATTGGCTGAGTAAAAATTACCTGCAAAATCAGGAAGGTTTTGTTCATATTTGCCGGCTGGACACGGCGGGCGCACGGGTACTGGGATAATCAATGAAACTGTATAATCTGAAAGATCATAACGAGCAGGTCAGCTTTGCGCAGGCCGTCACGCAAGGGCTTGGCAAGAATCAGGGATTGTTTTTTCCGCACGATCTACCGGAATTCAATCTGACAGAAGTGGATGAGATGCTGAACCAGGACTTCGTTAGCCGCAGCGCGAAGATCCTGTCCGCATTTATTGGTGATGAGATCCCTCAGGAAATTCTGGAAAAACGCGTGCGTGCTGCATTTGCTTTTCCGGCACCGGTTGCTCAGGTTGCTGCAGATATCGGCTGTCTGGAACTGTTCCACGGCCCTACGCTTGCATTTAAAGACTTTGGCGGGCGCTTTATGGCGCAAATGCTGACGCACATCAGCGGCGAGAAGCCGGTAACCATTCTGACGGCGACCTCAGGTGATACTGGCGCGGCGGTTGCACATGCCTTTTATGGCCTGAAAAATGTGCGCGTGGTGATCCTCTACCCGAACGGCAAGATCAGCCCATTACAGGAAAAACTGTTCTGTACGCTGGGCGGTAACATTGAAACTGTAGCGATTGATGGCGATTTTGATGCCTGCCAGGCGCTGGTGAAACAGGCGTTTGATGACGAAGAGCTGAAGGTGGCTCTGGGACTGAACTCGGCTAATTCAATTAACATCAGCCGTCTGCTGGCGCAAATCTGTTACTACTTTGAGGCTGTGGCTCAGCTACCGCAAGAGGCGCGGAATCAGCTGGTGATTTCTGTTCCCAGCGGTAACTTTGGCGATCTGACCGCTGGGCTGCTGGCGAAATCACTGGGCTTGCCGGTGAAGCGTTTTATCGCCGCGACTAACGTTAACGATACGGTTCCGCGTTTTCTTGCTGAAGGTGAGTGGGCGCCGAAAGCGACTCAGGCGACGTTATCGAATGCGATGGATGTCAGCCAGCCGAACAACTGGCCGCGCGTGGAAGAACTGTTCCGCCGTAAAATCTGGCGTCTGAATGAGCTGGGTTATGCCGCCGTTGATGATGCCACGACTCAGGACACCATGCGTGAGTTACATGAGATAGGCTACACCTCAGAACCGCATGCGGCGGTGGCTTACCGTGCGCTGCGTGACCAACTGAACCCTGGCGAGTACGGCCTGTTCCTTGGTACTGCGCATCCGGCGAAGTTTAAAGAAAGCGTTGAAGAGATTCTTGATCTGACGCTGGCGTTGCCAAAAGAGCTGGCGGAACGCGCGGACTTGCCGCTGCTTTCTCATCACCTGCCTGCTGATTTTGCGCAACTGCGTAAGCTGATGATGACCCGCGGGTAATGGTTGTGCCCGCTGGCGCTTTGCTTAGCGGGCCTACAAAACCTGTAGGCCGGATAAGGCGTTAGCCGTCATCCGGCATGTAAATTATTGCTCGTGGCGTTTAAACACCAGTTCGCCGTTTCCTGACGCTTCTTCATCAAAGAAATAGCCTTCGCTGTTAAATGCGGTCAGCTGTTCCGGCTGCGTTAAGCGGTTCTCAATGATGTAGCGGCTCATCAGGCCGCGCGCTTTCTTGGCATAAAAGCTGATGACTTTGAACTTGCCGTTTTTCTCGTCGAGGAAGACTGGTTTAATCAGCTCGGCATTGAGCTTTTTCGGCTTCACGGATTTAAAATACTCATCCGAAGCGAGATTAATCACCACGCTGTCGCCTTGTGCTTCAAGTGCTTCATTAAGTTTATCGGTGATGATATCTCCCCAGAACTGGTAGAGATCTTTACCCTTCGCATTGGCCAAACGAATGCCCATCTCCAGACGATAAGGCTGCATCAAATCCAGTGGACGTAGAACGCCGTACAGTCCGGACAACATCCGTAAATGCTGCTGAGCGAAGTCGAAATCCGCCTCGCTGAAGGTTTCAGCCTGCAGCCCGGTATACACGTCGCCCTTAAATGCCAGAATGGCCTGGCGCGCATTGTCCGGCGTGAAGTCAGGCTGCCAGTCATGGAAACGCGTGGCATTCAAATCCGCCAGTTTGTCGCTAATTCCCATCAGCTTGCCAATCTGCGGCGCAGAGAGCTGGCGCGCCACATGGATAAGCTGCTGAGAGTGATCCAGCAGTTCGGGTAGCGTATGGCGTGTTGTTGCCAGCGGACTTTGGTAGTCGAGCGTTTTTGCAGGTGAAATCAGAATCAGCATATCCAGTCCTTGCAGGAAATTTACTGCGACTTTAGCAAAAAAAACGACAGATTTGATCGATGGTTGTGATTGCCGCGCTATCCGCGCGGCGTTTCATCCCAGCTTTCGGGGGCAAGCTGTTGTCTGATATCAGGATAACGGTGCGGATCGAATTCCGGGCGCACCCCGAGTTTACGCTGGCGCAGATAGTCGCTGGCGATGGTATGGACAACCGGAGAAAGCAGCAGAATCGCTGTCAGGTTAGTAATGGCCATACAAGCCATAATGATATCGGCCAACTGCCAGACCAGCGGGAAGCTGACAAACGTTCCGCCGATAATGGTGCTAATGGTAGCGATTCGCAATAGCCAGATGACGCGCATATTGTCCAGTTTCAGAAAGACGAGATTGTTCTCCGCATAGATGTAGTTGGCGACGATCGAGCTAAAGGCAAACAGAATCACAATAAAAGCCACGAATCCGGCTCCCCATTCTCCCGTCAGCGTTACCATTGCTTTTTGAAGTAACTGGATGCCTTCCATTGGCACATAGCTGGTGCCATTGCCTGCCAACAGAATAATCATCGCGCTAGCCGTACAGACCACGAGAGTGTCGCCTAATACCCCAATCATTTGCACAATGCCTTGTGCCGCAGGATGCGGTGGCCAGGAGGCGGCCGATGCGGCTGCATTCGGCGTAGATCCCATTCCGGCTTCGTTAGAAAACATGCCGCGCTGAAAACCGTTGGCAATAGCCTGGCTTAGCGTATATCCGGCCGCACCCGCCGCTGCTTCCTGCCAGCCAAAGGCGCTTTTTATAATGGTGACGATAATGTCGGGAAGCTGCCCGATATGCCACAGACAGATGATGATGCTACTTCCAACCCACAGCAGTGCCATCATCGGAACGAACCATTGCATCAGGCGTGCGACGCCTTTAATACCGCCGACGATGACCAGTAATGACACTATTGCCAGTGCGATACCGGAGAAGAGGGGAGGGATGTCAAAAGCAAAGGTCAACGCACGAGAGACCGAGTTCGCCTGAACGCTGTTAAAAATCAGTCCATAGGCAATCAGTAAAAAGATGGCAAAAAGGACGCCCATCCAGCGCATGCCCAGACCACGTGCCATATACCACGCAGGACCACCGCGGAACTGTCCTTTGCTATCGCGTTCTTTATACAGTTGGGCAAGTGAGCACTCGGCGAATGACGTTGCCATACCAATGACCGCTGAGACCCACATCCAGAAAATGGCTCCAGGGCCGCCAGCGGCGATCGCCAACGCTACGCCGGCCAGGTTCCCGCTACCGATACGCGCGGCAAGGCTGGTGCACAGAGCCTGAAAGGAAGTTAAACCGCCCGGCTGCGGGCTAATGCTGTTTTTAAGACTTGTGCCAAACTGGCGAATGTAGCGGAACTGCACGAACCCTGTACGCCAGGTGAACCAACATCCTGCGCCAAGCAGGAGGTAGATCATCACCGATCCCCAGAGTATTTCATTAATAAATGAGAAAAAATCAGGCATTAACATCCCTCTTGTTGATGCCGGTAAGCGCGAAGATTTCCGTGTAAGCGCTACCAATAATCGACCAGTATATACCTTGTCATGAGAGTGATTGCGGGAGTTTATCATAACAATCGTTATATCCCGCAATTGCGCATCACAGGCTTTGAGATGCGTAATCAGGGCTGAGCAGCGGGTCGGACAATCCAGGCGGTTGCGCTGAGAGTGCGTCGTGCTATCATCAGGGAAGATCGGTTACATCCCCCTAACAAGCTGTTTAAAGAGAATCGCTATCATGACGGACAAATTGACCTCCCTTCGTCAGTTCACCACAGTAGTGGCCGACACCGGAGACATCGCGGCAATGAAGCTGTATCAGCCTCAGGATGCCACAACTAACCCTTCTCTCATTCTTAACGCAGCGCAGATCCCAGAATACCGCAAGCTGATTGATGACGCTGTAGCCTGGGCTAAGCAGCAGAGCAACGACCGCGCACAGCAGATCGTCGACGCGACCGACAAACTGGCAGTAAATATCGGTCTGGAGATCCTGAAACTGGTCCCGGGTCGTATCTCTACTGAAGTTGACGCTCGTCTGTCTTACGACACCGACGCGTCCATCGCGAAAGCAAAACGTCTGATCAAGATGTACAACGACGCTGGCATCAGCAACGATCGCATTCTGATTAAACTGGCTTCAACCTGGCAGGGCATCCGTGCCGCTGAGCAGCTGGAAAAAGAAGGCATCAACTGTAACCTGACTCTGCTGTTCTCCTTCGCGCAGGCACGTGCATGTGCAGAAGCTGGCGTATACCTGATTTCTCCGTTCGTTGGTCGTATTCTTGACTGGTACAAAGCCAACACCGACAAGAAAGAGTATGCACCGGCAGAAGATCCGGGTGTGGTTTCCGTAACGGAAATCTACGAGTACTACAAACAGCACGGTTACGAAACCGTGGTGATGGGTGCGAGCTTCCGTAACATCGGCGAAATCATTGAGCTGGCAGGCTGCGATCGTCTGACGATTGCTCCGGCACTGCTGAAAGAGCTGGCGGAAAGCGAAGGCGCTATCGAACGTAAACTGTCCTTCTCCGGCGAAGTGAAAGCGCGTCCTGCACGCATCACCGAAGCTGAGTTCCTGTGGCAGCACAACCAGGATCCGATGGCTGTAGATAAACTGGCGGACGGTATCCGTAAGTTTGCTGTAGACCAGGGTAAACTGGAAAAAATGATCGGCGATCTGCTGTAATCATTAACGCGTGGCCCTGATATGGGTCACGCTACCTCTTCTGAAACCTGTCTGTCCTTCCTTTCGCAGTGTATCATTCTGTTTAACGAGACTGTTTAAACGGAATAATCATGAATACTTTACGCATTGGCCTGGTTTCCATTTCTGACCGTGCTTCCAGCGGCGTTTACCAGGATAAAGGTATCCCGGCCCTTGAAGAGTGGCTGGCATCTGCCCTTACCACCCCTTTTGAGCTGCAAACGCGACTGATCCCGGATGAACAGGCGATCATCGAACAGACCTTATGCGAGCTGGTGGATGAAATGAGCTGTCATCTGGTGCTGACAACCGGCGGAACGGGTCCGGCACGTCGCGACGTGACCCCCGATGCTACGCTTGCCGTGGCTGACCGCCAGATGCCAGGCTTTGGCGAACAGATGCGCCAGATAAGTCTGCACTTTGTGCCAACGGCTATTCTCTCCCGCCAGGTTGGTGTTATTCGTAAACAGGCGTTGATCCTGAATCTGCCTGGGCAGCCGAAATCGATCAAAGAAACGCTGGAAGGCGTGAAAGATGCCGACGGTAAGGTGATCGTACCGGGTATTTTTGCAAGTGTACCGTATTGTATACAGTTGCTGGATGGGCCGTATGTGGAAACCGCACCGGCTGTTGTAGCATCTTTTCGTCCTAAAAGCGCAATTCGCGATACAAACAGCTGAAAGTAGCCCGATCGTGACATAAGTGCCAATCACAGTGGAGTGTTGAATTGTTTACGATATAGTAATTTTTGCTTTACATATATCGACAGACAGATTCAATAACTCCACTGACTGATGGTTTGCTATGTCACAACACACTCGACCGCTTAATCGCCAGGATTATAAAACTCTTACGCTTGCTGCCCTCGGCGGTGCGCTTGAGTTTTATGATTTCATTATCTTCGTCTTCTTTGCCGCTGTTGTTGGTGAACTCTTCTTTCCGGCAGACATTCCTGAGTGGCTACGTCAGGTGCAAACCTTCGGCATTTTTGCCGCCGGATATCTGGCGCGTCCGCTGGGTGGCATCATCATGGCGCACTTTGGCGATCTGGTCGGGCGTAAGAAAATGTTCACCCTGAGCATTTTGCTGATGGCGATACCGACGCTGGCGATTGGTCTTTTGCCTACCTACGCCTCAATGGGGATCCTCGCACCGTTGTTGTTACTGCTGATGCGCATTTTGCAAGGCGCTGCCATCGGCGGAGAAGTGCCGGGCGCGTGGGTGTTCGTGGCGGAGCATGTACCGGAGCGCCGCATCGGCATTGCCTGTGGCACGCTGACCGCCGGGCTGACGGTGGGGATTCTGTTGGGGTCGGTGGTTGCGACGCTGGTGAATACCAACCTGACGCAACAGGCGGTGCATGACTACGGCTGGCGTATCCCGTTCCTGTTGGGGGGCGTTTTTGGGCTGGTGGCGATGTACCTGCGTCGCTGGTTGCAGGAAACGCCCATCTTCCTCGAAATGCAGCAGCGTAAAGCACTTGCGCAAGAGCTACCGGTGAAGTCGGTGGTGAGTAAGCATAAAAAAGCGGTGGTTATTTCAATGCTGCTGACCTGGTTGTTATCGGCCGGGATTGTGGTGGTGATCCTGATGTCACCAGTCTGGTTGCAGAAGCAGTATGGCTTTGCACCCGCGCTAACGCTACAGGCCAACAGTGTCGCTACCATTATGCTGTGCGTCGGCTGTCTGCTGGCCGGATTTATTGTCGACCGGGTCGGCGCCAGCAAAACCTTTATTGTCGGCAGCCTGCTGCTGGCCTGTTCGAGCTGGTTTTTCTATCACCTGACCGGCAGCCATCCTCAGCACTTGTTCCTGTTATACGGGCTGGTGGGATTATGCGTTGGCGTGGTCGGCGCAGTGCCTTATGTCATGGTGCGGGCGTTTCCGGCGGAAGTCCGTTTTACCGGTATTTCCTTTTCCTATAACGTCTCATATGCCATTTTTGGTGGTCTGACGCCAATCGCCGTGACGATGTTAATGGGCGTGTCGCCAATGGCTCCGGCCTGGTATGTGCTGGCCTTATCGCTGGTGGGGTTAGGTCTGGGGATTTGGCTGCGACAGGATATTTATCATCGCGATACGAGCGTACAGGGAGAGTTACAGCGTTTGTAAGGAATATCCCCCCTTCAGGGGGGATATTGTCAGATTAGTGCGCTTCACCAATCGGCAGGATGGTACGGCCAAACTGTTCGTTCAGCACTTCACCCATCGCCAGGTAAATGGCGCTTGCACCACACACTAAGCCAACCCAACCCGCTACGTGAATGATTGCTTCGTTACCTGCAATGTTGCCAACGGCCAGCAGGGCGAACAGCACTGTCAGGCTCAGGAACACGAACTGCAGCATGCGCGCGGCTTTCAGCGTACCGAAGAACATGAACAGAGTGAACACGCCCCACAGACCCAGGTAAGCGCCCAGGAACTGACCATTGGTTGCATCCGCGAGGCCCATTTTCGGCATCAGCAGAATCGCAACCAGCGTCAGCCAGAACGAACCGTAGGAGGTAAAGGCGGTTAAACCGAAGGTGTTGCCTTTTTTATATTCCAGAAGACCGGCAAAAATTTGCGCGATACCGCCGTAGAAAATGCCCATCGCCAGAATAATAACGTCTAAAGCGAAGAAACCCGCGTTATGCAGGTTAAGCAGAATGGTGGTCATGCCAAAGCCCATCAGGCCCAGCGGTGCCGGATTAGCCAACTTAGTGTTGCCCATAATTCCTCAAAATCATCATTGATTGAATGGTGAAATAGTTTCCCCGAATAACGATCGCTGTCTTCGGGGCGCGGCATAATAATCAGGGGAGAGGGCACTGTCTATGATCTAACGAAGGGAAAACGAATTATTTTCCCTGTGATGGGCATCACGCTTGTGCGTGGTTGAACATTCTGCGCAGGCAGGCAATGTGGAGTACAGCCGGGATCGTCACCCGATAAGCGCTGCCGCTCACCGCTTTAACCCCGTTTAAAGCCGCACCTACCGGGCCGCCAAGTCCGGCTCCGCGCAGTAATCCGTGCCCGATTACGCTGACGGCGGCGTGGGTTCGCAGAATTTTGGTTAACTGGCCGGAGAGCAGGTGAGAGACGCCTTTTGCCAGGTGACGATCCTTCAATAATAACGGTAGCAGTTCTTCCAGTTCAAAAACTTTTGCATCGACAGCCTGCAGAAATTCCTGCTTTTGTCCGGCATCCATTTTTTGCCAGGCATTGCGTAAAAAGTGCTCCAGCAGAGACTGTTCAATTTCGAACGTGGACATCTCTTTATCAGCTTTAATCTTCAGACGCTTCGAAACGTCCAGCAAAATCGCCCGATACAGTTTTCCATGTCCACGGAGTTTATTGGCAATGCTGTCGCCCCCATAATGCTGCAGTTCGCCAGCAATCAGTTGCCAGTTGCGGCGGTGCTGTTCCGGATGTCCTTCCATCGATTTAAATAAATCGTTGTGGTTGAGAACGCTCGACAGACGGGCTTTCCCCTTTTCATTATGTGTAAGCAGGCGGGTAATATTGGCGAGCTGCTCCTCACTGCAATGCTGAAGAAAATCGAGATCGTCGTCATTCAAATAGGTGACATTCATGTTTCTATGGCTTTTGAATAAAAGTATGGGGAATTAGTCGTCGCCGATGATTTTCAGCGTCGCCATATCAGAAGAGTTCACCGTATGGCCGGAGAAGGTAATTTTTTTCACGCAGCGCTTATTGTCGTTGTCGCTATTGATGTTGATCCAATTGGTCGTTTGCCCTTCTTTGATGGAGGAAGGCACGTTCAGACTCTGGCTGGACATGCGGGCAGCTTTGAAATAAACCGATGCACCACTGAGCTGTAAATCACCATGATCGGCCGTAAGTTGAATGCGTTTCACCACGCGGCAAACAGGAAGTTTCAGCGTTAGATCGTTGGTTTCATTACGAGGCATGGCGATCACGCCGAGGACTTTATGATCGTTAGCGTGTGCGGCGCTGCTCAGCAGCAGGCCCATAAGCAGGCTGGCGGAAAGGGTTAATACGGATTTCATGGAATTTCTCTTTGACGGCTGTAAAAGTGTGTCGTTTCAGACCATCTTACCGCTGTCAGAATCATGATTCATGCTTGTAATCTTTTCTTTTTATTACAATTTTTATGTGAATGGCTGTGCTGAATTTATCTGTTTTATGAATTAATTTTGATTTGAGACTATTCATTTTTTAATCTTTTAGCCTTTTTTCTGCGATTTTATTGCCACAAGGCTAAAAAAAATTTTCATGCCCCCCTTGATGACGTGGGTTACGACCCCATCTTGTAAGCAACCGCAGTGGTGAGTCTGAAAAAAAACGATTCAGGGTAGTTGAAACCGCACGTTTCGCCCTTATTACAGATTCACAACCACATGATGACCGAATTTTTAGTGGAGACGTTTAGATGGGTAAAATTATTGGTATCGACCTGGGTACTACCAACTCTTGTGTAGCGATTATGGATGGCACTACTGCACGTGTGCTGGAGAACGCCGAGGGCGATCGCACCACGCCTTCTATCATTGCTTATACCCAGGATGGTGAAACTCTGGTTGGTCAGCCGGCTAAACGTCAGGCAGTGACAAACCCGCAAAACACCCTGTTTGCGATTAAACGCCTGATTGGCCGCCGCTTCCAGGACGAAGAAGTACAGCGTGATGAAGCCATCATGCCGTACAAAATCATCGGTGCTGACAACGGTGATGCATGGATTGACGTAAAAGGTCAGAAACTGGCACCGCCGCAGATTTCTGCTGAAGTGCTGAAAAAAATGAAGAAAACAGCTGAAGATTACCTGGGTGAGCCGGTAACTGAAGCAGTTATCACCGTACCTGCATACTTTAACGATGCTCAGCGTCAGGCAACTAAAGACGCCGGTCGTATCGCAGGTCTGGAAGTAAAACGTATCATCAACGAACCAACCGCAGCTGCGCTGGCTTACGGTCTGGATAAAGAAGTCGGCAACCGTACTATCGCGGTATATGACCTCGGTGGTGGTACTTTCGATATCTCTATTATCGAAATCGACGAAGTTGACGGCGAAAAAACCTTCGAAGTTCTGGCAACCAACGGTGATACCCACCTGGGTGGTGAAGACTTCGACAGCCGTATGATCAACTACCTGGTTGACGAGTTTAAGAAAGATCAGGGTATCGACCTGCGTAATGACCCGCTGGCGATGCAGCGTCTGAAAGAAGCCGCTGAGAAAGCGAAGATCGAGCTGTCTTCCGCTCAGCAGACCGACGTGAACCTGCCGTACATCACTGCAGACGCGACCGGTCCGAAACATATGAACATCAAAGTGACCCGTGCGAAACTGGAAAGCCTGGTTGAAGACCTGGTTAACCGTTCTATCGAGCCGCTGAAAGTTGCTCTGCAGGATGCTGGCCTGTCTGTATCTGATATCAACGACGTTATCCTCGTTGGTGGTCAGACGCGTATGCCGATGGTGCAGAAGAAAGTCGCTGAGTTCTTCGGTAAAGAACCGCGTAAAGACGTTAACCCGGACGAAGCCGTAGCAATCGGTGCTGCTGTTCAGGGTGGTGTATTGACCGGTGATGTTAAAGACGTGCTGCTGCTGGACGTTACCCCGCTGTCTCTGGGTATCGAAACCATGGGTGGCGTAATGACTCCGCTGATCGCGAAAAACACCACTATCCCGACCAAGCACAGCCAGGTGTTCTCTACCGCTGAAGACAACCAGTCTGCGGTAACCATCCATGTGCTGCAGGGTGAACGTAAACGTGCTGCTGATAACAAAGATCTGGGTCAGTTTAACCTGGATGGTATCAGCCCGGCTCCGCGCGGTATGCCGCAGATCGAAGTTACTTTTGACATCGATGCCGACGGTATCCTGCACGTTTCCGCGAAAGACAAAAACAGCGGTAAAGAGCAGAAGATCACCATCAAGGCTTCTTCTGGTCTGAACGAAGAAGAAATTCAGAAAATGGTTCGCGAAGCAGAAGCGAACGCAGAATCTGACCGTAAGTTTGAAGAGCTGGTTCAGACCCGTAACCAGGGTGACCATCTGCTGCACAGCACTCGCAAGCAGGTTGAAGAAGCAGGCGACAAACTGCCGGCTGACGACAAAACTGCCATCGAGTCTGCACTGACCGCGCTGGAAACTTCTCTGAAAGGTGAAGACAAAGCGGATATCGAAGCGAAAATGCAGGCGCTGGCACAGGTTTCCCAGAAACTGATGGAAATCGCTCAGCAGCAGCACGCACAGCAACAGGCTGGTGCAGCAGGCGCTGATGCTTCTGCAAATAACGCGAAAGATGACGACGTTGTCGACGCCGAGTTTGAAGAAGTGAAAGACAAAAAATAATCGCCCTTTGAACGGGTAATTACTGGCACGGGCGAAGAGGTTTCCTCTCCGCCCGTGCACGCATGTTAGGGGCAGATAAAAAGAGATGGCTAAGCAAGACTATTACGAGATTTTAGGCGTTTCCAAATCAGCGGAAGAGCGTGAAATCAAAAAGGCCTACAAGCGCCTGGCCATGAAATATCACCCGGACCGCAACCAGGGTGATAAAGAGGCCGAAGCCAAGTTTAAAGAGATCAAAGAAGCGTACGAGATCCTGACCGATGCGCAAAAACGTGCGGCCTACGATCAGTACGGTCATGCTGCGTTTGAGCAAGGCGGTATGGGCGGCGGCGGCGGTTTTGGCGGCGGGGCTGACTTCAGCGATATCTTTGGTGACGTGTTTGGCGATATCTTTGGCGGCGGTCGTGGTCGTCAGCGCGCCTCACGTGGTGCTGATTTACGTTACAACATGGATCTCACTCTGGAAGAAGCCGTGCGTGGCGTCACCAAAGAGATCCGTATTCCGACTCTGGAAGAGTGTGACGTCTGCCACGGTAGCGGCGCGAAGGTGGGCACTCAGCCGCAAACCTGTCCAACCTGTCACGGTTCTGGTCAGGTGCAGATGCGTCAGGGCTTTTTTGCCGTACAGCAGACCTGTCCACACTGTCAAGGCCGCGGTACGCTGATCAAAGATCCGTGCAACAAATGCCACGGGCATGGTCGCGTTGAGAAGAGCAAAACGCTGTCTGTTAAAATCCCGGCTGGGGTTGATACCGGCGACCGTATCCGTTTGTCTGGTGAAGGCGAAGCCGGTGAGCATGGCGCGCCAGCAGGTGATTTGTACGTTCAGGTGCAGGTAAAACAACACCCAATTTTCGAACGTGAAGGCAATAACCTCTACTGCGAAGTGCCGATTAACTTTGCGATGGCTGCTCTGGGCGGCGAGATTGAAGTCCCGACGCTGGACGGTCGCGTGAAGCTAAAAATTCCGGGCGAAACGCAAACTGGCAAACTTTTCCGCATGCGTGGAAAGGGCGTCAAGTCTGTACGCGGTGGCGCTCAGGGAGACCTGCTGTGCCGCGTGGTAGTGGAAACCCCGGTTGGCCTGAACGACAAGCAGAAGCAACTGCTGAAAGATTTGCAGGACAGCTTTGGCGGCCCGACGGGTGAACAAAACAGTCCGCGCTCCAAAAGTTTCTTCGACGGTGTGAAGAAGTTCTTTGACGATCTGACTCGCTAATTCGCCGTTTTATCTCGAATAAAAAGCCTGGGACTGAAAAGCCTCAGGCTTTTTTATTTCTGTTTTCCGCTCGGAAAATCTTTATCGACTTTATCTGAATAGGTCGTAAAAACCGATCTATCAATCACAAATAATCTAATTTTAACGAGCTTTTTGAGGGTGTAAGATAGTATTTACGAAGTATTCACCCAATAGAGAGAATAAAAGTGAAACATCTGCATCGTTTTTTTAGTAGTGACGCCTCGGGGGGCATCATTCTGATCATCGCTGCCGTGGTCGCTATGCTGATGGCAAACATCGGGGTAACCAGTGGATGGTACCACGCCTTTTTGGAAACACCCGTTCAACTGCGGGTTGGCGCGCTTGAGATCAACAAAAATATGCTGCTGTGGATCAACGACGCGTTGATGGCGGTGTTCTTCCTGTTGATTGGTCTGGAGGTGAAGCGTGAGTTGATGCAAGGCTCGCTGGCCAGCCTGCGTCAGGCAGCGTTTCCGATCATTGCCGCTATCGGGGGCATGATTGTCCCGGCGCTGCTGTACCTGGCATTCAACTATGCCGATCCCATCACCCGTGAAGGGTGGGCGATCCCGGCGGCAACGGACATCGCTTTTGCGTTAGGTGTGCTGGCGTTGTTGGGCAGCCGCGTTCCGCTGGCGTTGAAAATATTCCTGATGGCGCTGGCGATTATTGATGACCTCGGCGCTATCGTAATCATCGCACTGTTCTACACCAGCGATCTCTCGCTGCTGTCGCTGGGCGTTGCCGCGTGTGCCATTCTCGTCCTGGCGGCCTTGAATCTGTGTGGCGTGAGACGTACCGGGATTTATATTCTGGTGGGCGTGGTGCTATGGACTGCGGTACTGAAGTCCGGCGTGCATGCGACGCTGGCTGGCGTGATCGTCGGTTTCTTCATTCCGTTAAAGGAAAAACACGGGCGTTCACCGGCGAAGCGACTGGAGCATGTTCTGCATCCATGGGTGGCATACCTGATCCTGCCACTGTTTGCCTTCGCCAACGCGGGCGTTTCACTGCAGGGCGTTACTATTGATGGACTGACCTCGGTGTTACCGCTGGGGATCATTGCCGGCCTGTTGATCGGCAAACCGCTGGGTATCAGCCTGTTTTGCTGGCTGGCGTTACGCCTTAAGGTGGCGCAATTGCCGGAGGGAACGAACTTCCAGCAAATTATGGCGGTCGGCATTCTGTGCGGCATTGGCTTTACAATGTCAATTTTTATCGCCAGCCTGGCGTTTGGGAACGTCGATCCTGAGCTGATTAACTGGGCGAAACTGGGGATCCTGATCGGTTCCTTGCTGTCGGCGGTAATAGGTTACTGCTGGTTACGCACCCGGTTGAACGCGTCAGCCTGACGGGATAACCCTTTTGTGACAATTTTCAGGGAGTGAGTATGTCTCATATAAACTACAACCACCTGTACTACTTTTGGCATGTCTATAAAGAAGGTTCGGTGGTTGGCGCTGCAGAAGCGCTTTATCTGACGCCGCAGACCATTACCGGGCAGATTAAAGCGCTTGAGGAACGTTTGCAGGGAAAGCTGTTCAAGCGCAAGGGGCGTGGACTGGAGCCTAGTGAGTTAGGCGAATTGGTTTTTCGTTATGCGGATAAGATGTTCACCTTAAGCCAGGAAATGCTGGATATCGTGAACTACCGCAAAGAGTCTAATTTACTGTTTGATGTCGGCGTGGCGGATGCGCTATCGAAGCAGCTGGTCAGTAGCGTGCTTGATGCCGCTGTGGTTGAAGATGAACAAATCCATCTGCGTTGTTTTGAGTCAACACATGAGATGCTGTTGGATCAACTCAGTCAGCATAAGCTGGATATGATTATCTCCGACTGCCCGATCGACTCTACGCAGCAGGAAGGGCTGTTCTCAGTGCGGATAGGCGAATGCAGCGTGAGTTTTTGGTGCACCAAACCGTTGCCTGAAAAACCCTTCCCGGCCTGCCTTGAGGAGCGTCGATTACTGATCCCTGGACGTCGTTCAATGCTCGGTCGTAAGCTGCTGAATTGGATCAACTCACAAGGATTGAATGTCGAAATCCTCGGCGAGTTTGATGACGCTGCGCTGATGAAAGCGTTTGGCGCAACGCATAATGCCATTTTCGTTGCACCTACGCTGTATTCACACAATTTCTATGCCGATGATTCTATTGTTGAAATTGGACGCGTAGAGAATGTGATGGAGGAGTATCACGCCATATTTGCTGAAAGGATGATCCAGCATCCGGCGGTGCAGCGTATTTGCAATACGGACTACTCAGCACTGTTCAAGTCGCCACAGGTCTAAACGCCTTCATGTTGCCGGCTGCGGTGTACTAACCGCAGCCGGACTGTGACTACAGTTTCAACATATTACGATACTGCCCGCCTTCGCGGATAAATACCGGAATTCTGTTCAGGGGAGCGTCATAGCGCAGCGTTTGTCCTCCCTGATAGCTCTCGCCGGTTGCAAGATCCGTCCATGTTTCACCTTCCGGTAGCCAAACGTCACGCTCGCGCATACCTTCAAGCATGACGGGCGCAACCAGCAGGTCGGGGCCAAAACAGTACTGGTCGGTAATCTCCCAACTCCTTGTCTGTTCTGGGAATTCAAAAAACAGGGTGCGCATAACCGGGGCATTGCGTTCGTGTGTTTCCGCCATCACCGCTTTGATGTACGGCCTTAACTTTTCTCGCAACGTCAGACAGCCAGTCAACACTTCGCACACCTCTTCACCATAGCTCCACACTTCGTTTGCAGCACCGGTCGGACACTGGGCAATACCATCACGGTAAGGATGTTCTGGTAAAATCTGCGGATCGCGGTTGCCGTGCAGGCGCATCACTGGGCTAAACACGCCCCACTGGAACCAGCGAATCAGCAACTCATGAAAGTGTGGGTCGTGAATATTGCCGCCATGAAAGCCGCCAATATCTGTTGTCCACCACGGGATACCTGCAATACCCATGTTCATCCCGGCGGCAAACTGATTGCGCAGAGAACGAAACGATGAGTGGATATCACCTGACCAGACCAGCGCGCCGTATTTCTGACTTCCGGCCCAGGCGCAGCGCAGCAGGTTGATCACCTGGTCTTCGCCATCGGCTTTCATGCCGTCAAAAAAGGTTTTGGCGTACATTCGCGGGTAGATATTGCCCACTTCCAGCACCGGTCCGGCGTGGTAGCGATAATTATCGTAGTCGTAAACGCTGAACTCCGGCTCGGCTTCGTCTAGCCAGAAGAGCTTCACGCCTTTATCGTAATAGTTGCGTTTTGCTTTACCCCAGACGTAGTCGCGAGCGTCGGGATGGGTGGCATCAAAGAAAGTGGTATTGCCGAGGAAATCCATATTAATCGGCAATCCGCGCTCTGTTTGCACCAGCCAGCCGTTTTCGCGCATCTCCCGATAGCTCTCGGTTCGGCTATCCACAGTTGGCCAGACGGAGACCATTAGCTCAATACCCAGCGATTTTAGCTCGGCGATCATGGCATCGGGATCGGGCCAGTCCCGCGAGTCGAACATCCAGTCCCCCTGATTTGGCCAGTGGAAGAAATCGATCACGATTACCGAGATGGGGAGATTGCGCCGTTTGTACTCGCGGGCGACGGCGAGCAACTCCTCCTGAGTGCGATAACGTAACTTGCACTGCCAGAAGCCCATGGCGTAATCCGGCATCATCGGCGGCGTGCCCGTGGCGAGCGCATACGCCCGGCTAATTTCTGCCGGGGTATCGCCAGCGGTGATCCAGTAGTCCAGCTGCTCGCTGATTTGAGCTTCCCACTCGGTCACGTTGTGGGCGAATGTCACGCGGCCGACCGCCGGATTGTTCCATAAAAATCCGTAGCCCAGGCTTGAGAGCATAAAGGGCACCGAGGCCTGAGAGTTGCGCTGGGCCAGTTCGAGCACGCATCCTTTGAGATCCAGATTGGCCTGCTGATATTGGCCCATGCCGTAAATTTTTTCCCCTTCGGTGGCTTCGAAGCGGGCTTTAAGTGAATATTTCCCACCCTGAATAGGGCGGAATTCGCGTCCCTCAAGGTTGAGTGCGCTGACGTACTGGCCGTGAGAAGATTCATCCTCGCCAATTTCGCCCCGCAGGCGCCAGAACTCCTGCAACAGGGGTTTGTGTGGATGACGGTAAAAGGTAACTTGTCCTTTTTGATTGACGATAGCGATAATTTTGCCGTTGGTCATTGTCGCCTGGTGGTGCTCATAATCGATGTGGCAGTGGCTTTCTGCGACTGGCTCAGTCAATGCCCAGTCTTCATTTCTCATTACCGGCAGATGACGACCACTGCGTACGCGCAGGCTGTTCTCGCCCCAGGGTTCAATCCACAAATAGCGATCGTTTTGCTGCCAGACCAGACGACGCGGGTCATGTTGCACAAATGGCATGGTGGTGCCTCCCATATTTTGAGGGTAAAGATTAAGAAAGTTATTGGGTGATGGTTTCCAGATCGTGGCGAATCGTCTCTTCCATTGCTTCGTACTTACGGAAGAAAAGTAGCGGGATCGCCGCGAGTGCGAAGAGTAGGGCGGGCGCCCAGATAAAGGCCCAGGTAATGCCTTCCAGGCCCGCAGCGCTTTGGGCATGGTTCGGGACATAGCCAAAACTGTTCATGATCCAGGCGGCGAAAGCGGTACCCAGACCACTGCCCATCTTGATGCAGAAAGTACTGCCGAAGGCGATAAGAATGCCCGTGGCCTTGATGCCCGTTTTCCAGGCACCGAAGTCGACGGCAAAGCCCAACATGGCAAACGGCATTGAGCAGGCGATTCCGCTACCGATATTGCCGAGCACCCAGGCCGCGATGAGGAAAGGTATGTTGTCCGCCGCCAGCCACATCAAGACGCCGCCGAACGTGGCGACCAGCAAGCCTCCTACCCATATCCAGGTTTTAGCCAGGAATTTGCTAAAGAAAGGGATGGCGATGATGAACAGGATCTGAATCGTCGCCAGACTGTTAATCAGCGGAACCAGGTCTTTGCGATCGAGGTTGTAGGTCAGATAATAAACAATGGTTGTGGACCGCTGTTGCAGGGCAATCCAGAAGATCAGATTGGCCAGCACCATCAGGATCCATGGCCAGTTACCTTTCATTGCCGTGAAACTTTTTTTCATCGGCAGTTTGGGTTCTTGCTGTATTTTATCCGCATCCATTTCGCGGATATTTTTAAAGGCGAAAAGCGTTAGCGAACAGGATATCGCAGCAAACAGAATCGCCGTGTAAATAAATCCGGCATGATCATTTCCGTTACCTAAAAATGCAACCAGGGGTAATGCTGTGGCATTCATTAATAAAACCCCGATTTGTCCCCCGGTCATTCTCCAGGAATTTAATATCAGCCGTTCCTTAGGGGACAGAGTCATTAGAGGTAATATTGCGCTGAGCGGTGTATTGAGTCCGGTAAATAAAATGCTGGCAATCATGTAGGATATTGCTGCATATATGGCTTTTCCTGTCATGCTGATATCTGGAGACCAAAATGACAGCGCGCTGAATACACCAAAAGGCAGCGGCAGCCATAAGAACCAGGGACGACATTTACCGTAACGTGAACGTGTTTTATCGATAATGATACCCCAGATTGGGGCATCTATACCATCTACGATACGCGCCAACAGCAGGATGACACCTGCTACGGCGAGACTAATACCCGCAACGTCAGTGTAGAAATATAAGATGTAGGTTGAGCCGAAACAGTACAGTAGATTACCTGCCACATCCAAAGAGCCGTAGCTAATACGCTGTAGTAAAGATAATGATGCTGACCCGCAAGACTGGGTATCCTCAATAACAGAACTCATAATAATAACTCCGATATTGGTGCGATACGCCCAGAAAAACAACTTTTACTTTCCAAGCAAGTTTTAAATATTATTTTTTATGTCGTTACTGAATTTAACCTCAGATTAAAATGAGTGAGTAAGGTGTACATGGAAAGTAGTTGACCCTACCGCAGCAATCAATTATCAAATCTTACATCAGGATTGCGTTTATTCGTTTTTGAATGAGAGATGTTTCTATTTGCTAAGGTGGTCACAGTTTTTTTAATAATGAAATAAAAAAAGGAAAACAGTGAAAGAAAATAACTTTCAAGTATTACGCGACGCGACTAACTAAGGGAGGGATAGCTGAAAAAACAGGCTGGTCAGGAAGAGTGTGGGCGAGCGAGAACAACATCCGTGGCTGAAGAGAAAAACGCCAGATAGCAGGCATAAAAAAACCCGCTTGCGCGGGTTTTTTCACAAAGCGTCGACAAGCAGGCGATTAAGCCAGTTTGTTGATCTGTGCAGTCAGGTTTGCTTTATGACGTGCAGCTTTGTTTTTGTGGATCAGACCTTTAGCAGCCTGACGGTCCACGATTGGTTGCATTTCGTTAAATGCTTTCAGTGCAGTAGCTTTGTCGCCAGCTTCGATAGCTGCGTATACTTTCTTGATGAAAGTACGCATCATAGAGCGACGGCTAGCGTTGTGCTTGCGGGCCTTTTCAGACTGAACGGCGCGCTTCTTAGCTGATTTGATATTAGCCAAGGTCCAACTCCCAAATGTGTTCTATATGGACAATTCAAAGGCCGAGGAATATGCCCTTTTAGCCTTCTTTTGTCAATGGATTTGTGCAAATAAGCGCCGTTTAAATTCCAGCACTCGTTGCGTAGTGATGGCGCAGGATTCTACCAGCTTGCGTGGCGTGAATACAGCTTTTCGACGAGAAAAATTGCATTGGTGTGCCCGTGAAGGGCGTCAATTTGTTTCATAACAATGAAAACCATCCTCTTTCTGTTTCGTAGAAACAATCGCCGGTTAACCTTGACCGCGGTACAGGGTATACTTTCACGATTTTCACTGTTTTGAGCCAGACATGAAGCTGATACGAGGCATACATAATCTCAGCCAGGCCCCGCATGGGTGTGTGCTGACTATTGGTAATTTCGACGGTGTGCACCGTGGCCACCGTGCGTTGCTGCAAGGCTTACGGGAAGAAGGGCGCAAACGCAATTTACCGGTGGTGGTAATGATTTTCGAGCCACAACCGCTGGAACTGTTTGCGACGGACAAGTCACCTGCGCGCCTTACCCGCCTGCGGGAAAAACTGCGTTATCTGGCCGAATGCGGTGTGGACTATGTGCTGTGTGTGCGTTTTGACAGGCGTTTCGCCGCATTAACGGCGCAGACCTTCATCAGCGACCTGCTGGTGAAGCGCCTTGGTGTACAATTTCTTGCCGTTGGCGATGATTTCCGCTTTGGCGCTAGCCGTGCGGGCGATTTCTTGTTATTACAGGAAGCGGGCGCTGAGTATGGTTTTGATATCACCAGCACCCAAACCTTCTGTGAAGGCGGTGTGCGTATCAGCAGCACCGCAGTACGTCAGGCGCTGGCCGAAGATAACCTGCAACAGGCCGAAAGCCTGCTTGGGCATCCTTTTACTATCTCAGGACGCGTCGTTCACGGTGATGAGTTAGGGCGTACCATCGGTTTTCCGACGGCAAACTTACCGCTTCGTCGTCAGGTTTCTCCGGTGAAAGGTGTTTATGCGGTTGAAGTGATGGGACTGGGTGACAAACCGTTGCCCGGCGTCGCCAACATCGGCACCCGCCCGACGGTAGCAGGCGTACGCCAGCAGTTGGAAGTGCATCTATTGGACGTTGTAATGGACCTGTATGGTCGCCATATAGATGTAGTACTGCGTAAAAAAATACGCAGCGAACAGCGATTTGCCTCGCTGGATGAACTAAAAGCGCAGATTGCGCGTGATGAGTTGACTGCCCGTGAATTTTTTGGGCTAACAAAACCGGCTTAATGCCTATACGAGTTTTAAATACGGAACCGAGAATCTGATGAGTGACTATAAATCAACCCTGAATTTGCCGGAAACAGGGTTCCCGATGCGCGGCGATCTCGCCAAGCGCGAACCGGGAATGCTGGCGCGTTGGACTGATGATGACCTGTACGGCATCATTCGTGCGGCCAAAAAAGGCAAAAAAACCTTCATTCTGCATGATGGCCCTCCTTATGCGAATGGCAGCATTCATATTGGTCACTCGGTTAACAAGATTCTGAAAGACATTATCGTGAAGTCCAAAGGACTCACGGGCTATGACTCGCCGTACGTTCCGGGCTGGGACTGCCACGGTCTGCCGATCGAGCTGAAAGTAGAGCAGGAATACGGCAAGCCGGGCGAGAAGTTCACCGCTGCTGAGTTCCGCGCCAAGTGCCGTGAATACGCTGCTACGCAGGTTGACGGTCAGCGTAAAGACTTTATCCGTCTTGGCGTACTGGGCGACTGGTCGCATCCGTACCTGACCATGGACTTCAAAACCGAAGCCAATATCATTCGCGCGCTGGGTAAAATCATTGGCAACGGCCATCTGCATAAAGGTGCGAAGCCGGTGCACTGGTGCGTTGACTGCCGTTCCGCGCTGGCGGAAGCGGAAGTTGAGTATTATGACAAAACCTCCCCGTCCATCGACGTGGCGTTCCACGCTGCCGATCAGGATGCGGTGAAAGCGAAGTTTGGCGTTTCTGACGTCAACGGCCCGATCTCACTGGTTATCTGGACTACCACCCCGTGGACGTTACCGGCGAACCGCGCAATCTCTCTGGCACCTGATTTTGACTATGCGCTGGTGCAGATTGACGGCCAGGCTGTGATTCTGGCGAAAGATCTGGTTGAAAGCGTCATGCAGCGTATTGGCGCGGCTGAATACACCATTCTCGGCACAGTGAAAGGCGCTGAGCTGGAACTGCTGCGCTTTACCCATCCGTTTATGGGCTTTGACGTGCCGGCTATCCTTGGCGATCACGTTACGCTGGACGCGGGTACCGGTGCGGTCCATACCGCTGGCGGTCACGGTCCGGATGACTACGTCATCAGCCAGAAATACGGTCTGGAAATCGCTAACCCGGTTGGCCCGGACGGCGCATACCTGGCGGGTACCTATCCGGATCTGGACGGTGTGAACGTCTTTAAAGCCAACGACAAAATCGTTGCGCTGCTGAGCGAAAAAGGCGCGCTGCTGCACGTTGAGAAGATGCAGCACAGCTACCCATGCTGCTGGCGTCACAAGTCACCGATCATCTTCCGTGCGACCCCGCAGTGGTTCGTCAGCATGGATCAGAAAGGCCTGCGCGCGCAGTCGCTGAAAGAGATCAAAGGCGTACAGTGGATCCCGGACTGGGGCCAGGCGCGTATTGAATCGATGGTTGCCAACCGTCCTGACTGGTGTATCTCCCGTCAGCGTACGTGGGGTGTGCCGATGTCTCTGTTTGTTCACAAAGACACCGAAGAGCTGCATCCGCGCGCTATCGAACTGATGGAAGAAGTGGCTAAACGCGTTGAAGTTGACGGCATCCAGGCGTGGTGGGATCTCGATCCGAAAGATATCCTCGGCGACGAAGCTGACCAGTATGTCAAAGTCCCGGATACGCTGGACGTGTGGTTCGACTCCGGTTCAACCCACTCATCCGTCGTGGATGTGCGTCCTGAGTTTGCGGGCCATGCGGCAGATATGTATCTGGAAGGTTCTGACCAGCACCGTGGCTGGTTCATGTCTTCCCTGATGATCTCCACCGCCATGAAAGGCAAAGCACCTTATCGCCAGGTACTGACCCACGGTTTCACCGTTGATGGTCAGGGCCGTAAGATGTCCAAATCTATCGGTAACACCGTTTCTCCGCAGGACGTGATGAACAAACTCGGCGCGGATATTCTGCGTCTGTGGGTTGCTTCTACCGACTATACTGGCGAAATGGCCGTTTCTGACGAAATCCTGAAACGTGCTGCCGACAGCTATCGTCGTATCCGTAACACCGCGCGCTTCCTGCTGGCGAACCTGAACGGGTTCGATCCGGTTAAAGACATGGTGAAACCGGAAGAGATGGTGGTGCTGGATCGTTGGGCGGTAGGTTGTGCGCAAGCGGCGCAGGACGAAATCCTGAAAGCCTATGAAGCCTATGACTTCCACGAAGTGGTACAGCGCCTGATGCGCTTCTGCTCCGTAGAAATGGGTTCGTTCTACCTCGACATCATCAAAGACCGTCAGTACACCGCGAAAGCGGACAGCGTGGCGCGTCGTAGCTGCCAGACTGCGCTGTTCCATATTGCAGAAGCGCTGGTTCGTTGGATGGCGCCGATCATGTCCTTCACCGCCGATGAAATCTGGGGCTACCTGCCGGGCGATCGTGAGAAGTACGTCTTTACCGGTGAATGGTACGAAGGTCTGTTTGGCTTAGGTGAAACCGAAGCGATGAACGATGCCTACTGGGACGAGCTGCTGAAAGTGCGCGGCGAAGTGAACAAGGTTATCGAGCAGGCGCGTGCGGATAAGAAAGTCGGCGGTTCTCTGGAAGCGGCAGTGACCCTGTACGCTGAACCTGAGCTGGCGGCGAAACTGACCGCGCTGGGTGAAGAGTTGCGTTTTGTACTGCTGACCTCTGGTGCGACGGTTGCGGATTATGCGGCTGCTCCTGCTGATGCTCAGCAGAGCGAACTGCTCAAAGGTCTGAAAATCGTACTGAGCAAAGCTGAAGGTGAGAAATGCCCGCGCTGCTGGCATTACACTACCGACGTCGGCCAGGTGGCGGAACATGCAGATATCTGCGGACGCTGTGTCAGCAACATCGCCGGTGATGGCGAACAACGTAAGTTTGCCTGATGAGTAAGCCTCTTTGTTCAACAGGACTACGCTGGCTGTGGCTGGTGGTAGTCGTGCTGATTATCGATTTAGGCAGCAAGTACCTGATCCTCCAGAACTTTGCTCTGGGGGATACGGTGTCGCTGTTTCCGTCGCTTAATCTGCACTACGCGCGTAACTATGGTGCGGCGTTTAGCTTCTTAGCTGACAGCGGCGGCTGGCAACGTTGGTTCTTTGCCGGTATCGCTATCGGTATTTGCGTCATCCTGATGGTGATGATGTATCGCTCGAAGGCGACGCAGAAGCTGAACAACATCGCGTATGCGTTAATCATTGGCGGTGCGCTGGGCAACTTGTTTGACCGCCTGTGGCACGGCTTCGTGGTTGATATGATTGACTTTTACGTCGGCGACTGGCATTTCGCGACCTTCAATCTGGCCGATACAGCTATCTGTATCGGGGCGGCATTGATTGTTCTCGAAGGCTTCCTGCCGTCGAAAGAGAAAAAAGCCGCATAAAAAAATGCCGGATGGCGCTATGCTAATCCGGCCTACAATTTACTGTGATCCTTGTAGGCCCGGTAAGCGTAGCGCCACCGGGCAGACAGGCGGCAGCAATTTTAAAGAGCAACCTGCATGTCTAAATCAGTACAGAGTAACAGTGCGGTGCTGGTGCACTTCACCCTTAAGCTCGACGATGGCTCCACCGCAGAGTCAACCCGCAATAACGGCAAGCCTGCGCTGTTTCGCCTGGGCGACGGTTCTCTGTCTGAAGGACTGGAGCAACACCTGCTGGGGCTAAAAGAAGGCGATAAAACCACCTTTGCTCTGGAGCCGGATGCCGCCTTTGGCGTATCAAGTCCGGACTTAATTCAGTATTTCTCGCGTCGGGAATTTATGGACGCGGGCGAGCCAGAAATTGGCGCAATCATGCTCTTTACCGCAATGGACGGCAGTGAGATGCCTGGCGTGATCCGTGAAATCAACGGTGACTCGATCACGGTTGATTTCAACCATCCGCTGGCTGGGCATACCGTTCATTTTGATATTGAAGTGCTGGAAGTCGAACCGGCACTGGAGGCGTAAAATGCAGATCCTGTTGGCCAACCCGCGCGGTTTTTGCGCTGGCGTAGACCGCGCTATCAGCATTGTCGAAAACGCGTTGGCTATTTACGGCGCACCGATTTATGTCCGTCATGAAGTGGTACATAACCGTTATGTGGTGGATAGCCTGCGCGAGCGCGGCGCTATTTTTATCGAGCAAATCAGCGAAGTGCCGGATGGCGCGATCCTGATTTTCTCCGCTCATGGCGTGTCTCAGGCGGTGCGTAACGAAGCCAAAGGCCGCGACCTCACGGTTTTTGATGCAACCTGTCCGCTAGTCACGAAAGTGCATATGGAAGTTGCCCGCGCCAGCCGTCGTGGCGAAGAATCCATTCTGATTGGTCACGCCGGACACCCGGAAGTCGAAGGCACGATGGGCCAGTACAGCAACCCGCAAGGCGGAATGTATCTGGTTGAATCACCAGATGATGTGCTGAAACTGAATGTGAAAAATGAAGGCAAATTATCCTTCATGACGCAGACCACGCTCTCCGTTGACGATACTTCTGACGTTATTGATGCTTTGCGTCAACGCTTCCCGAAAATTGTCGGACCGCGTAAAGACGATATCTGTTATGCCACCACCAACCGTCAGGAAGCGGTTCGCGCGCTGGCGGAACTGGCTGATGTTGTGCTGGTGGTCGGCTCGAAGAACTCCTCTAACTCCAACCGTCTGGCTGAACTGGCACAGCGAATGGGGAAAGCGGCGTATTTGATTGACGATGCGACCGACATCCAGGAAGCGTGGGTGAAAGAGGCGAAGTGCGTAGGCGTGACGGCCGGAGCCTCGGCGCCGGATATCCTGGTGCAAAACGTGATTGCTCGCCTGCAGGAGCTTGGCGGTGAGGAAGCTATTCCGCTGGAAGGCCGCGAAGAGAACATCGTTTTCGAAGTGCCGAAAGAGCTGCGTGTGGATGTTCGTGAAGTAGAGTAAGTCTTTCCGGTTACGATTATGAGAAGATGCCAGACTTAACGTCTGGCATTTTTTTATGGAGAAACCATGCGCTTACCGATCATTCTTGATACCGATCCCGGCATTGATGATGCCGCCGCCATTGCCGCCGCGCTGTTTGCCCCTGAGCTGGATCTGCAACTGATGACCACGGTAGCAGGCAATGTGTCGGTGGAAAAAACCACCCGTAATGCGTTGCAACTGCTGCACTTCTGGAATGCGGATGTTCCACTGGCGCAGGGAGCATCGATGCCGCTGGTGCGGCCGCTGCGTGATGCCGCTTCCGTGCACGGCGAGTCCGGTATGGAAGGGTATGAATTTGTCGAACACGACCGCCAGGCGATGGCAAAACCCGCCTTCCAGGCGATTCGCGATGCGCTGATGCATGCCCCGCAGCCCGTGACGCTGGTGGCAATTGGCCCGCTGACCAACATTGCGCTGCTGCTGACCCATTATCCTGAATGCGTATTCAACATTCACCGTCTGGTGATTATGGGCGGCTCTGCCGGGCGCGGGAACTTCACACCCAACGCCGAGTTTAATATTGCTATCGATCCCGAGGCTGCCGCAAAAGTCTTCCAGAGCGGGCTGGATATTGTGATGTGTGGGCTGGATGTTACTAACCAGGCCATGCTCGCCCCGGACTATCTGGCGACGCTCCCCCAGCTTAACCAGACGGGAAAAATGCTGCACGCGCTGTTTAGCCATTACCGTAGCGGCAGTATGAATACGGGGCTGCGAATGCACGATCTGTGTGCCATTGCCTGGCTGGTGCGCCCGGAACTGTTTACCCTGCAGTCGTGTTTCGTGGCGGTTGAAACCCAGGGCGAATATACCTCAGGTACGACGGTGGTGGATATCGAAGGACGTCTGGGGCATCCAGCAAATGCGCAGGTTGCGCTGGGTCTGAACGTTGAAGGTTTCCAGCAGTGGGTGGCAGAGGTGCTGACACTGGCCCCTTGATCTCCGCGCTTTATAACCCGATGACGCTGCTTTTTCCGTGGCGTCATGCCTTTTACTGATATCTCTGCCTGTTTATCATTAAATTCTAATTATCGACGTTTTCGGCTGGCGGTGCAGCGTTGCGCTGGTTAATCTGAAAACGATTTACGTAAAATTAACAAAAGAGAATAGCTATGCATGATGCACAAATCCGCGTTGCCATCGCGGGAGCCGGAGGACGCATGGGGCGTCAGTTGATTCAGGCCACTCTCGGCATGGAAGGCGTACAGCTGGGCGCGGCGCTGGAGCGCGAAGGTTCCTCCTTATTAGGAAGCGATGCCGGAGAGTTAGCGGGAGCCGGGAAAACGGGCGTTACCGTACAAAGTAGCCTTGAAGCGGTGAAAGATGATTTCGATGTTTTCATCGATTTTACCCGCCCGGAAGGCACGCTGACGCATCTGGCGTTTTGCCGCCAGCACGGTAAAGGGATGGTGATTGGCACCACCGGCTTTGATGACGCGGGTAAACAGGCTATTCGTGATGCCGCGCAGGAGATTGCTATCGTTTTCGCCGCGAACTTTAGCGTCGGCGTGAACGTTATGCTTAAGCTGCTGGAGAAAGCGGCGAAAGTGATGGGCGATTACACCGATATTGAGATTATTGAAGCCCACCACCGTCATAAAGTTGATGCGCCGTCAGGCACTGCGCTGGCGATGGGCGAGGCGATTGCCGGGGCGCTGGATAAAGATCTGAAAGACTGCGCAGTCTATTCGCGTGAAGGTTACACCGGCGAGCGCGTACCGGGCACGATCGGCTTTGCCACGGTGCGGGCGGGGGATATCGTTGGTGAGCATACCGCGATGTTTGCTGATATTGGCGAGCGTATTGAGATCACGCATAAAGCGTCCAGCCGCATGACTTTTGCGAACGGCGCGGTGAGATCGGCAATTTGGCTAAAATCAAAGTCAAATGGTCTTTTTGATATGAAAGATGTGCTTGATTTACGTAATTTATAGCTTTTACTACCCTTCGTGATGTGGTTATTGTAATCATAATTATTTGATTGCATGGGGCAATATTTTATTGCCCTTTAATTTTTATCTTTTGAATATATTTTTTCTTTTAAATGAGTTTTTGTATATGTTTTGTTGGGTTTTTATGTTACCTCAATGTAAATTTTGACCAAATGGTCCACTTTTTTCTCTCCCGCATTCTTTTTTTACACTCTTTGCCTACCGCAAGCGTTTTCCACCACAAGTTAGCTGATCTTTTTGCCTGTTAAATCGTGTGATTTATCCCAGTGGCGCAAAATAATAATAAAAATTACCCTTTTGGGTAGACTTTTACGTGGGCTATCTCTAGAATGCCGCCGTTTGCCAGAAATCCATAGGTAAGCAAATTTGCATTGATTCATGAGGTGTTAATGAATTAATATGCAAATAAAGTGAGTGAATATTCTCTGGAGGGTGTTTTGATTAAGTCAGCGCTATTGGTTCTGGAAGACGGAACCCAGTTTCACGGTCGGGCCATAGGGGCAACAGGTTCGGCGGTTGGGGAAGTCGTTTTCAATACTTCAATGACCGGTTATCAAGAAATCCTCACTGATCCTTCCTATTCCCGCCAAATCGTCACTCTTACTTATCCTCATATCGGTAATGTCGGCACCAATGAAGCCGATGCAGAATCTTCACAGGTACATGCGCAAGGCCTGGTCATCCGCGACCTGCCGCTGATTGCCAGCAACTTCCGCGATACCGAAGACCTCTCTTCTTACCTGAAGCGCCATAACATTGTGGCGATTGCTGATATCGATACTCGTAAGCTGACGCGTTTGCTGCGTGAAAAGGGCGCACAGAACGGCTGCATCATCGCGGGCGATAACCCGGATGCGGCGCTGGCACTGGAAAAGGCAAAAGCTTTCCCTGGCCTGAACGGTATGGATCTGGCGAAAGAAGTGACCACCGCGGAGCCTTATAGCTGGACGCAGGGTAGCTGGACGCTGGCGGGTGACCTGCCGGAAGCAAAATCTGCCGATGAACTGCCGTTCCACGTTGTGGCTTACGATTTCGGCGCTAAACGTAACATTCTGCGTATGTTAGCGGACCGCGGCTGCCGCCTGACGGTTGTACCGGCGAAAACCTCAGCAGAAGACGTTCTGAAGATGAATCCGGACGGTATCTTCCTGTCCAACGGCCCTGGCGACCCGGCGCCGTGCGACTACGCGATTACCGCGATTCAGAAATTCCTCGAAACCGATATTCCGGTATTTGGCATCTGCCTCGGCCATCAGCTGTTGGCGCTGGCGAGCGGTGCGAAGACCATTAAGATGAAGTTTGGCCACCACGGCGGCAACCATCCGGTAAAAGATATTGATAACAACACCGTGATGATCACCGCGCAGAACCACGGTTTTGCTGTAGATGAAGCCTCCATGCCTGCCAACCTGCGCGTGACCCACAAGTCACTGTTCGACGGCACTTTGCAGGGGATTCATCGTACCGACAAACCGGCATTCAGCTTCCAGGGGCACCCTGAAGCGAGTCCGGGGCCGCACGACGCTGCACCGCTGTTCGACCACTTTATCGAGTTAATTGAGCAATACCGTCAGTCCGCGAAATAATCAGGAGTAAAAGAGCCATGCCAAAACGTACAGACATAAAAAGTATCCTGATTCTGGGCGCGGGTCCGATTGTTATCGGTCAGGCGTGTGAGTTTGACTATTCCGGCGCACAGGCGTGTAAAGCCCTGCGTGAAGAGGGTTACCGCGTTATTCTGGTGAACTCCAACCCGGCAACCATCATGACCGACCCGGAAATGGCCGATGCCACCTACATCGAGCCGATTCACTGGGAAGTGGTACGCAAAATCATTGAGAAAGAGCGCCCGGATGCGGTGCTGCCAACCATGGGCGGTCAGACGGCGCTGAACTGTGCGCTGGAACTGGAGCGTCAGGGCGTGCTGGCTGAGTTCGGCGTGACCATGATTGGTGCCACGGCTGATGCGATTGATAAAGCAGAAGACCGTCGTCGCTTTGATATCGCGATGAAGAAAATTGGTCTCGACACCGCGCGCTCTGGTATCGCCCATACCATGGAAGAAGCGCTGGCGGTTGCTGCTGACGTGGGCTTCCCGTGCATTATCCGCCCTAGCTTCACCATGGGCGGCACCGGCGGCGGTATCGCTTATAACCGTGAAGAGTTCGAAGAGATTTGCGAACGCGGTCTGGACCTTTCCCCAACCAACGAGCTGCTGATTGATGAATCGCTGATTGGCTGGAAAGAGTACGAGATGGAAGTGGTGCGTGATAAAAACGACAACTGCATCATCGTCTGCTCCATCGAAAACTTCGACGCGATGGGCATCCATACCGGTGACTCCATCACCGTAGCACCTGCCCAGACGCTGACCGACAAAGAATATCAAATCATGCGTAACGCCTCGATGGCGGTACTGCGTGAAATCGGCGTGGAAACCGGCGGTTCTAACGTCCAGTTTGCGGTAAACCCGAAAAACGGTCGCCTGATTGTCATCGAGATGAACCCGCGCGTATCCCGCTCCTCGGCGCTGGCGTCCAAAGCTACCGGCTTCCCGATTGCGAAAGTCGCCGCCAAGCTGGCCGTAGGTTACACCCTCGACGAACTGATGAACGACATCACCGGCGGCCGTACTCCGGCCTCGTTTGAGCCGTCCATCGACTACGTTGTGACGAAAATTCCACGCTTCAACTTCGAGAAATTCGTTGGTGCTAATGACCGTCTGACCACGCAGATGAAATCTGTTGGTGAAGTGATGGCGATTGGCCGCACCCAGCAGGAATCGATGCAGAAAGCGCTGCGCGGTCTGGAAGTGGGCGCGACCGGCTTCGACCCGAAAGTCAGCCTGGACGACCCGGAAGCGCTGACCAAAATCCGTCGCGAACTGAAAGACGCTGGCGCTGAGCGTATCTGGTACATCGCCGATGCCTTCCGTGCTGGCCTGTCCGTCGATGGTGTGTTCAACCTGACCAACATCGACCGCTGGTTCCTGGTGCAGATTGAAGAGCTGGTGCGCCTGGAAGAAAAAGTCATTGACCTTGGCATCAACGGCCTCGACGCTGACTTCCTGCGCGTACTGAAGCGCAAAGGCTTCGCTGATGCGCGTCTGGCAAAACTGGCCGGCGTTCGCGAAGCGGAAATCCGCAAACTGCGTGACCAATATAACCTTCACCCGGTCTACAAGCGCGTGGATACCTGTGCGGCAGAATTCGCGACCGACACCGCTTATATGTACTCCACTTATGAAGATGAATGTGAAGCGAATCCGTCCGTCGACCGCGATAAAATCATGGTGCTGGGTGGTGGTCCAAACCGTATCGGTCAGGGCATTGAGTTCGACTACTGCTGCGTACACGCCTCTCTGGCGCTGCGCGAAGACGGTTACGAGACCATCATGGTCAACTGTAACCCGGAAACCGTCTCTACTGATTACGACACTTCCGACCGCCTGTACTTCGAGCCGGTCACGCTGGAAGACGTACTGGAAATCGTGCGCATTGAGAAGCCGAAAGGCGTCATCGTACAGTACGGCGGCCAGACCCCGCTGAAGCTGGCGCGTGCGCTGGAAGCGGCAGGTGTACCGGTAATCGGCACCAGCCCGGATGCCATCGACCGCGCGGAAGACCGTGAGCGTTTCCAGCAGGCGGTTGACCGTCTGAAGCTGAAGCAACCGGCGAACGCTACCGTAACGGCTATCGAACAGGCTGTTGAGAAGGCGAAAGAGATTGGCTACCCGCTGGTGGTGCGTCCGTCGTATGTTCTCGGCGGCCGCGCGATGGAAATTGTCTACGACGAAGCCGACCTGCGTCGCTACTTCCAGACTGCGGTCAGCGTTTCTAACGATGCGCCGGTACTGCTGGACCGTTTCCTTGACGATGCGGTTGAAGTGGACGTGGACGCTATCTGCGACGGCGAAATGGTGCTGATTGGCGGCATCATGGAGCACATAGAACAAGCGGGCGTACACTCCGGTGACTCCGCATGTTCTCTGCCAGCGTACACCCTGAGCCAGGATATTCAGGATGTGATGCGTCAGCAGGTGCAGAAACTGGCCTTCGAACTGCAGGTTCGCGGTCTGATGAACGTTCAGTTTGCGGTGAAGAATAACGAAGTTTACCTGATTGAAGTGAACCCGCGTGCGGCGCGTACCGTTCCGTTCGTCTCCAAGGCAACTGGCGTACCGCTGGCGAAAGTTGCGGCGCGCGTGATGGCCGGGAAAACACTGGCACAGCAGGGCGTAACCAAAGAAGTTATCCCGCCGTACTACTCAGTAAAAGAAGTGGTGCTGCCGTTCAACAAATTCCCGGGCGTTGACCCGCTGTTAGGGCCAGAAATGCGCTCTACCGGGGAAGTGATGGGCGTGGGTCGTACCTTCGCGGAAGCGTTCGCCAAGGCACAGCTGGGCAGCAGCTCCACCATGAAAAAACAGGGGCGTGCGCTGCTCTCTGTTCGCGAAGGCGATAAAGAGCGCGTGGTTGACCTGGCGGCGAAACTGCTGAAGTTTGGTTTTGAGCTGGATGCAACGCACGGCACGGCGATTGTGCTGGGCGAAGCGGGTATCAATCCACGTCTGGTGAATAAGGTGCATGAAGGGCGTCCGCACATTCAGGACCGTATCAAGAATGGCGAGTACACTTACATCATAAACACCACCGAAGGTCGTCAGGCGATTGAAGACTCTAAGCTGATTCGCCGTAGCGCCCTGCAGTACAAAGTGCATTATGACACTACCCTGAACGGCGGTTTCGCGACGGCGATGGCGCTGAATGCCGATGCCACTGAGAAGGTGACCTCGGTGCAGGAAATGCACGCGCAGATCAAAAAGTCATAAACAAAGAGTCCGGTGATAATTGCGTTAACCGGACCTGCAATATAATCTTGAAAGGGTTTCTGTAAAGAAACCCTTTTTTTATCTCTCGTAAGGTCATTCCTGGCCAAATGCAGTTTCATAACCACATTTTCAATGTAATAAGCACGATATTGCTCACACTAATCAACATTCAAGTCGCATACTATCTTTTATATCCACAATTTTAATATGGCTTAGTTTTTATTAATTTGGACAGGCCGTAGCCAGATTTTTAATTTGTGAAATGGTGTGCTTATGTGTGAAAAATATGTTGAAAGACCGCTTTATTTGTTAATTGCTGACTGGATGATGGCTGAAGATCGTTGGATCACCGCAAAGGAAATTTCCCGCCATTTTGATATTGAACACTGCAAAGCAATTAATACGCTCTCTTATATTCTGTCGGAAGTGGGAGAAATTGTTTGTGAAGTTAAGATGATCCCTAATCAGATTGCAGGCCGGGGCTGCCAGTGCCAGCGTCTGGTAAAAGTCATCAGTATTGATTCTCACCTCTACAACCGATTGAGCCACAATTTGCAGGAAAAAAAGGTGAGTGTGGCGAAAACGCCGCGGCTGTCTGCCGTTCCCCCAACAGAGCTCAACCGTGAGCAGAAATGGCAGATGATGCTCTCCAAGAGTATGCGTCGCTAATTGTCAGTTGCCTGATGGCGGTATAAACGGTGGTTGACGCGTAGGCCGGATAAGCGTGAGCGAATCCGGCATCAATTACTGTGCTGATTTGGGTTTTACGTCCGTCGTGCCTTTCAGGCGCGGCCGGTGTTCTTCGACTTGCGTTAATGGCTGCGTTTCGCGTAAACCTGTCCGGCAGCGGACCGCAAGATCCTGATACTCTTTGGTGTTTAACCGTTTCCAGTGCAGCTCCTGGTCCGTGACTTCACGCAATACGCGAGCAGGTGAGCCCACCAGCATCTGCCTTGCCTCCCCCTGAAATCCGGCTTTGACAAAGCTCATGGCGGCGACAATGCTCTCTTCACCAATCACTGCGCCGTCCATAATGACGCTGTTCATGCCGATCAGCGCGTCCCTGCCCACCACGCAACCGTGCAGGATTGCGCCATGGCCGATATGCCCATTCTCATGCACGATGGTGTCAGTGTCGCAATAACCGTGCATGATGCAGCCATCCTGCAAGTTAGAACCTGCCTCCAGAATCAGGCGACCATAGTCACCGCGCAGTGAGGCATGCGGGCCGACGTAGACGCCAGCCCCCACGATCACATCACCAATCAACACAGCGCTGGGATGAACATACGCCTCTGGATGCACTACCGGAATCAGGCCTTCAAAGGCGTAATAGCTCATCTGTTATCAGCGTCCTTTCCACACCGGATCGCGTTTTTCCGCAAACGCCTGCGGTCCTTCGAGCGCATCTTCGGAGTGCAGCACTGACGGATAGTGCTTCAGCACGCCGCTGCGGATGTAGCGGTAGCCTTCTTCTACCGGCATTTCGCTGGTCGAACGGTAAATCTCTTTCAGCGCGGCGATCGCCAGCGGGGCGCTATTCACTAGCTGCTGCGCCAGTTCGCGCGCACTATCCATCAGTTCGCTCTGGCTGACAACGCGGTTGACGATACCCCAACGCAGCGCTTCTTCGGCACTCATTCGTCTGCCGGTCATCATCATTTCGTTGACGATAGCCGGTGGCAGTAGCTTCGGCAGACGCAGAACGCCTCCGCTGTCAGGTACGATCCCGAGCTTGGCTTCCGGTAGCGCGAAGCTGGCATTTTCCGCGCAGACGATAAAATCCGCCGCCAGCGCTAATTCAAAACCACCGCCAAACGCATAGCCGTTTACAGCAGCGATGACCGGTTTATTAAGGTCGAAAATTTCGGTTAAACCGGCAAAGCCGCCTGGGCCAAAATCGGCATCCGGCGCTTCACCTTCAGCCGCTGCTTTTAAGTCCCAGCCCGCAGAAAAGAATTTCTCACCGCCGCCGGTGATTATCGCTACGCGTAATTCCGGGTCATCACGAAAATTAAGAAACGCTTCACCCATGGCAAAGCTGGTTTTGGCATCAATGGCATTGGCTTTAGGCCGGTCGAGGGTAATTTCCAGAATCGGGCCGTTACGGGTCAGATGTAATGATTCACTCATAGTTCATCTCCAGATAAATAGATTTCCCGGCAGGAGGAATTCCTACCGGGAGGGTTATTTCAGATTTTTTTTGATTATTTTTCCTGAACAATTGCGCGGCAGGTCGGTTCTTATCTCCATAAACGAGGGAACCTTGAATTTCGCCATATTGTTTTCGCAGAAGCTGAAGAACTCGGCTTCGCTTAATGTTTCACCTTCATTAAGGACGATAAACGCTTTAATGGCTTCATCACGGATTGAATCTTTAATACCGACAACCACAATGTCCTGAATTTTCGGATGCGCAGAAATAATATTTTCCAGCTCGACGCAGGAGACATTTTCTCCGCCGCGTTTAATCATGTTGCAGCGTCTGTCGACGAAATAAAAATAGCCATCCGCATCCTGATAGCCCGAATCTCCGGTATGTAACCAGCCTTCAGGTTCCAGCGCTTTGGCGGTAGCCTCCGGCTGGGCATAGTACTCTTTGAAGATTGTTTTGCCCGGCACGCCTTTAATACAGATTTCGCCAATTTCTCCGGCGGGCAGGGGACGGTTGTGATCGTCACGGATTTCGGCTTCATAGCTAAATCCCACGCGGCCAATGGAGGGCCAGCGTCGTTTGTCACCGGGACGGTCGCCGATAATACCGACGATGGTTTCAGTCATACCGTAGGAGGTCAGCAGCCTGACGCCAAAGCGTTCGGTAAAGGCGTCTTTTTCCTGTGCGGATAAATTGAGATAGAACATTACCTCGCGCAGGTGATGCTGTCTGTCGGTTGGCGCGGCAGGTTGTACCATCAGCGTTCTGATCATCATCGGAATGCATTCGGTAACCGTCGCCTTATATCTATGCACCTGATTCCAGAACGCCCTGGCACTGTACTTCTCTAGCAGCACAAAGGTGCTGCCAGCGGAGAATGCGGGCATTGCGGCGGTACACTGACAGTCGATATGAAAAGCGGGCATCACCGTCATGTAGACGTCATCATCGCGCAGAGCGATTTGCCAGGAAGTGTAGTAGCCTGCAAAACGCAGGTTGTAGTGGGTAATCACCACCCCTTTAGGCCGTGAAGTGGTGCCTGAGGTAAACAGAATTTCCGCCGTATCGTCAGTGGATAACGCGGGCGTATAACACAGCGTAGTCGACTGGCGGGATTGCAGTTGGGTAAAGTGGCTCACGCCGTCGTCAACCGGAAGCTGTTCGCCAATCAGACAGATATGATTAAGCGGTGTGGTATTTTCCAGCCGTATCTGGCGGTACATAGGATAAAACTGGGCGCTGGTGACCAGCAGGCTTACCTGGCTGTTTTGTAGGATCCAGGCACTTTCTTCGCCCAGTAAACGGGCATTAATCGGTACCATAATGGCGCCAATTTTTGCCAGCCCAAACCAGCAAAAAATGAATTCCGGACAGTTATCCAGATGCAATGCGACCTTATCGCCCTTGCGGATCCCTAAGGAATGGAACAGGTTTGCCGTGCGGTTAATCTCTTCATTGAGCGATGCATAGCTAAACTGCCGAACGACTCCTTCGCAGGATTCGAAAATTAACGCCGTTTTATCTCCGTACACCCCGGCCAGGTCGTCCCACATCTGACGTAAGTTTTGTCCGCCAACGATATCCATATTGCTTTATCCACTGAAATCAGGCGTGAGCGCTAACCAATGAGCGGTCAGCGCGTCGCGTTTATTCCTCAACTCTGGCCAGGCCTTTGCCGACCAGCTCATTTATGTCTGCTTCGCTATAACCAATGTTTTTCAGAATGGCGGCAGTATCCATGCCATGTGACGGCATGCCACGCCAGATTTTCCCCGGGTTGTTTTTAAATTTCGGCATGATGTTTGGCCCTTTGCAGGTGCGGCCATCCATTGTTTGCCACTGAGTAATGGATTCACGAGCAACGTACTGAGGGTTGCCTTCCAGTTCCGGAATGGTCAGCACCTTCGCGCAGGCGATATTCAGCTCAGCAAAACGCGCCTGGACTTCGGCGATGGTGTGTGTTGCCAGCCACGCGTCCAGTTTCTCTTCCACGAGCGGGCCGTAAGGGCATTCCACGCGATGGATAAGCTGGGTGCCTTCCGGTACTTCCGGTGTGCCAAGAATGTGGGCGAGGCCAATATCTTTGAAGCACTCGTTGATTTGCGTGATGCCGACCAGCTCCATGACGATATAGCCATCGGCGCATTTATACAGGCCGCAGCCAGCGTAATACGGGTCTTTGCCTTTGGTCATGCGTGGGCAAATTTCGCCGCCGTTGAAGTAATCCATCATGAAATACTGACCCATGCGCAGCATCACCTCGTACATGGCGATATCGATGCTTTCACCTTTACCCGTTTCGCGGACTTTGTGCAGAGCCGCCAGCGCCGCTGTCGTCGCGGTCATCCCGGAGAAGTAATCGGCGGTGTACGGAAAGGCTGGCATTGGCTGATCCACGTCACCGTTTTGGATCAGATAGCCACTGAACGCCTGTGCGATGGTGTTATACGCCGGAAGATTGGTGTACTCCTCGGTACCAAACTGGCCGAAGCCGGAAAGGTGGGCGATAACCAGTTTCGGGTTATGTTCCCACAGCACTTCATCGGTAATACCGCGGCGGGCAAAGGCCGGGCCTTTACTGGCTTCAATGAAAATATCGGTGGTTTCCATCAGCTTCAGAAACGCTTCCCGGCCTTCATCTTTGAAAATATTCAGCGACAGGGCATGCAGATTACGGCGTGATAGCTGCGGATAGTTAGGTTGCACGCGGATGGTATCGGCCCATGCGACGTTTTCAATCCAGATAACCTCAGCACCCCATTCGGCGAACATCTGTCCGGCGAACGGACCGGCAATTTCGATCCCTGAAAAGACAACGCGTACCCCGGAAAGCGGGCCGAAGGATGGCATTGGTAAATGATTCATCATTTTTCTCCTGGCATTTTTTTGTAGGCCCGGTAAGCGCAGCGCCACCGGGCATATTGCCGGATGGTGGCGTAAACGCCTTATCCGGCCTACGAAACGAACGAATCAACGGTATTGCTTCAATACCGCACGACCCAACGTCAGGATCTGCATTTCGTCAGAACCACCAGAAACACGGTCAACGCGCAGGTCACGCCAGAAGCGCGTGATGCGATGGTTACCCGCGATACCCACGCCACCCAGCACCTGCATGGCGGTGTCTACCACTTCAAATGCCGCGTTGGCGCAGAAGTATTTGCACATGGCCGCGTCGCCCGAGGTAATAGTGCCGTTATCCGCTTTCCATGCGGCTTCCAGCAGCATGTTTTTCATGGAGTTCAGTTTGATCGCCATGTGCGCGAACTTCTCCTGAATCAGCTGGAAACGGCCGATCGTTTCGCCAAACTGTACGCGTTGGTTGGCATAACGCGCTGCGTCTTCAAAAGCGCACATTGCCGTACCGTAGTTGGTCAGTGCGACGAGGAAGCGTTCATGGTCAAACTCTTCTTTCACACGATTGAAGCCATTACCTTCCCGACCGAACATGTCTTTCTCGTCCAGTTCAACGTCATCAAAGGTGATTTCACAGCAGCTATCCATGCGCAGACCGAGTTTCTCCAGTTTGTTGACCTTGATACCCGCCTTGCTCATGTCAACAAACCACTCGGTATAAACAGGTTTATCCGGCGATGCACCATCTCTCGCCATCACTACGATGTACGGGGTATAGGCGCTACTGGTGATAAAGCACTTACTGCCATTAAGATAAACCTTACCATTTTTGCGTGTATAAGTGGTTTTCAGACTGCCAACATCCGATCCCGCTCCCGGTTCTGTGATCGCCGAGTTCCACATCTGCTTACCGGTCCCCTGGAACGCCATGATTTTATCAATTTGCTCTTGGGTACCTTCACGCAGAAAAGTGTTAAAACCGCCAGGTAATTGGTACAACACGTAAGTCGGTGCGCCAAGACGTCCGAGTTCCATCCAGACGGCGGCAACGGTGACAAAACCGGCTTCCAGCCCGCCGTGTTCTTCCGGGATCAACAGGCTATCGATGCCCATATCCGCCAGTGCTTTTACAAAACGCTCAGGGTAGACGCTGTCGCGATCGCACTCGGCAAAATAAGCTTCCCAGTTCTCACTGGCCATCAGTTCACGAATACCGGCGACAAACAGTTCCTGCTCGTCATTTAAGTTGAAATCCATCTTTCAGCCTCTTGATCAATTGGGTTAATAAGAATTACTTGTCTTTCCAGTGCACTTTGGCGTCTTTAATAAAGGACAGCGTCACCATGATGTTGACGAAGAACAGCGGGCATCCTCCGGCGATAATCGCGGTCTGTATCGGCTTCAGCCCGCCCAGCGCCAGTAGAACGATGCCGATGACGCCGACCAGAACGGACCAACCGATACGCACCAACAGCGGCGGTTCTTCACCATCACGAACTTCGCGACAGGTGGACATCGCCAGGGTGTAGGAGCAGGCGTTAATTAGCGTGACGGTGGCAATAAAGCAGAGGATAAAGAAGCCCCACATGGTGGCGGTGCTGAATGGCAATGCGGCCCAGGTTTCGATAATGGCGCGCGCCACGCCGTGTTGTTCAATCAGCTGCGGGATGTTGAGAATGTTTTTATCCATCAGCAGCAGCGTGTTGCTGCCAAGGACTGTCCACAGGATCCAGGTGGAAGCGGTCAGGCCCAGCACCATCCCAAAGCACAGTTCACGTACGGTACGACCACGAGAAATACGCGCCAGGAAGATACTCATCTGGATGGCGTAAATGACCCACCACGCCCAGTAGAAAACAGTCCAGCCCTGCGGGAATCCGCCTTTACCGATGGCATCGGTATAGAACAGCATGCGCGGCAGATACATCAGCAGCATGCCGACCGAGTCGGTGAAGTAGTTCATGATGAAGCTGGCGCCGCTGACGATAAACACCCAGCCCAGCATCAGGAAGCTCAGGTAGCTACGCACGTCGCTGGCGATTCTGACTCCTTTTTGCAGGCCACAGGCTACGCAAATGGCGTTCAGAATGATCCAGCAGGTAATGATGATGGCGTCGAGTTGCAGCGTATGCGGAATACCGAACAGCCATTGCATACACTCGGTTACCAGCGGCGTCGCCAGACCGAGGCTGGTACCCATCGCGAAGATCAGCGCCACCAGGTAGAAGTTATCAACGATGGTGCCGAACAGCCCTTTCGCATGCTTTTCGCCCACTAACGGTACCAGCGTGGAGCTGGGACGGATGACGTCCATCTTGCGCACAAAGAAGAAATAGGCGAAGGCCACGGAAAGGAAGCTGTAGGTTGCCCACGGCAACGGCCCCCAGTGGAACAGGCTGTACGCCAGACCGATCTCTTTCGCACCCGTGGAATTGGGCTCCAAAGCGAACGGCGGGGTAGAGATATAGTAGTAGATCTCGATGGAACCCCAGAACAGCACCGCGGCGGATGTACAGGAGGCGAACATCATAAAAATCCAGCTGGCGGTACTAAACTCGGGTTTTTCGTCGCCTAATTTCTTTTTGGCATACGGGCCAAAGACTAACCAGAACCAGCCGAAGAGCATGACGACCATATACCATTCGAATGCCCAACCCCAGACGTTGGTGACATAACTGAATACCGCATTAATAACGACGTTAGCGGCATCAAGATCTCTTACTGTTAGCCAACAAAGTATCCCAACAATTATTAATGGCGGAAAAAAAACCTTCGGTTCAATTCCCGATTTTCTCTTTTCATTTTTCATAAGTGAATTCCAGTGTGAAAACGAAATTTATTTAGCGTGCCCGTATGTGATCGTTTGTTTATTTATTATTAATGATTTGTTGATGACTTTTTAACCTCTGGGGCGCCTCAGTGAGTAACTCATAATGGGTATTCATTTCCGGCTATTCTGTTATCTGCGTCACACTTTTTTATGCTGGTTATTTTGTCTGGAAATCTAGATGATTTACTTATTAATCATAGTCTTGGTGTTGGTTTTTTAACTTTTTTAAGTGACTGGCGTTCAATATTGTTGAACCAGCAGACAATATTGAAAATTTTCATATTTGACGTGATTCTTTCAATATTGGTGAGGCATGTAACACTATTGAAAGTTACGAATTTCAATGTGTGACATTTTCAATATTGGTGATTAAGGTTTTATTTCCGAATTAAAGAGCGTGATATCTGTATTTAACACCGCCGATATAAATACGTTTCCTTCATGATTTCTGGAGATGCAATGAAGATAATTACTTGCTACAAATGCGTACCTGATGAGCAGGATATTGCGATTAATAATGCTGATGGAACACTCGATTTCAGCAAAGCAGATGGCAAAATCAGCCAATATGATCTGAATGCGATCGAAGCGGCTTGCCAGTTAAAACAGCAGTTGGGAGAGGCTCAGGTTGTGGCCATGAGCGTCGGCGGCAAAGCGCTGACCAATGCAAAAGGGCGCAAAGATGTGCTTTCCCGTGGCCCTGATGAACTGATTGTTGTCATTGACGATCAATTTGAACAGGCGCTGCCGCAACAAACTGCCACTGCGCTGGCTGCCGCCGCGCAAAAATCCGGTTTTGATCTGCTTATTTGCGGCGACGGTTCTTCCGATCTTTATGCTCAGCAGGTTGGTCTGCTGGTGGGCGAAATGCTGGACGTGCCGGCGATAAACGGCGTGAGCAAAATCCTCTCTCTTACCGACAGCACTCTGACGGTAGAGCGTGAACTGGAAGATGAAGTTGAAACCCTGAGTATCCCGCTTCCGGCGGTTATCGCGGTCTCTACTGACATCAACACCCCTCAAATCCCTTCCATGAAAGCCATTCTTGGTGCGGCGAAAAAACCGGTTCAGGTTTGGTCACCTGCAGACATTGGGCTGAACAGCGTGCAGGCGTATTCCGCACAACAGGTTGCTGCGCCGAAACAGCGCGAGCGTCAGCGCGTTGTCATTGAAGGTGACGGTGAAGAACAGATTGCCGCGTTTGTCGAGAATCTTCGCAAAATCATTTAATTATCAGGGGATGTTATGAACAAATTTTCCAGTATCTGGGTATTCAGCGATACCCCTTCTCGTCTGCCGGAACTGATGAAAGGTGCGCAGGCTTTAGGCGAAAAAGTTAACACGTTTGTGCTCAGCGATGCGGACAGTGCAACGGCATGTCATTTAGGCGCGGATCATGTCTGGCTGCTCAGCGGCAAACCAGAAGACCGTATGGTTGAAGACTACGCCGATGCGATGGCCGAAATCATTCGTCAGCACAGCGAGGGCGGCGCGGTGCTGCTGCCGAATACACGTCGGGGCAAGCTGTTAGCGGCAAAGCTGGGCTTTCGCTTGTCGGCTGCAGTCTCAAATGACGCCAGCGCAGTCGCGGTGCAGGATGGAAAAGCGGCGGTCAAACATATGGTCTACGGCGGCCTGGCGATGGGAGCAGAAACAATCGCTTCACCGTTTGCCGTGATCACTCTCAGTAGCGGAACGTTTGACGCGCAGCAACCGGATACCGCTCGCAGCGGTGAGGTGCACACCGTCCAGTGGCAGGCTCCGGCCATTGTCGTGACCCGTACGGCAACTCAGGCGCGTCAGAGCAACAGCGTCGATCTCGACAAAGCCCGTCTGGTGGTCAGCGTGGGACGCGGTATTGGTAGCAAAGAAAATATCTCGCTGGCAGAAGCGCTGTGCCAAACGATTGGCGCTGAGTTGGCCTGTTCCCGTCCGGTGGCGGAAAACGAGAAGTGGATGGAGCATGAACGCTACGTCGGCATCTCCAACCTGATGCTTAAGCCTGAACTGTATCTGGCCGTGGGGATCTCCGGGCAGATCCAACATATGGTCGGCGCCAACGGCGCACAGACGATTTTCGCCATCAACAAAGACAAAAATGCGCCGATTTTCCAGTATGCAGATTATGGCATCGTTGGCGATGCGCTGAAGATCCTGCCTGCGCTGACGGCTGCCTTAGCGCGTTAAACCATTCGGGCAGGATGCGAAGGTATCCTGCCGCTGACAGGAGTACGTATGTCCGAAGATATCTTTGATGCCATCATAGTGGGTGCAGGTCTGGCTGGTTCGGTTGCGGCGCTGGTGCTGGCTCGGGAAGGTGCACAGGTGCTGGTTATCGAGCGCGGCAATTCTGCTGGCGCGAAGAATGTCACCGGTGGGCGCATGTATGCGCATAGCCTGGAGCGCATCATTCCCGGTTTTGCTGAGCAGGCCCCCATTGAACGCATAATCACCCACGAAAAGCTCGCCTTTATGACCGACAAAGGGGCGATGACCATCGACTATTGCAATGGTGAAGAGGCCGCATCGTCGCAGGTTTCTTATTCCGTCTTACGTAGCAAATTTGACGCCTGGCTGATGGAGCAGGCCGAGGAGGCGGGCGCCCAGCTCATCACCGGTATTCGTGTGGATAACGTTGTGCAGCGCGAGGGTAAAGTCGTGGGCGTGGAAGCCGACGGCGATATTCTGGAAGCCAAAGTGGTGATCCTCGCCGACGGGGTGAATTCTCTGCTGGCTGAAAAGCTGGGTATGGCAAAGCGCGTCGAGGCATCGCATGTTGCCGTCGGCGTAAAAGAGCTGATCGAACTGCCAAAATCGGTAATTGAAGATCGTTTCCAGTTACAGGGGAACGAAGGTGCAGCTTGCCTGTTTGCCGGTTCGCCAACTGATGGATTGATGGGTGGTGGCTTTCTCTATACGAATGAAACGACCCTTTCTCTGGGGCTGGTCTGCGGCCTTCATCACCTGAAAGACGCGAAAAAATCGGTCCCGCAAATGCTGGAAGATTTCAAACAGCATCCGGCGGTTGCCCCACTGATCGCCGGTGGCAAGCTGGTGGAATATGCCGCGCACGTGGTACCTGAAGCCGGTATGAATATGCAGCCAGAACTGGTGGGGGACGGTGTGCTGATTGCCGGTGACGCTGCCGGAATGTGTATGAACCTCGGCTTTACCATTCGCGGTATGGATCTCGCCATTTCCGCAGGCGAAGCGGCGGCGAAAACGGTGCTTTCAGCGATGAAGCGTGACGACTTTAGCAAGCAGTCGCTGGGTGAATACCGTCAGCATCTGGACGATGGCCCGATGCGCGATATGCGTATGTACCAGAAGCTTCCTGCTTTTCTTGATAACCCGCGCATGTTTACCGCCTATCCCGAAATGGCGGTCAGTATCGCACGCGACCTGTTCACCGTAGATGGTTCCGCCCCAGTGCCAATGCGTAAAAAAATCCTACGCCATGCGAAGAAAGTGGGTTTCATCAACCTGATGAAAGATGGCCTGAAAGGAGTGACCGTATTATGACATCTCCCGTCAATGTGGACGTCAAACTGGGCGTCAATAAGTTCAATGTCGATGAAGACAGCCCGCATATCATTCTCAAAACCGATCCTGATAAACAGGCGCTGGAAGTGCTGATTAAGGCCTGTCCTGCAGGGCTGTATAAAAAGCAGGACGACGGCAGCGTACGGTTTGATTACGCCGGATGCCTGGAGTGCGGAACGTGCCGCATTCTCGGGCTCGATACAGCGCTGGAAAAGTGGGAATACCCGCGTGGGACATTTGGCGTGGAGTTTCGCTACGGTTAATAAGTGCGAGGTTGTGCACCCGTAGGCCGGATAAGACGCGCTAGCGTCGCCATCCGGCAATCATGTGACGCCAGTGCCGGATGGGGGCGTAAACGCCTTATCCGGCCTATAGATGACGCTTTGCCCGTGTTGAAACAGGAAGTCGCTATGCAGCAGCCCAGGAACTTTGATGACATCAAATTTACCTCTATTCACCGCCGGATAATGCTGTGGGGAAGCGGTGGGCCATTTCTGGATGGTTATGTGCTGGTGATGATTGGCGTAGCGCTGGAACAGCTCACGCCAGCATTGAAACTGGACGCACAGTGGATTGGTCTGCTGGGTGCCGGCACGCTCGCCGGTCTGTTTGTGGGGACGTCGCTGTTTGGCTACATTTCCGATAAGGTCGGGCGGCGCAAAATGTTCATCATCGATATTATCGCCATTGGCGTGATATCGGCAGCAACCATGTTTGTTTCCTCGCCCGTTGAGCTGTTGGTGATGCGTGTGCTGATCGGCATTGTGATTGGTGCCGATTATCCGATTGCTACCTCGATGATTACCGAGTTCTCCAATACCCGCCAGCGCGCTTTCTCCATCGGTTTTATCGCCGCGATGTGGTATGTCGGCGCCACCTGTGCCGATCTGGTCGGTTACTGGCTGTATGATGTTGAGGGAGGGTGGCGCTGGATGCTGGGCAGCGCGGTGATCCCCTGTATTTTGATCCTGATTGGGCGCTTCGATCTTCCTGAATCGCCGCGCTGGCTGCTGCGTAAAGGTCGGGTGAAAGAGTGTGAAGCGATGATGATCAAACTGTTCGGCGAACCGGTGGTGTTCGACGAAGAGGCGCCGCAGGAGACGCGTTTCCTTCAGTTGTTTAATCGCCGACACTTCCCGTTTGTCCTGTTTGTTGCCGCTATCTGGACCTGTCAGGTGATCCCGATGTTCGCCATTTATACCTTTGGTCCGCAGATTGTTGGACTATTGGGGCTTGGTGCCGGGAAAAGCGCCGCGTTGGGCAATGTGGTAATCAGCCTGTGCTTTATGCTGGGGTGTATTCCTCCCATGTTCTGGCTCAATAGCGCGGGCCGCCGACCGCTGTTGATTGGCAGTTTTATTATGATGACGCTGGCGCTGGCTGTACTGGGGTTAATTCCTGATATGGGGGCGTGGCTGGTAGTGCTGGCGTTTGCCGTGTACGCGTTTTTCTCGGGGGGACCGGGAAACCTGCAGTGGCTATACCCAAACGAGCTGTTCCCTACCGACATTCGCGCGTCTGCCGTCGGGGTGATTATGTCCTTAAGCCGCATCGGTACTATTGTTTCAACCTGGGCGCTGCCGGTATTCATCACCAAATACGGTATCAGCAATGTCATGCTGATGGGCGCAGGAATTTCGCTGATAGGCCTGCTTGTGTCCATCGCTTTCGCCCCGGAAACGCGAGGTCTGACGCTGGCGCAAACCAGTCAAATGACGATTCGCAGTAAGCCCGTGACCAGGGCGGGCTATTAGGAGTGTTCTGTATTTTCCCTGCAACTCAGTCAGTTAGCCTACAGTTAACTGGGTATATCACTGAAAACAACTGAAAAGCAGGGAGAACACCATGCAAAAACATATCCTGATCACCTCAATTTTTACCGCAGCAGCACTGTTTACCGTGGCCGGTTGTTCCTCAAACCAGGCGGTTAAAACCACCGATGGCAAAACAATCGTCACTGACGGCAAACCGCAGGTTGATGATGATACTGGTCTGGTGTCGTACAAAAATGCTCAGACGGGTAAGACGGAACAGATTAACCGCGATCAGGTTAAGGATATGAGCGAACTGGACAACTAGTTCAGTTTTCTCCATTCAGCCACTCAATAATATTGACTGTTAGCCTGTGGATTAAGTGACTAAACTCACTGTTATTACAATAATGCAGTGACACAGGCTAATCATGATTCTCATCATTTATGCGCATCCCTATCCGCAGCATTCGCATGCGAATAAGCGGATGCTTGAACAGGCAAGGACGCTGGAGGGCGTGGAGATACGCTCGCTCTACCAGCTCTACCCCGACTTCAATATCGATATTGCCGCTGAACAGGATGCGCTGGCGCGCGCTGATTTGATCATCTGGCAGCATCCGATGCAGTGGTACAGCACACCTCCATTACTCAAGCTGTGGATGGATAAAGTCCTTTCGCACGGCTGGGCGTATGGCCATGGTGGTACTGCGCTGCACAGTAAACAACTGCTGTGGGCGGTGACGACCGGCGGCGGTGAAAACCACTTCGATATTGGCTCCCATCCCGGATTTGATGTGCTTTCTCAGCCTTTACAGGCAACAGCGCTCTATTGCGGCCTCAAATGGCTGCCGCCGTTTGCGATGCACTGTACGTTTATCTGTGATGATGAAACGCTGCAAGCGCAGGCGCGTCACTACAAACAGCGTCTGATGGAATGGCAGGAGGCACACCATGGATAGCCATACGCTGATACAGGCGCTGATTTATCTCGGATCGGCGGCGCTGATTGTACCCATCGCCGTACGGCTGGGATTAGGGTCGGTACTGGGGTATCTCATCGCCGGATGCATTATCGGACCCTGGGGGCTGAGGCTGGTGACGGACGCCGAATCCATCCTGCATTTTGCGGAGATCGGTGTGGTACTGATGCTGTTTGTCATCGGTCTGGAGCTGGATCCGCAACGTTTGTGGAAATTGCGGGCATCGGTGTTCGGCGGCGGTGCGCTACAGATGGTGGTTTGCGGCGGCTTAATTGGTTTGTTCTGTATGTTCCTTGGCCTGCGCTGGCAGGTAGCGGAACTGATCGGCATGACGCTGGCGCTTTCCTCAACGGCTATCGCTATGCAGGCAATGAATGAACGCAACCTGATGGTTTCGCAAATGGGCCGCAGCGCGTTTGCCGTGCTGCTGTTCCAGGATATCGCCGCTATTCCATTGGTGGCGATGATCCCGTTACTGGCGGCGAGCGGCGCATCGACTACGCTTGGGGCGTTTGCATTGTCAGCCCTGAAGGTAGCGGGCGCACTGGTATTGGTGGTGGTATTGGGGCGTTATGTCACACGTCCGGCCTTGCGTTTTGTTGCGCGTTCGGGCCTGCGGGAAGTATTCAGTGCCGTTGCGCTGTTCCTCGTGTTTGGCTTCGGTCTGCTCCTGGAAGAGGTTGGCCTGTCGATGGCGATGGGGGCCTTCCTGGCCGGGGTGCTGCTGGCGAGCTCTGAGTATCGCCACGCGCTGGAAAGCGACATTGAGCCATTTAAAGGATTGCTGCTGGGACTGTTTTTCATTGGCGTGGGGATGTCTATCGACTTTGGTACGCTGATTGATAATCCCTTGCGCATTATCATTTTGCTGGTCGGTTTCCTGGTTATCAAAACCGTCATGCTGTGGTTGATAGCGAAACCGTTGCAGGTGCCGAACAAGCAGCGTCGCTGCTTTGCCGTATTGTTAGGGCAGGGCAGTGAGTTTGCCTTTGTGGTGTTTGGCGCGGCGCAAATGGCAAATGTGCTCGATCCTGACTGGGCGAAATCGCTGACGCTGGCGGTGGCGTTGTCGATGGCGGCTACGCCGATTTTGCTGGTGATTTTGACGCGTCTGGAAAAATCGGCGACTTCGGAAGAGCGGGAAGCCGATGAAATTGATGAGGAGCAACCGCGGGTGATCATCGCTGGATTTGGGCGATTTGGCCAGATAACCGGTCGTCTGTTGTTGTCGAGTGGGGTCAAAATGGTGGTTCTTGATCATGACCCGGACCATATCGAAACGCTGCGTAAATTCGGGATGAAGGTTTTCTATGGCGATGCGACCCGGATGGATCTGCTGGAGTCTGCCGGGGCGGCGAAAGCTGAAGTCATTATTAATGCCATTGACGATCCGCAAACCAGCCTGCAGTTAACCGAAATGGTGAAAGAGCATTTCCCGCATCTGCAAATTATTGCTCGTGCGCGCGATGTGGATCATTACATCCGCCTGCGCCAGGCGGGCGTGGATATGCCGGAACGCGAAACCTTTGAAGGTGCACTGAAGACCGGACGTCTGGCGTTGGAGGGTCTCGGGCTTGGGCGCTATGAGGCACGTGAGCGGGCGGACGTATTCCGCCGATTCAATACCATGATGGTAGAGGAGATGGTGAAAGGGGAAAATGACGCGACTTCCCGCGCGGCCGTTTATAAACGCACCAGCGCAATGCTGAGTGAAATTATTGCGGAAGATCGTCAGCACTTATCGTTAATTCAACGCCATGGCTGGCAAGGCACGGATGAAGGTAAGCATACGGGCGACGTCGCCGATGAGCCGGAAGTGAAACCGTCAGCATAGGGTAAAAAATGTGATGTTCTGCAAACTTTACTGCTAATTGGCTGTTTTTGAACTACTGTAATGCTGGCGTACCACCTTAAATAGGTCGGTTCGCCAGCAGAACGGAAAATTTTCCTGTTCATCCTCTTTCCGCCAGTCGACGAAAGATTGCGCTTTCCGTATAGTGGCGACAATTTTTTTGTATCCGGGAAATATTCAATGATCAGTCTGATTGCGGCGTTAGCGGTAGATCGCGTCATCGGTATGGAGAACGCCATGCCGTGGAACCTCCCTGCCGATCTCGCCTGGTTTAAACGTAATACCTTAAACAAGCCGGTTGTCATGGGACGCCACACCTGGGAATCCATTGGGCGACCGTTACCTGGGCGTAAAAATATCGTCATCAGCAGCAAGCCTGGCACTGACGATCGTGTGCAGTGGGTGAAGTCTGTTGATGAAGCCATTGCGGCCTGCGGTGATGAACCAGAGATTATGGTGATTGGCGGTGGGCGCGTGTATGAGCAGTTCCTGCCAAAAGCGCAGAAGCTGTATCTGACGCACATTGATGCTGAAGTCGAAGGGGATACGCATTTCCCGGACTACGAACCGGATGACTGGGAGTCGGTGTTCAGTGAATTCCACGATGCCGACGCGCAAAACTCTCACAGCTACTGCTTCGAGATTCTGGAGCGTCGTTAATCCTGTAAGTGCCGGATGGCGGCGAAACGCCTTATCCGGCCTATTCTTGTGCCAGATGTAGGCCTGATAAGCGTAGCGCCATCAGGCATAAATCTCTCAGGCGTTGACCGCTTCGCCAGGATCCAGATTCAGATGGCGATTTGATGGCTGCACAAAGTACTGTTTGTCTTCCCAGCGCAGACAGGTGAGATCGCCTCCCCAGCAACACCCCGTATCCAGCGCGTAAATACCTTCTGGTGTGCCTTTGCCTTCCAGCGATGCCCAGTGCCCGAATGCAATGCTGTACGCTTCACTGACAGGTCCAGGAATGGCAAACCATGGCTTCAGCGGGGCAGGCGCGTCTTCTGGTGACTCTTTGCTGTACATATCCAGTTGACCGTTGGGGAAGCAGTAACGCATGCGGGTAAAGGCGTTGGTAATAAAACGCAGGCGTGCCAGCCCGGTCAGTTCCGGGGTCCAGTTATTGGGCATGTCGCCGTACATCGCATCAAGGAAGAAGGGATATGAGTCGCTCGACAACACGGCTTCAACATCGCGAGCACAGTCTTTTGCCGTCTGCAGGTCCCACTGTGGGGTGATACCGGCATGTGCCATCACCAGCTTCTTCTCTTCGTCTACCTGCAACAGCGGTTGACGGCGGAGCCAGTTAAGTAATTCGTCGGCATCCGGTGCTTCGAGCAGCGATGTGACCCTGTCTTTAGGTTTATTACGACTGATACCAGCAAATACGGCCAGCAGGTGTAAATCGTGATTACCCAATACTAACCGCACGCTGTCGCCCTGTGATTTCACGTAGCGCAAAACGTCCAGCGAGCCCGGCCCACGAGCGACCAGATCGCCGGTGAGCCATAGGGTGTCTTTTTTGGAATTAAATTCTACCTGATGCAGCAAGGCTACCAGTTCATCGTAACAACCGTGAACGTCGCCAATAAGGTATGTCGCCATAGTTATTGTTTTAATGAATGAGTGTTGGAACGGCGAGTCGGAATACGGGAATGTCGATGGTAAAGGCGATGCCTTGTTCATCGATCATTTCGTAGTGACCCTGCATGGTGCCCAGCGGCGTTTCAATCACCGCACCGCTGGTATACTGGTACTCTTCGCCGGGTTCGATATGGGGCTGGACGCCAACCACGCCTTCACCCTGGACTTCTGTTTCGCGGCCATGACCATTAGTGATTAACCAATAACGCCCCAACAGCTGCACAGGCGCTCGCCCCAAATTGCGGATAGTTACGGTGTAAGCAAAAACGTAACGTTCATCATCAGGTGAGGATTGCGCCTCAATGTAGACGCTTTGTACCTGAATGCACACTCGGGGCGAATTGATCATGTTTAACTCTCCTTCGATGGCGCGTTTTCTGACAGATAGTTAGCCATCCGGCAGTATTGCGCGACAGAGATATTTTCCGCTCGCATCGCCGGATCAACGCCCAGCTCTGTCAGTACTTCAACGCTAAATAGGTTGCCGAGACTGTTACGTACCGTTTTACGGCGCTGATTAAACGCTTCGGTGGTAATACGGCTCAGCACACGAACATCTTTAACCGGGTACGGCATCGTCGCGTGAGGGACCAGACGCACAACAGCTGAATCAACTTTAGGCGCTGGCGTAAATGCGGAAGGCGGTACTTCAAGTACCGGGATCACATTGCAGTAATACTGCGCCATGACGCTTAATCGACCATACGCTTTACTGTTTGGCCCTGCAACCAGACGATTGACCACCTCTTTTTGCAACATGAAATGCATGTCGGCAATGGCATCAGTATAGGAAAAAAGATGGAACATGAGTGGCGTGGAGATGTTGTACGGCAGGTTGCCGAATACACGCAGCGGCTGTCCCATCGTTTGTGCCAGTTCGCCGAAGTTCATGGTCATGGCATCTTGCTGATAAATCGTCAGCTTAGGCCCTAAAAACGGGTGTGTCTGTAAGCGTGCTGCCAGATCGCGGTCCAGTTCAATGACCGTGAGCTTGTCCAGACGTTCGCCTACTGGTTCGGTCAATGCCGCCAGGCCTGGGCCGATTTCGACCATAGCCTGACCTTTCTGCGGGTTGATAGCAGAGACAATACTTTCGATCACAAACTGATCGTTGAGGAAGTTCTGCCCGAAACGTTTACGGGCTAAATGGCCCTGATGGACTCGATTATTCATTGGTATTAACAATCATTTTGATGGCGAGATTAAGCGCCGTAATAAAACTGCCGACATCTGCTTGTCCATGGCCCGCGAGTTCAAGTGCGGTGCCGTGATCGACGGATGTGCGAATAAAGGGCAGGCCCAGCGTGATATTCACACCGCGACCAAATCCCTGGTATTTTAGCACGGGGAGACCCTGATCGTGGTACATTGCCAGCACGGCATCCGCGTGGTCGAGATATTTGGGCTGAAAAAGCGTATCTGCGGGCAGCGGGCCGTTTAATTTCATCCCCTGCGCACGCAGTTCATCGAGTACCGGAATGAGGGTGTCTATCTCTTCCGTTCCCATATGACCGCCTTCACCAGCATGCGGGTTAAGACCGCACACCAGAATATGTGGATCGGCAATGCCGAACTTAGTGCGTAAATCATGATGCAAAATGCCGATCACTTCCTGGAGCAGGGCGGGCGTGATGGCGTCGGCAACGGCTCTGAGCGGCAAATGCGTGGTTGCCAGGGCAACGCGCAGCTCTTCGGTCGCCAGCATCATAACAACTTTCTTTGCCTGTGAGCGCTCTTCAAAAAACTCGGTATGCCCGGTAAACGGAACGCCTGCGTCATTGATTACGCCCTTGTGAACCGGACCGGTGATCAGCGCCGCAAACTCACCTTGCAGACAACCATCGCAGGCGCGAGCCAGCGTATCCACCACATATTGCCCGTTTACTACAGCCAACTGACCCACGACAGCAGGTGCCCGCAGCGCAATCGGTAACAGCGTCAATGTGCCTGCTGATTGCGGTCTGGCTGGGGTATCTGGAGAGTAGGGGAGGAGTGAAAGCGGTAAACCGAGCATTGCTGCCCGGTCACTGAGAAGTCCTGCATCTGCACAGACAACGAGTTCTACAGGCCAATCGCGCTGGGCGAGCTGAACCACCAGGTCCGGGCCAATCCCGGCGGGTTCGCCGGGAGTGATAACAACGCGTTGAGTACGAGCCATTAGTTGCTCAGAACTTTAACGTAAGCGCTGGCGCGCTGTTCCTGCATCCAGGTTGCTGCTTCTTCCGAGAATTTACGGTTCATCAGCATGCGGTAAGCTCTGTCTTTCTGCGCCGCGTCAGTTTTATCAACGTTCCGCGTGTCCAGCAGTTCGATCAGATGCCAACCGAAAGAGGAGTGCACCGGGGCGCTCATCTGGCCTTTATGAAGTTTGGTCAGCGCATCGCGGAAAGCTGGGTCGAAAATATCCGCTGCAGCCCAACCCAGATCGCCGCCCTGGTTGGCAGAGCCTGGATCCTGAGAAAACTCTTTAGCGGCTGCCGCGAAGGTAGTTTTACCGCTCTTAATATCTGCCGCGATTTGTTCCAGCTTCAGACGCGCCTGCTGATCGGTCATGATCGGCGACGGCTTAAGCAGAATATGGCGGGCGTGAACTTCAGTCACGGAGATGCTCTGGCTTTGGCCACGCATATCATTGACTTTCAGGATGTGGAAGCCGACACCTGAACGAATTGGGCCGATGATATCGCCTTTTTTCGCAGTGCTTAACGCCTGGGCGAAGATACCCGGCAGCTCCTGAATACGTCCCCAACCCATCTGGCCGCCTTTCAGCGCCTGCTGGTCAGCGGAATAAGTAATAGCCAGTTTGCCAAAATCACTACCGTTACGCGCTTCATCAACAACAGAGCGCGCCTGGCTTTCAGCCGCGTTAACCTGGTCGGAAGTTGGGTTTTCCGGTAATGGGATCAGAATGTGGCTCAGGTTCAGTTCGGTGCTGGCATCGTTTTGGTTGCCTACCTGTTGCGCCAGGGCATCCACTTCCTGAGGCAGGATGGTGACGCGACGGCGAACTTCGTTGTTACGAACTTCAGAGATGGTCATCTCTTTGCGGATCTGGCTACGATAGGTCGAATAACTTAAACCATCCTGTGCCAAACGACTGCGCATCTGATCCAGCGTCATGTTGTTCTGCTTGGCGATGTTGGCAATAGCCTGATCCAACTGCTCGTCAGAGATTTTAACACCCATCTTCTGACCCATTTGCAGGAGGATTTGATCCATGATCAAACGTTCCAGGATCTGATGACGCAGCGTGGCGTCGTCCGGTAACTGCTGACCAGCCTGACCCGCATTAAGTTTTACTGACTGCATTAAGCCATCGACGTCGCTTTCGAGAACGACGCCGTTATTGACGACGGCTGCGACTTTATCGACTACCTGTGGGGCAGCGAAACTGGTATTCGCGATCATGGCGATACCGAGAAGCAGCGTTTTCCAGTTCTTCATACTTTTTCCATTTCAATTAACCGCGATGCGGATTACGTTGTAAATCAATCAGATCATAAAGAGCTTTGATACGGCAAAATGTTTGAACGCAACATTTGGTTGGTGCCGAGACCGTAGTTGGAGCTCAGGCCGCGCAGTTCGATATTAAAGCCGATCGTGTTGTCATAAATCGCGTGTTTCTGGGTGTTATCCCAGCCGTTCAGCTTACGTTCGTAACCGAAGCGAATGGCGTAACAGCAGGAGTTGTACTGCAGCCCCAGCATTGAATCTGCTTCTTTGTTCACGTTGGTATCGAAGTAGTAAGCGCCAACAATCGACCAACGGTCGGCGATTGGGAAGCTTGCCACTGCGCCCACCTGTGAGATCCCGTTTTTATACTGCTCTGCCGTAGAGTAGTAAGACGGCAGAGTAGCCTGGATATACTCCGAGCTGGCATAACGGTAGTTCAACTGCAGCATACGGTTTTCGTCGCGACGATATTCGATACTGCTGCTACTGGTTGCAACGCTGTCCAGACGGGTATCGTACTGGATCCCACTGCGTAAACCCCAGCGATCGGAGATGCGCCAGTAGGTATCGCCCGCCCATACCAGTGAGCCCGTTTTGTCGTCATTCTCCCATTTAATGTTGTCATCGCCGGTGCGAGACTCGGTGAAATAGTAGATTTGACCCACGGATATATTAAAACGTTCAACGGCTGCGTCATCATAAACGCGAGATGTGACCCCGGTTGTGACCTGGTTGGCGGAGGCAATGCGGTCCAGACCGCCATAGGTACGGTCACGGAACAGGCCGCTATAGTCGGATTGCAGCAGGGACGAGTCATAGTTATAGATATGACTTTGGTCGCGATACGGTACGTACAGGTACTGCGCGCGCGGCTCCAGCGTCTGGGTATAACCCGGCGCCAGCATTTGCATGTCACGCTCAAACACCATCTTGCCGTCAACTTTAAACTGCGGCATGACGCGGTTAGCTGAATCATCGAGCTTGGTGTTCTGCGGGTTGCTGTTGTACCAATCCAGATTAGTCTGCTGATAGTGCGTTGCCAGCAGTTTTGCTTCGGTATTGATACTTCCCCAGTTGTTCGACAATGGCAGATTGATGGTCGGTTCAAGGTGAACACGCGTCGCTTCCGGCATGTTGTCGTTGGTGTTAACGAAGTGCACCGCCTGACCATAAATACGGGTATCAAACGGACCAACGTCATTCTGGTAGTAGTTGACATCTAACTGCGGCTGCGCAGAGTAGCTGTTACTGTTTTGCGCGTCGAAGACCTGGAACTGCTTGGTCGAAACTGTGGCATCAAAGTTCTGTACCGCGTAGCCGACGCTGAATTTTTGCGTGGCGTAGCCGTCGGTACTGGAACCGTATTTGTTATCGAAATCATTAAAGTAGCTGGTGTCGCTGACCTTGGTATAGTCGACGTTGAAACGCCACACCTGGTCCATCACCCCAGAGTGTTGCCAGTAAAACAGCCAGCGACGTGAATTGTCATCCTTCGGATGTTCGTCCTCATACACTTTATCGGAGTTCAGATAGTCGAACTCCATCAGGCCCGCACCTGCTTGCGTCAGGTAGCGGAATTCGTTCTCCCACATGATCCCGCCACGACGGTGCATATAATGTGGCGTGATGGTGGCGTCCATGTTGGGCGCAATGTTCCAGTAATATGGCAGGTAGAACTCAAAATAGTTATTAGTGGAATATTTTGCGTTCGGGATCAGGAAACCGGAACGGCGCTTATCGCCGACGGGTAACTGTAAATAAGGACTATAAAAGACCGGAACCGGACCCAGTTTAAAACGGGCGTTCCAGATCTCTGCGACCTGTTCTTCACGGTCGTGGATCACTTCGCTACCGACAACGCTCCAGGTATCGGAACCTGGCAGACAGGAGGTAAAGCTACCGTTTTCCAGAATGGTATAACGGTTTTCGCCACGCTGTTTCATCAGATCGGCTTTCCCGCGTCCCTGACGGCCCACCATCTGGTAATCACCTTCCCAGATGTTGGTATCTTTGGTATTCAGATTCGACCAGCCCTTCGGCCCCTTCAGAATAACCTGATTGTCATCATAATGGACATTGCCCAGCGCATCGACGGTACGTATTGGCTCCGGCTGGCCTTCAGCCTGCTTCTGATGAAGCTGTACTTCGTCGGCCTGCAGGCGGCTGTTACCCTGTGCGATGTCCACGTTGCCGGTAAACACCGCGTCATCGGGATAATTCCCTTTAGCGTTGTCGGCATTGATGGTGACGGGTAATTCATTAGTCTCGCCCTGTACCAGAGGACGGTCATAGCTCGGCACGCCCAGCATACACTGTGAGGCGAGATCGGCTGCCAGGCCCTGATGGCTATAGAGGGCACTGGCAATCATGGTGGCCAGAAGAGTGGGAATACGTTTTTTCATACGTTGTATTTATTGTTCCATCATCAGTAGCGTCGCGCGTGACAAACGGTCACAGCCTAACTTATCTCATCTTCACTGCGCTAGTGTTAATCCTGCCCATTTAGGCATCCGTGGTGTTAGGCACGGCATTGAATGACAGGTATGATAATGCAAATTATAGGCGATGTCCCACAATTGACCGCAGCCGTAAATCGGTAAAAGCACCTTATATTGTGGGACATAGCCTGGCTGAGAGCATAAAGATTTGGGGAGTCTATGCAGTATTGGGGAAAGATAATTGGTGTAGCCGTGGCCTTAATGATGGGTGGCGGCTTCTGGGGTGTGGTTCTGGGGCTGTTAGTTGGCCACATGTTCGACAAAGCCCGCATGCGCAAAATGGCGTGGTTTGCCAACCAACGTGAACGCCAGGCGCTGTTTTTTGCCACCACTTTTGAGGTGATGGGACATCTGACCAAATCCAAAGGTCGCGTCACGGAAGCCGATATTCATATCGCCAGCCAGTTGATGGATCGGATGAATTTGCACGGTGACTCGCGAACGGCTGCACAACACGCCTTCCGGGTAGGAAAATCGGATAATTATCCATTACGTGAAAAGATGCGTCAGTTTCGCAGCGTCTGTTTTGGTCGATTCGATCTGATCCGCATGTTTCTGGAAATTCAAATCCAGGCGGCATTTGCCGATGGGTCGTTACATCCTAATGAGCGTGAAGTGCTGTATGTGATTGCTGAAGAGTTGGGGATCTCACGTACCCAATTTGATCAGTTCCTGCGCATGATGCAGGGCGGCGCACAGTTTGGCGGCGGATATCAGCAGCAGTCTGGCGGCGGTGGCTGGCAGCAGGCGCAACGCGGCCCGACGCTGGAAGACGCCTGTAATGTGCTGGGTGTGAAAACGACCGATGATGCGACTACCATAAAGCGCGCTTACCGTAAGCTGATGAGCGAGCACCATCCGGACAAACTGGTCGCGAAAGGTCTGCCGCCAGAGATGATGGAAATGGCGAAGCAAAAAGCGCAGGAAATCCAGAAGGCTTACGAGTTAATCAAAGAACAAAAAGGCTTTAAATAATAATTATGCCGGATGCGGCTAGCGCTTTATCCGGCCTACGGTAATGAATGTAGGCCGGGCAAGCGAAGCGCCCCCGGCATAAATTGGCTCAGAATTTAAAAATCCGCCGGGACTTTAAACGTCATACTGTTGCCGTATTCGGGATGCGTGATGGTTAGCATCTCGGCGTGCAGCAGCAGGCGGGGTGCCAACGCCAGCGCTTCAGGCGGAGCATAGAAGCGATCGCCGAGGATTGGATGCCCTAACGCCAGCATATGCACACGCAGCTGGTGGGAGCGTCCGGTAATCGGTTTAAGCACGACCCGGGCGGTGTTATCCGCCGCGAACTCCACCACCTCATACTCTGTCTGCGCTGATTTCCCGGTCTCATAACACACTTTTTGCTTTGGCCTGTTCGGCCAGTCGCAAATCAGCGGTAAATCAACCAGACCCTCGGCCGGAGCGGGATGCCCCCAGACGCGTGCAACATACTGTTTTTTCGGTTCGCGCTCGCGAAACTGGCGTTTTAGCTCGCGCTCTGCCGCTTTGGTTAGCGCGACTACAATCACGCCGCTGGTGGCCATATCCAGACGATGGACGGATTCAGCCTGCGGATAATCGCGCTGGATACGCGTCATCACGCTGTCTTTGTGCTCATCCAGACGACCCGGCACAGACAACAAACCGCTCGGCTTGTTGACCACCATAATGTGGTCATCCTGATACAGGATGACCAACCAGGGTTCCTGCGGCGGATTGTAGTTTTCCATCCCCATGTATGGCTCCGTTACTGATGCGTCACGACGATCAGGCGCAGGGCATCCAGACGCCAGCCCGCCTGATCCAGGCTTTCCATCACCTGCTGACGGTTGCTTTCAATTGCGCTGAGTTCGTCATCACGGATGTTCGGGTTAACGGCACGCAGCGCTTCCAGACGGGAGAGTTCCGCAGTCAGTTTTTCGTCCGCTTCTTTACGCGCCGCGTCGATCAGCGCGCGGGCTGATTTTTCCACCTGCGCTTCACCGAGTTGCAGAATAGCATGAACGTCTTGCTGCACGGCGTTGACCAGTTTACTGCCGGTGTGGCGGTTAACGGCGCTGAGCTGACGGTTAAAGGTTTCGAACTCAACCTGTGCAGCGAGGTTATTGCCGTTTTTATCCAGCAGCATACGTACCGGCGTTGGCGGCAGGAAGCGGTTCAGCTGCAGCTGTTTCGGCGCTTGCGCTTCAACCACATACACCAGCTCAACCAACAGCGTTCCGACCGGCAATGCTTTGTTTTTCAACAATGAAATGGTGCTGCTGCCGGTGTCGCCAGAGAGGATCAGATCCAGACCATTACGGATTAACGGATGCTCCCAGGTAATAAACTGTGCGTCTTCACGCGACAGGGCGACATCGCGCTCGAACGTAATGGTGCAGCCATCTTCCGGCAATCCCGGGAAATCTGGCACCAGCATATGATCGGACGGCGTCAGCACGATCAAATTGTCACCACGGTCATCCTGATTAATACCAACGATATCAAACAGATTCATGGCGAAGGCGATCAGGCTGGTATCATCGTCCTGTTCTTCAATACTCTCAGCCAGCGCCAGCGCTTTTTCACCGCCGTTAGAGTGGATCTCCAGCAGACGATCGCGACCTTGTTCCAGCTGTGCTTTCAGCGCGTCATGTTGTTCGCGACAGGTTTTGATCAGATCGTCAAAGCCATCGGTATTTTCTGGTTCAGCCAGGTAGCCGATCAGATTGTTATAGACCGTGTCGTAGATGGTACGGCCGGTCGGGCAGGTGTGTTCGAACGCATCCAGACCTTCGTGGTACCAGCGCACCAGCACGGATTGCGCGGTTTTTTCCAGGTACGGAACGTGGATCTGAATATCATGTGCCTGACCAATACGGTCCAGACGGCCAATACGCTGTTCCAGTAGATCCGGATTGAACGGCAGGTCAAACATCACCAGATTGCTGGCGAACTGGAAGTTACGCCCTTCGGAGCCGATTTCAGAACACAGCATTACCTGAGCGCCGCTATCTTCTTCGCTAAACCAGGCTGCGGCGCGGTCACGCTCAATGATCGACATCCCTTCATGGAACACGGCTGCGCGGATACCTTCTCGCTCGCGCAGGACCTGCTCCAGTTGAAGCGCGGTGGTGGCTTTTGCACAGATAACTAATACTTTTTGCGAGCGGTGGCTGGTCAGATAGCCCATTAGCCATTCCACGCGCGGGTCAAAGTTCCACCAGGTGCCGGTATCGCCTTCGAATTCCTGATAAATCTGTTCCGGGTAGAGCATATCGCGCGCCCGGTCTTCCGCGCTTTTACGCGCACCCATAATGCCGGAGACTTTAATCGCCGTCTGGTATTGGGTCGGCAGCGGCAGCTTGATGGTGTGCAGCTCGCGTTTTGGGAAGCCTTTAACACCATTACGGGTGTTACGGAACAGCACGCGGCTGGTGCCATGGCGGTCCATCAGCATCGAAACCAGCTCCTGACGCGCGCTCTGGGCATCTTCGCTGTCGCTGTTTGCCGCCTGCAATAGCGGTTCAATGTCCTGCTCGCCAATCATGTCGCCTAACATGTTCAGCTCACTATTACTCAGCTTGTTGCCTGCCAGTAACATAGCGACGGCGTCGGCGACCGGACGATAATTTTTTTGCTCTTCAACAAACTGGGCGAAATCGTGGAAACGGCTGGGGTCCAGCAGGCGCAGACGAGCAAAGTGACTTTCCATACCCAGCTGCTCCGGTGTAGCGGTTAGCAGCAGGATGCCCGGCACACGTTCTGCCAGTTGTTCAATGGCCATATATTCGCGGCTGGGCGCGTCTTCGCTCCACACCAGGTGATGCGCTTCATCGACGATCAGCAGATCCCATTCGGCGTCACACAGATGCTCCAGGCGCTGTTTACTGCGACGGGCAAAGTCCAGCGAGCAGATGACCAGTTGTTCGGTTTCAAACGGGTTGTAGGCGTCGTGCTGCGCTTCTGCATAACGCTCATCATCAAACAGTGCAAAACGCAGGTTGAAGCGACGCAGCATTTCGACCAGCCACTGGTGCTGTAATGTCTCTGGGACGATGATCAGCACGCGCTCTGCGGCGCCTGACAGCAGCTGTTGATGCAGGATCATCCCGGCTTCAATGGTTTTACCTAAACCCACTTCGTCTGCCAGTAAAACGCGAGGGGCATGACGACGGCCAACATCATGGGCAATGTTCAGCTGGTGAGGAATCAGGCTGGTACGTTGACCACGCAAACCACTCCACGGCATACGGTATTGTTCGCTCTGAAATTTACGCGCGCGATAGCGCAGAGCAAAGCGATCCATGCGGTCAATCTGGCCGGCAAACAGGCGATCTTGTGGTTTGCTGAATACCAGTTTGCTGTCGAGTAGTACTTCACGCAGCATGACACCGGTTTCTTCGGTATCCAGGCGGGTTCCGATATAGGCAAGCAGGCCGTTTTCTTCTTTTACTTCATCGACATGCAGTTGCCAGCCTTCATGGCTTGTTATCGTATCGCCAGGATTGAACATCACGCGGGTCACGGGGGAATCACTGCGCGCATACAGACGGTTTTCGCCCGTCGATGAGAAAAGTAATGTGACGGTTCGCGCATCCATGGCGACAACGGTACCAAGTCCCAATTCGCTTTCTGTATCGCTGATCCAGCGTTGACCAAGTGTAAAAGGCATATATGTTCGGCTCTATATCTTTAGTTGCAGGCAATACTCACCCTCTGCCAGAGTAAAGTGGCAGCAAGTGTATTGGGGTCCAGGAATGGAAAGGGCGCTATGGTACTGGATGGCGACGGTTTCGTCACGCGTCAAAATAACCCCAGTTGCCCTGTGAGTAGTGTAGCAAAATTATCGTCAATAAAGGGAAGAATTCCCTCGGCAACGGGTTGGATCTGGCGTGTCAGATAATGCTCGTAATCGAGCACAGATAGCTGATAATCAACAGGTTCTGGGCCATTGACCGTCCAGACATATTTTATGGTTCCGCGATTTTGATACTGCGGTGGACGCCCCAGCTTTACATTCTGCTCATCGGCGAGTCGCGCGGCACGCACGTGTGGTGGAACATTGCGCTGGTATTCGCTTAACGGGCGGCGCAGGCGCTTGCGGTACACCAGTTGTTCATCCATTTCACCGGCCATCAGACGGTCAATAGTCTCGCGAACAAACTCCTGATAAGGTTCGTTACGAAAAATTCGCAGGTATAGCTCCTGCTGAAACTGTTGGGCCAGCGGCGTCCAGTCGGTTCGTACCGTTTCCAGTCCCTTAAACACCATACGTTGCTCAGCACAGTCCTGAATCATCCCTGCATAGCGTTTTTTACTGCCGGTATCTGCACCGCGAATGGTCGGCATCAGAAAGCGACAAAAATGGGTTTCAAATTCCAGCTCCAGCGCACTGGTCAGGTTTTGTTGCTTCAGCGACTGCGCCCACCAGTCGTTGACATAGCTCACCAGCTCACGGCCAATCCGGGCGGCATCATCTTCTGAGTGCGCCTTTTTCAGCCAGACAAAGGTCGAGTCGGTATCGCCATAGATAACGTCGTAACCCTGAGCTTCAATCAGCGCTTTGGTCTGGCGCATGATCGCATGGCCGCGCATGGTAATGGACGAGGCCAGTCTCGGGTCGAAAAAGCGACAGGCGGTGGTTCCCAGCACGCCGTAAAATGCGTTCATGATGATTTTCAGCGCCTGCGAGAGCGGCTTATTGCCGCGGCGTTTTGCTTCATCGCGACCATGCCAGATCCGGGTCACGATTTCCGGCAGGCAGTGCTTTTCACGTGAGAACCAGGCGTCAAGGAACCCTTCGGTGCTGTGCTCCGGATCCGGCTGCGCCATTCCTTCGATAAGCCCCACCGGATCGATTAAAAAAGTACGTATTATTGAGGGGTACAGGCTTTTGTAATCCAGCACCAGTACCGAGTCGTATAAGCCGGGGCGCGAGTCCATCACGTAGCCACCGGGGCTGGCGTGAGCGGGGACTTCACCCAGGTTCGGTGCCACATACCCCGCCCGGTGCATTCGTGGCAGGTAGAGATGTCCGAAGGCGGCAACTGAACCACCGTGCCGGTCGACCGGCAGACCGTTGACCGTCGATCGTTCCAGCAGAAATGGCATGATCTCGGTTTTATGAAAAATACGCGTGACCAACTCACAGTCTTTGAGATTGTAGGTGGCGAGCGCGGGCTTATCCTGGGCAAACCGGCGATCGATTTCGTCCATCCTGTCCCAGGGATTATCAATTGACTTCCCTTCGCCCAGTAGCTCCTGCGACACCGTCTCCAGCGAAAATGACGAGAAATTCCAGAATGCGGATTTGAGCGCCTCAATGCCGTCGATAATCAGGCGACCTTTAGCCTGCGCGAAGAACACGCCGTTTTTGAAGCCATGCTCGCGCCACTCCAGCTCGCTATTGTCACGACCAAAACGCAGGGGAATGCGGTAACGTTCGGCGTGCTTTTGCAGGACGCGTAAATCGAATTGCACGACGTTCCAGCCGATTATCACATCAGGATCGTGACGGGCAATCCAGTCATTGAGCTTTTCCAACAACTGCGGGCGGCTTGCAACGTACTCAAGTTCAAAATCCAGCGCAGAGGCGTCACCGTTTGCCGGGCCGAGCATATAGACAATACGCTGCCCACAGCCCTCAAGACCGATGCAGTAGAGTTCGCCGTGGCGCGTGGTTTCGATATCCAGCGATACCCATTTTAGCGGTGGTCGATAGTCAGGGTTCGGCTTCAGGCGGGCATTAACCAGCATGTTGTCATGTCTGTCGCCTTCGACCCAAACAGGGGAGGTGATAAAGCGCTCCATCAGATACCGCTCCGGCGGCCGTACGTCGGCTTCGTAGACGGTGACTGCGTTTTCGCGCAGCAGTTTTTCCAGCCGCATAAGCTGGCGATGTGAGCGGCAATACAGGCCGGAAACGGGCTGGCGGTGGAAGTCTTGCAACTGAAGAGGCGTCAGGCGATAGCCGTTTTCAGTGCGTAATAATGACGTGACGCGAGGAACCTGACTGGTGGGAATAAACGCGACTGACTCCTGAGGCGCAAGCGTGACCTGCAGCGGCCCATCGTCTGTAGCCAGCCAGAATGAGACCTCAGTTCCCTGCGGAGTGTCCCGCCAGTGTCGGGTTAGAATAAAGCCTGCCTGCGCCACGCTGTGTATCCGTCAAAAAGCCAGACACTATTATAGCCTGGTTTACATAATTGTACTGTTATTTTGTACAGTTATTCGGCGTAAGACGCGGTACCCGCTGGAGTAAAAAGCGTCTCTGAGTAAAAAATGTGTTGTGTCAGCCTGGGTTATCTTCGTATTTAATATATGAATATCGTGCCTAAGACGAGTTGCAGTGAACTATTTTATTGGTGTGGCTGTTGTTTTAAATGGCGATTGTCCATCTGGGTTATGTATTGAATTGATATTATAAAGTCCATTATCGGATGTTTGCTGTTTTTCGGATTTGTGCTTATTTATTTTTGCTACATCTTTCTCGGATTCAGGAAAATTTACTTTTTTTATTTGTGTTTATTAATGGTTGATGTAAAGATTTTATTCGAAGCATCCGGATATGAGTTTGAAATATAATATATATTTAATTGTGTTTATTGCCGAATAGAAACGGATTTTCAGTTCGAATTCGTCGGGAATCTCTCTGTAGAATTTGGTTTTTATCTCGGGATATAATTTATTTTCAGCTTACTGTTCGGGTGCTTCTTAATACATATCCGGGAAAGTGATGAAATGGAGTTTTTATGAATGTTTATACTCAGGCAATTTTGCCTGGATACCAGCACTATCTATTTGTTAATACTCAGCTATCAAACCCAGTAATTAAAGCTGTGAGCAAATATATTGAGTACAAAACATGGACCGGACAAATTTGGCGGACTGAAATAATTGAAAGTGGAAACGCTTTTTTTCACTGGCAGGGGCATGACAGAAGAAATGGTCATCGTGATACGGTAATTAATTATTTGTTGTGTGGGCAGAAATGGCAGTCAACGATAACAGATTATATTTTCTTCCATTCACTGGAAGGAGAGGAAACTCATGGGAATTATGACAATGTGATTGAGTATGTTTCTTCTAATAACTGTGTTTATCAAAGTGCTTTTGCTGAATATATAGCCGAGTAGAAATAAAGCGCGCGACGATCAAAACGCGCTTATATAAAGGTTACTGCCCGTAGTAGGCTTTAGCACCGTGTTTACGCAGGTAATGCTTATCTAACAGGGTTTGTTGCATATCTGGCAATTGCGGCGCGAGCTGGCGACAGAAGATCCCCATGTAGGCGACTTCTTCCAGCACGATGGCGTTATGCACCGCATCTTCGGCATTTTTTCCCCAGGCAAACGGACCGTGAGAGTGCACTAGCACGCCAGGCATCTGCGCGGCGTCAATACCTTGTTTCTCAAAGGTTTCAACGATCACATTGCCGGTTTCCCATTCATATTCGCCGTTGATTTCTTCGTCGGTCATTTTCCGTGTGCAGGGAATCGAACCGTAGAAATAGTCCGCATGGGTGGTACCCGTGGCCGGAATCGACTGACCCGCCTGCGCCCAGATGGTTGCATGACGCGAATGGGTGTGAACAATGCCGCCAATGGTCGGGAATGCCTGATACAGCAGTCGGTGCGTTGGGGTATCGGAAGAGGGCTTCTTCTGGCCTTCGACTACTTCACCCGTGGCGATACTGACAACAACCATATCGTCTGCGGTCATGACGCTGTAATCGACACCGGAAGGTTTAATCACAAACACGCCGCGCTCGCGATCGACGGCGCTGACATTCCCCCAGGTCAGGGTGACCAGATTGTGCTTAGGCAACGCCAGATTGGCTTCCAGTACTTGACGTTTAAGATCTTCTAGCATGTTAACTCCTGAATGCCGGATGGCGCTTCGCTTATCCGGCCTACGGTGATTTGTAGGCCCGGTAAATGAAATGCCACCGGGCAATCCGTTTCGACAATTAACGTTTGAACCCGTAATACACTTCGTTCCAGCGCAGCGCGTCCTTAAAGGCCGGCAGGCGGGTATCGTTATCGATCACCGCGATCTCGATATCGTGCATTTCAGCGAACTGGCGCATATCGTTCAGATCCAGCGCGTGGCTGAACACGGTGTGGTGCGCGCCGCCGGCCAGGATCCAGGCTTCAGATGCGGTTGGCAGATCCGGTTGAGCTTTCCACAGCGCGTTAGCTACAGGCAGTTTCGGCAGTGAGTGCGGTGTTTGTACCGTGTCGATGCAGTTAACCAGCAGGCGAAAACGATCGCCGAGATCGATCAGGCTGGCAACCACGGCCGGGCCGGTTTTGGTGTTGAAGATCAGACGGGCGGGATCGTCTTTACCACCAATACCGAGGTGCTGTACGTCGAGGATCGGTTTCTCTTCCACCGCGATGGACGGGCAAACTTCCAGCATGTGCGAACCGAGTACCAGATCGTTGCCTTTCTCGAAGTGGTAGGTGTAATCCTCCATAAATGAGGTGCCGCCCTGCAGACCGGTTGACATCACCTTCATGATGCGAAGCAGAGCGGCGGTTTTCCAGTCGCCTTCGCCCGCAAAGCCATAGCCTTGCTGCATCAGACGCTGTACGGCCAGACCCGGAAGCTGTTTCAGGCCGTGTAAATCTTCAAATGTGGTGGTGAAGGCGTGGAATCCACCCTGTTCCAGGAAGCGCTTCATCCCCAGTTCAATACGGGCAGCTTCCAGGACGTTCTGACGTTTTTCACCGTGGACTTGCGTCGCCGCCGTCATGGTGTAAGTGCTTTCATACTCATCGATTAGCGCGTTGATTTCGCCGTCGTTAATTGCGTTCACGACCTGCACCAGATCGCCCACGGCCCAGGTGTTTACCGAGAAGCCGAACTTGATCTGCGCAGCGACTTTATCGCCATCTGTGACCGCAACTTCGCGCATGTTGTCGCCAAAGCGGCAGACTTTCAGGTGGCGGGTATCCTGTTTGGACACGGCCTGGCGCATCCAGGAGCCAATGCGTTCATGCGCTTGTTTATCCTGCCAGTGACCGGTGACCACGGCATGCTGCTGACGCATACGTGCGCCGATGAAGCCGAACTCACGACCGCCGTGCGCAGTCTGGTTCAGGTTCATAAAGTCCATATCAATGCTGTTCCACGGCAGGGCGGCGTTGAACTGGGTGTGGAACTGCATCAGCGGTTTGTTGAGGATAGTCAGGCCGTTAATCCACATTTTGGCCGGGGAGAAGGTATGCAGCCAGACCACCATCCCTGCACAGCGATCGTCGTAGTTAGCGTCACGACAGATAGCGGTAATCTCGTCAGGGGAAGTTCCCAGCGGCTTTAATACCAGCTTACAGGGCAGTTTGGCTTCAGTATTCAGTGCGTTAACGACGTGCTCCGCATGTTGGGTTACCTGACGCAGGGTTTCAGGGCCATACAGATGCTGGCTACCAATCACAAACCACACTTCATAGTTATCAAAAATCGTCATTGTCGTGTCCTTAATGTGTCAGGGTTGCCAGGTCTACCGGGGCTTGTTGCGCCGGAGCGGCAGTCGGAAGGTATTGTTGTTCAGCGCTTACCGCCCACTGCTGATAGCGGCGGTAGAGTTGTTCAAAACGTTGAGCCTGCTCTGGGCGAGGTTGCAGCGTGTTTTCCACGGCGCTTGCCATTTGCTGCTGAGCGGCTGGGATATCCGCGTGTACTTTCGCGGCAACGGCAGCGAAGATAGCCGCACCGAGTGCGCAGCACTGGTCTGAAGCGACAATCTGTAGCGGGCGGTTCAGCACGTCACAGCAGGCCTGCATGATGACCGGGTTCTTGCGCGCGATACCGCCAAGCGCCATTACGTTGTTAACCGCAATGCCTTGTTCGGTGAAGCATTCCATAATGGCGCGTGCGCCAAAGGCCGTGGCGGCAATCAGCCCACCGAACAGCGCTGGCGCGTCAGTTGCCAGGTTCAGATCGGTAATTACCCCTTTCAAACGCTGGTTGGCATTGGGCGTACGGCGACCGTTGAACCAGTCGAGCACCACCGGGAGATGCTCCAGTGATGGATTTTTCGCCCAGGCTTCAGTGAGTGCAGGCAGCAGCTGTTTTTGACTGGCTTTAATCTGGGGCTGCAGTTCCGGATGCTGTGCGGCAAGCTGTTCCAGAGGCCAGCTCAGCACGCGGCTAAACCAGGCATAGATATCACCGAATGCAGACTGGCCAGCTTCGAGGCCAATAAAATCAGGTACTACGCTGCCATCAACCTGGCCGCATATGCCTTTCACCGCGCGTTCGCCGACGCTGTGCTTGTCGGCAATCAGAATGTCGCAGGTCGACGTGCCGATGACTTTCACCAGCGCGTTAGGCTGTGCGCCTGCGCCAACCGCGCCCATATGGCAGTCAAAAGCACCGCCTGCAATCACCACGCTTTCCGGTAGCCCCAGGCGCTGTGCCCACTCGGCGCACAGGGTGCCAACCGGCAGATCCGCGGTGAAGGTATTGGTAAACATTGGGTATTGCAGATGGCGGTTGAGGATGGGGTCGAGTTCGTCAAAGAAACTGGCTGGCGGCAGACCACCCCAGCTTTCATGCCACAGGGATTTATGTCCGGCGCTGCAGCGACCGCGACGAATATCCTGTGGGCGTACGGTGTTGGAGAGCAGGGCCGGAACCCAATCGCATAGCTCAATCCACGAGACCGCAGCTTCGGCTACCGCATGGTCCTGACGAGTTACATGCAGGATTTTGGCCCAGAACCATTCGCTGGAATAAATGCCGCCGATATAGCGGGAGTAATCGATCTTGCCCGGTGTGTGGCACAGGCGGGTGATTTCTTCAGCTTCTTCTACTGAGGTGTGATCTTTCCACAGGACAAACATTGCATTCGGGTTTTCCGCGAACTCCGGACGCAGTGCCAGTACGTTACCGTCTGCATCGATGGGCGCCGGGGTTGAGCCGGTACTGTCAACGCCGATCCCGACCACTTCCGCGCGCTGTTCAGCGCTCAGTTCGGCCAATACGGTTTTCAGCGCCGCTTCCATGGATTCAATGTAGTCGCGCGGATGATGGCGAAACTGGTTGTTTGGGCCATCGCAATACTGCCCTTCCTGCCAACGTGGATACCACTCAACGCTGGTGGCGATCTCTTCGCCGGTGGCACATTCCACCGCCAAAGCGCGTACTGAATCACTACCAAAATCGAGGCCAATTGCAATCGCCATCGTCTTACTCCATCCAAAAATACGGGTATGGATAAACAGTAGTGAGTAGCGATAAAAACCGTCAGGCAGGATCCGCTAATCTTATGGATTAAAATGCTGTGGCATCACAAAGTGTGACGCTGTGCAAATAATCAATGTGGACATTTCTGCCGTAGTTATAGACACTTTTGTTAGCCGATTTTGACGTTGGCGTAGTACATGTTTTTTACAAAGAGCTTTTCACAAGCGGGATTGGTGGTCCATTACCGCAAATACAGCGGCCCGCAGGGGCGACAGCGATGATGTCTGGCGTAATATGGACAAATTGTTTCTTGGCAGGACATAGGGAGTATTGAAATTATGGCTGAAACGCAAAACGATCCCCTGTTGCCAGGTTATTCGTTTAACGCGCATTTGGTGGCCGGATTAACCCCCATTGAGGCGAACGGATACCTGGATTTTTTTATCGACAGGCCGCTGGGTATGAAGGGTTATATCCTCAATCTCACCATCCGTGGCGAAGGGGTTATCAATAATCAGGGCAAGCAGTTTGTCTGCCGGCCTGGCGATATTCTGTTGTTTCCACCAGGAGAAATTCACCACTACGGACGCCACCCTGACGCCAGCGAGTGGTATCACCAGTGGGTTTACTTTCGCCCGCGCGCCTACTGGCAGGAGTGGCTGACCTGGCCAGCCATTTTTGCCCAGACCGGTTTTTTTCGCCCGGATGAAGCGCATCAGCCGCATTTTAACGAGCTGTTTGGGCAGATAATTAACGCCGGGCAGGGAGAAGGTCGTTATTCTGAACTGCTGGCGATTAATTTACTGGAACAGTTGTTGCTCCGACGTATGGAAGCCATCAATGAATCGCTACACCCGCCCATGGACAACCGCGTCCGCGATGCCTGCCAGTACATCAGCGATCACCTGGCGGACAGCAATTTTGATATCGCCAGCGTCGCGCAGCACGTCTGCCTGTCGCCTTCCCGTTTGTCGCATCTGTTCCGTCAGCAGTTAGGTATCAGCGTATTAAGCTGGCGCGAGGACCAGCGCATCAGCCAGGCGAAGCTATTACTGAGTACCACACGTATGCCCATTGCCACCGTAGGTCGCAATGTTGGCTTTGACGACCAGCTCTATTTCTCTCGTGTTTTCAAAAAATGTACCGGCGCCAGTCCGAGCGAGTTTCGCGCTGGATGTGAATAAATTTATTATGTAGCGCTGGGAGTATTCAACTTCTTTCAGCGCCTTAAAATTTGGCATCTAAAATAAGTTGTAATTTTGTGATGAATAGATATCTATAAAAAATAAGAAATTAGCATTTGTTTGATAAAATTATTCTTGCTATAAACCACCTGTCAAGGAGGTTTTAAATGAGTAAGCGATTTGATATTACTGATGGGACTTTTGCAACCACTAAAAAAAATGGTTTAATTTATACAGAAGAGCTGGGATGGATTGATTTAGGTCATGCTCAGGGTGATGATGCCAGATTCTTAAAGAAAAAACTTGAGCAAGAACAGTGGGCAAAATATTATAATGAGTTCAATGATTGGTACTTCCCGGTAAACTATTATCAAGAAATGGGAAAAGGGAAAAATTTATTTGGGGTAAACTTTACTTTTCATACTGGTGTACATACTCAAGTTATGGTTCGTGCTTGTCTTTCTCCAGTGCTTAAGGCACGAGTGGCTTTGACTATTATGTATGGGACGGCAAAACGATTCGAAGCATGGCAGAACTCTATCCTTTTCAACTGGTACACGGATAGTGGATTTAGTGTGGAGGATTTGGTTTCTGATTTAGTCGGCTTTTATCGTGTTTTTGGTACGGGACCAGACCCATTGTGGCGAGCAAAACCTGTATCCTATGAAACGGCCATACAGATATGGGATGCTCATGATCCAATCGGTACTTTTAAAAATAGAGATTTTTTTCCGTATTTATTTTCGACAAAACCACCATTCAGATATGGTGAGCCTATCAAAAAAAATCTCCCAGAGTGGTTGAGTTATATAAAACCATTAGATAATTCATTTTCAGGTTTATTGTACAATCAGTTTAATAATAATCCTGTTGGCGACTTTTTTAAGGAAAAAAATAGATTGAATCATGAGCTTTATGGTACGTTTTCAATTTCTGATACACTGGGTTATGCTGACTCGCCTTTTGATAGACCATCTTTTTTTCTGCTTCATCCTCATTCTCCACTTAAGTGAGTAGAGAGATGAGAAAATATGCTCTATTTATTTCTTCATTATTTCTGCTATCCCCTTTGGCGTTCTATGGTTGGTTTGTTTTGACATCGGGAGAACATCATTACAAGCGAGATGATATTTTCTCATACTGGCTATATACGCCTGATACGCTAAAAAGCATACCATTAATATCAGAAGATATTGATTATAACTATGATTATGATTTAGATGAACAGCGAACACTAGTCATAATAACATGGCATCATGTTAAGGATGTTGCTGAAAAAAAAACAGTCTTACGTGATTTTCTACAACAACTCGGTTCTTCAATAAAATATGATTGCTTATGGATTTATCACGATCCTAATGATTTCTCCAGTAATTATCACCGTTATTGCGTCTACCAAAAATCAGATATCCTCGAACTGGAGTTCGTTGAGAGGGTGAAGTGACGCAAAGTGTGTTCCTGAGCATCCTAATTACGCTGGATGTGAATAAAAAGTGAATGATGTATCCTGAAAGTTGTCATAACTCGCAATCTATTCAGACAATTGATGGCTTGACGAAGTTGAGAGGGGTTATCAAAATCCCTGCTTCGTAAATTTGACGGACACATTATGCAAGCATTGCTGGAACACTTTATTCTCCAGTCCGCCCTGTACTCTCTGATCGCCGTACTTCTGGTGGCTTTTTTGGAGTCGCTGGCGCTGGTTGGCCTGATTCTACCCGGGACCGTGATGATGGCGGGGCTGGGGGCGCTGATTGGCAGCGGCGAACTGAACTTCTGGCATGCCTGGCTTGCGGGCATTATAGGTTGCTTATTGGGGGACTGGATCTCTTTTTGGCTGGGCTGGCGCTTTAAAAAGCCATTGCACCGTTGGTCGTTCATGAAAAAGAACAAGGCGTTGCTGGATAAAACCGAGCACGCCCTGCATCAGCACAGCATGTTTACTATTCTGGTGGGGCGTTTTGTCGGACCGACGCGTCCGCTGGTGCCGATGGTAGCAGGCATGCTGGATCTGCCTGTCGCTAAATTTATCGTCCCGAATATTATCGGCTGCGTGCTGTGGCCACCGTTCTACTTCCTGCCGGGGATCCTGGCGGGAGCGGCAATTGATATTCCTTCTGATATGCAGAGCGGGGATTTCAAATGGTTGCTGCTGGCGACGGCGGTGTTGCTCTGGGTTGGCGGCTGGTTTTGCTGGCGGCTATGGCGCAGTGGCAAAGCGGCTGTCGATCGCTTAACGGCGTATTTCCCCCGCAGCCGTTTGCTGTATCTGGCGCCGTTGACGCTCGGGATCGGTGTGGTTGCGTTGGTGGCGTTACTGCGCCATCCGCTGATGCCGGTGTATATCGATATTCTGCGCAAAGTGGTGGGTTACTGACGATTCCTTTGCCGGATGGCGGCTTCGCCTTATCCGGCAACTCATTATGCTTTAATGCCCAATAGCGCCGAGGCGCTAGCGTTGCCGCTTAACAGATCGTCCGTATCGCCCTGCCAGGCGATGCGCCCGTCGGCGACCACAATCGAGCGGGGCGCAATTCGCGCCGCATCTTCTACGCTGTGGGAAACCATCAGTAACGTCAGTTGCTTCTCGCGACAGACTTCGGCCACCAGCGTTAGCATCTCCTGGCGCAGCGCGGGATCAAGTGCAGAGAACGGTTCATCAAGCAGTAAAATAGGTTGTTCCCGCACCAGACAACGCGCCAGCGCCACGCGCTGCCGCTGTCCGCCGGAAAGCTCACCGGGGAGGCGTTCCAGCAGAGAGTCGATCCCCATTTGCTGGGCGATGTGGAGTATTTTCTCCCGCTGCGATGCGTTAAGCTTCAATCCAGGATTCAGGCCCAGGCCGATATTTTGCTGTACGCTCAGATGGCTGAACAGGTTGTTTTCCTGAAACAGCATAGAAACAGGACGGCGCGAGGGTGGTGTCGTGGTGTGATCTTCACCGTCAATCACCATGTTACCGCTGGCAGGCGTGAGAAAGCCGGCAATCAGATTCAGCAGCGTACTTTTCCCGGCGCCGCTGGGCCCGAGTATCGCTATCTGCTCACCGCGCGCGACCGACAGCGTAAAGCGCATGGGCAGATGGTGATAAAGCCATGTGATATCAATCAGTTTTAACATTTCGACCCGGCAATTTCTCAATAACGGTAAACAGCGTAAAGCACAGGATCAGCAGTAATAACGCCGTAACTGCGCCATCCTGACTGCGATAAGAGCCAATCTGCTGATATAAATAAAACGGCAGGGTGCGGAAATCCTCATTACCAAATAACGCCACTACGCCAAAATCGCCAATCGACAGCACGCAGGCAAACGCCATCGCCTGTGCCAGCGGGCGCTTCAGGGCGCGCAGTTCAACCACTTTCAGGCGCGACCATCCCTCAATGCCCAACGATTGGCACAACATACTATAGCGCGCAGTGACGTCACGCATTGGGTTTTCCAGCACCTTCAATGCATAAGGGATCGCCATCAGCGCATTGGTAAAAATGACAATGCCGTCGGCAGATTCGGGAAGCCCAATAGTGTTATTGAGCAGCAGAAAGAAGCCGGTTGCCAGCACGATACCCGGCATGGCGAGGATCATCATGCCGCTCAGTTCCAGCATCTGACCTGCCAGCACCTGCTGTCGTGCACGAAGTTCACGACTGCTCCATAACAGCATCATGGTGAGTATGACGCATAACGCTCCTGCTGCTAATGCGATGCGCAGCGAGGTTCCCAGCGCCTGCCACAGCACTGGCTGCATCAGTACATCCAGAACATGGCGGTTTAAGCCATCGACAATCACCGCCAGCAGCGGCGGCAGCAACAGCAACAGGGCCAGAATAATCAGGATTGCGTCAGTCAGTCGGCTGTGCAGGCGATCGTCAGGATCGCGCCAGCCTTGTACCAGGGTAGCACCGGGAGCAATCGCGCGGCTCAGACGTTGACTGAGAAGCACAAGCGCCAAACAACAAACCATCTGGATCAACGCCAGCATGGCTGCGCGGGCAGGATCGTAATCAAAATTCAGCGCCTGATAGATAGCCAGCTCGATGGTCGTGGCCTGTGGCCCGCCGCCCAGCGACAGAACGGTGGCGAAGCTGGCGAAGCACAGCATAAAGATGAGTGCTGCGACGGGCAAGATCTGACGACGCAGCCACGGCCATTCAACAAAACGGAAGAAATGCCAGCCACGCATACCCAACTGAGCGGCTAACTGCCGCTGTTCGCCGGGAATACTCTCCAGCGATTGTAACAGCAGGCGGCTGGCCATCGGCAGATTGAAAAAGACGTGAGCCAGCAGAATGCCCTGCAAACCGTAAGGCGAAAAGGTCCATTCCAGCCCGAAGACATGCCAGAGTGAGGCCAGCCAGCCCTGACGACCATAGACGCTAAGAATACCGAAGACCGCGACCAGCACCGGCAGGATTAATGTCATGGCGCACAGGCGCAGCAGCGCCAGACGTCCTGGAAAACGGCGGCGATAGAGCGCTCTGGCAAGGAAAATCGCCGGGACAACCGACAGCACAGCGGATAGAAAAGCCTGCCAGAAAGAAAAGCGCACCACGTGCCACAGGTAGTCATCTTGCCACAGCGAGAACCACTCTCCCTGTGGGGCGTTAAACCACAGTGCCAGAAACGCGGCCAGGGCAACGGCCACCATCAGCGTGGCGGCGGTAAGCCCTGGAACCAGCCAGCCGGGGATTAACGGCTGACGGCGCGTTGCCATTCGCTAATCCATGCCTGACGTTGAGCCGCAACCTGCTGTGGCGTAAATTCCAGCGCGGTGGTCGGTTTATTCAGTTGCTCGAATCCTGACGGCAGGGCGACTTGCGTCACGGGATACATCCAGTTGCCGGTCGGAATCGCATTCTGGAATGCCGGAGACACCATGAACTTCAGGAATTTCTCGGCCAGTTCCGGCTGCTTGCTGGCCGCGGTGCGGGCGGCGACTTCCACCTGCAAATAGTGGCCTTCACTAAAATTAGCGGCGGCGTAGTTGTCTTTTTTCTCGGCGATGATGTGATAGGCCGGAGAGGTGGTGTAGCTGAGCACCAGATCGCTTTCACCTTTCAGGAACAGGCCGTAGGCTTCGCTCCAGCCCTTGGTGACGGTGACGGTTTTGGCTGCCAGTTTCTGCCACGCCTCTGGCGCTTTATCACCATAGACTTTCTGCATCCATAGCAGCAGACCCAGACCTGGCGTGCTGGTGCGTGGATCCTGATAAATGACGCGCCATTTTTGGTCGCTCTCTACCAGTTCTTTCAGGCTTTTGGGCGGATTCTTCAGCTTGTTCTTATCATAAACGAAGGCGAAATAACCGTAGTCAAACGGCACGAAGGTATCGTTTTTCCAGCCGCCGGGTACGTTAACGGTGTCGTTGGCTACACCACTTTTGGCAAACAGTTTGGTTTGTGTGGCGGCTTCCAGAAGGTTGTTATCCAGACCCAGCACGACGTCGGCTTTGCTGTTTTTTCCTTCCATGCGCAGGCGGTTAAGCAGCGAGACGCCATCTTCCAGCGCGACCAGTTTCAGCTCGCAATTGCAGTCAGCTTCAAAGGCTTTTTTGATTGTTGGGCCCGGGCCCCAGTCAGCTGCGAACGAGTCGTAGGTATAGACGGTCAGTACAGGTTTGGCGAAGACAGGCGCTGCGCACAGCAGTAAAAGCGGAAGACATTTTTTAAACACTTTGCACCTCAAGAGTTGGGTGGCAAAGGACTTGAGATAAGCCTCAAATCCCTTCGCCGGCATTATCCGGATCAGGTTCGACGGGTATCTCTCAGCCCATACGCAGATCGAATGATTTTGTGTATGTTTTTATTTAGCACCCCGTTGAGAACGGCGTTAGTGTAATGATTTTGTTGCTTAGCAGCAATTAAGGATCCGGCGGAGCAAACCACGCCGATTTAAAATCAAACCAGCCGAGGGTATTCATGCGCAGCCCGCGCATACTGCGCTGTCCCTGAATGATCAGCCAGTGGTGGATTAATGGCACAATGGCCTTTGTGGCGAGCAGCTGTTGGCACCATGCTGCCAGGCTCATTTCGCCCGTTCGCCAGCGAGCCGCATCGTTTTCCCAGTCCCGCGAGATACAGTTTTGCAGCAACGGGACTTCGCACAAATGGGCGAACAGTGAGAAGTCGAGCGGTAGGGTAAAGTTGGCGCTGTTGAGCCAGATATCGCTGACGATTTCACCTGCATGCCATTGATCGTAGTCGATCTCCTGAATATTCAACTGCACCTGATGCTGCGCGAGCAATGTTTTCATGATCTGCGCGATAATTCGGTGTTCGATGTGATCGCGATAGTAAGTGATAGTCAGCGTTTCCAGCCCGGCGGGTTTTTCACCATGGCCGGGTTTTGCGTGATGCCAGCGGGGGAGTAAACCATACGCGGGAAACCACAGTCGCTGGTACTGTTCGTCGGCGTGGCAGATTAAATTCGTTGGCGAGAGAATGCGGCTTACCCATTCGCGGACCTCCTGGTTAGCGCCACGGTGGCTACGCGCATCAAACAGCAGGTAGTAGCAACCTTCTTCGAGGCGGCTTTCGATCGCCTTTTCATCCTCTGTGGGACCTTTTAGCGTCAACCCGCCGCCAGGCTCTTCTCCGATGTCAGGTAATACCCAAACGTTAACTTCATCGATCAGGGCCCTGTAGCCAAAGTAATCATCAAATGCATGAATTTTCAGTTGGTTATTGGTGTTTCGTATTACCGCATACGGACCGGTACCAATCGGGTGACTGGAGAAGTTGTTTAGCGTTTCCCATTCTCGCGGCAGGATCATGGCGGGGACCTGCCCCAATAGCCAGGGAAGCCAGCGGTCTGGCTGGGCCAGATGGATATCCAGCGTCCAGGCCGTGGGAGAGACGATCTGCGTGATGTGTGAGTACAGCGGCAGGCTGTTAATGCGCATCAGTGAGGCGATAACATCTGCCATTTCCAGCTCGCGGCCATGATGAAAATGGATCCCCGGACGCAGGAAGAATCGCCAGTGTAAAGGTGAAATTTGCTGCCAGTGATGGGCAATGTCCGCTTCCAGTTCCCCATTTTCCTCATTTACCCGAATTAAGGCGCTGAAGATTTGCCGGGCGATATGGGTTTCGGAGCGGCGTAATGCCGTGCCGGGGAGCAGGTTGTGCATGGGGCGGTAATAGAGAACGCGCATGATATGCCGACCCTGGCGAAAGCTGCGACCCAGATGGGAGACCAGCATTTGCCGTACGGCCGTTTTGTCACCGACCAGTTGCACCAGTTGATCGATGCGATCCTGTTCCAGTAGGTCTTCCGCGCGCTGCTGCTGGAGCGCCAGCCCGGTATAGAGGAATGTCAGGCGCGAGCGTTTACCTCGTCCAACTTCAGCTTCCCACGTTAACCAGCCGCGATCCTGCATGGTATTAAGCAGCGTACGCATATGGCGGCGCGAGCAGCTCAGCAGATCCGCCAGCTCGTTGAGCGTCGTGTCTTGCGCTTTGCCGTCACAGCATTGCCACAGACGGATGAACTGTTGTTGCAAACGACCAGAAGACATAAAAGGGGAACTCCTGCGGAAAACTCAGCAATTTTATAATCCCTATATTAAGCCAATAATAGATTCCGATGAAGCGATGAGACAACGAAGGGGTCATCTATGCGTCAGTTCTGGTTGAAGTACTTTACCACGACGGAAAAATCGTCCTGGTTGGCTTGCCTGAGCGCACCGCAGCGCTTAAAGATGCTCGAAGAGCTGATGCAGTGGGAGATGACATCTGACTCCTGAATTGGAAATTGCAGACATCATGTGTGACTGAGTATTGGTGCAGGATACAGCCTCGTTCACCCGCCAGCAGGTATTATCTGCTGGCTTTTTTCGTTTCAGCTGCGCTTAAAAGGAAAGATATGCTCTGGATTATGACCATGGGACGGCGCCTCAACGGCGTTTACGCGGCATTTATGCTGGTCGCTTTTATGATGGGCGTGGCGGGGGCATTGCAGGCACCCACCCTGAGTCTGTTCCTGAGCCGTGAAGTCGGGGCGCAGCCATTTTGGGTCGGGCTGTTTTACACCGTCAATGCGATTGTCGGGATCGTCGTCAGCCTTGGCCTCGCGAAACGATCCGACAGCCAGGGCGATCGGCGCAAGCTGATCATGTTTTGCTGCCTGATGGCGATTGGCAATGCGCTGCTGTTTGCCTTTAATCGCCACTATCTAACGCTGATCACCTGCGGTGTGCTGCTGGCCTCGCTGGCGAACACCGCCATGCCGCAGCTGTTTGCGCTGGCGCGAGAATATGCTGATAACTCCGCGCGTGAAGTGGTGATGTTTAGCTCGGTGATGCGTGCGCAGCTTTCGTTGGCCTGGGTGATAGGACCGCCACTGGCATTCATGCTGGCGCTGAATTACGGCTTTACGGCGATGTTTTCCATTGCCGCAGGGATTTTTGCCATTAGCCTGGTGCTGATTGCGCTGATACTGCCGTCTGTCGCGCGGGTGGAGCAGCCTGTAGACGTGCCGCTGGAACAGACCGGCGGTTGGCAGGACAAAAATGTGCGTATGTTGTTTATTGCCTCCACGCTGATGTGGACCTGCAACACCATGTACATCATTGATATGCCACTGTGGATAAGTCTTGAACTTGGCTTGCCGGACAAGCTGGCCGGGATCCTGATGGGGACGGCGGCTGGGCTGGAAATTCCGGCGATGATTCTGGCAGGCTATTACGTGAAGCGCTTTGGTAAACGGCGAATGATGATCGCGGCCGTAGCGGCAGGCGTGCTGTTTTATATTGGTTTGATCTTCTTTCACAGCCGTATGGCGCTGCTGGTGCTGCAACTGTTTAACGCGGTATTTATCGGTATTATCGCCGGGATAGGCATGCTGTGGTTTCAGGATCTGATGCCGGGACGTGCGGGGTCAGCGACCACATTATTTACCAACAGTATTTCAACGGGAGTCATTCTGGCAGGGGTGATTCAGGGGGCAGTTGCGCAAAGCTATGGTCACTATGCCGTCTATTGGGTGATTGCGGTGATTTCGGTGGTTACGCTGTGGATGACCGGGCGGGTGAAGGACGTTTAGTCCGGCGCAGTCCTGGCGTCGTAGTGCCCGGCCTGGCGATATTTTGCATTAGTTTTTGTCGTTTTTGTCGGCCGGATAAGGCGTTTACGCCGCCATCCGGCAACCTGTCCCTACGGCCTGAACGCGTTACGCTTATCAGGCCTATCCTTCTTTTTTTATCTTGCACGTAAATGTAACGTTGATCACATAACGATCATTTTCCTCTTCCTTGATCTTCTTTTTTCTACTGTTACGCGTATACAGTTACGCGTAACAGTTATCAAAAAAGGAGTTTTTTCATGAAAAACCTATTCGACCTGACCGGTAAACGCGCGCTGATTACCGGTTCCGCTCAGGGCATTGGTAACCTGCTGGCCAGCGGTCTGGCGGCGCACGGTGCTGAGATTGTTATTAACGACATTACCCAACTGCGTGCTCAGGTGGCGGCGGACAAACTGGTGGCCGAAGGCTATCGCGCTGTTGGCTATGGATTTGATGTTACCAACGGGGAAGAGGTGGCGTGCGCCATCGCGCAAATTGAAAAGGAAGTTGGGGCCATTGATATTTTAATTAACAACGCCGGAATCCAGCGTCGTTATCCCTTCACCGAATTCCCGGAGGCTGAATGGGACAAAGTGATTGATGTAAACCAGAAATCGGTCTTTCTGGTATCACAGCAGGTTTCCCGCTACATGGTGCAACGCCGCCGCGGGAAGATTATTAATATCTGCTCAATGCAAAGCGAATTAGGTCGTAAAACCATTACCCCCTACGCGGCGTCAAAAGGCGCGGTCAAAATGTTAACCCGTGGCATGTGCGTGGAACTGGCGGAATACAATATTCAGGTCAACGGTATTGCTCCCGGCTATTTCGCTACCGACATGACCACCGCGCTGGTCAACGATGAAGCATTCTCCGCCTGGCTGTTCCAGCGCACGCCCGCTGCTCGCTGGGGTAACCCGGAAGAGTTGATCGGCGCGGCGGTTTATCTCGCTGCGCCCGCCTCTGACTTTGTGAATGGGCATCTTCTGTTTGTCGATGGCGGCATGCTGGCCGCGGTTTGATCGCTAACGAGGCCGCGGGAAGCAACCTCATCCTTTAATGATAATCCAAGGAGTGAGTATGAATATGCTCGCAAAACTGCCAGCGCGTCGCTGGTGGTATTTAATGCCGATTATTTTTATTACCTACAGCTTAGCTTATCTCGACCGCGCCAATTACGGCTTTGCCGCTGCCGCTGGTATCGAACACGATTTAGGGATCACCCAGGGCACGGCCTCGCTGATTGGCGCGCTCTTTTTCCTGGGATATTTCTTTTTCCAGGTGCCTGGCGCGATGTATGCCGTTAAACATAGCGTCCGTAAAATGATTTTTTACAGCCTGATCCTCTGGGGGCTTTGTGCCGCGGCGACCGGCTTTGTCAGCAATATCCCAACGCTGATGGCGATCCGCTTTATTCTCGGCATCGTCGAAGCGGCGGTGATGCCCGCGATGCTGATTTATATCAGCAACTGGTTTACCAAAACTGAACGCTCGCGCGCCAACACCTTTTTAATTCTCGGTAACCCGGTCACAGTGCTGTGGATGTCGATTGTCTCTGGCTACCTGATTGAAGCCTGGGGCTGGCGCGAAATGTTTATCATTGAGGGTATTCCTGCGGTGATCTGGGCTTTCTGCTGGGTGATTCTGGTGCGCGACAAACCGGCGGATGCGGGTTGGTTGAGCGAGCAGGAGAAGCAGGCGTTACAGCAGGCGATGGACCGCGAGCAGCGGGACATCAAACCGATGCGCAACTACGGTGAAGCGATGCGTTCACGCAGCGTCATTATGCTTTGCGCGGTGCATGCGCTGTGGAGCATCGGGGTGTATGGCTTCATGATGTGGATGCCGTCGATTCTGAAAAACGCGGCGCAGATGGATATTGTGGCGGTGGGCTGGCTGGCGGCAGTGCCGTATCTGGCGGCGATCTGCCTGATGCTGACGGTTTCCTGGCTATCCGATAAATACCAGAACCGTAAGCTGTTTATCTGGCCGCTGCTGCTGATTGCCGCCATCGCGTTCTTTGCCTCGTGGCTGTTGGGCAACCAGTCCTTCTGGCTCTCTTACGCGCTGCTGGTCGTGGCCGCCGCCTGTATGTATGCGCCTTACGGACCGTTCTTTGCGCTGATCCCCGAACTGCTGCCGCGCAACGTCTCCGGCGTGTCGATGGGAATGATCAACAGTTTTGGCGCGTTAGGGGCATTCCTCGGCGCGTGGCTGGTGGGTTACCTCAACGGCGTGACCGGCGGGCCGGGCGTCTCCTACACCTTCATGGCGATTGCTCTGCTGTCATCGGTGGTGCTGATGTACTGCGTTCGTGCGCAAAATGAAACCACGTCGCCGTCGGCTGAGATGGTAACGCGTTAAGGTTGAACGAGGAGTGCAGTCGCTAACCGGCTGTGATAAGGTTCTCTGCGAGCATAATGGGATGTTGGTCGTAGAGAACCTCATGAAAAACAATCGGATGACATTACAGGATATCGCTAATCTGGCCGGTCTGAATAAGATGACGGTCAGCCGTTATCTGCGTGACCCGAATCAGGTGTCGCAACGCAGCCGTGAATTGATTTCGAAAATCATGGAAGAGAACAACTACATTCCTAACCGCGCTCCGGAAATTCTGCTCAACGCACGTAGCAAAACTATTGGTGTGCTGATCCCCTCGTTTCGTAATCAGATCTTTGCCGACGTGCTGGCGGGAATTGAATCCGTCACCTCGGCTTGCCAGTACCAGACGCTGATCGCCAACTACGAATATGACGCCGAGCGTGAAGAACGCGAGGTTCTGAATCTGCTCTCTTACAATATCGACGGCCTGATCCTCACGGGAAAGCTGCATACCGAGCGGATGATCCAGTACGTGCGCGCCAGCGGCGTACCTGTGGCGGAACTGATGGATATTAGCGGCCAGTATCTGGATATACAGGTCGGTTTCGATAACGAAAAAGCGGCCTTCGAGATGACCCAGGCGTTTATCGACAGTGGAAAACGTCACATTGCGTTCTTTGGATCAATGGACGACCCTCGCGATTTGAGTCGTTACCGCGGTACCGAGAATGCGCTGGCTGCGCAGGGGCTGGAGGCGTATCACCTGGCGCCAAAAACGATTTCGTCGGTAGCGCTGGGGCGCAAAATGTTCCAGCAGGCGATGGCGGAAAAGCCGGATATTGACGCTATTTTCTGTACCAACGATGACCTGGCGGTTGGCGTGCTGCTGGAGTGTCAGGCACAGCAGTACGATGTGCCGGGAAAAATGGCGATTGCCGGTTTCCACGGGCTGGAAATTGGCCGTGCGCGGCTGCAAAAAATCGCCAGCGTGATTACACCACGCTTTGAGATTGGCAAAACGGCGGCGGATATTTTGATTAAACGTCTTGGCGGGAAGGATGCGCCGGGCAGCGTTAATCTTGGCTACCAAATCTATTACGGCGATACGCTGTAGGCGAAGAGTAGAGGCTGGCCACCGTGCGGTGACCAGCGGGAGAGATTACTGCATAAATGCTGGCTGCTTGTCTTCGTACTCGGTGATGGCTGCTTCATGCTGCAGCGTAAGCCCGATGCTGTCCAGACCGTTCAGCATGCAGTGGCGGCGGAAGTCGTCGATTTTAAAGCTGTAGGACTTATCGCCCGCTTTCACCACCTGCGCTTCCAGATCCACTTCAAATTTAATGCCCGGATTGGCTTTCACCAGGGTAAACATTTCATCTACCTGCGCGTCGCTCAGAGTCACCGGCAGCAGTTGGTTATTGAAACTGTTGCCGTAGAAGATGTCGGCGAAGCTTGGGGCAATCACCACTTTAAAACCGTAATCGGTCAACGCCCACGGCGCATGTTCGCGTGACGAACCGCAGCCGAAGTTTTCGCGCGCCAGCAGAATTGATGCCCCTTTATATTCCGGGAAGTTCAAAACGAACTCAGGATTTGGCTGTTGCCCTTTTTCGTCCAGAAAACGCCAGTCGTTAAACAGATGAGCGCCAAAACCGGTACGCGTAACCTTCTGCAAAAACTGTTTGGGAATGATTGCGTCGGTATCAACGTTGGCGGCATCCAGTGGGACAACCAGGCCGGTATGCTGGGTAAATTTCTCTGCCATGGTAGTTTCCTTATTTGATGCTGCGAATGTCGGCAAAATGACCGGTAACGGCGGCAGCGGCGGCCATGGCCGGGCTGACTAAATGCGTGCGACCACCGCGGCCCTGACGGCCTTCAAAATTACGGTTGCTGGTGGATGCGCAGCGCTCGCCCGGATTCAGGCGGTCATTGTTCATGGCCAGACACATGGAACAGCCTGGTAAACGCCATTCGAATCCTGCTTCGATAAAGATCTTGTCCAGACCTTCTGCTTCCGCCTGCGCTTTCACCGGACCAGAGCCCGGCACCACCAGTGCCTGTACGCCTGGCGCAACTTTACGTCCTTTGGCGATTTCCGCCGCGGCGCGTAAATCTTCAATACGCGAGTTGGTGCAGGAACCGATGAACACCTTATCGATAGCGACTTCTGTTAACGGAATACCCGGTTTTAATCCCATGTAAGCCAACGCTTTCTCAGCCGATGCGCGTTCTACCGGATCGGCAAATGACGCCGGGTCGGGAATATTATCGTTCACCGAGATGACCTGACCCGGGTTTGTTCCCCAGGTGACCTGCGGCGCAATCTCTTCCGCTTGCAGGGTGATGATGCTGTCGAAAGTGGCGCCTTCATCCGTTTGCAGGGTTTTCCAGTAGGCGACCGCGTCGTCAAAGTCTTTGCCTTTCGGTGCATGCAGACGGCCTTCGACATAGTTGAAGGTGGTCTGGTCTGGCGCGACCAAGCCCGCTTTCGCGCCCAGTTCGATCGCCATGTTGCACAGGGTCATGCGGCCTTCCATGCTCAGCGCGCGGATGGCTTCGCCACAAAACTCAACTACGTGTCCGGTACCGCCTGCACTACCGGTTTTACCGATAATCGCCAGCACAATATCTTTGGCGGTAATGCCAGGGGCTGCTTTACCGTTGACTTCAATCTTCATGGTTTTGGCGCGCCCCTGTTTCAGGGTCTGCGTCGCCAGAACGTGTTCAACTTCAGAGGTGCCAATGCCAAACGCCAGCGCGCCGAACGCGCCGTGTGTAGCGGTGTGGGAATCGCCGCAGACGATGGTCATACCCGGCAACGTCACGCCTTGTTCTGGCCCCATCACGTGAACGATACCCTGATATGGGTGGTTCAGGTCATACAGCTCGACGCCAAATTCGTTACAGTTCTTAATCAGCTCCTGCATCTGGATGCGTGCCATCTCACCCGACGCGTTGATATCTTTGGTCTGGGTAGAGACGTTGTGATCCATGGTGGCAAAGGTTTTACCCGGCTGGCGTACCTGACGGCCATGCGCGCGCAGGCCATCAAACGCTTGCGGAGAGGTCACTTCATGCACCAGATGTCTGTCGATGTACAACAGCGGGGTTTCGTTTTGCGCTTCAAAGACGACGTGCGCATCAAACAATTTTTCGTATAACGTTTTGGCCATGATTACACCCCTTCTGCGACGTAACGGGCAATGATGTCGCCCATTTCATCGGTACTGACTGCGGCAGCGCCACGGGCTAAGTCACCGGTGCGGATGCCTTCTTCTAATGCGCGGTTGATGGCGCTCTCAATTGCGGTTGCCGCATCATTGGCATCCAGGCTGTAGCGCAGCAGCAGCGCCAGCGACAGGATTTGGGCGATAGGGTTGGCAATGTTTTTCCCGGCGATGTCAGGAGCGGAGCCGCCAGCAGGCTCGTACAAACCGAAGCCCTGATCATTCAGGCTGGCGGACGGTAACATGCCCATTGAACCGGTGATCATGGCGCACTCGTCAGACAGAATGTCGCCAAACAGGTTAGAGCACAGCAACACGTCGAACTGGGAAGGATCTTTGATCAATTGCATCGTCGCGTTGTCGATGTACATATGCGCCAGTTCAACGTCTGGGTATTCATTAGCAATTTCATTGACGATTTCGCGCCACAGAATAGACGTTTGCAGTACGTTAGCTTTATCAATCGACGTGACTTTACGGCGACGTTTACGGGCGGATTCAAACGCGATACGCGCAATACGTTCGATCTCGAAACGGTGATAAACCTCGGTATCAAAGGCTTTTTCATGTTGTCCGCTGCCTTCGCGGCCTTTTGGTTGACCGAAGTAAATTCCGCCAGTCAGTTCGCGTACGCACAGGATGTCGAAACCGTTCGCGGCAATATCTGCGCGCAGAGGGCAAAACGCTTCCAGACCCTGATAGAGCTTAGCTGGGCGCAGATTGCTGAATAATTTGAAGTGCTTACGCAATGGCAGCAGCGCGCCACGCTCTGGCTGCTGGTTTGGCGGCAGATTTTCCCATTTCGGGCCGCCAACGGAGCCAAACAGAATGGCGTCAGCTTGTTCACAGCCTTCAACCGTTGCAGGCGGCAGCGGCTGACCGTGGTTATCGATAGCGGCACCACCCACGTCGTAGTGGCTGGTGGTAATGCGCATGTTAAAGCGGTTGCGGATTGCGTCCAGTACCTTCAGGGCTTGCGCCATCACTTCCGGGCCAATACCGTCACCCGGCAAAACAGCAATATGATAATTCTTCGACATCACACGGTTTCCTTGTTGTTCTCGTTGTTCTGAGCTTTGCGTTGCAATTCTTTTTCGACTTCTTCGGCGCGCCAGATGTTGTTCAGCACATGAACCATTGCTTTAGCGGAAGATTCGACGATATCTGTCGCCAGACCGACGCCGTGGAAACGACGACCATTATAGTTGGCAACGATATCCACCTGACCCAGCGCATCTTTACCGTGCCCTTTGGCGGTCAGGCTGTATTTCACCAGTTCGACGTTGTACTCAGTTACACGGTTGATTGCCTGATAAATGGCATCGACCGGACCGTTACCGTTCGCCGCTTCGGCTTTGACTTCTTCACCGCAGGCCAGCTTGACGGAGGCGGTGGCGATATCGTTTGAGCCGGACTGCACGCTGAAGTAATCCAGACGGAAATGCTCCGGTTCTTCCTGCTGTTTATTGATGAAGGCCAGCGCTTCCAGGTCGTAATCAAATACCTGACCTTTTTTGTCCGCCAGTTTCAGGAATGCGTCGTACAGGTTGTCCAGGCTGTATTCATTTTCTTTATATCCCATCTCGTCCATACGGTGTTTCACCGCGGCACGTCCGGAACGGGACGTCAGGTTCAGCTGTACCTGGTTCAGGCCGATGGATTCAGGCGTCATGATTTCGTAGTTTTCACGATTTTTCAGTACACCGTCCTGATGGATGCCGGAAGAGTGGGCAAAGGCGCCGCTACCGACAATGGCTTTGTTAGCCGGAATAGGCATGTTGCAGATTTGGCTGACTAATTGACTGGTGCGCCAGATCTCCTGGTGATTGATGCGGGTCTGTACATTCAGGATATCTTTACGCACTTTGATCGCCATGATCACTTCTTCCAGTGAGCAGTTACCGGCGCGTTCGCCGATACCGTTCATCGCGCCCTCCACCTGACGCGCTCCGGCGTGAACGGCTGCCAGTGCGTTGCCTACGCCCAAACCTAAATCATCATGGGTGTGTACGGAGATGATGGCTTTATCGATATTTGGTACGCGTTCATACAGGCCAGAAATGATTGCCCCAAATTCGAAAGGCATGGTGTAACCGACGGTATCGGGGATGTTAATGGTTTTGGCTCCCGCGTTAATGGCAGCTTCAACCACGCGAGCCAAATCGGCGATAGGGGTACGGCCTGCATCTTCGCAGGAGAACTCCACGTCATCGGTATAATTACGCGCACGCTTAACCATGTAGACCGCGCGCTCAATGACCTCATCCAGCGTACTGCGTAATTTCGTCGCGATGTGCATCGGCGAGGTGGCGATAAACGTATGAATACGGAAAGCCTCAGCGACTTTCAGAGATTCTGCGGCAACGTCGATATCTTTTTCTACGCAGCGAGCTAAGGCACAAACGCGGCTGTTTTTAACCTGACGAGCGATAGTCTGAACTGACTCAAAGTCGCCCGGTGAAGAAACGGGGAAACCCACTTCCATCACGTCAACGCCCATACGCTCAAGGGCCAGCGCAATCTGCAGTTTTTCTTTCACACTCAGGCTTGCCTGTAACGCCTGTTCACCATCGCGTAAGGTGGTATCGAAAATAATGACTTGCTGGCTCATGGTTTAGGTCCTTGGTTTCTTAGAGCGCCTTGCTTCGAGCATAAAAAAACCCGCGCAACGGCGCGGGTTTTTTGTCTTAACTGGAGCTGACTTAATGCTGAATGTCGTCCACCAGTCTACCGCGCAACGAAGATGCGTTTAGTAGTAGTAGACCGTTGAAACGAGCAATGTAAGTCATCAATTAAGCTCCAGGCGAATGCGATATGCTTTTAGTGGTACTGGATATGAAGACTGATGTCAACCCTCACTCCAGCAAATGCCTCGTTAGAGGGGGGAAGTTTCTGCAAAACTTAAGCGAATTGTGCTGAATTTTTCGGGGTACATAAAATTAATCAGTTGATGGTTGTACATAATTTTCATGGTTTGACATATTTGAGCATAGTTATTTGCATTTATTGTAACGGCGAACTGAAGGAATAGTCGCTCTTGGAATTTCATATCTTAATGATTTATCTGTTTTTATAGTAATTATGAATGGCTATGGGTGGTGTGACACCACAAAATTGATAAATTAATGTTAACTTTTAATGTATTAATAATATAAACATTTAATTAAAACTTAAATGCACATTCACGATACGTATGATTGTATATTCGCCATGCTTATGGTTATATTGTTTTTGAAATTTAAACATATGAATCACCGTGCAGTGACACTGCCACACTGCGATCGCATTGGTCTTTTGTTCATTTAGGTTTGTGCCTTTATGTTTTCCTAATTTTAATGTTTTTTCTTTTTCTCATCTTATATGTATGGTAAATCATATTAACGGAGATTATTTCTTCACTCCGTCTGGGAAAAGGGAGTTTAGAGTGACAGTGGAGTTAAATATGCCAGAAGTAAAAATAACAGATAAAACAAATATTATAGATATTGGGAAACCACAGCTTCGCATGGTTGATCTTAATTTATTAACCGTCTTTGATGCGGTGATGCAAGAACAAAACATTACCCGTGCCGCGCATACTTTGGGGATGTCGCAACCTGCTGTCAGTAATGCGGTCGCGCGCCTGAAAATTATGTTTAATGATGAGCTTTTTGTTCGTTATGGACGCGGTATCCAGCCGACAGCAAGAGCCTTCCAGCTATTTGGTTCTGTTCGCCAGGCATTGCAATTAGTGCAGAATGAACTGCCTGGATCGGGTTTTGAGCCAGCCAGCAGCGAGCGCGTATTCAATCTTTGCGTATGCAGCCCATTGGATAATATTCTGACCTCGTTGATTTATAATAGGGTTGAGCAAGTTGCACCAAACATTCATGTCGTATTTAAATCTTCACTCAATCAAAATACAGAGCACCAATTACGTTACCAGGAAACTGAATTTGTTATTAGCTATGAAGAGTTCCGACGTCCTGAATTTACCAGTATTCCGTTATTCAATGACGAAATGGTGTTAGTGGCAAGTAAAAAGCATCCGCGCATTAGTGGTCCTTTACTGGAAAGCAATGTCTATAATGAACAGCATGCGGTGGTGTCACTTGATCGCTTCGCATCATTCAGCCAACCGTGGTATGACACACCGGATAAACAGTCCTCCGTGGCTTATCAGGGCATGGCATTAATTAGCGTTCTTAATATTGTGTCGCAAACGCATTTGGTCTCTATTGCGCCACGTTGGTTAGCAGAAGAATTTGCCGATTCTTTAGAACTACAGATCTTGCCTTTACCGTTAAAATTGAACAGCCGCACATGCTATCTTTCATGGCATGAAGCCGCAGGCCGGGATAAAGGACATCAATGGATGGAAGAGTTGTTAGTCTCCGTTTGTAAGCAGTAGCATTTAGCAGAGTAAACCGGACGGCGCATCCTGTTTATTCTGCTTTTAACTTTATAACTGAAATTTTATGCTGAACTCTATTTTTTACGTCTGTCCAAAAGTGTCAAAAAATAGAGTAATTGCTGTAAGTTCCCATTTTTAAGCGATTATTTATCATACTGATTGCTTATGCTGGTTTAATTCTCCGTTTATTCGCGTCTTTCCTCCTTTTTATTCTTATTTATTCCAGTGCCACCCCTTCGGAGTCAATTGCCATGCGTCATCGTCAGCGGTTAATGTGTTGTTAAACCGCAATTCATTATAAGAGTGAGGCAAGCCATGGAGATGTTGTCTGGAGCCGAGATGGTCGTCCGATCGCTCATCGATCAGGGTGTGAAGCAGGTATTCGGTTATCCCGGGGGGGCCGTCCTCGATATTTATGATGCCCTGCATACGGTCGGCGGTATTGATCATGTGCTGGTCCGCCATGAACAAGCGGCGGTACATATGGCTGATGGCCTTGCGCGTGCCACGGGAGAAGTGGGGGTCGTATTGGTCACCTCCGGGCCGGGGGCGACCAACGCGATTACCGGGATCGCAACGGCTTACATGGATTCCATTCCGCTGGTGATCCTCTCCGGACAGGTCGCAACGTCGCTGATTGGCTACGATGCCTTCCAGGAGTGCGACATGGTAGGTATATCCCGCCCGGTGGTGAAACATAGCTTCCTGGTCAAACAAACGGAAGATATCCCGCAGGTGCTGAAAAAAGCCTTCTGGCTGGCAGCAAGCGGTCGTCCGGGGCCAGTGGTGGTGGATTTGCCGAAGGATATTCTGAATCCGGCGAAGAAACTGCCTTATAGCTGGCCGGACTCGGTGAGTATGCGCTCGTATAATCCGACGACGACGGGACATAAAGGACAGATAAAACGGGCGTTGCAGACGCTGGTCGCGGCGAAGAAACCGGTTGTCTATGTGGGCGGTGGCGCGGTCAATGCCGCTTGCCATGAGCAGTTAGCTCAGATTGCTGAAGCGCTGAATCTGCCGGTTGTCTCCTCGCTCATGGGGTTGGGCGCGTTTCCGGCCACGCATCGTCAGGCGCTGGGCATGTTGGGCATGCACGGTACTTACGAAGCCAATATGACCATGCATCATTCCGATGTGATCTTTGCTGTCGGCGTTCGCTTTGACGATCGAACGACGAATAACCTGGCAAAATATTGTCCGAATGCGACCGTGCTGCATATCGATATCGATCCGACCTCTATTTCCAAAACCGTTACTGCGGATATTCCGATTGTGGGGGATGCCCGCTTGGTGCTGGATCAGATGCTCGAACTACTGGAGCAGGAGAAATCTCAGCAGCCGCTGGATGATAATCGTGACTGGTGGCAACAGATTGAGCACTGGCGCGCCCGTCAGTGTCTGAAATACGACACGCAAAGCGAAAGTATTAAGCCGCAGGCGGTGATTGAAACCATCTGGCGTCTGACGAAAGGGGAGGCGTATGTGACTTCTGACGTTGGCCAGCACCAGATGTTTGCCGCACTTTACTATCCGTTTGATAAACCGCGTCGCTGGATTAACTCAGGCGGCCTCGGCACTATGGGATTCGGTTTACCTGCGGCGTTAGGGGTGAAAATGGCTTTGCCGGATGAAACGGTAGTGTGCGTCACCGGGGATGGCAGCATTCAGATGAATATCCAGGAACTGTCGACGGCGCTGCAATATGAACTGCCGGTGCTGGTACTCAACCTTAACAACCGTTATCTCGGCATGGTCAAACAGTGGCAGGACATGATCTACTCCGGGCGTCACTCACAGTCTTACATGCAGTCGCTGCCCGATTTCGTGCGCCTTGCTGAGGCTTATGGGCATATCGGTATCCAGATTAATCGGCCTGAAGAACTTGAGAGCAAGCTGGGCGAAGCGCTGGAACATGTGCGTAACCATCGTCTGGTGTTTGTCGATGTCACCGTCGACGGTAGTGAACATGTCTACCCGATGCAGATTCGTGGGGGTGGGATGGATGAAATGTGGTTAAGCAAAACGGAGAGGACCTGATTATGCGCCGGATATTATCAGTATTGCTTGAAAACGAGTCAGGTGCATTATCGCGTGTGATTGGCCTCTTCGCCCAGCGTGGTTACAACATTGAAAGCCTGACCGTCGCGCCGACCGACGATCCGACCTTATCGCGGATGACGATTCAGACGGTAGGGGATGAGAAAGTCCTTGAGCAGATCGAAAAGCAGCTCCACAAACTGGTGGATGTTCTGCGCGTTAGCGAGCTGGGGCAGGGCGCTCACGTTGAACGAGAAATCATGCTGGTGAAAATCCAGGCCAGCGGTTATGGCCGGGAAGAAGTGAAACGCAACACGGAGATTTTCCGCGGGCAAATCATAGATGTCACGCCGTCTATCTACACCGTACAACTGGCGGGCACCAGCGATAAGCTGGATGCGTTTCTGGCAACGCTGCGTGAAGTCGCTAAAATTGTGGAAGTTGCTCGCTCCGGCGTGGTGGGCCTTTCCCGTGGCGATAAAATCATGCGTTAATCATGATCGGGTTCTTAATTCGCAAGCCCAACGACTCAGGTTGGGCTTTTTTTTGCGAAATCAGCGGTAACCAGAGACAAAAGCGGTTGCCGGAGTCATTATTCTGCGCTTAGATGTTAATAAATTTAACCCATGCCATCACAAAGGTTATGGTTTGTACATTTTACGCAAGGGGCAATTGTGAAACTGGATGAAATCGCTCGGTTGGCCGGCGTTTCGCGAACGACTGCAAGCTACGTTATTAATGGCAAAGCAAAGCAATATCGCGTAAGCGACAAAACGGTTGAAAAAGTCATGGCGGTGGTGCGCGAGCATAATTACCACCCGAATGCCGTGGCGGCCGGGCTGCGTGCTGGACGCACACGTTCTATCGGGCTGGTGATCCCGGATCTTGAGAACACGAGCTATACCCGGATCGCAAACTATCTGGAGCGCCAGGCGCGTCAACGTGGGTATCAGCTGTTGATTGCCTGCTCTGAAGATCAGCCAGATAACGAAATGCGCTGTATTGAGCATCTTTTACAGCGCCAGGTCGATGCCATTATTGTGTCGACTTCCTTGCCGCCTGAACATCCGTTCTACCAACGCTGGGCAAACAGTTCATTCCCGATTGTGGCGCTGGATCGTGCACTGGATCGCGAACATTTTACCAGCGTTGTGGGTGCAGATCAGGATGATGCGGAAATGCTGGCGGAAGAGTTACGCAAATTCCCTGCTGAAACCGTCCTCTATCTGGGCGCGCTTCCTGAATTATCCGTCAGTTTCCTGCGCGAACAGGGTTTTCGTACCGCGTGGAAGGACGATCCGCGTGAAGTCCATTTCCTGTACGCCAACAGCTATGAGCGGGAAGCTGCAGCGCAGCTGTTTGATAAATGGCTGGAAACGCACCCAATGCCTCAGGCGTTGTTTACCACGTCGTTTGCCCTGTTGCAGGGGGTGATGGATGTGACCCTGCGTCGTGATGGGCAGTTGCCGTCTGATTTAGCGATTGCGACTTTTGGCGATCACGAACTGCTCGACTTCCTGCAGTGCCCTGTACTGGCAGTGGCACAGCGCCATCGTGATGTCGCGGAACGCGTGCTGGAGATTGTACTGGCAAGCCTGGACGAACCGCGTAAACCAAAGCCAGGTTTAACGCGTATACGGCGTAATCTGTACCGTCGCGGTATTCTCAGCCGTAACTAAGTTTCCTCAATTGATGACGTCGGCGGGATAAGCCTCTGACGTCTTCAGTTTTTCTATTCTCAGAAATAACCGCATTATATTTAAGAATATTCTTTAGAATTATCTGAAATGTATTCTTGAAATACCCCGAATTAAAAATGCAACTATCCATTTTTGGGTTATTGATACGTAACGGCGCGTTACGGTTGTATTATTTTGTTACATGCATGTGTGGATTTGCCGAATTAACAAACACTTTGCTCTCGTATTGCGGCCATCTGGTGCTTACCTTGGTCCTGCGCGGCGTACAGACCGATTAACTGGTACTGTTAACTCGCTGCATATTGTCCTAAAATGCCGCTCGCGTCGCAAACTGACACTTTATATTTTCTTCTGATGATATTCAGTTGTTTTAAACAATGATGAGTTGTTGGATTTTTTTCTTACAAATATTCATGACGTTAATTTGCTTCGTTTGCTGTACGGATTTTGTTCAACGCTGATATTAGCCGTAAACAATGGGTTTTTTGCTCCGCTAAGCGCCGCGACTTGCTTGACAAGGTTTTCCTCCGCTCCGTAAACTCCTTTAAGTGGGAATTTGTGGGATAAAGTGGTAATCGGGGGTGAGACTGGCATGTTCCGGGGAGCAACGTTAGTTAATCTCGACAGTAAAGGGCGCTTATCCGTGCCTACCCGTTATCGGGATCAACTGCTTGAGAGCGCTACCGGTCAAATGGTTTGCACCATTGACATCCATCACCCGTGCCTGCTGCTGTACCCCCTGCCTGAATGGGAAATAATCGAGCAGAAGCTATCGCGTCTGTCGAGCATGAATCCAGTTGAGCGTCGCGTACAGCGCTTATTGTTGGGTCATGCCAGCGAATGTCAGATGGATAACGCTGGTCGATTACTGATAGCGCCTATTCTGCGGCAACACGCAGGGCTAACGAAAGAAGTGATGCTGGTTGGGCAGTTCAATAAGTTTGAGCTGTGGGATGAAACGACCTGGTATCAACAGGTCAAGGAAGATATCGACGCTGAGCAGTCTGTTACTGGCGCGTTGTCGGAACGATTGCAGGATTTGTCTCTATAAAATGACGGAAAATTATAAACATACAACGGTGTTGCTGGATGAAGCCGTAAACGGCCTGAATATTCGTCCAGACGGCATCTACATTGACGGGACATTTGGTCGCGGTGGTCACTCACGTCTGATCCTCTCCCAGCTTGGCGAAGAGGGGCGTTTACTGGCAATCGATCGCGATCCGCAGGCTATTGCCGTTGCTAAAACGATTACCGATCCTCGCTTCTCCATCGTACATGGACCTTTCTCTGCGCTGGCTGACTATGTCGCCGAGCGTGGACTGACCGGTAAGATCGACGGGATTCTTCTCGATCTGGGCGTTTCTTCACCGCAGCTCGATGACGCAGAGCGCGGTTTTTCGTTTATGCGTGACGGTCCGTTAGATATGCGTATGGACCCAACACGCGGTCAGTCAGCGGCCGAATGGCTGCAAACCGCCGATGAAGCAGACATTGCCTGGGTGATTAAAACCTTTGGCGAAGAGCGCTTCGGCAAACGCATTGCCCGAGCCATCGTGGAGCGTAACCGCATCGAACCGATGACCCGCACCAAAGAACTGGCGGAAGTTATTGCGGCGGCAATGCCGGTGAAGGACAAATTCAAACATCCCGCGACCCGTACCTTCCAGGCGGTGCGCATTTGGGTGAACAGTGAACTGGAGGAGATAGAGCAGGCGCTAAAAAGCTCGCTCAGCGTGCTGGCTCCAGGTGGTCGCCTTTCGATCATCAGTTTCCATTCGCTTGAAGACCGCATTGTGAAACGCTTTATGCGTGAACAAAGCCGTGGTCCTCAGGTACCGGCTGGAATACCGATGACCGAAGCGCAGATCAAAAAACTGGGCGGCCGTGAGTTAAGAGCACTAGGCAAGATGATGCCGGGTGAAGAAGAGGTCGCTGAGAATCCTCGTGCCCGTAGTTCAGTTCTGCGTATTGCAGAGAGGACGAACGCATGATCAGCAGAGTGACAGAAGCCCTCAGCAAAGTTAAAGGATCGATAGGAAGCAACGAGCGCCATGCCTTGCCTGGCGTGATCGGTGACGATCTTTTGCGGTTTGGGAAGCTGCCACTCTGCCTGTTCATTTGCATTATTTTGACGGCGGTTACCGTCGTGACAACAGCGCACCATACGCGGTTACTGACTGCGCAGCGTGAGCAGCTGGTCCTGGAGCGAGATGCGCTGGATATCGAATGGCGTAACTTGATCCTTGAGGAGAACGCGCTCGGCGACCATAGCCGTGTTGAACGGATCGCAACGGAAAAGCTGCAAATGCAGCATGTCGATCCCTCACAAGAAAATATCGTAGTACAAAAATAAGGATAAACGCGACGCATGAAAGCAGCGGCAAAAACGCACAAACCAAAACGCCAGGAAGAACAAGCCAACTTTATCAGTTGGCGTTTTGCGTTACTGTGCGGCTGTATTTTGCTGGCACTGGGTTTTCTGCTGGGTCGCGTTGCCTGGCTGCAAATCATCGCGCCGGACATGCTGGTGCGTCAGGGTGATATGCGCTCTCTACGCGTCCAGGAAGTGTCTACATCGCGCGGAATGATTACCGACCGCTCTGGTCGTCCGCTGGCGGTGAGCGTTCCGGTTAAAGCTATATGGGCCGACCCGAAAGAAGTACATGATGCCGGCGGAGTGAGCGTTGGCGAACGCTGGAGAGCGCTGTCAACCGCGCTGAATCTCCCGCTCGATCAACTGGCTTCCCGCATTAACGCCAACCCGAAAGGGCGCTTTATCTATCTGGCGCGTCAGGTAAACCCTGACATGGCTGATTACATCAAAAAACTGAAGCTGCCAGGTATCCATCTGCGCGAAGAATCCCGCCGTTACTACCCTTCCGGGGAAGTGACTGCTCACCTCATCGGTTTTACGAACGTCGACAGCCAGGGCATTGAAGGCGTTGAGAAGAGCTTCGACAAGTGGCTCACCGGACAACCGGGCGAGCGTATTGTACGTAAAGACCGGTATGGTCGCGTCATTGAAGATATCTCCTCTACCGACAGCCAGGCGGCGCATAACCTCGCGTTGAGCATTGATGAGCGTTTACAGGCACTGGTCTACCGTGAACTGAATAACGCCGTGGCGTTCAACAAGGCGGAGTCAGGCAGTGCGGTACTGGTGGATGTGAACACCGGTGAAGTGCTGGCAATGGCCAACAGTCCGTCCTACAACCCGAACAATCTCACCGGTACGCCAAAAGACGCGATGCGTAACCGCACCATTACCGACGTGTTTGAACCGGGTTCTACCGTTAAACCGATGGTGGTGATGACCGCGCTGCAGCGCGGTGTGGTACGCGAAAATACGGTCCTCAACACTATCCCTTACCGAATTAATGGCCACGAAATCAAAGACGTGGCACGTTATAGCGAATTAACCCTCACCGGGGTTTTGCAGAAGTCGAGTAACGTCGGTGTTTCCAAGCTGGCGTTAGCGATGCCGTCCTCAGCGTTAGTAGATACTTACTCACGTTTTGGGCTGGGAAAAGCGACCAATTTGGGGTTGGTCGGAGAACGCAGTGGCTTATATCCTCAAAAACAACGGTGGTCTGACATAGAGAGGGCCACCTTCTCTTTCGGCTACGGGCTAATGGTAACGCCGTTACAGTTAGCGCGAGTCTATGCAACGATCGGCAGTTACGGCGTTTATCGTCCACTGTCGATTACTAAAGTTGACCCTCCAGTTCCGGGCGAGCGTATCTTCCCGGAAGCGACCGTGCGTACCGTGGTGCACATGATGGAAAGCGTGGCGTTGCCCGGCGGCGGCGGCGTGAAAGCGGCGATTAAAGGTTATCGTATCGCCATTAAAACCGGTACAGCGAAAAAAGTAGGGCCGGATGGCCGCTACATCAACAAATACATTGCTTATACCGCAGGTGTTGCGCCTGCGAGTCAGCCGCGCTTCGCGCTGGTTGTTGTTATCAACGATCCGCAGGCGGGTAAATACTACGGTGGCGCCGTTTCCGCGCCGGTCTTTGGTGCCATCATGGGCGGCGTACTGCGTACCATGAACATCGAGCCGGATGCGCTGACAACGGGCGATAAAAATGAATTTGTGAATAATCAAGGCGAGGCAACAGGTGGCAGATCGTAATTTGCGCGACCTTCTTGCTCCATGGGTGCCGGGTGCACCGGAGCGAGCACTGCGGGAGATGACGCTTGACAGCCGTGTGGCTGCATCGGGCGATCTCTTTGTCGCAGTATTAGGTCATCAGGCGGACGGGCGTCGGTATATCCCGCAGGCGATAGCGCAAGGTGTGGCTGCCATTATTGCAGAAGCGAAAGATGAAGCTACTGATGGTGAAATCCGTGAAATGCACGGCGTTCCGGTCATCTATCTTAGTCAGCTTAACGAACGTTTATCTGCACTGGCAGGCCGTTTTTACCACGAGCCTTCTGAGAAAATGCGTCTGGTCGGTGTGACCGGGACTAACGGTAAAACCACCACCACCCAACTGCTGGCACAGTGGAGCCAACTGCTTGGCGAAACCAGCGCGGTGATGGGAACAGTAGGCAATGGCCTGCTGGGCAAAGTGATCCCGACGGAAAATACCACCGGTTCAGCCGTTGATGTCCAGCATGTGCTGGCGGGGCTGGTTGCGCAGGGCGCAACGGTTGGCGCGATGGAAGTCTCTTCACACGGTCTGGTTCAGCATCGCGTGGCGGCGCTGAAGTTTGCCGCATCAGTATTTACTAACTTAAGCCGTGACCATCTCGACTACCACGGCGACATGGAACATTACGAAGCCGCGAAATGGCTGCTGTATTCCACGCACCATTGCGGTCAGGCCATCGTCAATGCGGATGATGAAGTCGGTCGTCGCTGGCTGGCGAAACTCCCGGATGCGGTTGCCGTTTCGATGGAAGACCACATCAACCCGAACTGTCACGGTCGTTGGTTAAAAGCGATTGACGTGAAGTATCACGACAGCGGGGCAACGATTCGTTTTACCTCCTCATGGGGCGACGGTGAAATTGAAAGCCGGTTGATGGGGGCGTTTAACGTCAGCAATCTGCTGCTGGCGCTGGCAACGCTGCTGGCACTGGGCTATCCGTTAGCTGATTTACTGAAAACGGCGACACAATTGCAGCCGGTTTGCGGGCGTATGGAAGTGTTCAGTGCGCCGGGTAAAACCACCGTGGTTGTTGATTACGCCCATACGCCAGATGCGCTGGAAAAAGCGCTACAGGCGGCACGTTTGCACTGTACTGGCAAACTGTGGTGCGTCTTTGGCTGCGGCGGCGATCGCGATAAAGGCAAACGTCCGTTGATGGGCGCAATTGCCGAGCAGTTTGCAGATGTTGTCGTGGTGACTGATGACAACCCGCGTACCGAAGAGCCGCGCGCCATTATTAACGACATTCTGGCGGGGATGCTGGATGCCGGGCAGGCGAAGGTGATGGAAGGTCGCGCAGAAGCGGTGACAAACGCCATTATGCAGGCGAAAGAAAATGATGTGGTGCTGGTGGCCGGTAAAGGTCATGAAGACTACCAGATCGTTGGTTCACAGCGCCTCGATTATTCTGACCGCGTCACGGCAGCGCGTCTGCTGGGGGTTATCGCATGATTAGCGTAACGCTCAGCCAACTGGCGGAGATCCTCCGTGGCGAATTGAAAGGGGCCGATCTGACCCTTGATGCTGTAACAACCGATACGCGTAAAGTGACGCCGGGCTGCCTGTTTGTGGCACTGAAAGGCGAACGCTTTGATGCCCATGATTTTGCAGACAAAGCGCAAGAGAGCGGGGCCGGTGCGCTGTTGGTCAGCCGTCCGTTGGACACCAACCTGCCGCAGCTGATTGTTAACGATACGCGTCTGGCGTTTGGTGAACTGGCTGCGTGGGTTCGCGCCCAGGTTCCGGCGCGCGTTGTCGCGCTGACCGGCTCATCCGGTAAAACGTCCGTCAAAGAGATGACGGCTGCCATTCTGAGCCAGTGTGGTAACACCCTATATACCGCGGGCAACCTGAATAACGACATCGGTGTACCGATGACGCTGCTGCGCTTAAACAACGATTACGACTATGCCGTGATTGAGCTCGGTGCCAACCATCAGGGCGAAATCGCCTGGACCGTCGGCCTGACGCGTCCGGAAGCGGCGCTGGTGAACAACCTGGCCGCCGCGCACCTGGAAGGCTTCGGCTCTCTGGCGGGCGTTGCGAAGGCAAAAGGTGAGATTTTTACCGGTCTGTCAGCGAACGGTATCGCCATTATGAATGCCGACAACAACGACTGGCTGAACTGGCAAAGCATCATCGGCGATCGCAAAGTCTGGCGTTTCTCCCCGAATGCAGCCAATAGCGACTTTTCGGCGACCAACGTTAATGTGACCTTGCATGGCACGGAATTTTCTCTGCAAACGCCGACCGGAAGCATTGATGTCCTGCTGCCGTTACCGGGTCGCCATAATATCGCTAACGCCCTTGCGGCGGCGGCGCTCTCTATGGCAGTAGGCGCGACGCACGAGGCGATCAAAGCGGGGTTGAAGGATCTGCAAGCGGTACCGGGGCGTCTGTTCCCGATTCAACTCGCGGAAAATCAGCTGCTGCTGGACGACTCCTATAACGCGAACGTCGGTTCGATGACCGCAGCGGTGCAGGTGCTGTCTGAAATGCCGGGCTATCGCGTACTGGTCGTTGGCGATATGGCAGAGCTTGGTGCAGAAAGCGAAGCATGCCATGTACAGGTGGGTGTTGCTGCGAAAGCCGCAGGCATCGACCGTGTACTGAGTACGGGAAAACTGAGTCAGGCAATTAGCGACGCCAGTGGCGTTGGCGAACATTTTGCGGATAAAAGTGCGCTGGCCGCGCATCTTAAAGCATTGATTGCAGAACATCAGGTCATGACGATTTTAGTGAAGGGTTCACGTAGTGCCGCCATGGAAGAGGTAGTACGCGCATTACAGGAGAATGGGACATGTTAGTTTGGCTGGCCGAACATTTGGTCAAATATTATTCCGGCTTTAACGTCTTTTCCTATCTGACGTTTCGCGCCATCATCAGCCTGCTGACCGCGCTGTTCATCTCTTTGTGGATGGGCCCGCGCATGATTGCCCGCTTACAAAAAATGTCCTTTGGACAGGTCGTACGTAACGATGGTCCGGAATCGCACTTCAGTAAACGCGGTACGCCAACCATGGGTGGGATCATGATCCTCACCGCGATAGTTATCTCCGTACTGCTGTGGGCATATCCGTCGAACCCGTACGTATGGTGCGTGCTGGTGGTATTGATTGGCTACGGCATTATCGGTTTTGTCGATGACTACCGCAAAGTGGTGCGCAAAGATACCAAGGGCCTGATTGCCCGCTGGAAGTACTTCTGGATGTCGGTGATTGCGCTGGGTGTAGCCTTTGCGCTGTACCTCGCCGGTAAAGACACCCCGGCTACCGAGCTGGTGGTGCCGTTCTTTAAAGACGTGATGCCGCAACTGGGTCTGTTCTATGTTCTGCTGGCGTACTTCGTGATTGTGGGGACCGGCAACGCGGTCAATCTTACCGATGGCCTGGATGGTCTGGCGATTATGCCGACCGTGTTCGTAGCAGCGGGTTTTGCGCTGGTGGCATGGGCTACCGGTAACATGAACTTTGCCAACTATCTGCACATTCCCTATTTACGCCATGCAGGCGAACTGGTGATCGTCTGTACGGCGATTGTCGGCGCGGGATTAGGTTTCCTGTGGTTTAACACCTATCCGGCGCAGGTCTTTATGGGTGACGTCGGTTCGCTGGCGCTGGGTGGCGCGCTGGGCATTATTGCCGTGCTGCTGCGTCAAGAGTTCCTGCTGGTAATTATGGGCGGCGTATTTGTTGTGGAAACACTGTCGGTCATTCTGCAGGTTGGCTCCTTTAAGCTGCGCGGACAGCGCATCTTCCGTATGGCGCCGATTCACCATCACTATGAACTGAAAGGCTGGCCGGAACCGCGCGTCATTGTGCGCTTCTGGATTATTTCGCTGATGCTGGTGCTGATTGGCCTGGCAACGCTGAAGGTACGTTAATCATGGCTGATTACCAGGGTAAAAAAGTCGTCATTATCGGTCTGGGGTTGACCGGACTGTCCTGCGTGGATTTCTTCCTGGCGCGTGGCGTGACGCCGCGCGTAATGGATACCCGTGCGACGCCGCCTGGTCTGGATAAATTACCGGAAGCGGTTGAGCGTCATGTTGGTAGCCTGAATGATGACTGGCTGCTGGCTGCCGATCTCATCGTCGCCAGCCCTGGTATTGCCCTGGCGCACCCTTCGTTGAGCGCTGCTGCTGATGCCGGGATTGAAATTGTTGGCGACATTGAGCTGTTCTGCCGCGAAGCACAGGCGCCGATCGTCGCGATCACCGGGTCCAACGGGAAAAGTACCGTCACTACGCTGGTCGGCGAGATGGCGAAAGCTGCCGGCGTGAACGTGGGGGTTGGCGGTAATATCGGTCTGCCGGCGCTGATGCTGCTGGATGACGAACGTGAGCTGTATGTTCTGGAGCTGTCCAGCTTCCAACTGGAGACAACCTCCAGCTTACGGGCTGTCGCGGCCACCATTTTGAACGTCACCGAAGATCATATGGACAGGTATCCGTTTGGCTTGCAGCAGTACCGTGCGGCCAAACTGCGTGTCTATGAGAATGCGAAAGTGTGTGTGGTCAATGCTGATGATGCGCTGACCATGCCGATTCGCGGGGCGGATGAGCGCTGCGTGAGCTTTGGCATCAATATGGGTGACTATCATCTCAATCGTCAGCAGGGTGAAACCTGGTTGCGGGTGAAGGGTGAAAAAGTCCTGAACGTGAAAGAGATGACGCTTACCGGCCAGCATAACTATACCAACGCCCTGGCGGCGCTGGCGCTGGCGGATGCTGCGGGTCTGCCGCGGGCGTCCAGCCTGAAAGCGCTGACTACCTTTACCGGTCTGGCGCATCGTTTCCAGTTGGTACTGAATCATAACGGTGTGCGTTGGATCAACGATTCAAAAGCCACCAACGTCGGCAGCACCGAAGCGGCACTGAATGGTCTGCACGTTGAGGGTACGCTGCACCTGCTGCTCGGCGGTGACGGGAAGTCCGCCGACTTTATGCCGCTGCAACGTTACCTGACTGGCGACAACATTCGTCTGTACTGCTTTGGTCGCGATGGCGCACAGCTTGCCGCTCTGCGTCCTGAGGTTGCGGAACACACTGAAACCATGGAGCAGGCAATGCGTCTGCTCGCATCGCGTGTGAAGTCGGGTGATATGGTGCTGCTGTCGCCAGCCTGTGCCAGCCTTGACCAGTTCAAGAACTTTGAGCAACGTGGTGACGTCTTTACCCGTTTGGCGAAGGAGTTGGGTTGATGCGCTTCTCTCTCCCTCGTCTGAAAATGCCGCGCGTACCGGGACTGGGTGTCCTGGCGTGGATCTTCGCGGCACTTAAAGGCTGGGTGATGGCTTCGCGTGATAAAGACGCGGACAGCCTGATCATGTATGACCGCATGCTGCTGTGGCTGACTTTTGGTCTGGCAGCGATCGGTTTTGTGATGGTGACATCGGCATCGATGCCCGTAGGGCAACGCCTGGCAGGCGATCCCTTCCTGTTCGCTAAACGTGACGCGCTGTATATTTTCCTCGCGTTCTGTCTGGCGATGGTGACGTTACGTCTGCCGATGGAGTTCTGGCAAAAGTACAGCACGACGATGCTGATCGCCTCGATCATCATGTTGTTGATCGTTCTGGTGGTGGGGAGCTCCGTTAACGGGGCATCGCGCTGGATCGCGCTGGGTCCACTGCGTATTCAGCCTGCGGAATTCACCAAGCTGTCGCTGTTCTGTTATCTCGCCAACTACCTGGTGCGTAAAGTCGATGAAGTGCGTAACAACCTGCGCGGCTTCTTAAAACCGATGGGTGTGATTCTGGTGCTGGCAATCTTGCTGCTGGCGCAGCCTGACCTTGGTACGGTAGTGGTGCTGTTTGTCACGACGCTGGCGATGCTGTTTCTCGCTGGGGCGAAACTGTGGCAGTTCATTGCCATTATCGGTATGGGGATTTCGGCGGTAGTGCTGCTGATCCTTGCCGAACCGTATCGTATTCGCCGCGTAACCTCCTTCTGGAACCCATGGGAAGATCCGTTTGGCAGCGGCTACCAGTTAACGCAATCGCTGATGGCTTTTGGTCGCGGTGAGATTTGGGGGCAGGGGTTAGGTAATTCGGTGCAAAAACTGGAGTATTTACCGGAAGCGCACACCGACTTCATCTTCGCCATCATTGGGGAAGAGCTGGGTTATATCGGTGTGGTATTGGCACTTTTAATGGTATTCTTCGTCGCTTTTCGCGCGATGTCGATTGGCCGCAAAGCGCTGGAAATTGACCACCGTTTTTCAGGCTTTTTAGCCTGCTCCATCGGGATTTGGTTTAGCTTCCAGGCGCTGGTAAACGTCGGTGCGGCAGCTGGTATGCTGCCAACCAAAGGTCTGACGTTACCGCTGATCAGTTATGGTGGTTCCAGTTTGTTGATTATGTCGACGGCCATCATGTTTTTGTTACGTATTGATTATGAAACGCGTCTGGAAAAAGCCCAGGCGTTTACACGAGGTGCACGATGAGTGGTCAACCGAAGCGGTTAATGGTGATGGCAGGCGGTACCGGCGGGCATGTGTTCCCGGGGCTGGCGGTCGCGCATCATTTAATGGCTCAGGGCTGGCAAGTTCGTTGGCTGGGCACCGCCGATCGTATGGAAGCGGACTTAGTGCCGAAGCATGGCATTGAAATTGACTTTATTCGCATCTCCGGTTTGCGTGGCAAAGGTGTCAACGCTCTGCTTGCCGCCCCCGTGCGTATTTTTAATGCCTGGCGTCAGGCGCGCGCCATCATGAAGCAGTTTAAGCCTGATGTGGTGCTGGGTATGGGCGGCTACGTGTCAGGCCCTGGCGGTCTGGCAGCCTGGTCATTAGGCATTCCGGTTGTACTGCATGAGCAGAATGGCATTGCGGGATTAACCAACAAGTGGCTGGCGAAAATTGCCACTACGGTGATGCAGGCTTTTCCTGGCGCTTTCCCGAATGCGGAAGTGGTGGGTAACCCGGTACGCACCGACGTTCTGGCGCTGCCGTCGCCCGAAGTACGTCTGGCAGGGCGTGGAGGCCCGGTTCGCGTGCTGGTCGTCGGGGGGTCTCAGGGTGCACGCGTATTGAACCAGACGATGCCGCAGGTTGCCGCAGAGCTTGGTGACGCGGTGACTATTTGGCATCAGAGCGGCAAAGGTGCGCAGCAAACCGTTGAACAGGCATATGCTGACGCGGGACAACCACAGCACAAGGTCACTGAGTTTATTGATGATATGGCAGCCGCCTACGCGTGGGCGGATGTCGTAGTTTGTCGCTCAGGTGCGCTGACGGTAAGTGAAATTGCTGCCGCAGGTTTGCCTGCGCTGTTTGTGCCTTTCCAGCACAAAGACCGACAGCAGTACTGGAATGCGCTGCCGCTGGAGAAAGCGGGCGCCGCCAAAATTCTTGAGCAGCCGCAGTTTACTGTGGATGCCGTCGCTAACACCCTTTCCGGGTGGTCGCGAGAAACCTTATTAACCATGGCAGAACGTGCGCGCGCCGCATCCATACCGGATGCCACAGAGCGTGTTGCTAATGAAGTGAGCCGGGCTGCCCGGGCGTAATTGTGGTGATGCCTTTTGCATCGCATGAACTAAGAAGTTAATGGCTAAAGAATGAATACACAACAACTGGCAAAACTGCGTTCCATAGTGCCCGAAATGCGTCGCGTTCGGCACATTCACTTTGTCGGCATCGGTGGTGCTGGTATGGGCGGTATTGCCGAAGTTTTGGCCAACGAAGGTTATCAGATCAGCGGTTCTGACCTGGCGCCGAATCCGGTGACTCAGCAGTTGACGAATCTGGGCGCCACGATTTTCTTCAACCATCGCCCGGAAAACGTGCGTGATGCGAGCGTGGTGGTGGTATCCAGCGCCATTTCTGCGGATAACCCGGAAATTGTTGCGGCGCATGAAGCACGTATTCCGGTGATCCGTCGTGCTGAAATGTTGGCTGAATTAATGCGTTTTCGTCACGGTATCGCCATTGCCGGGACGCACGGTAAAACCACGACCACAGCGATGGTCTCCAGTATCTACGCGGAAGCGGGGCTGGATCCGACGTTTGTCAACGGCGGTCTGGTGAAGGCTGCAGGCGTCCATGCGCGTCTGGGTCATAGCCGTTATTTAATTGCGGAGGCAGATGAGAGCGATGCGTCGTTCCTACATTTGCAGCCGATGGTGGCGATTGTTACCAATATCGAAGCCGATCATATGGATACCTACCATGGCGACTTCGAAAATTTAAAGCAGACGTTTATTAATTTCCTGCATAACTTACCGTTTTATGGTCGTGCGGTGATGTGCGTTGACGATCCGGTGATCCGCGAGTTGTTGCCGCGCGTCGGTCGTCAAACCACAACCTATGGTTTCAGCGATGATGCTGATGTGTGCGTTGAAGATTACCAGCAGATTGGTCCACAAGGGCACTTCACGCTGCTGCGTCAGGGGATGGCCGATTTACGTGTGACATTGAACGCACCGGGCCGTCACAATGCGCTGAACGCGGCGGCGGCGGTGGCAGTTGCAACAGAAGAAGGCATTGAAGACGACGCAATTCTGCGCGCGCTGGAAAGTTTCCAGGGCACCGGACGCCGTTTTGACTTCCTCGGCGAATTTCCGCTTGAGCCGGTAAACGGTAAAGCCGGGACGGCGATGCTGGTTGATGATTATGGCCATCACCCAACGGAAGTGGATGCCACGATTAAAGCTGCACGCGCGGGCTGGCCGGACAAAAATCTGGTAATGCTGTTCCAGCCGCACCGCTTTACGCGTACACGCGATCTGTATGACGACTTTGCCAACGTGCTGACTCAGGTCGATGCGCTGTTGATGCTGGATGTATACGCCGCGGGTGAAGCCGCGATTCCGGGGGCTGACAGCCGCTCGCTGTGCCGTACGATCCGTGGTCGCGGTAAGATCGACCCGATTCTGGTATCCGATCCGGCTCAGGTGGCAGATATGCTGGCGCCGGTATTAACCGGCAACGATCTGATTTTGGTGCAGGGTGCTGGAAATATCGGCAAAATCGCGCGTTCCTTAGCTGAAATCAAACTGAAGCCGCAAAACCCGGAGGAAGAACAACATGGCTGATAAAATCGCGGTCCTGTTAGGAGGAACCTCCGCAGAGCGTGAAGTTTCGCTGAATTCCGGCGCGGCCGTACTGGCAGGGTTACGTGAAGGTGGCGTCGATGCCCATCCGGTTGACCCTAAAGAGATTGATGTCACTCTTCTGAAATCTATGGGTTTTCAGAAGGTGTTTATTGCGCTGCACGGTCGTGGCGGGGAAGATGGCACGTTGCAGGGCATGCTGGAGCAAATTGGCCTGCCATATACCGGCAGCGGCGTCATGGCGTCCGCAATTTCGATGGACAAACTGCGCAGCAAGCTGCTGTGGCAGGGCGCAGGTTTACCCGTCGCGCCCTGGGTTGCACTGACCCGCTCTGAGTTCGAAAAAGGTCTTAGCAATGAATCGGTTACAAAAATTTCTGCGTTAGGTTTGCCGCTGATTGTGAAGCCAAGCCGTGAAGGCTCCAGCGTAGGTATGTCAAAAGTTGAAGAAGAAAATGCTTTGCAGGGTGCATTAGCATTGGCTTTTCAGCATGATGAAGAAGTACTGATCGAAAAATGGCTCAGTGGCCCGGAATTTACAGTTGCGATACTTGGTGAAGAAATTTTACCGTCAATACGTATCCAACCCGCGGGAACCTTCTATGATTATGAGGCGAAGTATCTCTCTGATGAGACACAATATTTCTGCCCTGCAGGTCTGGAAGCCGAACAAGAGGCCCGTTTGCAGGAATTAGTCCTGAAAGCATGGACCGCATTGGGCTGTAAAGGTTGGGGTCGCATTGACGTCATGCTGGACAGCGATGGCCAGTTTTATCTGCTGGAAGCGAATACCTCTCCGGGTATGACCAGCCACAGCCTGGTGCCGATGGCGGCACGTCAGGCTGGCCTGAGCTTCTCGCAGTTGGTGGTAAGAATTCTGGAGTTGGCGGACTGATATGTCGCAGGCTGCGCTGAACACGCGAAACGGTGATGAAGAAGAAGTAAACTCCTCACGCCGCAATAATGGAACGCGTCTTGCAGGAATACTGTTCCTGCTGACAGTGCTGTGCACCGTGTTTGTCAGCGGCTGGGTAGTGTTGGGGTGGATGGAAGATGCGCAGCGGTTGCCATTGTCAAAGCTGGTGTTAACCGGCGAACGGCATTACACGCGCAATGACGATATTCGTCAGTCCATTCTGGCTCTGGGCGCTCCGGGAACCTTTATGACTCAGGATGTGAACATCATTCAGAGTCAAATTGAACGTCTCCCCTGGATTAAACAGGCGAGCGTCAGAAAGCAATGGCCCGATGAATTGAAGATTCATCTGGTTGAATATGTGCCCATTGCGCGTTGGAATGACCAGCATATGGTGGATGCCGAAGGCAATACGTTCAGCGTCCCAACCGGTCGGGCCAATAAGCAGGTATTACCTATGTTGTATGGACCGGAAGGCAGCGCAAGTGAAGTGTTGCAAGGGTTCCGTGAAATGGGGCAGGTGCTGGCTAAGGATAGATTCACCCTGAAGGAAGCGGCGATGACCGCTCGTCGTTCCTGGCAGTTGACGCTGAATAACGATATTAAGCTCAATCTGGGCAGGGGCGATACGATAAAACGTTTGGCTCGCTTTGTGGAACTCTACCCGGTTTTACAGCAGCAGGCGCAAACCGATGGCAAACGGATTAGCTACGTTGATTTGCGTTATGACTCAGGAGCGGCAGTAGGCTGGGTTCCCTTGCCTCCTGAGGAATCTAATCAGCAACAGAATCAGGCACAGGCAGAACAACAATGATCAAGGCGACGGACAGAAAACTGGTAGTTGGACTGGAGATTGGCACCGCGAAGGTAGCCGCTTTAGTAGGGGAAGTTCTGCCCGACGGTATGGTCAATATCATTGGCGTGGGCAGTTGCCCATCGCGAGGTATGGATAAAGGCGGGGTGAATGACCTTGAGTCAGTGGTGAAGTGCGTACAGCGCGCCATTGACCAGGCTGAACTGATGGCAGATTGCCAGATTTCCTCGGTGTATCTGGCACTTTCCGGTAAACATATTAGCTGTCAAAATGAAATTGGTATGGTGCCCATTTCCGAAGAGGAAGTGACGCAGGAAGATGTGGAAAACGTGGTACATACGGCAAAATCCGTACGCGTTCGCGATGAACATCGTGTTCTGCACGTTATTCCGCAGGAATACGCCATTGACTACCAGGAAGGCATTAAAAATCCGGTAGGTCTTTCCGGCGTACGTATGCAGGCAAAAGTCCACCTTATTACCTGCCACAACGACATGGCGAAGAATATTGTCAAAGCTGTTGAACGTTGTGGTCTGAAAGTTGACCAACTGATTTTTGCCGGGTTGGCAGCCAGTTATTCCGTGTTGACGGAAGATGAACGTGAGCTGGGTGTCTGCGTGGTGGATATTGGTGGTGGTACAATGGACATCGCCGTTTATACTGGCGGGGCGTTGCGCCACACTAAAGTTATCCCTTATGCAGGGAATGTAGTGACCAGTGATATCGCGTATGCCTTTGGTACGCCGCCGAGCGATGCTGAAGCCATTAAAGTGCGCCATGGCTGTGCGCTGGGGTCCATCGTGGGTAAAGACGAAAGCGTTGAAGTGCCAAGCGTAGGTGGTCGTCCACCGCGTAGCCTGCAACGTCAGACCCTGGCAGAAGTCATTGAGCCGCGTTATACCGAGCTGCTCAACCTGGTCAACGAAGAAATTTTGCAATTACAAGAACAGCTTCGCCAGCAGGGTGTGAAACATCATCTGGCGGCGGGGATTGTGTTAACCGGTGGTGCTGCGCAAATTGAAGGTCTTGCGGCCTGCGCACAGCGCGTGTTCCATACGCAAGTACGTATTGGCGCGCCGCTGAATATCACTGGTCTGACGGATTATGCTCAGGAGCCGTATTATTCAACGGCAGTGGGGCTGCTTCACTACGGAAAAGAATCCCATTTGAGTGGTGAGGCTGAAGTAGAAAAACGCGTAACGGCATCAGTTGGCTCGTGGATCAAACGACTCAATAGCTGGCTGCGAAAAGAGTTTTAATTTTTAAAGAGACCAACGCACATTAACGGTCTCAGGCGACAGGCACAACGGAGAGAGAAACTATGTTTGAACCTATGGAACTTACCAATGACGCGGTGATTAAAGTCATCGGCGTCGGCGGCGGTGGCGGTAATGCCGTTGAACACATGGTGCGCGAGCGCATCGAAGGTGTTGAATTCTTCGCAGTGAATACCGACGCTCAGGCGTTGCGTAAAACGGCGGTTGGACAGACCATTCAGATTGGTAGCGGCATCACCAAAGGTCTGGGCGCGGGTGCGAACCCGGAAGTCGGCCGTAATGCGGCAGACGAAGATCGTGAAGCTCTGCGTGCAGCGCTTGACGGGGCAGACATGGTGTTTATCGCAGCAGGCATGGGCGGCGGTACCGGTACCGGTGCAGCGCCAGTGGTTGCTGAAGTAGCAAAAGATTTAGGTATTCTGACCGTTGCTGTCGTGACTAAGCCTTTCAACTTTGAAGGCAAGAAGCGTATGGCATTCGCGGAGCAGGGTATCACCGAGCTGTCCAAACATGTGGACTCTCTAATTACTATTCCGAATGACAAACTGCTGAAAGTACTGGGTCGCGGTATTTCCCTGCTGGATGCGTTTGGCGCAGCGAACGACGTGCTGAAAGGCGCGGTTCAGGGTATCGCTGAACTGATTACTCGTCCGGGCCTGATGAACGTCGACTTTGCAGACGTGCGCACCGTGATGTCCGAAATGGGCTACGCGATGATGGGTTCTGGCGTGGCGAGCGGTGAAGACCGTGCAGAAGAAGCGGCTGAAATGGCTATCTCTTCTCCGCTGCTGGAAGACATCGATCTGTCCGGCGCACGCGGTGTGCTGGTCAACATTACTGCGGGCTTCGACCTGCGTCTGGATGAGTTCGAAACCGTGGGTAACACCATCCGTGCCTTTGCATCGGATAACGCGACCGTGGTAATCGGTACCTCTCTGGACCCGGATATGAACGACGAACTGCGTGTGACCGTTGTTGCGACTGGAATTGGTATGGACAAGCGTCCTGAAATCACTCTGGTAACCAACAAGCAGGTACAGCAGCCGGTAATGGATCGTTACCAGCAACACGGCATGGCGCCGTTGACGCAAGAACAGAAGCCGGTAGCGAAAGTGGTTAACGACAATACGCCGCAAACCACTAAAGAGCCGGATTATCTGGATATCCCTGCATTCCTGCGTAAGCAAGCTGATTAAGAATTAGCTGGAATTTGGGAATCTGCGCTCTTTGTGCTAAACTGGCCCGCCGAATGTATAGTACACTTCGGTTGGATAGTTAATTTGGCGAGATTATACGATGATCAAACAAAGGACACTTAAACGTATCGTTCAGGCGACTGGCGTCGGTTTACATACCGGCAAAAAAGTCACGCTGACGCTACGCCCTGCGCCGGCCAACACCGGGGTCATCTATCGTCGCACCGACTTGAATCCTCCGGTAGATTTCCCGGCCGATGCCAAATCTGTGCGTGATACCATGCTCTGTACGTGTCTGGTCAATGAGCATGATGTGCGGATTTCAACCGTAGAGCACCTGAATGCTGCTCTGGCGGGCTTAGGTATCGATAACATTGTTATTGAAGTTAACGCCCCGGAAATCCCGATCATGGATGGTAGTGCTGCTCCATTCGTATATCTGCTGCTCGATGCGGGTATTGAAGAACTGAACAGCGCTAAGAAATTTGTTCGCATCAAAGAGACCGTTCGTGTCGAAGATGGTGATAAGTGGGCTGAATTCAAACCGTTTAATGGTTTCTCGTTGGATTTTACCATCGACTTTAACCATCCAGCGATTGATGCCAGCACGCAGCGCTACGCGATGAACTTCTCTGCAGATGCGTTCATGCGTCAGATCAGCCGTGCGCGTACTTTCGGCTTCATGCGTGATATCGAATATCTGCAGTCCCGTGGCCTGGCCTTGGGCGGCAGCTTCGATTGTGCCATCGTTGTTGACGATTATCGCGTATTGAACGAAGACGGTCTGCGTTTTGAAGACGAATTCGTTCGTCACAAAATGCTCGACGCGATTGGTGACTTGTTCATGTGTGGTCACAACATTATTGGTGCATTCACCGCGTATAAATCCGGTCATGCATTGAATAACAAACTGTTGCAGGCGGTCCTGGCAAAACAGGAAGCCTGGGAATATGTGACCTTCCAGGACGATGCAGAACTGCCTCTGGCGTTCAAAGCACCTTCGACCGTACTGGCATAACGACATACGCTGTCGTATAAATTCGACTGGTAAATCTGGCACTCTCTCCGGCCAGGTGAGCCAGTCGTTTTTTTATGTACTCATTAACGCAGCCTTTTCCAACGCAAATATTTCCCTGCCACTAGGTTAAAATAGTGTGCGATCGCTGCTTTCTTGAGCATATTTACCCATGGCCGGTTGTCATTACTGCTGTGGAGCGTACGCTTTAATGATAAGATTCGTGCGCAAAAAAAATGTTTTGCATTCGTAACCCCAAACGCAGGGTATATCAGGTGGCAAAAACGTGAGTGGAATACTGACGCGTTGGCGACAGTTAGGCAGACGGTACTTCTGGCCGCATCTCCTGTTGGGGATGGTCGCGGCGAGTTTTGGCCTGCCCGCGCTCGGTAATGCTGCTGAACCCAATACCCCCGCGAAGGCGACCGCCAGCAATCACGATCAATCCGCTAAAGTTAACTTTAGCCAGCTTGCTTTGCTGGAAGCGACTAATCGCCGCCCAAATTTTACCGTCGATTACTGGCATCAACATGCCATTCGTACGGTTATCCGCCATCTTTCTTTTGCCATGGCGCCTCAGGCGTTGCCTGTTGCCGAAGAGCCGTTGCCAATCCAGGCACACCATCTTGCGTTACTGAATACGCTCAGCGCGATGCTGACGCAAGAAGGCACTCCGCCCGCGACAGTAAGTCGCGTGACATACGCCCACTTTACTTCTCAGGCCGCATTTAGCGTTCCGGTCTGGATCAGCCAGCTGCAGGGTATCCGCGCTGGTCCTCAACGCCTCAGCTAAAAAAGAACCTTCCAACTTATAATTTTTGACTCCGCATCGCGGGGCGTTTGAGATTTTATTATGCTAATCAAATTATTAACCAAAGTATTCGGTAGCCGTAACGAGCGTACGCTGCGTCGTATGCGTAAAGTGGTCAATGTCATCAACGCAATGGAACCGGAGATGGAAAAACTCTCCGATGATGAACTGAAAGCGAAGACCGCTGAATTCCGCGCCCGTCTGGAAAAAGGTGCCAGCGTTGAGAGCCTGATCCCGGAAGCGTTCGCAGTGGTGCGTGAAGCGAGTAAACGCGTGTTCGGTATGCGCCACTTCGACGTTCAGCTGCTGGGCGGTATGGTGCTTAACGATCGCTGCATCGCGGAAATGCGTACTGGTGAAGGTAAAACCCTGACCGCGACGCTGCCAGCCTACCTGAACGCATTAAGCGGGAAGGGCGTACACGTGGTTACCGTGAACGACTACCTGGCTCAGCGTGATGCCGAAAATAACCGCCCGCTGTTTGAATTCCTCGGCATGACCGTTGGTATCAACATGTCTGGCCTGCCAGCGCCAGCCAAGCGTGAAGCCTACAACGCCGATATTACTTACGGTACCAACAACGAATACGGCTTTGACTACCTGCGCGACAACATGGCGTTTAGTCCGGAAGAGCGTGTTCAACGTAAACTGCACTATGCGCTGGTCGATGAAGTTGACTCCATCCTGATCGATGAAGCGCGTACGCCGCTGATCATTTCCGGCCCGGCTGAAGACAGCTCGGAAATGTATAAAAAAGTGAACAAAATCATCCCACACCTGATCCGTCAGGAGAAGGAAGATTCCGACACGTTCCAGGGGGAAGGCCACTTCTCTGTTGATGAGAAAGCGCGCCTGGTTAACCTGACCGAACGTGGTCTGGTACTGATTGAAGAGTTGTTGGTTAACGAAGGCATTATGGATGAGGGCGAGTCTCTGTACTCTCCAGGCAACATTATGCTGATGCACCACGTGACTGCCGCACTGCGTGCGCACGTGCTGTTTACCCGCGATGTTGACTACATCGTGAAAGACGGCGAAGTTATCATCGTTGATGAACACACCGGCCGTACCATGCAGGGGCGTCGCTGGTCTGATGGTCTGCACCAGGCTGTTGAAGCTAAAGAAGGCGTAGAGATCCAGAACGAGAACCAGACGCTGGCATCTATTACCTTCCAGAACTACTTCCGTTTGTACGAAAAACTGGCCGGTATGACCGGTACAGCAGATACCGAAGCCTTTGAATTTAGCTCCATCTACAAGCTGGATACTGTAGTTGTACCAACTAACCGTCCGATGATCCGTAAGGATTTACCGGATCTGGTGTACATGACCGAAGCGGAAAAAATTCAGGCGATCATTGAAGATATTAAAGAGCGTACCGCAAATGGCCAGCCGGTGCTGGTGGGTACTATCTCCATTGAAAAATCTGAAGTGGTCTCTAACGAGCTGACCAAGGCAGGCATCAAACATAACGTCCTCAACGCCAAGTTCCATGCCAGCGAAGCGGATATCGTCGCACAGGCGGGTTACCCGTCTGCCGTGACAATCGCTACTAACATGGCGGGTCGTGGTACCGATATCGTGCTGGGTGGTAGCTGGCAGGCGGAAGTTGCCGAGCTGGAAAACCCAACTCCGGAACAAATCGCGCAGATCAAAGCCGAGTGGCAGGTTCGCCATGACGCGGTATTAGCTGCTGGTGGTTTGCATATTATCGGTACTGAGCGTCACGAATCTCGTCGTATCGATAACCAGCTGCGTGGTCGTTCTGGTCGTCAGGGGGATGCGGGTTCTTCTCGTTTCTATTTGTCGATGGAAGATGCGCTGATGCGTATTTTTGCCTCTGACCGCGTGTCCGGCATGATGCGTAAACTGGGTATGAAGCCTGGTGAAGCCATTGAACACCCATGGGTGACCAAAGCAATTGCTAACGCGCAGCGTAAAGTGGAAAGCCGCAACTTCGATATTCGTAAGCAGTTGCTGGAATATGATGATGTTGCCAACGACCAGCGTCGTGCTATCTACACCCAGCGTAACGAACTGCTGGACGTAACTGACGTTAGCGAAACCATTAACAGCATTCGCGAAGACGTATTCAAAGCGACGATTGATGCCTATATTCCGCCGCAGTCTCTGGAAGAAATGTGGGATATTCCGGGTCTGCAGGAACGTCTGAAAAACGACTTCGATCTGGATATGCCGATTTCAGAGTGGCTGGATAAAGAACCTGAGCTGCACGAAGAAACGCTGCGCGAACGTATTCTGGCAAACGCAGTAGAAGTTTATCAGCGCAAAGAAGAAGTTGTGGGCGCGGAGATGATGCGTCACTTCGAAAAAGGCGTGATGCTGCAAACGCTCGACTCTTTGTGGAAAGAGCACCTGGCTGCGATGGATTACCTGCGTCAGGGTATCCACCTGCGTGGTTACGCGCAAAAAGATCCGAAGCAGGAATACAAGCGTGAATCCTTCTCTATGTTTGCATCAATGCTGGAATCACTGAAGTACGAAGTGATCAGCACTCTGAGCAAAGTTCAGGTGCGTATGCCTGAAGAAGTAGAAGCGATGGAGCAGCAGCGTCGCGAAGAAGCTGAGCGTTTAGCGCAGATGCAGCAGTTGAGCCATAAAGGTGATGATTCTGCTGCGGCAGAAGAGCTGGCGGCACAAACCGGCGATCGTAAAGTGGGTCGTAACGATCCGTGTCCTTGCGGTTCCGGCAAGAAATACAAACAGTGTCATGGCCGTCTGAGCTAAGAAAATAACTTATTGAAAAGGCGCAGACTTCTGCGCCTTTTTTATGGACGATGAAAATGAAAATATTGCAGATCGCCGTCGGGATTATTCGTAATCAGCACAATGAAATTTTTATCACCCAGCGTGCGGCTGATGCCCACATGGCCAATAAGCTGGAGTTCCCCGGCGGGAAAATTGAAGCGGGCGAAACGCCGGAGCAGGCGCTGATTCGCGAGCTACAGGAAGAAGTAGGGATCACGCCGACTCAAAGTTCATTGTTCGAAAAGTTGGAGTATCAGTTTCCGGACAGGCATATCACTCTGTGGTTCTGGCTGGTTGAAAGCTGGGAAGGCGAGCCGTGGGGAAAAGAGGGGCAACCGGCGCAGTGGATAGCGCAATATGCTCTGAATGCGGAAGATTTCCCGCCGGCGAATGCACCGGTCATTGAAAAGCTGATTACTGGATAATGGTGTTCGTAGGCCGGATAAGGCAACACCGCCATCCGGCAAATTATGGCGGGGGTGCTACGCTTGCCCGCCCTACGTATTAGCAGAATTACTTCTGCTCCTCACTCCAGTCGTCGCTTTCCGACAGATCGCCTGAGCTTGGGATGCGTTTCTCTTCTGCAGCCCACTCTCCCAGATCGATTAACTGGCAGCGCTTGCTGCAGAATGGGCGAAACGGACTGACTTCAGCCCATACTACAGGCTTGCCGCAGGTTGGGCAGTTGACGATGGTTTGTTCAGACATGTTGACTCCTTAACAGCACGCCAGTTCAAAATCGAGGCGCTCAGGCACCTGACCATTTTCGCTATCCAGCGGCATAAAGCGGATGGCAAAACGGCTCTTATGACCAGAAATTTGCGGATAAAGCTGCGAATCAAGCGGCAGCTGCAAGCGCAGCAGATCTGCATCTTCGCCGTTGTCCTGATAAAAACCATTCAGGCTGGTTTGCTTACGAAACGGCGCTGAGTTGCGAATTAAATCCAGCACCAGCGACAGCGCTTGATTGAGCGGATTCAGGCTGGCAAGCCAGGTTTCAACCTGCGCGTCACGATACGATTGCGCAAGGTGTAGCCAGATATGCAGAGTCGGCAGATCGAAACTGCAGCACCCGCCAGGAATACTTAAACGCTGACGTACGAGACCAATCAGACGATCTTCGCGCAGCGTCTGTCCAATACGCGGGGCAGAAATCAGAATGCTGCCTGCACTTTTTAACTGCTGGCGCAAAGAGTCGATTCTGCTTTGATCGACGCCGGGAACTTCGACCCAGGCCTGGAGTTTACGCTGCTGTCGCTCCAGTTCTTTGAGGAGTTCGGTACGGACTTCGCCGCGTTCAAATACATCCAGTAAATCTCCGATATTGCGGAAAAAATGCAGAGCGCCGGCATGGTCAGCAATGGGTAAATTAACGGAGAGCTGTTGGATTAAAAATTCAATGCGCAGCCATGTACGCATCTTCTCATTGAGAGGGTGTTCAAAAAGGACCTGGGTGTGCATTACGGTTTTTCCTGTGAGACAAACTGCGACGCGCATTGCAAATAGAGCGCGTGCAGGCGGGCGACATCCGAGGCGATGGCTTCCGGTGCGCCATTATTATCAATAACATCGTCTGCCACGGCCAGCCGCGCTTCACGCGTTGCCTGGGCAGCAAGAATTTGTTCAACATGCTCACGTGTGACGTCATCACGCTGCATGGTGCGTCTGAGCTGGGTTTCGGGCGTGACATCCACCACGAGTACGCGGTCGGCTTTTTTATACAGCGAATTTTCCACCAGCAAAGGGACAACCCATAACAGGTAAGGTGAGGTCGCTTGCTGAAACTGGCGCTGCGTTTCCTGCTGAATAAGCGGATGGAGCAGGGCATTCAGCCAGCTTTTCTCCTCTGGGGCGGAAAAAATGCGTTCGCGTAAAATGCGCCGCTGCAACGATCCGTCTGCGGCGATAACCTCGGAACCAAAATGTTCTTCGATCGCCTTAAGAGCAAGTGTGCCGGGTTCAACCACCTGGCGCGCAATAATATCTGCATCAATGATGTTTATTCCGAGGTCAGCGAACGCATTTGCAACGGTGCTTTTACCACTGCCAATGCCGCCGGTTAAGGCTACCGTATACCTCATAGATGCCGATCCTGGAGTTTAAGTTTGATTATCAAACAGTTAAAAGTTAAGCGTGCGAAGGCGAGGCTGCTGCAGGATTAACCTACTATTCGCCAGGTAAATTTATGGGATTGTAGCGTAAAAAAAGAGAATTTCGCAGTCTTGCGCGGCATTGATTAGTGCGTATGATAGCGTCACTGGAGTTGTGAGTTTCGATTTTTCGCCATTAACCCCAGGAATCCGCACATGCGTATCGAAGAAGATCTGAAGTTAGGTTTCAAAGACGTTCTTATCCGCCCTAAGCGTTCTACTCTCAAAAGCCGTTCCGATGTTGAGCTGGAACGTCAATTTACCTTTAAGCATTCAGGTCAGACCTGGTCAGGCGTACCTATTATTGCCGCGAACATGGACACTGTCGGGACGTTTGCCATGGCAACGGCGCTGGCATCCTTCGACATCCTGACCGCTGTGCACAAACACTATTCTGTTGAAGACTGGGCCGCCTTCATTGCAGAGACTTCTGCCGATGTACTCAAACACGTAATGGTTTCAACCGGCACGTCTGACGCAGACTTCGAAAAAACCAAACAGATTCTGGCGCTCAACCCAGCGCTGAATTTTATCTGCATTGATGTGGCAAATGGCTACTCAGAGCATTTTGTTCAGTTTGTGTCGAAAGCGCGTGAAGCATGGCCGACAAAAACAATTTGTGCGGGCAATGTGGTCACCGGTGAAATGTGTGAAGAGCTGGTGCTCTCCGGTGCTGATATTGTCAAAGTAGGTATTGGCCCGGGTTCTGTATGCACCACGCGTGTAAAAACCGGCGTTGGCTATCCACAGCTTTCTGCGGTTATTGAATGTGCGGATGCAGCCCACGGTCTGGGCGGCATGATTGTCAGCGACGGCGGCTGCACAATGCCGGGTGACGTTGCAAAAGCGTTTGGCGGCGGCGCAGACTTCGTTATGCTCGGCGGTATGTTGGCCGGTCACGAAGAAAGCGGCGGCAAAATTGTTGAAGAAAACGGTGAGAAATTCATGCTGTTCTACGGTATGAGCTCAGAATCTGCTATGACCCGCCATGTTGGTGGTGTTGCTCAGTATCGTGCCGCTGAAGGTAAAACCGTTAAGCTGCCTCTGCGCGGCCCGGTTGATAATACCGCTCGCGATATTCTCGGCGGTTTGCGTTCTGCTTGCACCTATGTAGGCGCATCCCGTCTGAAAGAGCTGACCAAACGTACAACGTTTATTCGTGTACAGGAACAAGAGAACCGCGTATTCAATAGCCTGTAAAACAGGTCGTTCTGTGAAATGCCGGATGGCGTTACGTCGCCATCTGGCATTTGAATTTAACCCACTCCGCTCATCGCATCTCCCAAATGGAAAATCGGTAAATACATCGCGACAACCAGCGTACCGATGATAAGCCCCGTAATGACCAGCAACGCAGGCTCAAGTAATGCAGCCAAATTCTCAGCTTGAGCCAGGGTTTTCTCGCCATGGTGATGCGCGAGATTGCGCAGCATTGCATCCAGCGAGCCGGAAGCTTCACCTGTTCGGACCAGCTGTATGCACAATGGGCTGAATTCACCGCTATTTTTAAGCGCTAACCAGACCGGCTTTCCGGCGCTAATGTTGTGCTGAACCAGCGCTAAACGTTGCGACCAGAAAGGGTTAGCCAGCGTTTCGGTAACGCTCTCAAGACCCTGCAAAAAGGGAATGCCCGCATTTTGCGTTAACGCCAGAACGGTGAAGATCTGCGTGAGCTTTTGCCCTCTCACCATCGGCCCTATGACCGGGAGGCTGAGCAGCAATTTCTGGCGCAGAACGAGCCAGTACGGTTTCTGATTTATCAAATGATGTGCCACAACCGCTACCAGGCCAAGTGCTACCGCCAGCCATCCCCATTGGCTGCTATAGTGTGCGATGGTAATAATCCACTGAGTGAGGGCCGGTAGCGGGGTGTTGAATGTCTGGTAGATGGCGGCAAACTCAGGGAGTACAAACTGCAACATCGCAAATACGACCAACACCGCCATTGTGATGATGATAATCGGATAGCGCAGGGCTTTTTTAACTTTATCAGCAAGTTGCTGTTGTTTCTTTTGCTGGTAGGCGAGTTCAAAACAGCAGTCATCCAGCTTACCCGTAAGCTCTCCGGTGCGGATCATTGCCTGGTAAAGGGGCGGAAAAACGTGTTGCCATTGTGATAGCGAGGTGGAGAGGGTAATGCCCTGTTCCATATCGTAAGCCAGCGTACGCAGTAGCGCCTGCCATTGACTGCTGGGATGCTGTTCAGCAAGCAGAGCTAGCCCTGTTGAGAGCGTTAACCCTGCTTTTAGCAATGTCGCCAACTGGTGTATGGTTTCGGCACTTCTTGTACGGCTCCAGTGCGAGGTTTTGACACGCATACGTTTAATGCGTAGCGGCGTAATCTGTTGTTTCTCAAGAGCCAGCATTAATGACGGTCGGGTATCGGCCCATAGCATTCCTTCCTGCGATGTACCTTTGTTGTTAATGCCTTGCCAGCGCCAAAGCTGTTTAGTGGACATGAGGCATGCCCAGTACACGAATCAGCTCTTCAAATGTCGTTAATCCTTGCTCGACGGCCTGACAGCCATTCTCGAAAAGCGTTCTCCCTGATAGCTGAGCATCAGGTTCCACTCCGTCTACGGGGGCGCCACTGGCAATACTCTGACGTAATGCCGGAGTAACAGGGAGTACTTCAAACAATGCCGTACGGCCATAAAATCCGTGATAACAATGTTTGCAGCCAGGGGCCTGCCAATTCGGTAGTGGTGTAGGCCAGACAGCTTTCGGGAGTGTGATAGGCGTACTCTGACGTTGTCGGCAATGGGGGCACAACTTTCTGACCAATCGCTGTGCAATGACGAGCGTCAGCGCGGAGGCGATCATCCAGCGTGCGACCCCCATTTGTTGCAGACGCACCAGCGTTTCACTGGTGGAATTGGTATGCAGCGTAGAAAGAACCAGATGACCGGTTTGTGCGGCTTTAAGGGCTATTTCTGCTGTTTCTCCATCGCGGATTTCACCCACCATGATAATGTCGGGATCCTGACGCAACAGAGCACGTAAGACTCCCTGAAAAGTCAAACCGGCGCGTGGGTGAATTTGCGTCTGGTTGATGCCTGCGATCGGGATCTCTACCGGATCTTCCACGCTACAGAGATTAACATCTGGCGTGTTTCGGGTTTGCAGCGCACTGTACAGTGAGACCGTTTTACCGCTTCCGGTAGGCCCGGTAACCAGAATCAGCCCCTGAGGCTGCTGCAAGGCTTGCGAAAATGCGGCCAGCTGCGCGTCTTGCATTCCCAGTGCGGCGATCTCCAGTGACTGCTCGACTTGATGAAGTAGCCGCAACACGACTTTTTCGCCGTAGCGACAGGGCAGGGTGGCGATGCGAAACGAGATAGGTTCTCCTGAAATCTCAACGGTAAATTGCCCGTCTTGTGGAAGCCGATGCTCGGCAATATCCAGACTGCCTAATACTTTTAACCTCGCGGTGATGGCAATGCCCATCTCGGTCGTGATTTCCGGTAACGCGTGGAGTACTCCATCCACACGTAATCTGATCCGATAGTGATTTTCCGCTGGCTCAAAATGAATATCAGAAGCCCGTTTCTCCAGAGCGGAATGAAACGTCTGATTCAGCAAGTCTGCTGCGCTGGCGCTGCTTTTTGTGACTACTGCCGGGAGCATTTTCTGCGGTGTATGCGTGTGGCCTTCCATTTGCTGACGTGTCCAGCAGACAATGTCGATGCGCCGGGTGGTGGCAAAATGCAGTGCATCCAGCAGTTCGTGTGATGGGGCGTCTACGACGGCGATATGTACCACTTCATTGTCTGCATCCAGTAATATTCCCTGATAACGTTGGCATAGCGCTGTAAGCTGGGTGGTATTCATCTCTGTTCCTTAGTGGGTATCGAAGCGGAAAACATCTTCACAGGCCTGCTGCAATGCGCTGTCGTTCTGGATGATGCAGTTACGGTTCCAGCCGGTAATGCCGTTGGCATTGTCCCAAGCCGGCGTCATGGTGATGCTTAACCCGTTCAGGCTTTCCTGCCCACTAAGGCTGACAACGCCTTTTTCAATGCTCATGGCTGAGACGTAACGGGTAGTTGTTGGAGTGGGAATACCATTCGTTCCGGCATCGCAGGTATCTGTTCCTCCATGCTCCAGTGCACAGAGCTCAACCGCTGTGCGATAGGGGACAAAGGTTTGCAGCATGTCTGTCAGCGCGGCTTTGCGCAGATAGTTTTGATATGCCGGAATACCGATGGCGCTAAGAATGGCAATAATGCCAATCACCACCATGAGTTCGATAAGCGTAAAGCCTCGTTGCTTGTTCATTGTTCACTCCTTGAGTTTGCTGGCGCTACTTTGGCAAAACGACGGGAGGACGGCGAGAGACAAAAAACAGAATGGGAAGGCGGATTCCGAGGACTTTTACGAAATTACAGAATCAGACAATGTATTTGCTAAGAGGCTCGCAGAAACTGCCGGATGGCGGCGTAAATGCCGTATCCGGCTTACAGAATAAACCTGTGTAGGAGGCCCGATACGCGAAGCATCATCGGGCAATACAATCAGCAATTAGCGAAAACGCATGGAGAGATCGAGAGCGCGAACATGTTTGGTCAGCGCGCCAACAGAGATGAAATCCACGCCGGTTTCGGCAAATTCGCGCAGCGTTTCATGGGTGACATTGCCCGAGACTTCCAGACGCGCCTGGCCATTGGTGCGTTTTACCGCTTCGCGCATTTGGTCGGTTTCGAAGTTATCGAGCATGATGATGTCGGCCCCGGCTTTCAGCGCGTCGTCCAGCTCATCCAGGCTTTCTACTTCGACTTCAACCGGCACATCCGGGTGCAACCAGAATGCTTTTTCTACGGCCTGACGTACCGAGCCGGAAGCAATAATGTGGTTTTCTTTAATCAGGAAAGCGTCGGACAGCCCCAAACGATGATTCGCGCCGCCGCCGCACAATACGGCGTATTTTAGCGCGGTACGCAGTCCTGGCAGGGTTTTACGCGTATCCAGCAGTTGGGTCTTGGTCCCAGCTAACAGGTCGACGTATTTACGCACCTCGCTTGCTACACCTGAAAGCGTCTGCACAAAATTAAGCGCGGTACGTTCACCGGTCAGTAACACGCGGGAAGGGCCGTCCAGTTCAAACAGTGGCTGATTAGCCTTAATGCTGTCGCCATCTTCGACATGCCAGGTGATGTTTACATCATCGCCAGCCAGTTGAATAAAGACCTCTTCCACCCAACGTTTCCCACAAAAAACGCCATCTTCGCGGGTAATTACGGTAGCGTGGGAGCGCATGTCTTCGGGTAAAAGCTGTGCGGTGATATCGTTATTGGCATCAACTTCTCCGCCTAAATCTTCACGCAGCGCCTGAGCGACAGCGGCAGGGATATCGAGATTTATGCGTTCCAACAGCGCGTCACGTCGGTAGTCAGGGTTATAGCGGCGAGGCGGCATGATAAAACTCCAAATTGCTAACGAATCATAAGGTGGAAACATGCTACCCTGAACCTGATATGAGCACCACCAATAAGGAGATTCTGCATGTTGTTAGACGAGGGCTGGCTGGCAGAGGCGCGACGCGTTCCCTCTCCGCATTACGATTGCCGCCCGGATGACGAAAACCCTTCTCTGCTGGTGGTGCATAATATCAGCCTGCCGCCCGGCGAGTTTGGCGGCCCGTGGATAGACGCGCTGTTCACTGGCACGATTGATCCCAACGCCCATCCTTATTTTGCCGGAATCGCCCATTTGCGCGTTTCGGCCCATTGTTTAATTCGCCGTGATGGTGAAATCGTGCAGTATGTCCCCTTTGATAAACGCGCCTGGCATGCCGGCGTCTCGAGCTATCAGGGCCGTGAACGCTGTAATGATTTCTCAATTGGTATTGAGCTGGAAAGGACGGATACGCTGGCCTATACCGACGCGCAGTACCAGCAACTGGCAGCCGTGACCAATGCCCTGATTACGCGTTATCCGGCTATTGCTAACAATATGACAGGACATTGCAATATTGCGCCCGAGCGTAAGACCGATCCCGGGCCCTCATTTGACTGGGCAAGGTTTCGCGCCCTGGTCACCCCCTCGTCGCACAAGGAGATGACATGACGCTGTTTACAACATTACTGGTGTTGATTGTTGAACGCCTGTTTAAGCTGGGTGAGCACTGGCAGCTTGATCACCGAGTTGAAGCTTTTTTCCGCCGGATTAAGCATTTCTCGATGATGCGTACGGTAGGCATGACTCTTATTGCGATGGGAGTGACGTTTCTGCTACTGCGCGCACTTCATGGGCTGCTGTTTAACGTTCCGTTGCTGGTGGCGTGGATCTTAATTGGCTTGCTGTGCATCGGCGCAGGCAAGGCGCGCCTTCACTATCACGCTTACCTGAACGCGGCCGCTCGCGATGACGCTCACGCTCGTGAGGCGATGGCCAGCGAGCTGACGCTTATCCATGGTGTTCCGCCGGACTGTGACGAGCGTGAGTTCCTGCTTGAACTGCAGAACGCGCTGTTATGGAACAACTTTCGCTTTTACCTGGCGCCGTTATTCTGGCTGATTGTCGGTGGCCCGTGGGGACCTGTGACGCTGGTTGGTTATGCCTTTTTACGTGCCTGGCAGTCCTGGCTGGCGCGTTACCAGACACCGCACCAGCGTCTGCAATCGGGTATTGATGCGATCCTGCATGTGCTGGACTGGATCCCGGTGCGTCTGGCGGGCGTGGTCTATGCGCTGTTAGGACACGGCGAGAAGGCGTTGCCAGCCTGGTTTGCGTCGCTTGCTGATCTGCATACTTCGCAATATCAGGTGCTTACGCGTCTGGCGCAGTTCTCGCTGGCGCGCGAACCTCATACCGATAAAGTCGAAACGCCAAAAGCGGCTGTTTCGATGGCGAAGAAGACCTCATTTGTGGTGGTGGTGATTATTGCGTTGCTGACCATTTATGGGGCATTAGTATAGCGTTGTGCCGGATGGCGCTAACGCTTATCCGGCCTACAATGGAAAAACGTGTAGGCCCGGTAAGCGTTAGCGCAACCGGGCAGTGCAACGGTTTAGTTCGTATCAGCAGGCGGGATGCCAAAATCTGGCATGCCGTTTTCGTTCCAACGCACGAGCTTCAGACGAGTGTGGCGGTTTGGGTCGTACAGCGGATCGCCCTCGATTTCAGTGTAATTTCTCGCGTGATACACCAGCACATCTTCACCTTCTGGCGTTTGCGTAAAGCTGTTGTGTCCTGGCCCAAACTGGCGGTTTTCATAGCTGGTGGTAAAGACCGGGCGCGGTGATTTGTGCCAGTTCTGCTGGTTGAGCGGATCTGCGTCTAAGTCAATCCACAATAATCCCATACAGTAGTTCTCATCGGTAGCGCTGGCGGAATAGCTGATAAACAACTTGTCGCCGTGAACCATGACGGCAGGACCTTCGTTGACCCAAAAACCCCGGCATTCCCAGTCATATTCAGGATGGCTTAGCATGACCGGCTCGCCTTTAATCGTCCATGGATTTTCCAGTTCTGCGAGATAGATATTGGAGTTTCCGGCGATATCGGGCGATTTCTGCGCCCATAGATACCACTGTTTTCCCTGATGGTTAAAGGTGGTGGCATCGAGCGCAAAGGTATCAAACTGCGTTTTAATCTGACCTTTCTCCGTCCACTTTCCGGTCAGCGGATCGGTGTCGGCACATTCGAGCGCAAACATGCGATGCTGGAACATCCCCAGCTTGTCGAGCGACTGTGTGTGGGTGGCGGCAAAATAGATGTACCACTTGCCTGCCAGATGATGGATTTCGGGCGCCCAGATGAGTTGGCTCATGGGGCCGCTTTCTGGCTTGCGCCAGATGATAACCGGGGCGGCAGTGCGCAACCCTTCCAGCGAGTCGGCCCGGCGTATCTCCAGCCGGTCATATTCAGGTACTGAAGCAATGAAATAGTAGTGGCTACCGTCACGTAAGATAAACGGATCGGCACGCTGTTCAATAAAGGGATTTGGCCACTGATTCATTAGGCTTTCCTTACGGTTTCAGTCGTTTTTATATCGTGGTATTCATTCAGTTCACGGTAGTTGGCGCGGCGCTTTTCTAAATCTGTCTGGATTTGCTGCATAAACTCGCGGTCAACTTTCAGCAGACGAACCACGCCTGCAGTAATCAGGTAGCCTGCGCCAGGTATGATGGTAAACAGCAGCATAATACCGTTAATGGCGGAGTCGCTTTGCGTTTTCGCCCCAGCGTCGTAGCCGTACCAGGAGAGCAGGAAGCCAACCATCGCTCCGGCAATCGCCAGGCCCAGTTTCAGGAAGAACAGGTTGCCGGAGAAGCTGATCCCGGTGATGCGTTTACCGGTTTTCCACTCGCCGTAGTCATCGACATCCGCCATCAGCGACCAGTGCAGCGGAGATGGGATCTGATGCAGGATGTTGAGCAGGAAGTAGAGCACCATAATCATCATGGTGGCTTTCGGATCGAAGAAGTAAAACGCGGCGGAGAAAATCGCCAGGATGATATTGGTCCAGAAGAACACTTTCAGTTTGCACCAGCGATCGGTTAACACCTTCGCCAACATGCTGCCGATCATCATGCCTACAACGCCAAGGCTGATAAACAACGTCGCAAATTGTGTACTCTGCTGCATAACCCAGGTCACGTAGTACATGGTGGCAGCCATGCGAATAAAACCCGGACAGACGTTGCACAAGGTTAATAGCAGGATTTTTACCCATTGATCGTTCTTCCATACGTCTTTCAGATCGGCTTTTAAATCGTCATTGGTCTGGACAGCAGGGCGTACACGTTCACGGACGGTTGCAAAGCAGAAAAGGAACATACACATGCCGATGAAGGCCAGTACCGCCATCGCCATTTGATACCCTTTGGCTTTATCTTCCCCGCCGAACCAGTCGGCCATGGGGAGCAGGGTAAGGGAGAGCAGCAGAGTTGCAATTCCTACCAATACAAAGCGATATGACTGGCAGGCGACGCGTTCTTGCGGATCGTTGGTGATGACGCTGCCGAGAGAGCAATAGGGGATATTGATCGCCGTATAGGTAATTGAGAGCAGGAAATAGGTAACAAAGGCATAGATAACTTTGCTGTTATATGTCCACTCAGGGGTGGTAAACATCAGTACGCTGAATAATGCGTACGGGAAAGCCATCCACAAAAGCCATGGACGAAATCGACCATATTTGCTGCGGGTGCGATCGGCCATTGCGCCCATTATAGGGTCGGTAACGGCATCGATAACGCGTACTGAGAGCAGTAATACGCCGACCAGTGCAGGTGCGAGTCCAAAAATGTCTGTGTAAAAATAGTTAACAAACAACATGATGGCGCCAAAGATGATGTTGCATCCGGCGTCGCCCATTCCATAGCCAATCTTTTCTTTCACCGTGAGCTTACTGGTTTCCATCAACTGCACTCCATGAATGAGATATGGAGAGAATTATTGTCTGGCACCGGTGTTTTTGCGTTGCAGGATAACGCCGCTGATATGGACTAAACAGTCGTGAGTGGGAAAGTGTGAGGCAGGTAACAACCCCCACCTGGCGTAGGTGGGGGAGGAAAAATTAATGTGCTTTAACCGTGCCGGCCGTTTTCTGTTTGAACAGGTAACCAATGCCAAGAATAGCAATCCATACCGGGATTAAGTACACCGAGATCGCCATGCCCGGCGTCATCAGCATAATCACCAGTACTGCAGCCATGAAAATCAGGCACACCCAGTTACCCAGCGGATAGAGCAGCGCCGGGAAGCGGGTGGTAACACCCTGCTGCTGTTTGGCTTTGCGGAACTTCATGTGCGCAAGGCTAATCATTGCCCAGTTGATCACCAGTGCGGAAACTACCAGCGCCATCAACAGGCCAAAGGCAGATTCTGGCGCCAGGTAGTTGATCAGCACGCACAGAGCCGTCACCAGTGCGGAAACCAGAATGGTGTTCACCGGCACGCCGCGCTTGTCGACGTTCATCAGCGCTTTCGGCGCATTGCCCTGCTGTGCCAGACCGAACAGCATACGGCTGTTGCAGTACACACAGCTGTTATAGACAGAAAGGGCAGCAGTCAGCACCACGATGTTCAGGGCATTAGCAACAAACGTGTCGCCCAGTTCGTGGAAAATAAGGACAAACGGGCTGGTATCAGCTGTAACGCGCGTCCACGGCATCAGGGAAAGCAGAACCGCCAGCGAACCCACATAGAAAATCAGGATACGGTAGATAACCTGGTTGGTTGCTTTGGGAATGCTTTGCTCCGGGTTATCCGCTTCTGCTGCGGTGATCCCAACCAGCTCCAGCCCACCGAAAGAGAACATGATAATCGCCATCATCATCACCAGACCGGTGAAGCCATGCGGCAGGAAGCCCCCCTGGTTCCACAAGTTGCTGACGCTGGCCTGCGGCCCGCCGTTGCCGCTGAACAGCAGCCAGCCGCCGAAGATGATCATCGCGACGACAGCAATGACTTTAATAATGGCGAACCAGAACTCCATCTCACCAAACACTTTCACGTTGGTCAGGTTAATGGCGTTGATAATCACGAAGAAGGCTGCAGCAGAGGCCCAGGTTGGGATCTCCGGGTACCAGAACTGGATATATTTACCGACTGCAGTCAGCTCAGCCATGGCAACCAGCACGTACAGTACCCAGTAGTTCCAGCCAGAGGCGAAACCCGCGAAACTGCCCCAGTATTTATAAGCAAAGTGGCTAAAGGAGCCTGCTACCGGCTCTTCAACCACCATTTCACCTAACTGACGCATAATCAAAAAGGCGATAAAGCCGGCAATAGCGTAACCCAGAATAATACCCGGTCCTGCAGACTGGATAACGGATGCGCTACCGAGGAATAACCCGGTACCAATCGCGCCACCCAGCGCGATTAGCTGTATATGGCGGTTCTTAAGACCGCGCTTGAGCTGATCGCCATGCTGTTGACTTTCCATCATGAAACCTCGTGTGTGGTTTTACTCTTCATATTTCGAGTACTTATTTTTTGAACTACGCAGTAATGCGTGTGTAAGTTTGCAATTCCGTTTGTTGTATTAATTTGTTTACAGATGCTTTTTATAAAATGTTGCCTTAATACTTTTGTCTTGATCAGAATAATGATATGCGAGCGCGAATGCACCTGCTTTATGCGGGGAAGATGACGAATTGAATAAAAAGAAACCATTTGTAAATGCGAGTTTATCTACCACAAAATTTCCATTTTGAATTTCTATTCATTAATAGTGATTTAAGTATCGATAAATAAGCAGGTGAATCGGTTCAGATGAGATAATTTTTCGTTTCAATTCCGTTAAAACTACCTCGAGGTGGGTAAATTTAACATTTGTGCATAGTTACATGTTTGAAACGTTATTTCTGTAATGTTGTTAAAATATGCCTCCTTTACTGATTTCAATCAAAACCTGTATGGACAGAAGGTGAATACTTTGTTACTTTAGCGTCAAGAACATGAAATTGGTAAGACCAATTGACTCCGGGCAAATGGCTTAAGACAGGAAATCATGGCCTATAGCAAAATCCGCCAACCAAAACTCTCCGATGTGATTGAGCAGCAGCTGGAGTTTTTAATTCTTGAGGGGACACTTCGCCCCGGAGAAAAACTCCCACCGGAACGCGAGCTGGCAAAACAGTTCGACGTCTCCCGCCCCTCCTTACGCGAGGCGATCCAACGCCTTGAAGCGAAGGGGTTACTGCTTCGTCGTCAGGGCGGTGGCACTTTTGTTCAGAGCAGCCTGTGGCAGAGCTTTAGCGACCCACTGGTAGAGCTGCTCTCCGACCATCCTGAATCCCAGTTTGACCTGCTTGAGACGCGCCATGCGCTGGAAGGTATTGCAGCTTATTACGCTGCACTGCGCAGCACGGATGAAGACAAAACGCGTATCCGTGAACTCCACCATGCGATCGAGCTTGCTCAACAGTCCGGCGATCTTGACGGTGAATCTGATGCAGTACTCCAGTATCAAATTGCTGTCACCGAAGCGGCACATAATGTGGTGCTGCTCCATTTGCTAAGGTGTATGGAGCCGATGCTGGCCCAGAACGTTCGGCAAAACTTCGAATTGCTGTATGCGCGTCGTGAAATGCTGCCATTGGTTAGCAGTCACCGTACCCGTATTTTTGAAGCAATTATTGCCGGGAAGCCGGAAGAGGCGCGTGAAGCGTCCCACCGTCACCTGGCGTTTATCGAAGAGATTCTGCTGGACAGAAGCCGTGAGGAAAGCCGTCGTGAACGCGCCTTACGCCGTCTGGAGCAACGAAAGAATTAGTGATTTTTCTGGCAGAACGTTAACCAGAAGATGTTGTAAATCAAGCGCCATATAAAGTGCGCGGCAACTAAACGCAGAACCTGTCTTATTACGCTCTCTGGCGAGAACGTAATGGGACAGGTTCCAGATAACTCAACGTATTAGATAGATAAGGAATACCCCCATGTCAGAACGTTTCCCAAATGACGTGGATCCGATCGAAACTCGCGACTGGCTACAGGCGATCGAATCGGTCATCCGTGAAGAAGGTGTTGAGCGTGCTCAGTATCTGATCGACCAACTGCTTTCAGAAGCCCGCAAAGGCGGCGTGAAAGTAGCGGCAGGTGCAGGGGCCAGCAATTATGTAAACACTATTGCCGTTGAAGATGAACCGGAATACCCGGGCAATCTGGAGCTGGAACGTCGTATTCGTTCTGCTATCCGTTGGAACGCCATCATGACCGTACTGCGCGCGTCTAAAAAGGACCTCGAGCTGGGTGGCCACATGGCATCCTTCCAGTCCTCCGCAACGGTATATGATGTTTGCTTCAACCACTTCTTCCGTGCACGCAACGAGCAAGATGGCGGCGATCTGGTGTACTTCCAGGGCCACATCTCTCCGGGCATCTACGCACGCGCATTCCTGGAAGGTCGTCTGACTGAAGAGCAGATGAACAACTTCCGTCAGGAAGTACATGGCAAAGGCCTGTCTTCCTACCCGCACCCGAAACTGATGCCAGAATTCTGGCAGTTCCCGACCGTATCTATGGGTCTGGGCCCAATCGGTGCTATCTACCAGGCTAAATTCCTGAAATATCTGGAACACCGTGGTCTGAAAGATACCTCTAAACAAACCGTTTACGCCTTCCTGGGCGACGGCGAGATGGATGAGCCAGAATCAAAAGGTGCGATCACCATCGCGACCCGTGAAAAACTGGACAACCTGGTCTTTGTGATCAACTGTAACCTGCAGCGTCTTGACGGCCCGGTAACCGGTAACGGCAAGATTGTTAACGAACTGGAAGGCATCTTCGCGGGCGCTGGCTGGAACGTTATCAAAGTCATGTGGGGCGGTCGTTGGGATGAGCTGCTGCGTAAAGACACCAGCGGTAAACTGATCCAGCTGATGAACGAAACCGTTGACGGCGACTACCAGACCTTCAAATCTAAAGATGGCGCATACGTACGTGAGCACTTCTTCGGTAAATACCCGGAAACCGCAGCACTGGTTGCTGACTGGACTGATGAGCAGATTTGGTCTCTGAACCGCGGTGGTCACGATCCGAAGAAAGTTTACGCTGCACTGAAAAAAGCGCAGGAAACCAAAGGCAGAGCAACTGTAATTCTGGCCCATACCATTAAAGGTTACGGCATGGGTGACACCGCTGAAGGTAAAAACATCGCTCACCAGGTTAAGAAAATGAACATGGACGGCGTGCGTTATATCCGCGACCGTTTCAACGTTCCTGTGACCGATGAGCAGGTTGAAAACCTGTCTTACATCACCTTCCCGGAAGGTTCTGAAGAGCACACTTATCTGCACGCTCAGCGTCAGAAACTGCATGGCTACCTGCCAGCTCGTCAGCCGAACTTCACTGAGAAGCTGGAACTGCCGGCTCTGGAAGACTTCGGTGCGCTGCTGGAAGAGCAGAACAAAGAAATCTCCACCACTATCGCTTTCGTTCGTGCCCTGAACGTGATGCTGAAGAACAAGTCGATCAAAGATCGTCTGGTTCCGATCATCGCTGACGAAGCACGTACTTTCGGTATGGAAGGTCTGTTCCGTCAGATCGGTATCTACAGCCCGAACGGTCAGCAGTACACCCCGCAGGACCGTGAGCAGGTTGCTTACTATAAAGAAGACGAGAAAGGCCAGATCCTGCAGGAAGGTATCAACGAACTGGGTGCTGGCGCATCCTGGCTGGCTGCTGCGACCTCTTACAGCACCAACGATCTGCCGATGATTCCGTTCTACATCTACTACTCCATGTTCGGGTTCCAGCGTATCGGTGACCTGTGCTGGCAGGCAGGCGACCAACAGGCTCGTGGCTTCCTGATTGGTGGTACTTCCGGTCGTACGACGCTGAACGGTGAAGGTCTGCAGCACGAAGATGGTCACAGCCATATTCAGTCTCTGACTATCCCGAACTGTATCTCTTACGATCCGTCTTACGCGTACGAAGTTGCGGTCATCATGCACGATGGTCTGGAGCGTATGTACGGTGAGAAACAAGAGAACGTTTACTACTACATCACCACGCTGAACGAAAACTACCACATGCCGGCAATGCCAGCAGGTGCCGAGGAAGGTATCCGTAAAGGTATCTACAAACTCGAAACCCTCGAAGGTAAGAAAGGTAAAGTTCAGCTGCTGGGCTCCGGTTCTATCCTGCGTCACGTCCGTGAAGCAGCACAAATCCTGGCGAACGACTACGGTGTAGGTTCTGACGTTTACAGCGTAACCTCCTTCACTGAACTGGCGCGTGATGGCCAGGATTGTGAGCGCTGGAACATGCTGCACCCGATGGAAACTCCGCGCGTTCCGTACATCGCTCAGGTGATGAACGACGCTCCGGCAGTAGCATCTACTGACTATATGAAACTGTTTGCCGAACAGGTTCGTACTTATGTACCGGCTGATGATTATCGCGTACTGGGTACCGACGGTTTCGGTCGCTCTGACAGCCGTGAAAACCTGCGTCACCACTTCGAAGTTGATGCTTCCTACGTGGTTGTAGCGGCCCTGGGCGAACTGGCTAAACGTGGCGAAATCGATAAGAAAGTGGTTGCAGACGCAATCACCAAATTCAACATCGATGCAGATAAAGTTAACCCGCGTCTGGCGTAAGAGGTAAAAGAATAATGGCTATCGAAATCAATGTACCGGACATCGGGGCTGATGAAGTTGAAATCACCGAGATCCTGGTCAAAGTGGGCGACAAAGTTGAAGCTGAACAGTCGCTGATCACCGTAGAAGGCGACAAAGCCTCTATGGAAGTTCCGTCTCCTCAGGCTGGTATCGTTAAAGAGATTAAAGTCTCTGTTGGCGATAAAACTGAGACCGGCAAACTGATCATGATTTTCGATTCCGCCGACGGTGCAGCAGCAGCTGCACCTGCTCCGGCAGAAGAGAAGAAAGAAGCGGCTCCGGCAGCAGCACCTGCTGCTGCGGCGGCGAAAGACGTACACGTACCGGACATCGGCGGCGACGAAGTTGAAGTTACCGAGATCATGGTTAAAGTGGGCGACACCGTTGCGGCTGAACAGTCTCTGATCACCGTTGAAGGTGACAAAGCGTCAATGGAAGTTCCGGCACCGTTCGCAGGTACCGTTAAAGAGATCAAAATCAACACTGGCGACAAAGTGTCTACCGGTTCCCTGATTATGGTCTTCGAAGTAGCGGGCGCAGCGCCTGCTGCAGCACCGGCTCAGGCGGCTGCTCCAGCAGCAGCGGCGGCTCCGGCTGCTTCCGGCTCGAAAGAAGTTAACGTACCGGATATCGGCGGTGACGAAGTCGAAGTCACTGAAGTGATGGTTAAAGTGGGCGATAAAATTGCCGCTGAGCAGTCACTGATCACCGTTGAAGGCGATAAAGCGTCAATGGAAGTTCCGGCACCGTTCGCGGGCACCGTGAAAGAAATCAAAATCAGCACCGGTGACAAAGTTAAAACCGGTTCTCTGATTATGGTCTTCGAAGTCGAAGGCGCAGCACCTGCAGCCGCTCCAGCACAAGCAGCAGCTCCGGCTCCGGCCGCAGCACCTGCGCAAGCCGCAGCTCCGGCCGCGAAAGCGGAAGGCAAATCTGAGTTTGCTGAAAACGACGCTTACGTTCATGCAACACCGCTGATTCGTCGCCTGGCGCGCGAATTCGGTGTGAACCTGGCGAAAGTGAAAGGTTCTGGCCGTAAAGGTCGTATCCTGCGTGAAGACGTTCAGGCTTACGTGAAAGACGCTATCAAGCGTGCTGAAGCGGCTCCGGCTGCAGCAGCAGGCGGCGGTATCCCGGGCATGCTGCCTTGGCCGAAAGTGGACTTCAGCAAGTTTGGTGAAATCGAAGAAGTGGAACTGGGCCGTATCCAGAAAATCTCTGGTGCTAACCTGAGCCGTAACTGGGTGATGATCCCACACGTTACTCACTTCGATAAGACCGATATCACCGATCTGGAAGCGTTCCGTAAACAGCAGAACGCCGAAGCTGAAAAACGTAAACTGGACGTGAAATTCACCCCAGTAGTCTTCATCATGAAAGCCGTTGCCGCTGCTCTGGAACAGATGCCGCGCTTCAACAGCTCCCTGTCTGAAGACGGTCAGCGCCTGACCCTGAAGAAATACATCAACATCGGTGTAGCGGTTGATACTCCGAATGGTCTGGTTGTTCCGGTCTTCAAAGACGTGAACAAGAAGAGCATTACCGAGCTGTCTCGTGAACTGACCGTGATCTCCAAGAAAGCGCGTGATGGCAAGCTGACTGCTGGCGAAATGCAGGGCGGTTGCTTCACCATCTCCAGCATCGGTGGCCTGGGTACTACCCACTTCGCGCCGATTGTGAACGCGCCGGAAGTGGCTATCCTCGGTGTCTCCAAGTCCTCTATGGAGCCAGTGTGGAACGGTAAAGAGTTTATGCCGCGTCTGATGATGCCGATTTCGCTCTCCTTCGACCACCGTGTAATTGACGGTGCGGATGGTGCGCGCTTTATCACCATCATCAACAACATGCTGTCTGACATTCGCCGCCTGGTGATGTAAGCGAAAAAGCCGGCCCGACGGCCGGCTTTTTTCTGGTAATCTCATGAAGTCAGTGAGGTTATTGTGCGAAAGACAAATCGGTTGCCGTTTGTTGTTTCAAAATTGTTAACAATTTTGTAAAATACGGGCGGATAGAACGACCCGGTGGACGACGGGTATAAATTAAGAGGTCATGATGAGCACTGAAATCAAAACTCAGGTCGTGGTACTTGGGGCAGGCCCTGCAGGTTACTCTGCTGCCTTCCGTTGCGCAGATTTAGGTCTGGAGACCGTCATCGTAGAACGTTACAGCACCCTCGGTGGTGTTTGTCTGAACGTCGGCTGTATCCCTTCTAAAGCGCTGCTGCACGTAGCAAAAGTTATCGAAGAAGCCAAAGCGCTGGCTGAACACGGTATCGTTTTTGGCGAGCCGAAAACCGATATCGACAAGATTCGTACCTGGAAAGAAAAAGTTATCACTCAACTGACTGGCGGTCTGGCTGGTATGGCCAAAGGCCGTAAAGTGAAAGTGGTTAACGGTCTGGGTAAATTTACCGGGGCGAACACCCTGGAAGTTGAAGGCGAAAACGGCAAAACCGTAATCAACTTCGACAACGCGATCATCGCGGCGGGTTCCCGTCCGATCGAACTGCCGTTCATTCCGCACGAAGATCCGCGCGTGTGGGACTCCACTGACGCGCTGGAACTGAAAACTGTTCCTAAGCGCCTGCTGGTTATGGGCGGCGGTATTATCGGTCTGGAAATGGGTACCGTGTACCATGCACTGGGTTCAGAGATCGACGTGGTTGAAATGTTCGACCAGGTTATCCCAGCTGCCGACAAAGACGTGGTTAAAGTCTTCACCAAGCGCATCAGCAAGAAATTCAACCTGATGCTGGAAACCAAAGTGACCGCCGTTGAAGCGAAAGAAGACGGTATCTACGTTTCCATGGAAGGCAAAAAAGCCCCTGCCGAAGCTCAGCGTTACGATGCTGTGCTGGTAGCTATCGGTCGTGTACCGAACGGTAAAAACCTCGACGCGGGCAAAGCTGGCGTTGAAGTTGATGACCGTGGCTTCATCCGCGTTGACAAACAGTTGCGCACCAACGTGCCGCACATCTTTGCTATCGGCGATATCGTCGGTCAGCCGATGCTGGCGCACAAAGGTGTTCACGAAGGTCACGTTGCCGCTGAAGTTATCGCCGGTAAGAAACACTACTTCGATCCGAAAGTTATTCCATCCATCGCGTACACTGAACCAGAAGTTGCATGGGTTGGCCTGACTGAGAAAGAAGCGAAAGAAAAAGGCATCAGCTACGAAACCGCCACCTTCCCGTGGGCTGCTTCTGGCCGTGCTATCGCTTCTGACTGCGCAGACGGTATGACCAAACTGATTTTCGACAAAGAATCTCACCGTGTGATCGGTGGTGCGATTGTCGGTACCAACGGCGGCGAGCTGCTGGGTGAAATTGGTCTGGCGATCGAAATGGGCTGTGACGCTGAAGACATCGCGCTGACCATCCACGCTCACCCGACTCTGCACGAGTCCGTTGGTCTGGCCGCTGAAGTGTTCGAAGGTAGCATCACCGACCTGCCGAACCCGAAAGCGAAGAAAAAGTAATCTTCCCGCTTTTGTGAAAACGCCTCTTCGGAGGCGTTTTTTTTTTCCGAAAGCTACCAGTTCTGGTAGTCATCTTATTGATATCTCCACTAAAAAAAATTGCGCAACTGCCGATACTTTTTTCGCCATTGTGTGGCTACTGGCCGCGCGGTTAAGAGGCTCTGGACTCTCTATTACACGAAAAAAGGAAAATACATGTCTTTAAAAAAAATCGCGGTTGTTGGCATGATTGTCGCGACAATGACACTGACCGGTTGTGGCGCGATGACCACCGCCGTTAAAAAACGTAACCTTGAAGTGAAAACGCAGATGAGTGAAACCATCTGGCTGGAGCCTTCCAGCGAGAAGACCGTCTACATTCAGGTAAAAAATACCTCTGACAAAGACATGAGTAACCTGCAAACTCTGCTGGCAAATGACCTGTCCGCGAAAGGTTATAAGGTGACCAGCTCACCAGACAGCGCTTATTACTGGGTACAGGCGAACGTATTGAAAGCGGACAAAATGGATCTGCGTGAAGCTCAGGGCTTCCTGAAAACGGGTTATGAAGGTGCCGCGATGGGCGCAGCGTTGGGTGCGGGGATTACCGCCTATAATAGCAACTCCTCTGGTGCGGCGCTGGGTGTTGGTATCGCGGCGGGGCTGATCGGCATGGCTGCGGATGCGATGGTGGAAGACGTAAACTACACCATGGTCACTGACCTGCAGATCTCTGAACGCAGCAAAGCGAAAGTGACAACGGATAACGTTGCGGCGTTGCGTCAAGGGACATCCGGTATCAAGTTGCAAACCAGCAGCGCGCAAGGCGATCGTGCAAAATATCAGACTCGCGTCGTGTCTAATGCTAACAAAGTGAATCTGAAGTTCGAAGAAGCGAAGCCGGTTCTGGAAGCTCAGTTGGCGAAATCTGTCGCTAACATCCTGTAATTTGCTGTGGGTTGCCGGGGGGCGGCTACGCCTTACCCGGCTAACTAATCTTTCGAATTGGTATCAGGGCGCTACGGGCTGCCAGGTTTTATCCGGATGGAATGTGGTTAACGCCTGTGCTTTTTGCTGAGAATCAACGCCGAGATCGGCCTGATAGACTTTATCATCACCGTTAATCATAAAACTCATCACGCCGGTGTGATCATAGCTAACAGGCCAGGCTACCATGGCAAAACCGCTGGTTTTGTCGGGAAGGATACGAAAATGATAGCCGTGATAGCCCGTGCCAGGTTCCTGTGGACTAAAGGCCGGGCCGAGCGGGCTTGGCGCTTCGCCGGGTGAAACAGGCCAGTACAGACCATCCTTTTTCCCTTCAGAACTGACAATCTTTTGCGCGTATTTCTGGTTCATCGCAAAATAGCTCTGCTGGGCGTCAACATAAGCGTGTAACGCCTCGATAGCCGCGAGTTCGTTACGTCCAATCTCACGGGTCAGGATCTCTTCGGCCGCTTCCTTAATATCAAATTGCCAGCCTGAAGCATTTTTGACGACCGGGATTGGCAGTTGCCAGTCGCTATCCCCGACCACCAGATGCGCGGTATTGCCGTCGACAACGGTATTATGGCGAACCTTCCAGTCGCGCAGGAAACGATCAACCGCATCAGGATCGACGCCTTCTGGCGGTAGAAAATCACGCCAGTTTTCCCCGAGCAGGTTGCTCATTGCACTTTCATTTTGCTCACTAATCGCGTTTGCCAGCGCATCGGTCGCCTGTTCTGGTGTGCTGAAGGATTGTTGTGCCATCGCGGCAGCCGAGACCATGAACAACACAATTCCACTGAGTAGTTTATTTTTCATGTCGGTTCCCTTAACGATGACGGAATTCACGGTGTTCAGCACGCCCGCCAGAAGGCTGGCGCGATGGCTGATTACGGGCGACCTGCCGGCTCTGTGCCCCTCGCTGTTGCTGCGCCTGCCAGTTGGCGGAGCGACTGTCGTTCCCGCTCAGCGCATTGGCGCGTGGCTGGCTGGTCCGTTGTTGAAGATTGCGCTGTTGCACATTGCGTTGCTGCGCCGGTTGCGTGACCCGTTTCTCCTGTCGCTGGGCGACTGCCTGACGATTCTCACGTTGCTGTGTGCTTGTCCGTTTCGCGGTTTGCGGTTTGGTATCGTAACCACGGTAGTTATTACGTTGGGAAATTTGCTTCAGCTGTTGGCTGGATGCCTGACGCTGGGCGTCTTTCGTGCCCGTACGCGCCGTCTGCGGGAATATTTTTCCCGTTGATTTTTCCATTTGGCTCATCGCAGCCTGGCGTTGGCTATCACGGTTGACCGGTCTTTGCTGGGTTGAACTTAAACCTGTAGCCGTGTTAGTGGCGTGAAAGCGGTTATTGAGCTGGTTATTTGGGTATGGCACACCCTCACGATAGGCCGGGTTGTGCTGCCAGGTACGGTTGGCGTCTGTCAGTCGTTGTCCACTGATTTTATTAAAGTTATCAACGTTAATATTGATGTTGTTATCACCATTACGGTTATAGCCGCCATGGTTATCCCAGTCATCATTATGATGGTGATCGTCGTCGTCATCCCAGTCGATGTTGCTGAAGATGGCATAGGTTGTGGCAACACCGAGGCTGAAGCCTAAACCATTAACGAAGCTGTTACCAAACTGCTCACCGGGCGTTGGCGGCAGATAGGTTGGCGGATAGGCGGTGTTCGGCCAGGTACCGTAAACCGTATTCGGGTTATAGGTAGGAACGTACACCACCTGCGGATCGGCGGATTCAATTTTGATTACCGTTGGAGCCGGTGGGGCCGTCGATTGAACTGTTACTCTTTCTTGAGTTTGGGTACGAGGAGGAGGCACATTTTTCACACTCGTAGTGACTGTCTGCTGCGGTGTCGATTGCAACGCACCGGTCTGTTGCGCCAGTGCACGCAGGCGTTGAACGGAATCCATAACATCTTTTGGCTGCGCAAGGAAAGCATCGCCCAGACTTTGTACCCACGGCGGATTTTCACCCATCAGCGACATCAACTGAGGAAAGGCGACCAGCGATTTCACGCTGGGATCCCAGGGCTGGCTGGCAACGGCCTGAATGGCGGCATCGCCCTGCATTTTGGGATTGTCTTTTGACCACTGTGCGGCCTGGATGACGTTAGCCGGATAGGTTGAGGCCATCAAAATTTGCGACAGCAGCGAGTCTGGATAGAGTGCGATAGGTGCAACCCACTGATCGATTTGTGCTGCCGAGTAGGTTGGTGCCACGACGGGCGCTGTTTGGTCGGCCGGGGCAGGGGCCGCTATTGGCGCTGGAGCCGGTGCTGACGGTTGCTGTGCAACGGGGGCCGGAGCTGCAGGCTCCGTAGCACGACTTTTAACGAACATCACGCCTGAGGCGGCAAACAGCCCGACACTGCACAAAAGGACAAGCAGATGTGGCTTAAGGGGCAACTTCATAAAATGACTCCAACGAGACAAGCGCTGTGCCGTGAGGCGTTCCTGTTGCCGCGAGTATTATTCACCCGTGTTAGACAGTTTTGACTTTTATTGGGGATTCACCCGGTAGGTCCGGAAAAAGAGTGTGAGGATTTATTACACAATTATATCTGATGGCTGAAAAGTCGCTGGAAAATCCAGCATCTCGCGCTTGAAAATCAACCGTTTCAGGGTGGTTTTAGGTAGCCTGAATTGCGTTCCTCCTTGCCGCTACACCATTCTTAACGATTCAGCCAATTTTTTATGTTGCTTTTTTGTAAACGGATTAACACTTAATGAAAATCCTGTTATTGTGCCTTATGCGGTACCGGGCATTTACCCTACTAACTACTGTCTCACAGGAGCGTGAAGAGAATCGCCCATCTACAAAAGCGCCGCATTATGACAATGAGAGCGAGGAGATATCGTCGTGCTAGAAGAATACCGTAAGCACGTAGCTGAGCGTGCTGCCCAGGGGATTGTGCCAAAACCTTTAGACGCAACCCAAATGGCCGCACTTGTCGAGCTGCTGAAGACCCCGCCTGTGGGCGAAGAAGAATTCCTGTTAGACCTGTTGATCAACCGTGTTCCTCCTGGCGTAGATGAAGCCGCTTATGTTAAAGCTGGTTTTCTCGCTGCCGTCGCGAAAGGCGACACCACCTCCCCGCTGGTTACCCCAGAAAAAGCCATTGAACTGCTGGGCACCATGCAGGGTGGTTACAACATTCATCCGCTGATCGACGCGCTGGATGACGCCAAACTGGCACCGATTGCCGCCAAAGCGCTCTCTTCAACGCTGCTGATGTTCGATAACTTCTACGATGTGGAAGAAAAAGCCAAAGCGGGCAACGAATATGCGAAGCAGGTCATGCAGTCCTGGGCTGATGCCGAATGGTTCCTGAACCGTCCGGCTCTGGCTGAAAAAATCACGGTTACCGTCTTTAAAGTGACCGGTGAAACCAACACCGATGACCTTTCTCCGGCACCGGACGCATGGTCCCGCCCAGATATCCCGCTGCACGCGCTGGCGATGCTGAAAAACGCCCGTGAAGGTATCGAACCGGATCAGCCGGGCGTAGTTGGCCCGATCAAACAGATCGAAGAATTGCAGAAAAAAGGTTACCCGCTGGCTTATGTGGGTGATGTTGTCGGTACCGGTTCTTCGCGTAAATCCGCGACCAACTCCGTGCTGTGGTTCATGGGTGACGACATTCCTCATGTGCCGAACAAGCGCGGCGGCGGCCTGTGCCTCGGCGGCAAAATTGCACCTATCTTCTTCAACACCATGGAAGATGCGGGCGCACTGCCGATTGAAGTGGACGTGTCGAACATGAACATGGGCGACGTGATTGACGTTTACCCGTTCAAAGGCGAAGTACGCAACCACGAAACAGGCGAACTGCTGGCCAGCTTTGAGCTGAAAACCGAAGTCCTGATCGACGAAGTACGTGCCGGTGGTCGTATTCCGCTGATCATCGGTCGTGGCCTGACCACCAAAGCGCGCGAAGCGCTGGGTCTGCCGCACTCAGACGTCTTCCGTCAGGCGAAAGACGTGGCGGAAAGCAGCCGTGGCTTCTCCCTGGCACAGAAAATGGTTGGCCGCGCCTGCGGCGTGAAAGGTATCCGTCCGGGCGCGTACTGCGAACCGAAGATGACCTCCGTGGGATCTCAGGATACCACCGGCCCAATGACCCGTGACGAACTGAAAGACCTGGCATGCCTGGGCTTCTCAGCTGACCTGGTGATGCAGTCCTTCTGTCACACCGCTGCCTATCCGAAGCCGGTGGATGTCAATACGCACCATACGCTGCCAGACTTCATCATGAACCGTGGCGGTGTTTCCCTGCGTCCGGGCGATGGTGTTATCCACTCCTGGCTGAACCGTATGCTGCTGCCGGATACCGTAGGTACCGGTGGTGACTCCCATACCCGTTTCCCTATTGGGATCTCCTTCCCGGCAGGTTCTGGTCTGGTGGCGTTTGCTGCAGCAACCGGCGTGATGCCGCTGGATATGCCGGAATCGGTACTGGTGCGCTTCAAGGGTAAAATGCAGCCGGGTATCACTCTGCGTGACCTGGTTCACGCCATTCCGCTGTACGCGATCAAACAGGGTCTACTGACCGTTGAGAAGAAAGGTAAGAAGAACATCTTCTCTGGCCGCATCCTTGAAATCGAAGGTCTGCCGGATCTCAAAGTGGAGCAGGCGTTCGAACTGACAGATGCTTCCGCAGAGCGTTCTGCTGCGGGCTGTACCATCAAGCTGAACAAAGAGCCGATCGTTGAGTATCTGAACTCTAACATTGTTCTGCTGAAGTGGATGATCGCGGAAGGCTACGGCGACCGTCGTACGCTGGAACGTCGTGTGCAGGGCATGGAAAAATGGCTGGCGGATCCGCAGTTGCTGGAAGCCGACGCTGACGCAGAATACGCGGCGGTGATCGACATTGACCTGGCTGACATCAAAGAACCAATCCTGTGTGCACCGAACGATCCGGACGACGCGCGTCTGCTGTCTGATGTACAGGGTGAGAAGATCGACGAAGTGTTCATCGGCTCCTGTATGACTAACATCGGCCACTTCCGTGCCGCTGGTAAACTGCTGGATGCGCACAAAGGCCAACTGCCGACGCGTCTGTGGGTGGCTCCGCCAACCCGTATGGATGCGGCACAGCTGACCGAGGAAGGTTATTACAGCGTGTTCGGTAAGAGCGGTGCGCGTATCGAAATTCCAGGCTGCTCTCTGTGCATGGGTAACCAGGCGCGTGTTGCCGACGGCGCAACGGTGGTCTCGACCTCTACTCGTAACTTCCCGAACCGTTTAGGTACCGGGGCAAACGTCTACCTGGCTTCTGCGGAGCTGGCGGCGGTTGCGGCGCTGATCGGCAAACTGCCGACGGCGGAAGAGTATCAGACCTATGTGGCGCAGGTGGATAAAACTGCCGTGGATACTTACCGTTATCTGAACTTCGACCAGCTGTCTCAGTATACGGAGAAAGCCGATGGTGTGATTTTCCAGACCGCGGTGTAATGCGCTAACGCGTTTTGTGTAAAAACACATCAATGCCCGGAGAAGTCTGCTTCTCCGGGCATTTTTATTTCTATTCCTTATACCCACTACGCTTTTTTTCTGCCGCGCTGCTGCGATAATTACAGCAAGGCGCGATGCGGTATTGGCGCATTGCCGGGAGTAGAGGAAGACATTATGGATTACGAATTTCTGCGCGATATTACCGGGGTGGTAAAAGTGCGTATGTCCATGGGCCACGAGGTGGTGGGGCACTGGTTTAATGAAGAAGTGAAAGAAAACCTGGCCTTACTTGATGAAGTGGAACAGGCGGCGCGTGCGGTTAAGGGCAGTGAGCGCTCCTGGCAGCGAGCAGGGCATGAATACACGCTCTGGCTGGATGGCGAAGAAGTGATGGTTCGCGCTAATCAGTTGGAGTTCTCTGGAGATGAGATGGAAGAGGGGATGAGCTATTACGACGAAGAAAGTTTTTCGCTTTGTGGTGTAGAGGACTTTCTTCAGGTTGTGGCGGCATACCGCGAATTTGTGCATCAATCCTGAGATATTTCAGATATCAATGAAGCCGGGTGAGACAACCCCGGCTTTTTTTCGCCTGGAATGATTGTTTGATTTTTATTAATCATTCCAAAACTGTGATCTGGCGCGTTTGTGATCTTATTTTGATTAAATATAATCTTTATGATTTTATTTAATCACAACATAACAACAGGCGGGAAGACCATGAACATCAAGAAGGCAATAGAACGCGTACCCGGCGGCATGATGGTTGTGCCGTTGGTTATCGGTGCCATTATCAACACTTTTGCCCCGCAGGCGTTGCAGATCGGTGGATTCACCACTGCTTTATTTAAAAATGGCGCGGCTCCCTTGATTGGCGCGTTCCTGCTCTGTATGGGCGCGGGAATTAGTGTAAAGGCCGCGCCGCAAGCTTTGTTACAAGGCGGCACGATTACGCTGACCAAGTTACTGGTCGCGATTGCGATTGGTCTCGGGGTTGAACACCTGTTTGGCGCGGAAGGCATCTTTGGCTTAAGTGGTGTTGCCATTATTGCGGCAATGAGTAACTCCAATGGTGGGCTTTACGCGGCGTTGGTTGGTGAGTTTGGCAATGAACGCGATGTCGGCGCGATCTCCATTTTGTCTCTGAATGACGGACCTTTCTTTACCATGATAGCGCTGGGCGCGGCGGGTATGGCAAATATTCCTATCATGGCGCTGGTGGCGGTTCTTGTTCCGCTGGTGGTTGGCATGATCCTTGGCAACCTCGACGCCAATATGCGTGACTTCCTGACGAAAGGCGGCCCACTGCTCATTCCTTTCTTTGCGTTTGCCCTTGGAGCCGGTATTAACCTGGAAATGCTGCTGCAAGGCGGTTTGGCGGGCATTCTGCTGGGCGTGCTGACCACCTTTGTGGGCGGCTTCTTTAACATTCGTGCCGATCGTCTGGTTGGCGGGAGTGGTATTGCTGGTGCTGCGGCATCCAGTACGGCGGGGAACGCCGTCGCGACGCCACTGGCCATAGCACAGGCCGATCCCTCGCTGGCAGAGGTTGCCGCTGCGGCAGCGCCGCTGATCGCTGCGTCAGTCATTACAACCGCCATCCTGACGCCAATTCTTACGTCGTGGGTCGCGAAAAAACAGGCGCGTCAGACCGTGCAGGAGAAGAAAGCATGAAAATGATCGTTATCGCCGATGACTTTACGGGCTCTAACGATACCGGCGTACAACTGGCGAAAAAAGGGGCGCGTACCGAAGTAATGCTGACCCCAGCGCAGAAACCGTCACGCCGCGCCGATGTTCTGGTCATCAATACGGAAAGCCGGGCGATGCCAGCAATGCAGGCCGCTACGGCTGTACAACAGGCGTTAGCGCCATGGTGTGGGGACGTAACAACACCGCTGGTATACAAAAAAATTGACTCGACATTCCGTGGCAATGTGGGCGCTGAAGTCACTGCAGCCATGCGTACAGCCGGTCGGACGCTGGCCGTGATTGCGGCGGCGATTCCTGCTGCCGGGCGCACCACGCAGGATGGCTTGTGCCTGGTCCATGGTGTACCGCTGCTGGAAACGGAATTCGCCAGCGATCCAAAAACGCCTATTCACTCTTCGCGTATTGCTGAACTGGTCGCGCTGCAAAGCGATATCCCTGTACATGAGGTGTCGCTGGTGGATGTGCGTCGGGGAAGTTTGAGTGCGCTGCTGAGCGCTTTTGCAAAAGCCGGCGAATGTATGGTGGTGGTGGATGCTGTGGAGGAGCGAGATCTCGCGCTCATTGCACAGGCAGTTTGTGAGCAAAAAAAGATGCCGCTGCTCGTAGGGGCGGCAGGGCTGGCCAATGCATTACCGGCCGGAATGTTTATGCAAGAGAAGCAGGAATTACCGGTGTTGGTTGTGGCTGGCTCAATGAGTGAGGCAACGCGACGTCAGGTGGAAAAAGCAGTATGTCAGGGCCGGGCAAAAGTTGTTGATATCGATGCCGCGCGGTTGGTTGCATCGTCATTTGCACCGGAAATGGACTCTGTTATTAAACAGGCTTGCGCGCAGTTGAGCCAGCAGCAACACACAATCCTGCGTACCAGTCGGTGTGCAGAAGACCGGGACATGATCGACACGCTGTGCTTCAACGTGGGGATGAGTCGCCAGCAGTTGGGAGAACTGCTGAGTCAGCGTCTTGGGGAGACAACGCTGCGCATTATTGAACAAGCACGTATCGGCGGTTTGTTCCTGACCGGAGGCGATATTGCCACGGCGGTCGCCAGTGCGTTGGGTGCTGAAGGGTATCGCATCCACAGTGAGGTTGCCCCCTGTATTCCGTGCGGAACGTTTGTGAATAGCGAGATTGACGACTTGCCGGTAATTACCAAAGCGGGTGGATTCGGTTCTGATACGACCCTTTGCGATGCGCTGTATTTTATTGAGGAGATGTACCGTGGTAACTAAAACAATTGCGATTACGATGGGAGATCCGGCGGGGATTGGTCCGGAAATTATTGTTAAAGCGCTACGCGAAGATGAACTTAATGGTGCACCGCTGGTGGTGGTCGGGTGCCTGAAAACGCTGCAGCGATTGCAGGCTCAGGGGCTGGCTGACGGAGTAACATTTCGCGCAATCGAACAGGTTGCTGATGCCCGATTTACGCCAGATACGATTCATGTGATTGATGAGCCGTTGGCACAACCCGAAGAACTTGTTCCCGGAAAAGTACAGGCCCAGGCGGGCGATCTGGCCTATCGCTGTGTGAAACGGGCGACTGAACTGGCGATGAAGGGGGATGTGCATGCCATCGCGACCGCGCCGTTGAACAAAGAGGCGCTGCATCTCGGCGGACACAATTATCCGGGACATACCGAACTGCTGGCAACGCTGACCGAAAGCCGTGACTACGCGATGGTGCTGTACACCGATAAGCTGAAAGTTATCCATGTTTCGACGCATATCGCACTGCGCAAATTCCTTGATACGCTCAATGGGCAACGTGTCGAAACGGTGATTGGTATCGCGGATACCTTCCTGAAGCGCGTAGGCTTTGCACATCCGCGTATTGCCGTTGCGGGGGTGAATCCACATGCCGGAGAGAATGGCTTGTTTGGCGATGAGGAAATTCGTATTGTCGGACCCGCGATTGAGAATATGAAAGCGAAAGGGATGGATGTTTACGGTCCGTGCCCGCCGGATACCGTGTTTTTACAGGCTTATGAAGGTCAATATGACATGGTGGTGGCGATGTACCACGATCAGGGGCATATCCCGCTGAAATTGCTTGGTTTCTATGACGGTGTAAATATCACAGCAGGTTTGCCGTTTATTCGTACCTCTGCCGATCACGGTACGGCATTTGATATCGCCTGGACGGGAAAAGCAAAATCTGAGAGCATGGCCGTATCGATCAAACTGGCAATGCAACTGGCGTAATTTACTGTTATGAAAGGGCAACATCGTCTGGATAAGATTGTGGCGTATTTGAAAAATCATACGCTGGTTACCGTGGAACAGTTGGTTGACGCGGTTGACGCCTCTCCAGCAACGATCAGGCGCGATCTCATCAAACTGGATGAGCAGGGCGTGATCAGCCGCAGCCACGGCGGTGTTGCGTTACGGCGCTTTGAAGCGGCGCAGCCGACCACGAACGAAAAGCAACTGCGATCGCCTGCTGAGAAACGGGCGATTGCGCGTTTTGCCGCCTCAATGGTGCGTGCGGGCGATGCCGTGGTGCTTGATGCCGGTACCACAATGCTGGAGCTGGCAAAATGTCTGACGCATTTGCCGCTGCGAGTGATTACCGTTGATCTGCACATTGCCCTGTTTTTGTCAGAATTCCGTCAGATAGAGGTGACGATTGTCGGTGGGCGCATCGATGACAGCAGCCAGTCCTGTATTGGTGAGTTTGGCCGGAAAATGTTGCGTAGTGTCTATCCCGATATCGCTTTTATGAGTTGTAACACCTGGAGTATGGAAAAGGGTGTAACCACGCCAACGGAAGACAAAGCGGGATTAAAGCAGGAAATTATTGCGAATGCCCAACGGAAGGTATTACTGGCGGATAGCAGTAAGTATGGTGCACATTCGTTATTTAACGTCGCGCCGCTTAGTTGCTTTACCGATGTTGTTACCGATGTGAATCTACCGCCAAACGCGCAGACTGAATTAAAAGCGCAATCCGTTGCCCTGACGCTGGTACAGCCAGAGTAACGGCTCTCTCAATACTGATTGCGCCGGAGATTATTTAACGTAGGCCAACAGGCTCAGAGAATCACGCGCCAGTGCTTTGCATTTCTTTGCCGTGGGGATGCCGATACCGCTGAGATCGCGGTAGCTGTCTTCACCCAGCGCTTTCATATTGAAGGTGTCGTAATTACTCAGGTCCCACTGGTTTTGCTGGGCAAAAAAGACCAGTGCGCGGCGGATCTGCCCATTAGGCAAATTCTGGTATCCACAGTCATTTTTCAGAAAAACAAAAACTGCCGTTAAATCGGCCATATCTTCGGCTTCGGACTCGCTAAGCGCGTAGCTGTTTGCGCATACGGCCATCAGGCTGCCGAACAAAACTGTTCTGAAAAACGTCTTCATTGCTTCTACCACTGCATCACGGAATTTAAACGTTAGCATACTGCGAGCGAAGCGACGACCTTTATTATTAGCCGTTCACTTGACCTTCCCGTAAGGGGAAGGCTTATGCTTAAAAGATAGCCTGCTTAAGCTGCTGAATATAAGGAAGTGAGAATGCAACGTCGTGACTTTTTAAAGTACTCCGTGGCGCTGGGCGTCGCGTCATCGTTACCTTTGTGGAGCCGGAGCGTATTTGCCGCCGACCGTCCCGCCTTACCCATTCCTGATCTGTTAACCGCCGATGCTTCGAATCGCATCCAGCTGATCGTGCAAGCCGGGCAGTCAAACTTTGCCGGTAAGACGGCCACGACCTGGGGATATAACGGCAATCTGCTCGGACCTGCGGTCAAGCTGAACAAAGGGCAATCGGTGAACGTGGATATCCATAACCAGCTTGCCGAAGAGACGACGTTGCACTGGCACGGGCTGGAAATCCCTGGTGAAGTCGACGGTGGGCCGCAAGGCATAATCCCGGCGGGCGGGAAACGTTCAGTGACCTTCACGCCGGATCAGCGCGCGGCAACCTGCTGGTTCCACCCTCATCAGCATGGAAAGACCGGTCATCAGGTAGCGATGGGGCTGGCCGGACTGGTGCTGATTGAAGACGAAGAGATTCGCAAGCTGATGCTGCCTAAGCAGTGGGGAATTGATGATGTGCCGGTAATTATTCAGGACAAACAGTTCTCTGCTGATGGGCAGGTTGATTATCAACTGGACATCATGACCGCCGCAGTCGGCTGGTTTGGCGATACGCTGCTGACCAACGGGGCGATTTATCCTCAGCATGCCGCACCGCGCGGCTGGCTGCGCCTGCGTCTGTTGAATGGTTGTAACGCGCGCTCGCTGAACATTGCGGCCAGCGACAATCGTCCTTTGTACGTCATTGCCAGCGACGGTGGACTGTTGGCGGAACCGGTAAAAGTGACCGAGCTTCCTATGCTGATGGGCGAGCGCTTTGAAGTGCTGGTGGATGTCAGTGACGGCAAAGCTTTTGATCTGGTCACTCTGCCGGTCAGCCAGATGGGGATGGCAATTGCGCCATTTGATAAGCCGCACCCGGTGATGCGCGTTCAGCCGCTGCTGATTACCGCTTCCGGCACGCTGCCGGATACGCTGACATCCATGCCATCGCTGCCGTCACTGGAAGGTCTGACGGTGCGCAAGCTGCAGCTGTCGATGGATCCGATGCTCGATATGATGGGCATGCAAATGCTGATGAAGAAATTCGGCGGTCAGGCCATGGCGGGTATGGATCATGGAAAGATGATGGGCCATATGAATAATGACAATATGGACCACGGCAATATGAATCATGGCAATATGAACCACGGTGAGATGGGGAATATGCAGCATGGCAACATGGGCAACATGAAGCATGGCGGATCGTTTGATTTCCATAATGCCAACCGGATTAATGGTCAGGCGTTTGATATGAATAAACCGATGTTTGCCGCGGCAAAAGGGCAGCATGAACGCTGGGTGATTTCTGGTCAGGGCGACATGATGCTGCATCCGTTCCACATTCACGGCACGCAGTTCCGCATTCTGTCTGAGAATGGCAAAGCGCCTGCCGCACACCGTGCGGGATGGAAGGACACGGTGCGGGTAGAAGGCGGCGTGAGCGAGGTATTGGTTAAGTTTGACCATGACGCGCCAAAAGAGCATGCCTATATGGCGCACTGCCATCTGTTAGAGCATGAAGATACCGGGATGATGCTCGGCTTCACCGTCTAAAAAAATCGCGCTGTGCTTATCCGGCCTACAGAAATCTCTCGTAAGCCGGATGAGACACAGTCTCTTTACAGCGTTTCATCGCACGACTCCCTCCTCCTGCTAATTCTGCTATTGCACATAAAGTAATCGCCTTTAGAGCCGATAATCATTGGGTACCCAATGTGAGTTCAATGGATGAAATACTATGATTAAAAATGTGCGCGTTATTACCGGCATTCTTCTGGTTCTCGCCATTTTCTGTTTGCTACAGGCCGTGACAGGAAGTTTTTTTTATTCTGCAGTAAGCAATGATCGCCATAATTTCCAGAACTCAGGCACCCTGAATGCCCAACAGGAAAATCTGAGTGATAGCGTCAATACGCTGATTAAAACCCGGGTAACGGTAACCCGCGTAGCAATTCGTTTCTTAAAGAACCAACGCGATCCGGCCTCACTGGCGGCAATTGATACTTTGCTAAAAACGGCGAGTGAGTCGATGAAGAAAGCTGAGGGATACTTCGCACATTATCAGTCATTGCCGCAGGTGTCGGGGCAGAATCCGCAAATTGCATCTGAAATGGAAAAACAGTATCGGCAGATGCACGACGTGATGGCGTTATCGATAGAGTATCTGCGCGCGAATAACTATCAGGCCTATGGCGATCTTGATGCTCAGAAGGCGCAAGATGAAATGGAAGCCAGCTATGACCAGTGGCGTAACGAAAATAACGCGTTGCTTCAGCACGCGGCGGCGGAGAATCAGCACAGCTTTACCCGCATGCAATGGACATTAGGGGCAATTGTCGTCGCTGTGCTCATCGTTCTGGGCATGATCTGGAGTGGGTTGCAGCATATGCTGCTTAAACCCCTGGCGCAGATTATGGAGCATATCCGCATTATTACCCGTGGTGATTTGACCCATCAACTCGACGTCCAGGGACGTAATGAAATGGGGCGTTTGGCTACGGGGTTAGATGAAATGCGACAGTCGCTGATTTCGACAGTCACGTCGGTGCGTAACAGCTCAGAAACGATTCATAGCGGTGCAGCGGAAATCTCGTCAGGTAACAACGATCTGTCTTCGCGTACCGAGCAGCAGGCTGCTTCACTTGAAGAGACTGCCGCCAGCATGGAACAGCTTACTGCAACCGTGAAGCAAAATACGGACAATGCGAAACAGGCGACTCAACTGGCTAAGAATGCGTCTGATACTGCCGCGCGTGGTGGACGGGTTGTTGATACTGTCGTGCACACTATGAGTGAAATTGCCGGTAGTTCACAGCAAATTGCGCAGATCACCAGCGTCATCGACAGTATTGCTTTCCAGACCAATATCCTGGCGCTCAACGCGGCGGTTGAGGCAGCCAGAGCAGGAGAGCAGGGACGAGGATTTGCTGTTGTAGCGGGTGAAGTCCGTACTCTGGCAAGCCGTAGCGCTCAGGCAGCCAAAGAGATCAAAGCGTTGATTGATAACTCAACTCACAGCGTGGGGATGGGATCTCAGCAGGTGTCGGACGCGGGTAAAACGATGAAAGAGATTGTCGCTGCGGTCACCCGCGTGACGGACATCATGGGGGAAATCGCCTCAGCCTCAGAGGAACAGAGTCGGGGGATTGAGCAGGTGAGTCTCGCGGTCTCGCAGATGGACAGTGTCACACAACAAAACGCCGCGCTGGTAGAAGAGTCTGCCGCCGCCGCCGCTTCGTTGGAACAACAAGCTGAACAGTTACGCCTGGCCGTGGCAGCATTTCGCATCACTCGCGATACCTCCAACAGTGAGCATCGGAAACCGCCTAAGGATGCTCCGCAAGCAACCTCTGCAGGGAGTACGACACAAGACCCGCATTGGGAAACGTTTTAGCCGCATGCTGTCGTGCGAACCTGGTTTTGATTAATAAGCATACAAAAAACGACGCAAACGGGTTCTCCTGTGAACTATCAGAGGAACCCGCTCTCTTTACTGGTATACTTCATCAACTGAATTGTTTGTATGCTGTCGCAAGTTTTGTGGTTAGAGCGGGTCGCCGTCTGTCAGTCGGTGTATCAACGTAAGCGCTTTCTTTCGATCTGCATGATGTGTCAACTGATAAAAATCAGTGAGTTATAGGGTTTATGAAACATACTGTTGAAGTGATGATCCCGGAAGCGGAGATCAAAGCGCGTATTGCTGAACTGGGGCGCCAGATTAACGAACGTTACAAAGACAGCGGCAGCGATATGGTGCTGGTTGGTCTGTTACGTGGCTCATTTATGTTTATGGCGGATCTGTGCCGTGAAGTGCATGTCTCCCACGAAGTCGATTTCATGACGGCATCCAGCTATGGCAGCGGAATGTCTACTACGCGTGATGTTAAGATCCTGAAAGACCTGGATGAAGACATTCGTGGCAAAGACGTGCTGATTGTCGAAGACATCATCGACTCCGGCAATACGCTGTCCAAAGTGCGTGAAATTCTGAGCCTGCGCGAGCCGAAATCCCTGGCTATCTGCACGTTGCTGGACAAACCTTCTCGTCGTGAAGTGAATGTTCCGGTCGAGTTTATCGGATTCTCTATTCCAGATGAGTTTGTGGTCGGTTACGGCATTGACTATGCCCAGCGTTATCGCCATCTGCCGTATGTTGGCAAAGTGGTGCTGCTGGACGAGTAATTAGCGGGAGCGCCTGATGGCGCTTCGCTTATCAGACCTACGGCGTAGGTTTGTAGGCCGGGTAAGGCGTCTCCGCCTCCCGGCAATGTCACATTATTTATGGTTGCTGTGTTTCTGACTCAGGTTAGACAACCCCTGGCGATAGCGCTGCTCCAGCGTTTCGCGGCTGGTGGCGGTGACGTCGAGATCGCGCAATAGACCGTCATGAATACCGTAAGCCCAGCCGTGAATGGTAACTTTCTGACCGCGCTTCCAGGCTGAACGCATAATGGTTGAGTGGCCGAGGTTGTAGACCTGCTCCATGACATTCAGTTCGCATAGGGTGTCCATGCGACGTTCCTGCGGCATTTCGCCCAGCAGTGAGCTGTGTTTGAACCAGATATCGCGGATGTGCAGTAACCAGTTATCAATCAGCCCTTGTTCTTTATTTTCAATCGCCGCCTGGACGCCGCCGCATCCGTAGTGGCCGCATATAATAATATGTTCCACTTCCAGCACATCCACCGCATACTGAACGACTGAGAGACAGTTCAGGTCAGTGTGAATAACCAGATTGGCAACATTGCGGTGAACAAATAATTCGCCCGGTTCAAGACCGGTTAATCGTTCAGCGGGAACGCGGCTATCGGAACATCCAATCCATAGAAAACGCGGATTCTGTGCATGCGTCAGCGTTTCAAAAAATCCGGGATCCTCTTCTACCAGCATCTTTGACCATAGTGCATTGTTGCTGATGAGTGTATCTATGTCTTTCATGGAGTTGTACGACCCGAAGCCAGATAAATTCGATGGGCTAATATAGGGTAACTCCAGCATTAATTAAACTATATATAAAATGTCAGAACGTAAGGTAAGTAAAAAACCATGACCATTGCTCTGGAACTTCAACAACTTAAAAAAACCTATCCCGGTGGCGTTCAAGCGTTACGCGGGATAGATTTGCAAGTCGAAGCGGGTGATTTTTATGCGCTTTTGGGACCGAATGGCGCAGGAAAGTCCACCACCATTGGAATAATCAGCTCGCTAGTGAACAAAACCTCCGGGCGGGTGAGCGTCTTCGGATACGATCTCGAAAAAGATACGGTTAACGCGAAACGCCAGCTTGGTCTGGTACCGCAGGAGTTTAACTTTAACCCGTTTGAAACCGTGCAGCAGATCGTGGTTAACCAGGCGGGTTACTACGGCGTTGAGCATAAAGAGGCGGTCAAACGCAGCGAATTATATTTAAAGCAGCTCGATTTATGGGAAAAACGTAACGAGCGTGCGCGCATGCTTTCCGGCGGGATGAAACGCCGTCTGATGATTGCTCGTGCTCTGATGCACGAACCAAAATTACTCATCCTGGATGAACCAACGGCGGGTGTTGATATTGAACTGCGTCGTTCAATGTGGGGCTTTTTAAAGGATTTAAACGACAAAGGCACCACCATTATTCTGACCACTCACTACCTCGAAGAAGCAGAAATGCTGTGTCGCAATATCGGCATTATTCAGCACGGCGAGTTGGTGGAAAACACCTCGATGAAGGGGCTGCTCTCCAAGCTGAAATCCGAGACCTTTATCCTCGATCTGGCGCCGAAAAGCCCGCTGCCGAAACTGGACGGTTATCAGTACCGGCTGGTCGACACTTCCACGCTGGAAGTGGAGGTGCTGCGTGAACAGGGGGTTAACAGCGTCTTCTCTCAGCTGAGCGCGCAGGGCATTCAGGTATTGAGTATGCGTAACAAAGCGAACCGACTGGAAGAACTGTTTGTTTCTCTGGTTCATGAAAAACAAGGAGATCGCGCATGATGCAGCTTTATTGGGTGGCGCTGAAAAGCATCTGGGCGAAAGAGATCCACCGCTTTATGCGTATCTGGGTTCAGACTCTGGTTCCCCCCGTCATCACCATGACGCTCTATTTTATTATCTTTGGTAACCTAATCGGCTCGCGTATCGGCGAAATGCATGGTTTTAGCTACATGCAGTTTATCGTGCCAGGGCTGATTATGATGGCGGTGATCACCAACTCGTACGCGAACGTGGCATCGTCATTCTTCAGCGCTAAGTTTCAACGCAATATTGAAGAGCTGCTGGTTGCCCCGGTACCAACGCACGTGATCATCGCCGGTTTCGTTGGCGGCGGCGTGGCACGTGGCTTGTGTGTAGGCATTCTGGTAACGGCTATTTCACTGTTCTTCGTGCCTTTCCAGGTGCATTCCTGGGTCTTTGTGGCGCTTACGCTGATGTTAACGGCGGTACTGTTCTCGCTGGCCGGTTTGCTGAACGCTGTCTTTGCTAAAACCTTTGACGATATCAGCCTGATCCCAACCTTCGTACTGACACCACTGACCTATCTGGGTGGCGTGTTCTATTCGCTAACGCTGCTGCCACCGTTCTGGCAGGGGCTGTCGCATCTGAACCCGATTGTCTACATGATTAGCGGTTTCCGCTACGGCTTTCTGGGGATTCATGATGTTCCGCTGGCCACCACGTTTGGTGTGCTGGTGGTGTTTATCGCTGCGTTTTATTTGCTGTGCTGGTACCTGATTCAGCGCGGACGCGGCCTGCGCAGCTAATTCTTTCTTCCTCTCCTTGCCTGGGAGAGGAAGACTTTTGATGCTTGTCACCATTATGGATTTATCACACTGATAAACTACTTGCCTGCTAAGGAGGTAGGCAATGTTAGGTTGGGTAATTACCTGTCATGACGATAAGGCACAGGATATGCTGCATCGTCTGGAGAAAAAGTACGGCCCGTTGGCCCAATGTCAGGCGGTAAGTTTTTGGCGTGGACTCAGCTCGAATATGCTAAGCCGCATGATGTGCCATGCTCTGCATGCTACAGATTCAGGTGAGGGTGTGGTATTTCTGACGGATATGGCTGGGGCTGCGCCTTACCGTGTAGCGTCGTTAATGAGTCATAAACACCCCCAGTGTGAAGTGATTTCAGGTATCAGCTATCCATTGCTTGAGCGAATGATTTCGTCACGGGAATCGCTGAGCAGTTCTGCGTTTCGGGATTGCATCGTCGCACTTGGAGGCCCCGAAGTCTCCAGCCTCTGGCATCAACAACAAAAAAATCCCCCCTTCGTATTGAAGCATGATTTGTATGAGTATTAATCATTGGTATTGATGATGCTTTTGCTACAATAGCCGAGGTTACTCGCCTCGGTTATCTCATATGGTTATGCGCGTTCTGCTTGTTTTATTGCTCCTGTTTTCTGGCAGCGTCGCTGCGGCTTTGCCTGCTCGTTATATGCAAACCACCGAAGCCGCCGCCGTATGGGCGCAGATTGGCAATAAGATGGTGACGGTTGGGAATATTCGCGCCGGGCAGATCCTCGCTGTTGAGCCTATTGCGGCAGACTATTACGAATTTTCCTTTGGTTTTGGCACCGGGTTTATTGATAAGGGACACCTGGAGCCCGTTCAGGGGCGGCAGAAAGTCGATGATGGTCTGGGCGATCTCAATAAACCGCTCAGTAACCAAAGTCTGATAACCTGGAAAGATACATCGGTTTATAACGCTCCGGATGTCGGTAGCGCCCCGTTTGGCGTGCTGGCGGATAATCTGCGTTATCCGATTATCAGCAAGCTTAAAGACCGACTCAACCAGACCTGGTACCAGATTCGCATTGGTGGCCGACTGGCCTATGTTAGCGCGCTGGATGCGCAGGAAGACAACGGTATCCCTGTGTTAACCTACCATCATATTTTGCGCGATGAAGAGAATACCCGCTTTCGCCATACCTCCACCACAACCTCCGTTCGCGCTTTCAGCAACCAGATGGCCTGGCTTCAGGATCGCGGCTACACCACGTTGACGATGTATCAACTGGAAGGCTACGTGCAGAATAAAATGAATCTCCCGGCGCGGGCGGTGGTGCTGACTTTTGATGATGGTCTCAAGTCAGTGAGCCGTTATGCTTACCCCATTTTGAAGCAGCACGGCATGAAGGCCACGGCGTTTATCATCTCCTCACGCATCAAGCGCCACCCGCAGAAGTGGGATCCGAAATCGCTGCAGTTTATGAGTCTCTCTGAACTGAACGAGATCCGGGACGTGTTCGACTTCCAGTCGCATACCCATTTTTTGCATCGGGTTGATGCGAATCGCCGGCCGATCCTACTGAGTCGCAGCTATCATAATATTCTGTTCGATTTCGCCCGTTCGCGCCGGGCATTGTCCCAGTTTAATCCTCACGTTCTGTATCTTTCGTATCCGTTTGGGGGTTATAACGCCACGGCGGTAAAAGCAGCAGGCGACGCGGGATTCCACATGGCGGTCACCACGGTGAGAGGGAAGGTTAAGCCGGGAGATAATCAGTTTTTATTGAAAAGGCTTTATATTTTAAGGACGGATTCGCTGGAGACGATGTCGCGGCTGATAGTTAATCAACCGCAGGGGTAATGGCAGGTTGTTCAACGGGAAATGATGGAACAAGTTTATATCTAATACAATCATCGGAAACGACTAAACTGTTTCTGCTGGCCTGTTTAAAGCCACTGGCATTTTTAGTATAACCTACGACTCATTACTGCCGGGGCATTTAATGTCGTAAATTCAGCTGTGAATATATTACCGACTCACGAGAGTAGCAAATGCAATGCTCCGCCACTGTATTTAGATGAGGTATTGCTATAGCCGTTCTTGAAACGGCATTCAAGTGCAGAGCATATCGTTTCAAAATATAACACACAAGTGTTAACCATCAATCCTGTTTATATATGTCCTTCATGTTTTTTGAACATATTCTTCCTTTCCAGGCATTTCTATTCATAGGTGACATTGACAGTGGCCTGACTGGTCACCAGACCCGCAGAAACAACTCCTGTGTTTTGATAGCGGGCACTAAATGAGTATTCACCTGGCCAGGTACTCTGAGCATCAAGCAATAAATTTGAACTGCCATCGGCATTGAGCACGTTGGTTTTTAAATCTTTGGAAAAAACGACAACCCCAACATTTTCAGCTGCGCCAGCTGTGGCATTGTTTTTAAATACCTGGTACTGGTTGTCGCTGAACCCTGACTTTGGCGTAAATGTAAACTTCAGTTGTTTGACACTATTATTATTTTCAGAACAACTGTTAACCATGATGCTAAATGGTGTACCGGGTTCATTATCAGTAGGGGTTAAACGATCGCTATTATCACTGTTGTAAAACCAACTGCGCTTGACGGTCGGCAAATAAATTTCGCCATCATTTTGTAGGCTAATTTCACAGGTCGAGTTGATAATATTGGCTGTCAGGTTTGCATTGATGCCTGAGCTTGCCTGGCTTACGCCAGGCAATAATCCGCCAGCCAGTCCGATGAGCAACACAAGACCGGGCTGGCACAGAGTAAACGGTGATTGTTGCATGATAAATCCTGTCTTACGGATAAGCGATAGTGAATGTGACCGGCGCGCTCGCAGCACCTGTACCGACATCTGCGATCGTGTTGCCTTTACCGATCACGATACGTGAATTCATCGGAAACTCGCCTACACCACCAGCGATGGTCACTTCCTGTGGGGCTGGTGGGGTTTTGCACTTAAGCATTACGCCTGAATCGACCTGACCAGACCACACTTCAAATCCCGTCGCTAAACCAGCGCCGTATGAATCACCGTCAAAACTCGTGCCTGAGCACTTTCCGCCAGTGGTTGACGCGGCGGCGACCGTGGCTTTTTCCACGCCAGAGCAATCGCTGAAGGTGATTTTTAGCGGTTCAACGCGGGTTTTATTGACCAGGTCTGACTTATAGACATCGCCAAACGCAATTTCAGAGGCCGGTGTCCCCGCTCCGTTCACCAGTTTTGCTGTACAGGTGCCGGATACGACTTTACTCTCAAACGTCATTTTAAGGCTGGAGGTTCCCGTAATGGCTGCATTTGCCATTCCTGCAAAGAAGAGCGCAGAAACGGAAAGTGCGATATAAGTCATATTAATTTTCATAGTAGAGCTCCGTCTTCTTGCTCAAATTATTCGTAAGTAAATTCAAAAGTGCCAGCAGCCGAGAAATCACCTATGGTCATTTTTCCAGCACTGGTTTCGCTAAGAGTGGCAATTAACGGCACTTCTTTATTGGTAATTTCAGCAGCAGACCAAACAAGACGTTCGCTGTCAGTGGTTGAGTTAATTTTAAAGGGCGAATTCGGTGCTGACGCCCGAGCAATAGTCACAGCGGCCCAGTTGGCGCCACCATTAGCTACAGTTATTTGGTTTACCAGCCCTGTTAGCAGTGAAGCCGCTGGTGTACCTTTAACGGTGGTTTTCAGCGATCTCAGTGAGGAAGGGCACTCAACGATTTCAATTTTAAAATTCGCCGTTGCGGTGCCAGCCTTAACCGCATCCAGACGTACCTGGCCGTTGCTGTCACCGATTTTCAGCGTTTGTTCAGTATCGGAACCCGTACCACCGACCAGCTTCATGTTACAGGTGGTTTCCAACAAATTAGCCGTAAAGGTCACATTAAGGTCAGTGGCGTTTGCCGTCCCTAACGATGTCAGTGTTGTCAAAGCAATGACAGACATGCTGAAGAGGTTTTTTTTCATATAAACTCTCATTTATTTTCCCTAAAAATTACATTTGGCACACTTGGTTGCTCAGGACTGTTGTGAGCCCTGCCTTTGTGGTATTTCCTGAAATGTTATAGTGAACGGTACATTCACTATTGTTTTCATTTCCCCATACCACGCGAAGAACACCTTGATCTTCAATTCCGCGTACATAAGCCTGTCCGGCTTGTCCTACAGTACCGACGGATTCATTTTTCTCATTCATGACATCTGCGCCTAAAGGAATAAAACCTTTATCGCTACGCTGAAGTTCTAATACTAAAGAGCGTGACTCATCGGTCTCGAAATTAATGAGTACAACGGATCCGCTGCGAGGTACGGTAGTCTCTGTGGTATTTTTCACTTCTACGTCTTTTTCCAGTGAACTAATATCCAGAGAGACTCTATTTTCACGATAGGCAGACATATACGGTAAAATTCCGTAGCCTGAGTCGCCAATTTTACCGTTACCATATCCCACGCCTGCACCCGTAGCCCCGCTGGCTTTAACGAGTGCGATGGAGTCATTATCACCAATACTGCCTGGTGCAAACGCAATACCACCGGAATGCAATACCATGCCGCCACTATAGGTTGCGGAATATTGCTTACTATTATCGTCAGAAAATGAAGCTGATACGCCTAATGGGCCGTAGCCGCTATTCCAGGATGTAAATCCACTGAGTTGGTTTGTATCACCATAATTACCGCTATTAGACGCAGTGCTGATGGAATAACTGACCTCATTGTCTTTTGTATTGCCACTGGCAGAACTGTTAAAGCTGGTACCGCCTTTAAGATCGGAACGTAATCCCATATTAATATTAGAGAAGCCACCGCTATGAGTACTGTCTTTGGCGAAAACGCTTAACGGAATGCTCAGATTTACATAAATGCTGTCATCTTTTTTCCCGTCCTGATCGTAAGAGCGTTGAACAGAAATACTGTAGCTACCGTAAGTAAAACTATTGTTGTATCCGATGTTGTAGTCGGAATTTGACCCTACCCCGTTCCAGTAATCCTGCCATGTCCCATTGATAAACAGGGATCCGAGATCGTTTTCACCTGCTTTGAGCGGTTGGTTGATACTGAGCTGAATCTGGTTTTTGGTGCGCTGATAGTCGTCATACAGTGCATTATTTGATTCATAGCTACGGTTGGCGTATTTCTGCTGCTTAACACTGTCTTGCAGTTGTGCAGCGTCATTCAAACTTAGGTAATCCTCTGTAGAGAAACGATAAGCCGCTACGTTAAAGGAGGTGTTCGTTTGTTCAATCTGTTTACTGTACGTTAATCGATAACTTTTACCGGTGAGCGTATCCAGGCCCTCGATATCGGCATGCGATTGTGTGATATCAAACGCAAATGCACCCAGGGTGGTATTCATCGCCAGGCCCGCGATGCCTGCGTAGAAGTCCATATCGCTGTACTGCACGCCAGCATAGCCTGTGAAGGTATTGTTTATACCGTAGTAGAGCGTGCCGTAACCTATTTTGGGCCTTTCAGCGAGTGAGTCGTTATTTAATTCACCCACGCCAAAGTCCCAGCGTGCTGAGCCAGGGCGCAGCATCTGAGTGACGGAAGAGAATGGAACGGTAAACGTACGTTTACTTCCGTCAGATTCTTCGACCGTGACGATAAGATCGTTACCATAACCTGTTGTGCTCAGGTCATTAATTTCAAAAGGTCCCGGTGGTACAGATGTTTCGTAGATTTTATTGCCGCTCTGCACAACAGAGACTTTGGCGTTACTGTTCGCCGTACCACGGATAACCGGTGCATAACCGGTCGAGCCTGTTGGCAGCATACGGTCGTCATTGTATATACGTGCTCCGCGAAGGCTCAACGAATCGAAAGCTTCGCCACGCGTATAGGAGTCACCGATGACAAACTGTCCTGTAAGGGCGGTGATATCGCGTTGCAGATAAATATCCTGGCTGGAGTATTTACTGCCGTTATCCTTGTCCCATGCCAGGTTGCCCCGTGAACGCAGACGCCATGCTCCCATATTGAGCCCGTAACGCAGGCCCATATAAGCACTTTCAGATGTCGTACCGTTACCTTCGCTATGCCAGCCGTTGATGTCATAAGACACCAGCGCGGCTGGGATACCATCTTCCCACAGCGAAGGATCGACGTAACCTTCAGGGCGCTTGAGGATATAGATTTGCGGAAAAATGAGATCTAAGATCTGTTTGCCACTGTCGTAATTCGTCGTTGCACCTGAAAAAGATGTTTTAATATCAATGCATGTTTCATTATCTTCGTTGTCCACAGAGTCATCGAGTTCACTGAGATCAATACCGCTTTGTGTTAACAACAGCTTCGTTATGCAAGGTGTCGCGCGTGGCGTTCCGTTATCTTTAAATGTTATATCCGTTGTTGATTTTAACTTATTGTTAAGACTGATCTTGGTACGATATGTCCCTGGAGCAACAGGGTTGCCACGTGCAAAACGGCTAACGTCAATATTTGTACCGCCATTCAGTAAAAACTGATCGTTAAACTCGACCGCTTCTTCACTTTCAGTCGTGTTTTCAACGGGGACTTTATTTTCTGCATATGCATGCAACGATAATGTCGCATTAATGGCAATGCAGAGTAGAGAGCGTCGAAACAACATGGCAGTTCCATTTAATCATAGCGGACAGAAGCTATCCGCGGAGTGAAGGCTATAATGTTTTATTAATTAATAAGAACTATTTCACTATGGCTTCATGTTTATCAACACCGCCGCTATCGTTAATCGTTTCAAACAGCACGTTCCCAGAGGCCGTTGACGATAATCCTTTGATGGTCATGGCTATATCGCTAAACGGCAGAATTGATTTATGTTCAACCTCAAAGGATTTTTGCGTGGTTTTCAGTTTTACAGCGGAGATAGCGACATTATACGGTGACGCATTATGTGCAATAAGTTGCACATTATTTCCCTCTGTCTTCTGAGTCCAGGTGACATTATCTGCGGCATCGAGAGGAGAACCTTTTAATCCTTCTGGACGGAAGAAGAATTTAATACGTGTACGGAATGCCAACTGAAGTAGGTTGAGGCTTTCACCGTCTTTTGCTTTTGATTTTGGCGGGATTTCTAATACGTTAAACCAAAAGAGTGATTCACGATCCTGTGGCAGCGGTTTACCCATGTAGGTAATACGCACAGACTGCCCTTTTTTCGGATCGATGCGTGATACTGGTGGGGTGATCACAAAGGGTAATTTAAGTTCCTGAGGGTCAACGTCTTCACGACCGTCATCTAACCATGTTTGAACCAAAAGAGGTTTATTACCTCGGTTGTCGAGATCGACGATGACATCTTTAGAAGACTGAGGATAAATAATTCGTGTACCAGAAATAACAATATCAGCGCTTGCCTGAAAGGTGACCAGACATGGTATTAAAAATAATGCCGTTTTTAATCCTTTAAATACAGATTTATTATACATTTTCCACTTCCTGTTGGAATGATATTGATAATCCCCCAGTCAGGCTGGGGGATTCATTACTTTAATGAAATACGAAAGTATTATTCGTAAATCATAGTGAAGGCAACTTGTGCCTGCACGGTACCAGCAGATACTGGGCTATTTGTTGCATCCCATTTTTGACCCTGGGTATAAGCCACTTTGTAGTACAGGTTGCCTGTACCGGCGCCATCGATGGTTACTTTCTGAGTGTTGTTGGTTTGGTCAATTTTGATCTGATCGGTAGCAGAGTTACCATCGTTGCTCAGCACCAGGTTAACGTTCTGAGCAGCGCCTTCAGCATTTGATGGTGGAATCAGCAGACCGGAGTCAGAAGAAGTAGTACCTGCCCATGACTTGAACTGTGCAGATGCCTTTTTAATTGTATCTGGGTCACAGCCGGTCAGAGACAGGTTGAATTTCTTCTCACCCAGGGTGCTGGATGCGCCCAGCGCATTTGCAAAGTCTTTTACGAAAACGGTATCCAGAGTAACGTCGAAGTCGTTACCGCTCTGGTCGATTTTCTGATCCAGAGAAACCTGGCAGGTGTTATTGGAAACCATACCGTGGAAAGTAATAGTACCTGTATCAGGGGTTGCAGCAATTGCAGAACCTGCACTCAGAGCCATTGCTACCGCAGCAGCCATACTTATTTTTTTTAAAGACATTTTAATATCCATATTTTGAATACAATAATGTGCAAATATATCGTTAAATATATCTGCTTAGGTTGAAATGTTATTTCGAATGTGAGTTTATTATCGTTGTTTTGAAAACTAAATAGCTCGGGGGTGATTAAATCTACAGATGGTATTAAGAGTTTCTTAAATCAATTACATATGAAATATGGGGGTGTGATTATATAGGTAATTGATATTTGAGTTGGTAATATAATTTGTGAGGAGGAGCTCATTCACTATAATGATAGTTAAGTGAATGAGCTATATATATTCAGGCAACCTGTACCGGAATAGCTTTCGCGGTGCGCTTCATCTCGTTGTCGCCTTCAAAATAGGCCACTTTCGGACGCCAGGTGCGGGCTTCTTCGTCAGACATGGTGACGAAGCTGGCGATAATGACAATATCGCCAACATCAGCGCAATGCGCCGCTGCTCCGTTCACCGAGATTATTCTGGAGCCGCGTTCAGCCGCAATTGCATAGGTTGAGAAACGTTTACCGTTGGTTACGTTCCAGATATCAATAGCTTCGTTTTCCAGAATACCTGAGGCATCGAGGAAATCCTGGTCGATGGCGCAGGAGCCTTCGTAATGCAGGTCCGCCTGCGTGACTTTTACGCGGTGGAGCTTGCCTTGCAGCATGGTGCGAATCATAACTTCTATACCCTGTCGTTTACCTTGGCTAAGCAGACGAAACTAGCCTGCTTTGAGAAATTCTCAGGCAGTATTGCCCGATTTTTAACCCCTGTCTACTGGGCTAATGTAACGCTTTGATTATCGATCAGACGCGCCTGACCCAGCCAGGCGGCAGCCAGAATCACCGCGCGTTTGCTGGTTTCCGTCAGCTCCAGCAGCGTGTCGGCATCACGAATCTGAATATCGTCGGCGCGGAAGCCTTTTTCATTCAGCTCCTGCTCGGCAATAGCAATAATCTCCTGCAACTCACGATTACCCGCAATCAGTTTTTCTGCGATGCTATTCATCACTTTGTGCAGACCCGGCGCAATTTTACGCTGTTCTGCGGTCAGATAACCGTTACGTGAGCTAAGCGCCAGGCCGTCTTTGGCGCGAATAATCGGCACGCCAACGATCTCAATGTCATAACCCATATCCGCCACCATTTTGCGGATCAGCGCCAACTGTTGGAAATCTTTCTCGCCGAAGCAGGCGAGGTCAGGCTGGATAAGGTTGAACAGCTTGCTGACGATAGTGGAAACGCCACGGAAATGGCCCGGACGGCTGGCACCTTCCAGCATGGTGGAGAGACCGGGAACCTCAACAAAAGTCTGGCCTTCCAGACCCTGTGGATAGATTTCCTCAACGGCTGGTGCAAAAACATAATCGACTTTGCGCTTGTTCAGCTTTTCACAATCTTCCTGCAGTGTGCGCGGATAACGCACCAGATCGTCCGGTCGGTCAAACTGCATCGGGTTGACGAAAATGCTGGCGATTACCACATCAGCCCGGGCTTTTGCCTCATCGACCAGCTTCATATGGCCGTCGTGCAGATTTCCCATGGTGGGAACCAGTGCGATGCGTTTACCTTCCTGACGCAGACGACGAATATGCTGGCGCAGCAGCGGCAGGGTTTCAATAATTAACACAACAAGACTCCTTAAATACGATGCCTGATGGCGCTTCGCTTATCAGGCCTACGCGTGAAGATGTAGGCCGGATAAGGCGCGTAGCGTCACCATCCGGCGTAATGGCGTGCTGGCGGATAAATTAATGGAAGCTGTGTTCTTCGCCCGGGTAAACGCCGGACTCCACTTCAGTCATATACTGCCGCACTGCGGCGCGCATGTCGTCTGCTTCATTGAGGAAATTCTTCGCAAATTTCGGGATATGACCACCGGTAATGCCAAACGCATCGTGCATGACGAGAATTTGCCCGTCTGTGACGTTACCTGCGCCAATACCGATAACCGGAATAGACAGTGCTTCAGTGACGCGCTTCGCCAACTCAACCGGCACGCACTCCAGCACCAACAGCTGAGCGCCAGCGGCTTCTAAGGCCAGCGCGTCATCCAGCAGCACTTGTCCGGCATCGCCGCGGCCCTGAATTTTATAGCCGCCAAACACGTTCACCGACTGCGGGGTTAACCCCAGATGGCCGCAAACCGGTACGGCGCGTTCGGTGAGCATTTTCACCGTATCAACCAGCCACGCGCCGCCTTCAATTTTGACCATGTTGGCGCCCGCACGCATAACCACCGCGGCGTTTTCAAACGCCTGTTCCGGCGTGGCGTACGTCATAAATGGGAGATCGGAAAGCAGTAGACAGTTAGGAGCGCCACGGCGGACGGCACGGGTATGATAAGCGATATCTTCAACGGTCACAGGAAGCGTGGAATCATGTCCCTGAACGGTCATGCCCAGCGAGTCGCCGACCAGCATCACATTGATGCCTTCGTCGGCGAACAGTTTGGCAAAGCTGTAGTCGTAGGCGGTAATGGTGGCGAAGCGTTTCTTTTCCTGCTTGTATTTCTGCAGCAAGGCGATGGTGGTTGGTTTCATCATAACCCCTGTTGGTCATAGATTGTATGAATGCAATAGGCGCATTGTAGGGGAAGGGGGGCGGGAACGTTAGCCCTTTGTGGGGAAATCCCACAAAGGGGGGGGATGAACAATTATCAAGGGTAGTCGATGGTAAAGATACCGTTGGCCTTAAAGTTACCAGAGCCGATTTTCTGATTGCTGTCGCGCTTAAGCGTGGCGAGGAAATTCAGCGTATGGGTTTGTACCTTGCCGTTTTCGCTGGCCCCATAGATGTTGTCATCCCCGGAGGTGTTGCGCTGATCGTTATATACCGAGGTGGATTCATTCGGAATCATCAACGTTTGCGGGCTGTAGTTATTGGCTGCGCCGCGAATTTCCAGCCCCACGCCGGTGGCATGGTTGAGGGTGAGCATGTTGCCGAGCAGGGTGGTATCGGTTGCGACGGTGGTGGACGCGAGCGTGACGTTAATATTGCGCAGCCCCTTACAGCCTGCCAGCTTGATCGCAAACGGCACGGCGGTTGCACCATTGATGATATCGTTCGGGCTGTAGCTGCCTAAATTAACGGTGGTGCCGCTGACGCTGCTGCCGCTGGCGACCGGCTGGGTGGTACAGGTGGGTTCGGCGACGGTGACGGCGCTGATATCGAAGGTCACATTCTGGTAATAACCGGTAATTCCTGCGCCAGGGTTTTCATTCCAGATACGCACATGATAATTGCCCGTTTTGAGCAGACTGATTGTTGAACTGCTGGGGGTATAGGTTTGATCGGTATAAAATGTAATTGCCGCATAAAACCCTAATCCACCCCACGTGTAGTAATTTGTTGAGTTTGGGTTCTTATCCGGTCCATTAGGCCCACCACAGCCATCAGCGTCTGATAGCGTCAACGCGTTATGCATTACCCCACTTCGGATGGATAATGGGTTAGAGATAGCGTCAACTTTATGTGTATATGCACTGAAACTGCGTAGCGCCAGAGAGAAGTAGAGCCCGGTAATATTCGTCTTGAAAATTTCTACTCCGCCATAGCTTCCCGCAGAAACGAGACCCGATTCCAGAGATAACGGGTTGCCGGTGCCCTGTGCGGAAACGTTACAAAAAAGGCTATCGTCCTCAGTGCTGGAGCCGTGGTTGGCGTTCCAGTTTATCGTCACGTTAGCGGGGGCCAGTTCTGTGGTACGGCTAAAATAGACGGTGCGCCCGGTGGGGTAAATGAATTTCTTCGTACCATCCCTTGTTGGCCCTCCGTACATCCAGTTCTCTTGATGCTCGCCTAATACATAAGTTTGCGTCTGGGCGAAACACTCGGCAGAAATTAACATCAGAGCTGACAGTAGGGCGGGGGAAATAATGGAAAGCGTTGTCTGCCATCCTTTATGCTTACGATATTGCCCTGGTGTATTCCTTCTCATAATCATTATCCTTTTATTATTCGTAATACACCGACACCAGTACGCTGGACTTTACCGGGCCGCTAACGATGGACTGGCCGGACTGTATTTTCTGCATCCGGGCGTAAAACGAATAGCGGCTGTCAGCGTAGTTGGCGGCGGTAACGTCGAAGCTGCTACGTGGCGTACCGTCGGTGTTCATCACGTTGTATACGTTGTTGGCGTCGTTAACTGAGAAAATCACCACCCCGACGTTTTTCGCACCAGTGGTGTCATCATTGGCGAAAATTTGCGTCGAGCCTGTGGCGAAGCTGCCAGACAGCGGCGAAAAAAAGACGGTGAGCTTTGAGGGGGCTTTGCCGCTGACCGGCATACACTCTTTTACGTGCACGTAGAAGGTGCTGCCGCCCTGGTAAGGGTCTTCTGCCGTCACGCCGTTGGCAAAATAGTCGATGCCCTTGGTGCCGAGGCTGACCAGCCCGTTGTTGTCGACCGAGATCTGACAACTGGTGTTGACGACGTTGGCTTTGATTTCGACGTCGGTATCGGCCTGGCTCAGGGGCACCATAAGCCATAAGCCATAAGCCGCAGCGCTGCACAATAATTTACTCATCACAATTTACTCATAAGAAATAGTGAACAGGCCCTGAGTCGAGAATGAGCCAGTGTGTAAATCGGTGATCGTACTGCCCGAGGCCAGCACGATACGGGCACTGAGGGGCCAGACGATGGTGGTGGTATCGCTGGCTTCGACCAGATCGATAAGCTGTTGCGCCGGGCTGGCGCAACGCAGCTGTTTGCTGCCACTGGCTTCAGGGGGGGCGCCCGCCCAGATTTCCGCCGCAACACCTGCGGCGTCATCGCTGCCGTTGAGCGCGTTGCGAAACCCGTTACCACCGCCGGAGGCACCGTCGCAGCCGGTTTTGGCTGTCAGGGTGACGGTAGCCTGTTTTTTGGCAAGCCCGACGCAGTCACTGAACACCAGTGAAAAGGCGCGCGATTTACTCTTATTAACGATCTGCGGAATATAGACGTCACCCATATCCACAACCGCATTTGCCGTGCCGCTTTCGTCGTGCAGGGTGGCCAGGCAGGTTGAGGGCGTAATGGTGGTGGAAACCGTTAATTCCAGCGAGTTTACGCCCGCCAGGGCCGGGGAAATGTTGAGGAGCACCGCCAGTGCGGTACACAGCGGTAACAGATATCGCATCAGTCCAGCCTCTCTGCTATTCATAGGTAAACGTAAAGGTTGCTTTGGCCTGAAAGTCGCCGGGCGTTGGGGTCAGCGAGGTGCTGGCGCGGCGGAAAAAAGCGCTCAGATCCATTCCGTCAGCGATTTGACTTTGGCTCCAGGTAATATTTTGTGCGCCGTTGAGCTTAAAGCGGCTGTTTTCGTCGCCGCCCTTCGGTTTAAAGCCCAGACCAACATTTTCCGCATTATTGCTGTTCAGCGCGTTTTGCAACATATACTCGCTGCCAGTCAGCGTGGTGCCTTGTACTGTCATCGTCAGAGAGGTGATTTCGTTGTTACACTCTTTCGGCTGCAGTTTGAAGCTGCCCTCAGTACTGGCGGTAACGTTAAGCAGCTCCGCGATACCGATATTCGGAATGGTGAGTTGATACTGTGTACCGCTGCCGCTGAGTGTTGCGTTGCTGAGGCTGGAGATGTTCATTACGCAGGTTGTCTCTTCAATTACTGCGGTGAAATCCAGACTTAAACCTTGAGTGGAAGCAAAGCCTGGCGGTGCCAGCAGCGCAATAACGAGCGTTGACGGGGTGACTACGCGGTGTGTTTTCATTCTTTATCCTCGTAATCTATTGCATTTTGCAGGGCACAGCGCTCAGGACGATGGTTTTCCCGAGCAGTTTTTCGTTGCCTGAGTCGACCTGATAGTGCAAACGACAGCGCTGCGTTTGGTTCTGCTGGATCCAGCGTACTTCGAGATCGCCACTTTCAACGATTCCGCGTACAAAAGCCTGGCTACCCTGACCTACTGTACCTAACAGGTTATTGTTCAGGTCGTAGACTTCTGCCGTGAACGGCACGGGCTGGCGATCGCTTCGTAACAGATTGATAATCGCAGATTTTCCCTGGTCAGTTTCGAACTTGCTGACGACTACCGCGCCGCGCCGCGGGATCACGGTGGCGCTAGTATTCTTCAATTCGACGTCGTTATTCAGATCATCAATGTCGAGCGAGACAATATTTTCCCGGTACGGTGTGAGTGAACTGCCGATGCCGTAGCCAAAGCGGTCAATGGTGCTGTTACCATAGTCAATGCGAGCCCCCTGCGCACCGGGCGCGTCGATCACGACCAGCGCATCGCTGTCGCCAAAGCTTTGATTACTGAAGGTTAAGCCGCCGCTATGCAGCACAAAGCCGCCGTCAGTGTTTAAGGAGTACTGGCGTGAGCTATCGTTGCTGGCTGACGCCGAGGCGGCGATATTGCCGTAGCTGGAGTCGTAGCTGATGAAGGAGCTGATGGTAGAGAGGTCTTTATCCTCTTTTTCCATGTTATATGCAGTACTGACGCTATAGCTCCAGCGGTTGTCTGCGCTGTAGCCGCTGGCACTGGTGTTGAACTGGTTGCCGCCGTTGAAATCGCTGTTGATGCTGCTATTCAGAGTGCGGAAGCCGCCGCTATCGCGATCGGTGCCCAGTAGTTTATCCAACGGAATCGTTACGCTCAGGTAGACTGAATCGTCGCGTTTATTGTCTTCGTCGTAGGTGCGCTGCAGGTTTACGCTATAAGTAGCCCAGCCGATACTGTTGCTGTAGCCTGCGGAAAAACTGCTGCGTGAATCATTGGTTACCCAGTAGTCAGCCCAACTGCCAGTCAGATAGAGTGAGCCGTAGTTGATATTATCGCTTTTCAGGCTCTGGTTCAGGCTGATGGTGAACTGATTTTTCATGCGCGAAAAGTTATTCATGCTGCGAGCGTTATTGCTGGTGTTGTACTCGGCATCGTCAATAATGCTCAGCGCATCGCTTAGCCCCAGATAATCCTGGGTGGAATAGCGATAGGCCGCGATGTTCAATGAAGTATCCGTGGGCACGAAAAATTTGTTCCACGATACGCGGTAGCTCTGCCCACGGTAGGTTTTGTCGTCGGGGATCTCGGCCTGTGATTGGGTTACGTCAAAAGAGACGGCGCCGAGGAGGGTGTTCATGCCCACGCCCAGCAGTCCGGCTAAATAACCATTGTCAGTGGCCTGAATGCCGCTAAAACCGGTAAAGGTGCTGTTAAAGCCGTAGTAAAACGTCCCCTGTGCGAGGCCGGGTTCATCATGCAGGCTATCGTCATTTACCTGGCCCACGCTAATATCCCAGCTGCCGACGCCAGGATGCATCATCTGCACCAGCGACGAGAAGGCCTGGCTAAAGGTATGTTTCGAGCCGTCGGCCTCGGTGATGGTGACCTCTAAGTCGGCGCCATAACCAGACGGTGACAGATCGTCAATGGCAAACGGCCCCGGTGGAACTGTGGTCTCGTAAATTTTGTAGCCGTTTTGCGTAATGGTGACTTTGGCGTTGCTTTTGGCAACACCACGGATAGTTGGCGCGTAGCTGGCAAGCTGCGGCGGCAGCATCTGTGATTCGCTGTACAGACGAACGCCGCGCAAGTTGACGGTATCGAAACTCTCACCGCTGGTGCCGGACTCGCCAATCACCAGTTGAGAGCGCAGGGCGGCGATATCCCGCTGAATATAACGATTTTGAAATTCAGTTTCGCTGCTGCCGTCTTTCTGCCATGAGTAGTTGCCCTGCGCGCGAAAATGCCATGCACCAAGGTTGATGCCGCCGTTAAAGCCCGCATACACGCTATCTTCGGTACCGTAGTCATTTTCGTTTTTCCAGGCACTGAGATTGTATGACAGCATGGCTGCTGGAATACCATTGTCCCACAATGATGGGTCAACGAAATTGGCAAAACCTTTCTGTACCCACATTTGTGGGACGCCGATATCCAGACGCTGATCCCCTCCGTCATAATGCACTGTCGACAGCGGAATTGTCTTCGTCAGGTCGAGGCAGTTGTCGATGCTCTCTTCTCTTTTTTTCCACACGGCTTCTGCTGGGATCTCATCCGGTAGGCGGATGTGCAGTTGACTGAGCATTTTGGGGGTAATACAGATCCTGGTAGCGCGTTTATCTCCAGTTTCAATAAACTCAACTTTCAGTGAGTTCACCAATTCGTTATTGACGTAGGCACTGGCATCATAGATACCCTGTGAAATGATGTTACCGTCAGAATAACGGCTAAGATCGACGCTGCTCGATCCCGGTCCCATCAAAAAGGAACTGTCAAATTCCAGTTTTTCGTTTTCAGCCCATGCATCGATGCTGCCAGAAAATGCAACAAACATAACAAACCGTGCAAGGAACGTTACTTTTAATTTATTTGACGGCTGTTTCATTGACGTATCCAGAAATATAATTACAGATATTAAATCTCCACCTTCCCATTAATAGGACCACCAAAGTCGCTGATTGCAATATAATCGATAGTGGCTTTTCCGGGACTGCCGTTTAATCCGGCTACACTAAGTTCAGATTCGCTTTTAGGGGCGATCATTGAATTTTTAATATTGTATTTCTTTCCGCCTACGATGGCGCTTATGCTGTTAAATGAGACGAAATATCCTGTGGGGTTAATGACATGCACGACGGCCTGACCATTTTTATTGCGTAATTGCCATTGCAGCTTTTTCGGCGCGTCAGAAGCTATATCAGTAAGACCTGAAGGACGATAAAACATTTTTATTCGGGTACGGAATGCCAGTTGTAAGATATTTTTATCTTTAGAGCCCGCCTCGTTGATTTTGGGTGGAACTTCCAGAACGTTAAACCAATAAATACTTTCGCGATCTTTTGGCAAAGAGATGCTATTGGTATATGTTAATTTCACCGTTTGCCCGCGACCAGGTTCGATACGTGCAACGGGAGGTGTGGCATTAAACGGAACATTGATCGTGCTGGGATCGGCATTTTGCTCACCGTCATCCAGCCAGGTTTGTACTAGCGCCGGGCTGGAGCCTTTATTTTCCAGACGAATAGTCACATCTTTTTGGGACTCTTTATAGACAATGCGCGTACCGGAAAGAACAATATCTGCCTGTGCCGGGAAAATAACCGCGAAACTCAATACGGCAGAGAATAATGAAAAGAGAGAGCGAGACGTCCTGGTCATCGTAGTTCCTTTATGGTCGTGAGTAAGAGGGAGTAATCTTTAGCCGAGAAGTTACTCCCTTAAATATTTAATTTATTACTCGTAAGTGATTGTATAAGCGGCGTTTGATTTCACGTAACCAGAAGTCACTGGCACTGCATTTGACTCTTTGACATAGGAAACGACGAAGTTAAATTTCGCGATGCCGGTTGTCATTGTTGCGGTCTGAATATCGCTAGGATCGTTGATTTTGACCTGGTCGTACGTCAGGTTTGCACCAGAGTTATCAACCTGGTGGATAGCCAGGTTAACACCTGTTGCCGGACTGGTGATGGAGTCATCGTTGTTCAGCGTGCCGTTGTTATTGCTGAAAAAGGTAGATGCCATGCTCAGCTTTGCACTCTTGTTTGCTGAAGTAGCACCACAGTCGACGGTGATATAGAAAGGTTCCGGCTGCACACCAGGCGCTGTCGCTGAAACACCAGCTGTAATATCGGCAGAAACTGCGGTATTAAGTTGTATCTGACCATCCTGACTGCCACCGTTTACGTGTGGCGTACAAGTGTTATCACTAACCAGACCGGCAAAATTCAGCTGACCACCATCTAGTGCGGCAAATGCTGAAGACGATGCTGCAGACAGCACCAGGGATAAAGCAATTAACTTTAATTTCATGTTGAAATATCCTTGTTAAAAAATGTCATTACAGACAAATATATTTTATCCGTGTATTTGATTATGTAAATGTTCTACGGGTGAATGTTTTTTGTGAGACATATCTGTTTTGTGAATTTTATTTCGCGTCAAGTTATCAATGTCAAATTTATTGTTTATGTGGCGCTTTTAACTATATGTATTCATTGGATAATTGTGTATTAAGATATTCTTAAATATTATTTAGTTATTGTTTTTTTGTTTTGATGCAATTTAAATATACTTTTATTTTATTGGTTGCGTGTTGTCTATTATTTATGGTTTCGTTAGAATTTGTATATTGACAATTAAGGAAAACTAAATCGTTATTATTGTTGCCATTTTTTCTTTGTTTTTTTGAGAGGAATACATTTGGGAGATTGAATTATGTTTTTTGAATGTTGGGGGGGCTGTGTTGATTGTCAGCTATAAGTTAAAGTATAGGCGTAGTTGATTGTACATATCCTGCCTTAACTGCTGACTGTTTGACACGGGAGGATATGAAGTTAAATTTTGTGATGCCGGTTGTCATTGCCGCTTTCTGTACATCGCTGGCGTCATTGATTTTTACCAGAGCGTAGGTCGGGCTTACATCTGGCTAATCGACCTGATGGTGTGCCTTTTTATGAACAGCGTATTTCAGCAGCGTGAATAGTGTTACCAGCGGGTAGGGCGAGCCGGAAGGCGTGTCAGGTACTCAGTCAACGACTTGCCATCATCAGGAAAATGCAGCTCTGGCGCAATTTCAAATAATGGCCACAACATAAAGCCACGATTTTTCATATCGTAGTGCGGCACGGTTAAACGTTCCGTGTTAATCACCTCATCGCCGAACAACATAATATCCAGATCCAGCGTGCGCGGTCCCCAGCGTTCAGCTTTGCGCACCCGGCCCTGTTGCAGTTCAATTCGCTGGGTATGATCCAGCAACGCTTCGGGGGCGAGAGCGGTATCCAGAGCCACGGCGGCGTTCAGATAGTCGGGCTGATCCTGTGGACCCAACGGGGGGGTACGATAAAACGAAGAAACCGCAACGATACAGCTGTCAGGGATTTCGCCGATCGCTTGCACGGCAGCATTCACCTGCTCCAGGGGAGAAGCTAAATTACTGCCGATGGCGATATAAACGACGGTCACGCGCTACCTTCGCGACGCGGCGCACGCTTACGCGGGCGGCGATGGCGACGGCGTACGTCAGGCTCTTCATCCAGTTCGTTCAGCATGCCTTTTTGTTCCGGCGGCGCGGAAACCTGGAATTCACCCCACCATTTCGCCAGTCGTTGCAGTTCAGCGTTGTGTTCTACTTCGGCACGCAGTGCTAACAGGTCATAAGCTGCGCGGAACTTTGGATGTTCCATCAGCTTCCAGGCGCGTTTACCCTGACGACGGGACATACGTAATTGCAACTGCCAGATATCGCGGGTTAGCGAGGTCAGACGTTTCGGGATCGCCAGCGAGCGGCAGGCTTCGTCCAGCACGTCGTTCATTGCCAGCGCGAAAGCGTCGTAGTAGGCCAAACCGCTTTCTTGCGCAATTTTCTGCGCGGCTTCCAGTAACGGATACCAGAACATCGCGGCAAACAAGAACGCCGGGTTAACGCGCATATCATTGTTAATGCGGTTATCGGTATTCTTCAGCACCTGAGCGATAATGCGTTCCATCGGGCTGTCACCGTCTTCGGTGAAGTAGCGTGTAATGGTTGGGAACAGCGGCTGGAACAGGCTGTACTCACGCAGTTTTTTATAGGTTTCATACCCATAGCCCGCCTGTAACAGCTTAAGTGCTTCTTCAAACAGGCGTGCAGGAGGAATGTCGTTCAGCAGCGTTGCCAGACGCGGGATCGGCTCTGCGGTTTCCGGGCTGATACGCATGTCGAGCTTGGCGGCAAAGCGCACGGCGCGCAGCATACGCACGGGATCTTCGCGATAGCGCGTTTCCGGATTACCGATCAGGCGAATGATGCCCTCTTCGAGGTCCTGCATACCGCCGACGTAATCACGCACGGTGAAATCGGCCACGCTGTAATACAGGCTGTTTATCGTGAAATCGCGACGTTGGGCATCTTCTTCAATGGAGCCGAAGATGTTGTCGCGCAGCAACATACCGTTTTGCCCGCGTTGCGACGTGGTACGATCGGCTTCGCTGCCTTCATGATGGCCGCGGAACGTCGCCACTTCGATAATTTCTGGACCGAACATGACATGAGCCAGACGGAAACGGCGACCGACCAGGCGACAGTTACGAAACAGTTTACGCACCTGATCCGGCGTTGCGTTAGTAGTGACATCAAAATCTTTCGGCTTTTTGCCCAGCAAAAGATCGCGTACACCACCGCCAACCAGCCATGCCTCGTATCCGGCCTTATTGAGCCTGTACATTACCTTCAGGGCATTTTCACTGATATCTTTGCGGGAGATAGAGTGCTGCTCACGCGGAATTACCGTCATATGTGGACGGGCGACGGCGAGCTCAGCCTCGCGCTCCTCGCGGCTTAGCACCTTGCGGCAAAAATTAGCGACTCGGGTAAAAATAGTGCACCTCGGTAGTGTCAAACTTCAATCAGAACAAGTGTTGCTGTGTAAAAATAGCGGCTAATCATAGCTCAGCGTGGCGCATTTGAGAATGCCGGATTTAAGATCGCTGATTCTGGCACTGTTGTCAGACGCCAGTTCTCAACGGCAAACTCCAGGATCTGGTCCACACGCATCTCCTGCCACGGGATATCGGCACGCTGGCCGAGAAAGCGTAGCGCGGCAATAATCACCGGGCGCGGATCGCCTTGTGGTAGCGCAGGTGCATGATTTTGTTTTGAAAGTTTAGCGCCTTGTTCGTTGAGCGCCAGCGGAAGATGAATATAGTCAGGCGCTTGCCAGCCAAACTGCTGATACAAAGAGATTTGCCGCACCGTGGGTTCGATGAGATCGGCGCCGCGAACAATCTCAGTTACGCCCTGAAAGTGGTCATCAACTACGACGGCGAGGTTATAGGCAAACAGCCCGTCGCGGCGGTGGATGATAAAATCTTCACCAGCAAGTTGCGGGTCAGCCTGAATCACACCGCGTAGCCGGTCAGTAAACTGCATCACGGGATGGCGTTGTTTAATACGGACGGCCGCCTGTTCTGGCCCGAGGCGTAACTCACGGCAGTGACCGTCGTAAATACCGCCGACGCTTTGAATACGCGCTCGCGTACAGGTGCAGTAATAGCTCAGATCCTGCTGATGCAGCCAGGTAAGCGCCTCGCGGTAGGCTTCGTGGCGTTGGGATTGCCATAAAATATCGCCATCCCAGTGCAGGCCGTAATGTTCCAGCTGACGCAGGATCGTATCTGCGGCACCGGGAACTTCACGAGGGGGATCAATATCTTCAATGCGTACTCGCCAGATTCCGCGACGGGCACGAGCCTGCAGGTAACTGCCGAGGGCGGCAATCAGTGAACCGAAGTGCAGTTCGCCGGAGGGGGAAGGGGCGAAGCGGCCAATATAGTGTGAATCGCTCATTTTACGGACTGACAAATAATAAGGCGGGAGAAACTCCCGCCTTTAGTAAACGTGGTAAAAATGACCGGAATTAACCTGCCATCTGTTTTTCGCGGATTTCTGCCAGCGTTTTGCAGTCGATACACAGATCGGCTGTCGGACGCGCTTCCAGACGGCGAATACCAATTTCTACGCCGCACGATTCGCAGTAGCCGAAATCTTCGTCTTCTACCTTCTTCAGCGTCTTCTCGATCTTTTTGATCAGTTTGCGCTCACGGTCACGGTTACGCAGCTCAAGGCTGAATTCTTCTTCCTGCGCGGCGCGGTCCACCGGATCAGGGAAGTTAGCCGCTTCGTCTTGCATATGAGATACGGTGCGATCAACTTCATCCCTAAGTTGATTACGCCATGCCTCAAGAATACGCCTGAAGTGCGACAGCTGGGCTTCGTTCATATACTCTTCGCCCGGTTTCTCCTGGTACGGCTCCACCCCAGCGATGGCGAGAATACTCAGGGACGATGTTTTACGGTTTTGCCCTTCTTGCATGTTGCTTCTCCTTAACACGCACTATCGATCCCCATGTTCGGGGGAAAAATCAGGTCGCTATAAATAGCAGATGCTTTTCCGGATAGCAATTATCTAAACGTAACACTTGACAACCCTGTGAGGAAAAGCGTATTTGCCCACGCGCCCAGAATACTAATTAACCAAATGTTTACACCATTACAAGGTAATGGGCAACGGCTCTTTAAGAGTCATGCCATGGGCAGAAAGTTCCGCTTTATAAACCAGAATTTCTACCCCCTTAAGCTGTGCTTCAACTAATAATTGCGCATATTTTGCATCGATATGGTGCGCGGGTGAAAACCGTGTAATAGCTGAATGCAGCACGGCGAAAAATATCACTGCCCGCTTGCCTTCAGCCGCTACGCTCATCAATTCCCGAAGATGCTTCTGACCTCGTTCAGTGATGGCATCGGGAAAATAACCCTGCTCTTTTTCCGCCAACGTGACTGATTTCACTTCAATATAGCAGTCAGGTCGGGAATCTGCCTGTAACAAAAAGTCGATACGGCTCCCTTCGGCGCCGTATTTTACTTCACTTTTCAATACGCTGTAGCCTGAAACTTCTGAAATTAGCGACTGCTGAATCGCCTCTTTCGTTAATCTATTGGCCCACAGCGTGTTAACACAAATAAATGCCCCGGATTGGGTTTGCGTTAATTCCCAGGTATGTGGATATTTCCGTTTAGTATTTTCTGATGTCGAATACCAGACGGTATCACCCGGGGTGGCGCATCCGGTCATCGCGCCAGTATTTGGGCAGTGTAACGTTAACGTTGAGCCATCCGGTGTGATCACATCCGCTAAAAAACGCTTGTAGCGCTGGATGAGCGTTGCAGGTTGTAAAGGTGGAGAAAATTGCATAAACAGTCCCTTTAATTATTCAGTCAGCGTCCAGCGTTGCAGCTGCGTATAACGCGTGCGTCCTCGTGCGAATGAAGAGGAGTAAAGTGCGAACTCCGTGACCGGAAATGACCAGCCAAAGCCCGGTGGGGGGATGGGAACCGCGTGTCCGGCATCGCGCAGCAGCGTGATGTGTGGGTGAAACGGCTGCGGGCTTTGATAACACCCGCTGCGTGCGGCCTGCGCCCGCAGCATATTCGCCAGTTGTAACAGTCCGCGCGGTGGCTGACGCATCCCCAGCCACACGACCCGCGAACGCAGCCATTGCCCGGCATCATCCAGTTTGAGCGTAAAACCTGGCTGGCGAATGCGTCCGGCTAGTTGCGACAACGCCTGTTGCTTCTCTGCGCTGACATCACCTAAAAAGGCCAGCGTCAGATGCAGATTCTCGGCGGCGACGGGACGGCCTGCTTCAGGAGGGAACTGCGCGGCTCGCCAGTGGATTAACTGTTCCCGAACCCCGCCTGGCAATTCAATCGCAAAGAACAGCCTTTTTGGCTCAGACATTATGGATACTCGGTTATGAATTAACGCGATGCTACAATGCAGCGCGAAGAATGTTAACCCTCTGGAGCTATTTGTGACGTCGTTGCCCGTTGCCGCCGTAGTGCCTGAACTGCTTACCGCCCTTGATGCCTCGACTCAGGTGCTGCTGACCGCGCCGACCGGTGCCGGGAAATCGACCTGGCTGCCGTTGCGACTGCTTGAACATGGTGGCATCAAGGGGCGGATTATTCTGCTGGAGCCGCGTCGTCTGGCGGCACGCAACGTGGCGCAGCGGTTGGCGGAGTTGCTGAACGAAAAGCCCGGTGAGACCGTGGGTTATCGCATGCGCGCGCAAAGCTGCGTGGGGTCGCAGACCCGGCTGGAAGTGGTGACGGAAGGCGTCCTGACGCGCATGATCCAACGCGATCCCGAACTCACTGGCGTCGGGTTAGTGATCCTCGATGAATTTCACGAACGGAGCTTGCAGGCCGACCTGGCACTGGCGCTGTTGCTGGATGTACAGCAAGGTCTTCGTGACGATCTGAAACTATTGATCATGTCCGCAACGCTCGATAACGGGCGCTTGCAGCAGTTATTGCCCGATGCGCCCATGATTATCTCTGAAGGCCGTACATTCCCGGTCGAGCGACGGTATCAGCCGCTGGCGGCACATCTGCGTTTTGACGAAGCGGTGGCGATAGCCACGGCGGAGCTACTGCGCCATGAAAGCGGGTCGCTGCTGCTGTTTTTACCGGGCGTTGGGGAAATCCTGCGCGTGCAGGAACAACTGGTAACGCGTGTGGGTGGCGATGTTGTGCTATGTCCGTTGTACGGCGCGTTGACGCTGGCTGAGCAGCGTCAGGCGATTTTTCCCGCGCCGCAAGGTAAGCGCAAAGTGGTGCTGGCGACCAATATTGCCGAAACCAGCTTAACGATTGAAGGCATCCGGCTGGTGGTGGACTGCGCCCAGGAGCGCGTGGCGCGCTATGACGCGCGTACCGGTTTAACGCGGTTGATTACCCAGCGCATTAGCCAGGCATCTATGACACAGCGAGCCGGGCGAGCCGGGCGTCTGGAGCCAGGTATCTGCCTACATTTGCTTGCCAAAGAGCAGGCGGAAAGAGCGGCGGCGCAGGGAGAGCCTGAGATATTACAGAGCGATCTGTCCGGACTACTGATGGAGCTGCTGCAATGGGGATGTACCGATCCTGAGCAACTGAACTGGCTGGATACGCCGCCCGCTATCAACCTGCAGGCGGCAAAACGGCTGTTGCAGATGCTGGGGGCGCTTGAGGGCGACAGGCTCAGTGCCCGTGGGCAGAAAATGGCGGCTTTGGGTAATGATCCCCGTTTAGCGGCTATGCTGGTTAGCACCAAAAATGACGATGAAGCGGCATCGGCCGCAAAACTGGCCGCAATTCTGGAAGAGCCGCCGCGCGGGGGCAGCACCGATTTAGCTGTGGCGTTTTCACGAAATCAGCCCGCCTGGCAGCAGCGCAGTCAACAATTATTGAAACGGCTTAACGTACGCAGCGGGCAGCCCGACATCGCGTTGCTCCCTTTGTTGCTGGCGCAAGCGTTCGCCGATCGGATCGCCCGTCGACGTGGACAAGAAGGGCGCTATCAACTGGCCAACGGTATGGGCGCGATGCTGGATGCTGATGACGCCCTGGGGCGCCATGAGTGGCTGATAGCGCCGCTGTTACTGCAGGGTAGCGCATCGCCAGATGCGCGTATTTTGTTAGCGTTGCCGCTGGATATTGAAGCGTTGATGCAGACGTGTCCTGAACTGCTGCAACAGTCCGACACCATCGAATGGGATGAAGCCCAGGGAACGTTAAAAGCACTGCGTCGGTCGCGTATCGGCCAGTTGACGGTAAAAGTACAGCCGCTGGCCAAGCCCTCGGAAGAAGAGTTGCATCAGGCGATGCTGAATGGTATTCGCGATAAAGGGCTAAGTGTGCTCAACTGGACGCCGGAGGCCGAGCAGTTTCGGCTGCGTTTGCAATGTGCGGCAAACTGGTTACCGGAGTACGACTGGCCTGCGGTAGATGAGGATTCTCTGCTGAAGACGCTGGAGCTCTGGCTGTTGCCGCACATGAGCGGTGTGCACTCTTTACGCGCGTTAAAAGCACTCAATGTGGGTCAGGCATTGCGCGGTTTGCTGGACTGGTCAATGCTGCAACGTCTGGATAGTGAACTGCCAGCGCATTACACTGTGCCAACGGGAAGCCGGATTGCCATTCGCTATCATGAGGATAATCCTCCTGTATTGGCCGTTCGGATGCAGGAAATGTTTGGTGAAGCAAACACCCCGACTATCGCCCAGGGACGCGTGCCGCTGGTACTGGAGCTGTTGTCTCCGGCCCAAAGACCGCTACAGGTGACGAGCGATCTAAGCGCGTTCTGGCAGGGATCGTACCGCGAGGTGCAAAAAGAGATGAAAGGGCGTTATCCCAAACATGTCTGGCCGGACGATCCGGCGAATACCGCGCCAACGCGGCGCACCAAAAAGTATTCATAGCTGTATGCGTGGTTGCCTGATGGCGCTGCGCTTATCAGGGCGAACGTAGGCCGGATAAGGCGTTTTACGCCGCCATCCGGCATAAATACAGCTGAAAATTGAGAGATTTCTTCTTCTGTCGCAGGACGGAAGAACAGAGAATCGGGCCTTTGCGCCTGAATGTTGCGGAGAAAAAGCATGGCGGGGAATGACCGCGAGCCAATTGGACGTAAAGGGAAACCCTCACGTCCGGTGAAACAAAAGGTGAGCCGTCGTCAACTCAGAGATGAAGAGTATGACGACGATTATGATGATGATGACTATGAGGATGAAGAACCGATGCCGCGTAAGGGTAAAGGCAAAGGGCGTAAGCCTCGTGGTAAACGCGGCTGGTTCTGGCTGCTGGTAAAACTGTCGATTGTTTTTTTGGTGCTGATCGCCATTTACGGCGTCTATCTGGACCAAAAAATCCGTAGCCGTATCGACGGTAAAGTCTGGCAGCTTCCGGCGGCAGTATATGGCCGCATGGTTAACCTTGAGCCAGAAATGCCCATCGGCAAGAACGAGATGGTGAAGCTGCTAGAGGCCACGCAGTATCGTCAGGTCTCGAAGATGACGCGTCCGGGCGAATTCACCGTACAGGCGAAGAGCATTGAGATGATTCGTCGTCCGTTTGACTTCCCGGACAGTAAAGAAGGGCAGGTGCGCGCACGTCTGACCTTTGATGGCGATCATCTGGACACTATCGAGAATATGGATAACAACCGCCAGTTCGGTTTCTTCCGTCTCGATCCACGCCTGATTACCATGCTCTCTTCACCTAACGGCGAGCAGCGCCTGTTTGTCCCGCGCAGTGGATTTCCGGATCTGCTGGTAGATACGCTGCTGGCAACCGAAGACCGTCACTTCTATGAGCATGATGGCGTCAGCCTCTACTCGATTGGTCGTGCGGTGCTGGCCAACCTGACGGCCGGTCGCACGGTGCAGGGGGCGAGTACGCTGACTCAGCAACTGGTGAAGAACCTGTTCCTGTCCAGCGAACGTTCTTACTGGCGTAAGGCCAACGAAGCCTACATGGCGCTGCTGATGGATGCGCGTTACAGCAAAGATCGCATTCTTGAGCTGTACATGAACGAAGTCTATCTCGGTCAAAGCGGCGATAATGAAATTCGCGGCTTCCCGCTGGCGAGCCTCTATTATTTCGGTCGTCCGGTGGAAGAACTGAGTCTCGACCAGCAGGCGTTGCTGGTGGGGATGGTTAAAGGGGCGTCAATCTATAACCCATGGCGTAATCCGAAGCTGGCGCTGGAGCGTCGTAACCTCGTGCTGCGTTTGCTGCAACAGCAGCAGATCATCGATCAGGATCTGTATGACATGCTGAGCGCGCGTCCGTTAGGCGTACAGCCGCGTGGTGGAGTAATCTCGCCACAGCCAGCCTTTATGCAGATGGTGCGTCAGGAGCTTCAGGCGAAGCTGGGCGATAAAGTTAAAGATCTCTCCGGCGTGAAAATTTTCACCACCTTTGATTCCGTGGCGCAGGACGCTGCGGAAAAAGCGGCGGTGGAAGGCATTCCGGTGCTGAAGAAACAGCGTAAGCTGAGCGATCTGGAAACCGCGATTGTGGTGGTTGACCGATTCAGTGGCGAAGTTCGCGCCATGGTTGGCGGGGCAGAGCCGCAGTTCGCGGGCTATAACCGTGCGATGCAGGCGCGTCGTTCGATTGGTTCTCTGGCGAAGCCGGCGACCTATCTGACTGCGCTCAGCCAGCCGAAGCTTTACCGCCTGAATACCTGGATTGCCGATGCGCCGATTGCGCTACGTCAGCCGAACGGTCAGGTCTGGTCGCCACAGAACGATGATCGTCGCTATAGCGAAAGCGGAAAAGTGATGCTGGTGGATGCGTTAACCCGCTCCATGAACGTACCGACGGTAAATCTGGGGATGGCGCTGGGCTTGCCTGCCGTGACTGATACCTGGTTGAAGCTGGGCGCGCCGAAAGATCAGCTTAACCCGGTTCCGGCCATGCTGCTCGGGGCGTTGAACCTGACGCCAATCGAAGTAGCACAGGCGTTCCAGACTATCGCCAGCGGCGGGAACCGTGCGCCGTTGTCGGCGCTGCGTTCGGTGATTGCCGAAGATGGTACCGTGCTGTACCAGAGCTTCCCGCAGGCTGAGCGTGCCGTTCCGGCGCAGGCGGCGTATATGACGCTGTGGACCATGCAGCAGGTGGTTCAGCGTGGTACGGGTCGTCAGCTTGGCGCGAAATATCCTGGCTTGCATCTGGCAGGGAAAACCGGGACCACCAACAACAACGTGGATACCTGGTTTGCCGGGATCGACGGCAGCCAGGTGACCATCACCTGGGTGGGCCGCGATAACAACCAGCCAACCAAGCTGTACGGTGCCAGCGGCGCGATGTCGATTTATCAGCGTTATCTGGCTAACCAGACGCCAACACCGCTGGTGCTGACGCCACCGGAGGATGTGGTGGATATGGGCGTAGACTACGACGGTAACTTCGTTTGTAGCGGCGGGATGCGCACGCTTCCGGTATGGACCACCGATCCTGATTCGCTGTGTCAGCAGGGTGAAATGCTGCAGCAGTCGGGGAATCCGTTCGATCAATCTTCTCAACAGCCGCAGCAGCAGCCTCAACAGCAGCAACCGCCGCAGCAAGAGAAGAAAGACAGCGATGGCGTGGCTGGTTGGATAAAAGATATGTTTGGCGGTAACTGATTTTTTAGCTGTCCTCCCCCGCATCGGTGCCTGCTGATGTGGGGGAATTCTCCCTCTTGTTGTATTCGCATTTCGGTCTGTATAGCAAGCTCAGGATAGGGTGAACAGTGATGGTGTTTCCTGCCTATATTTTCCGTTTAATCATAAATTCAATATATTATTTTTTTGTATATATCATCGGTTGGTTGATTTTATTCTATTTTTTTTCTGCGTTTTTTTATTATCTGCCCGTATGCCTATGTGGGTAATATTGTTTTTATGAATATATTCATGCTGGCTAAAATCACCATTAAGAAAATATTATTTCCATAAATTGTTCTGCTAAAACAAGATGTTGTGTGTTGTTTCTTTAGTTTTGGTGAATGTGTTGATTAGCTTTTATTCATCATGGTACGTAGAATAGATGACACAAGGGAATGTTTTAAACTGAATGAGTTGATAAAGATATATTATATCTATGATGTTGTTGGATTTATATTCCAGCACTTCTCCAGCCATTGTCTATTTCCCCTCTGTGTTAACTTTTCTCTTCATTGATTTTTGTGAACATATGTAAGGAATACGTTATGTGCAAAAAAATTATCATCTCGTTGCTTGTCAGTAGTGCAATGGCAACTGTAGCAACATCTGCTTTTGCCGTTGATACCGGGACGGTAACGTTTAATGGGAAAATTCTTCCCGATAGTTGCGTGGTTGATGTAAATGGTACAGCGACAAACGGTACTGTGACGTTTAACAACCTTTCTCAAACTGCGTTTGGCGAAGATAAAAAAGTCGGCGACACGCAATCTTTTGCGATTACGCTGACAGAATGTGATGCTGCGGTTGCCAACCTCAATATCAAATTTGATGGGACGCGTATTGCCGGATACGACGATGAAGTTTTGCAGGCGACAGGGACTGCGCAGAACCTCGGGGTACGTATGCTTCCTGAAGGGAGCAGCAACTACGTGAAATTTGATGGCTCAGATCCTGAAGCGGCACTGAATAAGACTAACGGCGAGAGCGTGGTTTTTAATTATAAAGCTGAGGTTATCCAGGTTGGTAGCACTTTACCAACTACCGGTGATTATACCGCACAAGCGACCTATACTCTGCTTTATCGTTAATCATCATAAACCTGGCCCAGGCAGGGCCAGTATTTCAATGGAATGGAAAGATGAAACGACTTATCACAGCATTAATACTTATATTAACCTCGGGATTAAATTCGGTTCAAGCTGGCGTAGTAGTGGGTGGCACACGAATTATATATCCGGCTAACCAATCTGAAGTACAGATTGCTTTAAAAAATAAAGATAATGATAAACGTTATCTGGTGCAGAGTTGGGTCAGTAATATTGATGACAGCAAAGCGCCATTTATTATGACACCGCCAATTTACAAATTGGACGAAAACCGCCAGACGCTGCTACACGTGGTTTATACCGGAAATAAATCGGCGCTGCCTCAGGATCGTGAGTCATTATTTATGGCGAACATCAAATCTGTTGCAGCGATCCCAGAAGAATTGCATGACAAGAACACGTTACAATTTGCCATTAAAACTAAATTAAAACTGTTTTATCGCCCGGCCTCATTGACAGAAGACGAGGCAAAAATGGCCTGGCAATCGTTGCAATTTAGCCGCCATCAAAATCAACTGGTGGTGAAAAACCCCACACCCTTCTATGTCACCTTCGGACAGATCTCTGTGGCGGGAAAAGCGATTAAACCGGCTACAAACCAGTCCTCTCCGACGGCATTAACGATGATGGTTGCTCCATTTGGTGAGCAGCGTTTTCCGCTGCCATCGGCAGTAAAAGGCAACGTTGTCTGGACCGCAATTAATGATTTTGGCTCAGAAACCGAACAGCGTAAACAGTCGCTGTAAATCAGCTATCGATGAGTTATGGGGTGACATTTATGCCTTCACATCGTACTGCCCGGCTTTTTGCTCTCAATACGCTGACATTCGCTATATTGACTGCGAGTGGTTCCGTTTGTGCTGATGATTATTTCAATCTCAGTGTACTTGAAACGGGAACCCCACTTGAGAATACCGGGGCGCTTGAAGCTTTTTTACAGCATAATGGTTTATCCCCCGGGCGTTATTTAACGTCGATTGTTTGGGATCAGGATCGCATTGATAAACGAAATTTAAATTACCTCCTTTCAAAAGATAACAGCAAACTGATTCCGCAATTTACCAAAGCGGAGCTGCGCGAACTGGGCGTTAAAGTTGATACGGTTCCGGCATTAAATAATGTTAACGAAGATACGTTGCTGGGTGATATTAGCGAATATATCGCGGATGGACGCTATGACTTCAATCCGGAAACACAGGTGCTGCAATTACGTATTCCGCAGATCTACCGCGACCGCAAAATTTCGGGCGAAAGCAATCCCACTTTCTGGGATGACGGCATTCCGGCTCTGTGGACCAGTTACTATATTTCGGGATCGCACCAACAATCCAGAGGTCAAAATAATGTTTCGAACTGGGCAAGTTTGAATTCAGGGATGAATATCGGCCCCTGGCGTTTGCGTAACACCAGCAATTGGGGGAGTGATAATGGTTGGCAATCTATTAATACGACGCTTGGACGCGATGTCAAAGCATTGCGTAGCCAGCTTCAGATAGGGCAAACCTACACTAACGGCGAACTGTTCGATAGCGTGCAGATGACGGGCGTTAAGCTGGAGACCGATACCAGTATGCAGCCCAGTGGATTACAGGGCTTTGCCCCGGTCGTTCGTGGGATTGCTAATAGCGATGCCAAAGTCACCATTAAGCAAAACGGTTACACCATCTACCAGACCAACGTCTCGCCTGGCCCGTTTGAAATTCGTGATTTAACGCAGGTGACGGCAGGAGCGGATCTGGAAGTCACCGTGACGGAGGCCGACGGTACAGAGCGCAGCTTTATTCAGGCCAGCTCCTCGGTGCCGATTATGCAACGTGAAGGCGTGCTGAAGTACAGCCTGGCAGCCGGGAAATATCGCGATGTTGATAACGGCGAGGAGCCGGAATTCAGCCAGGCTACGGCAATTTATGGCTTACCTTTCGGAATTACCGCTTACGGCGGTCTGCAGGGCGCGTCGATGTATCGTGCCGGACTGGTCGGCATCGGAGCTGATTTACGCGATTTTGGTTCGCTGTCGATGGATCTGACGGCGGCGAGAACCGCGTTTGACGACGAACGCGCGGATGCGAATGGCCAGTCGTGGCGCGCGCAGTACGCAAAAGATTTTCCGTTAACCAATACCACGGTCACGCTGGCCAGCTATCGTTATTCCACCTCCGGGTTTTATACCTTTCAGGAGGCTCTCGATCAGCGTAATAACAGCTACGACGATGACAGCATCTATAGCTATCGCGATAGCTATAACCGTCGCAGCCGCCTGCAACTTAATCTTTCTCAGTCGTTACAGAGCTGGGGATCGGTATACGCCAACGCTTATCAGCAAGATTACTGGGGAATGGAAGGCCATGAACGAAGCGTGAGTCTCGGTTACAGCAGCAGTTGGCAGGGCGTTAACTGGTCGCTGAATTACAGCCTGACAAAAACGCCATCAACCACTAACGATCAGCAGTTTTCTATCTCAATGAATGTCCCTCTTTCGCGTTGGCTGGCTAATGCCTGGGGAACATATACTCTGACAAGTTCAAAAAATGATAATAGTGCACATCAGGTTGGCGTCAGTGGAACGTTACTGGAAGATAACAATTTAAATTATAACCTTCAGCAAACCTACACCGATAACGATGTCGGTTATGGTGCCTATCTCTCTTCCCGGTATCGGACATCGGTTGGCGAGTTCAGCGCCAATTACAGTTATCAAAAAGACAGTAAACAGTGGGGCTATGGCACCCAGGGTTCCGTTGTTGCGCATTCGCAGGGAATAACGCTTGGACAATCCATTCAGGATGCTTTTGCCATTGTGCACATTACCGATGGCGATAATGTAAAAATACAAAATTCCCGGGGGGTTTACACCGATTATTGGGGCAATGCCATTGTGCCAACTTTAACCAATTATCGCCGTAATACTATTACTGTGAATACTCAGGGACGTGATGATATTGATATTCAGGATGCTTCTCTGGATGTGGTTCCGACAAAAGGGGCCGTCCTGAAGGCTGACTTCACGGCGCGTTCAGGTAAGCGTGCATTACTTACCTTAAAACATGGTCAGAGCGTGGTTCCTTTTGGTGCTCTGTTAAGTATGGACGGTACGACATCGATCGTGGGTGACGACGGTGAAGTGTATGTCACTGGGCTAAAAGGAACACAGCGCATTGAGGCGCAATGGGGAAATACCGCACAGACGAAATGTACGGGCAGCGTAAGCGTGCTTGAGAACATGGGTACGGGAATTCTCTCAGCTACGGTTAATTGCCAATAATGGAAGATGGCTTATGAATACGGAAATTGTCAGATATGAGTAAAAGGAACAAAAACATTTTCAGGGCTATGTTGATCATATTGATTTTAGCTGGATCGGCAGCACCTGTTTATGCCGCCACATGTACCGGAAATTACCCGGAAAATGGCGCAATGACCTTTCAGCTACCGGCAAGCATCACTGTGGAGCCTGACGTATCAGTTGGTACGGTTATTTATGAGGGAAGCATTGAGAGCGGCCAAATCGATATGGATTGCCAGGATACTGGCAACAAATACAAAGGTTACGCAGTGTTAACGGATGCCGATGCCCGCAATGGAGTGCTGGAAGGCGTTTATCAGACTAGCGTTCCAGGTATAGGTATCCGCATGGCTGAAGCGGAAGAACGAACACCTACCTTTACCTCTGAGGATATCGTCACACCCATGCATTTTTATAGCTATGGAGCAAGCGGATGGAACAGTATTCATACAAAGTACCATGCGTCAATGCAGTTGGTTGTGACGGGCGACGTCGAGGATGGTTATCTTGATACCTCCCGGCTGACAGCGCAAGAGAAGTGGGGTAATGATGTGATAGCTCAGATATTGGTATCTCCCACCAGCATTCATATCCAGACTAATACCTGTAACCTGGAGGATAAAAATATCTACGTGCCGCTGAAGACGATTAATGTCGATAACTTTGACAGTCAATTTTCAGAAGTACTCACCGATAACAGTTTCAAAATCGAGATTTCTGATTGTCGGGCAGGTACCCAAATCGATTATAAGTTCAACAGTGCTGGTTCGACAGGCGTTACGGATGGCAATATTTTGGCTATCGCCAGTGGAGACAGCTCTGCCAGCGGTGTCGGTATCCAGATTCTGGACACGAACAATAATGTGCTGAGTTTTGATCAAACCTATACCGCTGTGAGCAGCACTAGCGCTAACGAAGTGGCAGAAATTCCGCTGAAGGCACGCTATGCCAAAACCGGCAATGTCAAAGCCGGGAAAGTGGACGCCGTCGCGACTTTTGAGGTCTTTTACCGCTAACGCCTTGCGACCCGCTGCGGCGGGTTGGCAGCGCTCTAACATTCCAGCCTAATTTATTAACCCTTTCTTTTCATCTGGTTATTTCTTAACCCCTCAGTTTTAGTAGGGGCGCGTATTGCTTGCTATCTCGCCAGAGTTTCGAATATTATGCTGCCGTTATAATAATAATTCTCGTTTACGTTATCATTCACTTTCATCAGAGAAATACCAATGGCGCGTCTTAAAACTGCTCAGCCAAGTTCATCACTGCGTAAAATCGCAGTAGTGGTAGCCACAGCGGTTAGCGGCATGTCTGTCTATGCACAGGCGGCGGTTGACCCGAAAGAAGAAACCATCACCGTAACTGCAGCTCCTGCTCCGCAGGAAAGCGCATGGGGGCCTGCGGCAACCATCGCCGCACGACAGTCTGCTACGGCGACCAAAACCGACACTCCAATTCAAAAAGTTCCTCAGTCTATTTCTGTGGTCACCGCCGAAGAGATGGCGTTGCATCAGCCAAAATCGGTCAAAGAGGCGCTTAGCTACACCCCGGGCGTTGCCGTGGGTACGCGTGGTGCGTCCAATACCTATGACTACTTGATTATTCGCGGATTTGCCGCCGACGGCCAAAGTCAGAATAACTATCTGAATGGCCTGAAGATGCAGGGCAACTTCTACAACGATGCGGTCATAGACCCTTATATGCTGGAGCGTGCCGAAGTGATGCGCGGTCCGGTTTCCGTTCTATACGGAAAGAGCAACCCGGGTGGGTTGTTGAATATGGTCAGCAAACGCCCGACCACAGAGCCGTTAAAAGAAATTCAGTTCAAGATGGGCACTGACAGCCTGTTCCAGACAGGTTTTGATTTCAGCGATGCGCTGGATGATGACGGTGTATACTCTTACCGCTTAACTGGCCTGGCGCGTTCCGCGAATGCGCAGCAGCAGGGCGCAGAAGAACAACGCTATGCCATCGCGCCATCTTTCTCATGGCGTCCGGACGATAAGACAAACTTCACCTTCCTCTCCTACTTCCAGAACGAGCCGGAAACCGGTTATTACGGCTGGTTGCCGAAAGAAGGGACGGTGACTGAGTTGCCGAATGGCAAGCGTCTGCCTACCGATTTCAACGAAGGGGCGAACAACAATACCTATTCTCGTAACGAGAAGATGGTGGGCTACAGCTTCGATCACGAATTTAACGACACCTTTACCGTGCGTCAGAACCTGCGTTACGCGCAAAATAAAGTCTCGCAGAACAGCGTGTATGGCTACGGTATGTGCTCCGATCCGCTCTATACCAAGGATCCGGCTAACAGCCCTTGTGCCAGCGTTCCTCAGGCCGACTGGGATCATACGCTGACGCGTCAGTATGTTATCGATAATGAGAAATTGCAGAACTTCTCCGTCGATACTCAGCTGCAAAGCAAGTTCGCGACAGCCGACGTAGACCACACGCTGCTGACTGGCGTTGACTTTATGCGTATGCGTAATGATATCAACTCCTGGTTTGGCTATGCGGGTTCTGTTGCGCCGTCCGATATCTATAACCTCGACCGCAGCGACTTCGATTTTGGCTCACACCCAGGCCCTTCAGGTCCTTACAAAGTGCTGAACAAACAGAAGCAGACTGGCTTGTATGTTCAGGATCAGGCGCAATGGGATAAGGTGCTGGTTACTCTGGGCGGTCGTTACGACTGGGCTAAACAGGACTCTCTGAACCGTGTTTCTGGCGTAACGGATTCCCGCGATGATAAGCAATTCACCTGGCGCGGTGGGGTTAACTATCTGTTCGACAACGGCGTAACCCCGTATTTCAGCTACAGCGAGTCGTTTGAACCGGCTTCTCAGACGGGTGCAAGCGGTAATATCTTTGCGCCGTCCAAAGGTAAGCAGTACGAAGCTGGCGTGAAGTACGTGCCGAACGATCGTCCCATCGTGATCACCGGTGCTGTCTATCAGTTGACCAAAACCAACAATCTGATGGCCGATCCGAACGGATCGTTCTGGTCAGTTGAAGGCGGTGAAATTCGTTCTCGCGGAGTGGAAATTGAAGCGAAAGCGGCGCTGTCTGCCAGCGTCAACGTAGTGGGTTCTTATACCTACACCGACGCGGAATACACCACCGACACCAACTACAAGGGCAATACGCCTGCGCAGGTGCCAAAACACATGGCATCATTGTGGGGCGATTACACCCTTTATGACGGCGCGCTTTCTGGGCTGACGTTGGGTACTGGCGTTCGTTATACTGGTTCCAGTTATGGCGATCCGGCAAACTCCTTTAAAGTGGGGAGCTATACGCTGGTGGATGCGTTAGTACGTTACGATCTGGCGCGCGTCGGCATGGCGGGCTCCAACGTGGCGCTGCATGTGAACAACCTGTTTGACCGTGAATACGTCGCCAGCTGCTTCAATACCTATGGCTGCTTCTGGGGCGCAGAACGTCAGGTCGTTGCAACCGCAACCTTCCGTTTCTAATTTCTATTGGGCACGCTTTGCGTGCCCGTTTTACAAGTTGGCTGCTATGCAGGAAAACAGATCCCATCCCGACACTACTTTTGCGTTGCGTAATGTCTCCTTTCGTGTGCCTGGCCGCACGCTTTTGCATCCTCTCTCATTAACTTTTCCTGTGGGTAAAGTGACCGGCCTTATCGGCCACAACGGTTCCGGAAAATCGACGTTATTGAAAATGCTGGGACGTCATCAGCCGCCGTCAGAAGGTGAAATCCTGCTCGACGAACAGCCGCTGGAGAACTGGAGCAGTAAAGCGTTTGCCCGCAAGGTCGCCTATCTGCCGCAGCAGTTGCCGCAGGCCGAAGGGATGACTGTGCGCGAACTGGTGGCGATTGGCCGCTATCCGTGGCACGGAGCGCTGGGACGTTTTGGCGTTGCCGACAGAGAGAAAGTAGAAGAGGCGATTTCGCTGGTTGGCTTAAAACCGCTGGCGCACCGTTTGGTTGATAGTCTGTCCGGCGGAGAACGCCAGCGCGCGTGGATTGCCATGCTGGTAGCGCAGGACAGCCGCTGTCTGCTGCTTGATGAACCGACTTCCGCGCTGGATATCGCTCATCAGGTTGACGTACTGGCACTGGTGCATCGCTTAAGTCAGCAGCGCGGGCTGACGGTGATTGCGGTGCTGCATGATATCAACATGGCGGCCCGCTACTGTGATTACTTAGTTGCGCTGCGCGGTGGTGAAATGATTGCACAAGGGACGCCTGCTGAACTGATGCGCAGTGAAACTCTGGAACAGATTTACGGTATCCCGATGGGCATTTTGCCGCATCCGGCCGGTGCCGCACCCGTGAGTTTTGTCTATTAATGATTGAATTACATCATATTACCCGTCGGCGGCTGCTTGCGGCGATGGCGCTGTCGCCGCTGCTGTGGCGGATGAATACGGCACACGCTGCGGCGGTTGATACGCAGCGCATTGTGGCGCTGGAATGGCTACCGGTAGAGCTATTGCTGGCGCTGGGTATTACGCCGTATGGCATTGCCGATATCCCTAACTACAAGCTGTGGGTCAGTGAGCCCCCGTTGCCGGATTCTGTGATTGATGTCGGGCTACGTACGGAGCCCAATCTCGAACTGTTGACCGAAATGAAACCCTCGTTTTTGCTGTGGTCGGCAGGCTATGGTCCTTCCCCTGAAAAGCTGGCGCGGATTGCGCCTGGCCGGGGATTTAACTTCAGTGACGGTAAAAAGCCGCTGGCCGTTGCGCGACAATCGCTGCAGGAAATGGCGCAATTGTTCAATCTGCAAGCCTCTGCTGAACGCCATCTGACCGAGTACGATCGTTTTATCGCCAGCCTGAAACCGCGCTTCATTCAACGCGGCGCACGCCCTGTACTTCTCACTTCCTTGCTTGATTCGCGACATATGCTGGTGTTTGGCCCAAACAGCCTGTTTCAGGACGTGCTGGATGATTATGGGATCCCCAACGCCTGGCAGGGCGAGACAAACTTTTGGGGCAGCACTGCCGTGAGTATTGACCGTCTGGCTGCTTATAAGGATGTCGATGTGCTGTGTTTTGACCACGGCAACGATAAAGAGATGGCTGCGCTGATGTCTACGCCATTATGGCAGGCGATGCCGTTTGTCCGCAGCGGACGTTTTCAGCGTGTGCCTGCCGTCTGGTTCTATGGCGCCACGCTCTCGGCGATGCATTTTGCTCGCATTCTGGATAATGCGCTGGGAGGCAAAGCGTGAGTAAACGAATTGCGCTATTCCCGACCCTTCTTCTGGTGGTTCTGTTTGTCGCTGCCTGTTGGCTGACCTGGGTAAACTTCTCTGTTGCGCTACCGCGCAGTCAGTGGCAACAGGCTATCTGGTCACCGGATATCAATGCTATTGAGCAGATGGTTTTCCACTACAGTCTGCTGCCGAGGCTGGCGATTTCGCTGTTGGTCGGTGCCGGGCTGGGGCTGGTCGGTGTCTTGTTTCAGCAGGTGCTGCGTAACCCACTGGCAGAACCCACTACGTTAGGTGTCGCAACCGGGGCGCAGTTGGGCATTACGGTTACCACGCTGTGGGCTATTCCCGGTGCGCTGACCACGCAATTTGCGGCGCTGGCGGGAGCATGTGTTGTTGGGGCACTGGTGTTTGGCGTTGCCTGGGGCAAACGTCTTTCTCCGGTGACGTTAATCCTTGCCGGGCTGGTGGTCAGCCTGTACTGCGGGGCAATTAACCAGTTGATGGTTATCTTCCATCACGATCAACTGCAAAGCATGTTTTTATGGAGCAGCGGTACGCTAACGCAGACCGACTGGAGCGGCGTACAGCGTCTGTGGCCGCAACTGCTGGGCGGTGTGATGCTGACGCTGTTGTTATTACGCCCAATGACGCTGATGGGACTGGATGACGGTGTGGCGCGTAACCTCGGTCTGGCGCTGTCGCTGGCACGTCTGGCGGCGTTATCGCTGGCCATTGTTATCAGCGCCTTACTGGTTAACGCGGTTGGGATTATCGGCTTTATTGGCCTGTTTGCACCGCTGTTGGCGAAAATGCTCGGCGCGCGTCGTCTGCTGGCGCGTCTGATGTTGGCCCCGCTGATTGGTGCGTTGATCCTCTGGCTCTCCGACCAAATCATTCTGTGGCTGACCCGCGTATGGATGGAAGTTTCCACTGGTTCGGTGACGGCGCTGATTGGCGCGCCATTGCTGCTGTGGCTGTTGCCGCGCCTTAGAAGTATGAGCGCGCCGGATATGAATGCCAGTAACCGCATCGCTGCTGAGCGGCAGAATGTACTGATGTTTGCCCTGGCGGGCGGGGCGATATTGCTGCTTACCGTTATTGTGGCGCTCGCGTTTGGCCGCGATGCGCACGGCTGGACATGGGCCAGCGGCGCGATGCTGGATGAGCTCATGCCCTGGCGCTGGCCGCGTGTTCTGGCAGCGCTGATTGCCGGGGTAATGTTAGCGGTAGCTGGCTGTATTATTCAGCGTCTGACCGGAAATCCAATGGCCAGTCCGGAAGTATTAGGAATTAGCTCCGGGGCGGCATTTGGCGTGGTGCTAATGTTATTTCTGGTCCCCGGCAATGCCTTTGGCTGGCTGCTGCCGGCCGGGAGCCTCGGTGCGGCAGCCACCTTGCTTATCATTATGATTGCCGCCGGGCGCGGGGGCTTTTCACCGCACCGCATGTTGCTGGCAGGGATGGCGCTCAGCACGGCGTTTACAATGCTGCTGATGATGCTGCAGGCCAGCGGCGATCCGCGTATGGCGGGGGTGCTAACCTGGATCTCCGGCTCAACTTATAACGCGAGTGGCGAACAGGTGCTGCGCACCGGGATTGTAATGGTCATCCTGCTGGCGATGACGCCGCTGTGCCGCCGTTGGCTGACAATTTTACCGCTTGGCGGCGATACGGCGCGGGCTGTCGGTATGGCTATTACGCCATCACGCGTGGGGTTACTGCTGCTGGCGGCAGGGCTGACGGCGACAGCCACCATGACCATTGGACCGTTGAGCTTTGTCGGGCTGATGGCGCCGCACATTGCCCGGATGATGGGTTTTCGTCGGGCGATGCCGCATATGCTGATTTCAGCGCTGGCGGGTGGCGTGTTGCTGGTCTTTGCTGACTGGTGCGGCAGGATGGTGTTGTTTCCGTATCAGATCCCGGCGGGATTACTGTCGACGTTTATTGGCGCGCCGTACTTTATCTATCTGCTACGTAAGCAGAGCCGGTAAGTTATGCCGCCATCCGGCCTACGGCGTAGAATGTAGGCCGGGTAAGCGTAAGCGCCACCCGGCAATTCATCCTTTACAGTTTCGCAAACACCCGGCGCGCGGCGTCGATGGTGTTATTGATATCTTCTTCACTGTGCGCCACGGACATAAAGCCTGCTTCGAACGCGGACGGCGCCAGATAAATTCCTTCATCCAGCATCATGTGGAAGAAACGCTTGAAGCGTTCAACGTCGCATGCCATCACATCCTGATAGCAGGTTACGGTTTCTGCATCGGTGAAGAATATCCCGAACATCCCGCCTACATGATTAACTACCAGCGGAATATTCGCTTCTTCAGCAGCTTCCAGCAGACCTTCCGCCAGACGCGTCGTCAGTTCGTTCAGCGTTTCATGAATACCCGGCTGGGCGACTTCGGTCAGACAGGCATAACCTGCCGCCATCGCGATTGGGTTACCGGAAAGCGTCCCCGCCTGGTAAACCGGTCCAGTCGGCGCCAGTGCGTCCATCACATCGCGACGGCCTCCGAATGCGCCAACGGGCATTCCGCCACCGATGATTTTGCCAAGACAAGTCAGATCCGGCACGACGCCGTAATAATCCTGTGCGCCGGCCAGCGCCACGCGGAAGCCGGTCATCACTTCATCGATGATCAACAGCGCGCCAAACTCATCGCATAGCGCACGCAGGCCCGGCAGGAATTCCGGCAGCGGTGGGATGCAGTTCATGTTGCCTGCGACCGGCTCAACAATGATGCAGGCGATCTCCTGCGGATATTGTTCAAATGCCGCACGTACTGAAGCGAGATCGTTATAGGTGCAGGTCAGGGTGTGTTTCGCGAAATCAGCCGGAACGCCCGGGGAGTTCGGCTGACCCAGCGTTAACGCGCCGGAACCCGCTTTGACCAGCAGACAGTCAGCATGACCGTGGTAGCAGCCTTCAAATTTGATGATCTTATCGCGACCGGTGAAACCGCGCGCCAGACGGATTGCGCTCATAGTCGCTTCCGTGCCGGAGTTCACCATGCGCACCATGTCCATGGTCGGCACGAGTTCAGTGACCAGCTCCGCCATTTTCACTTCCATTTCGGTCGGTGCGCCAAAGCTTAAACCGCGCTCCGCAGCTTCAATCACCGCATTACGGATTGCCGGGTGATTATGGCCCAGCACCATCGGTCCCCAGGAACCGACGTAGTCAACATAGGCTTTACCATCGACATCGTACAGATGCGCGCCGTCGGCTTTTTCGATAAACAGCGGAGTACCACCCACGCCAGTAAAGGCGCGAACGGGGGAGTTAACGCCGCCAGGGATAAGTTCGCGTGCTGCGCTGTAGAGATTTTCAGACTTACTCATGGATGGGGTCCTGGTTCGTAGAAAAAGTAAATGCCCGCTATTCTAGTTATTCAGAGAAGGTTATGAAAGTTTTACGCATTTGAAACAATACGATTTGCATGGGATTTTCGTGAAATGTGCGAGTAGAATGCCGATTCCGTATTTGTATTACCAATTAATGATCATCTGATGAAGACAGACACTCCCTCTTTTGAAGCACAACAAATTGTGCGTTTACGCCGCAGGGATCAAATCCGTCGACTCCTGGAACGAGACAAAACGCCGTTGGCGATCCTGTTGATGGCTGCCGTAGTGGGTACAGTGACAGGGCTTGTTGGCGTGGCATTTGAGAAAGCGGTGACCTGGGTGCAGAATCAGCGCATTGGCGCGCTGGCTCAGGTTGCGGACCATGCCATTCTGCTATGGCCGCTGGCATTTATTCTCTCTGCGTTGCTGGCGATGGTTGGCTACTTTCTGGTGCGTAAATTTGCGCCGGAAGCCGGTGGTTCGGGGATCCCAGAGATTGAAGGCGCGCTGGAAGAGCTGCGGCCTGTGCGCTGGTGGCGCGTACTGCCGGTGAAATTTTTCGGCGGTATGGGCACGCTGGGTGCCGGTATGGTGCTCGGGCGAGAAGGACCGACCGTGCAGATCGGTGGTAACCTCGGGCGCATGGTGCTGGATATTTTCCGCATGCGTAGCGCAGAAGCGCGACATACCTTATTGGCTACCGGTGCGGCAGCGGGCCTTTCGGCGGCGTTTAACGCCCCTCTGGCGGGGATCCTGTTCATTATTGAAGAGATGCGCCCGCAGTTTCGCTATAACCTTGTCTCGATCAAAGCCGTGTTTACCGGCGTCATCATGTCGAGCATTGTGTTTCGTGTTTTCAACGGCGAGGCACCGCTTATTGAAGTTGGGAAGCTCTCCAATGCGCCGGTGAACACGCTGTGGTTGTATCTGGTCCTGGGGATTATTTTTGGCTGTGTCGGACCGTTGTTCAACACCATGGTGTTGCGGACTCAGGATATGTTCCAGCGTTTCCACGGAGGCGATCTCAAAAAATGGGTGCTGATGGGCGGTGCGATCGGCGGTCTGTGCGGGATCCTTGGCTTAATTACACCTGAAGCGGCTGGAGGCGGGTTTAACCTGATACCTATCGCTGCGGCAGGGAATTTCAGCGTTGGTTTACTGCTGTTTATCTTTATTGCCCGCGTCATTACCACGCTGCTGTGCTTCTCGTCCGGCGCGCCCGGCGGGATATTTGCCCCGATGCTGGCATTAGGCACGTTGCTTGGCACCGCGTTCGGTATGGCGGCAGCGGCCTCTTTTCCGCATTATCATCTGGAGGCCGGGACCTTCGCCATCGCCGGAATGGGAGCATTGTTGGCGGCCTCGGTGCGCGCGCCGTTAACGGGCATTATACTGGTACTGGAAATGACCGATAACTATCAGCTCATTTTGCCAATGATTATTACCTGTCTTGGCGCAACACTATTAGCCCAATTTATGGGCGGAAAGCCGCTATACTCGACTATCCTTGCCCGTACGCTGGCAAAACAGGAAGCGGAGCAGGCGGCTAAAAGCCAGGGTACAGCCGCTGGCGAGAATACTTGAACGAAATACCAGGGTATTAGATAATGGCCTTAACCATTGGGTTATAATTTGCCCAATTGCCAATGTCGTTTGGAGCAAAATATGAGTGATGACGTAGCGCTGCCACTGCAATTTACTGAAGCAGCAGCCAATAAAGTAAAAAGCCTGATCGCTGACGAAGATAACCCGAATCTGAAATTACGTGTGTATATCACCGGCGGTGGTTGCAGCGGTTTCCAGTACGGTTTCACCTTTGACGATCAGGTGAACGATGGTGATATGACCATTGAGAAGCAAGGTGTTGGTCTGGTGGTTGACCCGATGAGCCTGCAATATCTGGTGGGCGGCGCGGTTGACTATACCGAAGGTCTGGAAGGTTCCCGCTTCGTTGTGACTAACCCGAATGCGAAAAGCACCTGCGGGTGTGGTTCTTCTTTCAGCATCTGATTGCTGTCTGTAATACCAGTGGTCTGATGGTGTAGGCCCGGTAAGAGTAGCGCCACCGGGCAATGTGCCGGATGGCGGCGTAAACGCCTTATCCGGCCTACATATTCTGCATCATCATGTCAACGTCCGTTATCATCCAGCGCAAACGTCGGTAATTTCAAATGCCAGCGAATGGCGGCAAGCCGAATCAGCAGGGTGACAATCATCCCCATCATACTGGCGTTTTCCAGTGAAACATCAAAGGTATAAAACGCCGTCGCATGCACGATCCCGCCGATAATACAGGCTGTGGCGTAGATCTCGGTGCGCAAAATCATCGGGACTTCACGTGCTAATACATCGCGAATGATCCCACCGCCGACGCCGGTAATTACCCCCATACAAATCGCCACCAAAGGGCCTGTTCCTGCGAGAAAGGCCTTGTTGACGCCAATACCCACGAACACCGCCAGGCCAACGGCATCCAGCACCGGAAGGATCCATTTCGGCAGGCGTCTTGGCTGCCGTACCAACAGGATCGTCAGCATGCTGGTGATCATCGCCACGACCAGATCGGTTGGATCTTTAACCCAAAAAACCGGTCCATTATCCAGCGCCATATCGCGGATCGTACCACCACCGACGGCGGTAACCACGCCGAGGACCAGGACGCCAAACGGATCCATACGTAATTTCCCGGCCAGTAATACGCCAGAGATTGCAAATACCGCGGTGCCGACAATATCAAGCCAATAGACGAGCATTTTTAAATCCTCACAACAGACCTGGTGGGGGCAGGCGCTAATTTATCTGTGAAAGCGCATTACAGAGTTGTTTTGCGGCGAGGATAATACGCGGGCTCGCGCGTTCGAACCAGTCACTATTAAGTGTAATAACGGGTATTTTTAGCTGGTTTCCCCAGTATTTCTCAATTTTCAGAGTTTCGCCCGGACCGCCGGTTGCAACAATAGCCTGGGGAGCTCGTGCCAGGACCTGCTCACGGCTAACCTGCGGCCAGGGAACCCGACTACCGGCAAAGATGTTTTCTCCGCCGCATACCTTAAGAACTTCGTGCTGAATAGAACCTTTTCCACTGGTAAACAGAGGATTGGCACCAAACTGGAGAAACACGCGTTTTTTCGGTTTGTTGGCATACTGAGATTTAAGTAAAGCATAGTCATCAAGCATGGTTTGCGCCGCCTGTTTAGCTTGTTCAGGCTTGGGGCTCCACGCAGCCAACTGGCGTAGCGCATCGGCAACCTGCTCAATGGTAACGGCGTCCACCCAGATGACCTTAATTCCCAGGGAGGTCAGTTGATTCACCTGCCGCTCAGCATTTCCCCCGCGCCAGGCGACGACTAAATCAGGTTTCAGCGCCACAATACGCTCAAGATTCATACCTTGCCATGTTGAGACCTCTTCAATATTTTTGGCTTCTGGCGGGTAGTTTGAGTAGCTGCTGACGCCAACTGGGGTAATGCCTGCGGCAAAAGCGAGTTCGGTATTGGCAGGAGAAAGCGTTACAACACGCGGTGCGGCGTAAAGGAACGCCGGGAGAGTGAAAAGCAGGGCGACCAGCGCCCTGGAGAATAATTTAGCCATGCGCCAGTTTCTGCACCAGCGTTTCAACCATCAGACTTGACTGCTTCGCGGCAACCACCAGGAATTCGTCAAAGCTGAGATGGGACTGCTGATCGGCAACGTCAGAGATAGCGCGAACCACGACAAATGGCACCTTAAAGTTGTGGCAAACGTGCGCAATTGCGGTCGCTTCCATCTCAACGGCAATCGCCTGCGGGAAGTTATGCTTAATTTTAGCCAGCCCCACGGAACCATTAATGAATGCATCGCCGCTGACGATAAGTCCGCGAACAGCGTTCAGATTGAGTTCGGCGATGCAAGATTCTGCGGCTGCAATCAACGCAGGATCGGCTTTAAAACCAGCCGGGCAACCCGGTAGCTGACCAAATTCATAACCAAAGGCAGTGACGTCGGCGTCGTGATAGCGCGCTTCATCAGAAACTACGATATCGCCGACTTTCAGCGTAGAGGCCAGGCCGCCCGCGGAACCCGTATTAATGATGGCGTCCGGCTTGCAGCGTTCAAGCAGCAGCGTAGCGCCGAGCGCCGCAGCTACTTTACCGATACCTGATTTCAGAAGCGCAACCTCAGTACCGTTCAGTTGGCCGGTGTAAATTTCACAACCGCCGAGCGTGATGGTCTGACGGTTTTCGATTTTGTCACGCAGCAGCGTAACTTCTTCTTCCATTGCACCAATGATGCCGATTTTCATAGATTTACTCGCGATAAGCCAGATTTGAGGGCATAGTCTATCATGCGCTTAAGGGGTAGCGCATTTCTCAGGCGGGAGAGGATATGGTACAGATCGATTTCCGAAAAAAAATAAACTGGCATCGCCGTTACCGTTCGCCGCAGGGCGTGAAGACGGAGCATGAGATCCTGCGAATTTTTGAAAGCGATCGTGGACGTATTATCAATTCTCCGGCTATTCGCCGGCTGCAGCAAAAAACCCAGGTCTTTCCGCTGGAGCGTAACGCGGCGGTGCGTACACGTCTGACGCACTCGATGGAAGTGCAGCAGGTTGGGCGCTATATCGCGAAAGAGATCCTCAGTCGGCTGAAAGAGCTAAAGCTGCTGGAGCAGTATGGTCTGGAGGAACTGACGGGACCGTTTGAGAGTATTGTCGAAATGTCGTGCCTGATGCATGACATTGGTAATCCTCCGTTTGGCCATTTTGGGGAAGCGGCGATTAATGACTGGTTTCGCCAGCGGTTGTATCCCGCCGACGCGGAAAGTCAGCCCCTGAGTGATGACCGCTGCCAGGTGACGGCATTACGTTTGCGTGAAGGTGAAGAGTCGCTGAATGATATTCGCCGCAAGGTGCGCCAGGACTTGTGTCATTTTGAAGGCAATGCGCAGGGTATTCGTCTGGTGCATACTTTGATGCGTATGAACCTTACCTGGGCGCAGGTTGGCGGTATTTTAAAATATACCCGTCCGGCATGGTGGCGCGGCAGTGCACCCGAGACGCACAACTATTTAATGAAGAAGCCTGGTTATTACCTTTCCGAGGAACCGTATATTGAGCGGTTACGTAAAGAATTATCATTAGCACCTTACAGTCGTTTTCCATTAACCTGGATTATGGAAGCTGCCGATGATATCTCATATTGCGTGGCCGACCTGGAAGATGCCGTTGAGAAAAGAATCTTTAGCGTCGAGCAACTTTACCATCATCTGCATGAAGCGTGGGGGCATCACGAAAAAGGCTCTCTGTTTAGTCAGGTTGTTGAAAACGCCTGGGAAAAATCACGTTCAAATACATTAAGCCGCAGCACCGAAGATCAGTTCTTTATGTATTTACGCGTCAATACGCTGAATAAACTGGTTCCGTATGCGGCCCAGCGGTTTATTGATAATTTGCCGCAGATTTATGAAGGCAGCTTTAATCATGCGCTGTTAGAAGATGCCAGTAGCTTCAGCCAGTTACTGGGCGTTTATAAGAATGTGGCGGTAAAACATGTGTTTAGCCATCCGGATGTTGAGCAACTGGAATTACAGGGTTATCGGGTGATCAGCGGGTTGCTGGAGATCTATCAACCGTTATTGAAAATGTCTCAGTCAGATTTTACTGAACTGGTCGACAATGAAAGAGTAAAACGTTTTCCTATCGAGTCCCGTTTATTTCAGAAGTTGTCTACCCGCCATCGTCTTGCGTATGTTGAGGCGGTTAGTAAAATATCGACGGAGTGCGCTGAGTATTCGGTTCTGGAATATTATTATCGCTGCCGGTTGATCCAGGATTATATCAGCGGGATGACAGATTTGTATGCCTGGGATGAATATCGTCGCTTGATGGCCGTAGAACAATAAATACTCATTTGTAAAGACGGCCAATAAAATTTTACTTTTTCCTTAAACTCAATTCTGGAACTTAGCGTTATAAAACGAATCTGACGTATACAGCAATTTTGCGTTACCTGTTAATCGAGAACGAAACACATGAAAAAAACCACATTAGCAATGAGTGCACTGGCTCTGAGTTTAGGTTTGGCGTTGTCCCCCCTGTCTGCAACTGCGGCTGAGACGTCGTCTTCAGCAATGACCGCCCAACAGATGCCAAGCCTGGCCCCGATGCTCGAAAAAGTGATGCCATCGGTGGTAAGTATTAACGTCGAGGGGAGCACGACGGTGAATACGCCGCGTATGCCGCGTAATTTCCAGCAGTTCTTTGGTGATAATTCACCGTTCTGCCAGGACGGATCTCCGTTCCAGAGTTCACCGTTCTGCCAGGGCGGCGCACCGGGCGCTGGTAACGGCGGCGGCCAGCAGCAGAAATTTATGGCGCTGGGTTCCGGCGTAATTATTGATGCTGCGAAAGGGTATGTCGTGACCAACAACCACGTGGTGGATAACGCTACGGTAATTAAGGTTCAGTTGAGCGATGGCCGTAAATTTGACGCGAAGATCGTGGGCAAAGATCCACGCTCCGATATCGCGCTGATCCAAATTCAGGATCCGAAAAACCTGACGGCGATTAAGCTGGCAGACTCCGACGCGCTGCGCGTGGGTGATTACACCGTAGCAATCGGTAACCCGTTTGGCCTCGGTGAGACCGTGACCTCCGGCATCGTTTCTGCTCTGGGCCGTAGCGGCCTGAATGCGGAGAACTATGAAAACTTTATTCAGACGGATGCTGCGATCAACCGGGGTAACTCCGGTGGCGCGCTGGTCAATCTGAACGGTGAGCTGATCGGCATTAACACCGCGATCCTCGCGCCGGACGGCGGTAACATCGGTATCGGTTTTGCAATCCCAAGCAACATGGTGAAAAACCTGACTTCGCAGATGGTTGAGTTTGGTCAGGTTAAACGTGGTGAGCTGGGTATTATGGGGACCGAACTGAGCTCTGAGCTGGCGAAAGCGATGAAAGTTGACGCTCAGCGTGGCGCATTCGTCAGCCAGGTAATGCCGAACTCTTCCGCAGCGAAAGCCGGTATTAAAGCCGGGGATGTGATTACCTCCCTGAACGGCAAACCTATCAGCAGCTTCGCCGCTCTGCGTGCGCAGGTGGGGACGATGCCGGTCGGCAGCAAAATCACCCTGGGTCTGCTGCGTGACGGTAAGCCGGTCACCGTGAACCTGGAATTGCAGCAGAGCAGCCAGACTCAGGTTGATTCCAGCTCTATCTTCAAAGGCATTGAAGGTGCCGATATGAGCAACAAAGGCCAGGATAAAGGTGTCGTGGTAAGTGACGTGAAACCGAATTCTCCGGCTGCACAGATCGGCCTGAAGAAAGGGGATGTGATTATCGGTGCGAATCAGCAGCCGGTGAAAAATATCGCCGAACTGCGCAAAATCCTCGACAGCAAACCCGCTGTACTGGCGCTGAACATTCAGCGTGGCGACAGCTCCATCTATCTGTTGATGCAGTAATCTCCCTCAACCCCTTCCTGTACAGGAAGGGGTTCTTTTTGTGATACCTCCCACAACTCCATATTTCTCCCTTCCGCTTTGTGCATTTGCACAATGTCGCCGCTTATTATCTTCCCTATGCTTGAGCTCTGCTCACAGGAGGGGTTTATGGCTGGCTGGCATCTTGATACCAAAATGGCGCAGGATATCGTGGCGCGAACCATGCGCATCATTGATACCAATATCAACGTAATGGATGCCCGTGGGCGGATCATTGGCAGTGGCGATCGCGAACGCATTGGTGAATTGCACGAAGGTGCGCTGCTGGTGCTTTCGCAGGGCCGGGTGGTGGACATTGACGATGCAGTGGCGAGGCATTTGCACGGCGTGCGTCAGGGGATAAACCTGCCGTTGCGTCTGGAAGGCGAAATCGTTGGCGTTATCGGGCTTACCGGTGAACCGGAACATCTACGTAAATACGGCGAGCTGGTGTGCATGACAGCCGAAATGATGCTGGAGCAGTCGCGCCTGATGCATCTGTTAGCGCAGGATAGCCGCCTGCGTGAAGAACTGGTGATGAATCTGATTCAGGCGGAAGAGAATACCCCGGCGCTGATGGAGTGGGCGCAACGTTTAGGCATTGATTTGAACCAGCCGCGCGTGGTGGCAGTGGTAGAGGTTGATAGTGGCCAGCTTGGCGTTGACAGCGCGATGGCGGAGCTACAACAATTGCAGAACGCCTTGACTACGCCTGAACGTAATAATCTGATTGCGATTGTTTCCCTGACCGAGATGGTGGTGCTGAAACCGGCGCTCAATCAGTTTGGTCGCTGGGACGCGGAAGATCACCGCAAGCGTGTTGAGCAGCTCATTGCTCGCATGAAAGAGAACGGACAGCTGCGTTTTCGCGTGTCGCTGGGCAACTATTTTACCGGGCCAGGCAGTATTGCCCGTTCGTATCGTACGGCGCGCACGACCATGATGGTCGGCAAGCAACGGATGCCGGAAAGCCGTAGCTATTTCTACCAGGATTTGATGCTGCCAGTTCTGCTGGACAGCCTGCGCGGCGGCTGGCAGGCCAACGAGCTGGCGCGTCCGCTGGTACGGCTGAAAGCAATGGATAACAACGGCTTACTGCGTCGAACATTAGCGGCGTGGTTTCGGCATAACGTTCAGCCGCTGGCGACCTCAAAAGCGTTATTTATCCACCGTAATACGCTGGAATATCGCCTGAACCGAATTTCAGAGCTGACCGGGCTGGATTTAGGGAATTTTGACGACCGACTGCTGCTGTATGTCGCGCTACAACTGGATGAGCAGCATTAATTCCTTGCCTGTTGGCGCTACGCTTATCAGGTAAAATGCCGGGTGGCGGCTTCGCCTTACCCGGCCTACGAACACATTCACTCGCGGTTATTTACGCGTTAGTTTTTCCAGATCGGCTTCAATTTCGCTGATCTTGTTGGTCACGACGCTTTCCAGATGACGTAAATCATCAAGGATCTTGCGTTTAAGATCGACTTCGCTGCGATCGCGCTGGCAGATCTGATCCAGTTCGTCGATCACATAGCGCAGGTTGGGACTGATCTCCTGCACTTCTTTGTAACCCTGGCCGACGCCATCGGCGACAACCGTTTTACGCTGACGGGGATATTTGAACTTCACGCTCTTGGCAAAAAACTCGCCTTTATCCTTCTGGAAATAGATTTTCAGGATATCGTTGTTGGCTTCTTGCCGCAGGCTGTAACGATCGATTTCTTCAGGATTAGTAATGCCCAGACTTTTCAGATTGTCATACATAGCGGTACCCTTAAGCTCACCATAACCATTGAATAATTAACGAAAAGCCTTGTTTATGCCACTCGCAGATGTAAAAAAAGCGGGCTAAGCCCGCTTTTTCAAATCACTGTTAGTCGATGGTGCGTAACAGTTCGTTGATTCCTACTTTGCCACGCGTTTTGGCATCGACTTTCTTCACAATCACCGCGCAGTACAGGCTGTATTTGCCATCTTTCGACGGCAGGTTGCCGGAGACAACCACAGAGCCCGCCGGAACGCGGCCATAATGCACTTCGCCGGTTTCACGATCGTAAATACGGGTGCTCTGACCAATGTACACGCCCATAGAGATAACAGAGCCTTCTTCGACGATCACGCCTTCAACCACTTCAGAACGTGCGCCGATGAAGCAGTTGTCTTCGATGATGGTCGGGTTAGCCTGTAACGGCTCCAGTACGCCACCGATGCCAACGCCGCCGGACAGGTGAACGTTTTTACCAATTTGCGCGCAGGAACCCACGGTCGCCCAGGTATCAACCATCGTACCTTCATCCACATAAGCGCCGATGTTCACGTAAGACGGCATCAGCACGGTGTTACGGGCGATAAACGCACCCTGGCGTACGGCCGCTGGCGGAACCACGCGGAAACCTTCTTTCTGGAAGCGTGCTTCGTCGTAGTTGGCGAATTTCATCGGCACTTTATCGAAGTAACGGCTTTCCGCACCCTCGATAACCTGATTATCGTTAATACGGAAAGAGAGCAGGACCGCCTTTTTCAGCCACTGATGCGTGACCCACTGACCCTCAATCTTTTCTGCGACGCGCAGTGCACCGGAATCCAGTAAAGCAATAACCTGATTCACCGCTTCGCGGGTTACGGTATCTACATTTGCCGGAGTAATGTCGGCACGGCGCTCGAAAGCGGACTCAATAACGTTCTGTAACTGCTGCATTGTTAAACTCTTTCCATAATAAATAAAAACATCACCCTTTATCGTTTGGATTGAGGGCCTCTGTCAACCGTTGATGCACTTCCTGCTGCAGCTCATTATTAAGGGCGCGCCGGTCGGCGGTGGCGATTATGAATAAATCTTCTACTCGCTCGCCAATGGTTGTAATTCGGGCGCCATGCAGCGAAATTCCCAGATCGGCAAAAATCTGCCCGACCCGCGCCAGCAGTCCAGGCTGGTCGAGAGCGATAAGCTCAAGGAATGATTTTCGGTCGGTGTGGGTCGGCAGGAAAGTAACCTCGGTATCGACGGTAAAGTGGCGTAATTTTGCCGGCTGACGACGTGGTTGCGGTGGCTGCCAGCTGCGCTGCGTGATGGCCTGTTCCAGTCCAAAACGGATCGCTTCGTGTCTGTCTGAAGACAGCGGGCTGCCGTCCGGTTCCAGCACGATGAACGTATCCATCGCCATCCCATCGCGGGTAGTGAAAATCTGCGCATCGTGGACGCTTAGATTGCGCCTGTCCAGTTCGGCGCAGACGGCGGCAAACAGGTAAGGGCGATCGGGGCTCCAGATGAAAATTTCCGTTCCACCGCGTGTGGCCTGCGGGCTGAGCAGGATTAGCGGCTTACTGAGATCGTGCTGCAGCAGATGACGCGCATGCCAGGCCAGTTGATTTGGGCTGTGGCGCACGAAATAGTTGGCGCGACAGCGCGACCAGATGTGGTGCAGCGCTTCTTCATCAATGTTGTCCATACGCAGTAGCGCCAGTGCCTGAAGCTGATGATGGCGAACGCGTTCGCGCATATCTGGCGTGTTTTGCATCCCTCGACGTAGCTGTTTTTCCGTCGCAAAGTACAGCTCGCGCAGCAGACTTTGCTTCCAGCTATTCCACAGCGTTTCGTTAGTAGCGCAAATATCCGCGACGGTCAGGCACACTAAAAAGCGCAGACGATGTTCCGTTTGTACTTCTTCAGCGAATTGCTTGATCACTTCCGGATCCTGAATATCACGGCGCTGAGCGGTCACCGACATCAGCAAATGCTGACGCACCAGCCAGACGATCAGTTGCGTTTCACGCGAGTTCAGACCGTGCAGCTCGGCGAATTTGAGCACGTCCTGGGCGCCGAGAACCGAGTGATCGCCGCCGCGACCTTTGGCGATATCGTGGAACAGCGCGGCAATCAGAATTAGCTCCGGCTGTCGCAAGCGCGGCCACAGATCCACGCACAGCGGATGGCGCGGACGGGTCTCTTCGTTAGCAAAACTCTCCAGCTTGAGCATCACACGGATAGTGTGCTCATCCACCGTATAGGCATGAAACAGGTCAAACTGCATTTGGCCGACAATGTGCGACCATTGCGGCATATAGGCCCACAAAACGCTGTGCCGATGCATCGGCAGCAGGCCGCGACTCACCGCGCCCGGATGGCGCAACATACTGAGAAACAGCGAACGCGCTTCCGGAATGTAGCAGAGTGGCTGGGTTAAATGACGGCGGGCATGACGCAAATGGCGCAGCGTGGTGGAGTAAATCCCGCTGATCGCGCTGTTACGTACCATGATGTAGAACATCCGCAATATCGCTTCGGGTTTACGGATAAACAGGTCGTCGTTGCGCAGATCGATCAATGTGCCGCGCAGTTGAAAGTCGTCATCAATCGGGCGCGGTTTTTCATCGGCTGGCAGGGCGAGGATCGCTTCGTCGAACAGTTGCAACAGCATATGGTTCAGTTCGCTGACCCGTCGCGTGACCCGGAAATAGTCTTTCATCATCCGCTCGATCGGCTCGTTGCCTTCGCCGCCGTAGTTTAGCCGTTGCGCCACGCTGAGTTGGCGGTCAAACAGCAGGCGGTTGTCGTAACGACTAACGACCAGATGCAGGGCGAAGCGAATCCGCCACAGGATATGCAAACATTCATTCAGTTCGGCGCGTTCTGCCAGCGTCAAAAAGCCGAAGCCGACCATTTCGTCCAGCGAGGTGGCGCCAAAATGGCGACGGGCCACCCATTGCAGAGTATGGATATCGCGCAGGCCGCCGGGACTGCTTTTGATATCCGGCTCCAGGTTGTAGCTGGTGCCGTGATAACGCTGGTGGCGCTGATTTTGCTCTTCCACTTTGGCGGCGTAAAATTTATCGGACGGCCAGAAACCTTCGCTAAAAATATGCTTTTGCAGCTCAAGAAATAACGCCACATCGCCGATAAGCAGGCGTGTTTCAATCAGGTTAGTGGCGACGGTTAAATCTGACAATCCTTCCAGCAGACACTCTTCCAGCGTACGCACGCTGTGCCCAACCTCCAGCCTCACGTCCCATAGCAGCGTTAACAGCTCACCGACTTTTTCTGCCTGCGAATCAGGTAGCTTTTTACGACTGAGGATCAGCAGGTCAATATCGGAGAGCGGATGCAGTTCGCCGCGCCCGTAGCCGCCAACGGCAACCAGCGCCAGGTCGGCAATTTGACCGAAACCGGCTTCAATCCACAGGCGCTGAAGCAACTGATCAATAAATTCGGTGCGGGCCTCAATGAGCTGTTCTGCGGAAATTCCACTGTCAAACGCTTCGCCTAACCAGCTCTGGAAGGTGTCGATATGCGCTTTAATACCGGTGCAGTTGAGGTCGTGTTGTGGCCATGTCCCTGGGTTTTGTGGCTGGCCAGGCAGGGTGGGGAGGGCAGTATTTGCGTGCTGTTCAGGAAGAGTATTCATTATGCGCCACCCATTAAAAAGCCGGATGATGGCGTGAACGCCTTACCCGGCCTACTAAGTAGTACAATTTGTAGGCCTGATAAGATGCGAATGCATCGCCATCAGGCAAAACATTATTCGCCGTGTGTGATGATCGCCGGGATGGTGTCATCCTTGCGTAACGTCAGAATCTCACAGCCGTTTTCCGTCACTACAATAGTATGCTCGTACTGTGCAGACAAGCTCCGGTCTTTGGTTTTCACCGTCCAGCCGTCTTTCATGGTGCGGATGCGGTAATCACCGGCATTCAGCATCGGTTCTACGGTGAACGTCATGCCCGGCTGCAGTACCACACCGCCGTCGTCTGCATCGTAGTGCAGAACCTGCGGCTCTTCATGGAAGCCGCGACCGATACCGTGACCGCAGTATTCACGAACGACAGAGAAACCTTCACCTTCCGCGTATTTCTGAATTGCAGCGCCCAGCGTGCGCAGGCGAATGCCCGGTTTCACCATCCGCAGCGCCAGATACAGACTTTCCTGCGTGACGCGGCACAGACGCTCGCCCAGAATAGTAGGTTTGCCGACGATAAACATTTTCGAGGTGTCGCCGTGGTACTCGTCTTTAATCACAGTCACATCGATGTTGACGATATCGCCGTCTTTCAGAAGTTTGGCGTCGTCCGGGATCCCGTGGCACACCACTTCATTAATAGAGATACACACGGACTTCGGATAGCCGTGGTAACCCAGGCAGGCGGAAATGGCCTGCTGCTCATTCACGATATAGTCATTACAGATACGATCCAGTTCGCCGGTGCTGACGCCCGGTTTAACAAACGGTTCGATCATTTCCAGTACATCAGCGGCCAGGCGGCCAGCGACGCGCATTTTTTCGATTTCTTCAGGGGTCTTGATTGAGATAGCCATGAATTCTGTCCATCAGTGCCGATGATATCGGCAATAATTGTTTAAGTGCTGCCAATGGTATCAGTCCCGCATACGTGCTGCCAAATTGAGAATCATTAACAGCACACAGTGCCAACAATTATTGGTGTCTATGGCGTATTTGTGGTATAAAGCGCGCCGGACTTCCGATCCATTCGAAGACTACACACGATGGACGGGAGCGACAAATCTCACTTTGTGTAACAACACACACGTATCGGCACATATTCCGGGGTGCCCTTTGGGGTCGGTAATATGGGATGCGTGGAGGCTTAACCCCAACTTTTATATATAGAGGTTTTAATCATGGCAACTGTTTCCATGCGCGACATGCTCAAGGCTGGTGTTCACTTCGGTCACCAGACCCGTTACTGGAACCCGAAAATGAAGCCGTTCATCTTCGGTGCGCGTAACAAAGTTCACATCATCAACCTTGAGAAAACTGTACCGATGTTCAACGAAGCTCTGGCTGAACTGAACAAGATCTCTGCTCGTAAAGGTAAAATCCTTTTCGTTGGTACTAAACGCGCTGCAAGCGAAGCGGTGAAAGAAGCTGCTAACAGCTGCGACCAGTTCTTCGTGAACCATCGCTGGCTGGGCGGTATGCTGACTAACTGGAAAACCGTTCGTCAGTCCATCAAACGTCTGAAAGATCTGGAAACTCAGTCTCAGGACGGTACTTTCGAAAAGCTGACCAAGAAAGAAGCGCTGATGCGTACTCGTGAGCTTGAGAAACTGGAAAACAGCCTGGGCGGTATCAAAGACATGGGCGGTCTGCCGGACGCTCTGTTCGTAATCGATGCTGACCACGAGCACATTGCTATCAAAGAAGCAAACAACCTGGGTATCCCAGTATTTGCTATCGTTGATACCAACTCTGATCCGGATGGTGTTGACTTCGTTATCCCGGGTAACGACGACGCAATCCGTGCTGTGACCCTGTACCTGGGCGCTGTAGCTACTACCGTTCGTGAAGGCCGTTCTCAGGATCTGGCTTCCCAGGCGGAAGAAAGCTTCGTAGAAGCTGAATAATAAGGCACGCTCGTTAGAGCCCTTATAGACCAGGTAGTATCACGTTTGGTTAGGGGGCCTGTATATGGCCCCCTTTTTCACTTTTAAATCTGTGCGGTTTCATGCCGGGCAGATCAAATCTTCCGAGGATTTTAGAATGGCTGAAATTACCGCATCCCTGGTAAAAGAGCTGCGTGAGCGTACTGGCGCAGGCATGATGGATTGCAAAAAAGCACTGACTGAAGCTAATGGCGACATCGAGCTGGCAATCGAAAACATGCGTAAGTCCGGTGCAATCAAAGCGGCGAAAAAAGCAGGCAACGTTGCTGCTGACGGCGTAATCAAAACCAAAATCGACGGCAATATCGCTTTCATTCTGGAAGTTAACTGCCAGACTGACTTCGTTGCTAAAGATGCTGGTTTCCAGGCATTTGCTGACAAAGTACTGGACGCTGCCGTTGCTGGCAAAATCACTGACGTTGAAGTTCTGAAAGCACAGTTCGAAGAAGAACGTGTTGCTCTGGTTGCTAAAATCGGTGAGAACATCAACATCCGTCGCGTTGCTTCCCTGGAAGGCGAAGTTCTGGGTAACTACCAGCATGGTGCTCGTATCGGTGTTCTGGTTGCTGCAACTGGCGCTGACGAAGAACTGGTTAAACAGCTGGCAATGCACGTTGCTGCAAGCAAACCAGAATTCGTTAAGCCGGAAGACGTTTCCGCTGAAGTGGTAGAAAAAGAATACCAGGTTCAGCTGGACATCGCTATGCAGTCTGGCAAGCCGAAAGAAATCGCAGAGAAAATGGTTGAAGGCCGCATGAAGAAATTCACCGGCGAAGTTTCTCTGACCGGTCAGCCTTTCGTCATGGAACCGAGCAAATCTGTTGGTCAGCTGCTGAAAGAGCATAACGCTGACGTAACAGGCTTCATCCGCTTTGAAGTGGGTGAAGGCATCGAGAAAGTTGAGACTGACTTTGCAGCAGAAGTTGCTGCGATGTCCAAGCAGTCTTAATTTTGAAAGGAGCCGCCTGAGGGCGGCTTCTTTTTGTGTCTGGCTTGTAAATTCAGCGAACCGCTATAGTGGTCCTGCTGAAAAGCGACATACAATGTCGCTGGAATTAACTCATCTCATTCGTTGACAGTCTCAGGAAAGAAACATGGCTACCAATGCAAAACCCGTCTACAAACGTATTCTGCTTAAGTTAAGTGGCGAAGCTCTGCAAGGTTCGGAAGGCTTCGGTATTGATGCAAGCATCCTTGACCGCATGGCTCAGGAAATCAAAGAGCTGGTTGAGCTGGGTATTCAGGTTGGCGTAGTGATTGGTGGTGGTAACCTGTTCCGTGGCGCTGGTCTGGCGAAAGCAGGGATGAACCGCGTTGTGGGCGACCACATGGGCATGTTAGCCACCGTAATGAACGGTCTGGCGATGCGCGATGCGCTTCACCGCGCCTATGTGAACGCTCGCTTGATGTCCGCAATTCCTCTGAACGGCGTGTGTGATAACTACAGTTGGGCTGAAGCTATCAGCCTGCTGCGTAACAACCGCGTTGTTATTTTGTCTGCGGGTACCGGCAATCCGTTCTTCACCACCGATTCAGCAGCCTGCCTGCGTGGTATTGAAATTGAAGCGGATGTGGTACTGAAAGCCACCAAAGTCGATGGCGTATTTACTGCCGACCCGGCTAAAGATCCGACGGCGACCATGTACGAACAGTTGACCTACACTGAAGTACTGGATAAAGAGCTGAAAGTCATGGATCTGGCTGCGTTCACGCTGGCTCGTGACCACAAATTACCGATTCGTGTCTTTAACATGAACAAACCAGGTGCACTGCGCCGTGTTGTTATGGGTGAAAAAGAAGGCACGTTAATCACGGAATAATTCCCGTTGCGGCTAAATGCAGGTAATATTCCGCTTTAATGTCGCGGGATACGTCCCTCAAAATTAATCAAGACTATACTTGTCACATCTTGCGCGGCGGGTATGGTCTGACTGAAACAAGCTTTCAAGGATTCGTAACGTGATCAACGATATCAGAAAAGATGCTGAAGTACGCATGGACAAATGCGTCGAAGCGTTCAAAAACCAAATCAGCAAAATTCGCACGGGTCGTGCTTCTCCTAGCCTGCTGGATGGTATTGTCGTGGAATATTACGGCACACCGACTCCGCTGCGCCAACTGGCAAGCGTAACGGTTGAAGATTCCCGTACCCTGAAAATCAACGTGTTTGACCGTTCTATGGGGCCAGCCGTTGAGAAAGCCATCATGGCTTCCGACCTCGGTCTGAATCCAAGCTCTGCGGGTTCCGACATCCGCGTTCCGCTGCCGCCGCTGACTGAAGAACGTCGTAAAGATCTGACCAAGATCGTGCGTGGCGAAGCTGAAGGCGCGCGTGTTGCGGTACGTAATGTACGCCGCGATGCAAACGACAAAGTGAAAGCGTTGTTGAAAGAAAAAGAGATCAGCGAAGATGACGATCGCCGTTCTCAGGACGACGTACAGAAACTGACTGACGCTGCAATCAAGAAAGTTGATGCGGCGCTGGCAGAGAAAGAAGCGGAACTGATGCAGTTCTGATTCGCCTGTACGCTAAAAACGCCGCTTAGAAGGCCTGAGAAGGCTGGATGGCGGCGTTTTGCTTTTTTCTGTCTATATACCTTAAAGGGTAAAATTCTTCTGGATGTCTCATGAAGCAATTAACCATCCTGGGATCAACCGGTTCCATTGGTTGCAGTACGCTGGATGTAGTACGCCATAACCCGGAAAAATTTCGTGTTACTGCGTTGGTGGCGGGTAAAAATGTCGCCCGCATGGTAGAGCAATGCCTGGAGTTTTCTCCTCGCTATGCGGTAATGGACGATGAAAAAAGCGCTGCGTTGGTAAAAGCAGCTCTGCTGGAGCAGGGCAGTCGCACTGAGGTCATGAGCGGTCAGCAGGCTGCCTGTGATATGGCTGCGCTGGATGATGTTGATCAGGTCATGGCGGCAATTGTCGGCGCAGCGGGCTTATTGCCAACGCTGGCGGCAATTCGTGCGAGCAAAAGTATTTTACTGGCGAACAAAGAGTCTCTGGTGACCTGCGGTCGTCTGTTTATGGACGACGTGAAACGCCACAAAGCGCAGCTTTTGCCGGTAGATAGCGAGCATAACGCGATTTTTCAGAGTTTACCGCAACCTATCCAACACAATCTGGGATACGCTGACCTTGAGCAAAACGGCGTTATGTCAGTTCTGCTTACCGGGTCTGGTGGCCCATTCCGTGAAACGCCATTGCGCGATCTGGTCTCTATGACCCCCGATCAGGCATGTCGTCATCCGAATTGGTCGATGGGACGAAAAATCTCTGTCGATTCCGCCACCATGATGAACAAAGGTCTGGAATACATTGAAGCGCGTTGGTTATTTAATGCCAGTGCAAGCCAGATGGAAGTGCTGATTCACCCGCAGTCGGTTATTCATTCGATGGTCCGTTATCAGGATGGTAGTGTTCTGGCGCAGTTGGGTGAACCGGACATGCGTACACCTATTGCCCATACCATGGCATGGCCAGAACGAGTGACGTCCGGTGTTAAGCCTGTCGATTTTTGCAAACTCAGTGCGCTGACGTTTTCAGCACCTGATTACCAGCGTTATCCGTGCCTGAAGCTGGCGATGGACGCGTTTGAGCAAGGGCAGGCGGCGACGACTGCACTTAATGCCGCGAATGAAATTACGGTTGCCGCGTTTCTGGCGCAGCAGATCCGATTTACCGATATTGCTGACCTGAATTTATCCGTGCTGGATAAGATGGATTTGCAGGAGCCGCAGAGCGTTGATGACGTGCTGAAGGTTGATGCCATCGCGCGGGACGTCGCCAGAAAAGAAGTGATGCGACTCTCAAGCTGATGATAATCCCTCTACGGAGAATCGTGCTATTTGTTAGCGTTGGGCTTCAGTGATATAGTCTGCGCCACCCGATCGCGGGTATTTGCTTTTTTTCGGTCGGGTAAGCCGTGGTTTGACACGGCTTTTTTGTGGATGGGCTTCAGTATTCCTGAGTACCGTAAATCCTTTCAGGGACTAATAACGCGTTATGTTGTCTGCAACTAAACCATTAAGCGAAAATTTGCCAGCACATGGTTGTCGCCATGTCGCAATTATCATGGATGGCAATGGCCGCTGGGCGAAAAAGCAAGGGAAGATTCGCGCCTTTGGGCATAAGGCCGGAGCAAAATCCGTCCGCCGGGCTGTCTCTTTTGCTGCCAATAACGGTATTGATGCGTTAACGCTGTATGCCTTTAGCAGTGAGAACTGGAACCGACCTGCGCAGGAAGTGAGCGCGTTAATGGAACTGTTTGTGTGGGCACTTGATAGTGAAGTGAAAAACCTGCACCGCCATAACGTACGTCTGCGTATTATCGGGGATATCAGTCGATTTAACTCTCGTTTGCAAGAACGGATTCGCAAATCAGAAGCGATTACTGCCCAGAATACCGGGTTGACGCTGAATATTGCAGCGAATTACGGTGGACGGTGGGATATAGTCCAGGGTGTCAGGCAACTGGCACAACAGGTGCAGGATGGTCTGCTGCGTCCAGAGCAAATCGATGAAGAGATGCTTGGGCAGCAAATTTGTATGCATGAACTGGCTCCTGTGGATTTAGTGATAAGGACTGGGGGAGAGCATCGAATTAGTAATTTTCTGTTGTGGCAAATTGCCTATGCCGAACTTTACTTTACGGATGTTCTCTGGCCCGATTTCGATGAACAAGACTTTGAAGGTGCGCTGCATGCCTTTGCTAATCGTGAGCGTCGTTTCGGCGGCACCGAGCCCGGTGATGAAAAAGCCTGATGGGGGTCGCTTTTGCTGAAGTATCGCCTGATTTCTGCTTTTGTTTTAATACCCGTTGTCATCGCGGCGCTGTTTTTGCTGCCGCCGGTGGGGTTCGCCATTGTCACGCTGGTCGTTTGTATGCTGGCCGCCTGGGAATGGGGACAGTTAAGCGGTTTTACCACGCGTACACAGCGAGTCTGGCTGGCGGTTTTGTGCGGGCTATTGCTGGCGCTAATGCTGTTCTTACTGCCGGAATACCATCGCAATATTCATCAGCCGCTGGTTGAAGTATCGCTGTGGGCGTCGCTGGGCTGGTGGGCCGTGGCGCTGTTGCTGGTATTGTTTTATCCCGGCTCTGCGTCGGTCTGGCGTAATTCCAAAACATTACGCATAATTTTCGGCGTGTTAACCATTGTTCCGTTCTTTTGGGGAATGCTGGCGCTACGTGCATGGCACTATGATGAGAATCATTATAGTGGCGCGCTATGGCTGCTGTATGTCATGATCCTCGTTTGGGGAGCGGACTCGGGTGCGTATATGTTTGGTAAGCTGTTTGGCAAACATAAGCTGGCACCGAAGGTTTCTCCTGGTAAAACCTGGCAGGGTTTTATTGGCGGACTCGCCACTGCGGCCGTAATCTCATGGGGTTATGGCATGTGGGCGAATCTTGAAGTTGCGCCTGTCACCTTGCTCATTTGCTCCATTGTTGCAGCCCTGGCCTCCGTGCTGGGTGACCTGACCGAGAGTATGTTTAAGCGTGAAGCAGGTATTAAGGACAGTGGTCACTTAATTCCAGGACACGGCGGTATTCTGGACCGTATTGATAGCCTGACGGCTGCGGTACCGGTCTTTGCCTGCCTGTTGTTACTGGTATTCAGGACGCTCTAACGGATGGTCTTATGCTGAGTATTCTCTGGAATCTGGCTGCATTCATTGTCGCACTTGGTGTGCTTATCACCGTGCATGAATTTGGTCATTTCTGGGTTGCGCGGCGCTGCGGAGTCCGCGTCGAACGCTTTTCCATTGGTTTTGGAAAAGCGCTTTGGCGGCGTACCGATAAATTAGGTACGGAATACGTTATCGCCCTGATTCCCCTCGGCGGTTACGTCAAAATGCTGGATGAGCGCGCTGAACCAGTCGCACCGGAGTTGCGCCATTACGCCTTCAACAATAAAACGGTTGGACAACGCGCAGCCATCATCGCCGCAGGTCCGATTGCAAACTTCCTTTTTGCTATTTTCGCTTACTGGCTGGTGTTTATCATCGGTGTCCCTGGCGTTCGTCCGGTTGTTGGTGAAATAACACCCAACTCGATTGCCGCGCAGGCGCAAATTCAGCCGGGTACGGAACTAAAAGCGGTTGATGGTATCGAAACCCCTGATTGGGATGCCGTGAGATTGCAACTGGTAGCCAAAATTGGCGATGAGCATACGACTCTCAGCGTAGCGCAGTTTGGCAGTAACCAGCGTCAGGACAAAACGCTGGATTTACGTCAGTGGGCATTTGAGCCAGACAAAGAGGATCCCGTCTCCAGTTTAGGGATTCGTCCGCGCGGTCCGCAGATTGAACCGGTGCTGTCAGAAGTGCAGGTTAACTCCGCTGCAAGTAAGGCAGGTTTGCAAGCAGGCGACAGGATCGTTAAAGTCAATGGTCAGCCGCTGACGCAATGGATGACGTTTGTGACGCTGGTGCGCGATAATCCGGATAAGCCGTTAGCGCTAGATATTGAAAGACAAGGAAGTTCCTTGTCTTTAACGTTAACCCCAGATTCAAAACAGGTTAACGGGAAGGCAGAAGGTTTTGCGGGCGTGGTGCCTAAAGTTATTCCTCTGCCTGATGAGTATAAGACTGTACGCCAGTATGGGCCATTCAGCGCCGTCCTCGAAGCCTCGGATAAAACGTGGCAGTTGATGAAGCTGACGGTCAGTATGCTGGGAAAATTGATTACCGGTGATGTAAAACTGAACAACCTCAGTGGGCCGATTTCTATCGCCCAGGGGGCTGGGATGTCAGCGGAATTCGGGATTATTTATTACCTGATGTTCCTTGCGCTTATCAGCGTGAACTTAGGGATAATCAACCTGTTTCCGTTGCCCGTTCTTGACGGGGGGCATCTGCTGTTCCTGGCGATTGAAAAGCTGAAGGGCGGTCCGGTATCCGAGCGGGTTCAAGACTTTAGTTATCGCATTGGCTCTATCTTGCTGGTGTTGTTAATGGGGCTTGCACTTTTCAATGATTTCTCTCGGTTGTAAGAGAGTGTTAGGAAGAACGCATAATAACGATGGCGATGAAAAAGTTGCTCATAGCGTCGCTGCTGTTTAGCAGCGCCACCGTATACGGTGCTGAAGGGTTCGTAGTGAAGGACATTCATTTCGAAGGCCTACAGCGAGTCGCCGTTGGTGCGGCTCTCCTCAGTATGCCGGTGCGCACAGGCGACACGGTTAATGATGAAGACATCAGTAATACCATTCGTGCTCTGTTCGCCACCGGTAACTTTGAGGATGTCCGCGTCCTGCGCGATGGTGATACCCTTCTGGTTCAGGTAAAAGAGCGTCCGACGATTGCCAGCATCACTTTCTCCGGTAATAAATCGGTGAAAGATGACATGCTCAAGCAAAACCTCGAGGCGTCTGGTGTGCGTGTTGGCGAGTCTCTGGATCGCACCACGCTTGCCGATATCGAAAAAGGCCTGGAAGATTTCTACTATAGCGTCGGTAAGTACAGCGCCAGTGTGAAAGCGGTGGTGACGCCGTTGCCGCGTAACCGCGTTGACCTCAAACTGGTCTTCCAGGAAGGTGTTTCGGCGAAGATCCAACAGATCAATATCGTCGGCAACCATGCCTTCACGACTGACGAACTTATCTCTCACTTCCAGTTACGTGACGAAGTGCCGTGGTGGAACGTGGTGGGCGATCGCAAATACCAGAAACAGAAACTGGCGGGCGACCTTGAAACCCTGCGCAGTTACTATCTGGATCGCGGTTATGCCCGCTTCAATATCGATTCCACTCAGGTCAGCCTGACGCCGGATAAAAAAGGTATCTACATCACCGTTAACATCACAGAAGGCGAGCAGTACAAGCTTTCTGGTGTTCAGGTGAGCGGTAACCTGGCCGGGCACTCCGCCGAAATTGAGACCCTGACGAAGATCGAGCCAGGTGAACTCTATAACGGCACCAAAGTGACCAAAATGGAAGATGATATCAAGAAGCTCCTGGGTCGCTATGGCTATGCCTATCCGCGCGTACAGTCGCAGCCTGAAATCAACGACGCTGACAAAACCGTTAAATTACGCGTAAACGTGGATGCGGGTAACCGTTTCTATGTGCGTAAGATTCGTTTTGAAGGTAACGACACCTCTAAAGATTCCGTTCTGCGTCGCGAAATGCGTCAGATGGAAGGTGCATGGTTGGGCAGCGATCTGGTCGACCAGGGTAAAGAGCGTCTGAACCGTCTGGGTTACTTTGAAACAGTTGATACCGATACTCAGCGTGTTCCGGGCAGACCGGATCAGGTTGATGTAGTCTACAAGGTCAAAGAGCGTAACACCGGTAGCTTTAACTTCGGCGTCGGTTACGGTACCGAGAGCGGCGTGAGCTTCCAGGCTGGCGTTCAGCAAGATAACTGGTTAGGTACCGGTTATTCTGTTGGCATCAACGGCACCAAAAACGACTACCAGACCTATACTGAGTTGTCTGTGACTAACCCGTACTTCACCGTTGATGGTGTGAGCCTGGGTGGCCGTGTCTTCTATAACGACTTTGAAGCGAATGATGCGGATCTGTCCGACTATACCAACAAAAGTTATGGTACAGACGTAACGCTTGGCTTCCCGGTAAACGAATACAACACGTTGCGTGCCGGCCTAGGTTATGTACATAACAAACTGTCCAACATGCAGCCGCAGGTTGCGATGGATCGTTATCTAGAGTCAATGGGCGAGACCAATACCAACAGCTTTGCCGCTGATGACTTCACCTTTAACTACGGTTGGACGTACAACAAACTGGACCGTGGGTATTTCCCAACGGACGGTACACGCGTCAACCTGAACGGTAAAGTGACCATTCCGGGTTCTGATAACGAATACTACAAAGTGTCGATGGATACCGCGACCTATGTGCCGATCGATGACGATCACAAGTGGGTGGTTTTAGGACGTACGAAGGTAGGCTATGGCGACGGTATTGGCAGCAAAGAAATGCCGTTCTATGAGAACTTCTATGCAGGTGGTTCCAGCACCGTGCGTGGCTTCCAGTCGAATACTATCGGTCCAAAAGCAGTCTACAAAAACGGTGCTTACGCCAGTGGTTCTGATAATAGTGACTACGAAGAGTGTTCCAACGCGGACGGTAAGGACTGTAAATCGGATGACGCAGTGGGCGGTAACGCCATGGCTGTCGCCAGCCTGGAGTTTATTACCCCAACGCCGTTCATTAGCGACAAGTATGCCAACTCGGTTCGTACCTCGTTCTTCTGGGATATGGGTACCGTTTGGGATACTAACTGGCAGGATAGCGCTCAAACACGTGCTATAGGTGTGCCGGACTACAGTGATCCAAGTAATATCCGTATGTCAGCGGGTATCGCTTTACAATGGATGTCCCCATTGGGGCCGTTGGTTTTCTCCTACGCCCAGCCGTTCAAGAAGTACGATGGAGACAAAGCGGAACAGTTCCAGTTTAACATTGGTAAAACCTGGTAATTGTTCTTCGCAAAGGAATGTAGTGGTAGTGTAGCGATGACTTTAGGCGATCTTGCATGGGATCGCCTGGCCACGCAAAGAACTGCACCTTCGGGTGCAAATGGGATGGTAAGGAGTTAATTGTGAAAAAGTGGTTATTAGCTGCAGGTCTCGGTTTAGCGATGGCAACGTCCGCACAAGCGGCTGACAAAATTGCAATCGTCAACATGGGTAGCCTGTTCCAACAGGTTGCACAGAAGACAGGCGTTTCTGCTACGCTGGAAAACGAGTTCAAAGGCCGTGCCAGCGAACTGCAGCGTATGGAATCCGATCTGCAATCTAAGATGCAGCGTCTGCAATCAATGAAAGCAGGTAGCGATCGTACCAAGCTGGAAAAAGACGTTATGGCTCAGCGCCAGACTTTCTCTCAGAAAGCTCAGGCTTTTGAGCAGGATCGTGCGCGTCGCTCCAACGAAGAACGTGGCAAACTGGTTACTCGTATCCAGACTGCTGTGAAATCTGTTGCCAGCAGCCAGAGCATCGATCTGGTCGTTGACGCAAACACCGTTGCATACAACAGCAGCGATGTAAAAGACATCACCGCTGACGTACTGAAACAGGTTAAATAAGTAATGCCTTCAATTCGACTGGCTGATTTAGCAGAGCAGTTGGATGCAGAATTACACGGTGATGGCGATATCGTCATCACCGGCGTAGCGTCCATGCAATCTGCGCAAACTGGCAATATCACGTTCATGGTGAATCCTAAGTACCGTGAACACTTAGGCGTATGCCAGGCTTCTGCCGTAGTAATGACGCAGGACGATCTTCCTTTTGCTAAAAGTGCCGCGTTGGTAGTGAAGAATCCCTACCTGACCTATGCACGTATGGCGCAAATTTTAGATACCACGCCTCAGCCTGCACAGAACATTGCACCGAGTGCAGTGATCGATGCAACGGCGAAGCTGGGTAATAATGTCTCTGTGGGCGCAAATGCGGTCATTGAGTCTGGCGTAGAACTGGGTGATAACGTCGTTATCGGCGCAGGCTGCTTCGTCGGAAAAAATACTAAAATCGGTGCAGGTTCACGCTTGTGGGCGAATGTGACGATTTACCACGACATTCAGATCGGTGAGAATTGCCTGATCCAGTCAAGCACTGTCGTTGGATCTGATGGATTTGGTTACGCGAACGATCGCGGTAACTGGGTAAAGATCCCGCAGCTTGGTCGCGTGATTATCGGCGATCGCGTCGAGATCGGCGCTTGTACCACCATTGACCGTGGTGCTCTGGACGATACTGTGATCGGCAATGGTGTTATCATTGATAACCAGTGCCAGATTGCGCATAACGTTGTGATTGGCGACAATACGGCAGTAGCCGGTGGCGTCATTATGGCGGGAAGCCTGAAGATTGGCCGTTACTGCATGATTGGCGGCGCCAGCGTGATCAATGGGCATATGGAAATATGCGACAAAGTCACGGTGACTGGCATGGGTATGGTGATGCGTCCTATCACCGAACCTGGCGTCTATTCCTCAGGCATTCCGCTACAACCCAATAAGGTATGGCGTAAAACAGCTGCACTGGTGATGAATATTGATGATATGAGCAAGCGCCTCAAAGCGATTGAGCGCAAGGTTAATCAACAAGACTAAAGCACCGTTTTTGCATGTCTGACTTTTCGGCCTGTCCCATTCATACGATTGCGACAGGCCGTGTTATTATTGCCTTTTAGTATATTTTGACAGGAAGAGTATTTTGACTACTAACACTCATACTCTGCATATTGAAGAGATTTTAGAACTTCTGCCGCACCGTTTTCCGTTTCTGCTGGTTGATCGCGTGCTGGATTTTGAAGAAGGTCGTTTTCTGCGCGCAGTGAAAAATGTATCCGTTAACGAGCCTTTCTTTCAGGGCCACTTCCCGGGTAAACCTATTTTCCCTGGCGTATTGATTCTGGAAGCGATGGCACAGGCTACCGGTATCCTTGCGTTTAAAAGCGTAGGAAAACTGGAACCAGGCGAACTGTATTATTTCGCGGGTATTGACGAAGCACGCTTTAAGCGTCCTGTCGTGCCTGGCGATCAGATGATCATGGAAGTGACTTTCGAGAAAACGCGCCGTGGCCTGACCCGTTTTAAAGGGGTTGCGCTGGTCGACGGTAAAGTTGTGTGCGAAGCAACGATGATGTGTGCCCGTAGCCGGGAGGCCTGATACGTGATTGATAAATCCGCCTTTATTCACCCGACCGCCATTGTAGAAGAGGGCGCCAGCATTGGTGTCAATGCTCACATTGGCCCATTTTGTATTGTTGGACCCCATGTTGAAATTGGTGAGGGTACCGTACTGAAGTCTCACGTTGTCGTGAATGGCCATACAAAAATTGGTCGCGATAACGAGATCTATCAGTTTGCCTCCATCGGTGAAGTTAACCAGGATCTTAAATATGCTGGCGAACCGACCCGTGTGGAAATTGGCGATCGCAACCGCATCCGCGAAAGCGTCACCATTCATCGTGGCACAGTGCAGGGCGGTGGAGTGACGAAGGTGGGCAGCGATAACTTACTGATGATTAATGCGCACGTCGCGCATGATTGTACGGTAGGAAACCGCTGTATTCTGGCGAATAACGCCACGCTTGCCGGACATGTTTCGCTGGATGATTTTGTTATCATCGGCGGCATGACTGCGGTGCATCAGTTCTGCATCATCGGTGCTCATGTGATGGTTGGTGGCTGTTCTGGTGTAGCCCAGGACGTGCCTCCGTACGTTATCGCCCAGGGCAACCACGCGACGCCGTTTGGCGTCAATATCGAAGGTCTGAAGCGTCGTGGATTCACCCGCGAAGCGATTACCGCGATTCGTAACGCCTACAAAGCGTTGTACCGTAGTGGTAAAACGCTGGAAGAAGTGAAACCAGAAATCGCGGAACTGGCGAAACAGTACCCCGAAGTTCAGGCTTTCAGCGACTTCTTTGAGCGCTCAACGCGTGGCCTGATTCGTTAATGACTGAACAGCGTCCTTTAACGATTGCCCTCGTCGCCGGAGAAACCTCCGGCGATATTCTTGGTGCAGGGTTAATCCGTGCACTCAAGGCTCGCGTTCCCAATGCGCGTTTTGTTGGTGTGGCGGGTCCGCTGATGCAGGCCGAAGGCTGTGAAGCCTGGTACGAAATGGAAGAGCTGGCGGTCATGGGCATTGTTGAAGTGCTCGGACGTCTGCGCCGTTTACTGCATATTCGTGCCGACCTCACTCGCCGATTCACCGACTTAAAGCCGGATGTTTTCGTTGGCATTGATGCACCTGATTTCAACATTACCCTCGAAGGGAACTTGAAAAAACAGGGCATTAAAACCATTCATTATGTCAGTCCGTCCGTCTGGGCGTGGCGACAGAAACGCGTTTTCAAAATAGGCAGATCCACCAACATGGTGCTGGCCTTTCTGCCTTTCGAAAAAGCGTTTTATGACAAATTTAACGTCCCGTGCCGCTTTATAGGTCATACCATGGCGGATGCCATGCCGTTGGACCCGGATAAAAACGCGGCACGTGATATTCTGGGCATTCCTCATGACGCACACTGCCTGGCGCTACTGCCAGGAAGCCGTGGTGCAGAAGTGGAGATGCTCAGCGCCGATTTTCTGAAAACGGCGCAGCTATTACGCCAGCATTATCCGGATCTCGAAGTGGTGGTGCCGTTGGTGAATGCCAAACGTCGCGAGCAGTTTGAACGCATTAAAGCGGAAGTTGCACCGGAGCTTTCCGTACATCTGCTCAATGGTATGGGACGTGAAGCAATGGTGGCCAGCGACGCCGCACTGCTGGCTTCAGGTACCGCCGCGCTGGAATGTATGCTGGCAAAATGCCCGATGGTGGTTGGCTACCGTATGAAACCCTTCACCTTCTGGCTGGCGAAGCGTCTGGTGAAGACTGATTACGTTTCGCTACCTAACCTGTTGGCGGGAAGAGAACTGGTTAAAGAGCTGTTGCAGGAAGAGTGTGAACCGCAGGCGCTGTCGCAAGCGCTGTTGCCGTTGCTGGCGAAGGGTAAAACCAGCCATGCGATGCACGACACATTCCGTGAACTGCACCAGCAGATCCGTTGCAATGCTGATGAGCAGGCAGCGGATGCGGTCCTGGAGTTAGCGCAATGATTGAATTTGTGTATCCGCATACGCATTTAGTGGCGGGTGTGGATGAAGTCGGACGCGGCCCTTTGGTCGGCGCGGTCGTCACTGCTGCCGTCATTCTGGATCCGGCTCGCCCTATTATCGGTCTTAACGACTCAAAAAAACTGTCAGAAAAACGTCGCCTGGCGCTGTTTGATGAAATTAAAGAAAAGGCGTTAAGCTGGAGCCTGGGTCGGGCGGAACCGCATGAAATCGACGAACTGAACATTTTGCATGCTACCATGCTGGCCATGCAGCGTGCGGTTGCGGGTCTGCATATTGTGCCCGAATACGTGCTGATTGACGGCAATCGTTGCCCGGCATTACCGGTACCGTCGATGGCGGTGGTCAAAGGTGATAGCCGCGTGGCGGAGATTAGCGCCGCATCGATTCTGGCAAAAGTGACCCGTGACGCTGAAATGGCGGCGCTGGATACGGTTTTTCCACAGTATGGTTTTGCACAGCACAAAGGTTATCCAACCGCATTTCATCTGGAAAAATTGGCACTGCATGGTGCGACTGAGCACCATCGCCGCAGCTTTGGCCCCGTCAAACGCGCACTGGGACTCTCGTCCTGATTCTTGTGTCGAAGGAATCTGAAGATGTCTGAACCACGTTTCGTCCACCTACGGGTGCACAGCGACTACTCCATGATCGATGGGCTGGCGAAAACCGGACCGCTGGTAAAAAAGGCGGCCGCGTTAGGCATGCCTGCGCTGGCGATCACCGATTTTACCAACCTGTGTGGTCTGGTGAAGTTTTACGGAGCGGGCCATGGCGCGGGTATCAAGCCGATAGTTGGCGCAGATTTTCATGTCCGCAGTGAGCTGTTGGGCGATGAACTCACGCAGCTTACCGTGCTGGCCGCAAATAATACCGGCTATCAGAACCTGACGTTGTTGATTTCGAAAGCCTATCAGCGCGGCTATGGCGCAGAAGGACCGGTTATCGACCGGGACTGGTTGGTCGAGTTAAAAGAAGGCTTGATTTTGCTCTCTGGCGGTCGCATGGGCGATGTCGGACGAAGTCTGCTGCGCGGCAATAACGCACTGGTTGACGAGTGCGTGGCGTTTTACGAAGAACATTTTCCCAATTGCTATTTCCTCGAACTGATTCGCACCGGCAGGCAAGATGAAGAAAATTATCTGCACGCAGCCGTAGCACTGGCCGAAACGCGTGGCCTACCGGTGGTGGCGACTAACGATGTCCGCTTCCTTGAAACCGGAGATTTCGATGCGCATGAAATCCGCGTAGCGATCCACGACGGCTTTACCCTTGATGACCCGAAACGCCCGCGTAACTATTCGCCGCAGCAGTACATGCGCAGCGAAGATGAGATGTGCGAGCTGTTCTCCGATATTCCGGAAGCACTGCAAAACACCGTCGAGATAGCTAAACGCTGCAACGTGACGGTGCGTCTGGGCGAATATTTCCTGCCGCAGTTCCCGACCGGCGATATGACCACCGAAGATTTCCTTGTGGCGAAATCACGCGAAGGGCTGGAAGAACGTCTCGAATTTTTGTTCCCTGACCCTGAAGTTCGTGCGCAGAAGCGCCCACCTTACGATGAACGTCTGGAAGTTGAACTTAAAGTTATCAACCAGATGGGATTCCCGGGCTACTTCCTGATCGTTATGGAATTTATCCAGTGGTCGAAAGATAACGGCGTACCGGTAGGCCCGGGACGTGGTTCCGGTGCTGGCTCACTTGTTGCCTATGCGCTGAAAATTACCGATCTCGACCCGCTGGAATTTGACCTGCTGTTCGAACGTTTCCTTAACCCGGAACGTGTCTCAATGCCCGACTTCGACGTTGACTTCTGTATGGAGAAACGCGACCAGGTCATCGAGCACGTGGCGGAAATGTACGGTCGTGATGCGGTTTCGCAGATTATTACCTTCGGTACGATGGCTGCAAAAGCGGTTATCCGCGACGTGGGCCGCGTACTGGGGCATCCGTACGGCTTCGTTGACCGTATTTCGAAGCTGGTGCCGCCCGATCCGGGCATGACGCTGGCAAAAGCCTTTGAAGCCGAACCCCAACTGCCGGAAATTTATGAGGCAGATGAAGAGGTTAAAGCGCTGATCGATATGGCGCGTAAGCTGGAAGGCGTCACGCGTAACGCCGGTAAGCACGCCGGTGGTGTGGTTATCGCACCGACCAAAATTACTGATTTTGCTCCGCTGTACTGCGATGAACAGGGGCTGCACCCGGTTACTCAGTTTGATAAGAACGATGTGGAATATGCCGGTCTTGTGAAGTTCGACTTCCTCGGCCTGCGTACGCTCACCATCATCAACTGGGCGCTGGAAATGATCAACGCGCGCCGTGAAAAGAACGGTGAGCCACCGCTGGATATTGCGGCTATCCCGCTGGATGACAAGAAAAGCTTCGATATGCTGCAACGCTCGGAGACCACGGCGGTCTTCCAGCTTGAATCCCGCGGCATGAAAGACCTCATCAAACGTCTGCAGCCTGACTGCTTCGAAGATATGATCGCACTGGTGGCTCTGTTCCGCCCTGGCCCGCTACAGTCGGGGATGGTAGATAACTTTATCGACCGTAAGCATGGTCGCGAAGAGATTTCCTATCCGGATGTACAATGGCAGCATGAGTGTCTGAAACCGGTACTGGAGCCGACCTACGGCATTATCCTGTATCAGGAACAGGTTATGCAGATTGCCCAGGAGTTGTCCGGGTATACCCTTGGCGGCGCGGATATGCTGCGTCGTGCGATGGGTAAGAAAAAGCCGGAAGAAATGGCCAAGCAGCGCGGCACCTTTGAAGAAGGGGCGAAAAAGCGCGGCGTAGACGGCGAACTGGCGATGAAAATCTTTGACCTGGTGGAGAAATTCGCCGGTTACGGATTTAACAAATCGCACTCCGCTGCCTATGCGCTGGTTTCTTACCAGACTCTGTGGCTGAAGGCGCATTATCCTGCCGAGTTTATGGCGGCGGTAATGACCGCCGATATGGATAACACCGAGAAAGTCGTCGGACTGGTGGATGAATGCTGGCGCATGGGGCTCAAAATCCTGCCGCCGGATATCAACTCCGGGCTTTACCATTTTCACGTGAATGATGATGGCGAGATTGTTTATGGCATCGGCGCGATAAAAGGCGTGGGTGAAGGGCCAATTGAAGCTATTATTGAGGCGCGTAACGAAGGCGGCTACTTCCGTGAGCTGTTTGATCTCTGCGCGCGCACGGATATCAAAAAACTTAACCGCCGGGTGCTGGAAAAGCTAATCATGTCCGGGGCGTTTGATCGCCTTGGCCCGCATCGTGCAGCGTTGATGAATTCGCTCAACGACGCACTAAAAGCCGCCGATCAGCATGCAAAAGCCGAAGCTATTGGTCAGGCCGATATGTTTGGCGTGCTGGCGGAAGAACCGGAGCAAATTGAACAATCCTATGCCAGCTGCCAACCGTGGCCGGAGCAGGTGGTATTAGACGGTGAGCGTGAAACGTTGGGGCTTTATCTGACGGGACACCCCATCAACCAGTATTTAAAAGAAATTGAGCGCTATGTCGGAGGCTACAGGCTGAAAGACATGCATCCGACAGAACGTGGTAAAGTCACCACGGCTGCGGGGCTCGTCATTGCTGCGCGGGTAATGGTCACCAAGCGCGGCAATCGTATCGGCATCTGTACACTGGATGACCGTTCCGGACGTCTGGAGGTTATGTTGTTTACCGATGCTCTGGATAAATACCAGCAATTGCTGGAAAAAGACCGCATACTTATCGTCAGCGGACAGGTCAGCTTTGATGACTTCAGTGGCGGGCTTAAAATGATGGCCCGTGAAGTCATGGATATTGACGAAGCCCGGGAAAAATATGCTCGCGGGCTTGCTATCTCGCTGACGGACAGGCAAATTGATGACCAGCTTTTAAACCGACTCCGTCAGTCTCTGGAACCCCACCGCTCGGGGACAATTCCAGTACATCTCTACTATCAGAGGGCGGATGCACGTGCGCGGTTGCGTTTTGGCGCGACGTGGCGTGTCTCTCCGAGCGATCGTTTGCTAAACGATCTCCGTGGCCTTATTGGTTCGGAGCAGGTGGAACTGGAGTTTGACTAATACAGGAATACTATGAGTCTGAATTTCCTTGATTTTGAACAGCCGATTGCAGAGCTGGAAGCAAAAATCGATTCTTTGACTGCGGTTAGCCGTCAGGATGAGAAACTGGATATTAACATCGATGAAGAAGTGCATCGTCTGCGTGAAAAAAGCGTAGAACTGACGCGTAAAATCTTCGCCGATCTTGGCGCATGGCAGGTAGCCCAACTGGCGCGCCATCCACAGCGTCCGTACACCCTGGATTATGTCCGCCTGGCGTTTGATGAATTTGATGAGCTGGCGGGCGATCGAGCCTATGCGGATGATAAAGCTATTGTCGGCGGTATCGCGCGTCTGGATGGCCGTCCGGTGATGATCATTGGTCATCAGAAAGGCCGTGAGACCAAAGAAAAGATTCGCCGTAATTTCGGCATGCCAGCGCCGGAAGGCTATCGCAAAGCGCTGCGCCTGATGGAAATGGCCGAGCGCTTCAACATGCCGATCATTACCTTCATCGACACCCCAGGGGCTTACCCGGGCGTGGGCGCGGAAGAACGTGGTCAGTCAGAAGCGATTGCGCGCAACCTGCGTGAAATGTCGCGTCTGAGCGTACCGGTAATCTGCACCGTTATCGGTGAAGGTGGTTCCGGCGGCGCGCTGGCGATCGGCGTAGGCGATAAAGTGAATATGCTGCAATACAGCACCTATTCCGTTATCTCCCCGGAAGGTTGTGCTTCCATTCTGTGGAAAAGCGCCGACAAAGCGCCGCTGGCCGCAGAAGCAATGGGAATTATCGCGCCGCGTCTGAAAGAGCTGAAGCTGATTGACTCTATCATCCCGGAACCGCTGGGCGGCGCGCACCGCAACCCTGAAGTAATGGCTGCGTCCCTGAAGGCACAGCTGCTGGCCGATCTCGCCGATCTCGACGTGTTAAGCAAAGATGATCTGAAAAACCGTCGTTACCAGCGTCTGATGAGCTACGGTTACGCGTAAACTGCATTAATTCTGAAAAGGGCCACAATGCTGTGGCCCTTTTTTTTACCTGTGGTTTGGCCAGGCTATGATTAACTAAGGTTTTTCCAGGAGGAACGCATGAATATCATTGCCATCATGGGACCGCATGGCGTCTTTTATAAAGATGAGCCCATCAAGGAACTTGAACGTGCGCTGCAGCAGCAGGGGTTTCAGATTATCTGGCCGCAGAATAGCGTCGATCTGCTGAAGTTTATCGAACATAACCCGCGAATTTGCGGCGTCATTTTTGACTGGGATGAATACAGTCTGGAACTGTGCAGCGACATCAACCAGCTCAACGAGTATCTCCCGCTCTACGCCTTTATTAATACCCATTCGACGATGGATGTCAGTGCGCACGACCTGCGCATGGCGCTGTGGTTTTTTGAGTATGCGCTGGGTCAGTCTGAAGACATTGCCACCCGTATCCGCCAGTACACCAGCGAATACCTCGATAACATCACGCCTCCTTTTACCAAAGCGCTGTTTACCTATGTGAAGGAAGGGAAGTATACCTTCTGCACGCCTGGGCACATGGCGGGAACGGCGTACCAGAAAAGTCCGGTCGGCTGCCTGTTCTATGATTTCTTTGGCGGCAATACGCTGAAAGCCGACGTGTCCATTTCCGTAACCGAACTGGGCTCATTGCTTGATCATACCGGTCCGCACCTGGAAGCGGAGGAGTATATCGCGCGTACTTTTGGTGCAGAGCAGAGCTATATGGTGACCAACGGCACCTCGACATCGAACAAGATTGTCGGTATGTATGCTGCACCTGCAGGCAGTACGCTCCTGATTGACCGCAACTGCCATAAGTCACTGGCGCATTTGCTGATGATGAGTGATGTGGTGCCAATCTGGCTGAAGCCTACGCGTAACGCGCTGGGGATCCTCGGCGGCATACCCCGTCGGGAATTTACTCACGCAAGCATTGAACGCAAAGTTGAGGAAACCAATCAGGCGCAATGGCCGGTCCACGCGGTGATCACCAACTCCACCTATGATGGCCTGTTGTATAACACCAACTGGATCAAACAAACGCTGGATGTGCCCTCCATCCATTTTGATTCAGCCTGGGTGCCGTATACCCATTTTCATCCGATCTATCAGGGGAAAAGCGGGATGAGCGGCGAACGGGTACCGGGAAAGGTGATTTTTGAAACCCAGTCTACCCACAAGATGCTGGCGGCGTTGTCACAGGCTTCGCTGATCCACATTAAGGGCGACTATGATGAAGACACGTTCAACGAAGCCTTTATGATGCACACCTCTACGTCTCCGAGCTATCCGATAGTGGCGTCGATAGAAACGGCGGCGGCAATGCTGCGTGGCAATTCAGGCAAGCGGTTAATCAATCGTTCGGTGGAACGGGCGCTGCATTTCCGTAAAGAAGTGCAACGTCTGCGTGAAGAGTCGGATGGTTGGTTCTTTGATATCTGGCAGCCGGAAAAGGTAGATGAAGCAGAGTGCTGGCCGGTAGCGCCAGGTGAAGACTGGCACGGATTTGTTGATGCTGATGCCGACCACATGTTCCTTGACCCGGTGAAGGTCACGATTTTGACGCCGGGAATGGATGAACAGGGAAATATGAGCGAAGAGGGGATCCCCGCGGCGCTGGTGGCGAAATTCCTTGATGAACGCGGCGTCGTAGTCGAGAAGACGGGACCGTATAACCTGTTGTTCCTGTTCAGCATTGGTATTGATAAAACCCGGGCGATGGGGCTGCTACGTGGCCTGACGGAATTTAAGCGCTCGTACGATCTGAATTTACGTGTGAAAAATATGCTGCCGGATCTATATGCTGAAGGTCCCGATTTCTATCGCAATATGCGTATTCAGGATCTGGCGCAAGGGATCCATCAGTTGATCCGCCAGCATGATCTCTCCGGGTTGATGCTGCGGGCATTTGATACCTTGCCGGAAATGAAAATGACGCCGCACCAGGCCTGGCAGCGGCAGATCAAAGGTGAGGTCGAAACGGTAGCACTTGATCAACTGGTGGGGCGCGTTTCTGCTAATATGATCCTGCCTTATCCTCCCGGCGTGCCGCTTTTGATGCCCGGGGAAATGATCACTGCCAAAAGCCGGGCTGTCCTCGATTTTCTTCTGATGCTGTGCTCGGTAGGGCAGCGCTACCCTGGATTTGAAACCGATATCCATGGCGCTAAACTGGGCGAGGATGGCCTGTATCGCGTGAGAGTCTTAAAAATGGCATAACGACTTGCCTGACCCCAAGACGTTCGAGTAACGTTCTGACAGAAAAATGAAAGAGGCGATGACGCTATGCTGGGATTAAAACAGGTTCACCATATTGCCATTATTGCGACAGACTACGCGGCGAGTAAGGCATTTTACTGCGATGTGCTTGGCTTTACACTGATGAGCGAAGCCTATCGGGAAGAGAGAGACTCGTGGAAAGGCGATCTGGCATTGAACGGCCAGTATGTGATTGAGCTTTTTTCTTTCCCGTTTCCACCTTGCCGTCCGAGCCGACCGGAAGCCTGTGGTTTGCGTCATCTGGCGTTCAGCGTAGATGACGTGGAAAAGGCGATAATTCATCTGGAAAGCCATGATGTGAAATGCGAGCCGGTACGAATCGATCCGTTTACCGGCAAACGTTTTACGTTTTTTAACGATCCGGACGGATTACCCCTCGAACTGTACGAGCTGTAAGGCTTGTCATTGTGGCGTTAGCCCGGTAACGTGCCGGGCAATGCCATTGTAAGTAACCATCATGACGACACTCACGCTGAACACTTCGCTGCTGAATTCTCAATCGATTCTGGTCGCCTTTAGCGGCGGGCTGGATTCCACCGTATTGCTGCATCAGTTGGTGCAGTGGCGAGCGCTGCATCCTGATGTTGCTTTACGCGCAATCCACATTCATCACGGATTAAGCCCACACGCAGACAGTTGGGTACAGCACTGTGAGTCGGTATGCGCGCAGTGGCAGGTGTCGCTGGTGGTTGAGCGGGTACACCTTGAGGATGATGGTCTGGGCATCGAAGCCCAGGCGCGACGCGCGCGCTATCAGGCGTTTGCGCAGACCTTACTACCGGGCGAGGTGCTGATGACCGCACAGCATCTCGATGACCAGTGTGAAACGTTTCTGCTGGCGCTTAAACGCGGCAGTGGTCCTGCCGGACTTTCCGCCATGGGGGAAAGCTCTCCGTTTGCCGGAACCCAGCTGATTCGACCGCTGCTGGCGCAAACGCGAGAGGCGCTTGAAGCATGGGCACGGCAGCATGAATTATGCTGGATTGAAGATGAAAGTAATCAGGATGATACCTACGATCGCAATTTCCTCAGATTGCGCGTTACCCCATTGCTCCAACAGCGCTGGCCGCACTTCGCGCAAGCCGTTGCCCGCAGCGCTGCGCTGTGCGCTGAGCAGGAGAGTTTATTGGATGAACTGCTGGCCAGCGATTTAGCCGATTGCATCACATCCCGCGGAACACTGTTACTGACGCCATTAATGATGATGAGCGGCGTGCGTCGTGCCGCGCTGCTTCGTCGCTGGCTGGCGGGGTTAAATGCGCCGATGCCTTCCCGTGATGGGCTGGAACGTATCTGGCAGGAAGTGGCGCTGGCGCGGGAAGACGCGTCACCAAGTTTTCGCCTCGGGGAGTTCGAGGTCCGTCGTTATCAGTCACAGCTGTGGTGGGTGAAGTCAGTCGATGGGCAAAGCGAAACTATTATCCCGTGGTTAGAGTGGAAAACACCGTTGACGCTGCCTGCCGGATTGGGTTCGGTTCAGTTAATCTCTGCGGGTGATTTGCGCTTGCCGCAAGCGGATGAAGTCGTCAGTATCCGTTTTAAAGCGCCAGGGTTATTGCATATTGTCGGGCGTAACGGCGGACGGAAATTAAAAAAAATCTGGCAGGAGCAGGGGATCCCGCCCTGGCGACGAGATACCACACCGCTGCTGTTTTACGGCGAAACGTTGATTGCGGCTGCGGGTGTTTTCGTGACGCGTGAGGGGACGGCGGAAGGTGAAGAAGGCGTAAGTCTGGTATGGCATGCCTGATGGCGCTGCGCTTATCAGGCCTACGTTTCCATGGAAAGTAGGCCGGATAAGGCGAAAAAAAGTTAAGATTCGCTGACCACCACGGTACCGATCTGCGGGTGACTGAAGCTGGCAATTTTGTCGAGACGAAGCTCCCGGGTTTCACCTGCGACATCTGCGACGAGATACTCCACGTTTTTGCGTGAAACCAGGTCGTTCGCTTTCGCCTGCAAAACTTCGCCATCTTTTAGCGCCAGCGTCAGTAACAAATGGTGCTGGCAGGCGAGTTCAAGATTGTCGTAATCATCGCAGTTGATGGGTTGATACGTTTCATTCATTGACATAATCGCTCACCAGTAAGTTCGCGGCAGCATACGCCGCTTTTTCCCTGACCGACTCTGGAAGGGCGCTGTCTGCCGCCACTTCATTAAGCACCTTCAATACGCAACCCAGCGCATCCGGGATATACCCTAAGTCTCCGCTGGCGATTTCCGCGTACCGCTTGCGTATTAACTCACAATATTTTTCCACATGCCCTCCTGTCAGCACTCTGACTTAACCGTGGATGCAAGTCTAAGCCTACGAAGATAAACTCTGTTTAGCAAGGTGACTATACCATACTCATTCAAGCAATATCAGCGCCTTGATAGAGGAGCAGTTAGCAGCCTTTTGCCGCAGTTTTCGCTACAATGTGCGCCTGATTCGAAAGGAGTTCTCTCATGGCGCTTAAAGCGACAATTTATAAAGCCGTCGTCAACGTAGCGGATCTTGACCGCAACCAGTTCCTTGACGCGGCCTTGACGCTGGCGCGTCACCCCTCTGAAACCCAGGAGCGCATGATGTTGCGCCTGCTGGCCTGGATCAAATATGCCGATGAACGGCTGCAATTCACGCGTGGTCTGAGTGCGGAAGACGAGCCTGAAGCATGGCTGCGTAACGACCATCTGGGTATCGATCTCTGGATTGAGCTGGGTCTGCCGGATGAGCGCCGTATTAAAAAAGCCTGTACCCAGTCTGGAGAGGTTGCCCTGTTTGCTTACAACAGCCGTGCGGCTCAGATCTGGTGGCAGCAAAATCAGAACAAGTGCGCGCAGTTTAAAAATCTGACCGTGTGGTATCTGGATGATGAACAACTGGCGCAACTGAGTGATTTTGCAGGTCGTACAATGGCGCTGCAGGCAACTATCCAGGACGGTGCTATCTGGCTGTCTGACTCTCAGAACAATCTGGAAATTCATCTGACCGCGTGGCAGCCGCGTTCATGATTGTTATCTCCCGAAACGTCTCTATCCCTGATAATGAGCTGGAAATCACGGCGATTCGGGCGCAGGGCGCGGGCGGTCAGCACGTTAACAAGACCTCGACGGCTATCCATTTGCGCTTTGACATTCGGGCCTCTGGCCTGCCAGAGTATTACAAGGAACGTTTGCTTGCCGCCAGCCATCATCTGATTAGCGGTGATGGCGTTATTATCATTAAGGCGCAGGAATACCGTAGCCAGGAACTTAATCGGGAAGCGGCAATCTCCCGGCTGGTAGCGGTGATAAAAGAATTAACCGCAGTGCAAAAAAGCCGACAGGCAACTCGCCCTACACGCGCCTCGAAAGAGCGCAGGTTGTCATCGAAGGCGCAAAAATCCACAGTGAAAGCACTGCGTGGGAGAGTTCGTCGAACGCAAGACTGACGAGCGGGAATAAAAATTTATAAGGAATTGATAGTGAAAACAGCAATATTGTCCGTAGTCGCTGCATGCACGCTTTTTTCCTTGATCGGCTGTAATAACCGTACTGAAGTTGAAGTACTACAGCCGACGCGGGCGGCAGAATTAAAACCGATGCAGCAAAGCTGGCGTGGCATCTTACCTTGCGCGGACTGTGAAGGGATTGAAACCTCTCTGTTTCTGGAAAAAGACGGTACATGGGTGATGAACGAACGTTATCAGGGCGTGCGGGATGAACCGTCTTCGTTTGCCTCTTATGGCACATGGGCGCGCACTGCCGACAAGCTGGTGCTGACCGACAGCAAAGGTGAAAAGTCGTACTACCGGGCTAAAGGCGAGGCGCTGGAAATGCTCGATCGTGAAGGTAACCCGATTGAGTCACAGTTTAACTACACGCTCCAGCCAGTTTCCGCCAGCTTACCGGTGACGCCAATGCCGATGCGAGGCATGTATTTCTATATGGCTGACGCGGCAATCTTTACCGACTGCGCAACGGGTAAACGGATGCCGGTGGCGAATAATGCTCAGCTTGAACGTGACTATTTAGCTGCGCGTGCAGAAAACGGACAGTCCGTATTGCTGACGCTTGAGGCGCATTTCACGCTGGAGTCAAACCCGGATACGGGTGAGAAAGTGAAAACGTTGATGGCGGATAAAGACGCGAAATTTATCCCCGGTAAAGCGTGTAATTAATCGATAGAAAAAAGGCCCTGATAATCAGGGCCTTTTTGTTGGTATTAGCCTTTAATGGCTTTGACCAGGAAGTCGACGATGTCGCCGGTTTTAATCAGCTCTTTCTCGCCGTTACGACGGTATTTGTATTCGATATCGTCGTTGTCGAGGTTACGGTCGCCCAGCACGATAGTGTGTGGAATACCGATCAGTTCCATATCGGCAAACATCACGCCCGGACGCTCTTTACGGTCGTCCATCAGCACTTCAATGCCCTGAGCGCGCAGCTCAGCGTACAGTTTTTCAGCCAGTTCCTGCACGCGGTAGGACTTGTGCATGTTCATCGGCAAAATCGCGACCTGGAACGGGGCAATGGCGTCTGGCCATACGATGCCGCGATCGTCATAGTTCTGTTCGATAGCAGCAGCAACCACGCGAGTGACCCCGATACCGTAGCAACCCATGGTCAGGATCTGGTTACGACCATCTTCGCCCTGTACGGCGGCTTTCATCGCTTCAGAGTACTTGGTACCCAACTGGAAGATGTGGCCGACTTCGATACCGCGTTTGATCATCAGCGTACCTTTGCCGTCCGGGCTCGGGTCGCCGGCGACCACGTTACGGATGTCTGCAACTTCCGGGGTGACTACGTCGCGATCCCAGTTGATACCGAAATAGTGTTTACCGTCGATGTTGGCACCGGCAGCGAAATCGCTCATTACTGCAACGGTACGGTCGATAACCACCGGAATCGGCATATTCACCGGACCGAGCGAGCCTGGACCTGCTTTTACCAACGCACGAATTTCTTCTTCGGTGGCAAAGGTCAGCGGGCTGGCAACCTGCGGCAGTTTTTCCGCTTTGACTTCGTTCAGCTCGTGATCGCCACGAACCAGCAGGGCGACCAGCGGGTAGCTGCTGCCTTCAACCGCTTTCACCAGCAGGGTTTTCACGGTTTTTTCGATAGGCAGGTTGAACTGCTCAACTAGTTCGGCGATGGTTTTGGCGTTCGGAGTATCAACCAGCGTCATTTCCTGAGTTGCTGCTGCGCGCGGCTCTTTCGGCGCAACGGCTTCGGCGAATTCGATGTTCGCCGCATAATCGGAGGAGTCGGAGAAGATCACATCGTCTTCGCCGCTCTGTGCCAGGACCTGGAATTCGTGAGAGGCGCTGCCGCCAATAGAACCGGTATCCGCTTGTACTGCACGGAAATCCAGCCCCATACGGCTGAAAATTTTGCTGTACGCAGCGTACATCGCATCGTAGGTTTCCTGCAGGGATTCCTGAGAGGTGTGGAAAGAGTAGGCATCTTTCATCAGGAATTCGCGGGAACGCATCACGCCGAAGCGCGGACGGACTTCGTCACGGAATTTGGTCTGGATCTGATAGAAGTTCAGCGGCAGCTGTTTGTAAGAGCTCAGCTCGTTACGGATCAGGTCGGTGATCACTTCTTCATGCGTTGGGCCGAGGACGAACGAACGATCGCCACGGTCAGCAATACGCAGCAGTTCCGGGCCGTATTGTTCCCAACGGCCACTCTCTTCCCACAGTTCAGAAGGCTGAACGACCGGCATCAACACCTCGATCGCACCGGCGTTGTTCATCTCTTCACGCACGATATTTTCGACTTTTTTCAGGACGCGCACGCCGGTCGGCAGCCAGGTATATAACCCGGAGGCCAGCTTGCGGATCATCCCGGCGCGCAGCATCAGCTGGTGGCTGATGACTTCGGCGTCGGCAGGTGTCTCCTTCAGAGTGGAGAGCAGATATTGGCTAGTACGCATGTTGTTACGGTTCCAGTTGAACGATCGAACAGGCTCAAAACGAGCCTGGCACAAAACAAAAGTGGTTTAGTTTACCAGCGAGAAAGGGATGTCAAAAGAGTACGCGACGCAAATTAGCGGGCCTCCAGAGCAAAGACCTCAAATCCTGACGGTGTGACGCGCCAGCGGACGTTAAAGTCCAGCAGCCAGACGGCGTAGGTTTTGCCTTCTTCCTCATTTTTACGGTAGGCAGGACGCGGATCCTGCGCCAGCACTTCGGTAATAAACTGACGAAGACGCGGGTAACGTTGTTCGAGCTTCAGTAGCTGCTCAGCGAGATCTTCACTGAACGTCACCTCGACGCTGGCCTGAGGTGCGTCCTGGGCATAGCTGGCACGAGCATCAGGCAGCGATTCGGCAAACGGCAGATACGGCTTAATATCCACTACTGGCGTTCCGTCAACAAGGTCCAGTCCACCGAGTTCGAGGATTACGTGCTCTTTATGGCAGCGGATGCCCCGCAGCTCAACCAACGACATGCCAACAGGGTTAGGACGAAACGTTGAACGTGTGGCAAAGACACCCATTCTGGCGTTGCCACCAAGACGGGGAGGGCGCACGGTCGGACGCCATCCACCTTCCATTGTCTGGTGAAAAACAAAAATCACCCACAAATGACTGAAGGCTTCCAGGCCGCGAATAGCATCGGCCTGGTTATAAGGTGCGAGCAAATGCAGTTCACCGCAGGCGCTTTTCACCAGACCTGGCTGGCGTGGAACGGCGAACTTTTCTTTATATGGTGAGCGGATAACGCCTATTTGCTCGAACTGAAAATGGCTCATTTCGCCGAAATGTTCAGTGCAGAACCGATGCAAACCGCCTGACGATAGCAACCCGGCGTTCCACTGGTCACTTCGCAACTGTGCAGCAATACCGCATTAGCTTTCATTTTTGATGCGTTAATCTGCATGCGTTTGCGCGCGGTTGGAATGCTCGGAGGGGAATCCTGGTTGGATGCCTGGCAGGATTCACCGCTAACTTCGCCAAGATCGCGGAACGGCTTGCCTACTAAATCTTCAGCGTTAGTAATGATTCTTACCGGCGTCGCGCGCGGTGCTTTCGGTTTTTCCGGCTCCGCTTTCGGCGGGGTTGCGGTGCTTTGAACGGGTTCAACAGGGGATCTGCTTAACATAGAACAGCCGCTCAGCAAGAGTGCTACTAAACAGATCGGTAAAGCACGCATAATATTTCCTCAATGAATGATCTAAACGTCAGATATTGAATCAGGTGCTTGCATAAATGACAAGACGGGCAAGCGCCCGTCCTGATGATATTACATATTCTGTAAACAGCCTAAAATTACCAGCCCTTAACAGCACCGCCGTTGAAGACTTTGTTTGCTGCTTCGTACACTTCATCAGACTGGTATGCCTGAACGAATTTCTTCACGTTCTCAGCATCTTTGTTGTCTTCACGAGTCACGATCAGGTTTACGTACGGAGAATCTTTATCTTCAACAAAGATACCGTCTTTTGCCGGGGTCAGGCCGATCTGGCTGGCGTAGGTGGTGTTGATGACCGCCAGTGCGATTTGAGCATCGTCCAGAGAACGCGGCAGCTGCGGCGCTTCCAGTTCAACCAGCTTCAGGTTTTTCGGGTTTTCAATCACGTCCAGCGCGGTCGGCAGCAGGCCAACACCGTCTTTCAGCTTGATTAAGCCCACTTTTTGCAGCAGCAGCAAGGAACGGCCAAGGTTAGTCGGGTCGTTTGGAATCGCGACCTGTGAACCGTCCTGCAGCTCATCCAGTGATTTGATTTTTTTGGAATAGCCCGCAATCGGGTAAACAAAAGTATTGCCTACAGCAACCAGCTTGTAACCGCGATCTTTGATCTGCTGATCCAGGTACGGTTTGTGCTGGAAGGCGTTAGCATCGATATCGCCTTTGCTCAGCGCTTCGTTAGGCAGAACGTAATCGTTAAACGTGACCAGCTCAACGTCCAGACCGTATTTTTCTTTAGCTACTTTCTGCGCGACTTCTGCAACCTGCTGCTCTGCGCCAACAATAACGCCCACTTTGATGTGATTAGGATCTTTTTCATCCTGACCGCAACCCACAAGTGCCAGAGAACCGATCAGGGCTCCAACTGCCGCAAAGGTTTTGAATTTGAACGCCATGCTTATTTCCTTTTCTTAATGAGTTTTTAGTGTTGTGTGCAACGTTATTTGTGCGTGACAGCCCGGACGATGCGATCGCCGGATAACTGAATTAAATAAACCAGAACGACGAGCAATACCAGCACTGTATTCATTACGGTAGCGTTGTAGCCAATGTAACCGTACTGATAGCCAATCTGCCCAAGACCACCGGCACCAACGGCGCCACCCATCGCGGAGTAACCAACCAGCGTGATAAGGGTGATGGTGGCCGCATTGACCAGTCCTGGCAGCGCTTCTGGCAGTAATACCTTACGTACAATTTGCAGCGGCGTGGCGCCCATCGCACGAGAGGCTTCTATTAGCCCGGTCGGGATTTCGAGCAGCGCGTTTTCCATCATACGGGCGATAAACGGTGCGGCGCCGACGGTCAGCGGGACGATAGCGGCCTGCAGTCCGATAGAGGTGCCTACGATCATGCGGGTGAACGGAATCATCCACACCAATAAGATGATGAACGGGATGGAACGGAAAATGTTCACCAGCGCAGAGAGCGTACGGTAGAGCTTCGCGTTCTCAATGATTTGCCCCGGACGCGTTACGTACAGCAACACGCCAACCGGCAGACCGATTACAAAACCAAAAAAACCGGACACAAAGGTCATTGCCAGCGTTTCCCATACGCCGCGAACCAGCAGCCACATCATCGGCTCAGACATAACCCAGTACCTCTACTTTTACATGGTGTTCCTGCAACCAGTTGATGGCTGCTTGTGTATCTTCCTGTGTGCCGTGCATTTCAGTCAGCATGATGCCGAATTTCACACCGCCGGCGTAATCCATCTGCGCGCTAATAATGTTGTTATTAACGTTAAAGCGACGGGCCGTCTCAGAAAGTAGCGGCGCATCGACCGAATGACCGGTGAATTCCATGCGCAGCATTGGCACACTGTCTGCTTCTGGCTCGGCTTTTAACCGTTCCAGGTAATCTTCCGGGATATCCAGGTGCAGCGTGGACTGAATAAATTTCTGTGCCAGCGGCGTTTTCGGGTGTGAGAACACTTCGCTGACGGTGTCTTGCTCAATCAGTTCACCATTACTGATGACTGCCACGCAGTCACAAATACGTTTTACAACGTCCATCTCGTGGGTAATCAGCAGAATGGTAAGTCCCAGACGACGGTTAATGTCTTTCAATAATTCCAGAATCGAGCGGGTCGTTGCCGGATCGAGTGCGCTGGTGGCTTCATCACACAGCAGCACTTTGGGATTGCTTGCCAGCGCACGGGCGATCGCCACGCGCTGTTTTTGTCCACCGGAAAGATTGGCCGGGTAGCTATCGTGCTTGTCACCAAGACCAACCAAATCCAACAGTTCTGTTACACGGCGTTTGATCTCTTCTTTTGGCGTGTTATCCAGTTCCAGCGGCAGCGCGACGTTGCCAAACACGGTGCGGGAAGAGAGCAGGTTAAAGTGTTGGAAAATCATGCCGATTTGACGGCGAGCTTTGGTCAGCTCTGACTCAGAAAGCGTCGTGAGTTCCTGACCGCCGACCTGAACGCTGCCTTCGGTTGGGCGTTCAAGTAAGTTAACGCAGCGGATGAGCGTACTTTTACCGGCACCGGAGGCGCCAATAACGCCATAAATCTGCCCGGCAGGAACATGCAGGCTGACGTTATTTAACGCCTGAATGGTGCGAGTCCCCTGCTGGAACACTTTGGTGATATTCGAAAGTTTAATCATTGGTTATTTATTATCGTAATTAAGTTAGCCGTGGCATTTTCGTCTGTCAGGTACGGTCGAAGCCGTCAACAAGATGGATGTTAAGGCATCCAGACGTCTAAATCAATCAGGCTTTGCGCGATGAGCACTTTCTTGCCCGCTGAAACATGCGATACTAGAGCCACATGCCTTATTCAGGAGCTATAAAAGGTGGCAAAGTCTGTACCCGCAATTTTTCTCGACCGTGACGGTACCATTAATGTGGACCACGGTTATGTACATGAGATCGATGAGTTTGAGTTTATCGACGGCGTTATTGATGCCATGCGTGAACTTAAAAAGATGGGTTACGCGCTCATTATTGTGACGAACCAGTCTGGTATCGCGCGTGGTAAATTTACTGAGGCGCAGTTTGAAACGTTGACCGAATGGATGGACTGGTCGCTGGCCGATCGCGATGTTGAGCTGGATGGCATCTACTACTGCCCGCATCACCCACAGGGTACCGTGGAAGAGTATCGTCAGGTCTGCGACTGTCGTAAACCGCATCCTGGCATGTTTATCTCCGCCCGAGACTTCTTGCACATCGATATGGCCGCTTCTTATATGGTAGGCGACAAAATTGAAGATATGCAGGCGGCAGCAGCTGCGAATGTTGGCACGAAGGTATTGGTGCGAACAGGCAAACCCGTCACACCGGAAGCAGAAAATGCGGCAGATTTGGTCATAAATAGTCTGGCAGACCTGCCAATGGCGATAAAAAAGCAGCAAAAGTAAGCGTTATGGGCAAAAGGTGAGCGGTTGAAACAAAAATGCATTTTTCCGCTTGTCTTCCTGAGTCGACTCCCTATAATGCGCCTCCATCGACACGGCGGATGTGAATCACTTCACACAAACAGCCGGTTCGGTTGAAGAGAAAAACCTGAAAATGAGGGTTGACTCTGAAAGAGGAAAGCGTAATATACGCCACCTCGCGACAGAGCGCTAAAGCGCGTCGCAACTGCTCTTTAACAATTTATCAGACAATCTGTGTGGGCACTCGAAGATACGGATTCTTAACGTCGCAAGACGAAAAATGAATACCAAGTCTCTGAGTGAACATACGTAATTCATTACGAAGTTTAATTCACGAGCATCAAACTTAAATTGAAGAGTTTGATCATGGCTCAGATTGAACGCTGGCGGCAGGCCTAACACATGCAAGTCGAACGGTAGCACA
>NZ_JAOWDX010000045.1:800619-1020720 GCF_030334485.1 Citrobacter sp. Cf072 | reverse complement strand
CCCCGCTGACCCGGCGGCTTGTAATCCGTTGTTCCGTGTCAGTGGAGGCGCATTATAGGGAGTTATTTCAGGCTGACAAGTTAAAAATATAAAAAACTTATCAAGCGATTACTTTTCAATCAATACGTCTATTTTCGCCTGAATTTTAAACAAAAACGAGCCCCACAGGGCCCGTTTATTGTTGTTTTGTGACTTACTGCACTGCCACGATGCGATCGTCATTCACTTCCAGACGAATCGTTTTGCCCGGAATCAGTTCACCAGACAGAATTTGCTGCGCCAGCGGGTTTTCGATCTGCTGCTGGATAGCACGTTTCAATGGACGTGCGCCATATACCGGATCGTAACCATTCGCACTCAGCAGTTTAAGCGCCTCGTCAGAAATATGGATTTCATAGCCACGTTCTTCCAGACGTTTGTACAGACGCTGCAGCTGAATCTGAGCAATAGAAGCAATGTGCTGCTCACCCAACGGATGGAATACAACAACCTCATCTATACGGTTGATGAATTCCGGTCGGAAGTTATGGCTCACGACGCCCAGCACCATATCTTTCATGTGGCCGTAATCCAGCTCACCAAAGCGTTCCTGGATTAGATCGGACCCCAGGTTTGAGGTCATGATGACAACCGTATTACGGAAGTCGACCGTTCTTCCCTGTCCGTCAGTCAGACGACCATCGTCAAGCACCTGCAGCAGAATGTTGAACACATCCGGGTGCGCTTTTTCCACTTCATCCAGCAGGATGACAGAGTAAGGACGACGACGTACTGCTTCCGTCAGATACCCACCTTCTTCATAACCGACATATCCCGGAGGAGCCCCAACCAAACGAGACACCGAGTGTTTCTCCATAAACTCGGACATATCGATACGCACCATTGCGTCGTCACTGTCGAACATAAAGTTTGCCAGCGCTTTGCACAGTTCGGTTTTACCGACCCCGGTTGGACCAAGGAACAAGAATGAACCAATCGGACGATTCGGATCGGACAAGCCCGCGCGGCTACGACGGATGGCGTTAGAAACGGCTTCCACCGCTTCGTTCTGGCCAATCACGCGGCTGTGCAGCTCCTGCTCCATACGCAACAGTTTTTCCCGCTCGCCTTCCAGCATGCGAGCAACCGGGATCCCGGTCCAGCGCGCCAGCACTTCTGCAATTTCTGCATCCGTGACTTTATTACGCAGCAGACGCATGGTTTTGCCTTCAGACTGGGTGGCTGCTTCCAGCTGTTTTTCCAGTTCAGGAATTTTGCCGTACTGCAGTTCAGACATCCGCGCCAGGTCGCCAACGCGGCGCGCCTGTTCGATGGCGATTTTTGCCTGCTCCAGCTCAGCCTTGATAGTTTGCGTTCCCGAGAGGGAGGCTTTTTCAGCTTTCCACTCTTCCTCTAACTCAGAATACTGGCGCTCTTTGTCGTCCAGCTCTTCGTTGAGCATATCGAGACGTTTTTTACTTGCCTCATCAGACTCTTTCATTAATGCCTGCTGTTCCAGTTTGAGCTGGATAATACGGCGGTCGAGTCTGTCGAGTTCCTCCGGCTTGGAGTCAATCTGCATACGAATGCTGGATGCCGCTTCGTCAATAAGGTCGATAGCTTTATCCGGTAACTGACGATCGGCAATATAACGATGAGACAACGTAGCTGCCGCAACAATCGCCGGGTCAGTAATCTGCACATGATGGTGCAGCTCATAACGTTCTTTCAGGCCACGCAAGATTGCGATGGTGTCTTCCACTGAAGGTTCAGCCACAAACACTTTCTGGAAACGACGTTCCAGCGCCGCATCTTTTTCGATGTACTGGCGATATTCATCAAGCGTTGTGGCGCCTACGCAGTGCAGTTCCCCGCGAGCCAGCGCTGGTTTCAGCATGTTCCCGGCGTCCATCGCGCCATCGGCTTTACCCGCCCCAACCATGGTATGCAATTCGTCGATAAACAGAATGACGTTGCCTTCCTGTTTCGAGAGATCGTTCAGCACACCTTTTAAGCGCTCTTCAAACTCACCGCGATATTTGGCCCCAGCCACCAGCGCGCCCATATCCAGCGCCAGTACACGACGGCCTTTTAAGCCCTCCGGCACTTCACCATTGATGATGCGTTGGGCCAGCCCTTCAACAATGGCTGTTTTACCGACACCGGGTTCACCGATTAACACTGGGTTATTTTTAGTACGACGTTGCAGCACCTGAATGGTACGGCGAATTTCTTCATCACGGCCGATAACTGGATCGAGTTTGCCCTGTTCAGCACGTTCAGTCAGATCGACGGTATATTTTTTCAAGGCCTGACGTTGGTCTTCAGCCCCCTGGTCATTCACGCTTTCACCTCCACGCATTTGTTCAATTGCCTGAGTGATATTGGCGGTCGTCGCCCCAGCTGATTTTAATAAGTCGGTCAGCGTACCGCGTGACTCAAGCACCGCCAGAACGAACAGTTCTGACGAAATAAAGTTGTCCCCACGTTTTTGCGCCAGCTTGTCGCAAAGATTCAGTACACGCACCAGTTCCTGAGAAGGCTGCACATCACCGCCGGTACCTTCTACCTGCGGCAAACGGCTCAACGCCTGGTCAATGGCTGTACGTAACTGGCCAGCATTAATGCCAGCAGACGTTAATAAAGGACGTACCGATCCCCCTTCCTGATTCAGCAAGGCGCTCATTAGATGAAGTGGTTCGATGAATTGATTGTCGTGCCCCAATGCGAGTGACTGGGCATCGGCAAGAGCAAGCTGGAATTTATTGGTAAGACGATCCAGACGCATAACTCCTCCCATAACAGGTCAAAATTGCTACTGGAGATTAAATGAGGTCATCCCTCAATTATTCAAGGTGAATGACCTGAATTATGTGAAAAGAAAATTACACGTACCGGATCGTCTTGATTCTTTAGGTTATATCAGCCAAATAAAACTTGCCATACGACCCGTGGTATTGTCGCGACGATAAGAGAAGAACGTCTCACTTTCACTAAAGGTGCAACGGTCGCCGCCGTGGAGGTTCTCCACGCCGACATTTGCCAGCCGCTGACGGGCAAGCTGGTAGATATCCGCCAGATACTTGTCGCCGCGCGGTACAAATGCGAGGTCCGCTTGCGGATCTTTCGTCATGAATGCCTCGCGAACTTCTGCTCCCACTTCAAAGGCGTTTGGGCCTATCGCCGGACCTAGCCAGGCAATAATGTTTTCAGGTTCGTCGGCAAAACACGCCACCGTCTCTTCCAGCACGCCAGCGCATAATCCCCGCCAACCCGCATGGGCCGCAGCCACTTCCGTCCCGGCGCGATTGCAAAACAGCACCGGCAGACAATCAGCGGTCATTACCGCACACACTGTGCCCGGCGTGTTGCTATACGACGCATCTGCGCGTTTGGAGGCGTAAGGCCCGCCTGTCAGTTTCAGGACATCCTTACCGTGGACCTGCTCCAGCCAGACCGGCTTTGACAGCAGATTGCCCGCAGCAAACAGTCGTTTGCGGTTCTCTTCAACATGCTCCGGGTTATCGCCGCAATGGGCACCCAGATTCAGCGAATCGTAAGGCGGCATACTGACTCCGCCAATACGGGTAGAACTACACGCCGCGACACCTTGCGGTATCGGCCACTGCGGAACAATTAGCTTACTCATAGCCAGGCAATATCATCCTTATGTTCTTCGAAATCAGCGCGCATCACTTCAATCAATTGCACCATATCTTGTGGGATCGGCGCATGCCATTCCATTTCGATACCGGAAATCGGGTGATACAAACGCAGCATGGTCGCATGTAGCGCCTGGCGGTCGAACTTACGCAGTACGGAGATAAATTCGTCAGAAGCGCCTTTCGGTGGACGTGGACGACCGCCGTAGACCTGATCGCCCACCAGCGGATGAGTGATATGTGCCATGTGCACGCGGATCTGGTGCGTACGTCCGGTTTCCAGACGCAACCGCAGACGCGTGTGCACACGGAAGTGTTCCATAATGCGATAGTGCGTTACCGCCGGTTTCCCCATTGGGTGTACCGCCATGTGCGTACGCTTGGTCGGGTGACGGCTAATCGGTTCCTCAACGGTTCCGCCAGCAGTCATGTGACCAATTGCTACGGCTTCGTACTCACGGGTAATTTCGCGCAGCTGCAATGACTCAACCAGACGTGTTTGTGCCGGAACCGTTTTTGCCACCACCATTAATCCGGTCGTGTCTTTATCCAGACGGTGTACGATACCGGCACGAGGAACATCCGCGATTGGCGGGTAGTAATGCAGTAACGCATTCAATACCGTACCATCAGGATTCCCGGCGCCCGGATGTACTACAAGGTCACGGGGTTTGTTGATGACAAGAATATCATCATCTTCATAAACGATATCCAGTGGGATATCCTGAGGTTCAAAACGAACCTCTTCATCAATTTCTGCATTGATGGAGACACGCTCTCCACCCAACACTTTTTCTTTCGGTTTATCGCAAAGATTGCCATTTACCAGCACGCGCTGGTCGAGGATCCATTCTTTTATGCGCGATCGCGAATAATCAGGGAACAATTCGGCCAAAGCCTGATCTAAGCGTTGACCGAGCTGATTTTCGGAGACTGTTGCGGTGAGTTCTACTCGTTGTGCCATAAACTGCTTCTTCGTTTAACGTTGGGTTTTACGGCTTTGCCGTTTAATATAGTGTGCTATTGTAGCTGGTCTTAACCGGGAGCAGGAACAGAGAATCTCCCGTATTACATTTTGAGGAAAGTCAAAACGTCATGACGCGCATGAAATATCTGGTGGCAGCAGCCACGTTGAGCCTGTTTTTGGCGGGTTGCTCTGGTTCAAAGGAAGAGGTGCCCGATAATCCGCCAAATGAAATCTACGCGACTGCTCAGCAAAAGCTGCAGGACGGTAACTGGAAACAGGCAATAACGCAATTGGAAGCGTTGGATAACCGTTATCCATTTGGACCGTATTCTCAGCAGGTGCAATTAGATCTCATCTACGCCTACTACAAAAACGCCGATCTGCCACTTGCTCAGGCTGCTATCGATCGTTTTATCCGTCTTAACCCGACACACCCTAACATTGATTATGTCATGTATATGCGTGGCCTGACCAATATGGCGTTGGATGATAGCGCACTGCAAGGATTCTTTGGTGTTGATCGCAGCGATCGCGATCCCCAACACGCCCGAGCTGCGTTTAATGACTTTTCCAAACTGGTACGTGGCTATCCGAACAGCCAGTACACCACTGATGCCACCAAACGTCTGGTGTTCCTGAAAGATCGTCTGGCGAAGTATGAATATTCTGTTGCGGAATACTACACTGCCCGCGGTGCATGGGTTGCCGTGGTAAACCGTGTGGAAGGCATGCTGCGCGACTACCCTGATACTCAGGCAACACGTGATGCTCTGCCGTTAATGGAAAAAGCTTATCGCCAGATGCAGATGAATGCGCAGGCAGAAAAAGTAGCGAAAATAATTGCCGCTAACAGCAGCAATACCTGATTTGCCTCAGAATGCAAAACGGCAGCCAAGGGCTGCCGTTTTTTTATCCGTTAACGCTACAACTGAAGCGGTTTAGCTCCGACGCATCCCATCAAATATGGCCTGCTTTCAGGTATTCCTCAAGTAAAAAATCGCCTGTTCCTGCGGTGCCTCACAAAAAGGTTTTCTTGACAAAAAGCGACAAAAAAATGTGATTTACATCACGCATTTTGACATTGGGAACGGTATGCTGGAATCACCAAGACGGGAAAGACAAGAGGTAAAATTTATGACAATGAACATTACCAGTAAACAAATGGAAATTACTCCGGCAATTCGCCAGCATGTCGCAGACCGTCTCGCCAAACTAGAAAAATGGCAAACTCATCTGATTAATCCACATATCATTCTGTCTAAGGAGCCACAGGGTTTCATTGCTGATGCCACCATCAATACACCGAACGGACATCTGGTCGCCAGCGCAAAACACGAGGATATGTACACCGCAATTAACGATTTGATCAACAAGCTGGAACGGCAGCTCAATAAAGTGCAGCACAAAGGCGAAGCCCGTCGTGCAACAACTTCAGTCAAAGACGCCAACTTCGTCGAAGCAGAAGAAGAGTAGTCCCTTACATTGAGTGTATCGCCAACGCGCCTTCGGGCGCGTTTTTTGTTGACAGGGTGAAAACAGTACGGGTACTTTACTGACGTAGCCAAAGGAAAATTACATGAAACTTGTTCCGTTCTTCTTCGCATTCTTTTTTACCTTCCCCTGAATGGGAGGCGTTTCGTCGTGTGATAAAGAATGCGAAGACGAACAATAAGGCCTCCCACAACGGGGGGCCTTTTTTATTGATAACAAGAAAGGCAACACTATGACATCGGAAAACCCATTGCTGGCGCTGCGCGATAAGATCAGCACGCTGGATGAAAAATTACTGGCCCTGCTGGCTGAGCGACGTGGACTGGCCGTAGAAGTTGGTAAAGCCAAACTGCTTTCACATCGTCCGGTACGAGATATCGACCGTGAACGTGACCTGTTGGACCGCCTGATTCAGTTGGGCAAAGCACATCATCTCGATGCTCACTACATTACCCGCCTGTTCCAGCTCATAATCGAAGACTCCGTCCTGACTCAACAGGCTCTGCTCCAGCAACACCTGAACAAAATTAACCCACATTCCGCGCGCGTGGCCTTCCTGGGGCCAAAAGGATCATATTCCCATCTGGCAGCACGTCAGTACGCCGCCCGCCATTTTGAACAATTTATTGAAAGCGGCTGCGCAAAATTTGCCGATATCTTTAATCAGGTAGAAACCGGACAGGCTGACTATGCTGTGGTTCCGATTGAAAACACCAGCTCCGGTGGGATTAACGACGTTTACGACCTGCTGCAGCACACCAGCCTGTCTATTGTTGGCGAGATGACCATTACGATAGACCACTGTGTACTGGTGTCCGGCACTACGGATCTTGAGACCATTGAAACGGTATACAGCCATCCGCAGCCGTTCCAGCAGTGCAGCAAGTTCCTGAATCGCTACCCGCACTGGAAGATTGAGTACACTGAAAGCACCTCTGCGGCAATGGAAAAAGTTGCGCAGGCTAACTCACCGCATGTGGCAGCCCTGGGGAGCGAAGCCGGAGGCGTACTGTATGGTTTGCAGGTTCTCGAGCATATTGAGGCTAACCAGTCGCAAAACATCACCCGCTTCGTGGTGCTGGCACGTAAAGCAATCAATGTATCCGACCAGGTTCCGGCAAAAACCACGTTGCTGATGGCAACAGGACAACAGGCCGGTGCGCTGGTAGAAGCATTGCTGGTGCTGCGTAACCATAATCTGATTATGACTAAACTGGAGTCACGCCCGATTCACGGCAATCCGTGGGAAGAGATGTTTTATCTTGATATCCAGGCCAACCTGGAATCGCCCCAAATGCAAAAAGCATTGAAAGAGCTGGGTGAGATTACACGTTCGATGAAAGTACTGGGATGCTATCCGAGTGAGAACGTGGTGCCGGTCGATCCGAGCTAACGTTTGACAATGCCGGATGGCACTACGCTTATCCGGCCTACAATTCATGCGATTTTTGTAGGCCGGATAAGGCGAAGCCGCCATCCTGCGTCTTAATTAAGGACGGCTGTCATTCGCCTGGCGTAACAAAGTACGGCTTTCACTCTGGAAGCGTTTCGCATAATCACCAAACCAATGCTCCACCTTACGGAAACTGTCGATAAACGCTTGCTTATCGCCCTGCTCCAGTAAACCGATCGCCTCACCAAAACGTTGGTAGTAGCGTTTGATCAGCGCAAGGTTGCTCTCAGACGACATAATAATATCGGCATAGAGCTGCGGATCCTGGGCAAACAGACGGCCAACCATCGCCAGTTCAAGACGGTAAATCGGCGAAGAGAGCGCCAGCAACTGCTCCAGTTGAACATTCTCTTCCGCTAAATGCAGACCGTAAGCAAAGGTCGCAAAGTGACGCAATGCCTGAATAAACGCCATGTTCTGATCGTGTTCAACGGCGCTGATCCGATGTAGTCGTGCACCCCATACCTGAATCTGTTCCAGAAACCACTGATAGGCTTCCGGCTGACGTCCATCACACCAGACGACGACCTGCTTTGCCAGGCTGCCGCTGTCCGGACCAAACATTGGGTGTAACCCCACCACCGGACCATCATGTGCAGCCAGCATCGCCTGCAAAGGACCATTTTTCACTGAAGCCAGATCCACCAGGATGCAGTCAGACGGCAGACGCGGTAGTTTGGCGATCACCTGCTCGGTGACGTGGATCGGCACACTGACGATCACCATCCCAGCATCAGAGACGATCTCCGGCGCGCGATCCCAATCCTGCTGTTCCAGGATCCGCACCTGGTAACCTGACAGGGTGAGCATTTTTTCAAACATACGCCCCATCTGACCGCCGCCGCCGACGATCACCACCGGCCGCAGAGAAGGACAAAGCGTTTTAAACCCTTTGTCGTTCTCACTGGAATAGGACTCACGCATAACGCGGCGTAGCACATCTTCAATCAGGTCCGGCGGCACGCCAAGGGCTTCCGCTTCCGCCCGGCGAGAGGCAAGCATAGAGGCTTCCCGTTCCGGCACGTAAATCGGCAACCCAAAACGGCTTTTTACTTCACCAACTTCGGCAACCAGCTCCAGGCGGCGTGCCAGTAAATCCAGCAGCGCCTTGTCGACTTCATCAATTTGATCGCGTAATGCGGTCAATTCAGCAACCATAACCAACCTCTTATGCTACACGCGCCGACAGCTGACCGTTTAAATCTTGACTAATTTCACGCAGCAGCGCATCCGTCATTTCCCAGCTAATGCAGGCATCGGTTACGGACACGCCGTATTTCATTTCGCTGCGCGGCTGTTCAGAAGACTGGTTGCCTTCGTGAATATTACTTTCAATCATCAAACCAATGATCGAGCGATTGCCATCTTTGATTTGTGCAATTACGGATTCAGCCACGGCAGGCTGACGGCGGTAATCTTTATTGGAATTACCATGACTGCAATCTACCATCAGAGAAGGTCGTAGTCCCGCCTGCTCCATCTCTTTTTCGCACTGGGCGACATCTGCCGGGCTGTAGTTCGGCGCTTTACCCCCGCGCAGGATCACGTGGCCGTCCGGATTCCCTTGTGTTTGCAACAGTGCAACCTGCCCGGCCTGGTTAATACCGACAAATCGGTGCGACTGCGCAGCCGCTCGCATGGCGTTAATAGCGGTCGCCAGGCTACCGTCGGTACCATTCTTAAAGCCAACCGGCATCGAAAGACCAGAAGCCATTTCGCGGTGTGTCTGCGATTCCGTGGTACGGGCTCCGATTGCGGACCAGCTAAACAGATCGCCCAGGTATTGCGGGCTATTTGGATCCAGCGCTTCAGTTGCCAGCGGCAGTCCCATATTTACCAGTTCAAGCAGCAGCTGACGCGCAATTTTCAGACCTGCTTCAACATCAAAAGAGCCATCCATATGAGGATCGTTAATTAACCCTTTCCAGCCGACGGTGGTACGGGGTTTTTCAAAATAGACGCGCATCACCAGGTAGAGGCTATCGCTGACCTCTGCGGCAAGGGCTTTAAATCGACGAGCATACTCAATAGCCATTTCAGGATCGTGAATGGAGCATGGGCCACATACGACCAGCAGGCGCGGATCGCGACCGGAGATAATATCTGAGATGGTTTTACGCGACTGGGCGATTTGCGCCTCTTGCTCCTGGCTCAGCGGAAATTCAGCTTTCAGCTGCTCCGGGGTCATCAGAACCTGTTCGTCGGTAATATGTACGTTGTTCAGCGCGTCTTTTTGCATGATGGTGATCCTGTTTAGCTCGTTTGCGATAGTTGATCCTCAGCGAGGAGGAAATAACGATACCACAACAGGTAAAGATTTCAATCCACAATCCGTAAATTTTAATTTACACGGCGTTATTTTAAGGCAAAAACAGCCCTTATAAATGTACACTTATATTTACATCACGAATTTTAAGATCCGCTATGCTTAAAAAAACAAGGGAGCACAGGCAATGAAGCAACTCATCAGCATCTTATTTCTATTCCTTCTTAGCGGATGTCAGATAGATCCCTATACCCATGCCCCCACCTGGACTGGTACCGACTGGTATAACGCCGGGATACAAGATGCCATTTCGGGCTATGCCGTTAAAGATAATGAAACTCTTGCCGACAACTTCAATGATCCCGAAGTCGATCGTACGAAATATCTTAAGGGTTACGCCGAAGGGCAACGCAAAATCTGCCAGCAAGATTTTGTTTACGCCAGAGGCCTGGCCGGGAAAACCTTTCCTGCAAGTTGTGATACGGTCGAAAATATTGACCAGTTACACGATGCCTGGAAAAAAGGAGCAAACGAAGGTGCTGCCTCAATAAGATTAAACTAAACAATGGCTTAAATTTTATAGCAAACTAGGATTTAACTTAAATCATCATCAGCTTTACCCCTGGAATAATGACGACTTAGGAAAATAATGTTATTTTGTCCTAAACAATCTTGAATGTATTTCGACGCTTTACGGCAAACGCTGGTAGGTAACTATTCATGAGCTATTCTTACCGACTCATACTTCTACTGGCACTGTTCCTGACCGGGTTACCACTGTACGCCCAAAGCGTTACAGAAGAAGCAAAATCTGTACGTGCTATGGTTTCCGGCATCGTCAGTTATACACGCTGGCCTGCACTTTCCGGGCCACCCAAACTGTGTATTTTCTCTTCATCGCGTTTTTCCAGTGTTCTGGAAGATACCAGTACTGGGGCATTACCCTATCTTCCCGTCATCATTCGTTCGGAACAAGAAATATTAGTTTCGCAATGTGACGGTTTTTATTTTGGAAAAGAATCACCTACTTATCAGGTGGAATTAAAGAATAAATATCCGACTAAGGCATTGCTATTAATTGCAGAACAAAATCCCGAATGCGTTATTGGCAGCGCCTTTTGCCTCATAATTAAAGATGAAGATGTGAGATTTTCCGTAAATATGGATTCCCTTTCACGCAGCGGCGTAAGGGTCAGTCCTGACGTATTGATGCTTGCACGGAATAATAAGCATGGATAAGGGCCATTCTCCTGTAACACGCCCGACGTTTAAACGGACATTACGGCGTATCAGCATAATCAGTGTCCTGGTGACGATGACGTTGATCTGGCTGCTGCTCAGCATTTCTTCCGTGCTGGCCTTAAGACAGTATGCGCAAAAGAATCTGGATCTGACTGCCGCGACCATGACCCGCACGCTTGAAGCTGCATTAGTCTTTTCTGATAGTGTTGCAGCAACTGAAACACTGGCGGCACTGGGCCAGCAAGGGCAATTTTCCGTTGCGGAAGTTCGTAATAAACACCAGAAGGTGATCGCCACCTAGCGCTATAACGCGCAAGACACCACGGAGAAGATCAGCGGACTGATCAGCCACTGGCTATTCCCACAACCGGTCACTCAGCCTATTTTGCATAATGGCAACGTCATCGGCGAAGTACGATTGACTGCACGCGATAGCGTTATCAGCCGTTTCATCTATTTGTCGCTGGCCGTTCTTACCGGGTGCATTTTGTTGGCATCAGGCATAGCATTAATGCTCACCCGCTATTTACACAATGGCGTCGTGGAAGCCCTGCAAAATATAACCGAGGTGGTACATGATGTACGTACCAACCGTAACTTTTCGCGACGCGTTTCCGAGGAACGCATTGAAGAGTTTCATCTTTTTGCCCAGGACTTTAATAGTCTGCTGGACGAGATGGAGGAGTGGCAACTTCGGCTGCAGGCAAAGAACGCTCAACTTTTGCGTACCGCGCTACATGATCCTCTGACAGGCCTGGCAAATCGCGCCGCTTTTCGTAGCAGTATTAACGCGCTGATGAATGACGATGCCGCCCACAGCAGCTCCGCTTTGTTATTCCTTGATGGTGATAATTTTAAATTTATCAATGATACCTGGGGCCACGCTGCGGGGGATCGGGTTCTGATTGAAGTCGCTAAAAGGCTGTCCGAGTTTGGTGGTAATCGACATTCGCCATACAGACTTGGCGGCGACGAGTTCGCGATGGTGCTGTATAGCGTTCATTCTGAATATGAGGTTCAGCGGATCTGCGCGGCACTGTCACAAGAGTTTGACCGACCTTTTGACCTGCATAATGGTCATTTAGCAAGCATGACACTCAGCATCGGTTTTGCGCTGACGTGGGAACATGCCTCTGCCGAGAAATTACAAGAACTTGCCGATCAAAATATGTATCAGGCCAAAAATTTGCGTTCTGAACGCACTATTATTAAATAAGGAATTACACACATGCTAAAACGTTTATTATCCCCGTTTCTTCTGCTTTTACTGATTCTGGCAGGCTGTCAGGCACCTCAGGGAAAATTTACCCCAGAGCAAATTGCAGCCATGAAATCATACGGATTTACTGAAGCATCAGGAGACTGGTCTCTGGGCCTGTCTGATAACATCCTGTTTGATAAAAATGACTATAAACTCCGTCCTGAAAGTGAAAAACAGATCAAGGAAATGGCATCCAAACTGGCAGCTACCGGGCTAAATCATGCTCGCCTGGACGGTCATACTGATAACTACGGTGAAGACAGCTATAACGAAGCTCTATCACTCAAACGCGCGAATGTGGTTGCCGATGCCTGGGCACAGGGTGCCAACATTCCCCGCACCAACCTGACGACTCAGGGACTCGGGAAGAAATATCCCATTGCCAGCAACCAGACATCAAAAGGTCGTGCTGAAAATCGTCGCGTTGCAGTCGTGATCACGACGCCATAATCATCCCCCAACTGGCTGCGCGCCGCGCAGTCATTCCATTGCCATAAAGAACAACAGAGCAAACGTCGGGATAAAAAAAGGGCCAGCCTTTCGGCCAGCCCTTTTCTAACAGGATGTCGCTTGCGCGAATCTTAGTTAAGACGCTCTTTGATACGAGCAGACTTACCAGTGCGCTCACGCAGGTAGTACAGTTTAGCTTTACGAACAGCACCACGACGTTTAACAGCAATGCTGTCAACTACCGGAGAGTGAGTCTGGAAGACACGCTCAACGCCTTCGCCGTTGGAAATTTTACGAACAGTGAATGCAGAGTGCAGACCGCGGTTACGAATAGCGATAACCACGCCCTCGAATGCCTGCAGACGTTTTTTGGAACCTTCAACAACCCATACTTTCACTTCCACGGTATCACCCGGACGGAAGGAAGGTACGTCCTGCTTCATCTGTTCTTGTTCAAGTTGCTTAATAATGTTGCTCATAATTTAATCTCTTATCCTGGGTAAACTGATATTGGGGGCTTACGCCTGCCCATCATGTTTATGTTGCTGTTGTGCGTGTTCCTTTTTGAACTCCGCCAGCAACCTTGCTTGCTCTTCAGTCAGAGCCAGGTTTTCCAGAAGTTCAGGTCTTCTAAGCCAGGTCCGGCCCAGCGACTGTTTCAAACGCCAGCGACGTATCTCAGCGTGGTTTCCTGACAGTAACACTGCCGGTACTTCCATCTGCTCTAACACTTCAGGTCGGGTATAGTGCGGGCAATCCAGCAATCCATCAGCAAACGAATCTTCGATTGCTGAAGCTTCATGACCCAGAACTCCCGGAATAAACCGGGAAACGGAGTCGATCAGCGTCATTGCAGGTAACTCACCACCGCTGAGTACGTAATCGCCGATTGACCATTCTTCGTCAATTTCGGTTTGAATCACGCGCTCATCTATTCCTTCATAGCGACCACATACCAGAATCAGCTTTTGATTCGTGGCCAGTTCGCTAACGCCAGCTTGATCAAGCTTGCGTCCCTGAGGTGACAGATAAATCACCTTTGCGCCTTCACCAGCCGCAGCTTTTGCTGCATGAATGGCGTCCCGTAAAGGTTGCACCATCATTAACATCCCCGGTCCGCCGCCGTACGGACGATCGTCCACGGTACGGTGCCGGTCATGAGTAAAGTCACGAGGACTCCAACTCTGGATGTTCAGCAGGCCATTTTTTACTGCCCGGCCAGTTACCCCGTAATCGGTAATTGCGCGGAACATTTCTGGAAACAGGCTAACGATACCTATAAACACAAGCCAATCCCCATAACGCCGACTTTTACCGTTTATCCGGTGGTTTAAAAACCAGGATCCCAATCTACTTCGATAGTACGAGTAGCGAGATCGACTTTCTTGATAACCTGCCCATCGAGGAACGGCACAAGACGTTCCTTGATACCAAACGCATCTTTCAGGTTTGCCTTGATGACGATGACGTCATTCGAACCGGTTTCCATCATATCGACGACTTTACCGAGATCGTAGCCTTCAGTGGTCACTACCTGGCAGCCCATAAGGTCTTTCCAGTAGTAGGAACCATCTTCCAGCGCTGGCAACTGCGAGGAATCCACGACAATTTCGCAATTAGTCAGTAGATTCGCCGAATCACGATCGTCAACGCCTTTCAGCTTGATGATCAGATCCTGATTGTGGTGCTTCCAGCTTTCCAGCTGTACTTGCTGCCACTGACCCGCCTTCTGGATAAACCAGGGCTGATAGTCAAAAATGCTTTCGGCGTCTTCAGTGGAAGAAAACACTCTGAGCCAACCACGGATACCGTAAGAAGACCCCATTTTCCCCAAAACGATGGGTTCTACAGGAGCCTGTGCGGCGAGTTGCTTGCTCATCATGACCACCGTGACAGATTAAGCTGCTTTGTTTGCTGCTTTGATCAGCGTAGCTACGCGATCAGAAATAGTCGCGCCCTGGCCAACCCAGTGAGCGATGCGATCCAGATCCAGGCGAGTGCCTTCTTCTTTTTCGCTAGCGATTGGGTTAAAGAAGCCAACGCGCTCGATGAAGCGACCGTTGCGTGCATTACGGCTGTCGGTAACAACAACCTGGTAGAACGGACGCTTTTTAGCGCCGTGACGAGCTAAACGAATAGTAACCATAACATCCTCTTGTGTGAATAAAACACCCAGGCCCCATCGAGGAACGGAGCCCGGGTGTCATATTAAAAGCCCGAAAATTTTACTGATTTCTGGGGAAAATGCAATCAGCATCTTGATACTGAGCATTAAACAAGGGACAGAAGGCGTATATCGGTGCAGCCAGTTTAGTTCCGGCGTGCGCACAGAAAGCGGAACGTACACGTAGTACGTGAGCATTTCGAGCACACCCCGGGACTAAAATGGCAAACAAGATAGCCTTATCCCCTTGTTTTAGCGGCCTGGGAATCCTGGGGGCATCATCCCCTTCATACCACGCATCATCTTCGCCATACCGCCCTTCTTCATTTTCTTCATCATGCGCTGCATGTCGTCGAACTGTTTCAGAAGGCGGTTTACGTCCTGTACTTGCATACCGCAACCGGCAGCGATACGGCGTTTACGGGAACCTTTGATAATTTCCGGCTTAGCGCGTTCTTTCATCGTCATCGAATTGATGATGGCTTCCATACGCACCAGAACTTTATCGTCCATCTGCGATTTCACATTGTCAGGGATCTGACCCATGCCCGGCAGCTTGCCCATCAGGCTTGCCATACCGCCCATGTTTTTCATCTGATTAAGCTGTTCAAGGAAATCGTTGAGATCGAAGCCATCGCCTTTTTTCAGCTTGCTGGCTAATTTTTCTGCCTGCGCGCGGTCAACCTTGCTTTCGATATCTTCGATCAGCGACAGCACGTCACCCATGCCGAGAATACGCGAAGCAATCCTGTCCGGGTGGAACGGCTCCAGCGCTTCGGTTTTCTCGCCGACGCCGAGGAATTTAATCGGCTTACCGGTAATATGACGAATAGAAAGTGCCGCACCGCCACGGGCATCACCATCAACTTTTGTCAGTACTACGCCGGTTAACGGTAGCGCTTCGTTAAAGGCTTTTGCGGTATTCGCGGCATCCTGACCGGTCATGGCGTCGACCACAAACAGCGTTTCTACCGGTTTGATAGAAGCGTGGACCTGTTTGATTTCGTCCATCATCGCTTCGTCAACGTGCAGACGACCGGCGGTATCCACCAGCAGCACGTCGTAGAATTTGAGTTTGGCTTCTTTCAGCGCGGCGTTAACGATATCGACCGGCTTCTGGCCAACATCCGACGGGAAGAAGTCCACGCCGACCTGCTCGGCCAGAGTTTCCAGCTGTTTGATCGCCGCCGGGCGATAAACGTCCGCGGAGACCACCAGCACTTTCTTCTTGTGCTTCTCGCGCAGGAATTTACCCAGCTTACCGACGCTGGTCGTTTTACCCGCACCCTGCAGGCCCGCCATAAGCACCACGGCTGGCGGCTGTGCAGCCAGATTCAGGGTCTGGTTTTCTTCGCCCATTGCCGCAACCAGTTCGTTACGGACAATCTTGACGAATTCCTGACCCGGCGTCAGGCTTTTGTTAACTTCATGACCAACCGCTTTCTCTTTTACGCGATTGATAAACTCACGCACTACCGGCAGCGCTACGTCAGCCTCCAGCAGCGCCATGCGCACTTCGCGCAGCGTCTCTTTAACGTTGTCTTCAGTAAGGCGTCCACGGCCACTGATATTGCGCAGCGTGCGCGACAAACGATCGGTTAAATTATCAAACATTGTCTCTCGCCTGGGGTGGAAACGGTCGGTCGCGACAGCGACACATCAACATAAATTTGTCGCAGTATAACATGAAGCCGCCTTTGTTGTTATGCAACGGTTGGAGCAGCGGTCACGTAACGCTATACTGCTTTTCTTTATCACTGGCCAATTGTCGACACCTATATGCCCGTTTTTGCTCTGCTTGCTCTTGTCGCCTACTCAGTCAGCCTCGCGCTGATTATTCCCGCTCTGCTGCAAAAAAACAGCGGCTGGCGGCGTATGGCTATTCTCTCTGCGGTTGTCGCGCTGGTAAGCCATGCTATCGCCCTGGAAGCGCGTATTCTGCCCGGCGGTGAAAGCGGACAAAACCTGAGTCTGTTGAACGTCGGCTCGCTGGTGAGCCTGATGATCTGTACGGTAATGACCATTGTCGCTTCCCGCAATCGAGGCTGGCTATTGCTGCCCATTGTCTACGCCTTTGCGCTGATAAACCTGGCCTTCGCCACGTTTATGCCTAACGAGTTCATCACCCATCTCGAAGCTACGCCGGGCATGATGATCCATATCGGGCTTTCGCTTTTCGCTTACGCCACGCTGATTATCGCCGCACTCTATGCGCTACAGCTTGCGTGGATTGACTACCAGCTGAAAAACAAAAAACTGGCTTTCAGCAATGAGATGCCGCCGCTGATGAGTATTGAGCGGAAAATGTTTCATATCACCCAAATTGGCGTGGTTCTGCTGACACTCACCCTGTGCACAGGCCTGTTTTACATGCATAACCTGTTCAGTACCGAGAACATTGATAAAGCCGTTCTCTCTATCGTGGCATGGTTTGTCTATATCGTTCTGTTATGGGGGCATTACCATGAAGGTTGGCGCGGACGTCGCGTCGTATGGTTTAACGTCGCAGGCGCAGGAATTCTGACGCTGGCCTATTTCGGCAGTCGTATCCTGCAGCAGTTCGTGAGTTAAATCTTTAAGGAATCCTACGTGGAACACATCTCCACCACCACGCTCATTGTCACGCTCCTCATCATGGTGGTCATTTCCGCCTATTTTTCCGGTTCTGAAACCGGAATGATGACCCTGAATCGCTATCGTCTACGTCATCGGGCCAAGCAGGGAAATCGACAGGCAAAACGCGTTGAAAAGTTACTTCGCAAGCCGGATCGTCTGATAAGCCTGGTGCTCATCGGCAATAATCTGGTGAATATTCTGGCCTCCGCGCTCGGTACTATTGTCGGTATGCGCCTGTATGGCGATGCGGGCGTCGCCATTGCCACTGGGGTACTGACGTTTGTGGTACTGGTTTTTGCCGAAGTACTGCCAAAGACGATTGCCGCACTATATCCGGAAAAAGTCGCCTATCCGAGCAGTGTCCTGCTGGCTCCCCTGCAGATTCTGATGATGCCGTTGGTATGGTTACTCAACACCATCACGCGGCTGCTGATGCGCATGATGGGCATCAAAACGGATATCGTAGTGAGCGGTTCGCTGAGTAAAGATGAACTGCGAACGCTGGTGAATGAATCGCGATCGCAAATCTCACGCCGTAACCAGGATATGCTGCTGTCAGTGCTGGATCTGGAAAAAGTCAGCGTAGATGACATCATGATCCCGCGTAATGAAATTATCGGCATTGATATTAACGATGACTGGAAATCAATCGTGCGTCAGCTTTCGCACTCTCCGCACGGTCGTATTGTGCTGTATCGTGACTCGCTGGACGACGCTATCAGTATGCTACGCGTACGTGAAGCCTGGCGATTGATGGCCGAGAAAAAAGAGTTCACCAAAGAGACCATGTTACGCGCCGCCGACGAAATTTATTACGTTCCGGAAGGCACGCCACTCAGCACCCAGCTCATTAAATTTCAGCGTAATAAGAAGAAAGTGGGCCTGGTCGTCAATGAATATGGTGATATTCAGGGACTGGTTACGGTCGAGGATATCCTGGAAGAGATTGTTGGTGACTTCACGACCTCAATGTCACCGACGCTTGCCGAAGAAGTCACACCGCAGAATGACGGTTCGGTGATCATTGACGGTAGCGCCAACGTTCGTGAAATCAATAAGGCGTTTAACTGGCACCTGCCGGAGGATGATGCACGTACCGTGAACGGTATTATTCTTGAAGCGCTGGAAGAAATCCCGGTTGCCGGCACACGTGTGCGTATTGGGCAGTACGATATCGATATTCTCGACGTGCAGGACAATATGATTAAACAGGTGCAGGTGTTGCCCGTCAAACCGCTGCGGGAAAGCGTATCGGACCAGTGAGAGTAATCCAGACCGGGTAGCGCATCAGCATTACCCGGTCTGAGACTGATTAGCCTTTAGCTTTCGCCACAGAGACCATCGCCGCACGGATGGTACGTCCGTTCAGGGTATAGCCTTTCTGCATAACCATCAGCACATTACCGGCAGCAACGTCGTCAGACTCTACCATGGCAATCGCCTGATGCACGTTCGGGTCCATCGGCACGTCGATATCCGCAACCACTTGTACGCCAAACTTCGCCACAACATCCAGCATTGACTTACGGGTCAGCTCAATACCTTCAACCATAGCCGCCATCGCGTCATTATCTTTGTCCGCAACTTCCAGCGCACGGTCCAGGCTATCCAGCACCGGCAGCAGTTCGTTGACGAATTTTTCCAGTGCAAACTTATGCGCTTTTTCTACGTCCAGTTCGGTACGACGACGCAGGTTTTCCATTTCCGCTTTGATACGCAACACGCTGTCGCGCTCGCGAGTTTCGGCTTCAGCAAGCTGAGCTTCCAGATTCGCAATTTTTTCATCGCGCGGATCCACCTGCTCAGCAGAAGCGTCTGATTCAACCGCCTCAACTTCTTCGTGCTGATCCATGATAATTTCTTCCGGGGCTTGCCCCTCAGGCGTTTTCTGTTCTTTACTACTCATGAATTTCTCCGCGTTTTTTTCGCATTCATCTCGCTAACCTGGATTATTATGGGGATAAGATTCAGGGTTTCAAGGGAAGTACTCACATTGTCACTAATCTTCGTTACAAGGACCTCGAGAAAATGAACAAACATTTCAAGTGTATTGGCATTGTGGGGCATCCACGTCACCCCACTGCACTGACCACACATGAAATGCTCTACCGTTGGCTGTGCGCCAAAGGTTATGAGGTAATCGTTGAGCAACAAATCGCCCACGAGCTGCAGCTGAAAAATGTGAAAACCGGTACGCTCGCAGAGATTGGCCAGCAGGCAGACCTCGCCGTGGTTGTCGGTGGCGACGGCAATATGCTGGGCGCTGCACGCACCCTGGCACGTTATGACATCAAGGTTATTGGCATTAACCGCGGCAACCTCGGTTTCCTGACCGACCTTGACCCAGACAATGCGCAACAACAGTTAGCTGACGTGCTGGAAGGCCACTACATCAGCGAAAAACGCTTTTTACTCGAAGCCCAGGTGTGCCAACTGGACTGCCAGAAGCGTATTAGCACTGCGATCAATGAAGTTGTGTTGCACCCCGGAAAAGTGGCGCACATGATTGAATTTGAAGTCTATATCGATGAAATTTTTGCCTTCTCCCAGCGTTCAGACGGCTTAATTATTTCCACACCGACCGGCTCTACTGCCTACTCACTCTCTGCCGGAGGTCCGATCCTGACGCCTTCTTTAGATGCCATTACGCTGGTGCCGATGTTCCCGCATACGCTCTCCGCACGACCGCTGGTGATCAACAGTAGCAGCACCATTCGCCTGCGCTTCTCTCATCGCCGTAACGATCTGGAAATCAGCTGTGACAGCCAGATCGCCCTGCCTATACAGGAAGGTGAAGACGTATTAATTCGCCGCTGTGATTATCATCTGAACCTTATACACCCAAAAGATTACAGCTATTTCAACACATTAAGCACTAAGCTAGGCTGGTCAAAAAAATTATTCTAATTTAACGCCAACCTCTTTACTGTATAAAAAACCAGTTTATACTGTATGTAATTACAGTTATGGTTTTTCATACAGGAAAACAGCTATGTTGGCACAACTGACCATCAGCAATTTTGCTATCGTTCGTGAACTTGAGATCGATTTCCAGAACGGAATGACCGTTATTACCGGTGAAACCGGTGCGGGTAAGTCCATTGCCATTGATGCTCTCGGTTTGTGCCTGGGCGGACGCGCAGACGCCGACATGGTACGTGCAGACGCCACGCGAGCCGACCTCTGCGCCCGCTTCACCTTAAAAGACACCCCCGCGGCCCTGCGCTGGCTGGAAGAAAACCAGCTTGAGGAAGGCCGTGAGTGTTTGCTACGTCGCGTTATCAGCAGCGACGGACGTTCACGTGGCTTCATTAACGGCACTGCCGTACCGCTGTCACAGCTGCGCGAGTTGGGCCAGTTGCTTATTCAAATCCACGGTCAGCATGCGCATCAGCTCCTGACAAAATCAGAACACCAAAAATCCCTGCTTGATGGCTACGCCAATGAAGCGTCTCTGACTCAGGAAATGGCTGTGCGCTACCAACTGTGGCACCAAAGCTGCCGTGACCTGGCACATCATCAACAACAGAGTCAGGAACGCGCAGCCCGGGCAGAGCTATTGCAATACCAGTTAAAAGAACTGAACGAATTCAACCCGCAGCCAGGTGAATTTGAGCAAATTGATGAAGAGTACAAGCGTCTGGCTAACAGCGGGCAATTGCTCACCACCAGCCAACAGGCACTGGCTATCATGGCAGACGGCGAAGACGTTAATCTGCAAAGCCAGCTGTACACGGCAAAACAGTTGGTTAGTGAACTGGCAGGAATGGACGGTAAGCTCTCCGGTATTCTGGACATGCTGGAAGAGGCTACTATCCAGCTCAGCGAAGCCAGCGACGAACTGCGCCACTATTGCGATCGTCTGGATTTAGACCCTAACCGTTTGTTCGAACTTGAGCAGCGTATTTCCAAACAAATCTCATTGGCGCGAAAGCATCATGTTGCCCCTGAAGCGCTGCCACAGTTCTATCAGTCATTGCTGGATGAACAACAGCAGTTAGACGATCAGGCCGACTCTCTCGAAACCTTAACCCTGGCGGTGAACAATCACCACCAGCAGGCACTGGAAACGGCAAAAATGCTGCACCAACAGCGCCAGCATTATGCTCAGGAACTGGGACAACTTATTACAGAGAGCATGCATACTCTCTCAATGCCGCACGGTGTCTTTTGCATTGATGTGAAATTTGAGGAACATCATTTGAGCTCAGACGGTGCCGATCGCGTAGAGTTTAAAGTGACCACTAACCCGGGTCAGCCGTTACAGCCGATTGCGAAAGTCGCTTCCGGTGGGGAACTGTCGCGCATTGCGCTGGCTATTCAGGTTATTACCGCACGTAAAATGGAAACACCGGCGCTGATTTTCGATGAAGTGGATGTCGGCATCAGCGGCCCGACTGCTGCGGTGGTGGGAAAAATGCTGCGTCAGTTGGGCGAATCAACCCAGGTAATGTGTGTTACTCACCTGCCGCAGGTTGCTGGCTGCGGTCATCAACATTTCTATGTCAGCAAAGAAACTGACGGCGCGATGACCGAAACACACATGCAGCCACTTGATAAACGCGCTCGTCTGCAGGAATTAGCCCGCTTACTCGGAGGTAGCGAAGTAACGCGCAATACCCTCGCAAATGCAAAAGAACTGCTGGCGGCATAAACTTTTTTACCTTGTTAAGGTCTGAGTTCAACATAAAATCGCCGACCGACCCGACAGCAAAAGGTTTTAAAGTGGTGAAAGGTCTATTATCATCGGCATATTACATATGAGCCGCGTACTGCTCGGGCCCGAAAAGGAATCAAATCACTATGCGCTGTAAAACGCTGACTGCTGCTGCAGCAGTACTACTGATGTTGACTGCAGGCTGTTCCACTCTGGAGCGAGTGGTTTACCGCCCTGACATCAACCAGGGAAATTATCTGACACCTACCGATGTCGCCAAAGTGCGCACGGGTATGACGCAACAGCAGGTTGCTTATGCTCTGGGTACACCAATGATGTCCGATCCTTTTGGCACTAACACCTGGTTTTATGTGTTCCGTCAGCAACCTGGTCATGAAGGCGTAACCCAGCAAACACTGACGCTGACTTTTAACAGCAGCGGCGTTTTGACGAACATTGATAACAAACCTGCGTTGACCGACAACAAGTAGGATTAACAGATCAAAAAAAGGTGCTCAATGAGCACCTTTTTTATTGTCTGCTATTTTTTTGCGGATTTCTCTGCTCGCTGTCGGCGCAGCTCTTTCGGATCAGCAATCAGTGGCCGGTATATTTCCACCCGATCGCCGTCATGCAGAACATCAGCAAGCTTAACCGGACGGCTGTATATCCCGACTTTATTTTTGCTGAGATCGATATCGGTACGTAATTCCAGTAGACCGGAAGCGCGGATTGCCTCTTCCACCGTAGCACCCTGTTGCAGTGTTACACGCTGTAGATACTGTTTCTCGGGCAGCGCATACGCCACTTCAACGACAATTTTAGCCGACGCTGACACTGTAAACCTCTTTCGCGCGAACCGTGAAGGCCTGCACCATGTTTGAAGCCAGCTCTTTAAAGATACGACCAAACGCCAGCTCGATTAACTTATTGGTAAACTCAAAATCGAGATGAAATTCAATACGACATGCTTCATGACTCAGTGGCGTAAACTTCCATCCGCCAATGAGTTTCTTGAACGGGCCGTCGACCAGATGCATCAGGATGCTCTGGTTACTGGTCAATTGATTGCGCGTGGTGAACGTTTTGCTAATCCCTGCTTTCGAGACATCCACAGCCGCGGTCATCTGTCCCGGAGTTGACTCCAGCACACGGCTACCGGTGCAACCCGGTAAAAACTGGGGATAGGATTTAACATCATTCACTAGCTGATACATCTGTTCCGCACTGTAAGGTACTAAAGCGGTCCGGCTAATCTGAGGCATAACAATTTCCATCAATATCAATCACACAAATAATACCATTTATCCCCCGCTAAAAAAAACGCTATAGCCTAACTCGTGCTAAGATAGCGCCTTGCGCCCCGCTGGATGAAATGGGGTGTTTTTCGATTCCAGATTACCTATACTGAGCGGCATTATGACGAAGAAAAAAGCACACAAACCTGGCTCAGCCACAATCGCGCTTAACAAGCGCGCACGACACGAATACTTTATTGAAGAAGAGTTCGAAGCAGGACTCGCTCTGCAAGGTTGGGAAGTCAAATCTCTACGCGCAGGTAAAGCTAACATCGGCGATAGCTATGTCATCCTTAAAGACGGCGAAGCGTTCCTGTTTGGCGCCAACTTCACGCCAATGGCTGTTGCCTCAACGCATGTGGTATGTGATCCCACCCGTACCCGTAAGCTGTTGTTAAACCAGCGTGAACTCGACTCCCTGTATGGTCGTATGAATCGTGACGGTTATACCGTCGTTGCGCTTTCACTGTACTGGAAAAATGCCTGGTGCAAAGTGAAAATTGGCGTCGCAAAAGGTAAGAAACAGCACGACAAGCGCTCCGATGTGAAAGAACGCGAATGGCAGTTAGATAAAGCGCGTATTATGAAAAATGCTGGTCGCTAAACGCTATTCCTCTGTGACCAGTCTCTCACCCTGAGACTGGTTCTTATTTTTTAGTTATTGAAACCCACCCAATACATTCATCAAATTTATGGTTTATTTGTGCTGAATCGTTCAGGTATGAAATAAACTGCCATGGCATTACCGTAGCGACCCATAGTCTAATAAAATAAAACTTCAAGACCATATCGCCTATATTTAGGCTTATTTTATAACACTATTATTACTGTTGTTTATTATATCCCCCTCATTTCAATTTAAATAAAAAACATTAAAATACAATAAGTTAACCAAAAACAAATCATTAAATACGCACCGGAAAGTATCCTTTTCAATTAGCCAAATATATTTTTAATATGGATAAGTTGCAGAATACTTTCTTTCTGACTATATCATCTAATACGAAAGAACTATTCTGTCGGCAGGTCCCGAACGTATTTACTAAGTAAACGAGCATCTGCATGACCTAATCAATGTAATTACATGTGTAAATTCATCTTTATGATGAACGGGGCCCCTGTCTGCTCATTTTCCCAGCTCGCTGTTGCGGATTAATACTCCCGACATGCCATCAGGAGTGAACATATGCGTCTACTCGCCGTTGTATCAAAATTAACTGGCGTTTCCACAAATGTTGAATCCTCTGAAGTTACGCTCAGTTCGCCTTCTATCGTGAAACTGTCAGTGTCGCGTGAGGAGGTAAGTCAACTGACACGCGTTAATCAGGATCTGGTTGTCACACTCCGCTCGGGTGAAACCATCACCATTAAAAACTTCTACGTCGGAAAAGGTGATGCGCAAAACCAGCTTGTTCTGGAAGACAGCAATGGCGCGCTGTGGTGGGTTCAGGATACTGATGGAGCGTTCCACTTCCAGCATTTAGACGATCTCACTCCGCTAATGACTGCCGAGGGAAGCCATGAAGGCGGCGCCGTCTGGCCGTGGGTTCTTGGCGGGATCGCGGTTGCTGGCGGAATTGGCCTTGCCGCAGGTGGCGGTGGTGGAGGTGGCGGTGGTGGAGGTGGCGGCGGTGGAGGTGGCGGCGGTGGAAGCGATAACAACGCCGGAAGCGGTAATGGCAACGGCAACGGTAACGGCGATGGTGGTGGCAACGGTAATGGCGATGGCGATGGCGATGGTGGCGATCCGCCAACGACAACACCTAACGCACCAGATGTGCCGGTTATTACCAGCGTAATCGATGACCAGGAGCTGATTACTGGTCCTGTTAATCAGCAGGAATCCACCAACGATAATACGCCCACTCTCCAGGGCACCGGCCCCGCAAATGCTACATTGCATATTTTTGATAACGGCGTAGAAATCGGCCAGGTCGCTATCGATACCAACGGCAACTGGTCGTTTACGCCATCCTCTCCACTCGCAGACGGTACCCACCAGTTTACCGTAAGCGCCTCAGACGGTACGGGCAGCAGCGGCATATCGGACAGTTGGGAGATTATTGTCGATACGCTTGTCCCCGACGCCCCTGTGGTCACAGAAGTAACTGACGATTCCGGTTCCATTAAAGGCTTGATCGGTAATAACGGCGTAACCGACGATGCCACGCCAACGCTCACAGGCACTGGCGAAGCCGGTTCTTACATCAGCATTTCTGATAACGGCATTCTGATTGGTATGGTCCAGGTGGATGACAATGGCAACTGGACATTTACACCGGACACACCGCTTAGCGACGGTGTTCACAATCTGACGCTGACGCAAACTGACGATGCGGGTAACGTGAGCGCGGAAACGAGCGTACCTACATTCACCGTCGATACTACCCCGCCTGAAGGCGCGGTCATTTCCTCCGTTAATCCGGAAGGCACCGAGGTAACCGGTAGTGCAGAGGTAGGAAGCCAGGTCATTATCATCGGTAGTAATAATCAGATTTTGGGTTCAACCACGGTCGGCCAAACCGGCAATTTCGTCATCGCGATTTCACCTTCACAGACGCACGGTGAAGCGCTAATCGCGAAGATTCAGGACCAGGCTGGTAACATCGGGCCAGATACCCCATTCAATGCGACGAACTCGGGCTATCCTGGCGTACCGGTTATCGTCAGCGTGATGGATGACTTCTCCCCATCAACCGGGCCATTGAGCAACAATCAGGCCACCAACGATAATACCCCCACGCTCTCTGGCACTGCCGATGCCAACAGCACGGTGACTATTTACGACAACGGCACAATTATCGACAGCGTACTGGCTGACGGTAACGGTAACTGGACATGGACTTCCAGCTCCCCGTTATCAGATGAGCTACACGCCTTCACCGCCACCGCGACAAACCAGTCAGGTACAGGAGGCATGTCACCAGCGTTCAATATCAACATCGACACCCAGCCACCGTTGCCACCTGATGATCTCAACGTATCTGCGGATGGGACTGTCGTCACCGGAACGACCGAGCCAGGCAATACCGTAGTTATCACCGGCAGTGGCGGAACTCAGATCGGCAGCGGCGTCGCCGGGCCGGATGGCACATTTACCATCACCATTAACCCACCACAGACCAATGGCGAAACCATTACCGCTATCGCCACCGATCCAGCTGGGAACCTAAGCCCACCAGAAACTGCGCTTGCACCAGACATTACCGCGCCACACCCCCCAACAAACCTGCTAGTTAATGGCACTGGCGACCAGGTCACCGGCAAGGCCGAACCCAACAGTACGGTCAATATTCTGGATCCAGATGGCAATATCATTGGTACGGTAACTGCCGATACGGATGGGGATTTCACCGCAACTCTGGTTCCGCCACAAACCAACGGCGAGACCCTTACGGCAAATGCGACCGACACCGCAGGCAACAAGGGCGACGACGCCTCTGTCAACGCACCGGACACCACCGCACCTGATGCGCCGACAGGCGTCACAGTTGCAGGAAATGGTGGCGCGGTTAGCGGTCACGCCGAAGCCGGAAGTACCGTCACCGTCAAAGACAGCAACGGGGCTCCTATTGGCGTGGGTCAGGCTGACAGCGGCGGCAATTTCACCGTCCAGATCACCCCGTCGAAAATCAACAATGAAACAGTAAACGTCACCGCAACGGACAGCACTGGTAACGAAAGCCTGCCAACTTCGGCTGTTGCCCCGGATCTCACCGCGCCAAACCAACCCGTTATCATTGCCGTTACTGATGACGTCGCCGATATCACAGGCTCCATCAATAACAATGGTTTAACCAACGACGATAAACCGAAAATTGAGGGCAAAGCTGAGGCCGGCTCTCAGGTCAAAATTTACGATAACGGAACTCTGCTTACGACCATTACCGCTGATATCAACGGTAACTGGAACTATACGCCCACCTCGGCATTGGGCCAGGGGGCACACGTATTTACAGTGACGGCAACCGATGCCGCTAATAACACCAGCACTGCCGCCAGTTGGAAAATCATTGTCGATAGCATCGCGCCGACAGTGCCAGTCATAACGCTGGTTAACGCTGATGTTGGCAGCAGCGCCGGTAACGTCACGAGCAATGCCTGGATTACCAACGACAACACGCCAACCCTCTCAGGTACCGGTGAGCCGGGCTCGCTCGTGAGCCTGTACGATGGCAGTCTGCTGATGACGGTGATGCTTATCGACAGCTCGGGGACCTGGAGCTATACCGTTCCAACCAATCTGGCGCTCAACGATCGCATCCACCAGTTTACGGTATCAGCAACAGATGCAGCCGGTAACGTCATTACCTCGCCCATCGTAGTCAGTGTTACCGTGGATACCCAAGCACCTGGGACCCCCGTGATTTTGACCGCAACCGACGACGTCGGGAATGCACCAACCGATCTGCCCACCGGTAGCCGTTCAAACGATACCTTGCCGCTGCTGAAGGGGACCGGGACCGTCGACTCCACCATCACTATCTATGATGGCGCCACACTTATTGGAACCGCAACGGTCGTGTCCGGGGGCGCCTGGAGTTTCCAGGTCACTCAACCGCTGAGTGAAGGTCCACATGCGCTGTCGGCTATCGCAACAGATGCAGCGGGTAACGCCAGCAATGCCGGAAATTTCACGCTGACCATTGATACCACCCCACCAGCGGCTCCGGTGATTATCGCCGGTGAAGGACTCGTGGGCAGCGCCACCGTTGCTCTGGCGAACGGCGGTAGTACGAAAAGTACCGCTCCGGCCCTCTCCGGTACGGGCGAGCCGGGCGCAACCATTACCATTTTTGACAATAACGTCAGTATTGGCACCGCCACCGTTCAACCAAATGGAACCTGGACATTTACTCCAGTTCCCGTGCTCATCGAGGGGCCACACAAATTCACCGCCACGGCGACTGACGCTGCAGGTAATACGGGGATCCCATCGGCTAGCTTCACTCTGACGGTAGACAATACGCCTCCCGCGCAGCCTGGCGCCCCTATCATTACTGACGATGTGGCTCCGGTAACGGGCGTGGTCACGAATGGCAACACCAATGACACCACGCCAACCTTTAGCGGTACAGGGAACGTTGGGGATTTGATTACCGTTTATCTGAACGGCACTCCCCCTTTGCAGGGAACAGCAACAGTAGGTGCAGACGGAACCTGGAGCTTTACTCCATCAGCACCGGTTTCCCCTGGTACTTACCAGATAACCCTTACCGCAACCGATCCGGCTGGCAACGTCAGCCAGCCGTCGAATGCCATAACACTGAACATCGACACGACGCCGTCTGCACCTCCGGTGATTATCGCCGCCAATGATAACGTCGGAGGATCGGTAGGCGATCTCTTGCCCAATGCCGTGACCGATGACGCCACGCCAACCATTCGCGGTACTGGCACTGACGGGGACATCATCACCCTGTATAACAGCGGTGTAGTGATCGGTACGGCAACGGTGGCTGGCGGCACCTGGAGTATTACGCCCGGGGCTGCGCTGGCAAACGGCAACTACACGCTGACCGCTACCGCAACCGATGCGGCAGGTAACATCAGCAGTAGCTCAAACAGCATTTCGTTTACGGTGAACACCACCCCGCTCACAGCGCCACTCGTGACGAATATCGAAGATAACGTCGGCGTGATTACCGGTTCGCTCACCAGCGGTAGCGTCACGGACGATACCACCCCAACCATTAGCGGGACGGGTACGCCGGGCAGTACGGTGTTAATTTATGACGGTGGCATTCCCATCGCGATAACCACCGTGGGCGCGAATGGCTCCTGGAGCATAGATGTTCCCCTCACGCCCAACATGATTCATACGCTGACTTTCGGCGCACAAGATGCTACCGGTAATGTGCTGCCGGCAGGAAATCCTGTCACGTTGATTGTTGATACGCTACCTCCTGCAATGCCTATCGTTACCAGCGTTGATCCGAACGGTACGCTGGTTAGCGGTACAGCCGATGCTGGTAGTACCGTGATTATTCGCAGCGGTAGCACCATTCTCGGCCAGGGGGTGGCAGACGGTTCAGGTATCTTCTCTGTCACGATTTCACCAGCGCAGACGGCGGGTGAATCATTGAACGCGATCGCTCAGGATCCAGCGGGTAACCAAAGCGGAGAAACACCGTTTACCGCTGCTACCTCCAGCGTTCCACACCCGCCAACTCTTGAGATCGTGGATGACGTAGCCCCCGGCATGGGCGAAATCGGCAGCGGAAAAACCACCAACGACACTTTACCGCGGTTGCAAGGAACCGCCACGGCTGGGGCTACAGTGACTATCTATCAAAATGGCGCGTCTATCGCCACGGTCACCGCCGATGCGGTTTCCGGCGCCTGGAGTTATCAGTTGCTCACCCCGCTAACTAACGGCACAACCTATAACTTCGCAGTCTCACAAACCGTCAACTTAATACCCAGCGGGCAGTCACCCAATTATGCCATTACCATCGACACCACCGCGCCGCTGGCACCGCTCATCACCAGCATTATCGATGACGTTTTACCCGGCAGTGGGCCGCTGGATAAAGGACAAATTACCAATGACTCACGCCCGACCTTAAACGGAACCGGCGAAGCGGGAGCAACCATCACCCTCTACGATAACGGTATCGCTTATGCCACAACCACGGTAAACAGCAACGGATTCTGGAGCTTTACCCCGACAGACGCGCTGGGAGAAGGCAATCACCTCTTTACCGCTCGCGCAACCGATGCTGCTGGCAACCAAGGCGATGCCTCCGCTGATTTTCTGATCATTGTTGATACTTTAATTCCGAATGCCCCCTCCATTGTCACAGTCACAGACAACGTTGGCACCATTCAAAACCTGACATCCGGACAGTCAACCAACGATAACACCCCGACGCTTGCTGGCGTCACTGAAGCGGACTCTGTGGTCACTATTCGCGATAATGGCGCGGTGATCGGCACGACGATCAGCGACGGAAGTGGCAACTGGAGCTTTACGCCAGCTCCTGCGCTCAGTGAAGGCAGCCACTCGCTGACTGCAACCGTCACGGATGGCGCAGGTAACATCAGCCCTGCGACACCACCGTTCACACTGGTCGTCGATACGCTACCGCCCGCTGCCCCGGTCATCACCTCAGTCATTGACGATCAGCCAGGCAATACATCGCTGGCAAACGGGCAACTGACCAACGACGCGCAGCCTACGCTGAACGGCACAGGGGAAGTGGGTGCCATCATCACCATTAAAGATAAAGGTGTCGACATCGGTACTGCGCAAGTAGATGGCTCAGGCAACTGGACATTTACACCGGGAAGCGCACTGGGCCAGGGTCAGCATGTCTTTACTGCGGTGGCTACTGACCAGGCCGGTAACACCGGGGGAGCCTCTTCATCCTTTACCCTCGAACTGGATTCTATTGCTCCCGTAGCGCCGGTCATCAGTACGGTGCAAGACAACACGGCTCCCACCACCGGGCCGATCGGTAACGGTCAGACGACGAACGAAACCCGCCCGGCACTGAGCGGCAGCGGTGAAGTTGGCGCAACCATCACCGTTCTGAGTGACGGCTTGCCGATTGGCACCACCACCGTCGGCGCTGGCGGCACCTGGAGTTTTACCCCAACGGATGCGCTGGATAACGGTCCGCATACGCTGACCGTCACCGCCACCGACAGCGCGGGCAATACCAGCCCTGCCTCCAACGGCTTTACGCTCACGGTTGATACCGTATCGCCGAACGCACCGCTCATCACTCAGGTCACCGATGATGTCGGCCCGCTGACCGGAAATCTGAACAACGGCCAGGCGACAAACGATGCGCGCCCTACCCTCAGCGGTACGGCTGAAGCCAATTCCACGGTGAGAATTTACGATAACGGATCGTTTATCGGTTCAATCACAGCGGATAGTACAGGCGCCTGGAGCTTCACGCCGGGAACCGCGCTTGGCAACGGTAACCACGCGCTGACGGTGACAGCAACCGACGCAGCCGGAAACGTTAGCCCAACGTCCGCTGGGTTTAACATCGTTGTTGATACTGTTGCCCCGCTTGCGCCAACGATTATCCAGGCTTTTGATGACGTGGTGCCGGGAACCGGAACGCTGTCGAACGGCGCTTACACCAATGATACTCGTCCCGTACTGAACGGTTCGGCGGAAGCCGGTGCCCGGGTAGCCATCTACGATAATGGCACGCTGCTGGCGACGGTGACAGCGGCAATAGATGGCACCTGGGAATATCTGCCTGCCACACTGGGCAACGGCCAGCATGTCTTTACCGCCATTGCCACGGATGCCGCCGGGAACGTCAGCCCCACCTCAAGCGAATTTATTATCAACGTTGACACGATCGCGCCGTCAGCGCCGCTCCTGACCTCGGTGGTGGATGACGTCGCAGGCGGTGTGTTCAACGCGGGGCTTAGCAACGGGCAACTGACTAACGATGCCCGCCCAACGCTCAACGGTACCGCCGAAGCGGGCAGCACTGTCAGCATCTATGATGGCAGCACCCTGCTGGGCACGGCGCTGGTACAAAGTAATAACAGCTGGACGTTTACCCCAACCACGCCGCTGGCGAATGGATCGCACACCTTCACCGTCACCGCTACCGATGCGGCGGGCAACACCAGCGGCGCAACGGCAGGCTTTAGCGTAGTGGTCGACACCACGGCACCAACGCAGCCTTCAATCAGCAGCATTATTGACGATGTTGGGCCAAACACCGGGGGGATTGGCAATAATCAGCCAACCAACGACGCACGCCCAACGTTAAACGGCACCACGGAAGCCAACGCTCGGGTCGATATTTATGATAACGGCACCTTTGTAACCAGCGTAACGGCGGACGGCAGCGGCAGCTGGAATTACACGCCACCTACGGCGTTGGGTCAGGGGACGCATTCCTTCACCATCACAGCAACAGACACCGCAGGTAATACCAGCGGGCTATCGTCTGCCTCCGCAATTGTGGTCGATACCGTCGCACCGGGTATTCCAACCGGCCTGGCGGTCAACGCCAACGGAACCACGCTGACCGGCGTTGCCGAAGCGAACAGTACGGTGATCATCACCTCCAGCAGCGGAACCGTACTTGGTACCGCAACAGCCAACGCCTCCGGTAATTTCACCTTCACGCTGAGCCCACCGCAAATCAGTGGGCAAACGCTGCTGGTCAGCGCACAGGATGCCGCAGGCAACATCGGCACAGCGGGTAACGTGCTGGCACCGTTTACTGGCGTACCGCCTGCGCCGGTTATTGCCAGCGTATTTGACGACGTGGGCACAATTACAGGTCTGGTCGCGGCAGGTAAAACCACCAATGATACCCGTCCAGCCCTTAGCGGAACGGCGCAGGCTAACGCCATCATCAATCTGTACAACAACGGCGTACTCATGGGTAGTACGACCGCAGATAGTAACGGGCTCTGGAACTTTACCCCATCCGGCGCGCTCAGCGAAGGTAACCACGCGTTTACCGCCACGGCAACAAACGCCAACGGCGTAAGCGGGGTGTCCGGTTCGTTCAGCGTGATTGTGGATACCACGCCGCCGACCGCGCCAACGATACTGATCAGCGCCGATGGCGGTACCATCAGTGGCGTCGCCGAAGCGGGAAGCACGGTTACCATCTCTCTGCCCGGCGGCACCAGCGTGACGGCAATCGCCAACAGCAGCGGTGTCTACAGCGTCAACCTGCCGGTTCGCCAGATTGAGGGTCAGTCGCTGTCCGCCACGGCGACCGATGCGGCGGGAAATACCTCATTGCCAACAAGCGCTATCGCGCCGGTATTGCCGCTGCTGGCTGAAGACAATGTCACCAGTCTGCCTCTACAAACCGATGTCACCGTCAGCACCGAGCATCAAAGCGATTATGGTTTCCTGTTGGTCAATGCGCTGGGAAATGTCGCCAACGTGCTGGGGAATGATACAGCAAGCGTCAATTTCAGCATCGCTTCTGGCGGCAGCGGATCCATTACAATCAATGCCGCAGCGACCGGCGTGGTGCTGTCGCTGTTAAACACGCTTGAAGTCGTCATCCAGCGCTTTGACACCGGGCTGAATGCCTGGGTAACGGTGGTGGATACCGGGAAACCAGACTTTGCCAGCCTGCTCACCCTGGGCGCCTCGGGCGTAACGCTCAATTACAGCGGACTGACTGGCGGGGATTACCGCGTGGTCAGCTACAACACCAACCTACTGGCGACTGGGGCATACACCAGCCTTGATGTCTCGGTGGTAAAAGCCAGCGCAGGGACCATCACCGGTGGTACTACCGAGTCTGGCAATATCATCACCGATACCGATCCCGCCAATGGGCAGGATAACGCCCCTTCCGGCACGCTGGTCACCACCATCACTGACGGTAACGGCAACGTTGTGAATATCCCGGCGGGCGGCATTGATGTGCAGGGAAAATACGGCACCCTGCATATCAATCAGAATGGTAGCTACACCTATACTCTGACCAATACGTCAATCTCAGTGTATGGACGTTCCGAAAGCTTTACCTACACGCTAACGCATGGCAGCGATCACTCCTCGGCAAAACTGGTGGTCACGCTGGGTCAGGCCCCAACCACCAGCACGGTAACGGCGGCAGACGATGTGGCTGCGCTGACTTACGGGACGCAGGTCATCGCAGTCGACAACCATCCATCACAACAAACCGGCTTCACGCTCGCCAGCGTTGGTTTGGGACAATTGTTGGATGTCAGCCTGGTCAACGGTTTGACCAACCCGATTAAATTCAACGTTGATGACGGCGCGACGCGAACGATTACGGTTCAGGCCAACGTACTTGGCGTAACGCTGGGCGGCTTTGATCTCTATGTCTATCGCTTCAACGAGTCTATTCAGCAGTATGAGCAGTACCGGGTACAGCCGAACTGGGTCACCGCCCTGCTGGGCGGCAGCTCACCGGCGTATACCATTACACTGCCGGGCGGTGACTATCTGTTCCTGCTTAACGCTTCCGGCGGCCTGACGCTGCTGACCAGCTATACCCTGAATATTCAGGCCGATCACACCTACGCAGTCGACAGTCTGAGTGCAGCTACCAATGGAAATCTGCTGGCCAACGACTCGGCTCCGGCTAATACCGTTATCACCGAAGTTAACGGTGTCACCGTTAACACAACAGGCACTACCACCATTAACGGACAGTACGGCACGCTGACTATTGATGCGAAAGGGAACTACACCTACACGCTGAGAAGCGGACTGGGCGCAGACGGTATCAATACGCCGGACAGCTTCGTGTATAAGGTCAAAGCACCAAACGGCGATACCGGCAGCGCGTCGCTGAACATTACGGCAACCCCACAGGCGCTGGATGCCGTAAACGACATCAGCAGCCAGATGGCGGTCACCACCCAGGCCGATACATCCAGGTCGTTTACCGACAACAGCGTTGGGAACGCCAGCTGGAGCGCCCAACTCCTTTCACCCACCTCACAAAATGGTACTGGCGTCATTGAAGTCGCGACGGGAACGGCGGTGCAAAACGCCATACTGCATTTTAACGTCGCTTCAGGTCTGACGCTGGGCGGACTGACCGTCACCTGGGCGCTGTATGACAGCAACAACGTCAAGATTGCCGGTAACTCATTCAATGGCGGATTGCTGATTGGCGGCAATATTGATATTGCCCTCAGCGGGGTAGTACTGCACCCCGGCAACTATCGCCTCGACTATACCGGCAGCGTCGGGGCTCTGGGGCTGGGGAATATCACCATCACCCCCAGCGTGAAAGGCACGATAATCGACCTGCAAAACTTCGAGACTTCCACAGCGAACAGCGTCACCGGCAATATTTATGACGGAGACCATATTGCCAGCGTGCATACCTTGCTAACGGTGAATGGCACGGGCGGCAGCGCCGCCACGCTGGATCCGCTGAGCAGCACGACCAGCGCCATCATTAACGGGTTGTACGGCAAACTGACCATTGGCATTGATGGTCATTACACCTATACCCTCAACAGCGATGTCTCGCTCTCCACCATCGTCACCAAAGAGACATTTACCTACACCCTTAACGACCTGAATGGCCATACCGATACCGCTACGCTGACCATCAATATGAATCCGCAAGTGGTGAGTACCGTCGATGCCGATCGCCTGACTGGCAGCGCCTACGGCGATACGCTGATTTATCACCTGCTCAATGCCAACGACGCTACCGGCGGTAACGGAACAGCGGACACCTGGACCAACTTCTCGCTGGCCCAGGGTGACAAAATCGATATCGGTGACCTGCTGGTGGGCTGGAACGGGCAGAACGCGACGCTCGGCAACTACCTCACCGTTACCACCAGCGGTAACAACACGGTTATTGCCATCGACCGTGACGGTACGGGCAACACTTATCACTCAACCAATCTCATCACGCTGGAGAACGTACACACCACGCTCGACGAGCTGGTGCAACAAAATCACATTGTGCCCTGAAGTGAACATATAGCGTTAAAGCGCCATAACTACAGCCCCGGATGCGATGACATCCGGGGCAATAACAGTCGTCGCTGCCGTATTTTGTAAGGGATAATCTATGAGAAATGTCGCGCCTGTTGCCTTACTGCTGGCATTAACGTTCTGTACCCTGCGGGTGAATGCCGAAGATGAACCGCAAATTATTACGCCGGAAGGACTGGCCACTAGCCAGATGCTTCCCTCGCTGGACGGCGCGGTTGCCGATCTGCCGCTAAGTGCTGCCGCTCCCGGGAGCCTGACGCTCAACGACGCGGTGAGTCGTGCCGTGAGCTGGCATCCTTCTATTCGTGAATCCATCGGCAAACTGCTCTCACAAAACGAGCAAATCGACGTGGCGAAGTCAAAATATTACCCGCAGGTTTCTGCCGGAATGAACAACGGTTACAGCAATACCTACACCGACCACGGTTTTAGCCCGGCGCTGGTGATTTCGGTATCGCAAATGCTGTACGACTTCGGCAAAGTGGCAAGCCAGGTCCGCGCCGAGACCGCCGGAGCCGCGCAACAGCAGGCGAATGTGTTACTCAGTATTGATACCATCGCCCACGCCACCGCCAACGCGATAGTCCAGGTGCAGACGTGGCAGCAAATGGTGGACGCTGCCGAAGAGCAGCTCACCGCCTTAAACGGCATTGGTCGACTGACCCGTCAACGCAATGATGAAGGGGCAACCTCGCTGTCAGACGTGGTGCAAACCGATGCGCGTATCGAGTCTGCACGTTCTCAGTTGGCGCAGTATCAGGCCAATCTCGACAGCAGCAAGGCAACGCTGATGAGCTTCCTCGGCTGGAACTCGCTTAACGGCATCAGCAATGAATTCCCCGTCAAACTGGACAGCAGCTGTGATGTGGTCAAACCGGACGATAAACTGGTTCCCGCGGTCCTGGCGGCCTGGGCGCAGGCGAATGTGGCGCAGGCAAATCTCGACTACGCCAACGCGCAGATGACGCCCACCATCTCTCTGGAACCGTCGGTTCAGCACTATCTCAACGACAAATACCCCAGCCATGAGGTACTCGACAAAACCCAGTATTCTGCATGGGTAAAAGTTGAGATGCCGCTGTATCAGGGAGGCGGACTCACCGCCAGACGCAACGCCGCCAGCCATGCGGTAGAATCTGCACAATACTCCATCCAGCGCACCCGACTCGAAGTACGGCAGAAATTACTGGAGTCCCGCAGCCAGGCGATGAGCCTCGCCACCGCCCTGCAGATTCTGCGTCGCCAACAGCGGCTGAGCGAACAAACGCGCGAGCTTTATCAACAGCAATATCTGGACCTTGGCTCGCGCCCGCTGCTCGACGTGCTTAACGCCGAGCAAGAGGTGTATCAGGCCCGTTTTGCTGAACTCCAGACTCAAAACCAGCTGCGCCAGCTCCAGTTGAACTGTCTCTATAACACCGGCTCGCTTCGCCAGGCGTTCGCCTTAAATAATCGCAGCATTCAATCGGTGGAGATCAAGCTATGAGCGACCTCGATTCACATGCGGATGATGTAATTGGCGAACACGCCCTGAGCCAGTGGGCGCAGGCGATGACGCATATTGCCAATCACTATCGCGTGGCCTGTTCTCCCGGCGCAATCCAGGCCAACGCCCCATGGTTTGCGGGAAAAAGCCGGGCCACGGCCCTGTCGCAACTGGCGCGTCAGGCGGGACTGTCATTTCATGCGCTGAATACCGCCGCGCAGGCGTTCGGTCAATGGCGCCTGCCGGTGGTGGCGGAATTGCGCGACGGCCAACTGATGGTGATAGAACATTTCAACGGCGAAGATACGTTAGATGTTTTCATCATCGCCGAAGAAGGCCAGCGTAACAGGTTAACGATTGCAGAACTTCTGCCGGAGATCGTGAGCATTACCGCGCTGCGCCCGCTGTCGGCGCTGAAGGACAGTCGGGTAGACCGCTATATTTCGCGCTTCAAGCCCGACTGGATGCGCGAACTGGTGTTAAAGGACATCCGCCCTTACCTGCCGGTCATGATTGCCGCCTTTCTGATTAACGTCCTGTCGCTCGCCGGGATTATCTTTTCCATGCAGGTCTATGACCGGGTGATCCCCGCCCAGTCTTATCCAACGCTGTATGTTCTCTCTACCGGTGTTCTGGTGGCGGTGCTGTTTGGCTTTTTGCTGCGCGAAGCGCGTACCCACATAATGGATCTGCTCGGCAAACGCGCCGATATGCGCATTTCCGATCGCGTGTTTAGCCACGCATTGCGGCTGCGCAACAGCGCCGTCCCCCGCTCGACGGGGAGCTTTATTTCTCAACTGCGCGAGCTGGAACAAGTTCGCGAGATGATCACCTCCTCAACCATGTCGACCATTGTCGATCTGCCGTTTTTCTTTCTGTTTATCGTGGTGCTGGCCTGTATTGCCCCACCATTGGCGTGGATAGCCCCCGTCGCGGCCCTGTTGATGATCCTGCCTGGCTTGCTGTTACAGAAGAAGCTGGCGGTGCTCGCCAACCAGGCTGCCCATGAATCCACCCTGCGCAACGCGGTGCTGGTCGAAAGCGTCCAGGGGCTGGAAGACATCAAGCTGATGCAGGCGGAAAACCGCTTTTTACAGCAGTGGAACAGCTATATCCGTATTACCGGAGAGTCAGGGCTACGCACGCGTAAGCTGACTCAAGGGCTGATTGGCTGGGGCATGTCGGTACAAAGCCTGGTCTACGCCGCCATCATTATGTTTGGCGCGCCGATGGTCATTGAAGGCACGATGACCACCGGCGCCGTGGTGGCGGCTTCAATGCTCGGTTCCAGAATGATTGCCCCGATGGCTAATCTGTGCGGCGTGCTGGCCCGCTGGCAACAGGTCAAGGCGGCGAAGATGGGATTAGACAACATCATGCAGCTTCCCACCGAAACGCAGTATGACGAAGACAGGGTGCATCAGGAGATTTTTCACGGCCATTATCTGTTTGAGAACGCACACTTTCGCTACCACAGTGATGATCAGCGCGTTCCACTACGGATCTCGCGCCTGGAGGTCATGCCCGGCGAACGGGTGGCGATCCTCGGACGTAACGGTGCCGGAAAATCAACGCTGCTACAGGCCATGGCCGGCGGCGTGGAGATTATCCAGGGCGATGTCCGGCTCGATAACCTGAGTCTGGCGCAAATTGATATGGCCGATTTACGCCGCAACATCGGTTTTCTCAGCCAGAATGCGCGACTGTTTTTCGGCACCCTACGCGAGAACCTGACCCTCGGTGCGCCGCACGCCAGCGACGCGCAGATCTTCGAAGCGCTGGAGGTCAGCGGCGCGGCTGCTTTCGTTAAACAGCTCGCCAAAGGGCTGGCGCATCCCATTATGGAAGGCGGCAACGGTTTGTCCGGTGGACAACGGCAGTCGATCCTGCTGGCTAGAATGCTGCTGCGATCGCCCAATATCGTGCTGCTCGACGAACCCAGCGCCTCGCTGGATGAACATACCGAGCGGGAATTTATTCAGCGCCTCAACCAGTGGTTGGGTAACCGCACATTGATTGTCGCCACCCATCGCGTACCGGTTCTGGAACTGGTCGAACGCGTGGTGGTGTTGAAAGAAGGTCAACTGGTCATGGATGCCCCGAAAGCGCAGGCGTTGAATGCGAGCCGGGCACCTGCCCCTACCCACGGTCGGGAGTGGAAAAATGAAAACCAATCCGCATGATGCCGCCATGGACGACCTCGATATCCGCCGCGAGCACCGTTTTTCCGGGGCCAGCCGCATTATTCTGCTCAGCACGCTGTTGTTTGCCGTCCTGGGTATCTGGGCATATTTCGGTAAGCTGGATGAAGTCTCAACCGGCAGCGGGAAAGTGATCCCCAGCTCGCGTGAACAAGTCTTGCAATCACTGGATGGCGGTATTCTCGCCGAACTGACGGTCCGCGAGGGAGATAAAGTCCAGGCTAATCAAATTGTTGCTCGTCTCGACCCCACCCGTTCAGAGTCCAACGTTGGGGAGAGCGCCGCCCGTTATCGCGCCTCACTGGCCTCCAGCGCAAGGCTCAATGCCGAAGTTAACGATCTGCCGCTGGTCTTTCCCGATTCACTGCGCTCCTGGCCGGATCTCATCGCCTCCGAAACTCGCCTGTATAAAAGCCGCCGCGCGCAGCTTGCGGATTCAATGGCGGAACTGCAGGATGCGCTGGTCTCGGTAAATAAAGAGCTGGCCATCACCCAACGGCTGGAGAAAAGCGGTGCCGCCAGCCACGTAGAAGTGCTGCGCCTGCAACGCCAAAAAAGCGATCTGGGATTAAAAATCACCGACCTGCGCTCGCAATATTTCGTGCAGGCGCGGGAAGCACTGTCAAAAGCCAACGCCGAAGTGGATATGCTGGCGGCTATTTTAAAAGGACGCGAGGATTCCGTCACCCGCCTGACCGTACGCGCGCCGATGCGCGGTATTGTGAAAAATATCCAGGTCACCACCATTGGCGGCGTTATTCCGCCTAATGGCGAGATGATGGAGATTGTACCGCTGGACGATCATCTGCTGATAGAAACCCGCCTGTCGCCGCGTGATATCGCGTTCATCCATCCCGGCCAGCGGGCGCTGGTGAAGATAACCGCCTATGACTACGCCATTTACGGCGGTCTGGAAGGCGTAGTCGAAACCATCTCACCGGACACCATTCAGGATAAAGTGAAACCGGAAATCTTCTATTACCGCGTGTTTATCCGCACCCATCAGGACTTCTTACAGAACAAACTGGGACGCCATTTCTCCATCGTACCGGGCATGATTGCCACAGTGGATATAAAAACAGGTGAAAAAACCATCGTCGACTATTTAATCAAACCGTTTAATCGCGCAAAAGAAGCGCTGCGCGAGCGCTAAATCCTTGAGGATTAGGGGTTGCGGGGGCTGGTCACGCGTGTCACAAGTCTGTTATACTTGTCCTAACACATTGGGGCTGATTCTGGATTCGACGGGATTCGCGAAACCCAAGGTGCATGCCGAGGGGCGGTTGGCCTCGTAAAAAGCCGCAAAAAAATAGTCGCAAACGACGAAAACTACGCTTTAGCAGCTTAATAACCTGCTCTGAGCCCTCTCTCCCTAGCTTCCGCTCTTAAGACGGGGATCAAAGAGAGGTCAAACCCAAAAGAGATCGCGTGGATGCCCTGCCTGGGGTTGAAGCGTTAAATCTAATCAGGCTAGTCTGGTAGTGGCGTGTCTGTCCGCAGGTGCCAGGCGAATGTAAAGACTGACTAAGCATGTAGTACCGAGGATGTAGGAATTTCGGACGCGGGTTCAACTCCCGCCAGCTCCACCAAATAAAACAAGGGGTTACGTGAAAACGTAGCCCCTTTTTTTTTGGTAATGGCGGCAAAATGGCGACAGAGTGTCGGACTGGCGGCAACAAAAACCCGCCATTAAAGCGGGTTCTGTTCAGAAACTCATGTGGCCTTGACCACCTTTTCCAGGATGTGGCGGCGCAGAAGAAATTAGATTCGGTTTTATAATGTGCCGTACAAACGTTTCATGAGTAACGAACGTACAGCCACAATTTATATTTTGGCACTGGTTGTAACGTTCTTTTGTCGTAGCTGATACCTGAAAGCTGCTTCTGGTATGTGCTGCATGACCGCACTCTGGACAGTTCATCATCGCTGTTATCCCACCACTCTTGCCGTAGTCGCAATAATGATACAGCATTATTCAATATTGAGAACCAATTATTCAATTTCAAGATCATCAATCTTTACTTCAAGCTCCATGCTGGTCGTAAATCCATTATCCGGGCTGACAGAATGCGTCAGGGTGGTAATGGTCCATTCTGCATCATCGATCGGCTGCTTAAACCCTGTAACCTTCACCGGCATTTCCGTATAGAGATCAGCCCGCCCCTCAGCGAGCTGCAGGGAAAATGAAGCAACCCCACGCTGCAGACGTTCCCACTGCATTTTTGCTGCGCGCTCTGCATTGCTCCGGTTGGCGTAGGTACGATTAAGAACCAGCACGTTTTCATCCGTTCCCACCAGATAATCGCCCTGTTTTGCTTCCAGCTCTTTGGGTGTGGTGGTTTTCTTTCGACGACGCTTAACACTGGTTGTCTCTTTTTTCCTGGGTTCACGCGTATGCAACCAGCTGGCAATAACGCCGGTATAGGCACCACGATCAGCAAGGGTGAACCGATGACCGTCACCGGCTTTGCGCGTGATGGTGATAACCGGCAGCGGCTTGCCACTCGCCGTTCTTCCCTGTCCCTGCCGGATAAACAGCAGATTCCCGTCCTTAACGGAAGCAATCGCCCCATACTGTCTCGCCAGTTTCATCAGAAAACTTGCATCGCTTTCATTGGTCTGGTCCAGATGATCCAGCGCCTTATCCGTCAGGTCATTACCCAGCGCCATTTTGAGGTTATGCCGGGCGGCTATTTCCTTTACCACCTCCCCCACCGTTGTCTGATGCCATGATTTTTCGCGCCGTGTATTGAGAGTTTCACGGAAATCTGCGCTACGCGCCCGGATGGTCAGCCGGTCAGGGGCACCGCTGTGTTCAATTTCATCCACAGTAAAAGTCCCTTTAGGGAAAAGCGGCAGGCCTTTCCAGCCCAGTGCCAGCTGAATCACTGCCCCACGTCGCGGCAGGGCGATCAGCCCGTCGGCGTCGTCCAGCTCCAGATCAAGCTGGTCCGCTTCAAAGCCCCGGTTATCCGTCAGCGTCAGACTCATCAGGCGGGTATCCAGCACGGTCGTCACGTCCTTACCTTCAATGACGATACTGAAAGCCGGGCTTTTGCTGTTCAGATTCAGAAGATCAGAATTAACGTTCACTGCAGCAATCCTCCTACCGTGTTCTTAATCCCCCCAATCGCAGAGGCAGCAGAGTCCTGCAGGTTGCTGAGCTGGTCACTCAGGCTCCCGAACATGTCAGACAGCGATTCATCAACCCGTTTGAGGGTGATCGTAAACTCAATGCGCCTAGGCATGCCGCCTGCAAAAAACTCCGTCTTTGTCTGGCTCAGACTTTCAATAACAAACATGCCGTAAATGTTTCCGCTGCCTTCAATCAAAGGCCACGCTTTGCCCTGCTCTGCCATCAACTCCAGCGCCAGCAATGACAGCCTGCCTCCGGTCACTTCCGGCAGCAGAACCCCGGACAGTGTCAGTGAATCATTATCCGGGCCAAGAAACTGCGTTGACGGGCGGCGGTTCACCCGGCTGTTGGCGGCATGTCGCCAGCTGCGCTGATACTGCAACTCCTGATAAGGGACAGTGCGCAACATAAATACATATAAACCCAGCACCATCATCATGATTCATACCCCCCCTGATCGCTGAAATTGCTGCGTGCTTTTGCCCTGGCCCTGCGTTCCCGCTCGTCAAGCTGGCGTGCCACTTCACGGGCAATATCCTGCGCACTCTGTCCCGGCTGCGCGACGATATGAATGGGCGCATTTATCTCATAACGAATAACTGACGGCGGGCTGTCAGCCTTCACTGGCTGCGTCTGGTATGCCCTCGCAGGCAGACTGAACGGATGAAGCGGGGCCGCTTCTGCAGGTGTCGCAGCTACCCCCATCACGCCAGCAACGACAGAGGCAAGCGCAGCAGTACGCCGCCTGCTGGTGACATTTGCCGGTCCGTTCACAATTTCAGGGCCATTTTCTCCAACAATGCCAAACTGCCCGCGTGGAATGATCCCGCCCGTGTCGTACATCCCTGCGTAAGCCGGAAACCCGCCTGGCGGCAGCACCACTTTGCCGTCACTGTTCACCGTGGCGGATTGCTGCTGCGTGACCTGCGCAGGCAGTTTCGCCTTTGCCGCCTCCTTACTGACAATACCGAGCTTTTCCAGCAGCCATGACACACCGGATTTAAGAGACTCCAGCGGGTGCATCACCCTATTCAGACCTTCCGCCAGCGCCTCACCAAACCGGCGCCCCATTGCAGCTGCGCTGTTCAGTTCTTCGGAAGTGGATTTAACCGGGGTCAGCAAATCACTGAACCAGCCCCACAAGGCCTGCACCCTGTCACCAATCCACTGAAACACGGGTCTGAGCGGCTCAAAGGCGGCGCTGATGGGTGCAGCAGCGGCTTTGAACCCTTCCACCACGCCCCCCAGAAATGCACTGATGGGCTGCCAGTATTTCCACACAACCAGCGCCACACCAGCCAGCGCAGCCACAACCAGCCCTATCGGACTGAGCAGCGCACCCAGCAGGCCGGAAATACCAAACAGCGCGCCGCGAAGTAATGCCAGCGGACCAGAAACAAGAAAACGCAATACGCCACCGGTAGCTGTCAGCCCACCCCGCAACGCCGCCAGCGGGTTCATCACCATACCGATAATATTACGAATGCCTGACATACCGGCACGGAACACGGCAAGCGGCGCACCTGCCACCGTTTTCAGTGCATTACCCGCTATTCCGGCTGAGCGATGCAGGGAATTAAGCGGGGCACTCAGCAACCCGACACTGCCACCGGGTGACGCCATACCCCGACGCAACAGGGAAAGTGGCGCACCTGCCAGCCATGACAGGGCACCGCCAGTACGTGTTACCGCTGCAGCAACGGAAGGTAATGTTTTTACACCCAGCACAGACAGGCCAAACCGAATCACCGCAATCGGCCCCAGCACAGCAGCCACTGCCACGGCAAGTGTACCCAGCCCGACAGTGACAGCCGCCGTAGCCGCCGCCACTTTCATCAGCGTGCCAGCCAGCACGGGATTCTGCTCCACCCAGCGACGCAGCGCCCCGGTCACGCCCTTAACCATGCCCATAATATCCATCAGCGGCTGGCGCAACGTTTCCCCCAGACTGCTGAAAGCGTTCTGCGCGCCAGTCTTAACCAGCAACCACTGCGCAGACAATGAATCCTTGTTAATGTCGGATTCTTTCTGCATCGAGCCATTAGCACCACTGCCTGATGTGAGTTTCAGCTGACGCTGCAGCTCCGGCAGGTTGTTAGCCAGCTTTGCCGCATCATCGCCAAACTCTTTACCAAAAATCATTGTCATGGCTGACAGGCGTTTATCCTGCGGCAGATTGTTGACCTTCTCCAGAACCCGCTGAATGGTGCCCATGGCATCGGTAGTCATCTGCTTTTCAATCTCCGCAGGATTGAGTTTCAGCAGGTTCATACCTTCAAAGAAGCGCTTACTTTGCATGGTGGCAATGGACAGTTCACGCACCATGGCATTAGAGGCGCTTGCGGCAATTTCCGGGGCAGCCCCAAGAGAAAGGAATGTTGAACCCAGCGCAGCAGCCTTTCGGAAGTCAAGGCGGTCAGCCACGCCCCCCATACGCTGCAGGACGTTGATAATGTCCCCACCCTTTGACATGGCGTTATCGTCCAGGTAGTTCAGCGCATCGCCCAGTTGTTCAATATTGCGCGTCGGAACTTTATAGAGCTGCGCGATTTTCCCCAATCCTTCCGCCAGCTCATCGGCGGGCAGCTCAAAGGCCGTTGCAGCTTTTGCCGCCGTGGATGCAAAGGCCAGCAGGTCACGTTTCTGGTCCTCAAAGGGATCGTCCTGGTCAGTCACGCCCATGCGCGCGCCGCCTTCAACCAGCGCGGCATAGTCTATAGCGCCATTCTCCATCGGCAGCTGCTCACTGGCAGCCTTAATGGCATCCTGCATGTCATAAAACTGTTTTGTACGGTTGCCGTTATCGTCCCGCAGCCCGTTTACCTGCTTTGCCACGCCTTTCATGGCATCTTCCATGCTGGCGTAGCTTTTCACTGCAGCCATAACCGGCGCACCCATTGCCAGCCCGGCAGCTGTGGTGGTGGCTCCGGCTCCGGCTATGCGATCCCGAACCTCAAGACGGCGCGAATACTGATCACGAACCGCATTCATTCTCGCCTGCTGTTCACCCAGGCGTTTCAGGGATTTTTGCTGTCGCTCCAGTGCCAGTCTGGTTTCATCGGCGTTCTGCCGTAGCTCACGCTGTGCGCTGCTCAGTTTCTTTGTATCAAGCCCTGCCTCATTCAGCGCAAGGCGCTGACGCTGCACTGACTGACGCAGCCCGTTATATTTTCCCTGTAAATCGGTGACGCGATTTTTAGCCTGCTCAAGCAGTCTGGCCTGTGCTGCCGTCGGGCGGTTGGTCGCAGTAAACTGCGTGGCGAGTTTTGCCGCTTCTTCGCGGGCAGCTTTAAGGCTGTTACCTGTGACTGCCAGCTGCGCGCTGGCCTTACGGAAGCCATCAATTCTGCCCACCTGAGAATCTAACTCTTTCAGCCGGGCGCGGCTTTGCTGAATAGCGGCAGCCAGCTCTTTTGAGCTGGTCTGCGCGGATCTAAATGGGCGGGTGAGCTTGTCAACCGCATTCAGAATCACCTGCAGACGCAGGTTATTGTCACTCATCGCTGGCCCCGCTTCTCTGAATCGCTTTGTGCCGCCACTCCAGCACCTCTGTCAGCGGCATAACGTCAGTGATGGACGGCGACCAGTGAAAGATGGTGGCGATATCCGCCACCAGGTCATCAATCGTCAGGCTGTCGGTAAACCGGCAAGCACCGACTTCTTCAACAAAAAAGTCACCACCTCGACCGACAGCGCGGTGAGATCGGCGGGGTCCAGTTCAGCCATTTCCTGTGCGGTCAGCGTCGGGGTGGAAATACGCGGGATCACTGTCATCATGGCCCCCACGTCCATATCCATAATGGCCTGCAGGCGGGTGCCGCGCAGCGCACCGGACTGCGGCTTACGCAGCACAATTTCGGTGATTTGGGTTTTACCGCGCATGATTGGCGTATCCAGTTGTACGGTTTTTTCAGTCAGCTTGTCGCTCATGTTCGTTTCCTGTTAATCAGATACTGGCGCGGATCATTGCGCCGTTAAGTTAAATCAGAGGCCAAGGGCGTTACGGTGTGCTTCCATCAGGTCCACGCCGTCAACGATTTCAATCATGTTGACCAGATCAACCTCATAGAGCACTTCGCCGTTAATGGTCAGCTTCGCGTAGCTGTTGGTGCTGCTGACCTTGGTAGTGCTGCTCTCGCCGGTTTTCCACTCGCCGGAATCCACTTCTTTATGACGCCCGCGCACAACCAGCTCAACGGCCTGCACTTCGCCGGTATCGTCACGCTGAATAGAGCCGGTGAAACGCAACTGGATGCCGTCAACGGTTGCCTTGCCCATCTGCTTGAATAACAACAGTTCGGTGCCGCCGATTGAAAATTCCGTGTCCAGTGCGCCGTCATCCAGCCCCATATCCACATCCACCGCGCCCGGCATACCGCCGCCGCGATACTTCTCAAACTTGCGGGTGAATTTCGGCAGAGTCAGGGACTCAACGATCCCCTGCCAGTTGTTCCCGTCGTTGAACAGGTTCAGGTGTTTTAACTTGCGTGGTAATGCCATGTATCCCCCTTATGCACTGACACGGCTGGCAAAATCGACCAGGTAGCGATCGGTGATGCGCTGGCGCAGCATCAGATTTTCAAGCGGCGGCACAGGCGTGTAGTCGTAGTCGATGGTGAGCTTCCCGGCTTTCAGAGAGTCTTTATCGTTCACTGACTCATCCAGCCAGCAGTCAGCCCCGATGAGGTATCCCTGATTTACCAGGCTGCGTAATTTGGCGCGAATACCTTCGATAATGTCGCGGGCCAGTGACGGATTCAGTGGCTTATCCACCGCCCACATATGCCCCTCTGCAATCGTGTCAGCCAGCACCTGCGCCGTGCGGGTGTAGTTCTCAAACGCAAACAATGGATCGTCACTGAGGCAGCGGGAACCCCAGAAGCGGAAGCCGTCTTTGCAGATCAACGTGGTGACGTCATTCTGGTTCAGCAGTCCCGCGTCCGTTGCCGGGTCCTGCAGATCCCAGAATACATCAGCGGAAATACCGGTGACGCCATTCACACCCACGTTGGACAGGGTTTTGTGCCATCCGGTCTGCTCGTCGATTTTGGCACGCAGACCGAGCGCACGTGCGGAAGCGTAAGCCGTTGCATCGGCTTTCAGAACGGTGTCAAAGTTGATGAAATCAGGCCAGATCAGCATCCCCTCTCGCTGGCTGAAATTGTCCCGGTATGCAATGGCTTCCTCCACCGTCTTACAACCATAGGCGGACAAGTAGGCAAACCCGCGCAGGCTCTGCGCTACGCTCAGCAGCTCAGTGGCAACGGCCTGCGTGTCGTGCCCAGGCACACCGAGAATGCGCGGCTTAACTTTCAGTTGCGACTGCGCAGAAAGCAGCGCTTTCATGCCCGTTTTTTTACCGTCGGACGTGACACCACCGATAATATTGGAGGTGGTTTCCGCTTCGGTTTCGCCCTGCGCCACACGCACAACAACCGTCACGGGTTTTGACTGGTCGGCAATCGCATCCAGCGAACGGGCCAGCGTGCCGGACTCACCTGCTTTACCGCTGGCCTCCAGCACATCCGTCAGCAGAACCGGCTTATTGAGAGGGAATACGGACGCATCGGCATCATCGCCGGTGCAGACCATGCCCACGATAGCGGTGCTCACCGTGGTGATAGATCGGGTGCCCTCGTTGACTTCAACAACGCGCACCCCGTGGTGGTAATCCTGAGCCATAGCGGCGAACCTCCTGATTGGAATAGGCTTCGCCCTATGTTGTATTGATTACGTCACACAGACAGCTGTGCGGCGTTGTCCTGTTAATCACACAATGTCGCAGGATATTTGCGGTATAACGTCGAGATACCCACATCAAAAATTAAAGCAACCCGCTGCCGTGTTTCACCTGCAGCAAGTAACCTGCCTGCCTGTGCCCATTGCTCTGGCGTCAGTTTTGGTCTTCGCCCTCCAATCCTGCCTTTAGCCCTTGCAGCTTCCAGTCCCGCACGGGTTCGTTCCACTATCAGCTCACGCTCCATCTCCGCCAGCGCCCCCATAACGTGAAAGAAAAACCGCCCCATTGGCGTACTGGTGTCTATGCTGTCAGTCAGACTACGGAAATTAACTCCGCGCTGCCGGAGTTCTTCTATCAGGGTAACAAGGTGTCGCATGCTTCTTCCCAGCCTGTCGAGCTTCCATACAACCAGCGTGTCTCCCTCTGACAACGTCCTGAGCAATCTTTTTAGCCCTAGCCTGTCTGCTGTTTTTCCGCTCATTTTGTCTTCAAAAATTAGCTCACATCCTGAGCGTTCCAGTGCATCACGCTGCAGCGCTGTGTTTTGCTCACTTGTTGATACGCGCACATAGCCGACTAACATTTGTTTTCCCTTATGCAAAAGCCCAAATAATGCCAGCCAGACGGGAAAACAGCATTTTCTTAAACGTTCAATTGGGAGAAGCGGCGAAACGGGATGTTGGCACAGGTGCAGGCCAAATCCCTGATATGAGTAGTTTTCAGTCTGGTGGTGGGTGGTTTAAGTTGCCGAGTGGATATGTTATTCAGGCTTTCGAGGCATCTTTTGATTCTAACGGGCTATATATCAATTTCCCTATACCATTTCCGAGTAGCGTTATTGCTATTGTGCCTGGCGTTTTAATGTCCACAACTGCATCACCATCACTACAATTTCCATCGATACAACGTGACGTAAATGACCTGACCCGATTTTTTGCTAAATACAATATGGGTGGAATGAATTCTTCATATTTTATTGCCATAGGAAAATAACCATGTATTTATTTTCACCAAGCACATTGGGTTTTTATCCCATAGATATGAAAGCTGAATACCTTAACAAAGGTTCATTACCATCTGATGTTATAGAGGTTTCTGATAGCGTCAGAAATGAATATAACTTTGCACCACCTGAAGGCAAACAGTTAAGTTCCAGCCAAAATATGCCAGTCTGGATTGATATCCCACCGGCGACACGTGAAGAGTTGATTGCTGCTGCTGAACAAGAACGCCAGAAACTACTGGCCCATGCTGACGCTGTTATGCTGGACTGGCGAACAGAACTGATGCTCGGTGAAATCAGCGACACCAACAGAGCTAAGCTGTCGGCGTGGCTGGCCTATAAAAATGAAGTTAAGTCGGCTGATGTGACAACCGCCCCTGAGCATGTTAACTGGCCTGTTCCCCCGGAGGCGTAGGCCATTCGATATTCGGAGCACTGGAGGTGTCTACCGCTTCCAGTGCATCCAGATAATCCAGCCACAGATTGTATTGAGTTAACCCTTCTCCTTTCAGCCTGCCAATCGCTGCCTTACCGGGCCACTGCTTAACGTTCATGTAATCATTGGCTAAATCTATTCTTTTTTGCTTCTCCATATCAGCAGCGGCAATTAATTCTTCTCGTGTAGGCGGGGGAATATCACCCCATGATGGCATATTATTTAAAGTTATAAGTTGCTTACCTGTAGGTGGAGTGCCGGAAAACTCATAATAAGTGCTGTCACTAACGTTAATGGCATCATGCGGCCAACAATTATTATCGACATAATCAGCACGCCATTCGATGGCATAAAAACGGGACTCTGATGGGCTGAATACAAAACGATTCATATTAATATCCTATAGCTAAAAACATGGCTTCTGAGGTGTTTGTATTTACAGCAATATTCATCATGACCTGAGCGGTGAAACCTGTATTGCTTACCCACTCGCATGAGTTGGCTATCTGAACCCATGTTAATTTGGTAGAAAAAACACCCCAGCAATTAACGGGGAACGGGACAGGGAAAGTCACTGGCACTGTATTTACTACGCCGACAGTAGTCTGATTTGCGAGCGTTCTGCGAAACACCTGAATCTTAAGTCCATCAGGGCCTGTAAATAACAAGTTATCGGTGTACTGACCGCTTGCCCTTAAACCAAGGTATTCGAGAAGCCCTGAAATGCTTTTCCCGCTGAGATTCGTCAGCGTGGCATCAAGTGGCTGTTTCCCCGCCAGCGCGTTCATCACTGTTGTCGCAAAGTTAGGATCATTCCCCAGCGCAGCCGCCAGTTCATTCAGTGTGTCCAGCGCCTCCGGCGACGAACCAACCAGCCCCGCAACAGCAGATTTCACAAACGCGGTAGTGGCAATCTGCGTATTATTCGTTGACTGAACAGCAGTGGGAGCCGTTGGCGCTCCGGTCAGGGCCGGGCTTGCCAGCGGTGCTTTCAGTGCCAGCGCATTATTAATGGTGGTACTGAAATTCGGATCATTATTGATAGCTGCTGCAATTTCTTTCAGCGTATCCAGCGTTGCCGGTGCGCCACCAATCAGGGCAAGAATAGCAGCCTGTACAAAGGCGGTGCTGGCAATCAGGGTGCTGTTGTTTCCTGCCGGTGGCGTTGGCGTTTTAGGCATCCCTGTCAGAGTCGGGCTGTCTTTTGGTGCATACTGTGAATGAGGATCAACAGCAGCAAGATGCTTTGCCATCAGGTCATCCACATACACCTTAAGCTCCAGCACCTTATCATCCACATATTTGCGGGTTGCCAGAACCACTGCAGGGTCAATTTTCAGGGTGATGTTATCGGTGCTGCTGGTAATCAGTACCATACGCACGGTCTGCGTGCGTCCGCTGCCCTCTGCCAGCTTCGGCTTGTAACTTTCGGGGCAGTTTCCCACAGCAATCAGCGCACCTGTTTCATCAAAAAGGCCGACTTCACGAATCCACCACCCGCCCTCGTTTTCGGGGATCACCTGCTCAGCAATAATCTGGCTGCTGTTCTGCGGATCGATATACAGCATATTCAGCGCTGCACGGCGCTCCTCAGCCACTAACGCGGTCTGTTGCGCGTTGGGTGTGGGCAGCGCACCGCCACCGCTACCCACCGCCATATGGGTAATTTTAAGCGGGACACCGAGCGCGGCGGCGCTTGCCAGTTTCGCCGCGCCGATATCCGTCAGCAGGGTGTAAAATTTTGCGCTCATGGGTTCACTCTCATCGTGTCAATAACATGGACCGCCCCGCCCTCATAAGCGGTGCCGCCGGAAATAATGGTTTCGTTGATATACGGGTAGATCGTGATTTCTTCGCCGGTGTAGGTGGCTGCACCCACAAAATACGGGCCGCCTGTCTGCAGGTTGATGGACATACCAACCAGATGACGGCTGCATGGTTTTGCGTCACCGATCAGGCGCTCCAGCTCCAGATAGGTTTCTTCTGTTATGCCCTGGTCCTGCACACCAATATCCAGACGGAACGTCCCCGGCGTTTCGCCGGTCTGCCACCACTCAATGATGCGGATCAGGAAGCCAAACGGCTCCACCACGCGCCGCACGGCGCTGGTTGTCCCCTTGTGCTGATGGATATAAAAAGCGTCCTGCACAACGCGGCGCTTAACGCTTTCTGTCCAGCTCTCATCCCAGCGGTCAACAGAAAACGCCCAGGCCAGATAAGGCAGGAACCTGATCGGGCAGGTTGCCGGGTTCCATAAATCACGCAGCGATACCTGCAGATCGGAAATCCCGCTGCAGGTCTGCGCCAGTCGGCGCTCAAGTGGCGACGAACCCGGCGGCAACATACTATTCATCCGTGCCCCCGTTGGTAACGCTCCACTCTGTACAGGACGCCGCCTGCGTCTTATCCAGCACCACATCCTCCAGCGGGGACGTCAGCTCCACACGCTGGACGCCCTCCACGTGCAACGCGGCATAAATGGCGCTACGGCGGATATCACGTCCCAGCCGCGTCTGACTGGCGATGTATTTCTGCAAACTGGCTTTTGCTTCTGCCATCACCGGCTCAGCCTCCGGCCCCGGATAAAGGAAGATCGTTGCGTCCACGCTGTACGGAATAATTTCAGCGCTGCGCACCGTCAGGCGGTCTGCCACCGGGCGAACCTTTTCACTGTTAAGCGCCTGCTCAACCACTGCCAGCAGGTCAGTCCCTGCCGTACCGTCACCCTCGCGGCTCAGTACGGTAAGCACCACCTCAGCCGGTGCAGGACTGGTTGCGCTGGCATCCGCCACGCGCCCGTCGGCACTTCTGGCGTGGAACTCATAGGCTCCCGTCGGCCCTGCAACGGACAGCCCCTCAAATGCTGCAGGAATGCGCTGGCGTAATGCTTCATCACTTTCCATCACTGCAGCGACCGGCGGCACCGCGTCATTATCTGCTGGGACTACCGTCAGGCGCTTCACGTTGCAGTTACCTGCCAGTTGTTCAAGGTCATTTCCCATGGAATAGGCCACCATGACCGCCTGCGCAGCCTCATTAATACGCTGGCGCAGCAGGATTTCTCGGTAAGTATTCTCCTGCAACAGTTTGGTGACAGGTTCTGACTCCAGCGCTAACGTGCGCATAACGGCCTCCTGTTCATCAGCCGGATGAAGGGCCACAAAGGCGGCCTTACGTTCTGCCAGCAATGCCTCAAAGTCCGGCACATCCACAATCTGCGGCGGCGGTAGTCGGGAAATGTCAATGACTGCCATTGTCTGCTCCTGTTGATACGGAAAGGGAAACCGGTGCGCCGTTATTGCTGTGTCCGGTAAGCTCAACCACCATAGAGCCGTCAAAATTGCTGTTGATGGTGATGGAGTCCAGCGCAAGGCGCGGTTCCCAGCGGTTCAGCGCCACATAGACCGCAGACATAATCTGCAGGCGCAGCGCCGGGTTCTGCGGCTGGTCAATCAGGGCAGACAGCAGGGAGCCATATTCCCGGCGGGCAAGACGGCTGCCCTGCGGCGTCAGCAGAATATCCCGCACCGACTGGCGCAGATGGTCCGTATCTGCAATGGCCTGCCCGTCATTCCTGCTCATACCGATATACAACGTCATACCGGTCCCCCCGTGTTGTCGCCGCCTTTCAGAACGCCAGTATGCTCATGGTCATCAACTACGATCCCGTTAGAACTCATTGCGCCGCCGCCCTGGGTGACGCCGCCATTGATCACCACTTCGCTGTTAATGCGCGTGGTGTCAGCCTCCACCACAAACTCACCGGTTTTGTAGGTGACACTGTCTGATGCCTCGATCACCATGGATTTGATGCCCTTGACATGCCATCGTCCGGTGGCAGGTTCATACTCAAACCATCCCCCGTCCGGGTACTCCGTCACGCAGCCGTCCACGGAATCCGACGGTGGCGGAAACTGATTGGAGTAGATGGCAGGCAGCACAAATGCGGTTTCCAGATTGCCGCCCATGCTCAGCACCACCACCTGCTCATCCGGCGATGGGCACCACCATGTACGGGCACCACCGGCGCGCAGCGTCAGCCAGTTAATCCAGTTAGTTTCAAGCTCACCCACTTTCACCCGACACAGCCATTTCTTCCTGTCCACTTCGGTCACGATACCGGTACGGATCAGATTGGTGATAAGGCGCATGATTTCTGTTAGTTGTGCATTCATCTCCAAATTGTCAAACAAGACAACGACGAATACATCGATTTAGAATTGTAAGAGTTTTAACACAATGATAATTTTAAGAAAAAATGATGACTTGAAATAAAAACGCCCTATAAAAGGGCGTTTTACATTATTGTCTAACTTTAGGCTTGATAATTCCTAATGCATCCCACAAACCACAATGTATTTCAAAATTCAACGATGGGTCCATTTCTAGATCTTCATCATTAAATGACCACAAATAAACATCCCCACCATCTGCTTTAGATCTTCTAAGTATATTTCCAATAGCGCCAACCTTAAATAAACAACTCAGCATTTTATTAAGCGTTAATGAGCTATCTCCTAAGTCCAACCCTTCAAACTTCTCCTTGATTAAAGATGGAGTAAAACCTCTTTTTTTTACAGATCGTAAAAGAGAAAAGCAGTCATCTATTTCTGAATCGCTTAAATGCCCCGCAAGCTCAGACCTAATTTCACGCAAAAGATAAGATGAGTATTTTTTAGAAACCTTTGTGAACATGGGGGCTTCAAATCTTTCGGTATTCTCTCCATATTCATCTTGAATATAAGTTAGCATCCTAACGGCATCTCTTGGGCGACCTAAAGTTCTATGTAAAATATAAACAGAGCTATGTTCACCGGCGACTTTCTCAGTGAAAATTTTCCCGAACAAATCAGAACAGCTTAACTCATTATAATAACCAGTGGAGTTTTTAATTTTAAAAGCAATCATATCAAAAATCTCAGAATCACTTGCCCGTTCTCCAACAGAGCACCAATCAAGTGTAACAGAGTTATCTTCTATAATTTTATTAATATTCGGAGATGAAAAAGTATTTATTATATCATGACGAATTACTGCACCAATTTTGGCATCTATTTCATTTTGCATTAGAGTTTTATTAATTGACATAACAGCATTTAAAAAACTTATCATTGCATTTTTGTATTCAACTGTTGCATCAAACTTATCATCTAACTCATCATAAAATACATATATCCTTTTATTACTCTCCTTTAACATGTCAACAATATAAAGCTGTAAAGATTCCATACACTCTAAGTAATTCTTTTTTGTTTCTTTTGTTTTCTCGACCTCACCACCTTTTGCTTTCGCTTCACCACGAAATACTGGAAATCTAAATCCGATACCAACCTCACCCGATGCTTGATATTCCCTAGTTATTTCAACTGTTTGCTCCGGCCTTAACTCTCCCGCGACATGGCCAAAAGAACGTAAAAAACTTTCCAAGTGAGTTATTTTACCTTCACTAAATCCATTTTTATATTTTACAATATTTTTAGCAAGATTAACCAATATCATCCATTTAAAAATCGGCACGTATTTTGTAGAAGATACATCTTGCCCTTGGAAGTGAACCAGTTCATGAAAAACAAAATCTTTTAATGATTCTACAACTGCAATATCATTATTTTTTCGTTTTGCATTACAGTAGACATTGACAAGCAATGTCTTACCCGTTCCCTTCCTGCCGATTACTAGCATTTTATTTTTTCTATCAAGCTTACCTAATGAATTATTTATATCATAAAAATACCTAGAGTAATTATCGAGATATAATACCTCATTCTCCCCATAAACCTCACCAAATTTAAACTCACCAATTTTTGGCCGCATAATATTCCATCCTTAAGAAAAGCATATCATTATAATGACTGCTTTTATCTATAGCAGATTTCATATTCTCATTGAAGTAAAATTAACTCACTTATGCAGTCCTCCCTTGCCCTGCAACCAACTTAGTAACGAGTTAAAAATAAGATATTTTTCTTTTTCACCAATACCCAACAAACGCCGCTCTGCATAGCGGACCTCCGGTCCTTTACGGCTGACGCGATCACGTAGGCCGTAGTGGTGAACACGTGCAATACGCTGCACCTTACCCTCAAACTGCACGCTGGCAGAGTCGGCACTGGCTGCAGTTTTCAGGTATTTTATGGTGCGAAGCTTTGCAAACATCTGGCGTTTGATGCGTCCCTTCTTGCTGCGGGCTGTCACCCGGCGCGGCTCATAGCCGCTGCCGTCTGGATTACGCTGCAGCCTGATGTTCTGCTGCTGCGTCCGGCGCAGCTGTTGCGCCAGTTGCCGCATCATATGGCTGCGTGCTGCAGGCTCCAGATTTGCCAGCAACGCCGTCAGCCAGTCATCCACCCTCTGCAGTTCATCCACGTTTCACCGTCCACATTTCCTCGAATCCGTCAGGCTCCGGCACCGCTTCAACGCTCGACACATTACCGTCAGTGCTCACCAGTACACGCTCCGTCAGTTGCAGATTCAGACTGATATCGCATACATCATTGCGCAAAATATCCACTTCAAAGGTGAACAGTTTTTCGCGCAGCTCCGGGTTGTTGATGGCGTCCGGCTGGTTTACTCTGAGCCACAGCAACACGGGAGCCATCAGCAGATTCTGGTCACCGCTGAAATCCTCGATCACCACGTTCAGGGTGTAGCGGTATTCCCATGACATAGAGCTGGCACCGGTTGCCACCAGTGAGCCGTTATCAACGAAAAGGTGCAGCTTATCCGGGTTGTTGCGGACATACACCACCGCTTTATTCAGGGCGCTGCGCAGGGACTGCGGTTTGTTCACTGTTTCGCTCCTGACACGCAACTATCGTGTCGACTTTGTCAGCACAGACCGCCCAGGCGGACTCTGTTTCATCCAGCGCCGCATTCAGATCACCGTTACTGCGCGGCGCTGACCTTTCCAGGCGGCACTGCGTCACTCTGGGACAGCCATTCACGGTAAGCTGCACCTCCGGCAAGGGCCGGACGTTCGCGCAGCCTGATAATGTCAGCAGGCAAAGGAGCGTCAGCCCAGCGGCGCAAATCCTCGTTTTCACGTTTCAGTTCCTCGATCCGGCGCTGGCGGCTTCGCAGCAGTGCGGTGGTCTGTTCCGCTGCCGCATAAAGCCGCGCCTGCTCCCGGCTGTTGGTTTCGGTCAGAATGGACAGGCCGATCACCTGACTGTTTTTCTTCTTCAGTTCCTGCGTTTTGCTTTTCAGCGCCACGCCCTGCGTCTCAATGGTGTGACTGGCATTGTTAAGCCGCCACGACTGCCAGCCCAGCGCAACAAGAACCAGCGCCAGCCCTAACATCAGCGCGCGATTCATTCCCGCAATGCCTTTAATTCATCCTTGATTGCCAGGCCAATGGCAACGGTAGATACATAAACCAGCCCCGTCAGTTTCCACCCGGCAAGCAACATCACAAAGGCAACAGCCAGACGCAGATACCAGGTGAGAGTGATTGCGTCCATCACCCTTAATACCCTGCCCAGCAGGAATCTGACCTTTAGCCGGTCATTACCTGTCAGAGTGCAGGAATAAAGCCCGGTAAAGCAGACCAGAGAAAACGCGGCAAACTCAAACCACATGATCAGCGCCAGCGGGAAAAGCGCATGGGAGGCAGGGAAAATCACATCAACCATCACAAGAAGCACCAGAACCGAAAGCGGCAGCCAGTAACTTTTTAACCATTTCATTTCAGGACACTCCTTTTAAGCACCAGGCCATTTCCCGCGCGCGGCGGTTCTCCAGACCTTTATTTTTCACACCGTTAACGTAAATCCAGCGCGGTAGCTGGTTACATGCCTGCCACCACTGCTGGCGATTGATATATGACACCATGGTTGACCTGCAGATCGCGCCGGTCCCCACATTGAAACCAATACTCACCAGCGCATCGTAGACATGCTGCGGGGGCTTAACCGTCAGGCAGGCATCCAGCCTTTTTTCAGTCAGCAGCACATTGTTTATTAACCCCTGCGCCGCCTGCCGTTCCGTGATAGCTTTCCCCGGCACCACCCCGGATGTATTTCCGATCCCGTCAGTCCAGACACCTGCGCTGCACTGATACGGCTGCAGACGACATCCCTCGTAATCGGCAATCAGTTTCAGCCCTTCAACGGAGGTTTTGAGCGACTGGAAACCGGGCAGCGTGGCGGCGATAGCCAGCACAGCCCCGACAAGGCAGCGCTTAACGATTGAAGGATTCATATTCCCCCCGTGAAATTTTGCCATCGCGCAGCAACCTGAAAGACTGGTGTTTGTAATACCAGTTGATAGCCAGCATCAGCACCCCAATCAGTACGCCGCCAACCGTTGACGCATCCTTGAGCGACAGATCGCCCAGCCATGCCAGCAGCACGGCGATGCAGTAAGTGATAAAGGCGCTGATTCGTTCAAGCGTCATAATTCAGTCCCATAGCTGGACGGTCTGCGCCGTAGTTGACGCCGTAATGTCCGGCAGCTCCACTTGCAGCCCGTGCGGTAAAAATGGGCCGTACTCAGCCAGCCCCGGATTTGCCTGCAGAACCTGCTCAGTGACACCCTGCGTGCGCCCGTAATGACGCCAGCAAAGCGCGTCCACCGTGTCATACTGATGCGCACGCACTTTCATCAGATAAGCTCCACCGTACAGTGCGGTACATCCTGCACCCGGCTGATAGCCCAGCGGGCATCACGCCACAGATCGCCGCTGGCCTCCGCCAGCTCCTCCCCTCGCTTCACGCCTGACGCCGTGGCGTCATAGTCCTGATAACGCTCATTGAGCACGGCGCGCGCCCAGCAAAAAACGGCGTTGTGGTAGTGCTGAATGCGCTCGCTCTTGCCGTCCAGCATTTCTGCAGGAACCTCAGCGAGTGTCCGCCAGCCCAGCATCTGCTGACGGTTGCGGAAGTCGTACAGCTCAGCGTTAACCTCAGAGATCGCCGTCAGCACGACCTGCTTTAAACGCGACTGCGTCACCGTGCCGTCAGTACGCATCACACTGCGAAATTCCGACAGGTCCACATCAGGCCAGAACGGCGTATTTTTGATGACCTCCGCCTGTTCCGGTACCTGTTCGGGCGCAACAAACTTCATGCGGCTTTCTCCTGAATAAGTGGGCGGTGGACGGGGTTTTGATGTGGCAGTGCCTTTCGTCACCCCGTGCCGCCCGTGCGCGGGGCACGTTCTTTAGCGGCTGTCATTGCGCAGTCTGCGCTCCAGCTGCTGCTTTTCTTTTTTCACGCCACAGCGGGGATCGAGCTGCAGCGCATGGGTAAGGTGATTCAGGGCAGATGCCGGGCTGCTTTCGCTCAGTACAGCGCCGATGGCTTTATGCAGACGCGCCCGCGACTGGTCCGGCATATCCAGATCGGTTGTCAGATCCAGCGTCTGCAGAAGCAGATCGGCATCAAAACCGGCTGCGGCTAGCAGAGCGCTTTGCGCCGCGTCTGCCATTTCTTCTGCCAGCACGGTCTGCACGTTACGGTTGCCCAGCGGCATCACCCAGCCATGGCGCAGCGCATGACGCCCGATTTCCAGCGCACCGGCATAATCACCGGCGTCGATACGCCACAGCATCACGTACATCAGCACGTCATCCTGCTGCGCACCTCCGGCAGCCAGCACGCCCTCTGCCCAGGCAGAATATTTCGGCAGCAGCTCCACCTTGATTTCCGCCTTTTTCACCGTGGACTGGATGCCTTTAAGCCTGCGGCGATCTTCTGCCAGTTGCAGCAGCATCAGGTCATAACCCGACGCATGGCGAACACTGCCGCCCTCACGGGCGGCCTGTTCGGCCTGAATGCGCAGGCGGTGCTGCCGTGCGGGACTCAGGCTCATGCGTTACTCTCCGTTTCCTGTTTCTGCTGCAGGCTGGTTGAAATCACCGATTTCGATGTTTTCAACCAGCGCCGCGCAGCGGTAGTCCTCGACCACATACGCCTCGTTGACGGATTCAAAGTTTTCAATCCGGTCACGTTTCGGGTTGTCGATAACAGAACGGCGGCGGGTGTCTTCCTGCCAGTAGATCGACAGGTTATCCAGACGGGTGATCAGCAGGGCATTCGCCGGGAAGAAAGGCGCGCGCACAGCCTGCAGGCCGCCCATGCGTTTCTGGCTGATGATCAGATCAGCGGCGATTTTCTCGCTGTTGTCCTGCTCTTTGTTAACCAGCGGGAAATACTTGTCAGACAGCAGTTCACGACCACAGATAACAACCAGCTCGTCATCATCCTGATACTCCACATCGATCAGCTCGTTGACGGTATCCATCACCACCGCGTCAAGATTTACATACTTACCACCCGGACCTACTTTTACCGGCTCCGCAGTAGTGGTGCCGTCTTCTGCGGTTTTGCTGCCCATAACATGATCCGGCGCGTCTTCGCGGATTTTCTGCAGCCAGCCTTTATTGACGTCCTGCAGCAGCGGGTTTTCTGCACGATTGGACGTTTTGGCGCGCTTCACGCCGTTAAAGCCGATCATGATGCGGTCCAGCGCCTGACGTTTAACGATGGCGTTGCGGATACGCACCTGGAAGTCCTGGAATTTCGCCCACATGTCCAGTTTTGCGTAGGTCAGCACCGTATCAAAGTTGGTCTGCTCGCATTTGTATTCCACGTCTTCCATCAGCGTCGGATCGGTAGGCTCGCGCTCTTTGGTGGTGGTATCGGTGGTTCCGGCAATGGTGCTGCCAACGCCCAGCCCCAGCAACTGCCCGGACTGCTCAGTGACCGGCGTGATGTTAATCAGTGTCAGGAAAGCAGCGGACTGCTGGATCTGGTCTTCCAGCGTCTGCTGCACGGACGGCTCCACTGTGAACTTGCTGGAGAGTTCTTCAACCTCCACACCATTCAGGCGCGCCAGCTGCTGCAGGTAAGCGTTAAAGGCAAAGCGGGTTTTCTTTTTCATCTGGTTTTATGCTCCATCAGCAATTGGTCAGGGTGCCTGCCGGTGCGTCACCGCCCGGCGCGCGCTGGCGGTAATCCTTGCGGCTGTCTTCGCGGCTCAGCTGCTGCTGTAGCTCGGCAAAGGCGGCCTGCTGCTCCTGCAGGGAGGACTCCAGCGCGGAAAGGCGTTCACCGTTTTCAGCCAGGGATTTATCAGTGCGCTCGCTCAGGTTCTGCTGCTCGGTGGCGACAAGTTCCACGGCTTTATGCACGTCTGAGAAACGCGCATCGTCGGTCTGCTCTTTTTTGGTGAACAGCGCCGTGACGCGGGCAAAGAGGGACGGCTTTTCGTCCTGGGCTTCTTCCAGTTCGATCAGCGTTTCAACCGCTTCCGAAAACAGGTTTTCAGGGTTCTGCTTACGGTTTGCCAGCGGGTTATGTGCGGCGCTGGCGCTGAAAGCCAGCATTTCGGTGCCAAGGCTCGCAGGATCGTCCGTCGCACCCAGCCCTACAAGGTAGGCTTTGCCGGTGTCGGCAAACTTCGTGCTGACCTCCATGGAGGTGAAAAGCTTCTGGCCTTTTTTCACCAGTTCCACCAGGGCGTCAGTGGGTTCGATATCGGCATAAAGTGCCATCTTGCCCGCCAGTGGGCCGTCCTGGATTTCTTCTGCAACCAGCCCCGTCACCCTGCCATAGCGGTTAAACGTGCTCTCCGGCAGATAAGACTTGATGTGCTCAAGGTTAATCAGCGCGGTATAGACCGCCGGGTTGTAGCTGGCAGCCATCTGTACCAGCCATTCACGCTGGATCTCGCGCCCGTCAGTGGTGGCACCTTCCACCCCGATACGGAAACGCTTTGCTTTCACTGTCATGAGCCGTGCTCCGTTAGAAATAACTTACTGGAGTCTTATGTTTGCGGTGATGGGGGGAGTGAAACAACGCGCGGCACTTGTACGGTAAACCACACAAACCGCAGCCGGGGAAAGCCGTCAGGCAAGGCCGTATGTTTGGGCCATGAACACGACACTGACCCCCGCAGACCTCGATCCCCGTAGGCAGGCCATGCTGCTGTACTTTCAGGGATACCGCGTAGCCCGCATTGCTGAAATGCTGGGCGAAAAAGTTGCAACCGTTCACAGCTGGAAAAAACGCGACAAGTGGGGCGACTATGGGCCGCTGGATCAGATGCAGCTCACCACCGCCGCACGTTACTGCCAGCTCATCATGAAGGAGCAGAAAGAAGGGAAAGACTTCAAGGAAATTGACCTGCTGGCTCGCCAGTCAGAGCGCCACGCCCGGATCGGCAAATTTAACGATGGCGGGAACGAAGCTGATTTAAACCCGAAAGTCGCCAACCGTAACAAAGGGCCACGCCGCCAGCCCGAAAAGAATGTTTTCACCGACGAGCAGATCGAAAAGCTGGAAGAAGTCTTCCACGACTCTATGTTCGACTATCAGCGCCACTGGTTTGAAGCAGGGAAAACAAACCGCATCCGCAATCTGCTCAAGTCGCGCCAGATTGGCGCCACGTTTTATTTTGCCCGTGAAGCATTGATTGACGCCCTGCTGACCGGACGCAACCAGATTTTCCTTTCTGCCAGTAAGGCACAGGCGCACGTTTTTAAGCAGTACATCATCGACTTTGCTAAAGAAGTTGAGGTGGAGCTGAAAGGCGATCCCATGGTGCTACCCAATGGGGCAGCATTGTACTTCCTCGGCACCAATGCCCGTACGGCGCAGAGCTACCACGGCAACCTGTATCTGGATGAATATTTCTGGATACCGAAATTCCAGGAGCTGCGCAAGGTGGCCTCCGGTATGGCCATTCACAAGAAATGGCGACAAACCTACTTTTCCACGCCGTCCAGCCTGACCCACAGCGCGTATCCGTTCTGGTCCGGTGCGCTGTTTAACCGGGGCCGCGCCAAAGCGGACAAGGTGGATATTGACCTGACCCACAGCAACCTTGCGCGCGGCCTGCTCTGCCCTGACGGACAGTACCGCCAGATCGTCACCGTGGAGGATGCGGTGCGCGGCGGCTGTAACCTGTTCGACCTCGACCAGCTGCGCATGGAGTACAGCCCGGACGAATACCAGAACCTGCTGATGTGTGAATTTATTGACGATCTGGCGTCAGTATTCCCGCTCAGCGAGCTGCAGGCGTGTATGGTGGACAGCTGGGAAGTCTGGACCGATTTCCAGGCGCTGGCGCTGCGCCCGTTTGGCTGGCGAGAAGTCTGGATCGGTTACGACCCGGCGAAAGGTACGCAGAACGGTGACAGCGCAGGCTGCGTGGTTATGGCGCCTCCCACTGTACCGGGCGGAAAGTTCCGCATTCTGGAGCGTCATCAGTGGCGCGGAATGGACTTCCGCGCCCAGGCAGACGCTATCAAAAAACTGACTCAGCAGTACAACGTGACCTATATCGGCATTGACTCGACCGGCGTCGGGCACGGTGTTTATGAGAACGTAAAAGCGTTCTTTCCTGCCGTGCGGGAGTTTGTCTACAACCCCAACGTCAAAAACGCCCTGGTGCTCAAGGCGTACGACATTATCAGCCACCGCCGTCTGGAGTTTGACGCCGGACACACTGACATTGCGCAGTCCTTTATGGCTATCCGCCGGGCCACCACCGCCAGCGGCAACCGCCCTACCTACGAAGCCAGCCGCAGCGAAGAAGCCAGCCACGCAGATTTGGCCTGGGCAACGATGCACGCACTGTTTAACGAACCGCTGCAGGGCGAATCCGCCAATACCAGCAATATTGTGGAGATTTTTTGATGAGTGAACCCGAAGCCTTAACCAGCTCAACGCCAACAGAAGCTACGGCGCCTAAAAACGCAGGCGTAACTGCCGAGGCTTTCAGCTTTGGTGACCCGATCCCGGTGCTGGACCGCCGCGAGCTGCTGGACTATGTGGAATGCGTACAGATGGACAGATGGTATGAGCCGCCAGTAAGCTTTGACGGGCTGGCGCGAACCTACCGCGCCGCTGTACATCACAGCTCACCGATAGCGGTTAAACGTGACATTCTCAGCAGTACGTACATCCCGCACCGCCTGCTCAGCCAGCAGGCTTTTGCCCGTTTCGTCCAGGATTATCTGGTGTTCGGTAACGCCTATCTGGAAAAGCGCACCAACCGGCTCGGCGGCGTTCTCTCACTGGAGCCAGCACTGGCGAAGTATACACGCCGTGGCGTGGACCTCGACACCTACTGGTTTGTGCAGTACGGCCTGACCACGCAGCCCTATGAATTTACACAGGGCAACATTTTTCACCTTATGGAGCCGGATATTAACCAGGAGATTTACGGGCTGCCCGGCTATCTCTCCGCCATTCCGTCAACCTTGCTCAACGAGTCCGCCACGCTGTTCCGCCGGAAGTATTACATCAACGGCAGCCACGCGGGTTTCATCATGTACATGACCGACGCAGCACAGAACCAGGAGGATGTGAACAATATCCGCCAGGCAATGAAAAGCGCCAAAGGACCGGGTAACTTCCGCAACCTGTTTATGTATTCACCCAACGGTAAAAAGGACGGCATCCAGATCATCCCGTTATCGGAGGTTGCTGCAAAGGATGAGTTTCTGAACATCAAGAATGTGAGCCGTGATGACATGATGGCAGCACACCGCGTTCCACCGCAGATGATGGGGATTATGCCGAGTAATGTAGGAGGGTTTGGGGATGTAGAGAAGGCCAGCCGCGTCTTTGTCCGCAACGAACTGATACCTCTGCAGAAACGCCTACAGGAGTTGAACGACTGGCTGGGAGAGAAAATTATTAGTTTTGAACCCTACACTTTAGAAATAACACCAGAATAAAAAAAGCCACCTTTAACGGTGGCTTTTCTAGGCTATTCGATAGCCTCGAACTCATCCTGTAGAATTAGCGTTGACTGACAAGCCGAGTTTAGCTTTCCAGATAATTTACAAAGCAGCCGATAGTTATGCGGTGCATCATCGCTAATCTTTTCAACTGTTAAAGTGATTGATTTTGAATCATTTAACAGCATTTTCTTGATGTCATTACTTAAATATCTAGGGCAATAACCGACAATTTCTGCGGGCTTATCAGCACGAACTACGACAGCATCACCATCGTACTCGTTTTGAAGATCCAAGCAAAGACGCAAAATTTGCCCTGGTTTCAACTCAGAAACACGATCATTTGCCATCGAATTCAGATAGCTAAGACCATGCAAAAAGAAAAAGTGTTCAAATTTTCCCTCTGAATCAACTTCAATTTTCTTAAAAATCTGTAGTTGGTCAGTACTGCGTAAACCACCAGAACGGGCCAAAATATCGATCGGATTTACGCTATCTTCCTCAAACCCAAGCCACTTAATAAAACTCGGATATTCTGGGCGTCTAGGGGACAAAAGACGGTTTTTAAAAAGAGGGAATAATTCTTCTGACACATAAGTTTCTCTGACATCAGTCATGCCGCTAAACTTGGTAAATTTAGTAGATTTAAGAGCACCTTTCGTGTACTTAAAAACATACCCCGAATTGCGCTCTTGCAAGTTGCCGACGACATGCCAGTCTCTGGTATCTGGTGCCTGCCACGCAACGTAAACGGAGTTTGTATTAGTCATTCTCTAGTAGCCTTCTACGATTTTCCATTACCATCAACGCTGCAAATTCACGTGCACTCTCAGAGATACACGATGCAGGCACTTGGTTGAACACATCTGTAATGGAAGCTTCTGTTAAAGCGCTCAGCTTACCCAGCCAATGGTCGCGAGCTGCAACTCTTCCCTCAACTGCATGTTGAAATGCTTCAACTGTAAGTAAGGGTTTTTTATCTGTTTTTGCTTTAAAAAGCTCTGAGCGAGCTTTTCTCACAAAGTAGGGGATTCGACGATTTTTATCTTTAGTATTAAGCCGTTCATAACGTTCATCATCTAACATCTCCCTCCCTAAACTGGCGGCATGATCATAGGTTGGACATAAAAACTGCTCACCAGTTTCATTGTTAAGCATAATCGCCCAATTTTCATGATGGCGATCCTGATTACTGACCAGTGCATCTAGCATCAAATACCCACAGAATACATCTGCAGCATTTAGCCCGTTTAGTTCGTATGCACTCGGCGGCGGCTGGATAGATTCCTTATCTAAGCAGCCCAAAACTCTCGTTACAGTATGCTCTCTAACCCTTACTGGCTTCTCTCCCAGTTGCAAAGGCTGAGGATAGTCGGCTGTCGAACTGTGAAGAACCTCGTTCCCCATCACCATTCTGAAGCCAACAGGAATAAGGTTCTGAGTAACGACACCAAATCTATCATTGTACCTAGCTAAATCATAGCTAGCGTGTGGGATATTGAGCAGATGGCATAGCTCTGCAGCACATTTTTCAGACCAATGCTCACCAGTGCCCGGCCTAGAGTACTTGAACAACTGTAAATGGTCAGTGTCATGGGAGTAGTAGAACCAAAACTTTTCTTTGGTTCCCAACTGTTCAATATCGTTAGCAACTGGGCTAAGCACTACCAATTGGTAAGGCATCTGACGTCCCTGTTTGGCTGATTATGAATATTTTGAAAGCTATTTTATCCAAACATCACCAAAACCTCTAAGGGTTAATAGATAATAGAACGACACTGTATGTATGTCCAGCTATCAAATCAAGAGATCGTACTTATAGGGTTCAGCGCGCGCTCGTATCCCCGCCACGCCTGCCCGCTTTATGTAGTGGTTTTCATGCACCTGCATGAGACAGGCAAAAGCCCGCCAGTTCTGGCGGGCCTCAGCATAAACGATCCTTAAACGATCATGCGTTCTCATGCGGCATAGTCATGCACTACGACGAAATCAGTCAAACAGAGAATAATTTGCATCAAATTCATGACTTGTGACTTCGACTTTCGTAATAACTATCAAGTAACCAAGTCCATCAGATAAAGACACCGGATACTCCAGCTCAAGCCAGAAACAGTCATCATAAGTTCTTCCCATCCAGTATCCGCCGCCGCACTCTTTTGGGCGTTGAAAGAAAACCCACTGACCGGGAATGATTGTTTCCAGCGTTTGACCGCGATATACAATTTGATACTTGTTGTCTTTAGACCCCATAGCTAACGCCTCGCATAGCTCGTTGTTCAACCTTGCGACCGCCAGAACTACGTTCTGCCTCTCACAACGTTATCTAATGTAACCAGCTGTCGTCCTCCCAGACCTGCTGCATAATTTCCATCACTCGCTTTTTGTCTTCATCCAGTTTTAACCCGCTCAGTTCAACACCATTGGCACTGCCCTTACGGATACGAATTGCTGTTTTGGGATACAGAGGGCGCAAATTACGGTAAAGCTCGGATTCAAGGGCTTCCAGTGTGGCCTGGCTAATCTTCTGCTCTTTATCGATCATTATTTCAATGCGCATACAGATTCCCTTTAACTGGTAACGTCCATTGACCGGCTGTATTCATGGCTGCGAATTTTCGCCATCAACTCGTCTGTCAGTTCGGACACCCACTGGATAGCCAGCCGCTTTTCTTCGTCGCTGCACTCACTAGCCGCTACAAGCTTGATAAAAAAATCAATACGCTGGAGCTTTAATGACTCCAAAAGATAGTCCTGCATCTTCCCTCCTATCATTACACGGATACACAACTACTGTATATATACCCACTGTTTATATAAACAGTATAGTAGGAAAGAAAAAATGTAAAACTCTTTTTTGTCAGTTAATTGGATGTACTGATGTCGGTCAATAAAGCACGAAATGTTAAACAGCAGCCTTAGTACCATTGACGCCATTTGTCATCTTCCTGCAGCCTCTGGTTACGGTAAAAAATACGTAAACCGGCACCGGATGGAATGCTGCCACCACGCAGAAGCAAATCAATCTCAGATGCACTACCTTCAAACCCTCTGGCAGTCAGTTCTGCCTCAAGCTGCAGGCGCTGCTGCTCCGAAATACTCTGTATGTATGCTTTTTTCCGCTTCGGTTTTACCAGTCTCAACCTGGCTGTCAGCTCCCGCCGTTCCTTCTGGCCCATGTTGTGGAGATATTCCTGCAGCTCCTTCTCATCCATGGTTTTAATATCGGGTAAATCACCCCCTGATTTGTTCAGATTTTCAACAGGGGGACAGTTATTGCCACGAGTCCAAGGGGCGCAAGCGCCCTTGTCGGCTGCCGCCTCCTGAACGTCAACGGCCTTACGAACCTTTTTCCACTTCATCGCGTGCGTGCAAATCTTGCCCTCTACAATCGGGGACCAGATACCATAGATACGGATACCGTGATCGCCGTAGGCGCTCGGTTCGTCGTTAAGCTCATAAGCCGTGCGGACAAGGTGATGTTTGCGGGGAACCAGTACACCGCCCTGCTTCATAATGTAGGTGGCAAAGCAGCCCGCATCAGCCGCCGCCAGTACCGCATCCAGACGTGGATTATCCAGTACCGGCGCACCCGCTTTGCGTTCGCCCTGTACTCTCGCCGCCTGACCTGCCAGCAAGCGCAACTCGCGGTATGCCTGACGCCCAGGAATACCAAAGAAACGAAATTGCTGGACACGGTGCAGTGACGCCCAGGCGCTGACATGCTCGGCGCTGTCACGCAGTGATCTACCGGTTTCTTTGCTGATTTCTTTAGCCAGCCCACGCCCGTCGATGTTCTTACTGATGTATTTGGCGATATAGCTGGTCGGCGTTCCCTTGCGCGGATTGATTAGCTCGGACTTGAAGCGCGGCCCGGTATTGGTGCCCAGCTCCTCGCGGTCTTCACGGATGGCAAACTTACGCAGCAGTGCGGTGATGGAACGGCGGTCTTTTTTGCGCATGAAGCACAGAAGATGCCAGTGCACGGTGCCGTCATGGTGCGGCTCTGCAACGCGAACGCCATACCAGCGCAACCCGGCCTTGTGCATTGCCTTGCGGAAAGCGGCGAACGTATCAACCAGGTAGTCACTGCTCTGCCGGACAGTGGCACTGGTCCACTTCGGATTAGGTCTGCCGTTGTTGAGGGTTGCGTGGAAGCGTGACGGGCAGGTGATGGTATAAAACACCGCGCAGTCTCCGCGCATTTCCGCGATCAGCTCCAGTCCCTTAACACAGGCCATCATTTCATTACGGCGGTGTGCCGGGTTGCTGTTGCTGGCGTTCACCACGTCTTCCATGTCCAGCGTGTCGCCGTCTTCGTTGACCAGCTCATGCGAGCGGAAGAACTCCAGCGATTTGCGGCGCTGCTCGCGTTTATGGATCACCGCTTCATAGCTGACATACGGGGACGCTTTCTTGTTGACCAGGCAGACGGCACGCAGCTGCTCCTCCCGCCACTCGCAGCGCATCTGCCACAATTTGCGATACCACCAGTCCGCACACAGCATGCGCGCCAGCGACGGTGGGATCAGTTCATAAGGCACCGGCTTGCGGCGACGCTTTTTGCGGCGCAACTTCTCAAAGGCAGGCGGGATGACCTCAAGGCGCATGGCTTCTGCAGCAACCCTTTCCCATGCCTGGCGGATTTCTTCTGGTTTAACATCGTCACTGACAAACAGATCACCGCAGGTCGCATCAAGACACATGCTCATATGTGCCGCAACCAGCGTGGAAAGGCGCTTGACCTGCTCCTGATTCATTTCAGGCAGTACCAGCAGCCCGTCCAGCCCGTCTTGGCTCGCCATGAACCGGAAAGACGCAGACACCTGGCTGTCACGTACACGCTCCAGCCGCTCAAGACAAGGCCTGATTGTTTCGCGCAGATAGCGGGAATAAGCTTTAGCCCTGCCCAGGCTATGGAAGTATTTAATCCGCTCCAGCAGAGGCTTGCTGATATGGGCAGGCATGGCGCTTACATCGGCAATAATCACCAAATCTGGATTAACGCGCTGCTGTTCGCGGGCCATTTTGGCATGGCTAATCAGCCGATCCTGCTCAATTTCACGCTGGACAGGATCACGGGATTCATTAAAGAAATAGCGTTCCCAAACCTCATCACTCAACGCCTCATGGCGCAGATACTCCTGCTCGTTATCCGCAGCATACAGAGTGATGAGGTTTGAAAGCGCAGACTCCGGCGCAACTTCCGCCGGGTCCAGATACGGGTTAACCGCTTGTTTTGGGGTATTCCATGGAAAGGCCACGGCGGCCTCATTCGAGCCGCCGGTGGTTTGTGCATGATGTAATGTGAATTTACTCACTGCCACGCCCGCACCTCAGCTTCCACCGAGATATCAGGACCAGATGCCAAATCAACACCAAACCAGCATGCTGATTTTGTGGCGATGATTTCTACTGCAGTTTTACTATCACCGGCAGCCACGCCCATGCTGCGCTTAGCGGTTATACGATGGCGAGTAAAATCACGATAAAGCGAACGGGTCAGAGACGTATCGCTGTTGGACACGATAATCGGATGACCTTCTGATGACCGGCGTTCAAGAATAGACGCCAGATGGTACTGATCATCCTCTGTAAAACCAGCGGTGTGATATCCGTTAAACGTGCCGTCATATGGTGGATCGCAATAAACCACATCACCCGTTTGCAGCAGTGCCAGTGTCTCGTCATAGCTGGCGCAGATAAACGTTGCGCGTTTTGCTTTTTCTGCAAATGCGCGTATTTCGTTTTCAGGGAAGTACGGCTTTTTATAATTACCGTAAGGAACATTAAAATAACCGTCCAAATTATAGCGACACAGTCCGCGATAACCATGGCGATTTAAATATAAGAAATACAATGCGCGTTCAATTGCGCCACCATGGCGCAAGTTAAACTCCTGTCTCGTCTTATAATATGCCTCTGGATCATTACGGGCTTCAAAAAGATATCTGCCCTCATTGATGAAGTATTCAACATCATTCTTAATCACCTGATAGAGATTAATCAGGTCTGGATTAATATCCGCGACAAGATAATGAGGATAGTCTGTCGCCATCATTACAGCGCAGGAACCCGCGAAAGGTTCAACCAGTCGCGGGCCAGCAGGAAGGTGCTTAATCAGTTCCGGCATGATGGCGGTTTTATTTCCCGCCCATTTCAGGATAGTGCTCATACAGCACCCCCTACGTAATGTTTGCCTTTCAGCTCCGCAATCTCCTGACAAGTGACACAGCACTGCACGCCCGGAATGGCTCGGCGACGTGCTGGCGGGATCGGTGCATCGCAATCAATGCAGAGCACACGGGAAACGCCCGGTGTTCTGTTGCGGGCGGTGTGGATGTGGCGCTGACGTTCTTCTTCAACGCGTTGCTGTACAAGGTCCATTGAATCAGCCATCAGTGGATCTCCTGCGCTTCGTTCTGAATGTTTTCAGCCGCAATACGCAACAGCTCCGCCGCTTCAACGTGGTTAAGCTGACGTGACGTGATATGGCAAGCTAGGCTCTCAAGACGGGCTGCCATTGCCGCGGCACGTGCCCGGCGTTCTTCCATGCGTGCATCCGTCAGCATCTGGTTAAGGCCAGCATCATCTGGTCCTGTTTTGGTGATACGGGTTTCAATATTTCGCATTGTTGTTTCTCCTGAATTTGGGCAATAAGAAGCCCGGCGGGTTTACGCCTTTAATTTCGGTTGTTGGTTAATTCGGCATGGCTAGCCGATTTGGAAATAAACTCACCACTGTACGGAAATGGTTCATTGCTTTAATCAGCTCCCGCTTTTCGTCAGTCGTCAGCCCACTAACATTGACGCTATGACGTTCCGCCGGAATCTTTGCCATAAAGAATATTGCGGCTAGTGCGCGTTTATTCTGCTCATGGTTAATATCCCGTTGGTCCCGCATATCGCTAATAAAGCGCTCCAGTTCTGAATCAATATTTAAGCCAAACACTTTCGCCCTTAATTCCGCGATGTGGTTTAACCCATTAAGGCGGAGGCCAGCGCTTAGCGGAACAGTCGCAGCATCGCCTTCAATAGCCATGGTTTCCCCTGCTTTTTAGTCGACAGTTCTTCCAGCAGCGCATCCTGAGAGCGGCATGGATGCCAGCGCTTGCCATCCTTCCCCATAATCCAGCCATGACCGCAGTGCATTGCATGACTTTGCTTAACGAGCAGTGATGCAAAAGATGGTTCTTTAGTCAGCATAGCCACCTCAGATCAGACCGAACGAAGCGCCTAGGCCCGTCACAGTATCTACCGCGCTTGCCATCGCCGGATTAGCCTGCAAACGCGCATGCAATGAAACTGCAGTGAGTGCCATAAGGCGCGTAACAGAGTTGATGCTATTGATCACATCGCGGCGGCCTGCACTGGTTTTCACATCACCGGATACTGCGCTTGCAGCTACACGCCCAATCTCCGCAGTTGCACTCATGACGTAATGTGGCAGATTCTCTTTTGCCACTTCATTCAATGGCACGCACGGCAGGCAATGGATTTGAGCCAGAAAACCATCAACCAGCGTTGAGTCTTCTGTGATATCAGTCAGCAGCCAGATCTCCGGCGGCGTAAGTTGATGCGGTTGCTCCGGGTTCAGCTTATTGCGCAGCGTCTGGACATTCATTCCTGCACGTTCTGCCAGCTTCACCATGTTGTGACGCAGTGCGAAAGCCCGGCAGGCTTCGTCAAAGTGTGGATGTTTGGAAACGCGATAATCAAACATGCAAGCCCCTTAGAAAGTTCTCATAATCGAACTTACTGACCAACAATGACGCGAAAGTTGGAATGACCGAGGGATTCACGAACCTGGTCGGTTTTGTACATCAGGTAACGCAGGCTTACGCGACCTTTGTTTTTTTCTTTCTTGACCATGTACTTAGCAAGCTGACCATGGTGAATTTTCTGGTAAACAGAGCCACGGGAGATACCTTCCCATTCAGCGAACTCTGCAGGCGTAGCCATCTCTTTTGGTACACGAATTGAAATATCTGTGCTCATAGTGCAGTATCTCTTGGTTTTAGTGCGTTTTATGATGTTTAACCCCAACTTCTAAACTCTCACATTAGAAGTTGAACACAAAAATACGATCCCATTATTGGATTGTCAAATGGAGAGTTCATCTTGAAGATCAATACAGGTGCAAATACGGGAGGAAGGGAGACCATCAAAAGGCTGATGACCGCCTATGGTTTCAACACTCAAATAGCGTTAGTTGACCATCTCGAAGCATCAAAAAGTACCATGGCAAACAGGATGTTACGTGATAGCTTTCCCGCTGACTGGGTTATTCAATGTGCCCTTGAAACAGGTATTTCTCTGCTTTGGCTGACAACGGGCCAAGGGGAAATGTATCCCCAAACAGAAGAAAAAAATAAGTTCAAAAACGAGAGTTCACCTACAGTTCGCCCCCTTTCAAAGATTGTTATCCCATCAGTACGGCAGGCAACCATTGAGAACGGAACGCTCGAAGAGCTGGAAGATGTTTTCCTTGATCAGAGTTTGATACCCGGAAAAGCCGAATACTGTTTGTACGTCAAAGCTAACGACGGCAATTACATCGTTGACACATCAGCAAAACAGCTTAGTAACGGAATTTGGCTCATAGACATCGACGGTATGAAAAACATCGTCAAAATTGCGCGTATACCCGGAAACAAAATAGTAGTTCACCAAGATGACACTTCATTTGAATGTTCTGTAGATGATGTGGAAGTCGTAGGACGAGCAGTCAAAGTAATCAAGAGCCTCTAACTTATGACTATTAGAAAACAGCCAAACGGAAAATGGTTGTGCGAGTGCTACCCGAACGGGCGCGACGGTAAGCGCGTGCGCAAACAATTTGCGACGAAAGGCGAGGCCGTAGCATTCGAAAACTTCACCATGGATGAAGTAAACAAAAAACCTTGGCTGGGTGAGAAGGAAGATCGGCGGCACTTGTCAGAAGTAATTGAGCAATGGCACTCACTCTACGGGCAGACACTTGCAGATCCCAAACGCCTGATGGCGAAACTTAAAATTATCTGTAATGGGCTGGGCGATCCCATCGCCTCAGAGCTGACAGCCGGTGACTTTACGAAGTACCGTGAAGCACGCTTAAAAGGTGAAGTGCGAAATGAGGATGGCGCGTTTATGTCACCAGTTAAGCCCCGCACGGTCAACCTTGAACAACGCAACCTATCATCGGTTTTCGGCACATTGAAAAAGCTGGGGCACTGGTCAGCGCCCAATCCGCTCGCCGGGCTTCCAACATTTAAGATCGCAGAAGGTGAACTGGCATTCTTGGCACCGGAAGAAATTAAACGCCTGTTGGACGCCTGCGCCGATTCAGAAAATCCCAGCCTGCTCATGATTGCAAAAATCTGCTTAGCTACCGGCGCCCGCTGGAGTGAAGCCGAAAACCTGCAGGGCCATCAGTTATCTAAATACCGAATCACCTATACCAAAACCAAAGGCAAGAAAAACCGTACCGTTCCGATATCTCAGGATCTGTATAACGAACTCCCCAAGAACAGAGGAAAGTTATTCACGCCATGCAGAAAAGCTTTTGAGCGTGCAGTAAAACGAGCCGGTTTAGACCTGCCTGAAGGCCAGTGCACACACGTGTTGCGCCATACATTCGCCAGTCACTTCATGATGAATGGCGGAAACATATTAGTACTACGCGATATTCTTGGTCACTCTGATATAAAAATGACGATGGTTTATGCTCATTTTTCGCCAGACCATTTAGAAGATGCTGTAACAAAAAATCCACTGGCTATGTTGGGACACTGATAATGGAAAAAAGCATTAGCACACTTATGTACCTATCCGTTTTATTAGGTTGTATATTCTTATTTATAAAATATCGACTTTATGTTCTCGATCATAGAAGCTTGTTCCAACAACCCTTGTTCTGGGCTGCAATAGGCCTACCTTTATTCACCAGCCTATACTTTGGTTCTTTTGTCTGGATAGATAAAATACACTCTTTTAGTCTTACAAGTCACGGTTATGAGAGATTTTTAGATATCTCGAAATTACCATTACTCATCCTTGCATCTGCAGTACCTTTAGTTTCAATAGTAAACAACCTGCACAGAACCAAACAAACAGAAAAACAGATCTCAGAGGCAGAAAGAAAAAACAGAGTAGATTTATATTACAACCACATGAAATTTCATCTTGATTTATATAAGAAAATTGAAGGGAAAAGAATAGGCAGCTACTACCCAGTTCAGGAAGCTCAAGCCGAAGCAATCTACCAACACTCTATAAAACATCCACAAGAACTATATAGAAAAGCATACCCACAATCTACGCCTGATGACTCTCAACAATTAGATATTAATGAGCAATTTGTTATTGATTTACACAAATATTGGGTAGAAATCAACGCAAGACTTAAACAATTATCCGAGAGTGAAAATCAAATACATCCTACAGAGGAACTTTGCACGACAAAGATGAGAATATTTGTAGGAGTTATGATTATTTATGAAAAAACTTGTAAGCTTTTATGTTTAGGTGGATTTCATTATAAAAAGTCATTTGTAATAAATGATAGTTATAATAAATACCAAGTTTATTCACCATTTTATGATTTTGGCACTCTGTACGAATCACTGCAATCCTTAGAAGAGATAACTTACGCCTTCTTGGATACTTGCAGAAATGAAGTGGTAAACTTGTACTTCCCTATAGAAGATAAAATTTTGATATATGGTGAAGGGATTCTAGAGAATTGGTTCAGGTATTCTCAGTTCTTGATCACTTCAGCTTATCAACCCGCCAGGATGTCTCGCTTACCCCAGCTGAGACGCGATTGATGATGGCGACATTTTGGCGGCAGAGCATTAAAAATAGATAAAACGGTCAAACACCATATAACACTAATCCATTGTTTTTAAACACAAATCATTGTTTTCGCTGTAACAAAAATGGTATGTAGGAATTTCGGACGCGGGTTCAACTCCCGCCAGCTCCACCACTTTTTAGTTGTTTGAAGTACAATGAAGTCTACTAAGCCCGCACAGCACAAGCTCTGCGGGCTTTTTCATGTCTATTGTCGTCCAGTGAGAATTGCTGAGAACTATCACTTATGGCACCCTGAATGGGACCCACAACGAAGGGTCCAAAAACCGAGGGTCCCAAAATGGCAAAAATCGCTAAGAAGCTCACTGACACTGAAATCAAAAGCACCAAGCCAGCCGACAAAGAAATCAACTTGTTTGACGGTGATGGTTTGATCCTACGAATCGCCCCCCTCTCGAAAGGAGGGAAGAAGAATTGGTATTTCAGGTATGCAGTGCCGGTGACCAAAAAGCGAACTAAGGTGAGCTTAGGAACATATCCTCACCTTACACTGGCAAGAGCCAGAGCCCTACGAGATGAATACCTTTCCTTGCTTGCCAATGGCATTGATCCTCAAATCCATAACAACGATAAAGCTAATGCCTTAAAGAATGCTACTGAACACACTCTCCAAGCCGTGGCAAGGAAATGGTTAGATGAGAAGGTAAAGACATCAGGTATCTCACAAGACCATGCAAAAGATATCTGGCGAAGCCTGGAGAGAAATATCTTTCCCGGCTTGGGTAATGTTCCTATCAATGAGATCCGACCTAAACTCTTAAAGCAACATCTTGACCCTATTGAGCAACGAGGAGTCCTCGAAACTTTACGGCGAATCATTTCCCGATTAAATGAAATTTTCCGTTATGCAGCAACTGAGGAACTTATCGAATTTAATCCGGCTGACAACCTGGGGCAACGGTTCAGTAAGCCTAAAAAACAGAATATGCCAGCATTACCCCCTTCCGAACTCCCCCGCTTCCTGGTTGCTCTAAACAATGCTTCTATCCGTTTAGAAACAAGGCTACTGATTGAGTGGCAACTTCTCACATGGGTTCGCCCTGGTGAAGCTGTTCGCACAAGATGGTCAGATATTGATATAGAAACCGGCATGTGGAACATACCATCCGATTTTATGAAAATGAAGAAGCCACATAAGGTCCCATTAAGTAAAGAAGCTTTGCGAGTATTGGATTCAATGAAAGCCATCAGTGGGCACAGAGAGTGGGTTTTCCCCAGTATCAAAGCTCCACTCAATCATATGCATGAACAAACAGCGAATGCGGCCATAATCCGTATGGGCTTTGGTGGAGAGCTTGTAGCCCATGGAATGAGATCTATTGCACGAACGGCCGCAGAGGAGTCGGGAAAGTTCAGGACAGATGTCTTAGAAGCGGCACTTGCCCACTCGAAAAAAGATGAAATAATTGCCGCATATAATCGCGCGGAGTATCTCGCAGAACGAGTAGTTCTCATGCAGTGGTGGAGTGACTATGTTCAGGCTCAAAAGCTAAAAGCTATTGCCGCCTAAATCGTCCCACCATTTATGTCATAACGGAGGTAAAAAATATGGAAACACTATTTAAGATTTTCGAAAGAATAAGTTCCAGACCACTTTATTTTATATTTTTAGGATTATCGCTATGCGAGTTTTTTCAAAATAAATCTGCATTACAAAATCCCACCGCTGAAAATATTGCAACATTACTGGCTGCAATGACAATAGGAGTATTCATAACCTAGGGATTTGAATGGCTAATTTTTAAGTTCAACGCAAATCTGGAACCGTATGATCAAGGCGATATAGCTCCAACAATTGGAACGGCCGCATTAGCAGTATACTTAGTTTATGCTTTGCATTTTCTGGGTAGGAATCCCGAAGCATTAAATTTAAAATTATTAATAAATTCTGGCTTTATATACAGCACAACTTTATTATTATTTTCTTTTGAAAGCATGAAACTTAGGAGGTTAAAACAAAAATAAAAAAACCATCAATATTGGTTAGCAGTTCCCCCTCCCAAAAAAATAATTAATTAAATAATACAAATTTTAAAAAAGGGAAGGTTTCCCCCTCCCTTAATTTATTATTTACTTAACTCTTTTGAGAGAGATGCCTGAATTCGGACCTGGAGGAACACCTAAGGCACTATCTACACCAGGATTTGAACGCAAATCATTCAAAACTGCCTGAGCGGATAATTGCTTACCAATGATAGCTACCGATTCTGGTCGAGGGTTAGTAGATGCTCTGGCCCGATATACTTCCACAATGCTACCGCCTTCTGAAACAACGGCTGCACATAATCCCCTTGCATAGAGTCTGCTGAATTCTCCTTCAGCTAAGGTTTGGGCTGCTGTTATTGGCACTCGTGCCTGCATCAACTCAGTGCTTTTCGGTTTCCTTTTTGTATAAAATTGTGCAAGCAGTCCTCTGGTTCGGATCTCATTCTCCAACCATGCATCATCGTATTTAACTGCTTCTTCTAACAATGCAGGCCATAAGGATTTACCATATTCTGATAAATAATTACTATAGTAAAAATTGTTATGTTCCTTATCATACTGAATTTCTAATGTCATATGCAGTCTTGTCTTATCATCTAAATCTAAAAAATTCAGGGACATACCTTTCTCCAAATTGATTTATCTGTTTGTTATAAAACAACTACACTTAGCTCAATAAAAATTTTTTTACTATGATCCAAATCACTTTTTTAACCTTTAAGTGAGGCTTTCTCTAATATATTTTCAGCTAAATAAGTAATAGCGATCAAAAAATTGTTGATTGATTTTACAAGAAAACCCTTTAATATGTCCCTGCCACTGAGGCACTCTTTCCTGCTGACAGACTCCCATAGTATGCTTGCTTTGCACATGGGGTGTGAAGGCTATCAGTAGTTTACTGAGAAGAGATGGAGTAAAGGCCATGTTACGTGAAAAAGTAGTGTTGGTTCGCCAATACGACCGCTTCCGCAATGGGCAATGGGAGACAGTGTGTCAACATCTGCGCTCCCTACCCCGCAGCTAATTCAGAGCTGCCTCAGTGGTAACTAAGCTACTTCGTCTATCTCAATACCTAACATCTTATTGAAATGTTGTTCATCCTTAGTCTTCTTAAATATCCCTTCAAACATCTCTAAATATTTATTGGCAGATATTTGCCCTAAGTAACTTATATTAATGGAATCTGAATGTGATCCCCTGTTAATGTAACGATAGAAAGTTTTATAATTAATGTCTTTTTCAGAACTAACTAATTTATCAAGTTCTTCGCTAAGTTTTTCCATTTTACAAGAGAATGAGAAATAATATTCAAGGATGTTTCTCATGATGTTCGGCAAAACAACTGAACTAATTTTACCTTGTTTAACATCTTTCAAGATCATCCAAAGCGCTTCATATTCATTCTTTATATCATCACGACCAATTGTTAATACATCGCTATACTGATCTTTAATCACCCTATATAGCTGGTATTTTTTTTCAAAGTGTTCTTTCTTACTTGGAGCAACTTTAATTAGTTCTTGGAAGAAAAATAAATTATGAGTAAGAACAACTAACTTATTATTTTCAATTTTTCTAACTATACGATGATGAATGAGTGAAGATATTTCATATATATAATCATGCGATAAGCTTGAAATAGGATCATCAATGACAATTAATTTTTCTTTATTACTTTCATTATCGTCATCTAACCGTCCATCACATAACTCAAGAAAATACAAAAATGTAATTAATGTTTTCTCACCTTCACTAAGAGTTCTATAAATATTACTGACAACCCCATTATCCCTACATATTTGGAAAAAATTTGTATCTGCATTTTTTTTAATTTTGAAATGCGAGATTCCGAGCGAAGTTAACGTATGATTAATTTTCTCAACAGTTTCATCTATATTGGAAGTTTGTTTTTTTAGATCTATCGATGATGCATTTAACACTTCTATTTCATTTTGGATTTTATCTTTCCTTGAGATAATATCTTCTCTCTCTAAACTTAGCTCTTTAATTTGTTTGTTTTGAGAGTCAATGAGGTCATTACAGATATTTCGTAGAGATTTCCAAACACAGGACTTAAGTTCATCTATACTATTATCATAATTCTCTACCTTTGTGTTTATGGTATTAATCTCATCATTATATTGCTTCATTTTTTCAACAAGAATATTAGCACTCGGATTATCATTTATAACCTCGACATTCAAAGATGGCTTATCTATTTTTTCTTGTATAAATCTTAAGTTAGCCTCAAAGATAAGATTAGCCTGTTCAAGTCCCTCGTTGAACTCATCCTTATCGGTGATATAACTGGACGACATTACAGTAGATTGTATGCCACCAGTAAACTCATCAATCATTTTTTTATAAGAAGATTGCAATTCTTTTAATCTTAAGATCATTTTGTCATAAGCATCATCAAATATTTTTCTCACTTCTTCCCTGAATGAATCATCAATAGTATTTTTTTGACAAAACGGGCATTTGTCATCATCTATATATGATAATCCAGTCCTTATCCAATCTGAATTTCCAAGCCTATCAATGACCATTGACAGATAACTATTTCCTGAAGGTATCAATGATGTAGATAACATACCCACTTGATCATCTGAAAAATATGGAAGTGCTGGAATGATCAATGATTGATAAGATACATTTTTATTTGATTTTAATTTTATATAATCAGAAATTAAATTTGCGGTATCTATTTCTTCCATTTCTACCTGTTGACTAAGACGCTGGAAGAGGCTTGTTTTTTGCAAGTAGCCAGCCATTAAATCTCCTAACCCACCGTCTTTCTTTCTGATATGTGAAGTTTTATCCCATACTTTCGTTTGGTATTCGCTTACAACTTTTTGTATCATCTTATCTTTTTTTTCGAGATCACTATCGATACGGATAATATCTTTTTTTAGTTTAGACAATTCTTTTTCATTAAGAGCAAGAGCTTCCATTACCTCTTTATTTTCTTGACTTAAAGTGAATATTCCAGGTTGTTCTGATTTGTTATAGAATGAATCCTCTACGAACTGGCTATTGTAGACAATATACCTGTATTTATCTGTATCACTAAAAGAGCAACTACCATATGCTTCATCCTCAGGTTTATAAAAATATCCTGATATTGTTGATTTACCCGAACCATTCTGTCCATATACTAAGTTTATTCTTTTCGTTAGATCTATTTCAATATTTTTCTCGTCACTATAACTTTTTACTGACCTTATTTTCAGAACGCTCATAAAATGACCTCTAAGAATTTAGTAAGAATAAAAATCAGTAATTATTATTCCTCTCCAAAAAAACAAAAAAAAATACTATGTTGTTATGTAATTACCGAGGTATGGGATATATCATATATAATATGGGGATGCTTGGACCATGCCAGTTTAGAGGAAAACTTTTGGTCTTGTAAAAGCTTGTCTCTCAACATAATATCCTTCAGCAATAATGATCATTGAAATAATTTTCAATAAAACAGATTTATCTCATTGACTAATAATACAACAACTCTTGCGTTTTGGCATCTTTTATGCGATACAAAAGGAAAGGCAGTATTGCGTTTAAAAGGGGATACAGATGCAAGCTTACACTTTAAAAGAACATAAGGACTCAGGAGAGCTTCACCTTTTCGAGGGAAGCATGACTAAAGATTCTTCACCTCGTAAATGTAATTCCTCTTTGAAATCCATATGCAAAAAAATGGATAATACAGAAAGCAAAGGAAACCTTTTCACATGTGCTACTGAGCAGGAAGCGAGGGGAAAAATTGCTGAAATTGGACGAAAAGTTTGTGGGACGTGTGTAAGTCATTTATATGAATCATATTAAAAGGTGCTAAACATGTCTTCTAAAAAAATGAATCCTATTACATTTCTATCTTCAATTGTTGCCTTTTCTTGTATTGCGTACCCTAATATCGCAGCACATAAATATTCTTGGTGGCTTATAGTGCTCGGAGTTTTTCTTTTCACCCTAGTATGTGGAGCACATACCGGGACAATTGTATACGACAACCTAATATCCAGAAAGAAATACAATAACTTTGCTGCAAGATTATCAATCCAACTAGGAATAGCCGTTATTATCTCTTTAATTGGATTTATTATTTTTCACAATCTTTATCAATAGTTTCATTATTTTCCGTTACTTTATAATATACCAAAAATGGCCATATTAAAGACATAATAACACCGACAGAAATAAATATAACTTTCAAGACTTCATCACTAATCATAAATGTTCTCCTATTCATCCTTGTACTTTAATAGCGCATCATATAATTATGTCAATAGTTTCATTTCAATAACCCACAAAAATAATAAAGCAAGGGCTAACTCAGAGAAGCTCCGCTTCTCTGAGTTGCCTTGCTTTTTCTGCTCTATGATTGAAAAAGAAAAATTCTCTGCCTAATCTTCATGCACACACGGAGTAGACCCGGTCAAGTAATACATTGTGAGTACTGCTCTGTTATGAGAGATGAGTAAATATTAGACCTTTTGTCGTTGACTATATACTCATCTGAAATTTGAAGATTAAAATTACTTTAGCTATCAAGGTTCTGAAATGTCGTTGAAAAGCATTTTTACTTACGAAAATTTTTAGACATTATAAGAGCTAAATGCCCCGTTGCCATCGGTTTCACCATAGCGTATATATCCAGTATCAAATATCGTTTTTTCAAAATCTGTTTGATCTATATTAAATCCATGCTGGGCAATGGATCTGATGTCATTCATGTTATTCATTTTAGTAAAGTTAGAATTTATTATAAATTTATTTTCCCCAACCAACTCTATTCCTAATAGGAAGTGTGGGAACAGCGCACCTTTAACAGCAATTTCATTCTGTTCCGGATACAATCCTTTCGGTAAATAAGCGGGAAGTCCCGTCGCATAAATTATTTTTGCATGGTGTTCAATTTCCCATGGACCGATAGCATAATCCTGGAATGGTGCAGGAATAAAGTAATGAAAGATCACCTTTTCCTTCTTTGTGCGCTCAGAAAATTGCAATGCAATGGATTTATCTTTTGATGTTGAGACCAGCATTGTTTCCTTGCGAATACCGGGAGAACCTGCGACATGAAGAAAGTACAAATAATAATCGCGGACATTAACTTTTGTTTTATCGGTATAACAAGTATTACTTTTTCTCAAGAAATCAATATCAGAGCCTGATCTCAGAAAATATTTCCGGAATCTATCATCTGTACATTTTTCGACTCTGGTCGATAGCTTGGGTTCTTTAAGAATATTACAGATTCGAGCATGAATAAACGCGAAGGTTTGCTCTGAATGATCGTTGAGATCGGTAAGATAATTACGCCCCGGTGTAAATACATCGACCGAAAAATGCCTAGCTTTGTCACCGAAGTAAAAAGCACGCTCATAAGTTTCGTTTTCTTTGTTAGTGGGAGTTTTTTTTAACAAGCGTTTTTTTATATTATGCAGTTCTTCTCCTCGATAAAGCAGCAGCACCTCCCCGTGCTCATTAAGGTTACGAAGATGGTATTCTAAATCTATAAATTTCTCTTTTACGCTCTCTGTCACAGGTTTTAATTCGCTATCCACATAATCCATCGCTGATACTCCTGAAAAAAAGACTTGCAGTTCTTAGCTGATTTTTCGGCGACTAAAACTATTGATATTCACATACGCTAGAAATTCGATTTATTAGAAGGCTTAAAAGTAAAGGGAGGGCTAGTCTAGGCTCTCCCTAGGTAGTTCTTGATATAAGTAGACACTCCTATCTTATAAGAAAATATCAACTCATAATTATAGCCGGGGGGTTAAAGAACCAAAAAATTAATATAAGTGCAATTGCTCCCCCTGCCTTCACGTATCCATTTATATTTACTTTTAACCACCCAGGTATGCAGGAGCCAACGGCTGCACAAGACAATGCAAAAACTCCCCTTATTATAAAAAATTGCGTAGGACTTGGGTTTTTTATTATCATCGCCATAATCAAAGATATGATCATGAGGAAAATGCCTACCCCAACTGGGAGGTAAACATCCATCTTATTTTTATCTTCAGCCTCTTCCACGTCAAACCCCTTTGTAGGCAATTTTGCGGCTAAAAAATCAGCTCTTAGCTTGTCGCTAACATTTTTCGTACTATACTTTTTTACCATTCTCTGCATGTTTGAACATGCGTGATCAGTTGGTTTGCTGTACGCACCATCAATCAAATCATTATGGAATTCTAAAAACTTTATATGCTTTAAATATGATCCTAGAATCACCTCGCAGGACTCAGCTAAATCTGTAACCCACAAGCCATCATTGTGTTTACCATCAATTTTACTCTGAGAAACAGCTTTCTCTGCTTTGTTAAAGTATTTTGCTCCTTTTCGCATGCATGATATAAGGCTATCTTTATTTTGGTTTTTATTAAAAGCAGAGATTGCATCCATATAATCATCTTTGCTTTTAGATAATAACTCTTCTAAGTCATCCATTTTTAACTTTTCTTCATTGCTGATGTTAAAAGTGCATTAAGATCGCTATTGTCAACACTACTTGTAACCATAACCCTAATTGAACCACAAATACGCATAACAATGCTTTGTAGTTCAGAAGAGCTTACCCTCTCACCTGCCTTTATCTTTCTGTCTATGGCATTGCGAATCATATCTAACTGAGCATCAGTAGGATTCCATGCCTTATCAACGATATTCGCATAATCACGTAAAAACTCTTTGAATTGGCTGTTAGTCATTAAGTTATATCCTCATTAAACTAAAACTGTAGATCAAAGGTCGGTATCAGGATTCTTACAGATTTTTGCGCTATGCAACCGATATAAGATAAGAGCCTTTATCGGGTTCTTTTTTGCAATGAGCACAGAATCTGTCATGATTCACCGCACTATAAGCCAGTATACACAGTCGGTCGCGGAGAACACACCGCCAGAAAGTGTAGTAGTTGCCAAAATTTGGCCTCGGCATGAGAACTTCTAGACTTAAGTAGAACTCCGTCTTTGGCACAAACCCTACGCGGATGGTAGAAGAGAAACATACAAATCATTATTCAATCAGCACGTTTATGTGCAGAATTGCATTGTTCTTTTGTTCCAAGCAGATAGTATCCTCCATAAGGTGGCGGAGAAGTTCCGCCAGTACAATCGTTCATTCCTGACTGGCCATTTCTTCACGGAAGACAATCACCACCATTCGAGTTGGTCGAGGTACCAGCATCGCCCTTACCACCAACATCACCCTGTCCGGCGTAGCTGTAATCAGAAATGGTCACCGTAGCAAGTAAAACAATGCTCAATAGCTTACTCATAATGATCGACTCCTTATCCTCACAGTTGGATAGTTATTAACCATCTCCTTTACTCATCCATTTTAGAACAGTTCTTTCTGCCTTTGCATTGATAAAAAAAGCCCAACACAAAGTCAACATCTTATTAGCATTATATAATTATTAATAAGGCATAACACTTTTGCGATCTATATCACAATAGTGTTTTAAAATATATTCATAAATACTGATGTTTCGCCCTATGCGAGAAAACAAACAAATTTAACTTAAGGGTTACATAAATGGCTAAAAAAGTTGATATCGTCAAGGTCAAAAATCCTTCTGGATGGACACCAGGCATACACCATGCAGTTGAAGAAGAAAAAACAGAGAAACTTCTTTATGAGTGCGATACACAGCAGCAAGCAATTGCCTGGGCAAAAAATAAAGAATATGAGATAAACATTCATAGAGAAAGAAATAGAAAACCTACAGATAAACATGGTCGATTTAGGGATCAATAAATTTTATTATTTGATATATAGACTACTGGGAAATATTAGGTTTTCCGTAGATTTAATAGCATCATATGGTTTTATTTAGTGATTAGAGGCTTGAATGAGGGAAGGTACTTACAAGACTTCCCTCTATTAAGAGAGCCTATTTCCCAATTCTTTCATCAACCACCTACTATCAATATTTTATTCACTCCTTAGCATTATCCCATTAACAATAAATACCGACATAATATTGACAAAGAATTGAAATAATAATAATTTTATAATTGAACATTCAATTCCAGATATGAAAAGGAGTTCATATGGAAAAACAACTATCGGTGCAACGCATTCCCAAAAACAATATGCCTGTAATAAAGCAATCTTCAAAACTGCCTGACCTAATAACACAAACTCTTAGAACGCATTGTGTTAGTGTCCGTCTTAATAACTCGGAACTTCAATTACTCAACACAAAACGAGGTTCTACATCTAAAGGCGAATGGTTACGTATGGCTTCCTTGCAGAAGCTCCCCATGAATGTACCTCCTGTAAACATCGAAACATGGAAGACTCTGGGTGAGATCAATCAGAAGCTAAACCGTATCGCTCTTCATATCGATAGTAAGAGTAAAGATAGCCAGCTTACTCATACAGAGCTTTTCGCTGTGAAGCGACAATTGGAAGAGCTTCGCCAGCACCTGCTAAATGCTGACATATGGAGCAAACCCTATGAAGGGTATGCGGAAGATCAAGAGGGGTAAGAACTTTGCTGGTGTGGTCCAATATGCATTGAAGCCAGGTTCACATCATAAAAGTGATCCAATCGTCATTGGCGGGAACATGTTAGGTGATTCAGCCTGTGAACTGATCGCAGAATTCGATAGCACCAAGCATCTTCGCCAGGATGTCGCAAAACCAGTTTGGCACAACTCGCTACGATTGCCTGATGGAGAAACATTATCAAATGACCAATGGGTAACCATAGCTGACGACTACATGAAGAGGATAGGGTTCAGTGATACTCATCTCCGTTGCTATGTGCTTCATGACGACGATGGCCAGCATATACACATCATTGCCAGCAGGATCGACATGGCCGGTGGGAAGCTCTACTTGGGTAGGAACGAAAATCTTATAAGCACACGGATCATTAGTGAACTCGAAATCGCTCACGGTCTGACAGTGACCAAGGCAGCACCTTCCATTACACCAAAGCAACAGAAGCGAATAAAAGTTTCCCGTAATGAACAGATGCTTTCAGAACGGACTGGCCTTCCCTCCCCTAAAGAAGCTCTACAACAAATACTTGATAAAAGTTTGACTGATAAACCTGACCTTTTAACTTTGATCAAGAGGCTGGAAGAAGCAGAAGTCGGCTGGACGGCTAACATTGCCTCTACCGGTAAGATGAACGGCTTCTCATTCGAATACCGCGATATAGCTTTCAAGGCTTCACAGTTAGGCAAGGGTTACTCTTGGGCAAATCTTCAAAAGCAACTTAACTACAACCCCGACCACTTAGAATTTCTGCGAAAGGGTATACAGACGAAGGAAGCTCTTCCTGTTCCTGTTCCTGTTCCTGTTCCTGCTCCTGCTCCTGCTCCTGCTCCTGCTCCTGCTCCTGCTCCTGCTCCTGCTCCTGCTCCTGCTCCTGCTCCTGCTCCTGCAACAGTTTTGAAAACCGCTGAGAGAAAGGAAAGTATCGGTAAAAAAATTGCAGAACTGGAACTACGGCTCAGAGAAGACAAACGGAACGAAATCGTAGAAAAGATTCTTCAAAAGAATGCAGTCAAACAGCAAAAGCATCTCAGGCTCACCGGCTGGATTCCCTTTTTACAACGGCTCATAGAGCTTCTCAGAAAATATGGAAGGAGCATCCTCCACAAGGTTCCTACAAACTTCTCAGAAGTCTATTCAACACATCATCTGAAACCCGAAAGAAAAATTCGTTTATAGACAGCTAGTTGTAAACACCTTTCGTAACCACACTCCATTCTCTAGTAATAAATTTGTGTTTAGTCAAGAAATTATTGATCGTTATTACAGATCGATAAACCATTTATGATAGCCTTTACCTATCATGATTCAAACATCGATCGGTACAAGTGATTTTACTTTAGCCAGCCAGCCATCGAGAATCCCTACAAACACGCAGTAAATCTTCCACCCTGGGGTTGCTATGAAAAACGAAACAATTAAGTGCCCGTTCTGCTTTCAGGAGAGTCCGTTTGGTGTCCGTGTCTGCACTGGCTGTCATTCAACTATTAGATATGGAGCCGTTTCAGCCTGGTTAGCTTTACTAATAGGAATTGTGCTGTTAGCGATTGCTTTTCTTATATTCGCTATCAGTCAAAATTTTATATTAACTGTCGTTATCTATTTTGCGTCAGCAATTTCTTTAAAATTTTATTTACGTAAAAAATTTGCACACAGAGCCGTTTTTACACATAAAAGCTAACCCTGTCCAAATATAATAAGGAAGATAAAATGAATAAATTTATTATTACATCCTTTTTTATTGCAATATTTTCAATTTCTGGCTGTTCTACATCCGGCAACCAAAAAATCAAAAATGAAACGGCACAGAGTCTACAATCAAAAATAATTAAAAACAAAACAACTAAGGCAGAGCTACTTGCTCAACTTGGTGAGCCTGACACCAGAACGACTCTTGACGATGGCAACGAGCAATGGAGATATTTCATGTATAACAATCAGTTCAATGCCTCGACTTTTATCCCTGTTGTCGGTTTGCTAACTGGCGGTTCCCAGACTCAGTCTAAAACTCTCGAAATCGACTTCAATGGAGAAACCGTAAGCAAATGGACATTCTCTACTGATAATAACAATACAAAATCTGGCATTCTTAATTAATCGTTTCCTGGACAAGAAAATGAAAACATACTCAATTCTCGCAGTTATCCTTTCTACTTTTCTATTAACAGCCTGTAATTCAGAACCTTCTGAAAAAGATATATTTAATGTTTTTAAAAGTGTTGTAGACAGGTCAAATGCAAGTATGAAAGCTCTGAACTCAAGTATTCCCGAAAAAGATCTTTTAAGAATCGATTATGTGAAGAAAGTAAGTTGCACAGAAGAAGCAAACAATGTTTATAACTGCATTGTCGATGCCTCGATTAGCAATATGAAACAGACAAAGCCTGTTAAGCTTGTGAAAGCTGATGGTGTCTGGAAAGAAGTTCAGTAGTAGTTATATCGAGAAGTCTCTTTTAGCCCCTGCATAGGGGCTTTTTATTGCCTATAATCTGACGGTTCTCACGCGAGCTTCATGGATTAACTCTTTCTCAATTACTTTCATTTCATATTGTGCTCTGACAGTAGCATAGATTTCTTCTGCTTTTTCCTGATTGTTATCTATGTAATTAACAAGCGAGTTTAGCTCTCTAAGAACACCTTGTTTGTTATTTAATCGTTGTAGTAGATTGCTTGTCAGACTTTTGTATACCGAGCTAAACATAGCCATTATGTTATCAATATTACGATTGGATTTGGAATAAATCCTTTTAGGATAGAAATATTTTAAATGGTATCCCACAAAAATTAGGTAAAGTTGATATGAGAAACTTTTATCTCTGGGATGGTATCTTTTTGAGATATACTTATCGACAATAATGATAAGTTGCTCTTCCAGAGTAAAGTCTGGATTGATATTGATTTTGTCCATAAAATGCATCCTTGCAAAAAATAGTTATAGTCATCCTGACTATATATAAACTTATCGAATTTATTTAATTTGTCAATAGACAAAAACTATTAACTCAACATTTAACACATTTATACTAACTTTATCAGATGTACCGATTGCTCAAGTCAATGTCGCTCAATGGTAGGTAGATCTTCATTCAACTGGTGTTCTTCCATTCCATGCTTATAAGCATTATACTGCCACTTCACAAACTGTTCTTTTAAATTTTTATTCTGTTCTTCGAGGTGATGAACTCTTTTCTCAAGATTTGCAATTCTCGCAGCAGCAATCTTCAGATTGGCAGGTTTCCTGACCTCATTATCCGTAGCCCGGATACCTTTCTTTCTGTTCTGATAGGCTTCAACAATATCTTTATTCATGTTCAGAGATTGTCTTGTCGGTTTTTTACCGATTAATGGTTCAACAGCATTACATATTTCATCCCATGTAATTTTGTCATTATCCCAAACAATTATTGTATTTATGATTGTATCTATATCATTTCGGTTAAGATGTTTTGCCATATGCTTCTCCTGTTTTACTCTATATATTTATCATTCCCATTATTTTCGAGATTTTCTAATTTATTTAATACTCGCCCAAGCTGAGTGAAACTTTCCCCACCGGGTTTTATACGTGAACCGTCTGGTATTTCGTTATTTGAAAGGATTGCGATCAATTCATTCAATCGAGTAAGGGTCAGTGCATGATGCTGAACCCATCGGTCAGCACCCAGTTCTTCTTCCGTCATTGACTCCCTGGCTCTGGAGAGAAGCCCTTCTGTCATATTGCGCCTTTCCCTGAGCCGCTGGAGCTTCTCTTCTTCGCCTTTCACACAAACTTGCTCGTTGCAGTTTATACAATCCCTGAACTTGTCGCAGGGGCTCATCATATAGTCATGAACACAGTAGCCAAACTCGGTGACATGAACTGCACCATGTTCCCAGAGATTGATCATACCCGGAGTAACAGGAAGGTTCGGCTCTACGGAATCAATCATGAAGGCCTGTGAGCCGATAGTGCTGATATCCAGTGTCTCGGCCTTACGGAGCATCTCATCTTCTGATACGTGGTTGTAAACCGGGTTTTGGGTAACCAGTGCTCTCCCGGACCACTTCGCCAGGTCGAGATCTGACATCCCGTTTCGCTGTCCAATCGTATTGAGTAAATGACGAGGCTGATGGCTTCTCAAATGCAGAGCTTTTCCTTCCGGGCCAATATAGCGATGTCTGATAAATATGTTTTCAAACCTTAGCCCCTCATACTTATTCTCAGAAATATCTATCATGAAAATATTTTTAGTTGGTTTCTGTAACTCGTAAATGATAGTTTCATTTCTTTTCTCCAGTTGATGGGTGTTCAACAGGCAAAGTGCATTGCTGTATTTTATGCCTTTGTTTTTATCATACCATGGAAAACCTTCTGGTAATCTGGAGAGGATAACTTCCCATAATGAGTTCATGGTGTAATTTTTCTGGCTATTATAAAAACTCACTCCAGATAAAAACTTTACATTCCCATTTTTTCTTTCAAGGTTATATCCTAATCCTTCACATATCTGCCAGGGTTTTAATATTTCGTTTTCGCCTGTTTCAGGAAGGCTATCCCGTCTGAAGAATGTAGATGGATTCTCCTCCACCCACTGTGCGAATTCACGGGCATTTTTTGAAAGTTTCTTTAACCTTTCTATTGCCCTCCTGGCAACGGGAACCATAACGTCTGGAATCCATTTAATGTCCGCACCATAACCCTTGAGGGAGTAAAACCTTAGCCCATACCTTTCCACCCCGTTAGAGTCTGTTTCCGTAATCTCGCAATCACAGGGAAGTGCCAAAATCTCCGATATCCGACTGGGAGCACACATCAGGAGCGCAAAAATTGAAGTAGTAAAAATATCCCGGCAACTCAATGCCTCATCAGGCAGTGAGAAGATCTCTGCCATAGCATTCAAAGCCGTTTCATCCGGAAGTTTACTTAACCTTGCTTCATCTGCTTTTTTAGACACACGGTTAACAGATTCCGGTGGTTTTATTGGGCTGACCCATGAAAGGACACCCGCGATCAGTAGACCATTCTCACCAAGGAACTTCACAAATTTCTGAAGTTCCAGCCCATAATCATAGGCCGGATGTTCTTTGTAAAGACTCTTGATGGTTTGGATGGCTTCATCAAGAACAGGTATGCTGACCCCGGTGATATTTGCATTTTTATTGACCATCAGTAATGTTTGTTCGACAACTTTTAATATGGTCAATGAAGCTGACAGCTTCCATCTGCTTTTGGTTAAAGCCGACTGATATCTCATATAAGCTTTAGCAAAATCGATATAATCCTCATCGAGTAATTGTTCTTTATCTGTTTTTACCTTACGTTTCACATTTATTTTGGTAAAAACAGCGACACCTCTCCACTCGTAAGACTCCCAGTTAAAATCACTCCCTAAAGCGGTAAGATCGTATCTGCAAAATCGGATAAACTCTTTCAGATTTAACTCTGCATTTATATCAATCTTTTTCCTGAAGAATAATACATTACTATCGGTCATATGGATTTATTCCCCTTGTGTGAGCTTCGCATTATGTTGCAGTGGTTAATTACTTTCTTTACAGCAATGATCGTTCTGTCGAGCGATTCCGTTACAATTCTGTCGTTAGTTATGCTGTATATTCGCTCTCTTTCGCCAATCAAATACTGATAAACCTTTTCATGCGGTCCATCCAGCCAGGGGGTAAAATGCATACATGTATAACAAGGAATGGGGACATTAGCTGAACATGTGGAACATTGCTGACAACTGCCAGTGTCTTCGCCATCATGATTTTTAATTTTTATACCTGGAGTTATGTCGTATTCAATATCTTCTTTTCTTTTTACTTGTCCTCTGAATACGCATGATATTCCAGTCAATGCCTGCCCCATAGTTTTATCAATCTTATAAGCATTATCAACATGATTCTGAACATAGACTCCTACACTCTTAATCGTGGAGTGATCAAGTAGCTCTGCGATAATGAATTCTCCATAGCCTTCTCTTGCTGCTCGTGTTCCTAACGTATAACGAAACCTTCTGGCATTTATATGTAAAGATTCCCCAGTCCTTTCTGAGTAGACATTTTCCTTCTTGATGACAACTTTCAAAACCTCTGTTAATTTCCCTCTATAATGATGCAATACATCAGTTTTTAAATAAAAGTCTAAACTAACACTTTTATTAATGAATCCGATTTTATTTTTTGAAATAAAAAGTGGCACATCTTTACTCTCTTCAGTAGTAAGTTGTCTACCCATAAATTCAGACAGCATTGCCAAAGAATCTTTGGCTTGTTTACAAACCAGTTCATATAGATCTTTGGTGATTCTGAACGTTCGAAACTCTTCTCTGAATCCTAAGCCTTGTTTAATTCGTGGTATATTTAAAAGATAATAAATTTCATCCTCTTCTTTTGAAACCTTAAGGATATCTGTTATCTTCATCTGAGTTACCTGCAAGGGTCTACGACCTGTGTGGCTGATAATAAGTGCCATAGTTAACATAAAAAGAGATATTTCTTTTTTCTCATACGCTCTCATTGCTCCCTCGTTAAATTCTTGCAATTCAATATCAGTCAAAGGACCTTGTATGGGATCTTTTCTTTTAACGACATCACCAGGCTTTCCGTTAACAAGTTTCCATGTTTTCATTATCTGTACAGCTTCCGAAGCTATTCCATTGTAGCCAAGAGAGTACCATTTAGTGATAAATATCCTCAGGCGAAATAATAATTCATCCTTAACATGCTTTTTGCTTCTGAAATTTAAAACTGAAGCTTTACTGACATATACGCATTGCTCTTCCTTTATAAAAGCAAGAAATGCTCCATGTATCTTGGAGGCAAAACTTGCGCTATAATCCCTCGCAAATAGTGCAATTGTATTTAGATATCCTTCTTTTAAATTGTCGTTAAGAACATCAGTAACTGCTTTTTTATTTATCTTATTGTTTCTGTCAAGTATCCATACATCTTCTTGTGGTGAAAAATAATACCCATCCATTTTAGCTGGAATAAGATCTTTACTCATTAACACTTTATGTACTGAATTCATTCAACCTCCCCTTTTTTATTAATATCTTCCTGTAGTTTTATTGCGACTTTATGTGATTTATCCTGAATAAATCTTTTGTTATATATCTGTGCAGTTCCAGAACCGGGAGTCCATCCCATAAGATTAGAACGCATTTTTTCTTGTTCAGCCTCACTCACTCGCTCAGGCATCTCATCTAATTTTTTAGAGAATTCATAGTTCCAGGTATGTCTGAGTTTGTGACCCGTAAGATTGCAAAGCTCAGGGATGACACTTCTGATGCTATCGATAACTTTATGGTAAGCCATGCTCGATAAAGGCATACCTTGGGTTGGGCCAGACTTATGGGTTACGAAAAGGTACTCATGTTTTCTGGCATTCTTAAACTTCCTACGGACACTGGTAATGTAGTTGTGCAATTCTTTTGCCAATGCCGAAGATAGAGGTAGTTTTCTTTCCATCGTCTTAACCAATGGTTGTTTAACTCGTGGATCGTTCTTATCATCAGCCCGACGACGGATAGCCAGACTGGAATCACTAAAGTTAATATCCGATATACGAATATTAAGAAGCTCTCCCGATCTTATTCCCAAAGAATAAAGCACCAGAATAATAAGTCTGTTTCTTATCTGAAGATTTTCATCGAATGGATTTAATGCCGACCCACATTTTATGACTTCTAATAAATGATTAATCTGATTTCCATCAAGAGATTTGTCTGGTTGGTCTTGACGGCTTCGCCTTCTGAGTTTTGGTCTTCTCTCTCTGATCTTATCAACAAATTCGTTTATACTTCCTTGATGTTGTTTAAGTATCTGACTTAACCAACTTAAATAGTTTGCTATGCTGGTTAGCCTGAAGTGTTTTGTTGCACTGTTTACAACGCTTCCCTTTATCACATTATATGGAAGAATCTTTTTTAACCTGCTCTTCTTCTCGCAGTAATCTCTTAAAGCATCTATTTCATGAATACTCAGATACTTTCCTGAAAGAATTCTTTCCTCAATATTGATATCTCTTTTAGACAAGAAATTACAAAATAATGAAATAGATCCAGCAACCAATTCAACTGTTGATATTGAGTCGCTTTTGTTTCTGATTTGGGTGGTTATATACAAGGTTGGATAATAAAGAGGGATTCCATTTCCCTTATCAAGCACCAGGCAATATCTTTCTCCGCTACTCATGATAAATGTATTTATTTTTGTTTTTTTCATTAAACCTCCTGTTATTTACAACTACATATATCTCTAACATATTAATTTTTTATTTTCAAAAAAATTTACACTAAAATAGTGACGGCACTTGTCATTAGTGCCGCCACACCAATTAATTTACGCATTGGAATTAACTATATATAATTTCTTTTCTATTAACCTGATTTAGGCAATATCACCCACAACCATAGTTAATATGATATTTTATATATATTGTGTAAATTAAAAAGTCAAATATTTGTAGTTAATTATTTTATTTTTTACACTTTATTTTGTTCTTCAAGTTTTTTTACTTGCTCTCTAATTGCATCATCAAGAACTACATCAACAATACCATTACCGAACCCATACCAGATCGAATTGCACAAAAAGCTCATCAATACTCCCGTGTAATCACCTACTATTGGTTCTCCATATTTATCTGGAAGTGTCTCAAAACAGGCTTTAAGATCGTCTTCATGCATGATTACAGTACACATCAGTTTTCCGTCTATGACGCTATTGTTATTTATTGTAATAATTTGGGATTCGTTGGTTTTGGATTTATTGCCTTTGGTTTTCTTAGCTTTCATATTAAATACCTCTTATAATGGTTATGATAGTTATTAAGTATATCTACAAACTTCTATCTGTTTTACAACTAATAATTTCATTCAATACAATGTTGAAGTATTGCCTTGAATAGAGTTCTTAACTCATCAGCCGATTTAATAATTGAAATCCATATCTCATAAATATGAATTTGCTCATGGCATTCAAGCTTATTGATTGCTTTAAATGGTCCGTTCGTGTTTCCAACAAGATACTGGCTCAGCATATAAACAGCTTCCCTGGTAAACTTGTCATCAGCGAGTTCAGCAATGGCATCGAGATCAAAAATCTCGTTAAATAACATCTCACCAAGGTTGCACATATGATTCTCACTTACAAAGCATTCAATATTCATTTTCTCTCTCCCGCTCAGGCAACATTTTTTCTGGTTGTTTCAATAACAGACTGAATCCATTCCTCGACTTCACTTTCAACGAAGGCAATAGCGCGAAGTCCAATCTTGACCGGCTGCGGAAAGCGGCCTTCGCTAATCAGGTGGTAGATCCATGCCTTGCAGTAGCCGGTTCGAGCGAGGACTTCTGGTAGACGGATGAGACGGGTTGGTTGATTGTTCATTTTGTTTTCCCCTTGTCGTTGCGATGGGGCTACTATACAAATCTTCGAGAAAAGAAAGGAGTGAAGCTCCTGAGACGGAGGTTATCGACGTTGGTGCTGCCCAGAGTCGGGGAATTTCACGTTGCCTGAACTTCCCCAGTTCTGAACAGTGCCAGCAGAGTTGAGCTCCCCGTGTTCGGGTGACCGTGGGACGCAATTGGCGGTACGTCCCCATGAACGTCTCCTGTATGCCAGAAACGGACGTATTCACTCTACACTAAGTTAATCAACCGGGAGCAGGTCAATGGTATAATGATAAATTGCATATTTAAACAGGAGGTTTAATGCGCCTATCAAGATCATTATGTAAAGCCGTAGGCGACACGTTAGCTAACACGGCGTCACATTCAGCACTTGAAAATCTTTTTATAACAGCAGGAGCACCGGGCAACCCTGAGGGTACTCATAGTGTCAGATGGAAGAACTGGCTCTACATAGCCGGACAAGATCCTGAGACGGATAGCTTGGCGGTCTTGGGAAGCGTCATTGAAGAATTCATGGATTCACCACCTTCAGAAAATAGCGACAAATATAGTGAGTGGAAAGATAAGAAAGCCAACATTGAAGCCGTATTACATGATAACGGCCTTAGATATTACCGCTTTGGGAGAGTGTTGCCTTTAGGTCAAATCCCCTCCACTGATATCCCCAATGAGGAAACTATTCAAGCGCTACAACAACCCGTAATGCCTACAAAAGTTGAGGTACTGCTTGAAAGGTTAGTTAAAGGGTTGCATCGAGCTATGCATCCTCTTACGCATAGAAGAAGAGGTAGCCAGCCTCTTACGTTTGACAGTGAGTATGACGTGCAAGATTTACTCCACTCTCTGTTGAGACCCTGGATTCAGGATATACGACCGGAAGAGTATACCCCTAGCTATGCGGGCTCCAGTACCAGAATGGATTTCCTTCTTCCAGTGCATGAATTGGTGCTGGAAACAAAAATTGTACGAGATCGCTCACATGCTAGGAAAGTAGGTGATGAGCTTATCATCGATATTGAACATTACAGGCGACACAGCCGCTGTAAGAACCTATGGTGCGTAATATACGATCCTAATCATTACATAACTAATGCACCAGGCCTGATAGCAGATTTGGAGGGAGTGAGAAACTCAAAAGATGGTGAGGTAACTGTAAAAGTCTATGTTATATGTAGTTAAGGATTATCTAATTTTACAACTTTTTTAATCCTAACCAGTTATACCGCCAGTATTGAGGCCAAATTTAGTTGACCAAGACACTGTCGCATTCGCTTTTACGTCTTTTCAGGTATTTATTGTAGCTTGCAGTTGGGTGCTCCAATTGGCCATTCACTGGCACTAAATGCACGATGACTAAGGACGAAGAGCGCGACTTTACCACATTTAATCACCTCAAAGCCTTTCGTATAATGAGATGAGACGCCTTCTGCAAAAGGATTTCTTCGTGGATCTTTTTCCTGATATTGAACAGGCTGTACCTTTACCCCATGAAGAAGTGCTTCGCTACATGGTATGTAAAATCCGTGATAGCCGGTCGGAAGAATGGCTTACAGAGATGTGCAGGAAAAATAACCTTTCTGATGTCTGTCAGGATTATCTTCAAAAGGGAGTGCTGAAGGCTCTGGAGGGTGAACCTGATGTGAGCTTTTACCCACCAAGACTGACGATTGAGCTGGTGCCCCGAACATGCTGGTTCGATAACGTCAGAAGTGCGGTATCTTCAACGGACTGGAAACGGTTACGGCAACAAACGGCCAGAACAGCAGGGTGGAAATGCCAGGTCTGCGGCGGAAAGGGGCCCCGATGGCCTGTAGAGTGCCATGAAATCTGGCATTACGATGATGACCATCAGTATCAGACCCTCAAAGGGCTCATCGCGTTATGCCCTTCATGCCATGAAGTCAAACATATGGGGTTCAGCGAGCTCCGGGGTAAAAAGGACGAAGCAGTGGCTCATCTGGCTCTGGTCAACGGCTGGTCTCTTCAGGGCGCATTTGACTATGTGGATGAAGCTTTTGACGTATGGCGGGCACGATCTCGTCATGCCTGGCAACTGGATATCTCCTGGCTCGAAACGCAGGGGATTAAACTCAAGGATGAGACAGCAGCAGAGGGCGACAACATTCCTGCTGAAAATCAGCTTTCACTGGAGCTTGAGGTTCCGCCTGTCGCGATGGAGAGCACTGCAGTGTCCGCCGTCGTGGAACAAGAAAGCAATTCTGGCGAGATGGGGCAAATCCTGAAGGACAAAACTGTATCCCGCTCATCGTCCGCATGGCCAGCGTTCTGGTCAGTCTGCCAGCGGGTGTTCTACCAGGTGAAAAAGGTGATACGGGAGCAGTGGTGAATAAACCCGTGGCGATGCATTCCCGGTGAGAGAGGCGAATGTGTTCAGAGCCGGATCAAAACGCATCGCTGTTTTCATGATGTTATTTCGATCTGACTGGCGATAAGCGTATCCACTTTACTCTGTACCGGCGTCAACAGATCGACACCGGTCTCCGTTACATGGATAGAGATGATGAGACTGTAGCGTGCTTCAGAATCATAGCGGGTCAGAGCACGCCGTAATTTCCACCAGCGCTGCCTCCGGGCAAACGGTTTGGTTTTTGGCAAGGGAAGGGCAAAGCTTGTACAGGAGATATGTCATTGATTTTTGTATGTGGGAATGAGTGTCCGCTTTGTGCCAGGAGCGGACATTATGGTTAACTTAGGGCAAGGAAATTTGTTCAATGAATAACGTATAATTAATTGCAAATAAAATGGAATAATAGTACTCTCAAAATTTAAATTCCGCAGTGAGTATGATTGTCTATTTTTAATTGCAGCCCTTAATTCTGAATGAGTTAGATAAATTGGAATGGCAGATGAAAATTAACTTAATACCAATCTGGTTATGGATAAAACAATATCAACATCCTCTTAGAGTTTTTGGGGGTGTTTTTTTTGGGGCCGCTTTGATAGCAGCTTTTTTTTGGATGTCAGGATTTGATATAGAACCTATCGCATTTGCTCTGGGAATGCTTAGTTCATTATTCTTAGCCAGTCCATCGGTAGCAGAATATTTTTTACCAGAACGTAAACCTGTCAGAGATATGACATATGAGGAAATCTTAAATTTCATTCCCAAAACTGAACCATCTCAAGATTGGCATGGGATTTCAAGGGAATGGTCCAGCGAACGGTTCCTTAAAGAAGACCCACGCCTTCGTATTCGAGCCAAGTTCATTGATGAAGGAATTCAATGTGAAAATTTTATAGAAGATTGGGCTAACAATCATCCAGATCCCAGAGCAACTGGATATTGGTATGAGCTTTATTACGACGGGGCATTCTTAGACAGATTTTTATTGGTATCTGTTGATGGTGGTAGAGCTAATATCCCTCCACCTAATTTACTAACTAAAGAAATTAGCTTGTTAAATTATCATGTTGCGAAAATACATGACACCCTTGGCTCGTTAGATGAGTATATTAAACGATCTGGTTTAACTATTGAAAAAACATAATAAGTAACTATTCATTTTTATCCTGAGCGAGAGGATTAAAACCTCCGCTCTCCGACTCCTCATTACAAAGCATTAACTTTCATGATGCTTAATCTCCAGATCAGAAATTGCAATTATTCTAATTTCTTTCAATGCTTTATCAATCGCCGATCTTATTCTTTGTCCATAGTCATCAGGTTCTTCATAATCCAGTGGAGAAGGATCGAAGCCAATGTTTTTAATTAACTCCTCTAATTTTATAGTTACATTAGCATTCAAAAGAATTGTTCTTGTTATTAATATTTCAGTTAACGATGTCATTGCAATGCTTAATTTTTGTTGTAATTCTTTGTTTTTACTTTGGACGTCTTTATCATTCATTGTGTTCTCAATATCAGCTTGAGCCTGCTGAATTTCTTGGTAAAATTGTTTTTCTTGCTCCTCATTAAAATATGGCTGGTGACTGCTTGCTATCCATCCTGGAATCATATGAAGTTCAATTATATGAAACTCATTGTCTGCCCATTTTTTAATTGCTAGTAATTGTGCATAGATGAATTCATACATATCATATTTTTTTTGCCAGATCTGTTGAGAGATCCATAACTCAGATGTTATTTTTTTCTCTATGTCTTTAATAGTAACTGTGTTTATAGATAATTGTTCCCGTAGTGTTTCATAGTTAGAATTAGTTGCAGAAATTTTAGCCCTTTCTGTAACGATTGAAACTAGGAAACTCATTGCCAGAGCTGCGATAACTACGGCGAGACTTAACCAGATAATTTCTGCTGTTGTGAAATTTGACGACTGTAATGCCTTAATAAGCTCAAGCAATTGCTTTTCTGTAAGCACTGGTTATTCCCCAAAATAAAAACCATTATGTATGATTCAATAGGTTACACCAGACTTCGTGTTGTTCAAATAAAAAAATAAAAAACCACGGCACACCCTTCAAAATAATTTGGATAGATTCTTTATAGCGAGATTATGATCTGACAGCATGAGATGGTTCGAAGATGGGGATTTTTTGGTTAAAAATATGTAAATTTTAAGGCATTCTACAACCGTCCGCTCCTCGCTCAGAGCGGACCGCCAACCCAGTTACCGTGTCCGTTCCGTACCAAGAGCGGAAGTTCCTAACATCATGCTGCATTCGTTTAAGGGGAGCAGATCAGTACTTCTCAAACATGGGCAGTCTCCAGGGCATTTGAAGCTTTTGATAAGTACTATAGTTGGCCGTTAGTTATTCTTAATCTGCTGTAGAACTTGTCCTTCCCTAAGTTAACTACTCGACAAAGTTGTACCTAACTGAATAAAGTACAGTAAAAAGGGAGATTTTTTCTTTTCCTCGAACAAGTAATTTTGAAACATCATACTGCACTGCATTTTTTTAAACATACTACTATTTTGTCACTATCCATTCTATTCTGGATATTAAAATAAACAGACTGATAATATTTACCATGAGCATTGACACCATTAATTATAATAAAGTTCAACACACTCAAAGAACCTCCATTAATTATGACCTTGCATCATAGTTGAGTGGTTATGATAAACACAAGCAGGCAAGCATTCTACCTTCAGGAGTTAATGCATCGCTTTTTAGTATATGTCCTGCCGTTGATAATTCCTTTTGAATTTCATTAATCCTTTTTACTGCAAAGTCATTTATATTTTTAGATTGCGCATGAACCTTCAACCAAAAAATTTTAATATTTGAGAAAACATAGACTGCATGTAGTAAACCGCGTTCATTTCGGCCCTCTCCTTTCCAGGGGGAAAATACATTATCAGTTAACAATTTATCATGGAACAAAGGTAATAAATGTTCCATAGCTGTTAACTGTAAATGCAGAGTTTCATGAATAATCCCTTCAACAAATCTTTCAGCAGCGTATTTCTCTTCATATTTTGGAACATTAGTGAATACATCGAATGGTATACAAGGATCACTGAAACTCACATCAAAATCTTCACACTCAGATAATAATGGATGAAAGTTAATTGCAAATGCCTTTATCGAACTATGCATGTTTTTTGAAAAATATAATAAAGACTCAATTTTGGACAATAACCTTTCATATTCTGGTAATGAAAATTCATTTTTGTCGCAGAAAGTTAATCCCATTTTTTCCCAATCTACTTTCTCAATTTCATCCAAAAACTTAGGTACTAAATAATCAATCCCCATTATTTTACTGCCGGGATCTACTACGCATATATCATCTACGGAATTTATATTTTGTGATAACAGAAAGTTATCACGCAAATAAAATGGTGAGCTTTCATTCCAACCTAAAGGAGAACATATAAAATCAGATATTTTCATTTCCCTTCCTGTAAAATGAGTAAATTACAGTATATCTTTCAAAATCGTATACCTGACTAACCGCATGATGTGAGTTCTGTGATATCTCGAATCCTTGAACTGAACCATGAAGTGGAGGAATTATTTTTTCTAAGGATTCCGGCTCATCCTTAGAAAAGATCATAAAATACCCACCATTCTCTTCTTTCCAATTTTTATTAAAATGAAACAAAATACGATGTGACTCTTGCCCTTCAATAAAATCATTATGAATTTTTATTTTGTCGCCTGATATTAATTTATGCGCAACAATATCCACTTTATTTTTCAGAACCACATCAAATTTATTTTCTATAAAACTTTTCAATTCATCACAAAAAAAATCTTCCTTGAGGAAAAGAATCTCATCTGGTAATTTCGCATCATATAAACTAAATTCATACTGGTCATAAAAATATTCATTAACCCTTTTCCAAGAATTAGTAGATATCAACCATTGCAAAATACCCTCGGTGACATTAGAACTAATACAGGAATTACAAAAGAAATGATTAAATGGGAAAATTTCCATCTCACTCTTCCATAGATTTTTTAACATCCCCCCCCCTTAACTCATAATAATTTAGACCGCTGCAAGAATTTTTTAACTGTACTAATCACTATCTTATGATCCGCACAATATATTGATGGGTTATCAAACCCCCTAGTTTTACTCCATCGATATAATGGCATTCCACCACCACATACATCTTTATATTCACACAACTGGCATTCTGCTGATAAAGGTGAAGATGATTTCGTATAAATTATATATTCTTCACTTTCTACTACATCCATTAATGAAGTATTATGTACCGACGGACGTCCTTTGAAAAAATCGACACCTTCAAATGATGCTCTCAGTGTATCATTCTTTCTAATCTCGCCATCAGATTCAATTATCAAAATACCAAACTCATTATTTCCTTTCCCTTCTTTTATTGGAGAACCGCCCAAATAAATCTTGAGAATATCATCCAGTATTTTTATCGGTACAGGATTGCTATCTTCCATATAGAGTTCAAATACTTTAGCTAACCACTCACCATATTCAGTAGTTTGAAGATCTTTTTTTCCATAAGGCATCCTATCATAATTTCCATCCTGAAATAGAAAATCTATACTTGGAGAGTTTATACTCTTCAGATAATGATATGTATCCTCAGCAGGAATATTCGGTTGTATAACTGATAATGTCCCTGCAAACAAGAAGGTGTGGTCTTGGTGTGAGCTTAATTTTTCAATTCCATTAATTACATCCTCAAAACTACTGTTACCACCACGTGTAAACCTCGCGATATCATTAGCTTTTCTTGTTCCGTCAATACTAACCGAAATGCTTACTCTATATTTTGAACATAAGTTCAAAATTTTCTCAGTTATCAAAACACCATTGGTTTGTATACTTATAGGGTATTTTTGAGGATTTAAACCTCTTCTTAAACCTGATAATAAAGTCTCAAGTCTTCTTTCCCCCAAAAGAAGTGGTTCACCTCCATGTAAAACTATGGCAAATCCAGTTACCTGCAAAAGACTATATTCCGTAATCCTTTCTACCACTTTTTCTATCGTGGCATCATTCATCCTATAGGGTTGATCCTGCCAGCTTGTATCAGCCCCGCGATATACATAGCAGTAGGTGCAATCCAAATTGCACCTACTGGCCGTCTTGATTAAAATTGTATCAAGCATAGAAATTTAACGGTTATGCCGATTATGGACTCGATCATAACGGCTACCTACCGTTGTGTTTTTATCATTTCTAACTTCTTCCATCAGTCTAGATAACACCGAGTTTGCCCCGCTGTAACCATCTGTTTTTAAAATTTTTTTTGCTTCTTCTGCTTGGTTTTGCATCATACTATCCTCATTGAAATTGTTATCAAAATAGTACAATAATAAGAATAATCTGTAAATTTATTTTTAATTACTTGATTTTTAGAATAATTCCGGAAAAGCTTGCTTGTAACCATTTGATAGATATACATTTAATTTTCCTTACAATTCAAAGAAGAAAACTATCAAAACCAACAAAACAATCCGTAAAACCTATCTGAATACTGCATAAAAGTAGCATTATTTGACTATTCAGGCTATTTAAGCGTATTGTTCTTTCATTGCTCACTGATATTTTGGGGCTGTTAGAGAAAAACTATTTATGTAGATCTATTTTAACTCATGGTTTATTATTATCTTCGCTTTTATAATTTAGATTCTCCACTTTTATTTCTCTCCCCCCCCTCAATAAAATTAGTATATTCTTTAACTACACGACATAGAGCCCAAATTTGACAGGTGCAGGAAACTTGCCATCGTTGATCAGACGATAGATCCATGCTTTTCCGTAGCCAGTTCGTTCGAGAACTTCTGGTAGGCGTATGAGGCGGGTTGGTTGATTGTTCATTTTGTTTTCCCTTGTCGTTGTGGTGAAGTCACTATACGAACACTTGGGAAAAGAAAGGAGTGAGACTCCTGAAGCGGAGGTTCCTTGCTGCTATGCAGGATGGTTCTCTCGAAGTTGGTGCAGTACAGAACAGGGGAACTTGAGAGTATCTGAAATTCCCCTATTTCGCTGAAGGTGTGTCTACGGTTGCGGCCATATCTAGATGGTAGTAATGGTTGATCAATTTACATCTCACGGCCACATATTGCTGATATAGAGGCAATGACAACTCAAGGCTAAATTTTTCTACCATTAACGAATTTCATAGTTCTGATTTAAACATAAATATCATAAAATTTTAGCACTAATCTTTTATATGAATTAGAGTATCCTTTATATATAATAATTAATTTTACTTCCTTTGCCCGGCACAAAAATTTGGTATTGAACGACCAATCCAGATCCTTCTTCATTTACTCCAAAAATTAAATTTGATATTTTCTTTTATAGATGTTAAATAAAAATAATTAAATCCATTAATAAGAGAGAATATGAATAAGATATCTATAGCATCACTTATTACAGCATTAATTTTCATTTCATTTAGCTATAAAGTGAATGCTAATGATATTGAAAATTCATCAGCAATTCCTGTAACCCACTCAATACCCACATCAATAACCCCCCTCTACAACAGTTATTCGGGCGAAACTATTAAGTATGAATTGAAAGTTTATGAGAATAAAAGCACCAAGATATATGATGAGAAAAAAAAGACCGGAGTGTTTGATAACAACTCTAATGCGATAAATGACATAGATCAGCATACTTTCAAATTTATCACAATAAAAATATCTCATAATAATTCCTTGGAATTACTCACTTTTAAGGAATCATTAAATCCTGAATCGATACCATCAGGTAATAATTTTTTAATGTTCGTTCAAAAGTTAGATAAAGAACATTACCAATATGTTTTACTGGAACTGCCAGATTTTCATGGCAGTAGTAATTATTATTTAGACAATCCAATAAAGAGTTTATTTTATGAGAGAAGAAAAGTAATAATTAGAAAAGGTCAATCATTAAGAATAGAGATAAGAAATAATGGAGTACAACGGATTTACATTCTAACCCCCAAAGAACAAAGTTAAAAATTAGACAGGGCAACTAAAGTCGCCCTGCAACTACACTATTGGTTCATTAATGTATAGACAGGCTGCATCTTTTTATTAAATCTAAATTCAAGCAAATAATTCTTACCTTTAATTGCCACGTTCACTGGCTCACCTTCAGTAAGATATAATCGTCCATTCTCAGGTGTAACTATAATTGATAATCCTTTTTTATTCACTCCACCGCCAGAAGCTTCTTCCATCTCTATAATAAAATCAGGAGAGAAGACCACCTTTTGTCCACCACCGATTATACTTATTGGCAGTTTTAGTTCACTTTCTTCTTTATTTAATATCTGTGAGGATATATTCCGTTCTTCTTTTATATTCGCTAAAAATAAAGGTGTGATTTTTTCTACACAATCTCGATAACTGTCATTATCCAATTGTTGATGTTCCCTAAGAACTTGTTGTACGCCATCCCACTCACTCTTTGTAAGAGCAACCTTTGCATCAGCCGCTACTTTACCTGCAAACTTAAGTCCAACTTTAACATCACCAGAGGCAAGAACCTGAACATCCCATTTCTGCCCTTTGCTACTAGGAGCATGGCAAACACTAATGACGCTTTTAGAAACCTCATCTAATACAGTATCTGCAAAAGCAATCTGGCTGAAGCTTATTAAAAATGATACTAACCAATGTTTAATTTTCATCACTGACCCCAGAAAATATTCTTTCTGTTAATGCAAGCCGTTATAAGTAATCAACTTTTTAACGGCTTTTTTTTGATAAAGTATTCTTCAAATATTAGATAGCGAAATCTTCCAGCTTCTTACCACTTTCAATAGCAGCGGTGATAACTTTCGGAGTTCGACCCTGACCAGTCCAAAACTTCTCATCACCGTTTTCATCGATATATTTGTATTTAGCCGGTCGTGGTTCACGGCTGGATTTTGGCTTAGAAGAAGAACTCAGACCAGAAAGCAATTCTGCTGGATCAATGCCATCCTCAAGGAGTTGCTGACGAAAAGCTTCGAGCTTGGCCTGTCGTTCTTCCTTATCTTTCAGAAATGTAACTTCTTCTTGCCGACGATCTTCAACCACCGTAGTCAGTTTCTCCAGCATTTCTTCAAGATTTTCAAGAGAAAACTCACGAGACCGAGCGCGAAGTGTACGAATGTTGTTTAATATTTTAAGAGACTCACTCATTTTTTATCCTTCCTGGTGATGTTTAGATACATTAACTTCTTAATGTGTTTCACAATAAAATGCAAGGATTTATATTGGAAATACAAAGAAAAGCATCCTGTAAAAGATGCTTTTGATAAATTATCATAATCACCTTAACATGAGTAAAGAGACATGCCGTCATCCTAATAGTTGGTTAATGACAAGAATGAATATAAATTTCATTCGTCATTCCAAGTTAAAATATTCGCTGTTATTTCATTTTTATTTATATAAATCTCACCCCAAGGCATATTCAATACACTTAAAAAAAAACCATCAAACAATAGTCAAAAAGCTCAATTGTAAAATAATTTTAATGAATGTCATCGACCTTTTTACAAATTATCCACATTAGAAATGAAAATATTTTTCAATAAACCTAAGAATTATGGGTGTCATTTTTCAATCCGATAGTTTCATTACATCTAAGACTTTCATTTGCTTCAAATGGCTATTTTTGTTCATGAAGTAAAGGAATTGTCGGATAAAGTCAGTTGTGCAGGATTTAAGGGCCAAAGGCCTGTCGGTATCTTTGATTTGGCTGGACTGCCTCATTTCGCTTTCTTCGTCATCATCTGTATATAGTAGTCTGGATAACCTGTCGTCAGAAACACGGATTTTTTTAACGGCTGCCCACACCAAGATATCTAACATAGGTATTACTCGATAACTGATGAGTTTCTTGATAGTTCCGTATCCAAAACGAACAGATTCCAATGGGTTTTCATCAATACCCTTAATTTTACGCCATTGCGGTAATGCAGCTTTAAGCGACTCTGCAATCTCTTCGTCTGTGCCACTTGCCAAATCAATCTCGATCATGACTGTTCGTGTAAACTGATCTGGCATAATGTCTGAAAGTGATTCCTCTCGAAGCTCTGCGTTTATAGAATAATTGTTACCTTCATGCCAAACAAAACCTCCGCGTTGCATAGCAATAATGCTCGTTTCAGCAAGGCGATCAAGAGTTGTTAGAAAAAAATGGGGGGGCTGAAAAAGTTTGTTGGCAGGAGTCATGTATCCAAGTTGCCCTTCTGGAATCAAAAAAGGGTTACCGGTGAAAATCTTTGAGAAGTAACCCATAAGAGTTCTGCTCTCAAACTCTTCCCGATACTCCTTAAAGAACAGATTCCGGGCCCATAACTCGTGATAGAAGTGTATCAATGAGAGATCTTCAAACTTGCGATAGTTATCTATGTTAAGCCAAGCTTTGATTTCTTTTGTATGCTCTAGTGACCAGTTGTTCAAAATCCATTCTCCACCTATGCTGGTACTGCCCTACGGGTACAATTCAGTTATGCTTAAAAACTACCGTATACACTAATCGGTGGAAAGCAGATCCTGCTTACGCAGTTCAACTCCAGTTGGTAGCTGAACTGAGGATTTGTTATCTTTTGATACAATTTGCCAATCAGCTAATCGTGAGAACTCATACCATTAAGATTTATGGTTCCTTTTTAGAACCACCAATAGAATATAAATAAAAAATTAATATAAAAATCAATGGTTTGAATATCCAATTACAGGGACGCCAGCCCAAAATTCTCCATCGGTGATTACCAGAGTCATCCGATGAAGTCCTAAGAGCCCGCACGGCGCAAGCCCTGCGGGCTTTTTTGTGCTTTGAATTTGTCCCGCGAAGTCTGATGCCAACTAATTAAATCCGAACCTTTTAGGCACCTTGTTAGGCACCTCATAAAGCTTTATTGTTTTTGAGGTGCCTAAAACTATGGAAACCCGGCAATGGCAAGACAAACCAAACCTCTATCCGTTAAAGAAATCGAATCTGCTAAACCCAAGGAAGCGGACTACGTTCTCTATGATGGCGATGGCTTTGAGCTACTCATCAAATCCAGCGGGAGTAAAATCTGGCAGTTTCGCTACATTCGCCCTGTCACCAAGAAGCGCGCGAAGAAGACCGGAGTATGGATTTACCCCCTGTCAGAATACTCTTTCAGCATGTCAAGGACCGCCCAACGGGCTGCATCGTCTGCGATATTTTCAGGCAGCGCATCAGCTCGCAGATTTATGTAAGCGTCAACAGCCCTTCTGATGACCATGCTGACAGAGTCACGATCGTGCGTTGCCAATGTGGAAGTCAGCAGGCCGTCAGGATCAATGCCGTGGAATTCAATGCGGCGAACCCCACGTTGCGGAAGATTTACACGACGGTACAACATAGGTCCCAGCACTTGCTCGCGGAAGAATGCCAACATACCAATCGCTTCAAAAAGTTCGCCCCTTCCCAGCTTAACCACTGCATAATGCAGCCAGATCCAGGCTCGGGACTCAAACCACTCCGGCGTCTTGTTAGGCCAGTGAGCACTAAATTTTGCCAGTTGTCGCTCCAGAGCAGTGTTATCGCGGGTAAACAACACTGCTGGCTCCTCAACGCGTTGAGTGAGCATTTCCAGGGTGATAAATTTCAGGTCGACATGAAGGAGTTCGGGGCCATACAGGCATATAAGCAGGCGAGGCTCTCCCACATGTTCCCCGGTGAAAGCATGCAACAAATGGCCTAATGTTCCGGCGAGCACCTTACGCTGCGCCATGATTTCGTCATAGTAGAGAGGATCTACGACAACGATAAAATCGAGATCGGAGTATTTATCAAATCCGCCATGAATAATTGAGCCACCAGCGAGAAGGGAATGAATTCGCGAATCCGACTGGAATTTAAGCTTGAGTTGCTCTGCAAAACTTCTGTGTAAATCGGGTAACGTACTAAGCATACTTTTTCCTGTTCACAAAAACACAAAGCATTTCAGAATATCGAGTTGTTTAAATTATGGCCAGATATTTTTGCAGGAACAGTAATGTCTCTGGAGAGTTTACTCACTTAGCCGCATGTCCACTATTACTTGACCACGACAGTTCATAGGTCATTTTCTCCCCAAACAACCATGTTTCTGCCCGGATACCCCATCCTCAACCCCATCCGGAAATGAGCGGTTGTCATTTAAGCGGTATAATTCATTAACAATTACTGCACCAAATATATACCAGGCAGCATTGTGATGCAGACCATCATACTTAATAAAGGTAGCCTCTCGCTATTTAACCCAACATTAAACGTGGATTTGCCCCAGACCATAATAACCGTGTTGATAACTCGAAACTGCACGAGGTGGATAAATAGCGGTATCAGCACTTACAGTTTTTTCCTAAAGCCAGCGCTTCGTTTATCTGCCATGCTTAATCACGCTAATAACTTATAACGCTAAGCGAGGATATTATGAAAAAGACAATTATCGCATTATCTGCAATTCTGCTGGCTTCTCCCGTTATTGCCGCCACGACACACGCAACTGATAATGATGTAGCTGCCGCGCACGAAAACGCCAATACGGCAAAAGAAAAACTGCATCAGGCGCAGAATCAGGGCGAAGAGCAACAGTTAAAAGCCAAACATGCAGCTGAAGGTAAACAAGATGACCTGAGCAGCAAGGTAAGTGAAGGCTCACAAAAAGCCTGGAATACAACCAAAGAAGGTACTGAAAAAGGTTGGAATGCAACAAAAGAAGGTGCCGAGAAAGGCTGGAATAAAACCAAAGAAGGTGCTGCTTCCGTTGAGAAAAAAGTCAGCGAGTAATCTTCCAGCCATTTAATAATAAAAAACCGCGCGAGCGGTTTTTTATTATCAGCAATTCTTATAATAAATGCAGGAACGCATTAAAGGGTATTGGTTTGCTGAACAGATATCCCTGACCAAAGCTAACGTCCAACCGTCGTAGTCTCTCCATCTGTTCTTCACTTTCTATCCCTTCCGCCACCACTGGGATCCTGGCCAGTTCAGAAAGGTGAACAATGTTGCTGATAATGCTATCACTCACGCCACCTTTACCCAAGTAATCGATAAACATCTTATCTACTTTCAAAAACCGCGGCGAAATACGTTGCAGCGCTGCATAGTTAGAATATCCGGTCCCAAAGTCATCGAGTGCTAGCGCCGCTCCTGTCTCCTTCAAGCGCTTCAGCACGCTTTCACGGATCAGATTCTGCTGTCGCTCGGTGATTTCTACCATTACGTCAATATGAAACAAGTTCATCCGCTGAATAAAGGCGATAATGGCATCGGTAAATTCATTATCTTCCAGTGACAATGGCGGTACGTTAATACCAATGTGAAAAGGCATATCGCAATGCTCCCTGAAGCACCGCATATTAGCCTCTACCTGCGTTAAAATTTTCAGCGTCAGCGCATTGATCAACCCACTATGTTCAGCCGTGTGGATAAATTCGTTAGGGGGAATAATTCCCTGCTCCGGGTGATTCCAGCGAGCAAGGACTTCAGCCCCGACGATTTTTCCGGAAGCGAGTTCGACGACGGGCTGATAAAATGGAACAAATTCATCATTATTAATCGCACGCTGCAGTATTTTTATTGGCGAAATTCGCTGCACCCGGCGTAAATGGAAATATAACAGCAAAGACAGAAGAACAAATAAAATAAGAAGATAATGATTATCCCGCACATAATCCGCAATGCCATCCTGTGAATCCGTCACAATCCAGAAAGGATAGTTTTGCGAGGCCATCTGCACGAAAGGATGTTTGGCTGGATACAATAAAAAATGCACATCAATGTTTGCTTTACGGGAAAAGTCCATGAGGATTTTATCGATCGCCGCTTTATATACCGCAACCGCCACCACCTGCCCCTGAAACGGAAAATAGAGGATATACATCTCCGTCTTCAGTCGATAAATCTGTTCAATCATCAGTGAGTGCGTGGTCGTTCCCCTGGAAACAATCCCCGGCGATTCTCTGCCTTCGAGAGAAGAGCAGTTCCACTCACCGTTTCTGATGATGCTGACTGAACGAATCTTCTCGCCAGACGCCGTAAGAAGACGCAATTTTCGTAGCAGATCGTCGGTGCAATCTTCCTGAATATTTGCGCTGGCCAACACAGCCAAGGTATTTACGTCGTCAAATATCGTGTCGATTTCTTCGATCAGGCTATTTATCGCGTGTTCCCTGACAAGTTGTCCCTCTCTATCCCATTGCTGCCATGACGTCAGCACACCGGCCAGAAGAAAAAGCAACACCAGCATGATGGGTGTGATTTTCTTGGTTACAGACATGATTAACTCGTGTTGTTGAACAGAGCGCCCTGAAGGACGCTCTTCAGATATTATTTCAGCAGGAAATAACCAGACTGACATACGCCAGTCTGGCTGAACTTACCCGGCAGAATCAGCTTAGAAGTTCCATTTCACGCCTACCATCGCAGCGCTGTCGTTATAGCCTTTGTCGCCAGCCTGGACCCCGATGTTGCCCCACAGATTAAGACGCGGACTTACCTGTCCTTCCACACCCACTTTTACCTCGGCGATATTTTTCGCCCCGTCCTGACGAACATTCACGCCGTCCATGGTCGTACTGAAATCTCGTGAATTGTGCAGCCAGTTCAGCTCGGCAAACGGCTGGAATTCACGTTCTTTACCGTTATCCATCTGATGATGGCTCTTAATCCAGGTTTTCAGGCCCAGCCGGGTCTGCACATTGCCGTTACCATGGCTGGTGATACGGGTGCCGTTGCTTTCCCGATGGTCGTCCGCCTTCACGCCCATCCAGACCGCCTGCGCCTGAGGTTGTATGTACCATTCGTTCAGCGTTCCCTGACTGCCGCTAAATTCACCCATTTTCTGGGCATATCCCATTTCCAGCGAGGCGGTCACCCCTTTCGATTTATACGATTCGCCCTGCAGATCATCGCCTTTGACATTGTTATCAAACCAGCTGTACTGAGCCCAGCTGTCCAGCCAGGCGCCGTTATGCGATGCATCATTGGCATACCATGTGGCATAAACGCCGGTGCTGTAGCCATTGACTGAACCTCTGGAACGGTAACCCGTGCGTGACGATCGGGTGTTGCTGTGATCGTTCCCGTAGCCCGCCATCACGCCAAGGTGCCAGCGATCAAGTCCGTTCTGGCTCCATTGCGCAATGTCGCCCCCCAGCTGCAATACATAACGGTTGCTCTGGGTTTTCAGCTGGCCGCTGCCGTCACGCCAGTTGTTATGCCCGCCAACGTGGCGCATCCACATACTGGTGACTTTCTGCTCGCCGGTCAGGGCATCAATATACTGCGTTTCGCCCAGGCGATCGTACAAACGGGTGACGAACATGTTGTTGGCCGCCGCCAGGTTAGCCGTGTAGCTGCCGCCTTCCGGACGCAGATCTTTATCCGGATCCGGATCCGGTTTTGGTTCGGGATCCGGATTGGTTTTGCCGCTGGTCAGATACCAGTTGCCGCTGTTTTCATCCTGACCGCGCCCAAGGCTGTAGTCATATGCCCCCGCCACAATACGGCCGGCCTGGGTAAACTCACCGTCCGATGCGCCATCAACATGGATAACTTCGATCCCATCAATCGTGGCGGCCCCTTTCCCACCGGCGTTAGTGACGCTGACGGAGGTTGTGCCACTGGTATCGCCTTTCACCACCAGCTTATCCGTAACGGAATTGTCATCCCCCAGCGCGGTGTTCAAGGAAAGATGACCACCATTACCCGTGTAATTACCATTGACCACCAGTTGATTACCGGCCTGCTGACCATTCACACCGGTTGCGAGGGTACCGCTGTTAACCAGGTCGCCCCCCACCGTGAACAGGAGGTTATCACCGGTCCCGGTCCCCACCTGCAGCACACCGGCGTTATTCACATGACCTGCAACGCCCCCCGTGCCCGAGAGCATCCCCGCAGCCGCAATGTTGACTTCAGTACTGGCCAGCGTGACCGGAGATGTGCCGTCTCCCAGTACCAGGCCACCCTGCTCGATCTCCGTTTTCCCCGTCCAGGCGGCGTTGTCACCGACGGTAATGGAGCCGGCTCCCAGCTTGGTCACGTCGCCGCTACCATAAACGTCGTTATCAAGCTGCCAGTCGGTATTACTGTTCAGCACCAGTGAACCGCTGTTGCTCACCTCTGCGCTGCCCAGATTTTCTGCGCTGAACGCGGTAAGCCGGGAATCCGTATCCACAGCAAATTGCCCCGTAAAGGCGCTGTTGTTACCCACCAGCGCGACGTCGCTTTCGCTGAGTTCAACCCGTCCGGCATCGCTGATGCTGTTGTAAAGCGCGCCTGCCGCCTTGCTCATCGTCAGCGTTCCCGCCGCCACAATATCGCCGGTGCCAAGGCCCAGCGTGGTGTTCATCAGCACGCGCGCACCTTCTGCAATAGTCGTTTTTGCCGTCAGCGTACTGTTTTCACCGGTAATGGTCAGCGTATCGCCATTGATGTTTAGCGCGCCGCTTCCGGTCAATATTCCATCGGCTGTTCCGCCCTGCTCCAGAGTCAGGCTACCGCCATTGATGTTCAGCAGTGAGTCAGCCGCCGCCGTCAGCTTACCGACAGTCTGGCTATAACCGTTCATGTCAAAACCGGTCTCAGCGGCCAGACGCAGTTCACTGGTCTGTCCAAGAACATTATCGTTTTTCATCAGCAGGTTGCCGCTGCGTACATCGGTGATACCGGTGTAATCGTTATCCATATTCGACAGCGATACCGTCTGGCCTCTGGCACTGTCAAACGCCAGGTCGCCACTGCCGGTCACGCGGGCGCTGAGATCTGCGGCATTACCGGCTTTTCCGTTCGCATCCAGGACCAGTGCATTGTCTCCGGAGGCCAGCAGTTCGACCTGTGTCAGACCATAGCTAATGTACAACCCATCATCGTTTTCCCCTCCGGTAAGGCGATAATCATAGGTTCCGTTCGCAACAATCTCACCATTTTGGCTGATGCCAGCTTCAACCCCATCGCTGATGATATTGCCATTGCTATCGGTGAGCGTCAGATTGCCCGCACCACCGGAGACGGCAGTATCTGAGGTCGCCAGTTGAATCAGCGACTGCGCATCGTCCTGTTCAAGAAGTGACAGCGTGGTATCAGCCAGCGGACGATCGTTGGTAATCGTGCCGGTATCAACCTGCACGGTTCCGCGTCCGGAGAGATCCATCGCGCCAGCATGAATTGTTCCTTCGGCACTGCTCTGCCCCGGCGTCACACCGTCAAAGCTGACGGTACCGCCGTTAAACGCCAGGCCGCCGATATTCTGCTCACCGGACCCCACGTGGGTGACGTTCCCTTCACCTACATTTAATGTTGCCTGGCTCAGCGCCTGGGTATTTAATCCGGCCAGCTCAAAGGTGCTGTTCGTCAGCGCCAGCGTCCCCTTGAATCCATCAGCCGCATTGTTGTTGGTAAAATCAAACGCATTACCGCTGGCATCAACGGCGACCGTTCCCGTTCCCGCCAGATGGCTGTTAAAGGCCAGCGCAGCGTCAGAATTCAGCGACAAGGTGCTGGTCGCATCAATGTTGTAACCCGTACCGGTCGCATCGTTTTGGTTATCACCCAGCGCATAATCAACATTATTAACGGTAAATACTGAACCTGCGGTGAGATCGATATGCTCCATGCCGGTAATAGCATCGGCGCGATTGAGGATGTACTGTGCATTATTCAGCTGAAGTGTATCCTCCCCGTCACCCCCATTGAGGCTGGTAAACAGTGAGGTTTCTGTCTCTTTGACATCTTTCAGTACGTACAGATCGTTACCACTGCCCGTCTTGATGTCGGTTGCGGTACTGCCAAACTCCAGCGTAACGGTGTTATCACCGCTCATCAGGTTAACCTGACCAACAATGCTGGCGCCCGCCGCGTTAGTAAACGCAATACCTGCCCCTGAGAGCATTTCTACCGCTTTTTGCGACGCATCCAGCGCTTTAATAACGCCTTTATTGATAAACGTTTCCAGGGAACCGTTATCAGCATTCACCACCGCGTGACTGGTCGATTTCGACGTCAGCTCACCAGCCTGCTCAACATGTTTGGTCGTGCCACCAACAATCAACGCTTCACCACCGTTAGCGTCAAGCACGTTAACGCTGACGCCCGTTTTCAGGTCGGTTGACGCATTGGTGACGATTCCTTTCCCCGCAGCCTGCTCAACATTGATAACCAGATCGCGCGAGTCAGACATATCCAGCGTTTGATTCGTTTCGCTGCCATCGATATTTTCAAACAGGATCCCCGTACCGCTCCCCGTCACGTTAATCGTTCCGGAGTTGGTCTGCGCCAGGGATGCTCCGGTATGAATACCGATGCCATTCCCCACGCTGATAGTTGTATCTTTTAGCTGAATACCCGCAATGTTGGCGACGTTTTCAATGGCGCTTCCTTTACCCGTGCTGTCCATTGTGATGGTGGCTCCATCGACCAGCAGACCTTTCGCACCGGCGGCCAGCAAGATACCGTGCGCGTCTCCCGATGCTTTGGTTTCTCCCGAACCCGTCAGACTTAATGACGCATCATTGCCGACGAGATAGGCTGCGGTACCATCCGTCGCGCTAACCGTCGCATTGTTGTTCACAACGGAATCAGCGCCTTCAATACTGACCGCCACACCATTAACCTTGATGTCGCCGTCGTTATTCAACGTACCGCCGGAAACCAGCACGCCTGTGCTGCCCGCCTGATCAAAGTCGATGTTACCTTTATGATTGAGCGTACCGCCGTTACGAGCGATGTAGCCGAAAGCGCCATCCGCCGTATTGCTGGTATTCAACGTGGCGTAGCTGGTCAGGGTTGAGTTGCCTTTCTGACTCTCATCAACATTCCCGGACAAGTCATAATAATTACCATCAACGATCCCGGCAGTGGTGTCTTTACCGGAAAGTTTCACAATCACCGCGTCTTTGGTGATAACCCCATCCGCTCCGCCTTCAACCCGAATCCCGGTCGCACCGTCCCCGGTAATACTCAGCGATTGCGAGCCGGAATCAAAATGGCTCCCCGCCCCGGTCACCTGCAGAATTGTGCTGTTTGTGCCTGATGCCATCATTGTCGTACCAGACGACCCGCTGCCATCAAAAGTCGCGCCACCCTCTATGCGATATAACGTTGAGCCTTCAGTCGAGACGTCCTGCGTATTAGTCGAAGAAGCGTTAACTTTTGATCCTGCACCATAAACAAAATAGCCAATCTGGTTCTTGCCGCTGGTAAATGAGACGTTGCCCATATTGGTGATATCGATAACACCGCCGTCACGAACGTGCAGACCAATGGCGTTATCTGCGGCAAGGTTCACACTGCCACTCATCGTAAGCTGAGATCCTGCTCCTTCGACCCAAGCACCAATATTTTTTAACGTATTGTCCGTTGAACTGCCGTTGGTGATATTTATCGTGCCCGAGTGCAGCGCCTGGCTCCCTCCCTGCAGCTCAATGCCGCTGGCACTGTACCCATTGAGGTTAATCGTGCCGCTGTTTACCAGTCCTTTTGCACCGTTAATGCCCATCAGACCAATATTTTGCGCAGAGCCGGTGCCATTGATGTCAATAACGCCGTCCTGGGTAACGTTGATTGCACCAGGCGACGAACTGCCGTTGGCCTGAATGGCAACAGCATTCTCGACTTTTTCACCAATTGTGATGTTACCGGTGTTATTGATGGTCCCACTCTTCACAAACATACCAATGGCCGGAAGAGTGACCTGAACCTCGCTGGTCGCCTCATCTTTTACCGCTTGCGCGGTACGTCCGATGTAAATCGTGCCATTATTGGTAGCAACAGCATTACGCTGAACAAATACGCCGTAGGTATAGACGTTATCAGAAGATTTCGCAGGCTCACCCCCGGTGGCAATATTCATCACCCCGTTATTAATAAAGGTTGCCGTGTCATTCATCAGCACGCCATAGGCGTTATAGATATCCTGGTGCGAGGCGAGGTTGATAACGCCGTCGCTCTGTACCTTCGTTGTTCCGGTCGCAAGAATCCCGGTATGGGCACCAACCCACGCATTTTTCACATCACGACTGGTTCCCGCGTCAATAATCCCGTTGTTATTTACGATGCTATCACGCGCGGAAACGACATAATCACCACCGGATGCACCGGCGGCTGCCCCCAACGTACCGTTGTTATTAAGCGTGGCTCCGTCGGTCAGCTTCACTACGGAAGTATCGCTGAACACGGCCTGAATATTGGCATCAGCAGAAATATTGACGACAGAGCGCGCCCCGGACGCTTTAATAAAGCTGTTCACATCACGATTTGCAGCCTGCAACACCGCATCACCGTCCGGGATATTGGTGTCGAAATGGATGTTTTTCTGTTCTGTGGTATAGGCTTTATGCAGCTCAGTCTCGTAGTCCGCAGGGGAAAGCTGCCCAGCCTCTACGGCTTTCACCAAAGCATCATTGTAGTTTTTTAAATCATCAAGATTATTGACCGTATACTCGCCAAGCGAGCTGGAGAAGGTGCCGTTATAGGTTGCGGTGTCAAAGTTATAATCTTTACCGGCATTGTTCGCGACATTGCCAACGCTACCGCTTTGCACGATGGTTTTGGCGTTGTAATTCAGTACCGCGTCTTTTGTATCGCTGGCGCTGCTCTCAACGTTATAAACGCCAGAGACCTTCGTGATCGCATTGAAGATATTTGCCGGGTTTGATGCCCAGTCGCTTCCCGTTGAACCGACATTTACATCCAGCGTACCGCCTGATTTCACCGTCGCCAGCTTCATGTTCACATACTGCCCATCACCGACGCCGACCGCCAGATAAGTCGTCAGATCGCCAACGCTATTTGCAGCAAAATTATTGCTGTCATACACCTGAATTGTACGCGAAGCCCCAGTGATGGGGTCAACATATTGAATGCTATGGGTTCGGCCACCTAAAGTCGTCTGCGTCAGGTTTATATTTTCACTCCCTGATGAAATATATCCATTATCCATTGCCTGCTGAATCGTCATCGTTTTAAAACCCGATGCTCCTGAGGCAATGCTGCCATATCCTTTGGTACCATTGACAATATTCATAGTTTCATCGTCACCGACAACAAGTTGCCCTGCGCCATTAGCGTTAGTCGATGGTAAGTAATCCGGCAAGACGTAGTCGGCGGCAAAAGCATATATTGAATGCGTAGCCAGTACGGCACCTATTATGCTAAGCGCTATTTTTGAAATAGTGAATTTATGCGTTTTAGATTCAATACTACCTGAGCTATTGGTTTCTATAGAAGCACTGCAACGCTTTGCCAGCTCTGAAACAACTACAGCGCACGAGTGCGAAACACTCCATACTACTTTAAAAATCTTGTTCATCATTACCATTCCGAATAATTCCACGAATACCCGTCCTGGTAAAGTTCGTGGTCACATAGCATTATGGGATGCTCATAACTACCCAGCGGTCAGATAACTCTTCTCTGGAGATTTTCCCGCTGAAACATTGAGCAACTTGTACGTGACGAATGATATGTCCGCACCACCCAACAATCTATTTATACTGACAAAATCGTAATTTATAGATGATTTATCTAAATCAAAAACACATTATAGATTTAAATTTTATTCTCACTATATAAACACTCGACGAGCTGTTAAATAATTGCGAAAATAATGCAACAGAGAAAAACAATGTCAGACACAATAAATAAACATTTCGAATTAAATGAAACGCAATTTAATTTATTTCACACCTCGTAAAAAATATCAATCACCGCCTGTATTAAATAATGAAATTTATATAAGAGAATTCTTATTATGCGTTTTTATATAAAACATCACTCATTTGAGTTAGATAAATTACGCCTGCCAACAAATGATTTTGCAGTCAACCACAAAAAGAACAACCTTATGATAAGTGAGTTTCACGGCATCAGTACTCTAAGGCGTTAACGGTAATAATCAACTTCCTTTCTGATTATTGTTTAAGCCTCTTGATACCATACAATTTTTCGATTATTTTACTTAAGTAATTTTTCGTTCGCTCATTATAAAAATTGTCATTTACTAACGTCACCGACAACTTTTAAATCAACTGGTGCCCCCAATTTCGGCGTTTTAAACCTGCGAGAGATAATAATGGTCTATCTAAAAATAGTTGCACTCTTATAATTTCATCAGAATGAGGCAGGTACTTATACTTAAAATGAATGATTTCATGGTTTTTTATGCCGGGAGCGTCCTTTACGATGCAAAAATGAAACGCACCTTTCCCTGCATCAGCCCTGTGACATCCCACGATCCTGTAGTGAAGACGAAATGCCACTATGGTTTATAATTAGGTAATACTCTGTTAATGATGAAAAAATGAAATATCTAATTAACAATGAAGTTACATTCAGAACTGATGATGGCGTTTTGGCGAATCTGAGTTCGTCGGACAACTCCCTCACCCTGTCTATTACAGCAAACAGGATCTTCACCTATCTCCTCGAGCAGGAAGGAAAAGTGGTCTCGAGAGAAGAGATGTTCACGAATGTTTGGGACAAAAATGGTCTGCAGGCCTCCAATAATTCGTTAAGCCAGTATATTTCTTTGATTCGTAAGGGATTACAGGAGCTAGGCTGTGAACATGAGATTATTCAAACCGTGCCACGGGTCGGCTTTTTCATCGCTGAAGGGCTGGTAGCCACCATTGAGGAACCGCCTTCAGTTACCGTGACTTCCCTTGCCCCTTCTAAAGCCGCGCCCTCCCTGTCTAAACGCGTAAAAATGACGTTGTTGGCAGCCGGGGGCATCTCATTACTTATGCTCCTTTACCCAGTCAACTCATTGTTTAACAGCAGTAAAAACAACCTTCCCGATGTACAGCTGTTTAAACTGGGCAATATCGATCTCTGTCCGGTGTATACCGTTTTTGAAAGCTCGCCAGAAATAGCGACCGCGAAGCTTGAAAAAGCGCAAAAAATGGCTGATTTACACCTGAAGTGTCTGGCTGGCGCATTGTTTATTTTTCAGCCTGACGATCTGTACGTTTACGGCGAAAAAGGCCGCGTATTTTTATCCCGCTGTACTTTCAATAATGCAGAAAAAACAAAGTTTGCTGGATGCAAGGATCTTTATATCCATGAATACTAAATATAAAACTAAGATATTGCTTGCCGGAGCCGCCATTCTGGTCGCCGTCAGTGCTTTGTTAAGCGCGAATGGAATCGCCCTCATTTCCGTCAATCAGGGAATAAGCGTGCACTGCGTTTCAACCCTCTCATTACCCGAACTGCCTGGAGGCGGGAAATACGACGGTAGCCTGATGCTCCAGTTGCAAAAAGATAACACCGGCGTTCTTGATTTCTCAGGCATTATTACCACTACTCCACCAGCAGACAATCGCCCAGGACAACGGCTTATCCTGCAACGCTCCGTCAGTTTTAATTATCGAATAGAAGATAAGGGCGTGGTGTTTCTGGAAGACATGAAGATGAGTAAACACAGTCTGGATAACGTGTCAGATGAGATGTTTACCCATAATATCTACGATCCGTTCACGCCCGGGAAGCGCGCGCAAATATATAAAATGAATAATGCCTATCTGTTAGGCAATACCTTTTCGCCCACAAACGTCTGCGTCAGTAAATTGTAGGAATGAGCCGCCATTCAGCATCATTTCCCCCGCCACAGTCTGTTTCTACAGTTAAATCAGAGCAGGGCCACGGCAACGCGCAGGCCCTGATTCCATACGCTTTCCCCCTTATTTATCAACCGGATAATCCCGATTAATCCACGCGTGATCGTCTTCCCAGGTAAACATCCATTTGCGAACCGGCCCCGCCATCACGTTAAGGTAGTAGCTGTCATATCCTGCCAGGGTTGCCACCGGGTGATACCCTTTTGGCACCATCACCACATCGCGGTTATAGACAGCCATACACTCGTCAAGCGACCGGTCATCAGTGTATACCCGCTGCAGACAGAATCCCTGCGGCGGGTTGAGGCGATGGTAGTAAGTCTCTTCCAGATAGGTCTCCTGCGGCGGATTGTCGGTATCATGCTTGTGACTTGGCCAGGAACTGGTACAGCCTTCGTTGGTCCACACTTCCACCACCAGCAGGCTATCAGCAGGTTTATCTTCCGGTAAAATGTTATGCACATAACGCTGGTTGTGACCTTTGCCGCGCGCTTCCCCGTCGATATCCTTAGGTGCAATCAGCCGTGTTGGGTGTGTGCCTTTCCCCGGCGCAGCGCAGACCGCCAGCTCCAGTCTGGTCACCGCCTGAACCTGTATGGTTTCACCAGCGGTGACATAGACCGCCCACGGTTTTATCCGTTCGAACGGGCTCATCCGCTCGCCGATATCAGTAAAGGTTGCACCCGGCGTGGTGACGGTCGCGCGTCCGGCGACCAATACCAGACAACGTTCTTCGCTGACGGCGGGCAGCGTAAGCTGCTGCCCCTCTTCCAGTTCATACGCTTTAAAGCCAACATATTCCCAACCGGCGCTTTCCGGCGTCACTGACTGCGTACGCCCCTGCGCGTCCGGCTGCTGCCAACGTGATAATAAACGTGACATATCACCTCCTCAGATAAGACCAGCGTCACGCGCCAGACGGCTAAGGTTGTTATAGCCCAGACGCGCATACGTCAGCGGATGCGCGATGGCCGGATCCTGCTCCGCCTCCACGACTAACCACCCCTGATACTGGTTCGCCTTCAGCAAGGCCATGATCGGCGGATAGTCAACGCAGCCATCGCCCGGCACGGTAAAGACCCCACTCAGTACCGCATCGAGAAAGCTGGTTTTGCGATTTTTGACATCCGCCAGCACGTCGGCACGCACGTCTTTACAGTGAACATGGTTGATACGCGATGCCCAGCGCTGCGCCACCGCCAGCGGATCGGCTCCGGCGAAGGTCAAGTGTCCCGTGTCGAGCAGCAATCCAACTTCATCACCGGTATTCGTCATCAGATTACCCACATCTTCAGCAGATTCAATCACCGTTCCCATGTGGTGGTGATAGGCAATCTGTACCCCCTGCTGTTGGGTGTAGCGCGCAAACTCGGTAAGCTTTTCACCGTATTCTTGCCAGCGCTCTTGCGGGAAGCGCGGACGCAGATGTACCGGCGTCTGCTGCTCGCCGTGAATGCAGCCACTGACTTCGGCAAAGACCAGCACCTTGGCCCCCAACTCGCGCAGTAACGTCAGATGTGACTGCACGGCGGCAATCTCCTCCTCCACGCTGCGTTCCAGCAGACGTCCAGAGTACCAGCCGGAAACCAGTTGCAGGTCGTGACGCTGCAAAATGGGGCCGAGCAGACGCGCCTCGCGCGGGAATTTATTACCCAGTTCGAAACCAGCAAATCCGGCCTCTTTACCCTCGCTCAGACAAGTATCAAGCGACGTCTCAGCGCCCAGTGAAGGAAGATCATCATTCGTCCATGTCAGTGGATTAATACCTAATTGTACCGTCATTATCTTCTCCTGAATTATGCTTGTCCGCGCTCGCGCCACCAGGCGATAAGCTGCAGGTAGTTATCTTTAATGCGCGCCACCAGTTGCGCATCGTCAATATCGTGTTTCAACCACGCGCGGGAAGCGTCGCCAAACAGCGTGCGTCCCACGGCAAATCCTTTCACCACCGCATGACCCGCAGCCGCTTTGAAATCCGCGCGCAGTTGCTCTGCCGGTGCGTCCAGACCAAGAATCACCACGCCACGGCAGTGCGGATCGCGCCGTTCGATAATGTCACTCAACGCCGTCCAGCCAGCAGAAGTCAGCGGTGGGAGTTTCCACCAGTCGGGGTAAATCCCTAAGTTGTAGAAGCGGGAAATAGCGCGCAAATACAGTTCATCACTGCGCGGCATACTGGCCGGCAAAATCACCTCCAGCAGCAGCTCATGACCAGACTGGCAACAGGCGCGGTACACCTCGGCGATTTTCTGTTCTTGCTCCAGACGCAACGCGTGGGCATCTTCCGGATGGAAAAAAACCAGACACTTCACCACATGTTCCTGCGACCAACTGATGAGCTGCGAGCCAATATTGCCGTGTTCCATCTCCAGCGGGCGAGATCCCGGCAGTTCGATAGGGCGACCTATCCACCAGCCCTCTCCGGTTATCGAATTCAGCGCATCCTGACCAAACGTACCGTCGCAAAGCAGCCCGGCCTTGCCCTCCAGCCCGGCGCTGTTGGCCGCTTCACGGCTGGCCTGCAAAATAAGCTGTTTCAATGCCGGAATACGCTTCAAAGACGCGCCGCACTGTAGCGCCATCTCTTCAAGCTGACTGCGGTGATCGAAAGCCATCACGCACAGTTCCGGCCATTCGCGGCGACGGGTGGTGACGCGGTGCAGATGGTTTAGACGCGGGTCAAGATCCGGACGCGGAACCTCCGCAGCACGAGAAAGATAATCATCTAGCTCAACTTTGCTCGGCATCGCCGGCGCACAGCCGTGACGAGATACCACCAGCGCACCGCAGGCATTAGCATAGCGGCACGCCTGCTCCCATCCCTCATCGTTGAGGTAGCCGCGCAGCAGGCCGGACATAAACGCATCCCCCGCCCCCAACACGTTCAGCACCTCCACGCGTACGCCTGTCACCGTCAGGCCATCGTCCAGCCGGGCCGGGATCGCGTCGGTATACACCGAGCTACCGAGCGCACCGCGCTTGCAGACCAGCGTCGCGTTACTCACGCCGCGAACCTGCGACAGCGCCTGCAGCGTATCGGTACTGCCGCCCGCGATATGAAACTCCTCCTCGGTGCCGACAATCACATCAAAAAGATGCAACACCTCCTGCAATTGACGGGTGACCTGATCGGCGGCGATAAAACGTGTTTCGCCGTCGCCTAAGGATGTAAGCCCCCACAGCACCGGGCGATAGTCGATATCCAGCGCCGTGCGCACGCCGTGACGCCGGGCGTAGGCGAGCGCCGTCAACACCGCCTCGCGGGTTTGCGGATGAGAAAGATGCGTCCCGGTGATGGCAAGACAACGAGCAGAAGCGATGTACTGTTCATCAACATCGCTGGCGGTAATCGCCATATCCGCGCAGTTATCACGGTAAAAAATCAGTGGGAAGGTGTCCCGGTCTTTAATGCCGAGTAGCACCAGCGCTGTCAGGCGGTCTTTATCGGTAATCAGATGGCTGGTATCGCAGCCTACCTGATTTAATTCTTCACGCAGGAAACGCCCCATATGTTCGTCGCCAACCCGCGCCAGCATTGATGAACGCAGTCCCTGTCGCGCCGTTCCGTAGGCCACGTTGCCGGACGATCCGCCAAGATATTTGGCAAAGCTCGACACATCTTCCAGGCGTGCGCCAATCTGCTGACTGTAGAGGTCAACCGCCACGCGGCCCATGCATATCACATCAAACTGCTTTTCCACGTTGATACCTCTTCAGACAATATCGTTCACATTCAGCCAGCGGCCTTCCAGGTGCGAGAGTGCGATAGCGTCAAGCACACGCGACACCTTCCAGCCCTCTTCGAAGTCCGGCCACATCGGCGCATCGGCGGCAATGCCGTCCACCAGGTCGCGCACTTCCACAGTTTTCTGGTCGTTAAAACCGATACCATGCCCGGCTCCCATGCAAAACGCGCCGTAGTCCGGATGCACCGGACCAACCAGTAAAGTGCGAAACCCCTGGCGGTTGACCGGATCGTCATGCAAATAGAGCTTCAGCTCAGCCATGCGCTCCTGGGTAAAACTGATGGTTCCTTTGGTCCCGGTAATCACATACGACAACCCCATCTTGCGGCCACAGGCGACGCGGGAGGTTTCAATCACCCCTTGCGCACCGCCTGCAAAGCGCACCATTGCGTGGGCCTGATCTTCGTTCTCTACCGTCACCATTTGCGAGGAACCGACTTGCGCCGGACGCTGTGGCACCACGATCTTCAGGTCGCCGCAGACCTGATGAATATCGCCAACCAGGTACTGCGCCATATTGACGATATGCGCCGCCAGATCGCCAAGTGCCCCCAGCCCCGCCGTTTCTTTAAAACAGTGCCAGTGGATCGGCGCAAGCGGATCGGCCATGTAGTCTTCGTTGTGGGTGCCGTAGAAATGGATCACCTCGCCAATTTCGCCGCGCTCAATGATCTCTTTCGCCAGCTGCGCCGTTGGGTTCTTCATATAGTTGAACCCCACCAGGGTTTTCACTCCTGCCCGCTGTGCGGCCTCAACCATTTCACGCGCGTCGTGGGCGTTCAGCGCCAACGGTTTTTCCGAGTACACATGCTTGCCATGGCGAATCGCTTCCAGCGCCATCTCTTTATGCAGATGGTTGGGAGAGCAAATATCCACGACATCAATGGCCGGGTCGGCCACCAGCGCACGCCAGTCTCCGGTTGAGCGATTGAAGCCAAACGCCTGCGCCCGCTCTGCCGCCAGTTCCGGCGTGACTTCCGCCACCATCTCGCGCACCAGTTTGCCGCGCAGGTTAAACACCGTCGGGGCCTGGGCATAGGCGATAGCATGCGCCTTGCCGATATACCCGGTGCCAATCAATCCAATACGAACCTCTTTCATCATGATCCTCACAGTGCGCCGCGACGGCTCTTGGCGTAGGTATCGAACGCCACCGCCAGAACGATAATTAAGCCGGTAATAATTTGTTGGTAGTAAGCCGAGACGTTCATCAGCACCAGACCGTTAATCAGGATGCCCATGATGATCGAGCCGATAATGGTGCCGCCGATGCGTCCGTAGCCCCCCATCAGCGACGTGCCGCCAATGACCACCGAAGCGATGACGCGCAGCTCAAAAGAGATCCCGGCGACCGCTTCCGCACTGCCTAAACGCGCACTGAGGATGAAGCCCGCCAGCCCCGCCAGACAGCCAATCAGCACGTAGACGCTCACCAGCACGCGCTTCACGTTGACCCCTGCCAGACGCGCCGCCTCCGGGTTGCCGCCGATGGCGTATACGAAGCGCCCCCAGCGGGTTTTATGCAGTGCCAGGTAACCGCCAATGGCGACCAGAGCAAAGATCCAGATTGGAATCGAAATGCCGAGCAGCTCGCCGCGTCCCCACCAGCGGTATCCCGCGTCGAAACCGGCAATCGGCGCGCCGTCGTTGATCACCAGCGTCAGGCCGCGCCAGATGGTCATCCCGCCGAGGGTGACGATAAACGGCGGCAGACGCAGGCGGGTCACGCCGAGGCCATGCAGAAAACCAATCGCGGTGCCCATCGCCATACAGATACCAAGACCAATCAGCCAGCTCATGCCGCCCCAGGCGTTCGGATCGACTGTGGTGAAGTTGTCGCCCTTGATCACATACGCGGCGGTCATAGCGCAGACCGCCAGGATAGAGCCCACCGACAGATCGATGCCGGCAGTCAGAATGACAAACGTCATCCCCACCGCCATGATCCCGTAGATGGAGACTTCGGTCAGAATGTTGAAAATGTTGCGTTCAGAAAGAAAATTGCTGTTCTGCAACTGAAAGAAAATCAGCAGCAGGATCATAAAAATCAGCACCCCAAAGCGCTCAAAAAAGGCAATGGGATCAAGACGTCCACCGCATTTGGCTGGAACCTGCGTTTTAGAAATAATCTGCGTCATGAGTCACTCCGTTATGCCGCATTCAGGGCGTTATGGTTGATGGCCATCATCGTCATTAGCCGCTCTTCGTTGGCGTCATCGCCGTGGATCTCGCCAGTCACCCGGCCTTCACTCAACGTGATGATCCGATCGGAAACCGCCATGACTTCCGGCAGATCGGAGGAGATCACAATCACCGCCACGCCCTTTTTCGCCATATCAAACAGCACCTGATGGACTTCTGATTTGGTGCCAACATCGATGCCGCGCGTCGGTTCATCCACAATCAACACCCGAGGGTTAAGCGCCATGCAGCGCGCGAGGATCACTTTTTGCTGGTTTCCGCCGGAGAGCTTGCGCACCTCCTGCGCACTGTTGACCATTTTGATCTGCAGCGCCTGGCGGTAAGACTCAATCAGGGCATCTTCTTTGCGGGTATTCACAAACCAGCGCCAGTGCAGCAGTGACGACAGGCTGGAGAGCGACAGGTTGTCGCGGATCGACAGCCCCAACACTGCACCCTCTTTTTTACGATCTTCCGGTACCAGCGCCAGCCCCTGATCCAGCGCAAACAGCGGATCGCGCGGCTGATACGGCACGCCATCAAGTTCAAAGCTGCCGGAGGTAAAACCGTCGGCGCCAAACAGGCAGCGGGCCACTTCGGTGCGCCCGGCACCCACCAGTCCGGCAATACCTAATACTTCGCCAGCATGCACGTGGAAGCTAATGTCGTGCAGCGCGATGCCATGCGGATCCAGCGGCGGTTTTTCGCGGTTAAGCCCCTTCACCGCCAGACGCACAGGTTTATCTTCATGGTGAGTTTCGCTGGCCGGGCGGCGATTAAAGGCCACATCGCGCCCCACCATCAGGCGGATCAGCTGTTCTACGGTGGTCTGTGCAACCGCGCCATTCCCGGTGAATCGTCCATCCTGAAAAACGGTGAACTGGTCGCAGAGTTGAAAAACTTCATGCAGGCGATGGGTGACGTAGATAATGCTCACGCCACGCCCTTTAAGTTCCCGCACCACCCGGTGCAGACTTTCTACTTCGCTGTCGCTCAGCGCGGCGGAAGGTTCGTCCATGATGATCAGCTTCGCGTTCAACGTCAGCGCCCGCGCAATTTCCACCATTTGCTGCTGCGCCACGCTCAGTCGGGCCACGGCCGTGGTTGGCGCAACGTTCAGTTGCAGGTAATCCAGAATCACCTGCGCCTCCTGATTTACCGCCTTTTCGTCCACAATCAGATTGCGTTTACGCGGTTCGCGTCCGAGGAACATATTCTCGGCGACGGTCATATTGGGCAGCAGATTAAATTCCTGATAAATCGTGATAATGCCCTTGTTCTGCCGCTCAACCGGAGAGTCTTCTACCGGCAATGTTTCGCCGTTGAACCAAATATCCCCGCGTGTTTGCGGCTGTGCGCCCGCCAGCGCTTTCAGCAGGGTCGATTTTCCGGCACCGTTCTCACCTAACAGCGCATGAATTTCGCCTGCTCCGACAGTCAGTTGTGCGCTGCTCAGCGCCCAAACGCCGGAAAAGCTTTTCGCCAGGTCGGTCACTTTCAGTAAGGGTTGCGACATCGGTCTGCTCCTCCTTTAGAGTGAGCCGCCGTAACGGCGGCTCCGGACATATCAGTTACCGGCCTCACCGATACGCTCAGCCTGCTGCAAATTTTCTTTAGTGATAAGCGTTGGCGGGTAGTCAGCCCCGGTGATCGCAGTCTTCTCACGGACGTTATTCACCAACTGGCTCATGGCCGTTTTCACCGCAAAGCCAGGACGTTGATCCGCCGTCACTGCCAGCCAACCGTCGCGCACACGCGCCAGTGCTTCCGGCACGGCATCGAATCCCGTGACCAGAACTTCACCCGGCTTCAGTCCTTGCCCCTGTAACGCTTCAATCGCGCCCAGCGCCATATCGTCGTTAGCGGAGAGGATCACCTGTGGGCGTTTCGGCAGCGAAGGCAGCACGCTTTCAACAATGCGCATCCCTTCAGAACGCATCCAGTTACCCGTCTGATCGGCAACGATCTTGTACTTTTCACCGCCCGCCTTCAGGCTGTCGCGAATACCTTTAGTACGTTCAATGTTGGAGGAGGAGCCTGGCTGGCCGGTCAGCAGAATAATGTCTGCCCCGTCTGGGAATTTGGTTTTGACAAAGTCGCCAATCGCCTGGCCGCCTTTGTAGTTGTTCGCGCCGAAGTGCGGCACTTTTTTCTGGCTGTCAACGGAGCGGTCGAGCGTGACCACGGGCAGTTTCGCATCCTGAATTTCATCTACCGCGCTGGATACCGCGTTGACATCGTTCGGTGAAACAATAAAGCCCTGTGCGCCACGAGTTATGGCGTTTTCAAGGTCAGCGACCTGTTTTGGCGAGCTACCCTGCCCGTCCAGGACCTGTAAATTCACGCCCATCTCTTTTGCGGCTTTCACCGCCGTGCGCTGCATGTGAACTTCAAATGGCATCGCCAGGTTTGGCGTACTGAAAACAATTTGCTCGTTTTCAGCAATGGCTGCCCCGGATGTCATGGCGATGAGGACAGCTAAGATCAGTTTTTTCATTATTATGTCTCTCTGTGTAGGGTAGGTTGTGGTGACAATCAGAGGAGAACTTCACGCTGGCTATGCAGTGACTCCAGCGCTTTATCCGCCAGATACAGCGCACGCTCGCCATCGTCCCCGCTGCAATCAGGGACCGCTTCGCCGCGCAGTACCGCAACAAAGTGTTCCCATTCCGCGGCATAGGCCGATTTATAACGCTGCAGGAAGAAGTGTTCAGGTAACGCGCTGGTGCAGCCCTGTTTGCCGTAATGCTGCACCTGGTTTTCGAGAATATTGCCCGCGCACAGCAGCCCTTCAGAGCCGTGCAGCTCAAGGCGCTGATCGTATCCGTAAGAAGAACGGCGGCTGTTGACGATGGTCGCCATCGCGCCGGAGGCATATTTCAGTACGATGAACGCGGTGTCGATATCGCCCGCTTCGCCAATCGCCGGATCCACCAGATTGCTGCCCTGGGCATACACCGAAACCGGCTCTTCGCCCATGATAAAGCGCGCCATATCAAAATCGTGGATGGTCATATCGCGGAACATACCGCCGGACACACGCACATATTCCGCAGGCGGCGGCGACGGATCGCGGGAGATGATCAGCAGCGATTCCGGTTTACCGATACGCCCGGCCAGTGCGTCAGTTTTCACGCGGCGAAACTGCGGATCGAAGCGGCGGTTGAAACCGATAAACAACGGTACGTCGTACTCTTTGACCACTTTCAGGCAGTCGCGTACACGGGCCAGATCCAGGTGGACCGGTTTTTCACAGAAGATGGCTTTGCCGTGGCGTGCGGCCATTTCAATCAGATCCGCGTGGGTATCGGTCGCGGAGGCAATCAGCACGGCGTGAACGTTAGGGTCCGTCATCGCCTCATCCAGGCTTTGCAAACGAGCCTGGTACTGTGTGGCAAGACGAGTGGCAAATTCCTGATTCGGGTCGACGACCGACCAGAGGGTAGTAGCACTGTGACTGGCAATGTTAGCTGCATGTACCTGGCCAATTCGGCCAGCGCCCAGTAAAGCAATGTTAAACATAACGGCTCCCGGTGTTGGTGAATGCGATGAACTAACGACCCTTTAAATAAAACATTTATTTCATTTTTATAAATAGTGAAAATTATGTTTTTGGGTGCAAGTTAACACTTTTGAGATGATCGAGATAAAATTTGTTATCAATATCACAACATAAAGACAGGAAAGATGAAGAAATTGGCCCTCCTTCCGTTCAGGAAGGAGGTGATGGATGAAGAGAAAGGAAAAATGAAATGAAAATTTCGTTGTCGCAGGTTGCCGGATGACGACGCTAACGCCTTATCCGGCCAGGAGGTAGAATCCGCTGTAGGCCGGATAAGCGCAGCGCCATCCGGCATTAATCGCTTTTAGTACTGACGTGCGTTTTTCACCTGCTCAAACGTCTGCTCAGCCGCTTTTCGCACCGACGGAGAGTCTGCCACCTGCGCATCGCCAGTACGCCACCAGGAGGCATAGTCGTGGGTCATGGTTTTCGGCAGAACTTTGATATCCAGCAGCACAGGCCCTGAATGCACACGGGAGGCTTCCAGCGCCGCCAGCAGACTTTGCTCGTCATGTACGCGCCATGCCCGACAGCCGTAGCTTTCCGCGTTTTTGGCAAAATCGACCTTCACCAACGGTCCATCTAACCGTCCGGTTTGCGGGTTGCGGTGGCGGTTTTCCGTACCGAAACTCCCCATCCCATGCCCCATCTGCAGGTTGTTAATGCACCCGAAGCTGGCGTTATCAAACAACAGGATAGTGACTTTTATCCCCTCCTGAACTGCGGTTTGTAGCTCGGAATGCAGCATCATGTATGAGCCATCCCCCACCATGGCATAAACCGGCTGCCGTGGCTTCGCCAGCCTGGCTCCAATAGCAGCCGCAATTTCATAGCCCATACAGGAGTAGCCGTATTCCAGGTGATAGCTGTCCGGGGTTTTGACCTGCCAGATACGCTGTAAATCGCCAGGCAGCGATCCAGCGGCCCCCACGACGATAGCGTTATCTTCAATGTGCTGATTGATAAGTCCCAGCACCTTCGTCTGGGTCAACCGGGTGTTTAGCGTGTCGCCATATTCCGCCAGCTGAGCGTCAAGATGCCCTGCCACTTCGGGTTCGTCGTCGGGACGCCAGTCGCGATCCCATAAACGTTGGCACTCATCGCGCCAGGCCTCTTGCGCCTGCGTGACCTCCTTCCCCCAACCGCTGCGGTAGTCTTTCAGCGTTTCAGTTAACGCCGTCAGCCCGGTACGGGCGTCGGCGATAAGCGCGGTGGCATCAAGCTTCAGCGCGTCAAACTCCGCCACATTCAGCAGCAGGAACTCAACCTCCGGATGAGAAAACAGCGCTTTCGAACCGGTGGTAAAGTCGGTGAGGCGCGTACCGATGCCGATCACCAGATCGGCTTGCGGTGCGAGCTGATTCGCTGCCATCCCTCCAGTTACCCCAATGCCTCCGAGGTTAAGTGGGTGGTCACTAACCAGTGCGCCTTTTCCGGCCTGAGTTTCGGCAAACGGCAGTTGCAGCGTTTCAACAAACGTACGAAACGCCTCATGCGCGCCGGAATATCGTACCCCGCCGCCGCATACCACCAGCGGACGGCGTTTGCGGGCAATCAGCGCTCGCGCCATCGCCAGACGCTGTAGGTCGGGCGGTCGACGTTCAATCATATGAACGCGGCGCGCAAAGAAACTCTGTGGATAGTCCCAGGCTTCTCCCTGTACATCCTGTGGCAGGCAGATGGTCACCGCACCAGTATCTGCGGGGTCAGTAAGCGTTCGCATCGCGTTTAGCATCGCACTCATTAACTGCTCCGGGCGGTTAATCCGGTCCCAGTAACGCGAGACCGGGCGGAAGCAGTCGTTGGTGCTGATGCCAAGGTCATGGTATTGCTCAATTTGCTGCAATACCGGGTCCGGCTGACGGCTGGCGTAGACATCGCCTGGCAACAGCAATAGAGGAATACGGTTCGCCGTCGCGGTTGCCGCTGCGGTCACCATGTTTGCAGCTCCCGGCCCAACCGATGACGTCACGGCAAAAATACGCTGGCGCCGATGCTGTTTGGCGAATCCGGTCGCCATGTGCGCAATTCCCTGCTCATTACATCCCTGCATCACCTGCAAATGACCGGGATCCTGCTCCAGCGCCTGGCCAATGCCAAGCACATTACCGTGACCAAAGATGGTGGCGACCCCCTCGACAAAGGGCGTTTCCACGCCATCGACACAGATATATTGTTGATTAAGGAATTTGACCAGCGCCTGAGCCATGGTCATACGTTCGGTTTGCATAAACCCTCCTGTCAGCCCAGCGTTGGCATGGAGAACGCTGCCCCTGTGTCCTGCAGCATCTCCGGCCAGCGTGCGGTGACGGTTTTCATCCGGGTATAGAAGCGCACGCCATCATTGCCGTGAACATTGAGCGCACCAAAAATGGACCGCTTCCAGCCGCCAAAACTGTGGAACGCCATCGGCACCGGAATAGGCACGTTAACGCCCACCATGCCCGCCTGCACCTCTTCGCAGAAGCGACGCGCACAGCCGCCATCACGTGTGAAAATTGCCGTGCCGTTACCATATTCATGACGGTTAATCAGTTCCACCGCGCTGCTGTAATCTGCTACGCGCACCACAGAAAGCACCGGTCCAAAAATCTCTTCTTTATAAATGGTCATCTCCGGCGTGACGTTATCAAACAGGGTCGGCCCAACAAAATAACCCTGCTCATGGCCTTTAACGCTAAAACGTCGACCATCCACGCGCAGACTGGCTCCTTGAGATTCCCCACTGTCGATATACCCGAGCACTTTATTCCGATGTAACGAGGAGATAAGCGGTCCCATTTCGTTTTCCGGTGTCTGATCAAGCCCCGGCCCGACACGCAGCGCCGCAATCTGTTTTTCCAGTCTCGAGCACAGCTCATCTGCCGTTTTATCACCCACCGCCAGCACGACAGAAAGCGCCATGCAGCGTTCACCCGCCGCGCCGTAAGCGGCCCCCATAATGGCGTTGGTCGCCATATCCATGTCGGCATCCGGCATTAAAATGCAGTGATTTTTAGCACCACCTAACGCCTGGCAACGCTTACCGTGGACTGACGCTGTCTGATAAATGTATTCCGCAATCGGCGTAGAGCCGACAAAGCTCACGGCTTGCACGCGCGGGTCAGTCAGCAGCACGTCGACGGACTCTTTATCTCCCTGTACGACGTTGAACACGCCGTCCGGTAGGCCCGCCTCTTGCAGCAGTTTCGCCAGAGCCAGGGCGAGAGAAGGATCTTTTTCCGAGGGTTTCAGCACAAAGGTATTCCCGGTTGCCAGCGCGATGGGGAACATCCACATCGGTACCATTGCCGGAAAGTTAAACGGCGTGATCCCGACGCAAACCCCGAGAGGTTGCATCAGCGAATGGCTATCGACGCCGGTGCCTACGTTGGCTGAGTGTTCACCCTTTTGCAGATGTGGGATGCCGCAGGCAAACTCCACCACTTCCAGGCCACGGGTCAGCTCACCAACTGCGTCAGAGAACACCTTGCCATGCTCTTCGCTGATGATGCGAGCCAGCCTCTCCATGTTTTCTTCCAACAGCGCCTTAAAGCGGAACATCACTCGCGCACGTTTTAACGGAGAATGGCGCGCCCACCCGGGGAATGCGTCGTGCGCTGCCGCAATGGCCAGCTCGGTTTCCTGTGTCGTACTCATCACCACCTGGCGGATCTGCTCGCCGGTGGCCGGGTTGAAGATTGCCTGAACGCGCTGGCCTGAACCGGTGACACATTCGCCGTGGATAAAATTCGCTACTGTCTCCATCCTTAACCTCTCGCTGTTGATACGTGACTGTTACCTGAACACTGTTATCTGTGTACTATATATGAAACAAACATTCCATTTTAAGTTGAAATAAAATAAATAATGATTAATGTGATCAAGGATGGGTTTTTATGTTAACAAGCGGAATCGCATGATTAGCGTGCACTGGCAGAACGTTTCAGCGAACGGCAAACCTGAAGCTTTTGTTTCGTTTTTACAGCCAGATGAATGAGTGACATTTCAAAGACGCGGTTTTGCGTTTAGAATCATAAAACTATGTACCAGGAGGTAAAATGACAACAGCAACCAGCCTGAACGAGCTGCAGCAGCAAATCCGCGATCGCTACGATAGCCTGAGTAAGCGGCTGCAGCAGGTGTCCCGCTATGTGCTGGATAATACCAATAGCGTGGCCTTTGATACGGTTGCCGTCATTGCTGAACGTGCCGGAGTTCCACCCTCAACGCTGATCCGCTTCGCCAATGCCTTTGACTTCACCGGCTTCAACGAAATGAAACAGCTGTTTCGTATGAACCTGGTGGAGGAAACCGCCAGCTACAGCGACCGCGCGCGCATGTTCCGTGAGATGGAAAGCGAAGCCGTGCCGGAAACCCCACTCGATATCCTGCAGGAGTTCGCCCGTTCGAATACTCAAGCGCTCCAGCAGCTGGCAGCCCGTGCCGAACCTGAAATGCTGGAACGCGCCGTACAATTGCTGGCAGAAGCCGACACCATTTACATCGCCGGTCTACGTCGTTCGTTTAGCGTCGCCGCCTATCTCACCTACGCCCTGAGCCATCTTGAGTGTCGCCCTATTTTGCTCGACGGAATGGGCGGAATGCTGCGCGAGCAGATTAACCGCATTAAAGCGCGCGATATCGTGGTGTCGATAAGCTTCTCGCCTTATGCGGAAGAAACGGTGATGGTCAGCGAAACTGCGGCCAATGCCGGCGCGCGCCAGATCGTGATTACCGACAGCCAGATAAGCCCGCTGGCAACATTCAGCGATCTCTGCTTTGTGGTGAAAGAGGCGCAGGTCGACGCGTTTCGTTCCCAGTCAGCGACGCTGTGCCTGGTACAGTCACTGGTCGTGGCGCTGGCTTACCGGCTAGGTGACGGGAGTAATGAACGCGGTCATTCTGTCGGTTGATGAGCGCCGCGAAAATTGATGATCCGCTTTATTACATTCCCGCCAGCGTGACGTGAAATCGTGATGCCTGCAGTTACTTTTATGGTCGTTGAAAATATCGCCATCATTCAGCGACCAGATAAAATACAATCCGTTATTACCATGAGCTACAATTATATTAATTTTAGATAATCAACAATGCGTGTGCTGACAATAATACGCAAAGGTTTACTATAGCCCTGTCTTTTTTAAGCAGGAAAGTAAAATGAAAAATACAAAAGGGTTGATGATTATTGCCCTTGCTTTCACCCTGGCATCATGTGCCGCCATTCCTGAGAATATCAAAGGTAATAATCAACCCGATATCCAAAAAAACTTTATCTCCGTGCATAACCAGCCCGGTTTATATACCGGTCAGCAGGCCCGTTTTGGCGGTAAAGTCATCAATGTGATTAATACCAAAAAAGATACGTTGCTGGAAATCGCCGTTTTGCCACTGAACGACTCTGCTAAGCCACAAATTGACGCGAGCTATCAGGGACGTATTCTTGCCCAGCAGAAAGGTTTCCTCGATCCGGTAAACTACAGAAACCATTTCGTGACTATTTTGGGAACAATTCAAGGAGATGAGTCAGGTTTCATCAACAAAGTCCCGTACAACTTTGTTAAAGTTGATTTACAAGGTATCCAGGTTTGGCATTTAACTGAGTCTGTCAACACCACTTATAATATGTGGGATTATGGTTACGGTGCGTTCTGGCCAGAGCCGATGTGGGGAGCGCCTTACTACGCTAATACAGTAACTCAGGTAACTCCGGAGCTAGTGAAATAATCCCAGAGGTAAGATGGCGCGACTATATTCCGGAGTCAGGTGTTGGCAAACAACCCTTCTCATTACCCCGCGTTTATCTTATTGCGCCATCCTGCTTCATGAGATCCTTCGCTTAACATGCATTCTTCCTGTTACATATAATTTTTAACCGCTAATTCTTTAGCGAAGAAATGGGCTTTACCCTTCTCATGCCTGACCATCTTTTGTTATTTACCGACAACTCCCCCACCCTGCATGCAATAAAAGAACATTTGTGTTTACACATTATTCAGGGATTACTATGAACAGAAAATGCTTACTGTTGATACCATTATTCTTTAGTAGCGTCATCATCACCGCCTGCGATAATAAACCTGCAGTAAAAACCACCATGGAGCCCGAGGTCGGCGTTGTTACCTTAGCCCCCTCCTCAGTAAATATTAAAAGTGAACTTCCGGGTCGCGCGCTTGCGTTCGAGATCGCCGAAATCCGCCCTCAGGTTGGTGGGATCATCATAAAACGCAACTTTGTTGAAGGTGATAAAGTCAGCAAAGGAGAATCACTGTATCAAATTGATCCAGCCCCACTGCAGGCACGACTGGACTCAGCCAAAGGCGCGTTGGCAAAGGCACAGGCTACCGCCAATAATGTTCGTCTGACACTAAATCGGCAGTCAGCATTAATACAATCTAATTACGTCAGCCGCCAGGACTATGACACCACGCGTTCACAGCTTAATGAAGCGCAAGCCAATGTTGCCGTCGCTAAAGCGGATCTTGAACAAGCCACTATCAATCTTCGATACGCCAATGTTACCTCGCCCATTGATGGCATTAGCGGCAAATCTTCCGTGACCGTGGGTGCCCTGGTTACTGCCAATCAGGAAAACTCGCTGGTCACCGTTCAGAGATTAGATCCGATCTATGTTGATTTAACGCAGTCAGTACAGGACTTCTTACGCCTGAAAGAAGAGAAAGCTAACGGCAAAATTGCCCAGCAACAAGGCAGAATTCCGGTTGAGCTGATGCTGGAAAACGGCAAACCCTATCGCCATACCGGTACGCTTGAGTTTTCCGATCCCGCTGTTGATGAGACCACCGGTTCGGTAACCCTGCGCGCCGTATTTCCCAATCCTGAAGGTGAAATTTTACCCGGCATGTATGTCACTGCGTTGCTGGACGAAGGCAGTCAACAAAACGTGTTGATGGTCCCCCAGCAAGGAATTACGCACAACGAACAAGGAAAAGCCACCGCGCTGATCCTTGACCAGGAAAACGTAGTGCAACTGCGTGAAATAAACGCAGTGAAGGCCGTTGGTAATCAATGGTTAGTGACCGCGGGATTACGCCCCGGCGATCGGGTCATTGTGTCCGGATTACAAAGAATTCGTCCGGGAAGCAAAGCCCGGGTCCTCCCTTCAAAACTGAACACACCTGACACGGTAGCTGAACAGTAATATTTCAGGTATTAAGGACACTTTCTTTATGGCCAACTTTTTTATTGAGCGCCCGGTTTTCGCCTGGGTGCTCGCTATTATCATGATGTTTACGGGCGGTATCGCGATAATGAACCTGCCAGTCGCCCAATATCCACAAATTGCGCCCCCAACCATTACCATCAGCGCGGCCTACCCCGGGGCAGATGCAAAGACCGTTGAAGACTCCGTCACCCAGGTGATTGAACAGAATATGAATGGTCTTGATGGCCTGATGTATATGTCATCCACCAGCGATGCGGCAGGTAATGCCTCGATTATCCTGACCTTCAAAACGGGTACGTCACCCGATATTGCGCAGGTTCAGGTACAGAATAAACTGCAGCTGGCGATGCCTTCCTTGCCACAGGAAGTACAACAGCAAGGGATCAGCGTTGATAAATCCAGCAGCAATATCTTAATGGTCGCCGGTTTTATCTCTGATAATAACAGCCTGAGCCAATATGATATTGCCGACTATGTAGCCTCAAACATTAAAGATCCGCTAAGCCGCACTGCCGGGGTGGGGAGCGTGCAGTTATTCGGTTCGCAATACGCCATGCGCATCTGGTTGGATCCGCAAAAGCTCGACAAGTATAACCTCACTCCCGAGGACGTCATTACCCAGCTCAAAGTACAGAATAATCAGATATCTGGCGGGCAACTGGGGGGCATGCCTCAGTCAGCCGATCAGCAGTTAAATGCGTCGATAATCGTCCAGACGCGTCTGCAAACAACCGATGAATTTGGCAAGATCTTCCTTAAAGTTCAGCAAGATGGTTCTCAGGTTCTGCTGCGCGATGTCGCACGCATTGAGCTGGGTGCGGAAAATTATGCCACGGTTGCACGTTACAACGGCAAACCCGCCGCCGGGATTGCGATTAAACTTGCCGCAGGCGCCAATGCCCTTGAAACGTCCCAGGCTGTTAAACAAGAGCTGAACAGATTATCAGCCTGGTTTCCGGCCAGCATGAAAACCGTTTATCCCTATGACACCACGCCGTTTATCGAAATTTCGATTCAGGGTGTTTTTCATACTTTGATCGAGGCAATCATTCTGGTATTCCTCGTCATGTATCTGTTTTTGCAAAGTTTTCGTGCGACGCTTATCCCCACTATCGCCGTTCCGGTGGTTATCCTCGGCACCTTTGCCATTCTCGACGTCGCCGGTTTTTCGATTAATACGCTCACGATGTTTGGCATGGTGCTGGCGATAGGGTTGTTAGTCGATGATGCTATCGTGGTGGTTGAGAACGTAGAACGTATTATTGCTGAAGAGCACTTGTCTCCAAAAGCGGCAACGCATAAAGCAATGGGCCAGCTCCAGAGGGCGCTGGTTGGTATTGCCGTGGTGTTATCCGCCGTATTTATGCCGATGGCATTTATGAGCGGCGCAACAGGAGAAATTTTCCGTCAGTTTTCCATCACCTTGATCTCCTCCATGCTGCTGTCGGTGTTTGTGGCGATGAGCCTGACGCCAGCACTCTGCGCCATGCTGTTAAAAGCACATGATGACGAGCAGGCAAATACGCATTTTCTGTTTACCCGATTCAATCATTTCATGGAGAAATGCACTCAGCACTACACGGACAGCACCCGAAAACTGTTACGTTGCACGGGCCGTTACATGGTCGTTTACTTAGTCATTGGCGCGGGCATGATGGTGCTGTTTTTACGTACGCCGACCTCCTTTTTGCCTGAAGAAGACCAGGGGGTATTCATGACCACGGCGCAATTGCCCTCAGGTTCAACGATGGTGAACACCAGCAAAGTGCTCGGGGAAATAACGGACTACTACCTGACGAAAGAACAGAAAAACGTTGCTTCTGTTTTCACCGTCGGCGGATTTGGTTTCAGCGGTCAGGGACAAAACAATGGCCTGGCGTTTATCAGCCTGAAGCCGTGGTCAGAACGCGTTGGCGAAGAAAACTCGGTTACCGCCATTATTCGACGGGCAATGATGGCCTTAAGTACCATCAATAATGCTGTCGTTTATCCGTTCAATTTACCCGCGGTCGCGGAATTGGGCACCGCATCAGGGTTTGATATGGAGTTGCTGGATAACGGTAATCTTGGGCATGAAAAAATGATGCAGGCTCGAAACGAGCTTTTGGCTCTGGCCAACCAGTCCTCAGGTGAGGTCGACGGGGTGCGCCCAAACGGCCTGGAAGATACGCCGATGTTCCGCATTCACGTCGACGCCAAAAAAGCTGAAGCTATGGGCGTTGCGTTATCGGATATTAATCAGACCATCTCCACCGCGTTCGGTAGTCGCTATGTCAATGATTTCTTGAACCAGGGGCGCGTAAAAAAAGTGTATGTCCAGGCCGATACGCCGTTCCGTATGTTGCCGGACAATATCAATCACTGGTATGTACGTAATGCCTCTGGCGCGATGACCCCGCTTTCCGCCTACTCATCAACCGAGTGGACCTACGGCTCTCCACGCCTTGAACGCTATAATGGTCAGCCAGCAATGGAAATTCTGGGCCAGCCGGTAGAAGGGAAAAGCAGCGGTGATGCGATGAAATTTATGGCATCGCTGATTAATAAACTGCCCGCAGGCGTCGGTTATGCCTGGACCGGTCTGTCTTATCAGGAGGCGCTATCCACAAACCAGGCACCAATGCTGTACGGCATTTCGCTGATCGTCGTATTTCTGGCGCTGGCGGCGCTGTATGAAAGCTGGTCGATCCCTTTCTCGGTGATGCTGGTTGTGCCAATCGGGGTGGTCGGCGCGTTGCTGGCCACCGATCTGCGCGGCCTGAGCAATGATGTTTATTTCCAGGTCGGCCTACTCACCACGATGGGGCTATCGGCTAAAAATGCTATTTTGATCGTCGAGTTTGCCGTCGAGATTATGCAGAAAGAAGGGAAAACGCCGCTTGAGGCCGCGGTGGAAGCCGCGCAAATGCGCTTACGTCCTATTCTGATGACCTCACTGGCCTTCATCCTGGGGGTAATTCCACTAGCAATAAGCAACGGCGCGGGCTCTGGCGCGCAAAATGCCGTCGGTACGGGGGTTATCGGTGGGATGCTGGCCGCGACGGTACTGGCGATCTATTTTGTTCCAGTATTCTTTGTACTCGTTGAAAATACGTTAGCGCGATTTAAAGCCCGACGTTGATCCCCTGCCCTATCCCTGGGTTTAGATTATTAAATCCAGGGATGGGACTTCATTTGTCAGATCTACAGTTATTAGTGGGCACGGCTATCCAGCGAGTTTCTCGTGGATAGCAGGGTAAGCATTACGCGGACTTTTCTTGTAGGGGAACAACTGGGGCAGGTACAGAGGTTGTCAATTCTAACTAAAGCCAGGCTATCAAAACGGTTAATCAATAGTGCAGACCGGAACCTTTCAGATTTACAGCCAGTTCACCCAGTTTTGTATTCGGATGCTGATGACACATTTTAACCATTTTCGGTACAGCTTCCGTTTCCACCTCATGCAGGGGAACATAATCATCGCCTTTAAAGTCCGAATTTTTATTAACAATCACAAAGGCAATTGCCGTCTTGTATTGCTGACTCATATCAACGAATTCTTTACAGGTCATATCTTGTGGCGCAGCTTCCGTTGCCTGAGTAGCAAAAGCACGGGTCATTGGCGCCATAACAGAGGTCACAAGAATAGCTGCAGAAACCATCATTTTAATATTCACTATGCGCTCCAGAGGTAGCATTAATTTTTATCGGCGAGCTTATCAGTTTTTACCAGCGTCGCATTTCTACGCAGACTGATAAAAGCTAAAGAACTAAAGATCATCTCGACACCAATAAAAATTGAGGTAAATACATACGATCTGTCGGGATCCATATTCAGCCAGACGCCGGCAATAAGCAGGTCAAAAATACCAATAAAAATGTTCCATCCATAACCCGGACTGTGGAACAGTTTGACCCCAGATGCGATACGAAAAATACCACCCAGAATAAACAGGCAGCAAAATACCATTGCCAATGAATTCATGCCTATCACAGGATTCACCAGGAAACAGTAACCCAGCAGTAACCACGCGATAGCAAAAAAGGCATAGGTAAATTTGGCTTTCAATTGCTTTTTACTTGAGCTAAACAGGCTATAAATAGAATAAAAACCACATACCAGGAACATAAAGCCAGTTGCATAGCTTAAATAAACACCTGCAGCAATCGGATAAATCAAGCAGCAGATGCCACAAATCAACATCAACACCGCCATAATCGTCGCATGCTTTTTATAATGAACGAGTGTTTTTTCATTAAACGCTCTCAGGCTACGCTGATTAAAAACAAACATACATCCTCCGTTATACATAAACGCAATGTAACCTGTTGACACAAGAATTATTACTCACTCAACATATGTTACTTACAATGGAATGATAAGACTTCCGCTAAGGAAGCGTATATAAGAACAAGAGAATGTCGCTATGCGTATATTCCTACACATGTCAGACATCTGACACTTGTAAGATTAAACGGTCATTATTCTATCGTGGTTCTGATTTCGCTCTTTAACATTATTTAATATGCTTATTGCGTTTGGTGACATATACCAAATTTATTCAGGAGAAAGTAATGAAAAAGATTATTCTTGCGGGTGTGCTTGCAACCATGATGGGTTCAGCACCAGTGATGGCTGCTACTGCTACCACAACTACTCCGGCGCAAGCTACTACCGCAAATGTACAAAAAGAAGCTGCCGATATTATGCAGGTCGCAGTGCAAGGCGCAAATGCGATGCGTGATATTCAGCTTGCTCGTTTGGCCCTGTTTCATGGACAGCCTGACAGCGCTAAAAAACTAACCGATGACGCCGCTTCCCTGCTGGCAGGCGACAGCAAAGATTGGGCGAAATTTGTAAAAACTGCGCCTAAAGCCAAGATGATTGACGATCAGTACGTGGTTATTAACGCTACGATCGCGCTGTCAGAAGACTATATTGCCACTCCAGCCAAAGAATCCGCTATCAAAACAGCGAATGGCAAAATGGCCAAAGGCGACTGGAAAGGTGCAGTGGATACCCTGCAACTGGCTGGTATCAGCGTGCTTCAGACCCAATACCTGATGCCCCTGAATCAGACTCGTAAAGCCGTTACCAGCGCGCAAAAACTGCTGTCTTCCGGTAAATATTATGAAGCAAACCTTGTGTTAAAAGGTGCTGAAGAAGGTATTGTGATCGATAGCGAGATGATCGGCGCAGGCCAGTAATACTCAGCACTACGGAGTGTTGAACCAGGACTTTCTCTCCTGATCGGGCAGCTACGGCCACCCGATCAGGGGGATTAATGGCTAATCAGACTGTCTATCTCAATCTCAATTTCCCGCATAACAGCAATAATCTTCTGCAATGCCTCCTGGCGTACTGCCAGAGGAAGATCGTCATGCCGTCTGGATTCGAAAGGTTCGCACAGGTTTTGTAGCGCAGTGATGCCCAGAATTTGCGCCGAGCCATGCAACCGGTGAAGAGCGCGCAAAAACAGCTGAGGTTCATCTTGCAGAACAGCTTTCTCAGCCGCTTGTATATCATTCAGCGTTGCCTCGCGAAATGTCTCGAGAATCTCGTTCATAAGTGCGCGATCGCCGCCGGTATTCTCCGTCAACACATTGAATTTCAAATGCCGGATTGAACAAGGAGACGAATAACCGGTTTCGATTTTACTCAACTCATGTGTCAGTGTCTGAATCGACACAGGCTTGAACAGGCACAAATTCATACCATTTTGCAGGCATCGATCGCGTGACTGTGGAAGTGCGCTGGCCGTCAGTCCCCATATTTGTAAATTCGGCTGTTGACGACGTAGCGAAGCCGCGAGATCAAACCCGTCTTTTTTCGGCATATTTACATCGGTTATCAGCAGATCGTACGATTTTTTCGCCAGTTTGGCTTCTGCCTCCTCCCCATCACACGCTTCATCCACGTTGTAGCCAATGGCATTCAACTGTCGCTTGAGCAGCAGGCGATTGGTCGGGTTATCGTCTGCAATCAAAATAGACAGACACGGAAGCGGTAACAGAGTACCAGGCGCATCGCCATCCGGTACAATCGACTGTCGAGCCGTTTCAACCGGCAGCGTTATGGTAAACGTGGTTCCTTGCAACGGGACGCTCATCAACTCCAGCGTCCCACCCATCAGCGTCACCAGTTCTTTACAGATAAATAATCCCAGACCGGAACCGGTTTGTTGACGCCCGCAACGCCCCTGAGCGTAACGATGAAACAGCCCCGCCTGCTCCTCTTCACTAATCCCGCAACCGGTGTCGCTAATGGCAATGGTCAGGGTACCGTGATTCTCCCCGTCAGGCGACAAACGGGCCGTCACATGAATACTGCCCTGCTCGGTAAACTTCAACGCATTACCTACCAGGTTGGTGAGAATTTGCCGCAAAGCCTGCTGATCGACAAATACCCGTTCGTTTGCCGGCAACTGGCTAACGCAAGCCAGCGTAATGCCTTTCTGTCTGGCTAAAGCATCGAAAGAGTGGCACTGCAATTCAATGAGCTGCGAGAGATCCGTCCATTGAGGAACAACCTGGTATTTACCAGACTCAATCTTATCCAGATCCAGAATCTTACCGATCAGCCCAAGCAATGACTGGGCTGTCGCCCCGGTAAGGGCAATCGCCTCTTTTCGCTGTGCCGGGCTGAGTTCTGAACTCGACAGTAATTCCACAAAGCCAACAATCGAGCTTACCGGGGTACGTAATTCATGGCTCATACTCGCCAGAAAGCGACTTTTGGCCTTGGTTGCTTCAATCGCTTTATTCTTTTCGTTTTCCAGTTCTTGAGATAATGCCTCTTTGAGATGAAGCTGCTCTTCCAGTAGCCGCTGAGATAGTTTCCTTTTTTTTACCTCACGGGAGAGTGAGATCCCCCAGATCAGGCTGATCGCTATCAGCAGCAGGGCGAATACCCCCAGTTGATAGAACTGTTTGCTATATCGACTCCATAAATCAACCTGCGTATTGGAAATTTTCGACCACTTCTCCGTCATCTGCAAAATCTCACGTGGCGGTATGGCCTGTAGCGCTTTATCCATAACAGACTTCAACATAGGCTCGTGGGAAGAAATCGCAAAACTTACTGAGGCACCAGGCATATCTGGAAGCCTAAAAAAGTGCATATTTTTCTGATAGTAATGATCGACCATAAACCTTGCTGACAATTCGGTAGCAATTGCCGCATCAGCGCTGCCCTCCTTGACCATGGCCATCGCAACGCTGCCAGTATCAGCATTAACCCAGGTGGCCTGCGGATAACGTTGCTTCAGCTCGCTTTCCAGCACATGCCCGGCAGGTAGCGCAATACGTATCGGCTTCTCCAGTAGCGAGTCGGCGGTTTCCTCACGGGAAGTGATCATCACAAATGCCACATTCATCAGAGGATCGCTAAAGGTCGAATTGTGCGGGTTTTGATGAGTGAGCGTGATAGTGGGATACATATCCCACTGTTCGCCGCTTATTTGCTTTGTCTGCTCACTTTTAGAGTTAGCTAAAATGGGTTCAAAATCGAGCCCCGTTTGCAGATGAATAATATTCAGTAAATCGCCAAGAATACCGCGTAATTCACCGCTGCGATCGACCAGCGTATAGGGCGGGTAATCTGGGTTGATTAAAATGCGGATAACATGCTTTTTCTTCAACCACGCTTTTTCCTGAGCGGTGAAAGGTATAGGTGCATTCAGATAAGCAAGGTTGCCGCGGTTAAGCCAGTTCTGCATGACTTGCATATGAATTTCATTACTGATTGACGTAATGAAACCATCAAGAATATTTCTTAATACCGGCTGATCTTCGTTAACGACAAAATAATTATATTGTTCTTGCTTATCAAAGTAGTGCGTAATAACCAGTGATTGTGAGAAGTATCGAGAGATGCAATGGCTGCTGGTGATATTGTTACCAATATAATATTGGTTATCACCATTCACTACCGAGGCCATGGCCTGATACTCGTCGTCATAAAATGAGACTTTAGCCTCAGGAAAAGCCCCCTGGATAACATCGAGAAAAGGGCAATCCCGCACGCACGCGACGCTAACCTGATGGTTCGTGGTCAGCGGCAGCATAGTGTTTTTTAGTGATGTTACAAGCGTCGGCCACGTCGTCAGCAATACCGAAGTACGCAACAAATTTCCGCCCACATCCTGGCGTCGGGACAGTTGGGTTATCAGCGTATCAACATCGTTATTGGCGAGCGCGGCCAGCGCCTCTTGCTCATTATCATACTGCTTTATAATGATTTTCAGATTGAGGTTCTTTTGCATTAACGCAAGGTAATCTGCGTTGACTCCCCGATAATATTCGCCGCTATTTTGATAAACAATGGGGGAGACTTCAGGTAACCAGGTACCAACAACCAAGGTTTTTTTATGCGCTAACCAGTTTGTTTCTTCCCTGTCCAAGCTGATATTTTGTACTGAAGTATTATAGTTACTTTTTAGCTCAACTTGCCGAGCTGAGCTTACACCCGTAGACAACCCGATGGTAAATATGACCATCAAAAAAATAAACAAGCGTTCCAGCATTACTCTATCCTATTTTATTTCTCTGCGCATAATCATAGATTTCCATTAATGATGAACAATCTAATTTTTCCATCAACCGGCTTTTATAGGTACTCACCGTTTTATTACTGATATTCATTTTGCTGGCAATTGAGCTGTAATCCATGCCATTAAGGATATAACGCAATACTCTCATTTCCTGATTCGACAACGTATCAAGCTTATCCTGCTCGCTGACGGATGAACCAGTAAAATGCTCAAGGGAAAAGGGAAAATAGCTATAGCCATTTTTTGCTGCTTCGATTGCGGCAAGAATATTATTCATACCTTCTTTTTTACTCACAAATCCGTTGGCACCGTATTCGGCGCTACGTTTGCCGTAAAAAAATTCATTTTTGGCTGAAATGATAATGATTACACCAGCATAGTGCCGCTTTCTCAGTTGCTCCAGCACTTCGATGCCACTGATACCGGGAATATCTACATCGATAATCAACAGCTCCGGCTTAGTTTTTTCAACGGTTTGAACCACTTGATCTCCGCTGTCGAGTTCGGTGGTCACAGCGATACCATTAGTATCGAGTAAGTTGCGGATGGCAATGCGTGCCAATGGGTGATCGTCAACGATTATCGCGTTCATTGCGTATAAGAATCCCGATAAATAAAGAGAGGCGATGGCTATAGAGCAGGCGAGCCTTCAACATTATAATTTCTGAAAATAAGGCTTTATCAGGTAAATCCTAACATATTCACGCGTATATTTTATTCATTTTTTATAAAAAATGCAGAACAAGGTATAAACGCAACACTGTAATTTACAAATTTTAAACCTTGAGCCTATCTAAATATCAAACCATTAACACAACATAAAAGGAATATTCCTACACACGTAGGACAAATCTCTCATTTATTATGATTTATTCTTAATGCTTTGGGACATATAACCGGGATATTGTTCATCAGAACTGCGAGGGGGATATGCGAATAGCTATCTAAAAATAAATTTCATACCAGGTCAAATATGGAGAACAAGAGTACAAACCTGCTGAATTTAGAGAGAAACTCCCTGCAGCTCTGGAGCAGCAGTGCCACAGGGAGGCAGCGATTAATCAGGCTTTACTGGGCAATGCCCCTACTGCATGCGAGCTTTTGACTGTCAGTGTAACGACGGCAGAACACAACAGTGCGGCAATCATAAAGATAAAGGCGCTGTTATAGCTTCCGCCGCTACTTTGGATCAACCAGCCGATGATGGGCGCTGATACAACCCCTGCCATCTGGCCGCCAAAGTTAACAATACCGGATGCCCGCCCCATTATGTTGCTGGGAATGGTATCCATCAGAATACCCCAGAACGTTGCCATAGCGAAAAACATGAACAAGGCTGAAATACACTGATAAACCACCGCCATATCTGCACTGCTCACGCTGAAGGTCAGATACAGGAAACCCGCGGCAATAACAGAGGTTACGACATACAGCGTTTTACGCTGGGGTTTGAATTTGTCTGAGCAATAACCACCTAATAATGTTCCGCCAGCCCCGAACAGGAAGGGAATGGCCGCCATGACACCGGTCTTTGCCAGAGAAAACTCTCGTACGGTAATCAGGTAGCTTGGCAGCCAGGTTGAAAAACCCCAGAAGGTGATATCAAACAAAAACCAGATACTGGCCATTTGCCAGAGCACCGGCATTTTGAGTACGTCTTTAAACGCGATAGCACTGGTGTTTTGCAGGCTCCCCTGGTCGTCAGCAGCCAGCTCCGCCAGGTCTTGTTGCGTAATGGCAGGGTGATCTTTCGGGTTGTCACGCGTAAATAAGTAGATACCTGCGGCGATAAACAGACCGGGAATACCCAGCACGATAAAAACCATGTGCCAGCCAAATGCCCCGATGATGCTTGCCGCCACGACTACCGCCAGCGCTGGGCCTAAGGTGTTTACCGTTGACTGAATCGCCGTGGCGCGGCCACGTTCTTTCGATGGGAAATAAGTTGATATCATCTTCCATGAGGCCGACGGGAAACATCCCTCACCGATACCAAAGAAGAAACGTACTGCTAACATCAGCGGCAGCGTCAGCACAGCGCCGGTTAAGCTGGTGAACACAGACCACCATGCAATACCAATGGCCATGATTTTTCGCGAGCCAAACTTATCCGCCAGTAATCCACCGGGAATTTGAAACGCGGCATAACCAATAAAAAAGGCGCTAATAATTAAACCTTGTTGAGTCGTATCAAGATTTAAATCTTTGCCAATATAAGGGAGTGAAACGCTCATCACCATTCTGTCGAGAAAAGAGAGCAGCCACGCCAGCCAGATCAGTGTCAGGACGGTATATCTTGCTTTCCAGGTCTTGGGTTTACCTGAAGGTAAAGACGTTTGTAGGTTCATTGTGATGTCCTTAGGGTGTAGTGATCTACCGCGGCCATAAATAGTCGCGATAGATCCATGCGTGTTTAGCGTTATTTATTAATATTGTTTTCTAATAACCGTACCGCTACAGGCATAACTTTCCGTGCCATTGATTAAGGCAATGCGCCCATTAACCATGACAATTTCAATCCCTTCCGGGTACTGATTGGGTTCAACAAAAGTGCCTTTATCCGCAATTGTGTTCGGATCGAACATCACGATATCCGCTGCATAACCGACCTTCAGCAGTCCGCGATCCTGCAAACCCAATACTTCAGCAGGTTTCCCCGTCATCTTGCGGATTGCCGCTTCCCAGCTCAGACATCCCTCTTCACGAACATATTTACCGAGCACGCGAGGGAATGCGCCAAACACGCGCGGGTGCGGTTTGCCAGCCCCCATCAAGCCATCGGTACAGACGTTTTGTTCAGGTCGACAGAGAAACTTAATCACGTGCTCTTCGGTACCGTAGAAGTCGACCATCCCCACGGCGTTTTCCTCTTCAAAGAGCAGATCGAAGGTGGCGTTGTACGGATCTTTTCCACGCAGCTCGCCCAACTGGACGAGGTTCAAACCGACAGCATCCTGATTTTTTGCCGTTTTCACGCTGGTGACAAAAATCTGGTCCAAACCGGCAAAATCGATAAAGTTATCCCAGCCAGGAATACCCTGCTGAATATCGTCAATCATTTTGGCGCGCAGTTCGGGCGAGGCGAGACGCTCAAGTAATTTGTCCGTACCACCGGAGTGAACCCAGGGCGGCAGGATCACGCCGAGCATCGTGCTGCCCGCCACATACGGATACTGGTCGAAAGAGATACGAATCCCCTTTTCCTGCGCCTGTTCCAGCATGCCCAGCATTTGGTCGATCAGCCCCCAGTTTTTCTTGCCGCAAACCTTCATATGCGAAATATGCAGCCAGACGCCGGTGGCTGTGGCTATATCAATCAGTTCCTGGGTTGAGTTGATAATATCGTCAGCTTCACTGCGCTGATGCACCACAAAAATCCCGTCATATTTCGCCGTGACCTTACACAGTTCAATCATTTCGGCAGTATCACCAAAGGCGCAAGGCATATAGATAAGACCAGTGGAAAGTCCAAATGCCCCGGCTTTTAACTCCCGCTCAAGGACCTCACACATCTTCGCCACATCTTCACGGGTCGAAGGACGCCCATCCAGACCCATCGCTTCCATGCGCACGTTGCCATGAGGAACTAAATACGCGAGGTTTGTCGCCGGATGACGCGATGCCAGCAGATTGAGATAACCGTCTGTATTTTTATATTTCCAGTCAATTTTGTCGGTGTCACCGTCCAGTCCGGCGATATTTTTACGCCAGGCTGGAATATATTCTTCCGGTAGCGGCGCTAAGGCGACGCCATCCTGGCCCAACAGTTCGGTGGTGATACCCTGACGAATTTTTGCCGACAGAGCGGGGTTAATAATGGCTGACAGGTCAGAGTGCGTATGGGTATCAATAAAGCCAGGGCAAATTATTTTTCCTGTTGCATCAATAACCTGCTCATTAACGCCAACCTCAATTTGGCCGATTGCGACAATACGTCCTTCATCAACCATCACATCGGCAATTCTGCCTTCACTGCCCGTCCCATCAATTACATTTCCGTTTTTGAAAATGGTTTTCATCGTTATTCTCCATGGCGGTGCTGCTGAGCTACACCGCCTGTAAGGTAAGAGGTGGTTATCTTTATTTTTATTGGCGATAGAGTGTCTGGATAATGCTGTAATAGCCGCTGGCCGAGCCGGTTAATTGCTCGATCTCGATATACTCATCAATGGTGTGTGCCAGGTTTTCTCGTGAAGGACCGAAGCCGATGGTTTTGATTCCCGCTTCGCCCGCATAGTGGCTACCGTTGGTACAAAATGAGTACTGCGTAATGGTTGGATTAAAGCCAGCCTCACGAACGCCCGCCAACGCTGCCTGCACGAATTCGTCGGACTCGTCGTACACCCAGCCTGGGAAGAACCGCTCTCCCTCAATCGTGGCGCCGGTATAGCAAGACTCCTGACCCACCGCGTAGGACACTCGGGCCTTAAACTGCGGATCCTGAGCAATAAGTTCCGCAAGCGCATTTTCCAGCGGAGCAATCACGCTTTCTTTGGTTTCACCCACCAGCAAACGGCGATCGTAGGTTGCGCGACAGTAATCCGGTACCACCGAGGCCCCCGGGTACGGCGAAGATTTAATGTCGGTCAGTTCCAGAATGCCTGGCCCCAGAACCGGATGCGTTGGCGGCGTAATCGTGCGAATTTTGTCGATCAATTGCGCCATTTTGTACACCGCGTTAATCCCCGCCTGCGGGTTAGCGGAGTGCGCGGGTTTACCAAAGGTTTCGACCACAATTTCAGCGCGGCCACGTTGACCAATTTTCAGGTTTAACTCGGAAGCTTCACCGATGATCACGTAGTCTGGCTTATAGCGCTCGCTGACCAGGCGAGCGGCAATACCTTCAAAACACTCTTCATGCACGATGCACGCAACGTAGATTTTACCGGCAAAATTTCGCTGATTGTCCTGACCGAAAAAGCCCACGGCGGAGATCATCGCCGCCACGGCACCTTTCATGTCAGTTGTGCCGCGACCATAAATTTTGCCATCTTCAATATCGCCGCCGTATGGGTTGCGGGACCACTTCTCTTCGTTCACCGGCACGGTATCGATATGTCCATCGAGAACCAACGTTTTCCCTGGCTGGTTGCCGACAATACCGCCAACAATGTTGCCGTACTTATCAACGTGGATGTCATCGAATTGGTAATGCTGCATCATTGTTTTTATGGCATTAACCACTTCACCTTCCTGACCGGAATAACTTTTTTGTTGGATCAGCGCCTGACAGTTTTTAATGACTTCTTCAATGCGGTTTGCAGATAACATGGGTTTCTCCGTTATATCTCTTAATCAGGGAATTATTTGTTGATGCCCGGGTACTGTCCGCCCCAGACAATATCCAGATATTGTTGCGGGTCGGTATCCCCTTCGGTGCTGACTAACAGCACGCGAGAGTGCGCATCCAGCCCCAGTTGCTCACGCGTTTGCGCCAGTTCAGGTGAGGTCATCAACAGCGCCAGCAGACCGGTAGTAACCGCACCTGACTCACCCGAAATAATCTGTGGATCGCCTGCCAGCGGGTTGCCCAACATGCGCATGCCTAACGCTGCAACTTCATCCGGGCAGGAAGCAAATGCGTTGGCATAGTCGCGCAGCAGTTTCCAGCCGATACTGTTCGCCTCACCGCAGGCGAGACCGGCCATCACGGTTTGTAAATCACCGCCCACCGCAATGGCATCCCCCTCTTTCGAACGGGCTGAGCGGTAGAGGCAATCGGCAATTAACGCTTCGGCGACGATCACTTTCGGGCGATTCTCACCCCAGGCTGCCGTCACCATTCCCTGAACCATGCCGGCAAACGAGCCGACGCCTGCCTGCACAAAAATGTGAGTCGGCGCAACCTGATGCAGCTGATCTATCGCCTCCAGCATCAGCGTGCCGTAGCCCTGCATAATCCACTGCGGGATCTTTTCGTATCCTTCCCAGGCGGTATCCTGCACGACAATCCAGCCATACTTTTCGGCCTGCTCTGCGGTCATACGAACCGCATCGTCATAGTTCATATCGACGATCTCAGCGGTAGCGCCTTCGTTACGGATAGAGGTCAGACGTTGCGGCGAAGAGCCCTTTGGCATATAAACCACGGCGTTTTGCTTCAGTTGGCGCGCCATCCATGCCACGCCGCGACCGTGGTTGCCATCAGTGGTGGTAGCAAACGTGACAGTTTGCAGATCGTGACGAACCTCTTCGCTGGTCATCACGTCAAACGGCAGTTCACTGATATCCTTACCAACCAATTCAGCGATATGGCACGCCATCGCATAGGAGCCACCCAGCGCTTTGAAGGCTTTCAGGCCAAAACGCTGAGATTCATCTTTGAGGTAGATATTTTTTACGCCCAGTTTTTGTGCAAGCGCCGGTAGCGTATACAGCGGCGTCGGCGCGTAGCCCGGAATAGACCGATGAAAATTCAACGCTTTTACCAGTTCCTGGCGGCTAAACGGTGCCAGCGGCGCGTTCGGATGTTCGGTAAACGGTGTCTGGTTGATAAAAAATGATAAGTTTTCCTGCATCATAAAACCTCATTGTCCTGGTATTTCATTCCCTGTAATCGGTGCAATACAGAGATATTTCCGTTATCGGTATTGGCAATAGAGCAAAATACTTACCAGCTTTTTATGAATTGAGTAAATTCTTATAAATATTTTAATAAAGGATTTAATTTCAATAAATTAAATGAAATTTGAAATTGACAACCGAAAATATCAATGCCTCAGTTTATCGCCTCGTTTTGATAAATTCTCATCATTGATAAATAGTGTGATCGCGGAAGATAAAATAAGAAAAACATTCAAAAACAGCGTGGTAGATTGATTTTTCGCAAATCATTTTTGCATTATTTCGCCTATTTATCATTTTCCTTGAGAAATGTGACACACCGTCGGAGAAGTACCATGATTTCAGTACTCAGCAATATTCAGGATGATATATGCAATTACGCCGATGCTATTTCTGGCATAACGGGCACGGACGTTGAAATCATTGATGAATCTTTAATGCGCATCGCGGGTACCGGGAAATACCGGCATATGCTCAATGAGAACGTGGCCAAAAATGGCTACATTTATCATCACGTATTGCAGGTGCGAGAAACGGTACTGATCAAAAACCCCGGCGAGCATCCGCTGTGTCAGTTATGTGAAAAACACCACTACTGTTCTGAAATGCTGGATTTGAACGCACCTATTTTTCTCAATAATCGCGTGATTGGCGTGATCGGGATTATTTGCTCAACCCAGGCACAGCGTGACACGTTACTGAGCCAGATTGATAAATTTGTCACCTTTATTGAGCAAATCGCCGTAATGATCTCCAGTAAGGTCTTTGAATGCCTGGAACGCTTACGCGCACAGGAAACGCTTGGCGCATTTCGGCGTCTGATCGATGCCATGGACCGCGGCGTGGTGGCGATTGATGGCAAGGGTCTTATCTGGCATGCCAATCATTCAGCCGATCGCATCCTCAACCGCGAGGTTCAGGGATTACCTCTGACCATTGAAACAACCGGGGACAGCCTGTATGGCGATGAAGAAGCGTGGCTGACGCTTGAAGGTCAGAAACATCATGTACTGTGCAAACAAATTTCGCTCTCCTCGCAGGATAACGATCGCTTAACCATGGTTATCTTTCGTGATGCACACGACTACCTGAGTAACCTTACTCCATCCCCTTATGAGTCCGACATACAGGTACGACTAATTGGTCACTCTCCCTCAATGGAACAGCTCAGAAGTACCATAGGTAAAATCGCCAACAGTTACGCCAGCGTGCTCATCACCGGGGAAAGTGGCTCGGGGAAAGAGGTCGTGGCATTTGCCATTCACCAGAGCAGTCCACGTAAAGCCGCGCCTTTCGTAACAATCAACTGCGCAGCTATCCCAGAACAACTGCTGGAAAGCGAACTGTTTGGTTATGTTCGCGGCGCATTCAGCGGGGCCGATCCCAAAGGGCGAATGGGGAAATTTGAACTGGCCAACGGCGGCAGCCTGTTTCTGGATGAGATTGGCGATATGCCACTGCACCTGCAGGCCAAGCTGCTCAGGGTATTGCAGGAAAAGGCGATCACCCGCGTTGGCTCTAATAACACCATCAATATTGATGTGCGCATTATTGCTGCAACTAACAAAAACATTAACGCGATGGTGGAAAATAATCAGTTTCGTGAAGATCTTTTCTATCGCCTGAACGTGGTCCCTCTGGTACTTCCTTCCCTGCGTGAACGCCGGGCTGATATTGCGGTCCTCGCACAGTATTTTGCCGATGAGTTTTCGGTCAGTTACCAGCGACCACCGCAAAAACTGCCTGATGACGTTATTAATCGCCTTTATGCCTGGCACTGGCCGGGTAACATTCGTGAATTACGCAACGTGATCGAATACATTTTTGTGATGCGCGGAGAAGCCGCTGGGATCAACGCCAGCCATCTTCCCCCTTACCTGCTTACCGCCGCTGACGGTAGAAAAACGACGATGACCGCGCAACCCCGACAGCTTGCCAGCAAAGGAAAACAAGCGGAAAGGGAGGCTATCGAAAACGTCATCCAGCGATTCGGCTCAAGCGTTGAGGGGAAAAAGCAAGCCGCGACAGAACTGGGGATCAGCATTGCCACGCTCTATAGAAAAATAAAACTGTACGGACTGTAAGCTTTCCTTATTAACTGAGAAGCCCGCACAACGCGGGCTTCTCATCGGTAGAACAGAGCACATTAAGCCCGAAAATACTTAATCAAACACACCATTAATTACCGCGGTGACAATCGCCGTACTCAGTGCAATCAACACCAGATTGTCGCCCACAACCTGCCATTCATAACCTGGATAATACGGCAATTGGTTCAGCATAGAGGATGGAACACTTTTCTTAGCGATCCCCGGAGGAAGCGGCTTTCCTCGCGCCAGATTTTTGGCGATACCCGGAGGCAGTGACTTATAGCCCGTCAAACCATATCTGACGGCATACTGTCTGGCCACGTTATAGCTGATGTCACTATCAACATGGTCCGGCTTACCATAATTTTTACGTTGTTCTGCCTGCGAATTGCCTTTCTGGCTATTGCCCTTATTCCCGCTATTACCATGATTGCTACTATTTCCATGGTTGCCACTATTTCCATGGTTGCCACTATTACCATTGCCGTTGCCATTACCGGGGTTGGCCAATACTGGGGTGGCGCACATCGTCATCGCGACAACGGCGACTAAAGCTGTTGCTAAAGCACGAAGTCTGGACATGATGATTCCTTAAAATGTGGATACATATAAAAATGTACGGTATCGCGTGAATGCTGGCTATCGCTACAACTCCGATTTATTGGCAAAAAAGGGAAAGCACATAGCACACATCACGCTATTCGCCTCGCCGCGGTGGAGAAAAGTTAGCCAAAGATGTTGCAGAACTGCTATAAAGTCTTTCTCTTCTGTCGGCTGGTGTTAAACTGGAAAGTGTGATCTTCATCATAACCTGCTTAAACAGAGAAAAGAGACACTGCTATGCAACATATCATTGAGGGCTTCCTCAACTTCCAAAAAGAGATTTTCCCTCAACGCAAGGAACTCTTTCGCAGCCTGGCATCCAGCCAAAATCCTAAAGCGCTTTTCATCTCCTGTTCCGATAGCCGCCTGGTGCCAGAACTCGTTACTCAGCAAGATCCCGGACAGCTTTTCGTTATCCGCAACGCCGGTAATATCGTCCCCTCTTTCGGCCCGGAACCGGGTGGCGTATCCGCAACCATCGAATACGCGGTTGTGGCACTTGGAGTGACGGATATCGTCATCTGCGGACACTCCAACTGCGGCGCGATGAAAGCCATCGCCGATAGCCAGCCTCTGGATCCGATGCCTGCTGTGGCTCACTGGCTGCACTATGCCGATGCCGCGAAAGCCGTGGTCGAGAAAAAAACCTGGGCTAACCCAATCGATAAAGTTAACGCCATGGTGGAAGAGAACGTTATCGCGCAGCTCAACAACATTAAAACGCATCCTTGTGTCGCGGTTGGACTGAGAAATAATGCTCTTCGTCTGCACGGCTGGGTATATGACATCGAAAGCGGTGAAATCCGTACCCTGGATAAAAACAGCAAAACCTACGTTTCCCTTGCTGAAAACCCGCAAGTGCATTTCGAGTAATTCCTCCACTGGAGCAAGGATGCTCTGGATAATTTTTACCTACTTTGGTGCTATGGACAAAAAACATCCTTGTCACTAACATTAAAATAACCGCAGGTGTTACCACGCGGTTTTCGCACATTCATACAACATTGCGACATTGCGACATTGCGACAAGTCTCATGAGCTGCCCCGCAAGTAGCTGTTCATACATGGTGCAAGCGATAAAAAGGAGCAGGTACGAATGCAAGCGAAAATAAAAAGAATAATAAACATGTTATTCTATCATGAGTCGTGGGATATCATGATTATTAAGGATCATGGTACACACTTATTTCCTGATAACACGCTGGAAATATTGAATAAATCTGCTGCGCAGCAGTTAAAAAAGAAATATACGTTTCAGGCCGATCCTTTTCTTATTGAAAAAGACGACAAACTGTATGTTTTTTATGAAGCTTTTAGCTTCCGCAACTCGAAAGGCACGCTCCGCTGCCGCATTCTTGATCGTGAACTAACTGAAATTGATGATGTGAAACTTGAAGGATTTGACGACCTGAGGTGTCATTTGTCATTTCCTTTCCTGATTAATATCAACAATCAACTCTTCATGATCCCGGAATCATCAGAAAGAAAAGAAGTGCTCCTGTTCCAGTCGGTAGAGTTTCCTGCGCGCTGGAAGAAAATTAAAGTTCTACTCTCTGACACCGAAGTCACAGATAACATTTTTCTTTCAATAAATGAGACTTGCTATCTTTTGTCGACCACCATGGATAATAAAATAATTATTCATTCCGCAGAGCATCTTCATGGTCAGTGGCAGCGGATCACCCCTACATTAAAGGTGAGTAATCATCATCATCGAGGAGCTGGTACCCCTTATCTTGTCGATAATAAAATGTACTTCCTCACCCAGGAATGCACGCCCGAAACTTATGGAAAATCTATCTATATCAAAGAACTAGTTACACTTAACGATATTAACTTTGATGAGAATCTGATCGAACAAATCAATTCATCGATCAACCACAGTGACGGTGTTCATACGCTGAATTTCTCAAATAATTACATTGCTTATGATACAAAAATCAATAAGTTCAGTCTGTTGGCTATCTTAAAAAAACTATCATATAAATTTATGGTAAAATACAGAAACATCTACCTTTCCCGGCAACACAACTGATTCACTGGATTCTCAGGTGACATTGGTAGAAAATTGGTCGGGTTTCTAGCATTTTTCTGGAGTCTGTATGGCAATTCTTGTCACAGGTGGTGCAGGTTATATTGGTTCACATACTGTTTTATCACTACTGGAAAGAGGCGATGATGTCGTTGTCATCGATAATCTGGCAAATGCGAGTCGGATATCGCTGGACAGGGTCGCGGAACTTACCGGAAAGGAACCCATTGTCTATATCGCCGATGTTCTCGACAGACAGGCCTTAAAAAACATTTTTACCAACCATCACATCACCGATGTCATTCATTTTGCAGGGCTCAAATCGGTTTCCGAGTCGATAAAAGAACCTCTTGCCTACTATGAAAACAACGTCACCGGAACGCTGGTTTTACTGGATGAGATGCTGGCCGCAGGCGTTAATCGTTTCATTTTTAGCTCATCAGCTACGGTATACGGTAATCCGGAAAGCGTGCCGTTGAGCGAGCAATCACGCACGGGCGGTACCACCAATCCCTACGGCACCTCTAAATTAATGGTCGAACAGATTCTGGCCGATTTCTCACGTGCGCAACCTGATTTCCGCATTACCTGCCTGCGCTATTTCAACCCGGTCGGCGCCCATCCATCGGGTCGCATTGGTGAAGATCCTAACGGTATCCCAAACAACCTGGTGCCATACATCTCCCAGGTCGCGATTGGTAAGCTTAAAACCGTATCGGTGTATGGTAATGACTATCCAACCCCTGACGGAACCGGCGTGCGTGATTATATTCACGTCATGGATCTGGCGACTGGTCATTTAGCCGCGCTTGATTGCCAGAACAAAGGCGCTGCCTACAAGGTGATTAATCTCGGTACCGGGGTCGGTTATTCCGTGATTAATTTGATTGAGGCGTTTGAGAAAGCGGCGCAGACCAAAATTCATTATCAGTTTGTCGCCAGAAGACCCGGAGACATTGCCGAATGTTGGTCTGACCCGTCACTGGCATACAAAGAGCTCGGTTGGAAGGCGGTCTACAATCTTGATGAAATGATGCGTGACACCTGGAACTGGCAAAAAAATAACCCGAATGGTTATCAAATTTAATGTTCACAGCAGCGAGCCTGACCGTCAGGCTCGCTGCTGTGTCTGACTATTGTACTGTTATTGTTGATACCCGGTACCAGCCGCTGCTCTGCTTCCCTTCATTGGCAAAGTTAATTCTCGCCGCACCCGACTTATCCAACATCGCAACCTCAATCGCGTACTGCCCTTTTGCCAGTCGGCCTGGCATAGATAACGCATAACTGACCAGATACTTTCCGGGGAGCCAGCGGCGAATATCCTCCGCGGAATTCCCCTGTGCCACCACCTTATTAGCATTGTCCACAACACGGAATGCCAACATATAAGGCAGATAAATCGGAGCGATACCCTCATTGTACCAGGTACTGTTCAATGTCAGCGTTTGTCCGCTGTCCCACACGGACTCATGGCTCAGGGACGCCAGGCGAAATCGATAGCCTAATTTGGTCAGCGCATCGTCGACAATCGGTCGATAGTCGCTGGGTATCGCTCTCGATTTCAGGTTAATGGTACTGGCGTGCTGTTTGACCGCCCAGTCAAAAATACCCTGCACTTCGGCACGCGTATAATGAAAAGTATTCTTCCAGTCTTGCATATATGAACAGATTTCCAGACTGACCGGCGCACGTTTCCAGGCATCGTTGAACCCTGAATAACTCTGCTGCGCAGCCAGCAATCGCTGCGGGTAATCATCAGTCATATGGTTCCAGGAGTCCGAAAATACGCGCAGGTCCCCCCAACAGTCCGCACGCCATCCTGCCCCACGCTCCACCGCATTCGCCAGACTTTGTCCGCCGCTTATCAGCATGGTTTTTGGCGTCACCGGAAAAGCAGAAAAGTGCATCGCGACGTAGCGATCCAGTTGCGCCGTGGTGTATCGCTCCAGTAATGGCTTCAGGTTCGGGAAGTTGCTGTTATGCCATTCTCCCCATGATCCCACCATGCCAATATCAACAAACGCGAGATTCTCATTACCATCGTAGCGCTTACCAAATGCGTTCAACAGACGCTGGCTGTATTGAATGAACAGAGGATCGTCTAAATCCGGGGCAAATGTCTTTTTATCCGGCGTCCAGGTACCTTTCACGCCTTTTTTAATCAGCCAGTCAGGAATTTGCGAGCCGCTTTCCGGCTCTGCCAGTACCATAAATCGTAGCCCGACATTCATTGCTGGACGATGTGCCGCCGCGTATTTGAAGGCATCATCCACCAACGCAAAATTATACTGGCCTTCGACTGGCTCCAGGTCCCGCCAGTAAAAACGGTCGTATTCAAATCCGGTATTGGGATAGTCCGCCAGCCCCAGCGTTTCACCGTATCCCTGATGAAAACTTGCCACGCCAATCCCCGGATTGGTCAGCGGGCCAGTTAATGCTTTGGGGGTTACGGTCGTTAATGCGGAGATGACCGTTAACGGAAAGGACATTAACAACAGCGCAGAAACCCATTTACACTTCATCGCAGTAATGCCTCCACAGGTTTGTTAACGCTAGTGGTTTTTCAGACTTAACCACCAATCCCAGATACCTACGTGAAAATTTTGGAACACATCAATACCTAACGCGGATTTGATCATATACAGCGTCAACAATACGCAGCAGGTGACGAACAGCACGGCAATCAGCAGCAAAAAAGTGAGCAACATTCTCGACAGGGTCGATTCCTGGCGGTGCTGGCGGCGTAAATCTCTGCCAAACAAAAAAACCAGATAATAACGCTTACTGAAAAAGGGAAAGCTTCTGCGAATATCGATCTGATGCCGCGAAGCCAGCGTCGAGGCCAGGATCGCATTTTCCACCCCTTCTTTTTGTTCAGGGGTCAACCCCTGCGCAATCGTCTCATCAAGATGAGTATAAAATCGTTCGATGACGGGGGGACGATTTTGAGGACTGGTCAAAATTAACCTATATCTTTATCAATTGAGTGATAGACGTTAACCGTCTTTTTGGCGATTTCATGCCAATTGTAGTTTTGTAAATATACACGATAGTCCACGCTATTTGCTGTTACCCCTTGGCCTAATTTTTCGGCCAGACCGGTTACATCTCCCACCTTAAAATAGGTCTCGGCAGGCAGTTGAACTTCAAGGTTAGCAGGAATATCACTGACGACGGCCGGAAGAGAAAATGACATTGCCTCCAGCAGCGCAATGGGCAATCCTTCATGGTATGAAGGCATCACAAATAGCCTGGCCTGCGAAAACACTGCCTGCAGCTCATCACCACGTAAGAAACCGGTCATCACGACACCAGGCGTGTCGGCGGCAAGCTTTTTGAGGCGAATGCTGTATTCGGTTGGATGATCCGCATCACCAATTAACACTAACGGCATGGTCAAACCACTGTGTTGATAGGCGGCAATGGCATCATGCATCCCTTTTTCTTCCACAAACCGCCCAACCACAACGAGATAATTTTTCGGCTGCAGCCCAAAGCGGGAGAGCGTATTGTCGATGGTGAGCTCTGATAACAACCGCGGCTCATTTACGCCATTGTGAATTAAATGCGCATCATAGCGACCATGTTTTTTCTGGATCAGTTGATTAATAACTTCAGAAATCACAATCACCTCGTTGGCATATCTCACCGCCCAACGTTCGCCCAGCAGCAATATTTTTTTTGCAACGAAACCCCATTTCTGACGATCGTAATCAGGTCCGTGGTGGGTGAAAACCACCTTCTTACCCATCACGCGTAAGAGTGGGATCACAAGACCAGGGCCGATAGCATGGACATGCACAATATCCGAATGGTCGATACGTGTCCTAAACGCCGCTAAAACGGAATGGACAATAGCTTCCAGCGAGCGCTTTTTGGGTGCCCACAGCGCGTAGGTTTCGACTTTTTTATAGACCGATCGTTTGTAATTTACATATGGCGAGCGAGCAATCACGCAAATATCCGCGTCGAACTGCTGCTTAATGGCAGGATAAAGATTCTGACAGTGTGTCTCCACACCGCCCAATACATCGGGAATACCACGCGTTCCAAAAACCGTTATTTTTTTACTCATTCTATGGCCTGCTCAGCAGTTCTTTATACAACGCCTGTAAGGTATCCATATGTTTACTGAGCGCATATTTTTCACTCAACCGCGCACGGCCATGTAAGCCCATATTCCGCGCCTTCTCTTGCGAGTTAGCCAGGGCGTCCATCGCATTTGCCAACTCCTGCGCATTGCCTGGTTCGAATAAAATCCCTTCGATACCGTCACGAATTTGTTCCGGGATGCCGCCAATGCGCGATCCAATAACCGGCTTGCCTAAAGACATCGCTTCCAATATCGCCATAGAACAGTTTTCATAGCATTCAGAAGGAAGGATCACCGCTCGCGCATGCTTAATAAGCTTGTCGAGGGCTTCTCCTTGTTGCACATAACCTAAAAATTCAACATCAGGGTATTTGGCGGCTAATTCATCATGCAACGGACCGTGCCCCACAACTTTCAGCGGCGCGCTGTTCTGCATTTTTTTATGCGCTTCCAACAACGTTGCCACGCCCTTTTCACGGCTCAGACGGCCAAAGTACAGCATATAGCCCTCATCGCTTACTTCGGCCAGGGGACGACTGTCATCAACGCCATTGACGATGACATCAATGCGCGAATTTGGCAGCGTACGCAGCAGGATACCTCGTAAAAAAACACTCGGTGAAATAATCACATCCAGCGCCTGATAGTTTTGTGCAATGTACTGCCAGGTTGCCTCCAGGGAGAGCAGTAAGCTTTTTGAGGCTGAACCTTCCTGGCAACGATACCTGAAGGCATTGAAAACCGTCCCGGTAATACAGGAATCGCACACTTTGCCGTCGCGCAGCATGGAATACGAGGGGCACACAATCTTATAGTCATGCGCAGTCAGCACCGTTTTGCTGCCAAAATTACGCGCAACTTTAATCAACGCCGGTGTTAACTGATGGTAGATGTTGTGAAAGTGGACAATATCCGGGCGCTCTTTTTCTAATAGCGCCAGCATTTTTTTGCAGGCCTGCGAATTATGAATAAAGTTAACCGCCGTTTTGATACCGCCCAGCAGATTGCTCTCTTTGTGGTAGTCCACATTGCTGACGAAATAATCCGCATAGTCCGAGGGGAGATTATTATCATGATGCATAGAGAAATCAATAACCTGCACTCCGGCCTGTTTCAGCATATCGCGCTCTTGAAAATAAACCGTTTCCGCGCCGCCTTTAATGAAAAAAAACTTGTTAACTAATAATACTTTCATGGCGCCTGCCCCGGTTATTCATGAATGATTTTACTGTTGGGTGGAGTCAACGGATCGCGTACTGGTTTAGTCAACCCTTTAACCAGCCCGGCAGAAAGCACGGCCAGGTTCATTACGCTTTGCAGGCCGTTTAATAACGATCGATTCTGTATGGTTTTCAGGGCAATAAATGCAAGTAAGGGCAGAAATGCAATGTCGAAAAGTTCAAGATTGAAGGTCACCGCCGCAATGAACAAGCCAATCAAGTAAACAGAAAAAATCGCCTCGTTCCTGACCATTTTTAACGCTTTGCCGAAATAAGGTTTTCCCCAGGCACAACGTAAAAGCTCGCCAGGGGCCTGATAGTATCCGCTTTTCCAACGGTGCTTGAGCATCTGAAAGGTCGGCATGGTATGCGAAGTATGAATAAAATAAGGAATATCCAGACGCCGCAGTTTATAGCCCGCTTCGATTAAACGCAGACCCAGCTCAGCCTCTTCATACGCGTGCAAATTACGGTTAGTCAGATAACCAATTTTCTCAATCGCAGAGCGACGATATAATCCACCACCGCCTAAATGGTCACTATCCCCGAGCGGATATATTTTATTAATGCGTTGCTTACGAGACTTAAATTCATAGTTAACGGCATCATCCATTTCAACGGTTCCCGCAACGCCTGCATATTCTGGTTCAGCCTGCAAAAAGGCGACGGCCTGATCCACAAATCCTTCTTCCAGCTCCATGTCGCCGTCCATCAACAACAGATATTCCCCTTCACTATACAGATAACCTAACTGGTGCCCGACGCCACAACAGCGATCGCCAGGGTCAGTTAAGGACACTACGGTCACCCCTTTATCGATCGCAAGCTGTTGGGTGTTATCCGTTGAGAGACTATCTGCCACAATAATTTTATGTGGATAGTCAATAAGCTGCTTACGGATGCTGTCAATCGTCTTCTCAATACATTTAGATTCATTGAGTGTTTTAATGCTCACTGAAATAAACGGTTTTTGGTCCATACAATTACCCTACGCAGCGAAGGACGGTTCGACGAATCACTAAACTTGCCCCTAGTGATAAATAGAACAGGAATTGTAACATCGGTGTAATCATCAGTATCTGGCTGTAAGGTAAGCTAATTAAGCAACTGATAGCAAAAGCGTTAAACGCCGGTGCAAAACTCAGCAACTGGAGATCCTGCTGGTCCAGTTGTTCAAGTCTCAGTAATGGCTTTGGCTGACAAACTTTCAGGATATAAATGAATAAGCTAACAAAGAGTAATGTACCAATCGCCCCCACTTCCCACAGCAACATACTCAGGGAAGTCGAGTCGAGAATTAAGTTGTAGATAATATTTAAAAATCCCGGCGACACCGTACTACCACTGTTAGTGGCGTTGAGTCCGTAGCCAAATAACGTTCCTGAAAGCCCCCACAGATCGTTATTTTTCAACCAGAACAGGAACGTCGTAAAGCGCCCTAATTCACCGGTAGACATAATGTAGTTTGGATCAAAGATATAGCTTAAGGAGTCGATAAAAATACTTAACGAGCTTTTCGATGGATCGCCACCGAACGCCGTAGAATAATAGTACGCGAGGATCACAATCGACAGGCTAATGAGCAACAGCATTCCCGCCACAATAACCAATAACGTCTTCAGATTAACCTTACTAACGTCTTTGACGTAGCTCGGTGAGAGCCACACCCACGCCAGGAATATTGGCGATAGCAGGATGACAAACTTCACTTCACCAATTATGCATAACCCGATACCGAGAACAATATGCAGCGCCATGGATTTGAACGTGGTGAGCCCATGCTTATATTCGGAGACTTTTAACAACATAATTAACAGGCAAAACAGCCCCATTGCGGCAGTATTCCCGCCCCCCATGGGGTCACCGCCAAACGTGCCAACCACGGAGTCCCATTTCTCATCTTCGCCGCGCACCGCAACGCGCTGAGGAACGACCAGTAAAACCTGATAAATCATTACCGGGATCTGCGCGTAAAAAACCCAGTACAGATAGCGTGTTACACGATAAATCTGCGACTCCCTGCAAAACCCTAGCAGCAAACAGATCATCACCAGCGACAATGCAATTTCGTTTTTAAATGCCACAATCGCGACGGTGATCCCGCCCTGAATCAACGTCGATGTCCCAGCCAGTACCAGGAACGAGAAATACAACGCCAGAACAATCGTCTCCTGCGCATCCAGTTGCAGCGAGCCATCACGCGTCTGCATCACCAATAATCCCACCATCAATAAGGTGAGGAAAAAAGGTATCCACAGCACTGACTGCATACCGGTAAAGTATTGCACCAAGCCACACAGGATCAGCGTGACAAAAGTATAAACCTGTAAAAAGTATCCGGTATTCAGTGTCATATTATCACCGGCTTGTCTTTCAGGAGATTGGCTCGCTTATTCATTTTCAGATAAATGAAGGCGTAGCGAATAAATGTCAGTGAAGAAAACAAGATGACCGACGTTGCATAATCTTTATAAAAATAGGGCGTCACGACAAAAGCGAATAGTACAATCGCCAGCTGTTCCAGTTGGATACGCAGAAAATAGCGATGGGAACCAAAAATAAGTTCTATCACCGTCAGAGGGCTTATCGCCAGCGCAGGGAATAAATAGGGCAACATGTAGCGCGACGTCTCAATGGAGTTAATCCAGTCTTCGCTAAAACCGAGGCGCATCACAATCGGATAGAAAATAAAAACCCCAAGGGTACAGATAACCCCTAGTACCAGCAATAGCATACGTACCTTGGTATATTCCTGATAGTTAAAGGTATTATTTCTGAAGTCGATAGACCACTTGGAAAAAATAGTATTGCGTACCGCGTTGCCGATGATCACCACCGGTGCCAGGCAAAAGCGGCTAACCACGGAAAAATAACCCGCCGTCAGCGCCGAGAACCAAAAGTTAATCAGCATAATCGGCAAATTGCTGCTGGCCATCGCCAGCACTTCCGCACTGCCCACTTTGGTAATGTGATGAATATTCTGTTTGAAAAAATGCCAATTACTGGCGGGTCGCAGATGTCTGGCTGCCACCGAACGAATATCAAACGAATGCACAATACAGCTTATGGTCAGCACCATCGTCGCGCAGGCCCACGACCAATAAAACAGCTGTACATAATGCGTAACCAGAACCGAAAGTAATACCACCACTGAAACAGAAATACGCTGGAAAATCAGAAAACGAAAGTTAGCCGTGCGTAGCGACAGGTTTTCCGAGATCAAAACCCACGCCGTTGCCAACGTCAGCAAATAGAGAAACAGGATGTTCTGGTGAAACAGCCACGCGGTGAGCACGGCGTAAGGTAAGGCAATGATCGTGCTTTGGATCAGGCAAAACACAACATTCTGTACCAGTTCGTCATCCTGCTGTTTAGGAATTAACAGCTGTGATGCAAAGGTACATACCTGAGCGCCCACCACGGCGATACTGTAGTTGAGCGCATAAAGCCCCACCTCAGCCATATCGTACTTGTGTGAAATCAACCAAATAGACAGTGCACCAATCAACTGCGAGATGACTGATGAACCGGCTATCGTGGAAGCGCTCTTCAGTAGACTCATACGCGGCCTGGCGTGGTCATCAGTTGATCGGTACTGAAGTTCAGTGAACGCAGACCTTCTTGCGTCTCAAGATCTTTTTCTTCAACCGCATTAAGTACCGCGCCAATTACCACGCCGTTATTTTCTTCCAGCTTATCCAGCGCGTTGGCGATTTGCCCGGCGGACCCCGTCCCGGCTTTCACAATGAAAATCACCCCATCAACGGCGCGTTTAATCAGTTGAACATCCTGACTCTGATTCACAGCAGCGACATCAATAATAATGCGCTGATAGTGCGATTTCAGTTCACGCATTAAGGGCTCAACGTGCCCCGACGACAGCATCAGTAAAGAAGAGATGGTTGTCTTGCCGTGCGGAATAAAATCGAGATGATCACCGAGCGTAATCCGCGCCTGTTCAAGCTGAACCTCCCCGCGCAACAGTTCCGCCAAACCTGCGGATGTTGCCGACGCCAGTTCAGAAGATAGCCCGTCAGTGTTAAAGAAATCCGCATCAATAAGCAGTGTTTTCTGGTCGAAACTAAAAGAGTTAGCTAACAGATTCGCCAACAAAGAACGCCCATCGCCGTGCTCCGTCGACGCCACGGCAAGCGTCTGTAAAGGTCGATTATCCAGCATAATCCGGGTACGGATACCGTGCACAATATCGGCATTCAGCGGGTTCTTCATGATCATGTCCCGCACCTGCGCGCGCCCTGAGGTTCCGCTAAAACGACGGATTTCACCCAGCGGAGCAACATTGAGCCGTTTTTTCATGCGACTGAGGGTACCGATTGAGTTATCCATTGCCGCTTTAACAATGAAATACATGATACTGAACACCACCACCAGCATGACCACCATCAGCAACAGCAAAGATTTATTCGGTTTCGCCGGTTTTAAGGCGGGTACCGCAGGGTCGTATAACACCGCATCAGCATTCACGCCGGACAGAGACAGCTCTTGAGTACGTTGATAAAGCGATTTATACAGGTCTTCCATTTTATCTAACGACAGCTTTTGACTGTTCCAGGCATCCCGTTTTGACGCCATTTTCTGGAAGATCTCTTTCTGCTCAGTCACCTGCTGTTGATAGTTTTTTTCGTCCGCCAGCGCCGCCAGATATTGCTGGCGTAAACCGACTTTCAGCTCACCCAATACTCGTCCAGTCTGGTTTTGGATCGACTGAACATCGGCCTCTGCTTTTAAAATGGCGGGATTTTTTGGCCCGTAGACTTTACGCTGTTCGGACAATGTTCGTTGCGCCTGAATCAACGCAATGCGCAAATCCTGGATCTGAGCATGATTAGAGACCGAAGGCAGCGAGATAACGCTCTCAATGGACTTACCTCCCCCGTTCACCTCGTTATAGACGGATTCAGCGGCAACCCGACGCTGAGTTGCATCGGCCAGGCGATTGGTTACGATACTTAGCTGCTCGGTTTCAAAACCATCGATTCCACGGAAGGTCAGCAGCCCGGCATTTTTCAGATAGTTGTCCATCTCGTCTTTTTGCTTAGCTATCGACTTCTGAATCTCTTCCATTTTTTCAAAATTCAGTTCACGAGCTTGCTCCACTTTCAGACGCTTCTGCTCCACCGTGTAGTTGATGAAAGCCTGCGCGACGCCATTCGCAATGTCAGCCGCAACCTGTGGGGACGTTGATTCATAGGTAATAGACGCCAGGTTCGTCGTACGAATACCAATGACATTCAGATTTTTCGCCAGCGTTTTCAGCGCTTGTTCCATTCTCAGTTGCCGACTTTCATTGCTATCAGCCCCCCGAGCACCGGCTTTTTCCCCGGTAAACTCCGGGTTTTCATCCAGCTTCATATCACGTATGGCTTTCTCCAGCACAATACGTGAATGCATCAACGCATATTGTGTTTCGTAGTAACCACTACGCGTTGAATCGAAACCATCAACCTGTGGAAACGGAGAAACGTTATCAGCTTGCGCCTTAATCAGCACCGTCGCCGTTGAAACATACTTTGAGGACATCATGCTGATTAATGGATACGCGACGACCCCAGCAACGATACCGGCCAGCGCGATTTTCCAGGCGTTCTTTTTCAGCTCTTTGGCAAAGCGGGAGAATTCGACACTGCTTTCTCGTTTTTTGCCGTTTTCCACTATAGATAGTTTCATCGTTAGAAGAACCCCATGCCAATAATCACGACATCCCCTGGATGAACAGAGTGCGTTAAATCGACATTCTCAAGCAGCTGATTGCTACCCGACAGACGAATGTTGATATCTTGACGGTCCGCACGGTCTGTAAACCCACCCGCCTGCGCAATAGACTTCTCGACGGTAAGCCCTGGCTCATAGGCGAAGCCATTTGGACTTTTCACCTCGCCTGAAACATAGTATTTGCGGAACTCGGCGATGCTCACCGTCACCATCGGAGTGGTAAAATAATCTCCGGTCAGGCGTTGAGTTAATTCTTTTGTCACTTGATCAACGGTTTTATCTTGTAATTTAAGAGCACCAACAAACGGGAAATTAATTTCCCCACTCTTATCCAAAATAAACCGCATCGTCATATCGGGTTGACCATGAACAGCGATATTGACCGTATCCCCCGCCCCAAGTCGGTAATCCTGCTGAACAGTAGCAGGATCGTCCATTAATCGCGGGCTGGACGTTGTGCATCCGACCAACAGGATACTGAAAAGCAAAACCGCGCACAGTTCTATTATTTTCATTTTAGATCTGAACCTTAGCTTTAAGCATAATCATAGAATTATCATAACCCAACGTTCTAATGACTTCCTGATTGTCGTTGGGACCGATATAAAACGAGTCAGTATCCCTATTCGAATTTAATGTATCTATCTGATATTTAATCTCAAAATTAACCGACGGCGTATAGTCATAGCTCATGGTTACGCTAAACACACCATCTTTATCATGTCGATCCTTGTTCTGTTTTTTATAGTCTTCCGAAGTGAATGAGTAGTCCAATAAAGTAGAAAAACGAGTGCCTAACCAGAAATGCTGGTAAGAAAGACCATACTGGGTCACTAAAATATATCCACCAACTTCCGATGGGTCTTTAATGCTTTGCGCAGAGTGAGCCGTGAAAACAGATTGTTGTAATGGCTTCCACTCCGCTTTTATGTCCCAGTTTAGACCATTAAAATCATGCGAGTTTGCGTTGTTTTCAAATGTTTTATACAGCCATGAAATATTCATGTCGACATTGGTTTTCCCCGTCAACTGCGACTTCAGGCCATACAGCAAATAGTACTCATTCGTGTCTTTTTCTGAGTTGTTATCATAGCGACGCTGGTTAGTAATAAAACTATAGCGAAAGCGCGTTCTGGATGAGTATTGGTCAAAAACTTCCGCTATCAGGCTATTTTCATGCCATTCCTGTTCCTGAATATAATTGTAGAAGTCTTCACTGCTGTCCCGAACATCAGAAGTGTTACCGAAAGTCAGTTTTTTGTATAACAACGCCAGTTCCGCTTTGCCGCGACCATCAGGCGCACCGTAGCTGTAGCGCAATTCACTATTGATAAAATTTGTCGTCAGCGGGGATTTAATCCCATATTGCTCAAATTGACTCGGTAGAAAACCCTCGGTGATGTCACGACCACGGGATTCATGCCCAAGCGAATCCTCCAGATTAAGGGTTAAACCATGCTTGAGCCCATAACGCCAGGCACCGTTAAAACGGAAAAAATGATCGTTGTAGTTATCAGCAGAATCGCTTGAGTAGTTACGGTAATCCCCGGAGTACATCAGCAAATACTTATCCTGACCACGCTCTCCACTCATACTCAGCACTGGCGCTGCACTCTGAAATGAGGAACCGATAGCATCGTTGCTATGTGGCTGATAAGAGACGTTATCATTATAACCGTAGTCCACAGCAACCTTGCCCTGGAAGTCTATCCCCGCAAAGCCAATGTGTGATTTCGGTGTTAAATCAGCCCATGCGGACTGCGATATCACGATTCCGGTAATCACTATCAATTTAGTATGCATTCTTACCGACAAATCCTTTGAAAATAGTTTTAATAATAATTTTTAAATCCAGCCATAACGACCAGTTTTGAATGTACTCAATATCGTACTGAACCCGTTTTTCCATCTTATAAAGCGCATCAATTTCCCCACGGAACCCGTTGATCTGCGCAAGCCCAGTGATCCCAGGCTTAACTTTATGGCGGATCATGTAATTTTCAACCTGTTTGCGGTACTGCTCATTATGCGTAACCGCATGAGGTCTGGGACCGACAATCGACATACTTCCCTGCAAAACGTTAATAAATTGCGGAAGTTCATCCAGCGAAGTGCGGCGTAAAAAGCTCCCGAATTTGGTTACCCGCGGATCGTTTTTCGTGGCCTGAATAACCGTATCGGAATTCTCCATGACGCGCATAGAACGAAACTTCCAGACCTTAATTTTTTGCCCGCTAAGACCATAGCGGTCCTGTTTGAAAAACACCGGCCCGCGGGACGTGAGTTTGATACCAATGGCAATAGCCAGCATCAGGGAGGAAATCATCACCATAATGATGCTGCCAAGAACCAGATCTTCCGCCCGCTTAATAAACGACCCCGCCCCTTCAAACGGTGAACTGAAGATACCGATAGTTTGCAGGTTGTGGATGGAGCGTAACTTGGACATGTTGTTACTATAGGTATAAAAGTCAGGGACAATATAGGTATCTACGGTGGTGTCAGACATCATCGCTAAAAAATGACGAATTCGGTGTAAAGCAACCATCGGTAAAGCGATGTAGATTTCGTCTATATTTCCCTGCCTGGCTTCCTCAACTAAATTGCTCACCGAGCCGCGAAAGGGACTTTTTATTTTCTCCACCACATCGCCGCAACGGGATGGACTGCGCTCATCATAAAATGCCAGGTCTAATTTGATATTGGCATATTCAGTGGTCAATGCGTTTTCCGCCGCCAGACCGTTCTCAGTAAGCCCAATCACAGCAACGCGAATATTTTTCCTGGCGGTGTATTTGAAAAGAAAAAAGCGGATATAGTATAGAAAAGGTAATGGAATGAAGTACCAGTAAATAATGGCTGAATAAAACGGTGAAGGCAGTCTGTCTAAGTAGCCGAGTGATTCAGGCTCAGCCACCGTCATACTGACCAGTTCGTTAAAAAAAATCGCCAGCAGCGTACAAAAAACCAGGCGTTTTTGATTACGCAAACCGATCGTCTTAATCTTTTGCTGGTACATTTTAATGTATTCAGCAAACAGTAAGAAAAAGATCGAGAAGAGAAGACTCAAAATCGCAATGGTGTTAAAGGGCACCAAACCCAGCAGATGGGCGCTAAAAATTAACACCACATTGATAACAATGAAATCGACCAGTTTTAAAAAGACCGGATATCCTTGACTGCTAATCTTTAGCGAATTTTTAAGCATATCTCAACCTATTATCGATTGATCTTTAATTGTTTTTTTCTTATTTCATGAAGTTAATTATATCACAAGCTTAAAAAACACAAGGGTAGATTGTCAGCAAATGTAAAAAGAAAGATGATAAGTTGTGACAAGCACCTCACAAGATATCAGCATCAATATGATTTTATTGACTATTAAAATCAAGCTCGATTTATTTTCCACATTAGAAAATATAATTACCTGCAACAAAAATCGCATTGACAGATAACAGTTCATGAACTAATAGTAAGTGCAATTGTATGATGAATACCCGGGTCACTTACTGGGGTAGGCTCATCGGGAGCCTCTCACTTGCCGCCTTCCCACAACGAGAAATCCGTAGCATATATAAGCGTATATAATATCCTTTAGAAAAATAACACGGGAATATATTAACAAGAAAATGATTAGCAAGCTTATTGTGAGCGTGATGCTTACTGATTGGATCTTAGAATTATCGTCATTCTGATGTACAAAAATGAAGAACAATCAAATTCAGCACAAAAAATTTAGTTTAAATAATTGTAGCAACTCCGATGACTGAAGATGACCAACATGACTTTACAGGTATAAAAAACACACTGTAACTGTTCAACCCCAAAATGAATATCACATCTCGCTAATATCAACATTCTGCGAACTTATACATCTAACAACAGTAATTTCAACACAGATCAACCCGCTCATTCAAAACACCCAAAAAGAATAAATGACAACATTGATATTTTGTTAAATGTACCACAACGATAATCCCATACGTTATTTATAATCATGTATACACCGTGTTAAAAAACCTGAAAAGATTACTGAAACACCCTTTCATCACACATAAAAAATTATGTTTACTTATTTTTCGCAAATAAATAATATCCGCAGCGGATGACTTGTTGAGCAATTTACAAACGTTAATCGTTTCTTTTAAATGAAGTCCTGCATCATTTTTTGACATTGATGTACTCCGGCTGAATCTGCGCCTCTGACAAGTACTCTTCTGGGTAAATAATAAATTTAACGGAGTTATGATGAAGAAAATTACACTCACCTGCACCGCGCTGGTTGCTTTGTTTGCGGCTAATGTTGGCGCGGCAGGAAGTACTAATTACGCCACCACCGCGGGAGCAGGTTCTAAAGCCACCGCGACGGTCCATTTTACCGGTGAAATTGTTGCCAGCACCTGCGTAGTGAACACCGCCAATCCAACAAATACAAACGTCGTATTACCGCAAGTCACCAACCAGTTATTTGGCGGCGCAGGCTCTACCACCGGCGATACTCAGTTTACGTTGCAATTCACCGGCTGTAGTGGCGCAACGGGAGCACACAGCTATGTGGTGGTCTTTACCGGTAAAAATCCTGGCAGTAATACCACATTGTTGGAAGCAACTCGTACAACAGGAGCAGCCACCGATGTCGGCATTGAAGTGGACAATAAAGGTAACTCAGGTAAAGCCCTCGATTTCTCCGCTAGTCAGAATGAAGTGTCATTGACACCGAACCAAAACGGCGATGCACATATTGATTTGGTCGCCAAATATCAGCAAATAGGCGCAACGCTGCCTGCGGCAGGCACAATTACTGCGGATATGAATTACACCGTCATTTATAAATAACGGACGTTGATTGCTATGGATGGCACTGTTCCCTGAATCTGGAAAGTGCACCTGATGAATAAAGTCTTCTTTTATCTGTTGCTGTGCGTGGTTAGCACCGCACACAGCGCGATTAATTTGGGTCAAACACGCGTTATTTATAATGAGAACGATAAAGCAGCGATGTTTGACGTCAACAATAATACAGACAAGCCATATATGGTACAGACATGGCTGGATAAGGGTAATCCGGATGAGACGCCGGCCAATCTGCCAATGATAATTACCCCGCCGATCCTGAAACTCGACGGCCATAAATCCGCCGTGTTGCGGGCGATTTACCAGGGCAACGGGTTTCCCCAGGATGTTGAATCGGTATTGTGGATTAACGTGCAGGAAATCCCCACCATTGAAAACGAGGAAAATACCTTACAACTGGCGCAACGAATTCGCATCAAACTCTTTTATCGCCCTGCGGGGTTGAATATGACGCTACCTGAAGCGGTTGAGAAATTACAGTGGCAATGTCACGGAAATACTCTGCGTGCCGTTAATCCGACACCGTTACATATTTCTCTGACGCAATTGCATATTAACGGCCAAAACGTTGATGCCGATATGGTTAATCCTCATGGCGAACGCACGTTTACGCTGTCGCAGCAAAAAGTTAGCCACATCGACTTTAACTGGGTAGATGATTACGGCGGTACTAACGCGGTCAATAACGTCCCGATATCGTGTTATTAAGCCAGGGGTTGCAATGATGATAAAAAATAAGCAACCGCAACGGTTTAAGGAAAGGGTCTTTACGCTGTCAACGTTGGTCCTGTGTATGCCTGCTTACGCCAGCGGTGCGCCACAGTTTAATACCCGCTTTGTGCATGGTGCGCAAAATATCACCTCCGTGGTGCAAATCGCCCGTAATGATGGGCTTAGCGAAGGGACGTTTGAATACGATATTTATATTGATCATAGCTTCGTTGAGACGCGCAATGTTGCCTTCAAAAGACGTCAGCCAGAAGGCAAGCCACAACCCTGCCTAAGCGCTGACGATCTGCGCAGATACGGGATTAAAATCCCGGATGACCGCAGCGATACCTGCATTGAGCTCACAGCGCTGATAGCAAACAGCCGCCTGACGGCAGATGCAAACTACCAGCGTATTGATATTTCAGTGCCGGAAGCTTTTCTGCTCTCGACCGCACACGATGCAGTCCCGGAGTCTGCCTATGACGATGGGGTTAATGCCGCTTTTGTCGGCTACAACGTCAATACCACCCGCCTGGCCGAACAGGGTCAGGATCATGACTCCGTCTTTGCCAGTTTTGCCAACGGCATCAACCTGGCGGGATGGCATTTCCGTAACCAGTCCACGTTCAGCTACGCCAGCGGTTCAGGCCGCCAGTGGCAGGCGGTTTCTACGTGGGTGGAGCGCAATATTGTTGCGCTACGTAGCCGCTTGCGCATCGGGCAAACCTACACGGATGACAATGTGTTCGACAGCATCCAGTTTACCGGGGCGCAGCTCACCAGCGATGAAAATATGTTGCCTGATAGCCAACGCGATTTTGCCCCGGTCGTTCGCGGCGTCGCCAACAGCAATGCCACAATCGAAATCCGGCAAAATGGCTACCTGATCTACAGTAAAAACGTCGCGCCGGGCGCGTTTGACATCGACGATATTAACCCCAGCAACCAGAGTGGCGATCTGGATGTTAGCGTTATTGAAGCCGATGGCAGCCGTCTCAATTTCAGCGTGCCTTATTCGGCGGTACCGAACATGCTGCGCGCAGATAACAGCCGTTTTCAGTTTACGGCCGGGGAATACCGTGACGGTTACAGTGGCGGCTGGCGGCCCCGTTTTGTCCAGGGAACGTTGAGCTATGGCCTCAGTTCTGGAACCACGCTGTACGGCGGTTTACTGGCGGCGGAAAGTTACAACGCGATTGCCACCGGGGTCGCTCAGGATCTGCATCAGTTTGGCGCGATCTCCTTTGATATCACCACCGCCCGAGCACAGCTTGCCAGCGGAGAAGCGTCCACGGGGCAAAGTTACCGTTTCCTGTATTCTAAATCGCTGAACCAGTACGGCACGGATTTTCGTCTGGTTGGCTACCGCTACAATACATCCGGCTATTACAGCTTTAGCGACACCATTAACGAGCATAACAGCTGGTCCTCGGGTTATTACGACATCGCCTATGACGACCCCAATCAGCAGTTGCGTTACCCTGGCGAGCAGCACAACAAAAAGCATTACTACACCAGTAACTACAATAATCGCCGCCAACGTTTTGAGGTTTCTGTTAATCAGCGTTTGTGGGATAACGCCTCGCTTTACGTCAGCGCCAGCCAGCAAAACTACTGGCACAACGGGAGTCACGACCGCACGATACAACTGGGTTACAACGATACGCTGGGGAAAATTAACTGGAGCGTATACGTGCAGGACACCCGCAACCAGTACGACTACCAGGACCGCAGTATCAACCTGACGTTATCCATCCCATTTGATTTCATGGACAGCCACGGCTTTGTCTCTGCCAACGTGATGCATAGCCAGCAGAATGGCGACAGCTACTCCACCAGCTACAGCAACACCGCATTTGACGATCGTCTGAGCTGGGGCGTTCAAGGCAGTACCACCGATCGACAGGATTCCGCTGCCGGCGTTAACGCCGCCTGGCAAGGCGACAAGATGAACGTTCAGGGAGGCTATAGCGCCGGGCGCAACTACCAGAATATGAATATGGGCATCAGCGGCGGGGCGATGCTGCACGCAGGCGGCGTTACGCTTATGCACTCTCCGGGTGACACCATGGTGTTGGTCGAGGCTCAAAATGCCGACGGCGTCCATATCCAGCAACAAAACGGCGTGGCGATAGACGATAACGGCTATGCGGTCCTGACTGCGGCAGATGCCTGGCATTACAACGTGGTGAGTCTGAATACCGCCGATATTGGCGCCGGTCTGGATATTCCCCAGGCACAGAAAAAAATTGTCCCGACAGAGAAAGCCATCGGCAAAGTCGTGTTTGAAACTTTCAGCGGGCGCAACTATCTGGTGAATGCAGTCATACCCGGCAACATAGCCCCGCCGGTTGGTGCGATCGTTCGGGATGCCAAAGGCCGCAATCACGGCCTGGTCGGTTTGCATGGCGCTCTGTATGCCAGCGGCGTGGAAGATAATTCGCGCCTGGAAGTGCGCTGGGGCTCACATACCAATGAACACTGCTTTATTCAAATGCCGGATAACCATCACCAGCCGGTGAAGAAAATCGGATATACACAAATTACTGCCCAGTGCGTCGGTTCGTAAGGTGCAATCAATGAATCCGTTAAAAATAGTTAAACTCGTGGTGCTGTTTTGTTTGCCGATCTTCAGTAGTACAAGCTATGCGGTTACCTGTACAGCAAACAGCGTCTCTGTACACGTTGATCCGATTAAAATTAGCCATAGCACCACCGCCGGAGACACCGTCTGGGTGTCCAATTCACAGACCGTTAGCGTCACCTGCAGCGACACGGACCATATGCCCCAGGGCGAAGCGGCCAGAATCTACATCGATCCCGACCATGAGTTTGCGCATTTTTTGCAGGGAACCAATATGAAACTGGTGGTGAGCATCGATGGTCGTTCTTACGATCAGAGCGCGCAGGCCGTCACCACGCAATATCAGGCAACGCTGCCCCGAACAGGTTCAAACGGCTACTGCAATAGTAACAGCCACAGAAATACCAGTGCCTGCCTGGCACTTCCGCAAACTTTTTCTTTCACCTTTAACCTTAGTCTGGTCGCCACCGGAAAGCTCCCGGATCCTTTGCCCGCACTGGCGGGTCGCACCATCAACAAAGTTTTCGTCGTCGACGGTATTGGCAGCATTAACTCTTGCAGTACGCATTGTTCCGCCAGCAATCCGGCAAAAAACTTTGGCCCCGCGCTGACCGGCCTGAATAACATCAGTTATATCAACTGCGAACCGATCGTCTCTATTGCCTCAGACAAAGGAACGGATACCGTCGAGTTTGGCAGGATCAGCATTACCGAAGCCAAAGCGGGCAAGGATAACAGCCACAGCAAACAGTTTGCCGTTATCGCTGCAGAAGCTGCCGGGAAGCATGAATGTCGCGGCATCAATTACGCGATAACCTTTACCGGCACCACGCACAACAGCGGCACGGTTTTTACCGGTCAGGGTACGCCGGATATCGGCGTTACGCTTCAGGATGCTGCACGGCCCGGCGCCGGGGATATTATCAGCGGCAACCGCATCGATTTTACCAGCGGCGCGTTTAACAACCAGAGCGACAGTCGGCGCAAAGAGTTCATGGCGACCCTGTTCTGGCTGAAGAACCCTCCTCAACCAGGCGCATTTAGTATCCCGGTCAATGCGACAGTGACCTTTAAATAACGGGCGCTGGACGACACCGATCGTCCTGCCCTTCTCGCTCCAGACATAAAAACCGCATCCGTACGCTTAACCCGCCTAATGCTTCACTCCGGGATAGCTGTGGGTGCGTACGATGCAGGCGAGCAATGTCGTTGACCAGCGCCAGACCGATTCCTGCCCCAGGAATATTGCCGACGTTATCCAGACGATGAAACGGGAGCAGCGCCTGATGCACCATTTGTTCATCAATGCCTGGCCCGCTATCTTCAACCACCAGCACCACAGCCTCTCCTTCTCGCCGCAGTCGGGCAGTCACCACGCCTAACGGCGGCGTGTATTTCAGTGCGTTATCCAGCAGATTCCCGCACAGTTCCCCGAGCAAGACTTCGTCGCCCTCGACCCACACCGCGTCCTGATCCCCTTCATAGCCCAGATCGATCCCTTTACTACGCGCTTGCGCCAGTCGGGTAAAACAGCTGGTTTGCACCACCTCATACAGATTAACCGGCGAGAAATGCCTTTCCCCTTGCTCTTTGCGCTTCACCGCCGACAACTGTAACAGCCTTTCAGTCAGTTGAATGGTGTTATCCAGCGTGGTACTCATGGCTTGCAGACTCTCGTACCACTGCTGCGGCTGCTGACTGGCGAGAGCCACCGCCGCCTGAGTTTTCAGCACTGCCAACGGCGTTTTAAGCTGATGGGAAGCATCCGCGCTGAAGCGCTCCTGGCGAGAAATCAGGCCGCGAAGTCGGTCCAGATAGCGGTTAAACGCCACAATCAGTAGACGGGTTTCCGACCACGGCAGCAGCTCCGGCAGCGGCGTCAGTAGCCCCGGCTCACGACGCACCATCAGCGATGACAGCTGGCGCATCGGGCGTAGCACCCGGCGCAGCAGCCAGCCAACCAGCACCAGAGTCAGTAGTACCAGCAGCCCTTGCGAGACCCACGAGGAAAACAACAGCTGTCGCGCCAGATAACGCCGCGATTGCAGCGTTTCGGCAACATAAATCTCCGCCATGCCAACAATGCCACCTTCGTTGACAGGCTGCAGCAGACGCGCCACACGGATTGCCTCACCGCGATATTCAGTGTGATAAAACCATGCCAGCGCCGGATAAAGCCGCGTGCGCGAGGTAGCAGGCGGCATCGCCGGTAAATCGTCATAACCAGAGATAACCTTCCCCGCCGGATCAACCACTTTGTAATACAGTCGGTCGTTCATATTCAATTCAAAGCTGTCCAGCACCACCCATGGCACATTCACTTCTAACTGTTTATTGCGCACCACCAGCCGCTCGGAGACGGTCCTGGCGGATGAAAGCAGCGTGCGGTCATACGCCTGGGTCGCCGCCTGTAGCGCACTGACATAGCTGTTAAATGCTGACAGGCCCCACAGCAACATTAGCGGCAGGCCCAAAAACATCAGCAGTTGCAGGTATAACGATTGGGGTTTAACCCACTTCATCGCTACGCTCCAGCACATAACCCAGACCACGTAATGTGGCGATGCGCACATCGCTTCCCTGTAGCTTTTTGCGCAAACGATGGATATACAGCTCAATGCTTTCAGGACTGACCTCATCACTCAGGCTGAAGACCTGCTCAAACAACTGCTGGCGTGAAACTGGTCGCAACCGACGGTACATCAGCACCGTCAACAGCGCCTGTTCTCGCGGCGTGAGCGCCAACGGCTGCCCCTGCAACAGAAAATAGCCTTCATCGTGAAACGCCAGCTCCCCCAGTTGCTGTATGCCTTGCACCTGTCCCGCACTGCGACGCAGCAAGGCTCGCAACCGAGCATCCAACTCCTCAATCTCAAACGGTTTTGCCAGATAATCATCGGCTCCGACGTTCAACCCTTTCACCCTATCGGCCACTGCGCTACGCGCCGTCAGCAGCAGGACAGGAAGCGTCTGCCCGCGTTTGCGCAGCCGCTTAACGACTTCCAGACCATCCAGCCCCGGCATATTGATATCCAGCACCGCCAACGCGTATGTTTCGCCATGTAAAAGATGGTCGGCCGCCAGGCCATCAAAAACGCAGTCAACGGCAAAACCGTTTTGCACCAGCGCTTTCTCCAGCCAGTGAGCTAACTCACGGTTATCTTCCGCTAATAAGAGACGCATATCACATCCTGCAAAGTTTCTGCCGCATTGAAAGGGAATTGAAAGGTTAATGTTTTAACAATCACGCAACCGAACTGCTACACATCGGCTCACATAATCACAAAAATCTTCTTCCGTACCCGAAAATCCGGTTTTCCGGCGTGAGGATAAACAATGAAAAAACAGTTACTTCGTACCCTTACTGCAAGCATTTTACTGATGAGTACCTCTGTACTGGCCGAACAAGCGCCATCGCGCACTGAATGTATCGCCCCTGCTAAACCCGGCGGTGGTTTCGATCTCACCTGTAAGTTGATTCAGGTGAGCATGATGGAAACCGGTGCTATCGAAAAACCGATGCGCGTGACCTATATGCCTGGCGGCGTTGGGGCCGTGGCCTATAACGCGATCGTCGCTCAACGCCCGGCTGAAGCGGGAACCGTGGTGGCCTTCTCCGGCGGCTCCCTGCTGAACCTGTCACAGGGCAAGTTTGGTCGCTACGGTGTGGATGATGTCCGCTGGCTGGCAAGTGTCGGCACCGACTACGGCATGATTGCCGTACGTCAGGATGCGCCATGGAAGACGCTGAAAGATCTGCTTACGGCAATGGAGAAAGACCCTAACAGCGTGGTCATTGGCGCAGGTGCTTCTATCGGTAGCCAGGACTGGATGAAGTCGGCGCTGCTGGCGCAAAAAGCCAATGTCGATCCGCACAAGATGCGCTATGTGGCTTTTGAGGGCGGTGGCGAACCGGTTACCGCGCTGATGGGAAATCACGTGCAGGTAGTTTCCGGCGATCTTAGTGAAATGGTGCCCTACCTCAGCGGCGACAAAATCCGCGTGCTCGCGGTGTTCTCCGATCAACGCCTACCGGGCCAGTTAGCCAACGTGCCAACCGCCAAAGAGCAGGGTTATGACCTCGTGTGGCCTATCATTCGTGGCTTCTACGTTGGGCCAAAAGTCAGCGACGCTGAGTATCAGTGGTGGGTTGATGCCTTTAACAAACTCCAGCAGACCGATGAGTTTAAAAAACAACGCGATCTGCGCGGTCTGTTTGAGTTCAACATGAGCGGCAAACAGCTCGACGACTACGTGAAAAAACAGGTTACGGATTATCGTGAGCAGGCGAAAGCCTTCGGTCTGGCGAAGTAAACGCAGAGGCAAAGATGATGAGCGATCGTATTTTTGCAGGTATCTGGCTGTTGCTCTGCATAGCCGGGCTGTTCGTGGCCTGGCAAATCAGCAGCGAATACAGCTATGAACCCGTAGGGCCGCGTCCCTTCCCGCTGGGCATTATCAGTCTGATGTTGGTATGCGCCGTGGCGCTGCTGTTGCGCCATCCGGATACCATCAGTTGGCCCCGTCGCCACGTGCTGCAAAAGCTGCTGACGATGGTAATTGTTCTGTTGATGTACGCCTGGGGTTTTGAGTGGCTCGGTTTTCCCATCGCCACCGCCATTCTCACCGTGGTGATTGGCATGCTGTTCGGCGCAACCATCCCGGCTGCGGGTATTTCCGGCGCAGTGCTCGGCATTCTGCTGTGGTATGCCTTTGACCGACTGCTTGACGTCACCTTACCACTCGGCGCCTGGCTGGGTTAACGGAGAAACGATGGATACCTGGATTTATCTTTCTCAGGGTTTCGCGGTGGCAATGACGCCGGAAAACCTGGTCATCGCCTTGATAAGCTGTTTTGTAGGCACCATTGTGGGTTTGCTGCCTGGCCTTGGGCCAATCAACGGCGTGGCGATCCTGCTGCCGCTGGCCTTTGCTTTGCATCTGCCCGCAGAATCCGCGCTGATCCTGCTGGCTACGGTTTACATTGGCTGTGAATATGGCGGGCGCATCTCCTCCATCCTGCTGAATGTTCCCGGCGATGCGGCGGCGATTATGACCGCGCTGGATGGTTACCCGATGGCGCAGCAAGGACGCGGCGGCGTGGCGCTCTCTATCTCGGCGGTCAGCTCTTTCTTTGGTTCGCTTATCGCCATTGGCGGCATCATTCTGTTCGCCCCAGCGTTAGCCCAATGGTCGCTGGCCTTCGGTCCGGCAGAATACTTTGCCTTAATGGTTTTCGCCATTGCCTGTCTCGGCAGCATGATGGCGCAAAATCCGCTGAAATCATTTCTGGCAGCGCTTATCGGTCTCGGACTTGCGACCGTCGGCGTAGACGCCAACACCGGGGTTTATCGCTTTACTTTTGACAGTGTCCATCTCTCCGACGGTGTGCAGTTTATCGTAGTGGTGATTGGGCTGTTCTCTGTCTCTGAAATACTGTTAATGCTGGAACATACCAGCAGTGGCCAGACGCTGGTGCGTAAAACGGGCCGCATGTTGTTCAACGCCAAAGAAGGCGCACAGTGCGTAGGGGCCACCCTGCGTTCATCAGTGATTGGCTTTTTCGTCGGCGTTCTGCCTGGCGCTGGCGCCACCATTGCCAGTGCCATCACCTACATGACCGAGAAAAAGCTCAGCGGCAACAGCGACAGCTTTGGCAAGGGGGATATTCGTGGCGTAGCAGCACCAGAAGCCGCCAACAACGCCTCGGCCTGCGGCTCTTTCATCCCAATGCTGACGCTCGGCGTGCCGGGCTCCGGTACCACGGCGGTGATGATGGGCGCGCTGACGCTGTACAACATCACCCCGGGGCCGGCGATGTTCACTGAACAGCCGGATATCGTCTGGGGGCTGATTGCAGCGCTGCTGATCGCTAACGTAATGCTGCTGGTGATGAACATTCCACTGATCGGTCTGTTTACCCGCATGCTGACCATTCCGCTGTGGTTTTTGGTACCCGCTATTGCGGCAGTCTCCGCGGTAGGTGTGTACGCTGTCCACAGCACTACCTTCGATTTGGTGTTGATGGTCGCCCTCGGCGTGCTGGGCTACATTTTGCGTAAAATGCACTTCCCAATGTCGCCATTGATTCTGGGCTTCGTTCTCGGGGAAATGCTGGAGCAGAACCTGCGCCGGGCGTTGTCTATCAGTAACGGGAGTATGGATATTCTGTGGGCCAGCGGCGTGGCGAAAGTGCTGCTGGTGATGGCGGTACTGGTTATCGTGGTCCCGCCGGTGCTGCGCATGATCCGTAAACGCAACAGTAAACCGCAGGTAGATGCAGGTTAGTCAATATTGCCGGCCAACTACGCGATGGCGTTGTTGGCCGGCTAACATACTGCTGGTTATGGCTGTACGCACGGACACGTTAGCTCGTGGGGACCGCAGTAATACATCACTTTATTTCTGCCTGCATTTTTTGCGGCGTAAAGTGCAGCATCAGCATAGGAAACGACTTTATCACCCGATTCATCTTTCGGAGAACTAAAATAAACCCCGATGCTTATTGTCATCTGTTCTTTAATACCAAATACATTTGGCGGTAACGTGAGTTTTTCTACATTTTGTCGAATCCGCTCAGCCACCACCATAGCCTCCTGTTTATCATTGCATTTCAATAAAATACCAAACTCCTCTCCCCCCACCCGAGCAAATACATCGGAGTCACGAATCGATTTATTAATGATATAAACGATGGAGACGATCACCTTATCTCCCTCCTGATGTCCATAAGTGTCGTTAATCCTCTTAAATTTATCAATATCAAGCATCAACACACAAACATTTCCACGTAGCATGGCAGAGTTAAGTGTTTTATAGAACAGCTTACGATTATAAATTTTGGTTAGTGCATCTCTCATAGAGGATTCCGTTTCTCTTTTTAGTAGCAGGAAAGTATTAAACATTAAAATTGAGATTACGCATAATGCGCTTATTATTTCAAGTCCGCGACTGACGTACCAGATATACATACTGTACTCATCAAGAGTGATAAGTAATAAATTGGTTAATATCGCCGAGCAGCACATCAGAGCGATACTGACCCACAACGCATTGTTCAATCGGGTTTTCAACGTAAGGTAGACTAAAGCTATGGCCCAACCTGCAATTAACGAATAAATGTATCTTAATTCCCAATGCAACGTCACCAGATCGTCTTTTAAACAGGTGATATCTATCACGACATCGGGATTATAACTTGATAAATTATGAGCAAGAATACCTATTGCGACCACAACGATGACCGTTATCATCTCCAGTATCGGCTTCTTTTGTTGATCCTCAATGACAATCGTATCGTTTCTATACGCTTTAATGCCGATACACAGCGTAATGATAAAACTCAATTGCCGAAAGTAGTAAAAGATAGCAATGTCATTGCTTCTCTGTTCGATTGAAACACTATCATTAATCAGCGCCTGCACAATATAGATCGTTTCAATAAAATAGATATCACAGCTAATAAATGCTATACCCAGAATAAAGATATAGGATAACTCTTTTCGACATAGATATTGAAACAGCATAAACAAAAACATTATTGTATAGAGAAACAACAGTCCCACAATGACGATTAAGTATGTTGTTTGCGGGACGTTTTTTACACTTATTTTAAATTGCGAAAGACATAACCCCACGCCCAAATACAAGACGATCAATATAACATAAAAACCAATAATCCACCCATTACTAAATCTATACGTTTTTTTGTTCATACTTATCCAGGTGATGAATATTTCTGGCATTTTTATATTATTTATCTTTCCTTTGCAAATAAAGTTTATTAGTCATAATACAACTGTATGTTTTCTAAGAAAATTAAATTACTCATCAGCCAGATGTATAAAATTTATTATTGACATAAAATTCACTATTTTGTGTCGATATTGTTACCACACACAAAAAAATTATAATTTTCATAATAGCAAGTAATCCTCCTAAAAAAATTAACGTAGGTGCCTTAGAGATTTTTAAAAAGTTATACTCGTATGGCTTACACATCCAGTTACCAGAAGTACTTATGCTTTCATCACACAAAAGAGTTAATTTGCACCAGTCGGTTGTCTGGCAATGCATTGCACATTTCTTATGTTAGATCGATGCACATTTTAGTCCACATGGTAATTATTAGATCTTTATTCAAATTATATTATTTTTAATAAATTTAACATTTAATAAACATCAATTTTCTATTATATTGATTAAACCTTTATCATTATTTAATAAATACCAGGAGCATTATCGCCAAATTCATCAAAACACATAATGTTATAATTAACAAAAAAACATCTTCACAATTGATTTTATTGGATTTTTTGTAACTCCTGAATTAAATCAACCCGCAAAAATGCCAAATATAAAACTGTGAGCTATTTACTAAATCAATGTTAAAGCTATTATTAAAGAAGAGTTCATCAATGAACCATTCAAGCCAATAGTTATCATTTTGCGCCATGAGGAAGAAATGAACATTAAGGATGGCTTTGCAGAACATTACTCTTCTATTCCAGCGCCAGGGACCCTAACACCAGGAATGGTAGATAAAACCCATTTCCATTTGCTTATTGATATATCCAGTATATATAGTGAAAAGATTATATACGCACTCGAACTTCATTTAGTTAATGGATTAAAACGAAATGAAGCTTGTCTTATCAGCGGCATCTCACAGAGTTGTCTGTCAATTAAACTCAGGCAATTGCAACGCATTAGTCGCTCCGTCGTACAGATGTACCCTTGGTATTGTGCAAATATTAATTAACTTACCTAATTCATATAAAATGAGTAATAATATTAAGATCGTGTGCGTATCGGCTAATAGCTATCTGAAGTTAGCCATCCAGAACCTGGTGGATTTCACATGGATAAATGAATCAGACCTTTCGCCTGCGTTTTGCTATCCATCAGCAAGCATCGGCATCATGTTGCTAGTAACCACGGGTAGTACCCTTAAACAACGTATCAAAATGCTCGATATGACGCGTAAGATTTCCAACAACTACGGCTGGAAAGGCATTGTGTTATATGATCAAAAAAATGCGAATGAAAGACGTTTTGTCGATATGACCGGACTGAGGGCCTATGACATCAGAACGCCGATTGCGGATTTAAAAGATTCCATTGAAAGAAGTACTTATCTTCGCTCCCGTCATCCTCACTGTGCTAACGGCATATTGGGGCTTACAAAATATCAATGGGAAGCATTATGGCTCTCATTTATAGGTGTTGAGATAAAAGAGATTGCAGAAAAGACTGGACGTACACCACCAACATTGTATGCGCACAGGAAAGCAGGTCTAAACTATTTAAAATTGAATCATCTTCATGAATTCAAAAATGTCATAGCTAGCTTTTAATGTAGACACTTGAGAAAATCATTCTACTCCATTTTAAGTTCCTCTCCTCTATACGTTAATGAATATTTTAACGCCCCTTATCGATGCAAATCATCAGGGGCGTAATTACGTTAAGTGGAGCAGTTTACTTAATATTAAACTGACAATTTATACATTTATTTTCTTCTTGACGGTTATGGTAGCTTAACATCACCAATAACAAAGAAAAAATAAGTCCTACAAGCGCTGACAATAAAAGAACCATAGTAGTATTGTATCGAGCCACCACTACCGGCTCTGATATAATAACAATATCGCCCTTATCCAAATAACGTTTCGTTGCCACTGTGATTAGATAGGCACGCGATAGGGTCTCTGTTGATTTATTATCAGCGTGCCGCGCATTTAACTCCTGCAATACGTTGTCGACATCATCTGCATACCATGCATTGAGTGCGGCGTTAAGAGAGAGCAGTGAGTTCTCAATTTCATTTGCTTCATTCCTGGAAACCAAGGCTTTCAGATTCAGGGTATTACTTTTTTTATTTTCATTGACACTAAAGCGACTATCAACTCTGGACACCAATAATGTTTTGAATATTTCATTACGGCATTCAACATCATCGTTGCATGAAGTGTAAAAAAATGGTGAGTAAACTTTCGGTGTAATATCAAGTGTTAACGTCACCTTATCGTTATTGATGTAACAAAACACGCCACCTATTACAATACAGAAAAACACGATAAATGATATTAGTAGATATTTATTAAAGGCATACTTTATAAAATCTAATAAATCAATTTCTTCATTAGAGCTCATTTTTTCACCCAACATTTACAAAGTGACAATCCAGGAAAGCAAGCATGCGATAAAAACTGTGCTTACAGCCAGAGCACTAATGAATATCTTTGCTGATAAAGTATACTTCATTTAATCATCCATCTATCCCAGCCATATTTAACTTTGTATTATGATAGTAAAATAAGACCAAGTGTAAACATGGAAAAAAAGTGGCTATTTTTTTTGTTATTCAGCCTAACAAATATACAGTAAATTGTTAATAAAACAGTTAAAAAATTGTGATATAAAAATGCACGTATCGTTATTACAAATAAAAGTTATATAAATTTAATAAAATATATCGCTAAACAAAGAATAATCCATAACTCAAGTTAAAATGTAACAATATGTTTCATCAACCAAAGGAAAATAATCACCACCGCAAAATTTCATAAAAACACTTGAAAACCTACTCTATACATCGCCGTCCAGGATCGATAAACGCTTAATCATTCGCTCATGCTTCACAATAATGAACTCGTTATATATATCATTTTTTATATAAATTTATATAAAATTAGATTATTGATTTTTACGGATTTTAGATTAAATTAGAGTTATTACAAATTATTAAATTTTATATTTTTCTATGGCAAAAAATGAACTTTTGAAACCAAAGCCATGGATCCTTTTATGTCACAGCGCCATCCTTCTCAGTCACACTGCCGTCCACGTAGCTATCGTTCTTTGTCAAATGGAAGCCTCAGCGAAGAACATTTCAATGTTTTAATTAAAATCGCTCGCATCAACAGCAGGAATAATATTGCAGCACTAAAAGATTTCCTGGTCGTCGGGAAGAAACGCAAAGATGCCTGCAACGCGAATAAAACTTCATTAAGTTACTTCTCAGTTAAACTGCGTCAGTTACAGAGTATTAGCGACGATATTATTACCATCTACCCTTTCTACGCCGAGTATTCACAGTCGTATTCGGTCTCTGCCAATAGCGCAACTGAGCAATCAAAGCAGTCGCCATAAATCTGAAGAAGAAAAAGACTAATTGGCCACGTGGAACACGTGGCACCACTCAAAAAATTCATTAATATCCAAAAAGTTAGATAGACAAAAACTCTGCTGGTATGACGCCTGATAGCTCGCCTTCCCGCCTCACCCCGTGATATCCACACCGTTTACAATGTTAAATAATTGTTGCCTTTGATCACAAATAACAAACAAAGAAGCTCATTCTGTGCGCGCTTTTCAAAAATGTAGATATTTTTAATTTATGGCTACGAAACGAGCTGCGCCATATCTCCCTGACAATCTACTGAGAGGAACGATTTGATGAACGCACTGACTGCCGTAAAACCGAACGCTGAAGATCCAGCCCAGCACTACAGCGGTTTCACGCTGAAACCATCAGCCCAGTCCCCACGCCTGCTGGAGCTGACTTTTTCCGCTGAAACCACTGAGCAATTTCTGCAGGCCGTCGCGCAGTGGCCGGTGCAGGCGCTGGAATACAAATCCTTCTTGCGCTTCAAAGTGGGCAAGATCCTCGACGACCTGTGCGGCAATCAGTTGCAGCCTCTGCTGCTGAAAACGTTGCTCGATCGTGCCGAAGGCGCACTGCTGATCAATGCCGTTGGCGTGGATGATGTGGCGCAGGCAGAAGAGATGGTCAAGCTGGCGACGGCGGTAGCGCATCTAATCGGACGCTCGAATTTTGATGCGATGAGCGGTCAATATTACGCACGTTTTGTGGTGAAAAACGTCGATAATTCAGACAGCTATCTGCGCCAGCCTCACCGAGTGATGGAATTGCACAACGACGGAACCTATCTCGAAGAAATCACCGATTACGTGCTGATGATGAAGATTGACGAGCAGAACATGACCGGCGGTAACTCGCTGCTGCTGCACCTCGACGACTGGGAACATCTGGATCAGTACTTTACCCATCCGCTAGCGCGTCGCCCTATGCGCTTTGCCGCGCCGCCAAGCAAAAACGTGAGCCAGGAAGTGTTCCATCCGGTATTTGACGTTGACCAGCAGGGTCGTCCGGTGATGCGCTACATCGACCAGTTCGTCCAGCCAAAAGACTATGAAGAAGGCGTCTGGCTGAGTGACCTGTCCGACGCGCTGGAAACCAGCAAAAGTATTATTTCCGTACCGGTTTCAGTGGGTAAATTCCTGCTGATCAACAACCTGTTCTGGCTACACGGTCGCGATCGTTTCACCTCGCATCCTGACCTGCGCCGCGAACTGATGCGCCAGCGTGGTTATTTCGCTTACGCGACAAACCACTACCAGACCCATCAGTAAGCGCGAAGGAAAAAAGCGGATGTATGATTTTGTGATTATTGGCGGCGGCATTATCGGCATGTCGACCGCCATGCAGCTGATTGATGTCTATCCGGACGCCAGAATCGCGCTGTTGGAAAAAGAGTTCGGCCCGGCCTGTCACCAGACGGGCCACAACAGCGGCGTCATTCATGCCGGGGTCTATTACACTCCCGGCAGCCTGAAGGCGCAGTTTTGCCTGGCCGGAAATCGCGCCACAAAAGCCTTTTGCGACCAAAACGGCATCCGCTACGACGTCTGCGGAAAAATGCTGGTTGCCACCTCCCCTCTGGAAATGGAGCGCATGCGCGCGCTATGGGATCGCACCGCCGCTAACGGTTTGGAGCGCGAATGGCTGAATGCGCAGGAGCTTCGCGAGCGTGAACCGAATATCACCGGTCTGGGCGGCATTTTTGTTCCGTCGAGCGGGATCGTCAGCTACCGTGAAGTCACCGCCGCGATGGCGAATATTTTCCAGGCCAAAGGCGGTGAGATTATTTACAACGCCGAGGTCAGCGCGCTGAAAGAGCACGCTACGGGCGTGATTGTCCATACCCGTCAGGGCCAGAAATATGAAGGCGCGACGCTGATTAGTTGTTCTGGCCTGATGGCGGACCGACTGGTGAAAATGCTCGGCGTTGAACCTGGCTTTATCATCTGCCCGTTCCGTGGCGAATATTTCCGCCTGGCGCCAGAACATAATCAGATAGTTAACCATCTGATCTACCCCATCCCCGACCCGGCTATGCCGTTTCTCGGTGTTCATTTGACCCGGATGATTGACGGCAGCGTCACGGTCGGCCCAAACGCGGTGCTGGCATTTAAACGTGAAGGCTACCGTAAGCGTGACTTCTCGCTCAGCGATACGCTGGAGATCCTCGGCTCTTCTGGTATTCGCCGCGTGCTGCAAAACAACCTGCGCTCAGGGCTTGGCGAAATGAAGAATTCGCTGTGCAAAAGCGGTTATCTGCGTCTGGTACAAAAGTACTGTCCGAGCCTGACGCTTAAGGATCTGCAACCATGGCCTGCGGGCGTGCGGGCACAGGCGGTATCACCTGATGGCAAGCTTATCGACGATTTTCTGTTTGTCACCACGCCACGCTCAATTCACACCTGTAACGCGCCTTCTCCGGCGGCAACATCGGCAATCCCTATCGGTGCACATATTGTCAGCAAAGTTCATGCGCTGCTGGAGAACCAGAGTAATCCCGGACGCACGCTGCGTGCGGCACGTAGCGTGGAGACATTACACGCCGCATTTACCCGTTAAACCGATTAAGACAGGAAGCAATCATGCAACTTAACGATCCAACCTTATTTCGCCAGCAGGCATTGATCGACGGCAACTGGCGTGACGCCAACAGCGGCGAGACCATCGCGGTGACCAATCCCGCCAACGGTCAGAAATTGGGTAGCGTACCTAAAATGGGGGCAGATGAAACCCGCGAAGCGATTAACGCCGCAAACCGCGCTCTGCCGGCCTGGCGTGCGCTGACTGCCAAAGAGCGGGCCAACATTCTGCGCCACTGGTTCAACCTGATGATTGAGCATCAGGACGATCTCGCCCGCCTGATGACCCTGGAACAGGGTAAACCGCTGGCGGAGGCCAAAGGCGAAATCACCTATGCCGCCTCATTTATTGAGTGGTTTGCCGAAGAGGGTAAACGCATCTATGGCGATACGATCCCTGGCCATCAGGCCGATAAGCGTCTGATCGTCATCAAGCAGCCGATCGGCGTTACCGCCGCGATTACGCCGTGGAACTTTCCCTCAGCGATGATCACCCGTAAAGCCGGTCCCGCGCTGGCGGCAGGCTGTACGATGGTGCTTAAACCCGCCAGCCAGACCCCCTACTCCGCACTGGCACTGGCAGAACTGGCTAATCGCGCCGGGATCCCGGCTGGCGTTTTCAGCGTGGTGACCGGTTCTGCGAGCGCGGTCGGTAACGAACTGACCGGCAACCCGCTGGTGCGCAAACTGTCATTTACCGGCTCAACCGAAATTGGCCGTCAGTTAATGCAGCAGTGCGCCAAAGACATCAAAAAGGTATCGCTGGAACTGGGCGGCAATGCGCCGTTTATCGTCTTTGACGATGCCGATCTCGATAAAGCTGTGGAAGGCGCGCTGGCCTCGAAATTCCGTAACGCCGGGCAAACCTGCGTCTGCGCCAACCGCCTGTACGTGCAGGACGGTGTGTATGAGCGTTTTGCCGAAAAACTTCAGCAGGCTGTGAGCAAACTGCATCTCGGCGATGGTCTGCAACCAGAGGTCACCACCGGACCGCTGATCGACGATAAAGCGGTTGCCAAAGTGCAGGAGCACATCGCCGATGCTCTGGATAAAGGCGCGCGCATTATCGCGGGCGGTAAACCTCATGCGCTCGGCGGTAACTTCTTCCAGCCCACCATTCTGGTAGATGTGCCTGACAACGCGAAGGTCGCCAAAGAAGAGACGTTCGGACCGCTGGCTCCGCTGTTTCGTTTTAAAGACGAAGCCGACGTCATCGCTCAGGCCAACGACACCGAGTTTGGTCTGGCCGCCTATTTCTACGCCCGTGATTTAAGCCGCGTCTTCCGCGTTGGCGAAGCGCTGGAATACGGCATTGTCGGCATTAACACCGGCATTATCTCCAACGAAGTCGCCCCGTTTGGGGGAATCAAAGCCTCCGGTCTTGGCCGTGAAGGATCAAAATACGGCATCGAAGACTACTTAGAAATCAAATATATGTGCATCGGCCTTTAATAAAATAAATACTGGAGAACACCTGATGAGCACCAACAAAGAACTTATGCAACGTCGCAGCGACGCCGTTCCCCGTGGCGTAGGCCAGATCCACCCTATTTTTGCCGAGCGTGCAGAAAACTGTCGGGTTTGGGACGTTGAAGGCCGTGAATTCCTTGACTTTGCTGGCGGTATTGCAGTGTTGAACACCGGTCACCTGCACCCGCAGATCGTCTCTGCGGTAGAAGCGCAGTTGAAAAAGCTGTCCCATACCTGTTTCCAGGTACTGGCCTATGAGCCATACCTGGAGCTGTGCGAAATCATGAATAAGAAAGTGCCGGGTGATTTCGCCAAGAAAACCCTGCTGGTGACCACCGGTTCTGAAGCGGTAGAAAATGCGGTGAAAATCGCCCGCGCCGCCACCAAACGCACCGGCACAATCGCCTTCAGCGGTGCTTACCACGGCCGTACCCACTACACCTTGTCACTGACTGGGAAAGTGAACCCATACTCTGCCGGAATGGGGCTGATGCCGGGCCACGTGTATCGCGCGCTTTATCCTTGCCCGCTGCACGGCATCAGTGACGACGATGCTATCGCCAGCATTCACCGCATTTTCAAAAACGATGCCGCGCCAGAAGACGTCGCCGCCATCGTAATTGAACCCGTCCAGGGCGAAGGTGGTTTTTACGCCGCTTCCCCTGCTTTTATGCAACGTCTGCGCGCTATTTGTGACGAACACGGGATCATGCTGATTGCTGATGAAGTACAGAGCGGTGCGGGCCGCACCGGTACGCTGTTTGCCATGGAGCAGATGGGCGTTGCGCCCGATCTCACCACCTTCGCCAAATCCATCGCCGGAGGCTTCCCGCTGGCAGGCGTGACCGGACGCGCCGACGTCATGGACGCTATTCCACCGGGCGGTCTGGGCGGTACCTATGCCGGTAACCCAATTGCCTGTGCCGCTGCGCTGGCGGTACTAAACATTTTCGAGCAGGAAAATCTGCTGCAAAAAGCCAACGAGCTGGGGCAAACCCTGCGTGAAGGCCTGTTGGCTATCGCGGAAACCCACCGCGAGATTGGCGACGTACGCGGGCTGGGCGCGATGATTGCTATCGAACTGTTCGAAGACGGCGATCGCACGAAGCCCGATGCCAAACTGACAGCTGAAATCGTCGCTCGTGCCCGCGATAAAGGGCTAATCCTGCTCTCCTGCGGACCTTACTACAACGTGCTGCGCATTCTTGTCCCGCTGACTATTGAAGATGCGCAAATCCGCCAGGGGCTGGACATTATCGCCCAGTGTTTTGCCGAGGCAAAGCAGGGTTAAACCCGTATCAAAACGGGGAGTTTTAAGCCGGATAAGGCGGAGCCGCCATCCGGCAAACAGGGTCAATAACAATAATACGCGTGCCCCGGCGCGGGAATGCCGGGGTGCTCTCCCAAGTGAAATACTTTCGAGAGGTTTAAAGATGGGGCAAGTGTCACAATCACATGATTTAGGGGGCGGGCTGAAATCACGCCACGTCACCATGCTGTCTATTGCCGGGGTAATCGGCGCAAGTCTGTTTGTCGGTTCAAGCGTGGCGATTGCAGAAGCCGGTCCCGCAGTATTATTAGCCTATCTGTTCGCCGGATTGCTGGTGGTGATGATTATGCGCATGTTGGCCGAAATGGCCGTCGCCACACCGGATACCGGTTCTTTTTCCACTTACGCCGATAAGGCCATTGGCCCGTGGGCGGGTTACACCATCGGCTGGTTGTACTGGTGGTTCTGGGTGTTGGTTATCCCGCTGGAGGCGAATATCGCCGCCATCATTCTTCACTCCTGGGTGCCTGGCATTCCTATCTGGCTGTTTTCTCTGGTTATCACGCTGGCATTAACCGGCAGTAATTTACTGAGCGTCAAAAATTACGGTGAGTTCGAGTTCTGGCTGGCGCTGTGCAAAGTGATTGCCATTCTGGCGTTTATAACCCTCGGCGCAGCGGCGATTAGCGGTTTCTACCCTTATGCCGATGTCAGCGGGGTTTCGCGCCTGTGGGATCAGGGCGGCTTTATGCCCAACGGTTTTGGCGCCGTGATCAGCGCAATGTTAATCACTATGTTCTCCTTTATGGGCGCAGAGATAGTTACCATCGCCGCCGCCGAATCCGATACCCCGGATAAACATATCGTTCGCGCCACCAACTCGGTTATCTGGCGTATCTCCATCTTCTATCTGTGCTCTATTTTTGTGGTGGTGGCGCTGATCCCGTGGAACATGCCGGGACTGAAAGAAGTCGGTTCTTACCGCTCGGTACTGGAGCTACTGCATATCCCGCACGCGAAACTGATCATGGATTGCGTCATTTTGCTGTCGGTGACTAGCTGTCTCAACTCCGCGCTGTATACGTCCTCGCGTATGCTCTACTCCCTGAGCCGCCGTGGCGATGCCCCCGCTTTTATGGGGAAAACGAACCGCAGTAAAACGCCTTATGTGGCGGTGTTGCTGTCTACCGGTGCCGCATTCCTCACCGTCATCGTCAACTATTACGCCCCAGCCAAGGTGTTTAAATTCCTGATCGACAGTTCCGGTGCCATCGCACTGCTGGTCTATCTGGTCATTGCCGTTTCTCAACTGCGGATGCGCAAAATCCTGCTGGCGCGAGGCGGCGAAATTAAACTGAAAATGTGGCTCTATCCGTGGCTTACCTGGCTGGTCATCGCGTTTATTATCTTTGTGCTGGTGGTCATGCTGTTTCGCCCGGCACAACAGCTGGAAGTTATCTCTACCGGGTTGTTAGCCATAGGAATTATTTGCACCGTGCCCATTATGTCACGCTGGAAAAAACTGCTATCTTGGCAAAAAGCACCATTGCAAAATACGCATTAAACCTGTTCCCGGCGCAGGCCGGGAAATCCTTTCAGGAGTATGACTATGACCGCCATTCCCCAACCGACGGCCATTGATGGATACCGCTGGCTGAAGAACGACATCATCCGCGGTGTGTATCAGCCTGATGAAAAACTGCGTATGAGCCTGCTGACCTCACGCTATGAGCTTGGCGTGGGACCGCTACGCGAAGCGCTTTCGCAGTTAGTTGCCGAGCGGCTGGTGACGGTGGTAAATCAGAAAGGGTATCGGGTTGCCCCGATGTCAGAGCAGGAGTTGCTCGATATTTTCGATGCCCGCGCCAATATGGAAGCCATGCTGGTCGCGCTGGCCATTGAACGCGGCGACGACGCCTGGGAAGCTGAAATTCTGGCGCGCGCGCATATGCTTAGTAAGCTTGAAGCCATTGATGCCAGCGAACAGATGCTCGACGAGTGGGATCAGCGCCATCAGGCGTTTCACTCGGCGATTGTCGCTGGCTGTGGTTCACAATATCTGCTGCAAATGCGCGAACGACTGTTCGATTTGGCGGCGCGCTACCGGTTTATCTGGCTGCGAAAAACGGTGCTGTCGGTGGAGATGCTGGAAGACAAACACGATCAGCACCAAACGTTGACCAAAGCAATTCTGGCACGCGACGCCGCGCGCGCCAGCGAATTAATGCGCCAGCACCTACTGACGCCGATTCCGATTATTCAACAGGCGATGTCCGGTAAATTGCTGACGGAATAAGCCTGAATAATGTTACTGCTCCGGAATACGTAAAACCTGCCCAGGATAGATTTTATCCGGACTTTTCAGCATTGGTTTATTCGCTTCAAATATCTGGTTATACAGGTTGGCATTACCGTAAACCTGTTTAGCAATAGCGCTCAGGGTATCCCCTGATTTCACGGTATAAAACTGGCTTTCGCTGGCGGGCGCAGAGGTTTTAACCTGATCATCTACGCTGGCAATACCGGAGATATTACCAATCGCGATCAGAATTTTTTCTTTCGCCTCCTGACTTAATCCATCACCAGAAACAGTGGCTTTGCCTTCGTTAATTTGCACGTCCACTTTATCCGCATCAGGGATGCCAGTTTTGTTCAGGTGTTCCTGCACTTTTTTTGCCAGATCGGCTGTGTCATGGTTTCCAGTGACCGCATCCCACAGTTTTTCACCCGCATCTTTTACAAAATTGAAGAGTCCCATATCCACCTCGGTAATTAACAATTAACACCCAAAAGTGTAGCAGAGGAGAAAGGGGCCAAAGAAAACGGCGCCAAAGCGCCGTAGTTGAAAGGAATTAATTACGCGTCTGTATCCAGAAGGCATGGATCAAACCAGGGATGTAGCCCAGCAGCGTCAGAACGATATTGAGGATAAATGCCCAGCCGAACCCCTTCCCCAGCAGCACGCCAAGCGGGGGCAGAATAATAGTAAAAACGATTCTCCAGAAACCCATACACACTCCCTACAAGCAAAAAATTAATCATTGTTTAAAAAGAGATTTTATCTCTAAGAGTAGCCATTCTACCCAACTCCGCCAGCATTCCGCGGCTGTTTTACCCTCCTTTACGCTCTTTACGCTGGCGTACGTTGGTTGTTTATTTTAGAATATGCTTAATTTAGATTATGCTTAAATACATATGACTGAACTTGAACAACTCCAGGCCAGCGCTGAACAAGCTGCCGCCCTGCTAAAAGCGATGAGTAACCCGAAACGGTTGCTGATTTTGTGCATGCTCTGCGGTTCACCCGGTACCAGCGCAGGCGAGTTAGCCCGTGTTACCGGCCTTAGCCCTTCCGCCACTTCCCAGCATCTGGCGCGTATGCGTGAAGAAGGTCTGATAGAAAGCCAGCGCGATGCCCAGCGCATCCTCTACTCCATTAAAAATGCGGCCGTGAATTCGCTGATCGCCACATTAAAAACACTGTATTGCCCATAAGGAGCCATCATGACTATTGGGACGATTTCCCCGCGCGAGGCGCAGACACTGGTCGCGCAAGGTGCAAAACTGATTGATATCCGCGACGCTGACGAGTATCTGCACGAGCATATTCCTGAGGCTCATCTGGCGCCGTTGCCCGCGCTTGAGCAGGGATCGCTGCCTGCGAATTTACGCGCTGAGCAGGTGATTTTTCACTGCCAGTCAGGCAAACGTACACAAAATGCGGCAACAAAATTGAGCGCCATTGCTGCGCCCGCGCAGGTCTGGCTGCTGGAAGGTGGAATTGACGGCTGGAAAGCCGCAGGGTTGCCGGTGACGAAAGACAGTTCACAACCGTTACCGCTGATGCGTCAGGTGCAGATAGCCGCAGGTAGCATTGCCTTACTCGGTGTTATTCTGGGTTACACCGTCAGCAGTGCTTTCTTCCTGCTGAGCGGTTTTGTCGGGGCCGGGCTGATTCTCGCTGGCGTGACCGGCTTTTGCGGCATGGCGCGTCTGCTGGACAAAATGCCCTGGAACCGACGTACTCATTAAGCGGTAATCATTGAAACAGCACTGTACCCGCCGGTTGACGTGATCTATGGTGAGTTCTGCGATAAATGATAAATAAAGGAGCGCAACAATATGTTTAAACCTGGCGATCTGGTTCAACCGCGTATGGGCGGTCCAAAACTGAAGGTTGTTGAAGTCAATGACGATCAAATTGTGGCGGTACAAGCCAATAATGAAAACGGTGATAAATTCACGCTGAAAGCAGCTGATGTCACGCGATATACCGAAGAGGGTGATTTCGGCGTTTGCTGAAAATAAGCGGTGAGGATCTCCTCACCGCCTTCGTAATTAGATCAGAAAGTCATCAAGAGATTTACCGGTAGCCAGCGCCTGGGCAATTGGCTTCGGTGTGCGACCTTGCCCGGTCCATGTTTTCGTTTCACCATTGAGATCGATAAAACGATATTTCGCCGGGCGCGGTTGGCGTTTTTTAACTGAACGTGTCGTAGCAGGTGTTATGCTCAGCAGCTCCTCCGGGCTGATCCCGTCTGCCTGCATCTGCGCCAGCAAGGCATTAATTTTTGCCTGCTGTTCTGCGCGTTGGCGCTGTAGCTGTTCTTCTTCATCGCGCCGTTCTTTGGTCACTACCCTGAATTTTTCAAGCATATCTTCCAGTACATCGACGGAAAATTCACGAGCCATTGCACGCAGCGAGCGGATATTATTTAAGTTTTTTAACATTGAACTCATATTAACAAAACCTCTTTAACGTAAAACATAAAATGGTATTACGCTAAATATTGTATGCAACTGATTATTATATTTCCAGTCTAATTTATTCGCAGGTCATTAAACAAATAGCCAACTCTGATATTTATAGCATCCATTCTGCTATCGCTCAGACAATATATTCTATGACCCTGATTGCAGCTTTGAATATACCTGCAAGGTATCTCAGTACGTCACTTAAGAAACAGGCCACGGCATCGCGTGGAACCAACGAGTATACATATTGCACATCAGTCAACATTCAGAAAAGGAGCGCAAAAAATCCAGAAAAACAAGCAAAAATAACTCTTTGATCTAAAAGAATTTTAATTAACACAGCAACGAAAACACCAAAACGAACAAAAAACAAACCATTACAGAGCACTTTATCGACAAAAAGACAATAAATAAAAATTTTAAGCTAGTTGCTAGTTATTATCCAGGCAGATATCCTATTAAAACGCGAAAGCAGCAAGACAAATCACTAGCAGTTAAGGTATGCAAAACCTTTTTCCCCCTTTTTACAAGGAGCATTAACATGTTCTCTCCGCAGTCACGCTTGCGTCATGCAGTAGCAGACACGTTCGCGATGGTTGTTTATTGTTCTGTCGTGAACATGTTGATCGAAATATTCCTTTCTGGAATGAGCTTCGAACAGTCGCTGTATTCCAGATTAGTCGCTATCCCTGTCAACATACTGATCGCGTGGCCATACGGCATGTACCGTGATTTGTTCATGCGCGCGGCGCGTAAAGCCACGCAGGCAGGATGGGCAAAAAATCTGGCGGATGTGCTGGCTTATGTCACCTTCCAGTCGCCGGTGTATGTGATTATTCTGCTGACGGTTGGCGCAGACTGGCACCAGATTACGGCTGCAGTAAGTTCGAACATCGTGGTATCAATGCTGATGGGCGCTGTCTATGGCTACTTTCTTGATTATTGCCGCCGCTTGTTTAAGGTCAGCAGCTATCATCAGGCTAAAGCCTGACACGCTTCTTCGCGACTGGCACTGCCAGTCGCGTTATTAGTTAGAATTAACGTCGCCAAACAACCCACTCAGATAACGCTCCAGCGCAATTCGCGAGCTAAAGCCGTGCGGAATACCATAATGTTCGTGTGTCTCACCGGCTAAATACAGTGGGAATTGCTGATAATGATCGCAGGTTTTAATATCCGTCGCCGGTTCTGCCAGCGAAGAGCTGCGCTCTTTTAGCGTGGGATGGATAATTAATGCGGTACGTCCCATGCGTGCTTCACGGTTAACGTACACATAATTTTCGCCACGACGATAGCCGTACGTTTTCTGCGTCACTACATCAACGGTAAAGCCCACTTTTTCAAGTACGCGCGCCACCTCATCAGGTCGTAAATACATATTATTTTCCTCGTTATCTTTTACTGCGGGCTTACCTTACCTGATTCAGCATTAGCAACGCTTTCAGAAAAGTCCATAAACGGGTGGCGATGGTGGGACGCATATCGTAAGAACCTTATATACCCTAAATAATTCGAGTTGCAGGAAGGCGGCAAGGGAGCGAATCCCCAGGAGCTTACTAAAGTAAGTGACTGGGGTGAACGAACGCAGCCAACGCACATGCAACTTGAAGTATGACGGGTATAGATTTATGTCAGCGCCATCCGCAGTTGGTACGCCGCCTGTTGCGCCATTTCCGCCGAGCTGATATTGGTAAATGACAGCAATATTCCCCCCTTTCCTTCTGACGTTATTCGCCAGCGGCTTAACGCCTGAACAGCTAACCCGGCCTGATTCGCTTTACGCACCAGCGCAACATCATCTCCGTCCACACTCATCACCAGTTGAATCCCACCTTCCTGAGGAATGACGCTAAATCCTTGTTCGGTCAGGGCGTTTTCCATCCATTGTCGTCGTTCGGCATAATGTTGTCGCATACGTTTTAAGTGTCGCCAGAAGTGGCCGTCTCGCATAAAATCCGCCAGCGTTTGCTGCCATAGAACCGGGACGCTACAGGCCGTTAGCGCCGCTTGTTGGCGAAAGTGTTCAACCTGGGTCAGGGGCACCACCAGCCATGCCGTACGCAAAGCCGGAAACATCGATTTGCTGAACGTTCCGGCATAAACCACCCGCTGGGGCGCATCCAGACTTTTTAGCGGCGGCAACGGCTTACCGTGGTAACGAAATTCACTGTCATAGTCATCTTCGATTACCCACGCCTGCGCACGAGTCGCCCACTCCAGCAACTGGTGGCGACGGTCTAAAGACAGTGCTACCCCCAGTGGGCTTTGATGTGCGGGAGTAAGCAGTACAAAACGCGCCTGCGGGTAGTCGCGGATCCCGGCGCTGACATCCAGACCATCGGCATCCACCGCTACCGGCTTCAACTCAATGCGTTCTTGAGCCACCACAGGCCGAATCAGCGGAAAGCCGGGATCTTCGACCCACATTCCCTCTCCGGGATGCGCCAGAGCGCGCAGGATTAACGTCATTGATGCCGCATAGCCTGAAGTGATAAAAATCTGCTCTGGCTGGCATTCAATGCTGCGTGAGACCCGCAGGTAATCCACAATCGCCTGACGTAACGCCTGCTCGCCACACACATCGCCCACCGCCAGATCAAAACGCGTTTGGGTGCGTAAACGCCGTCCCATCACCCGCGCCCAGACTTCGCGCGGAAAAAGATCGAGTGCGGGTAATCCCATCTGAAAAGGTTGCGGTCTGGGATTTTCTCCGGCAAAGATGGCAGGAGATGCAGACGCCCTTTCTGGTTGCAGTTGCTCACTGACAAACGTTCCTGCCTGTCCACGCCGCGCGAGCCAGCCCTGCGCCACCAGCTCTGCATAGGCATTTTCCACCGTCGAGCGTGATACTCCCAGCTCCTGGGCCCAGGTCCGACTGGAGGGCAATCTGGTACCGGGCTTGAGTTCACCTTTCTCAATTGCGTTTTTTAACTGACGGGCGATTTGCTGATAGCGCGGCATTTATGGTCTGCTTTTTTTGCAAAAATATGGCTCTCTGTAGCAGTCCATTATAGTGCTACATTGCGGGTCATCCAAACGAGGAGAAATACCATGACCATGTTACGCCAGCCCTATTATGAACTCAGCCCTGAAATCTATAACGCTCTGATTCAGGCAAGCAAAGCGCTGGAAAACTGCGCGCTGGAACCTACGCTGACGGAACTGATTTACCTGCGGGTCTCGCAAATCAACGGCTGCGCCTTTTGTCTGGAAATGCACAGTAAAGCACTGCGCAAATCCGGAGTTGCGCAGGCCAAACTGGATGCGCTGGCAGGCTGGCGGGTGAGTCACCACTTCAGCGAGCAGGAACGTGCGGCGCTGGCGTGGGCCGAATCGGTCACTCAAATTGCCACTAGTCACGCCGAAGATGACGTTTATCTGCCGCTGCTCGACCATTTCAGCGCGAAAGAGATTAGCGACCTGACATTCGCCATTAGCCTGATGAACTGCTTTAACCGCCTGGCGGTGGGGATGCGCATGTGATTCTGCGCTGCCGGATGGCGGCATAAACGCCTTATCCGGCCTGGGAAGTGCTTTCCTGTAGGCCGGATTAGACGCGACGCGCGCCATCCGGCAACCTGCGATGGTACATATCACTTCCCCTGCCATGCCCATAACCCAGCCCATCATCAATCTAAAATTCCCATATCTTGTATGGTTGAATCTTTTTAAAACTACATCTAGTATCTTTCCTATCAGGACACACACAACCCGACGCCCTCTATCGCGCCGATCTTTTATTTTTAAATGGAAATACGAATCATGCGTATTATTATTTACACTCGCAATAACTGTGTTCAGTGCCATGCCACCAAACGGGCAATGGAAAGCCGTGGTTTTGACTTTGAGATGGTAAACGTCGATTTACAGCCCGATTTGGCTGATAACCTGCGCGATCAAGGGTTTCGCCAGTTACCGGTCGTAGTCGCGGGTGAAACCAGTTGGTCAGGGTTTCGCCCGGACATGATCAACCGTCTGCATCCGGAACACCGTGTGGCCAGCGCATGAGTCAGCTCGTCTACTTCTCCAGCAGCTCCGAAAATACGCACCGCTTTATGCAGCGTCTGGGGCTGCCTGCCATCCGCATTCCGCTTAACGAACGCGAGCCGATCCGGGTAGACGAACCTTACATATTAATCGTGCCGTCCTACGGCGGCGGCGGCACTGCTGGCGCGGTCCCAAGACAGGTGATCCGCTTTTTAAACGATACGCATAACCGGGCGTTAATCCGTGGAGTGATCGCCTCCGGCAATCGTAATTTCGGTGACGCCTACGGTCGCGCGGGTGATGTCATCTCACAAAAATGCGGCGTGCCGTGGCTCTATCGCTTTGAGCTGATGGGCACCCAAAGCGATATCGACAACGTTCGAAAAGGAGTGAGCGAATTTTGGCAACGACAACCGCAGAACGTGTAATGCAGCCAACGCTGGATTATCACGCCCTGAACGCCATGCTGAATCTGTATGATAAAGCCGGGCGCATTCAGTTCGACAAAGACCATCAGGCGGTGGAGGCCTTCTTTGCCGCACACGTCCGCCCCAACTCGGTGGCGTTTGCCAGCCAGCAGGAGCGCCTGGAAACGTTGGTGGATGAAGGCTATTACGATGCCAGCGTGTTAGCCCGCTACGATCGCGCGTTCGTGCTGAAGCTATTCGCCCACGCCCACGCCAGCGGATTCCGTTTCCAGACGTTCCTCGGCGCATGGAAGTTCTACACCAGCTATACGTTGAAAACGTTCGACGGTAAGCGCTATCTCGAAGACTTTGAGGATCGGGTAACGATGGTGGCACTCACGCTGGCGCAGGGCGATGAAGCACTCGCGATGCAACTGACCGATGAAATGCTCTCCGGGCGCTTTCAACCCGCCACACCAACCTTTTTAAACTGCGGTAAACAGCAACGCGGTGAGCTGGTCTCCTGCTTCCTGTTGCGTATTGAAGACAACATGGAGTCTATTGGTCGGGCGGTCAACTCCGCACTTCAGCTCTCCAAACGCGGCGGCGGCGTGGCATTTTTGCTCTCCAACCTGCGCGAGGCAGGTGCGCCCATTAAACGCATTGAGAACCAGTCCTCTGGGGTGATCCCGGTAATGAAAATGCTGGAAGATGCGTTTTCTTATGCGAATCAACTCGGGGCACGTCAGGGCGCAGGCGCGGTGTATCTGCACGCACACCATCCGGATATTTTACGTTTTCTCGATACCAAGCGCGAAAACGCCGACGAGAAAATCCGTATCAAAACGCTCTCGCTTGGCGTGGTGATCCCGGATGTTACCTTTCGACTGGCGAAAGAAAATGCCCGGATGGCGCTGTTCTCACCGTATCACGTGGAACGGATTTACGGCAAACCGTTCGGTGATATCGCCGTGAGTGAGCGGTATGACGAACTGGTGGCCGACGAACGCGTGCGCAAAAAATACATTAACGCCCGCGAATTCTTCCAGCGGCTGGCCGAGATCCAGTTTGAGTCTGGTTATCCTTACATCATGTTTGAAGATACGGTGAATCGCGCCAATCCGATTGCCGGTCGGATCAATATGAGCAACCTGTGCTCGGAGATTTTGCAGGTTAACAGTGCCTCCACCTACGATGAAAATCTCAATTACGCGCAGATCGGGCACGATATCTCCTGCAATCTCGGCTCCTTGAACATTGCCCATACCATGGATTCACCCGATTTTGGTCGTACCGTGGAAACGGCGGTTCGCGGCTTAACCGCCGTTTCGGACATGAGCCACATCCGCAGCGTGCCTTCGATCGACGCCGGGAACAGCGCGTCGCACGCGATTGGTCTTGGGCAGATGAATCTGCACGGGTATCTGGCGCGGGAAGGGATCGCCTACGGCTCGCCGGAAGGGCTGGATTTCACCAATCTCTATTTCTACACCATCACATGGCATGCGCTGAATACGTCAATGAAGATCGCTCGCGAGCGGGGTCAAACCTTTGCCGGATTCAAACAGTCACGCTACGCCAGCGGCGAGTATTTTAACCAGTATCTGCAGGGCGACTGGCAGCCAAAAACCGACAAGGTCCGCACACTGTTTGCCGCCAGCGGCATTACGCTGCCGACGCGCGAGATGTGGGCACAACTGCGTGAAGATGTGATGCGCTACGGTATTTATAACCAGAATTTACAGGCGGTTCCGCCCACCGGTTCTATCTCCTACATCAACCATGCCACGTCAAGCATTCACCCGATCGTGTCGAAAGTGGAGATTCGCAAAGAGGGCAAAACCGGGCGCGTTTACTACCCTGCCCCGTTTATGACCAATGAGAATCTGGCCTTGTATCAGGATGCCTACGAGATCGGTCCACAAAAAATCATTGATACCTACGCTGAAGCAACGCGACATGTCGATCAGGGGCTTTCACTGACGCTCTTTTTCCCCGATACCGCCACCACGCGCGATATCAACAAAGCGCAGATTTACGCCTGGCGTAAGGGCATCAAATCCTTGTACTACATCCGACTACGCCAACTGGCGCTGGAAGGCACCGAAATCGAAGGCTGCGTGTCATGCGCGCTGTAAGGAGGAGAAAATGACATTATCCCGCGTGAGCGCCATCAACTGGAACAAGATTGAAGATGATAAAGATCTTGAGGTATGGAACCGTCTGACCAGTAACTTCTGGCTCCCGGAAAAGGTTCCGCTCTCCAATGACATTCCGGCCTGGCAAACGTTGAACGCAGCCGAACAGCAGCTAACAATCCGCGTTTTTACCGGGCTGACGCTGCTCGACACCATTCAGAATGTTGCCGGAGCACCAGCGTTAATGACTGATTCGTTAACGCCGCATGAAGAGGCGGTGCTGTCGAATATCAGCTTTATGGAGGCGGTGCACGCCCGTTCCTATAGCTCTATTTTCTCCACCCTTTGCCAGACCAAAGATGTGGATGCAGCTTACGCCTGGAGTGAAGAAAATACCCCACTCCAGCGCAAGGCGCAGATCGTTTTGGCACATTACGCCAGCGACGAACCGTTGAAGAAAAAAATAGCCAGCGTGTTTCTGGAATCCTTCCTGTTCTATTCTGGCTTCTGGTTACCGATGTATTTCTCCAGTCGCGGTAAACTGACCAATACCGCCGATCTCATTCGTCTGATCATTCGTGATGAAGCGGTTCATGGGTATTACATTGGTTATAAATATCAAAAAGGTCTGGAGCATATTTCCGAATCAGCACGCGACGAGTTAAAGCATTTTGCCTTTGACCTATTGATGGAATTGTATGATAACGAAGCGCGTTATACGGAAGAATTGTATGCAGAGACCGGCTGGGTGGATGACGTCAAAGCCTTCCTTTGTTACAACGCCAATAAGGCATTAATGAATTTGGGATATGAGGCGCTATTTCCGCCTGAAATGGCGGAGGTTAACCCGGCAATCCTTGCCGCGCTGTCGCCCAACGCTGACGAAAACCACGATTTCTTCTCGGGTTCCGGTTCATCCTATGTGATGGGAAAAGCGGTCGAAACCGAAGATGACGACTGGAATTTCTAGCACTCATTTTCACGGGAAATACCGTACATTTTTCGCGGAAATATTTTAACAGGATCACACTTTTGTCGTGCAAATATAATTGTGTGATCTACACTCAATATCAGACGCATTATTCGCCTGCATTCCAGCAATTCAGGCGACTTTTCATTGCCATTTACAAAAAATATTAATCCGCTCACATTCGCGCTCAGCCCTTATATCACGGGAAGTCCCGCCACCTGGCCTTTGGCAATATTCATGCCACAACCAAATTCAGGGTTGTCTCAGATTCTCAGTATGTTAGGGTAGAAAAAGGTCACTATTTCCATCAGGTAATATATCGATATAAACAAATAACAGGAATCATTCTATTGCATGGCAATTAAATTAGAAGTTAAAAATCTCTATAAGATATTTGGAGAGCATCCGCAGAGAGCCTTCAAATATATTGAAAAAGGACTTTCAAAAGAGCAGATTCTGGATAAAACGGGGCTATCGCTTGGCGTTAAGAACGCCAGTCTGGCCATTGAAGAAGGCGAGATATTTGTCATCATGGGATTATCCGGTTCGGGTAAATCCACAATGGTACGCCTTCTCAATCGCCTGATTGAACCCACCCGCGGGCAGGTATTGATTGACGGCGTAGACATCGCCCGGATATCCGATGCTGAGCTTCGCGAGGTGCGCAGAAAAAAGATTGCGATGGTGTTCCAGTCCTTTGCCCTGATGCCGCACATGACGGTGCTGGACAATACGGCATTCGGCATGGAATTAGCCGGTGTTGGTGCGGATGAACGTCGTGAAAAAGCGTTAGATGCGCTACGTCAGGTTGGTCTGGAGAATTATGCTCACGGATACCCGGATGAACTTTCCGGGGGTATGCGCCAGCGTGTAGGCCTCGCCCGCGCATTAGCCATTAACCCTGATATCTTATTAATGGATGAGGCCTTCTCAGCCCTCGATCCATTAATTCGTACTGAGATGCAGGATGAACTGGTAAAACTACAGGCGAAGCATCAACGCACCGTGGTCTTTATATCGCATGATCTCGACGAAGCTATGCGTATTGGCGACAGAATTGCCATTATGCAAAACGGTGAAGTGGTCCAGGTCGGCACGCCGGATGAAATCCTGAATAATCCAGCCAATGATTATGTACGCACCTTCTTCCGCGGCGTTGATATTAGCCAGGTCTTCAGTGCGAAAGATATTTCACGCCGTAGCCCCGAAGGTTTAATTCGTAAAACGCCCGGGGTGGGCCCACGTTCGGCGCTGCAATTATTGCAGGACAAAGATCGCGAATATGGTTACGTGATCGAACGCGGCAATAAATTCGTTGGCGTTGTTTCAATCGACTCCTTAAAAACAGCGTTAAGTCAGGCGCAAGGTATTGAAGCGGCATTGATCGATGAGCCGTTAGCCGTAGATGCACAAACTCCTCTCAGCGAGTTGCTTTCTCATGTCGGCCAGGCCCCGTGCGCGGTGCCGGTTGTTGATGAGGAACAGCAGTATGTGGGCGTCATTTCAAAACGCATGCTGTTACAGGCTTTAGATCGTGAGGGGGTAAACAATGGCTGATCAAACTAATCCGTGGGATACCACACCAGTGGCCGACAGCGCCGCACAAACTGCCGATGCCTGGAGCACGCCATCCGGTGCGCCCACTGATGGCGGTGGCGCGGACTGGCTGACCAGCGCCCCCGCGCCGGAACCAGAGCATTTCAATATTATGGATCCGTTCCATAAAACGCTGATCCCACTGGACAGCTGGGTCACAGAGGGGATCGACTGGGTCGTTACCCATTTCCGTCCGGTCTTCCAGGGCATTCGTGTCCCGGTGGATTACATTCTCAACGGTTTTCAACAGCTGCTGTTAGGTATGCCAGCCCCGGTGGCGATTATCCTGTTCGCGCTGATTGCCTGGCAGATTTCCGGCGTTGGGATGGGCGTTGCTACGCTGATTTCCTTGATTGCCATCGGTGCCATCGGCGCGTGGTCGCAGGCCATGATAACCCTGGCGCTGGTGTTGACCGCGTTGCTGTTCTGCGTGGTGATCGGTCTGCCGATGGGGATCTGGTTGGCGCGCAGTCCACGGGCCGCAAAAATTGTTCGCCCGCTGCTGGACGCCATGCAAACCACACCCGCGTTTGTCTATCTGGTGCCGATTGTCATGTTGTTCGGTATTGGTAACGTCCCGGGCGTAGTGGTGACGATTATCTTCGCCCTGCCGCCAATCGTACGTCTGACTATTCTGGGGATTAACCAGGTGCCAGCCGATCTGATTGAAGCCTCGCGCTCGTTTGGTGCCAGCCCACGTCAGATGCTGTTTAAAGTGCAGCTCCCGCTGGCAATGCCCACCATTATGGCCGGGGTTAACCAGACGCTGATGCTGGCGCTCTCAATGGTCGTCATCGCGTCGATGATTGCCGTAGGCGGGCTGGGTCAGATGGTTCTGCGCGGAATTGGTCGTCTGGATATGGGGCTTGCCACCGTCGGCGGAGTTGGGATTGTGATCCTCGCTATCATTCTGGATCGCCTGACGCAGGCCGTTGGTCGCGATTCGCGTAGCCGTGGCAACCGTCGCTGGTACACCACTGGTCCCGTTGGGCTTATCACTCGCCCTTTCACGAAGTAATTCACCCGTTGCCCGGTGGCGCATTGCTTACCGGGCCTACACGTCCCTCCAATAATTAAGGAACAACGATGCGACAGAAAGCAATTATTGCCACAGCGTTTGCCACCCTTGTCTCCACCAGCACTTTCGCTGCCGACCTGCCGGGCAAAGGCATTACCGTACAGCCAATCCAGAGCACTATCTCTGAAGAATCCTTCCAGACGCAGTTAGTCGCCCGTGCGCTGGAGAAACTGGGTTACACCGTTAACAAAACCAGCGAAGTTGACTACAACGTCGGCTATACCTCCATTGCCTCTGGCGATGCAACTTTTACCGCCGTGAACTGGCAGCCGCTGCATGATGATATGTACGCCGCGGCGGGCGGAGACAAAAAGTTTTATCGCGAGGGGGTATTCGTTACGGGTGCCGCACAGGGTTATCTGATCGACAAAAAAACCGCTGAGCAGTACAAAATCACCAATATCGCCCAGTTAAAAGATCCGAAGATCGCCAAAATCTTTGACACCAACGGTGACGGAAAAGCCGATATGATGGGCTGTTCACCAGGCTGGGGTTGTGAAGCAGTAATCAACCACCAGAACAAAGCTTTCGATTTGGAAAAAACCGTCGAAGTCAGCCACGGTAACTATGCAGCAATGATGGCTGACACCATTACCCGCTTCAAAGAAGGTAAACCCATTCTTTACTACACCTGGACACCGTACTGGGTCAGCGACGTAATGAAGCCGGGTAAAGATGTGGTCTGGCTGCAGGTGCCGTTCTCTTCCCTGCCAGGCGAGCAGAAAGATATTGATACCAAGCTGCCAAACGGCGCCAACTACGGCTTCCCGGTGAACACGATGCATATTGTCGCCAATAAAGCCTGGGCAGAGAAAAACCCGGCTGCGGCGAAACTGTTTGCCATCATGAAGCTGCCGCTGGCGGATATCAACGCGCAGAACGCAATGATGCACGACGGGAAAGCGTCTGAAGCCGACGTGCAGGGTCACGTTGACGGCTGGATCAAAGCCCACCAGCAGCAGTTTGACGGCTGGGTGAACGAAGCGCTGGCCGCGCAGAAATAACCCACTCATAGGCCTGATGAGCGTGTTGCTATCAGGCCAGTAACCGCATAAATGCCGGATGGTGGCGCGATGCGCCTTATCCGGCCTATCCACCCTCCTCCAATCGCACAATCCATCACTCAACAAATCAGCAACATTTAATCACTTCCGTTATGATTGTTTTCTGCAATCCATTATTCAGTTGAAAACCATGACGAAAACAACTCAGGGACTTAGCCCTTCGCTAATCCTGTTAATGTCTATCGCCACCGGCCTCGCCGTCGCCAGTAACTATTATGCGCAGCCGCTGCTCGACACCATCGCGCGCAACTTTTCGCTCTCTGCCAGTACCGCAGGGTTTATCGTCACCGCGGCCCAGCTCGGCTACGCCGCCGGCCTGCTGTTCTTAGTGCCGCTCGGCGATATGTTTGAACGCCGGATGCTGATTGTCTCCATGACGCTGTTAGCGGCTGGCGGCATGCTGATCACCGCCAGCAGCCAGTCGCTGGGTATGCTGATCCTTGGTACTGCCCTGACCGGGCTGTTCTCGGTCGTGGCACAGATTTTGGTTCCGCTGGCGGCAACACTTGCCACACCGGACAAGCGCGGTAAGGTCGTCGGCACGATTATGAGCGGCCTGTTGCTAGGTATTCTACTGGCGCGAACCGTGGCGGGATTACTGGCGAATCTTGGCGGCTGGCGCACCGTATTTTGGGTCGCATCAGTATTAATGGCGCTGATGGCGGTTGCACTGTGGCGCGGCCTGCCGAAGATGAAATCCGATACCCATCTCAACTATCCGCAGCTGTTAGGCTCCGTATTCAGCCTGTTTATTAACGATAAATTGCTGCGTACCCGCGCGATGCTGGGCTGCCTGACTTTTGCCAATTTCAGTATTCTGTGGACCTCGATGGCATTTTTGCTCGCCGCGCCGCCGTTTAACTATTCGGAAGGAATGATTGGTCTGTTCGGTCTGGCGGGTGCCGCAGGGGCGTTAGGCGCACGTCCGGCGGGCGGTTTTGCCGATAAAGGTAAATCCCACCTGACCACAACCATGGGGCTGCTGTTACTACTGCTCTCCTGGCTTGCTATTTGGTTTGGGCATGCTTCAGTCCCCATGCTGATTATCGGTATTCTGGTGTTGGACCTCACCGTTCAGGGAGTGCACATCACCAACCAGACGGTTATCTATCGCATTCATCCTGACGCGCGTAATCGCCTGACCGCCGGATACATGACCAGCTATTTTATTGGCGGAGCGGCAGGTTCGCTGATTTCAGCCTCTGCCTGGCAGCATGCCGGGTGGGCTGGCGTTTGTCTGGCAGGTACGACCGTTGCCATACTCAACCTGTTGGTCTGGTGGCGAGGTTTTCACCGTCAGGAAGCCGTAAATTAAGCGTATAACGCATGTTTACCGCTGATTGGGCTCCACAGGGTGTTAAGGAGCCCATCAGTCTGCTAAGGTTATAACTCATTGAACCAAGTTATATTAATTTCGGTAATGAAACCTATAACCCTATGGAAAGCCCTGTACCCCAGTCTGAATCCAGTTCGGCAACGTTAACGGAAGGATTCAAAGACAGCCTGCCAATAGTTATCAGCTATATTCCGGTCGCTTTTGCATTTGGTCTCAATGCCACTCGCCTTGGCTTTACGCCGGTTGAAAGCGTCTTTTTCTCCTGCATTATCTATGCGGGAGCCAGCCAGTTTGTCATTACCACCATGCTCGCCGCAGGCAGTTCGCTGTGGGTCGCCGCGCTGACCGTCATGGCCATGGATGTCCGTCATGTTTTGTACGGCCCTTCCCTGCGTAGCCGGATCGCCCAGCGACTGAGTAAACCCAAAAGCGCGCTGTGGGCTTTTGGCCTTACCGATGAAGTCTTTGCCGCTGCAACGGCGAAACTGGTACGGGATAACCGGCGCTGGAGTGAAAACTGGATGATCGGCATTGCGCTATGCTCCTGGGCCTCCTGGGTGTTTGGTACGGTGCTCGGCGCGTTTTCCGGCAGTGGTTTACTCAAAGATTACCCGGCGGTTGAAGCGGCACTGGGCTTCATGCTCCCGGCGCTGTTTATGAGCTTCCTGCTCGCGTCATTCCAACGAAAACAGGCGCTTTGCGTGACTGCGGCCCTGGCCGGGGCGCTGGCTGGCGTCATGCTGTTTTCCATCCCTGCCGCTATCCTTGCAGGTATTGTCTGTGGATGCCTGACGGCGCTCATCCAGTCATTTTGGCAAGGAGGTCCTGATGAGCTATGAAGTTCTGCTACTTGGCCTGTTGGTCGGCTGCGTAAATTACTGTTTTCGCTATTTGCCGCTCCGTCTTGGGGTCGGCAATGTTCGCCCGACGAAGCGCGGCGCGACGGGCATATTACTCGACACTATTGGCATTACATCAATTTGCGCCCTGCTGGTGGTGTCTACCGCGCCAGAAGTGATGCACGACGCTCGTCGGTTCGTGCCTACTCTGGTGGGGTTTGTCATACTGGGTGCAAGCTTCTATAAGACCCGCAGCATCATCATTCCAACGTTACTGAGTGCTCTGGGCTATGGATTAGCCTGGAAAATGCTGGTTGTCTTATAGATAAAAACAATCATTTTAAATTAATAATACATTTACTTTATTTGTCACCGTCGTTACTATATCGGCTGAAATTAATGAGGTTATACCCAAATGGATAGTTCGTTTACGCCCATTGAACAAATGCTAAAATTTCGCGCCAGCCGCTACGAAGAGTTCCCTTATCAGGAAGTGCTTCTGACTCGTCTATGCATGCACATGCAGGGCAAGCTGCTGGAAAATCGCAATAAGATGCTGAAAGCTCAAGGGATTAACGAGACGTTGTTTATGGCGTTGATTACGCTGGAGTCTCAGGAAAACCACAGTATTCAGCCTTCTGAACTGAGTTGTGCGCTTGGCTCGTCACGTACTAACGCTACCCGCATCGCGGATGAGTTAGAAAAACGTGGCTGGATCGAACGTCGCGAAAGCGATAACGATCGCCGCTGTCTGCATCTGCAATTGACCGAGAAAGGCCATGCATTTTTGCAAGAGGTGTTACCGCCTCAGCATAATTGCCTGCACCAGCTCTGGTCGTCTCTTAGCACCACCGAAAAAGATCAGCTTGAGCAAATTACCCGTAAACTTCTGACCCGTCTTGATCAGATGGAGCAGGATGGCGCGGTGTTAGAAGCGCTGCGCTAAGGCGTCGACTCGCTCAGAAATCCAGATTTATAAATGAAAAAACCGACAGGCCAGCACGCATACTGCTGGCCTGTCTGATAAACAGGTCGGCTCAGCCGATGTGAATAAAAAGAAGATCGTGGAGAACAACATGAGCGCAAATGCGGAGACTCAAACCCCGCAGCAACCGGTCAAGAAGAATGGCAAACGTAAAAGTCTGCTTCTCCTTCTGACCTTGCTCTTTATTATCATTGCCGTGGCATATGGGATTTATTGGTTTTTAGTACTGCGTCATTACGAAGATACAGACGATGCGTACGTGGCAGGGAACCAGGTTCAAATCATGGCGCAGGTATCAGGCAGCGTGACGAAAGTCTGGGCTGATAACACTGACTTTGTAAAACAAGGCGATGTGCTGGTCACCCTCGACCAGACAGATGCCAAACAGGCATTTGAAAAAGCCAAAACTGCGCTGGCCTCCAGCGTGCGTCAGACGCACCAGTTGATGATCAACAGCAAGCAGTTACAGGCCAACATTGAAGTGCAGAAAACAGCTCTGGCGCAGGCACAAAGCGATTTTAATCGCCGAGTCCCGCTGGGCAACGCCAACCTGATTGGCCGCGAAGAGCTGCAACATGCGCGTGATGCCGTCGCCAGCGCTCAGGCTCAGCTTGATGTCGCAATCCAACAATATAATGCTAACCAGGCAATGATTCTCGGCAGCAAGCTGGAAGATCAACCCGCCGTACAACAGGCCGCCACCGAAGTGCGCGATGCCTGGCTGGCGCTGGAACGTACCAGAATTGTCAGCCCAATGACCGGTTATGTATCCCGTCGCGCCGTACAGCCTGGTGCGCAAATTAGCCCAACCACGCCGTTAATGGCGGTTGTTCCGGCCACCAACCTGTGGGTGGATGCCAACTTCAAAGAAACACAGCTCGCCCACATTCGTATTGGTCAACCCGCGACGGTTGTCAGCGATATTTATGGCGATGACGTGAAATATACCGGTAAAGTTGTCGGCCTCGATATGGGAACGGGCAGCGCCTTCTCCTTGCTGCCAGCACAAAACGCGACCGGTAACTGGATCAAAGTCGTCCAGCGTCTGCCGGTGCGTATCGAACTGGATGCGCAGCAACTGGCACAGCATCCTTTGCGGATCGGTTTGTCTACGCTGGTTACAGTCGATACCTCCAATCGTGAAGGACAAATTCTGGCAAGCCAGGTCCGCACCACGCCAGTATCAGAAAGTAATGCACGTGAAATCGACCTTGCTCCGGTCAATAAGATGATCGAAGAGATCGTGCGGGCCAACGCGGGCTAATTCAAAGGTGCGTGTGATGCAACAGCAAAAACCGCTGGAAGGCGCGCAGCTCGTCATAATGACGATCGCGCTGTCCCTGGCGACATTCATGCAGGTGCTGGACTCCACCATTGCTAACGTGGCGATCCCCACTATCGCCGGGAACCTCGGCTCTTCATTGAGCCAGGGAACCTGGGTGATCACCTCATTCGGGGTAGCGAACGCTATCTCTATTCCGATCACCGGCTGGCTGGCAAAACGCTTTGGCGAAGTAAGACTCTTTATGTGGTCAACTATCGCCTTCGTCATTGCGTCATGGGCATGCGGGATGTCCACCAGCCTGAACATGCTGATTTTCTTCCGCGTAATCCAGGGTATTGTCGCCGGTCCATTAATTCCGCTGTCACAGAGCCTGTTGCTGAATAACTATCCACCCGCCAAGCGCTCCATCGCCCTCGCGCTATGGTCGATGACGGTGATTGTTGCCCCGATATGTGGTCCTATTCTGGGGGGCTATATCAGCGACAACTATCACTGGGGCTGGATATTTTTTATCAACGTGCCAATCGGGGCTGCGGTGGTATTGATGACCCTGCAAACCCTGCGCGGCCGGGAAACCAAAACCGAGCAGCGGCGCATTGACGCCATTGGTCTGGCACTGCTGGTCATCGGTATCGGCAGTTTGCAGATTATGCTCGACCGCGGCAAAGAGCTGGACTGGTTCGCCTCGCAGGAGATTATCATCCTGACGGTGGTCGCAGTGGTTGCTATCAGCTTCCTGATCGTCTGGGAACTTACCGACGAGCACCCGATTGTCGATCTCTCGCTGTTTAAGTCGCGCAACTTTACCATCGGCTGCCTGTGTATTAGCCTGGCCTATATGCTCTACTTCGGCGCCATCGTCCTGCTGCCGCAGCTATTGCAGGAGGTTTACGGCTATACGGCAACCTGGGCTGGTCTGGCGTCCGCGCCGGTAGGGATTATTCCGGTGATCCTGTCGCCAATTATCGGCCGCTTTGCGCACAAGCTGGATATGCGTCGGCTGGTGACGTTCAGTTTTATTATGTACGCCGTCTGTTTCTACTGGCGCGCGTGGACGTTCGAGCCGGGTATGGACTTTGGCGCATCGGCCTGGCCGCAGTTTATTCAGGGGTTCGCAGTAGCCTGCTTCTTTATGCCGCTGACGACCATTACGCTGTCCGGTTTACCGCCTGAGCGTCTGGCGGCTGCATCGAGCTTGTCTAACTTTACGCGAACGCTGGCTGGCTCTATTGGTACATCGATTACAACAACGATGTGGACTAACCGTGAGTCGCTGCACCATGCTCAGCTAACGGAATCTGTTAACCCCTACAACCCAAATGCTCAGGCAATGTACGACAAGCTGCAGGATTTAGGGATGACGCACCAGCAGGCGTCAGGGTGGATAGCTCAGCAGATCACTAATCAGGGTCTGATTATTTCCGCCAACGAAATCTTCTGGATGTCGGCGGGTATCTTCCTGGTTTTGCTTGGTCTGGTGTGGTTCGCTAAACCACCCTTCGGCGCGGGCGGCGGCGGCGGCGGAGCGCACTAACTATCTGATAAAAGGGATCTGCGGATCCCTTTTTTATTGTGGCCAGCATCAGAAATAATATTTGAATCTCAGGCGTCCGCCGTAACGTGCATCTTCGCTGTTGTCGCCATTGTTCGGATCGGCCTCAACCCATGAGGCATAAGCACCGAGATAGATATTAAAGTTTTTCATATCCATCACATTGGGGAATAAATATGAGGCATGAATAGTGTGAATGTCATAATTGCCGGGATCGGTGATCCAGCAATCGTTCTCACAAACGGCATCGATATTGGTAGCATTGAAGGCTTCGATTTTGTTATGCGCATAGATATAGCCCAGTTCGAATCGATGCCACAACGCGTTCACCCCAGCGGTAAAATCGGTCTCATCGGTCGCGTCCATATAAGCAGTATTCAGGTTAATCACCGCGCCGTCTTCCGCATCGGTTTTTTGTCCGTCCCAGGTCATGGTAAAACCATACCCCGTACGATCGGACTGATCGATCCACTTCCCGTTCTCATAATAGCCGTAGGCGTTGTTAACGACGTTACTTTCCATCGCCACTGCCGTCGAGAAACGCCCGTTTTGCCAGGCGATCACCGGGCGCACGTAAGCCACGTTTTTATCATTGGTTAAGTCCATCCCGTGGTACTGCTTCTCGGTATAGAGCGTACTGCCATTTTCCATCAATGTATTCACTTCAAAATACCAGTTATCGATGGTTTTACTTATCAGGAAATTACCGCCGCTGTCGCTACGTCCACGCCCCTCTTTCATCATATAAATATAGCCATAGCCATCACTGTAAAGATCATTCGCCGTATTACCTGAATATTCAATAAACGTATCCTGATTCAGCGGGAACATATCGTACGCTTCAAAACGTCCGACCTTAATTTGCCAGTCTTTTTCCTGGCCAAAAAAGAACACTGCATCATCGAGATTCATTTTTCCGGTCAGGTCTGCCAGCGGCTGAACTGAGAATCCGGCGAAATTACCGTTGTTCAGTCGTTGGTAGCCATCAAACCCTAATAGCAGACGCCCGTTGATATCCCAACGTTCATTCGTTCCCGGCGCCCAATCTTTATTTGCTGAAGTTCTGGTTGATGTCAGGCTACCAGAACGGCTTGCCGCATCCATATTAAACTCAACGTCGCCATAGAACTTGATATCGCTAAAACCGGATAGCGTTAACTTGGGTGGATTTTCCGTAGAGGCGGAGGGTTCAGCAGATTGTACTTGCACCGTCGGCGCTGCGGCTACCTGCTGCTGCCTCAGCGAGCGAATTTGCGATTCAGCATCTGCGGCTCGCTGTTCGGCATTAATCACGCGCTGCTCCAGTTCGGCAAGACGCTGTTCAATAGCGGTATTTGCTGCCCAAAGGTTATGCGAAAAGCAAGCGCCGACCACAAGCGCTAAATATTTCACCTTCATTTTTTATCCCTAAAGTTTAATGTATACCAGATAAGATTTGATAAAAACCCCATCCACCAGCGATGAAAAGAGTCTTTTTATTACCTGGATACCTGGCGTATTCCATTATGTTTTTCTATTAATTATTTATGTTTTTTGATTTATGTGATCGGCGTGAGCTAGCATCGTTAATTATCCATTATTTTCTGTTTACCAGATCACATTTTATTATTTAACAGGTCACCCATTAATTAACTTAAATTATATTCCTGTCGTAAATATAATAGATATAGATTATATTACGAAATAAAAAACCCCGGACATAAACCGGGGTTAATTTAAATACTGGAACAGCTAATCAATAAGACTAAATATGCAGTTCCTGCAATTTCTCTTTCGGCAGCGCCAGCTCTTCATTGCTGTTCACGCGTACATCACGCTCCAGAATATGACGCGCGATATCCTGTGCTTCGCTAAGAGAGTGCATCTGATACGTACCGCACTGGTAAACGTTCAGTTCCGGGATCTGGTTCTGATCCTGTACTTTCAGCACGTCCGCCATTGCCGCTTTCCACGCATCGGCAACACGCTGCTCGTCCGGCGTACCAATCAGGCTCATGTAGAAGCCGGTACGGCATCCCATCGGAGAGATATCAATAATCTCAACGCCATTACCGTTCAGATGGTTACGCATAAAACCTGCAAACAGGTGCTCCAGCGTATGGATACCTTTCTCAGGCATGACTTCTTTGTTCGGAATGCAGAAACGCAGATCAAACACGGTGATTGCGTCGCCATGCGGGGTGTTCATCGTTTTTGCAACCCGGACCGCGGGAGCTTCCATCCGGGTGTGATCGACAGTAAAACTATCTAACAACGGCATTTAGCCACCTCCGATAAATTTTTTAAAAATAATCTGAACTCTTTGTTCCGGGGCGAGTCTGAGTATATGAAAGACGCGCATTTGTTATCATCATCCCTGTTTTCAGAGATGAAATTTTGGCCACTCCCGAGTGGCCTTTTTCTTTTGTATCAAGCGTGCTTTTCCAGCCACACGCTAAACGGCTCAGTATCAGCCGCTTCAATCTCCTGCTGACGACGCTTCGAAGCCTCGGTTTCAGCAATAAATTCAGCTTCCTGCAATATTTCTAATGGCTCTTCACGCAGCAGATTTCGGTAAGCCTCACCCAGCGCTTTGCCCGTACCGCCAATGCCTTCATCAATCATAGACCGTAGGATCCGGGCAGAGAAAGTCAGTTCAGGATTGTCAAAACAGACAACCAGTTCATCACAGACCTTCTGATACTCCTCTCCCCCATCGATGCTGTCCAGCGTTTGTGCCACGCGTTTCAGATCGCGGAACAAATCTTTCCCAACCTTAGGCAGCGGGAACTGGGCTGTTTCACAGCCAATACCTAACGTCAGTCCAGGCTTACGCCCTTCGAGAATCACACGATTCCAGTTTTTACGTGTACACAGCAATTCATCACTGCTCATTTCCGGGGCATCGGCCAGCGCACACCAGACCATAAACAGATCGAGGAAGCGTACCTGCTGCTCGTCCACGCCGATCGGTGAGAACGGGTTGATATCCAGCGAGCGTACTTCGATGTACTCGATACCGCCACGCAGAAGCGCATCAGATGGTGTTTCACCACGACGAGTAACGCGTTTCGGGCGAATAGGCGCATACAGCTCATTTTCAATCTGCAGAACGTTGCTGTTGATTTGCAGACGCTTACCGTCTTTCTCCAGACCGATCGCCGCGTACTCCTCGGAAGGAGTCTTAATCGCACGCTTTAATCCTGCCACATACTCATGCAAATCGTTAAACGTAATTCCGAGATTGCTTTGCGACTTATTGGTATACCCCAAATCACTCAGACGCAGCGATGTCGCGTACGGCAGGTAATACATTCCACAATCGGTTTTTTCAAACGGCAGGGTTGTCGGTTTTCCTTGCAGGAAAGAGGAACAAATGGCCGGAGAGGCGCCAAACAGATACGGGATCACCCAACCAAAACGGTAGTAGTTGCGGATCAGACGGAAGTAGCCCGCGGAGATCTTCTCTTTAGCATCTTCGCCTTCGGTTACGCCGCACTTCGCCTGCCAGAAAGCCATTGGCAGCGAGAAGTTGTAGTGTACGCCCGAGATTGTCTGCATCAACGCACCGTAACGGTTTTTGAGGCCTTCACGGTACAGCGTCTTCAGGCGACCGGTGTTCGACGTGCCATACTGCGCCAGTTCGATATCCTGGCCTTCGGCAATATAGCAAGGCATGCTCAACGGCCACATACGCTCGTCGCCAAGGTTTCTGGCGGTATAACGATGCAGGTCGCGCATGAATGTGAGCATTTTCTCAATGTCATCGCCTGGCGGAGTGATAAATTCCAGCAGCGCCTCGGCAAAGTCAGTAGTTATCCATTTATGCGTTAGCGCTGAGCCTAACACCTCAGGATGGCCTGTCGTTGCTAATGACCCATCTGCATTAACACGCAGCGTTTCGCGCTCCAGACCACGTTGAATCCCCTTTAACGCCTGAGGATGGTTTTCCAGCCAGGCCAGCGCCTGTGATACGTCCGGGATCAAATTGACCTCCCGCCTGTCAAAATCGTTTTAATTAGCATAATGGTATTGGTTACCCTGAAGGCTATCTCACAACACAATTAGTGCCACCACATAATGCCTTGCGTCGTAACTGCTGCGACAACAACATAGCGCAGCGCCTTGCCAAGGCATAAGAAAAAGAGAACTGGACCCCACGAGATGCGCATCCACCCGGCTAACAGGCACAATAAATCACCTACAACCGGCATCCAGCTTAATAATAGTGTGACAGCGCCATAGCGCCGCAGCCAGCCAGTGGCTTTTTCTTGCCAGCGCGATGTTTTACGCAAAGGAAAGAAACGCCCAAGGATAACGTTAGTTAACCCTCCAAGGCTATTACCCATTGTTGCTGTTAAGACTAAGACCCAGGGATGACTTATCCCGGAGACCAGCAAAGCAACTAAAACAACTTCAGAATTGCCGGGTAATAGCGTGGCGCTGAGAAAACTACTGGCAAACAGTGACAGGAGCGACAGTCCATCACTCACAATAACCGGACATCCACGGCGTCCATTCCCGCAGCATGCGCCGCCTGTATTCCAAAATCGGCATCTTCAAAAACGACGCAACGCGCCGGAATAACCCCCATACGTTCGGCACAAAGCAAAAACGTATCAGGAGCAGGTTTGTGGCGTTGTACGTGATCGGCTGCGACGACAGCATCAAAATAGCGACGCAGTCCAAGGTGAGCGAGCAGCGCTTCTGCAATTGCGCTTTCACTCCCCGTTCCTACCGCCATAGGCCGACGCCCATGCCAGGCTTTCACGACGTCAACCAACGGCAGAGGCTGGACGCTATCCAGCAACATGCTTTTCACCTTGTCAGTTTTCTCGCGCGCTAAGGCATGGGGGTCAAGATCGGCATGATTCAATTCAATTACCGACTGGGCAATACGCCACGTTGGGGAGCCGTTGAGGGCGACCATGGCTTGTTCATCAAACCGCAGCCCATAATGCCCCAATACCTCATACCACGCCTTACGGTGCGTTGGCTCAGTATCCAGGATGGTGCCATCCATATCAAAAATCAAACCCGCATAACGTTCGTACATCGTCTTCTCACAAGCCGAATGACCAGACGTTATTTTATCGTAATTGATTGATTTTGTCGCTGACAGCGAATTGAGGGGTGTTCAGAGAGTATGTGGAAATAATTTAAAGGGGGAGATGGTGCATCCGGGAGGATGACTCACTAGCGTTCGCCCTGCGGGCCGTTGCTGGAGCAACGTTATCCTTCCTGGTACTGGCGATTATCTCGCAGACCATGAAACAACAGTTTTGCTGCTATCTCGGAGAAGATGGTGCATCCGGGAGGATTCGAACCTCCGACCGCTCGGTTCGTAGCCGAGTACTCTATCCAGCTGAGCTACGGATGCATCGGGAATTGCTGATTACTACTGATATTGCAAAGAAGATGGTGCATCCGGGAAGATTACTCGGCTGCGCCTCGCCCTGCGGGCCGTTGCTGAAGCAACGTTATTCTCCCTGGTACTGGCGATTATCTCGCAGACCATGAAACAACAGTTTTGCTGCTATCTCGGAGAAGATGGTGCATCCGGGAGGA
>NZ_JAOWDX010000045.1:671376-800569 GCF_030334485.1 Citrobacter sp. Cf072 | reverse complement strand
GAACCTCCGACCGCTCGGTTCGTAGCCGAGTACTCTATCCAGCTGAGCTACGGATGCATCGGGAATTGCTGATTACTACTAATACTGCGAAGAAGATGGTGCATCCGGGAGGATTCGAACCTCCGACCGCTCGGTTCGTAGCCGAGTACTCTATCCAGCTGAGCTACGGATGCATCAGGAAAACTTACTTACTGCAGATTTGATATCGCTGCTAAAGTGATATCGATTTCCGTAACAACGCTAATGCGTTATTGCAGAGAAGATGGTGCATCCGGGAGGATTCGAACCTCCGACCGCTCGGTTCGTAGCCGAGTACTCTATCCAGCTGAGCTACGGATGCAAATGGCGGTGAGGCGGGGATTCGAACCCCGGATGCAGCTTTTGACCGCATACTCCCTTAGCAGGGGAGCGCCTTCAGCCTCTCGGCCACCTCACCAACACGCCTCTTGCGAGTGCTTCGAAGAACTTGTTTCTGCTCATCGTCGCTGCGTGGCGCACATATTACTTTCTGGGACTTATAAGTCAAACAATTTTTCCAGAGCTTTTATCGTTTGCACATTTCACGCGCAATTAGTCTGCAAAAACGGCAAAAAGAGTGTTTTATCAACAGATAAATTGGCATTTTCCTGAAGCAGTGAACAAACGGAAACTTCGTCGGGAAAGGCATTACGCCCAGTGGAATCGAAAAAATGGGGAGGACGAAGAAGAAAAGAGAAGAAAAAGGGTAACTCAATCAGGTTGCGCCTCACCAGAAAGGTGAGACGCGAAAACCTTAGTAACTGGACTGCTGGGATTTTTCAGCCTGGATACGCTGGTAGATCTCTTCACGATGGACAGAAACTTCTTTCGGGGCGTTTACGCCAATGCGCACCTGGTTGCCCTTCACCCCTAAAACTGTCACGGTGACCTCATCGCCTATCATGAGGGTCTCACCAACTCGACGAGTCAGAATCAGCATTCTTTGCTCCTTGAAAGATTAAAAGAGTCGGGTCTCTCTGTATCCCGGCATTATCCATCATATAACGCCAAAAAGTAAGCGATGACAAACACCTAAGTGTAAGCAGTCACGGCATCACATTCTGTTAAACCTAAGTTTAGCCGATATACACAACTTCAACCTGACTTTATCATTGTCGATAGCGTTGATTCGCATGCCGTAACTTAGGGTTTCGGCATGCGCTGACGCTTATAGTTATTACAGTTTTGCGCTGACCCAGCCTTTCACACTGGCTAACGCTGCAGGCAGAGCCGCTGCATCCGTACCACCGGCTTGCGCCATGTCCGGACGACCGCCACCCTTACCGCCGACCTGCTGAGCGACCATTCCAACCAGTTCCCCTGCTTTCACGCGATCTGTCACGTCCTTAGACACACCCGCAATCAGAGAAACCTTACCTTCCACTACCGTTGCCAGAACGATAACGGTAGACCCCAGTTGATTTTTCAGATCATCAACCATGGTACGCAACATTTTCGGCTCAACGTCCGCGAGTTCACTGACCAGCAGCTTCACACCGTTGATATCAACCGCTTTGCTGGAAAGATTTGCACTCTCCTGCGCCGCAGCCTGTTCCTTCAATTGCTGCAATTCTTTTTCCAGTTGACGTGTACGCTCCAGCACGGAACGAACTTTGTCAGCGATATTCTGGCTATCGCCTTTCAGCAGCTGCGCAACATCGCTTAAGCGATCGCTCTCAGCATGCACGGTTTGGATAGCGCCTTCACCGGTTACCGCTTCGATACGACGAACGCCTGCCGCAGTACCTGACTCGGACACTATGCGGAACAGACCGATATCACCCGTACGGCTGGCGTGAGTACCGCCACACAGTTCGGTAGAGAAATCACCCATGCTCAGAACGCGCACATGGTCGTCATATTTCTCGCCAAACAGGGCCATTGCGCCTTTGGCTTTTGCCGCTTCGAGATCCATGATGTTCGTTTCAATCGGCAAGTTGCGACGGATTTGCGCATTCACCAGATCTTCAACAGCACGGATTTCAGCAGGCTTCATCGCTTCGGTATGAGAGAAGTCGAAGCGCAGCAGTTTATCGTTAACCAGCGAGCCTTTCTGTGCCACATGTGTGCCCAGAACCTGGCGCAGCGCCGCGTGCATCAGGTGCGTTGCGGAGTGGTTCAGGCGAATACGCGCACGACGCGCTTCATCCACATCAGCCTGTACTGCATCACCAATTTTCAGAGAACCCGCAGACAGCTTGCCAATGTGACCAATGGCCTGGCCATATTTCTGTGTGTCGCTAACGGCAAACGCAAAACCTGCGCCTTTCAGTTCACCCTTATCGCCAACCTGACCACCAGACTCCGCATAGAACGGCGTCTGATCCAGTACGACAACAGCGTCCTGACCTGCGTTAATTGCGTCTACCGCTTTACCATCAACAAACAGCGCGGTGACTTTGCCGTTCAGTTCCAGCTGCTCGTAGCCTTTAAATTCAGAGGCGCCATCAACACGAATCATTGCATTGTAGTCTGCGCCAAAACCGCTGGCTTCACGTGCGCGACGGCGCTGTTCTTCCATTGCAGCTTCAAAGCCAGCTTCATCAACCTTGATGTTACGCTCGCGGCAAACGTCTGCCGTCAGGTCAACCGGGAAACCGTAAGTGTCATACAGACGGAATGCGGTTTCGCCGTCCAGCGTATCGCCAGACAGTTTTGCCAGTTCTTCATCCAGCAGCGCCAGACCACGCTCCAGAGTACGTGCAAACTGCTCTTCTTCGGTTTTCAGAACCTGCTCAACCATAGCCTGCTGACGCTTCAGTTCTTCACCTGCAGAGCCCATGACGTCCACCAACGGACCAACCAGCTTGTAGAAGAAGGTATCCTTCGCGCCCAGCATGTTGCCATGACGTACCGCGCGACGAATGATACGGCGCAACACATAGCCACGGTTTTCATTCGACGGCACAACGCCATCAGCAATCAGGAACGCACAGGAACGGATATGGTCGGCGATAACGCGCAGCGACTTGTTGCTCAGATCGGTCGCGCCGGTGACTTTCGCCACGGACTCAATCAGTGAACGGAACAGGTCGATTTCATAGTTGGAGTTAACGTGTTGCAGCACGGCCGCAATACGCTCCAGACCCATACCGGTATCCACGGACGGTTTCGGCAGCGGTTCCATGGTGCCGTCAGCCTGACGGTTGAACTGCATGAAGACGATGTTCCAAATCTCAATGTAGCGATCGCCATCTTCTTCTGCGCTTCCCGGAGGCCCACCCCAGATATGGTCGCCGTGGTCGTAGAAAATTTCGGTGCATGGACCGCAAGGACCGGTATCACCCATCTGCCAGAAGTTGTCGGAAGCATAAGCCGCACCTTTGTTATCACCGATGCGGATGATACGTTCGCGCGGAATACCGACTTCTTTTTCCCAGATTTCATAGGCTTCATCGTCAGTTTCATAGACGGTGACCCACAGACGCTCTTTTGGCAGGGCAAACCAGTTTTCACCAGTCAGCAGTTCCCATGCATATTGAATAGCATCGTGCTTGAAGTAATCGCCGAAGCTGAAGTTGCCCAGCATTTCGAAGAAAGTGTGGTGACGTGCAGTGTAACCGACGTTTTCCAGGTCATTGTGCTTACCACCCGCACGTACACAACGCTGCGAGGTGGTTGCGCGGGAATAATTACGCTTGTCGAGGCCAAGGAAAACATCCTTGAACTGGTTCATCCCGGCGTTGGTAAACAACAAAGTAGGGTCATTGTTCGGTACCAGGGAGCTGCTGGCAACTACCTGGTGTCCTTTACTATGGAAAAAATCGAGAAACGCCTGACGGATCTCAGCGGTGCTCTTGCTCATAATTATCCTGAAGAAATCAAGCTAACGAAATGTCATTACCAGCATCGGCAAGCAAACTGCGCCTCTGGCAATCGAAAAGTGGGAATAAGATAAGTTTTCTTTACTGGGAAGTAAAATCCCGTATGCGGTCAATCGTCAAAATTTCGCCATATTGCCTGAATATCTTCCATCAGATAGCCGCGATAGAGCAAAAAACGCTGGACCTTTACCTTATCTGAAAAATCGACAGGTAAAGGTTCACCGTACTTCCGAATGGCCTGCTCACGCGCAAGCACTGCCCAGTCAATTTCGCATTCACGCATGGCCCGCTCGATAGCTTCACGCGTGATCCCTTTTTGGTTTAATTCCTGGCGCACCCGGGCAGGTCCATAACCTTTGCGGCTACGGCTGGCGATAAACTGCTGCACGAAGCGATCATCATCCAGATAACGACTTTCAATACACCAGGCGATGACCTTGTCGTAATCCTCCGGCGTGGCATCAATTTCTTCTGGTCCATTTTTCCCCATCACCGGAGCGGCCAGCTTGCGCCGCAGTTCCTGCTCGCTGTGATCGCGCATCGCCAGAATACGTACGGCGCGGTCAAGCAGTCGGGAATAAGCGGAACGGCGGGAAGTTGCTTCTGTCATAGTAAGCCTTCAGAAATGAAAAAGGGCTGCATGATATGCAGCCCTTTACTATATGCGATTCAAAACATGCGATTCAAAACAGATTATCAGAAATCTTCGTTCGTTTCTTTTACGTCTTCGCCGCTGTCATCAACGGAGAAATCAGGCGTTGAATCCTGGTTATTGAGCAGTAGCTCACGTAATTTCTTCTCAATTTCTTTCGCAGTTGCCGGGTTTTCTTTCAGCCAGTTGGTCGCATTCGCTTTACCCTGACCGATTTTCTCACCGTTGTAGCTGTACCATGCACCAGCTTTTTCAATCAGCTTCTCTTTCACGCCCAGGTCAACCAGTTCGCCGTAGAAGTTGATGCCTTCACCGTAAAGGATTTGGAATTCAGCCTGTTTGAACGGCGCTGCAATTTTATTTTTCACAACCTTAACGCGGGTTTCGCTGCCAACCACGTTGTCACCTTCTTTCACCGCACCAATACGACGGATATCCAGACGAACAGACGCATAGAATTTCAGGGCGTTACCACCGGTGGTGGTTTCCGGGTTACCGAACATAACGCCAATCTTCATACGGATCTGGTTGATGAAAATCAGCAGCGTGTTGGACTGCTTCAGGTTACCGGCCAGCTTACGCATCGCCTGGCTCATCATACGCGCCGCAAGGCCCATGTGAGAGTCGCCAATCTCGCCTTCGATTTCTGCCTTCGGCGTCAATGCGGCAACGGAGTCGACAACGATAACGTCAACCGCACCGGAGCGCGCCAGTGCATCACAGATTTCCAGCGCTTGTTCACCGGTATCCGGCTGAGAACACAGCAGGTTATCGATATCAACGCCAAGCTTACGGGCATAGACCGGGTCAAGTGCGTGTTCTGCATCGATAAATGCACAGGTTTTACCTTCACGCTGCGCAGCGGCAATAACCTGCAGGGTCAGCGTTGTTTTACCGGAGGATTCAGGCCCGTAGATTTCGACGATACGGCCCATTGGCAAACCGCCCGCGCCCAATGCGATATCCAGAGAAAGCGAACCGGTGGAGATAGTTTCCACATCCATGGAACGGTCTTCACCCAGGCGCATGATGGAGCCTTTACCGAATTGCTTTTCGATCTGACCCAGCGCTGCCGCCAACGCTTTCTGTTTGTTTTCGTCGATAGCCATTAATTACTCCTGTCATGCCGCTTTCGGGTTAAACCGCGAAACGTGATAGATAATGTTCTGTTGAGGCAATTATACTGTATGCTCATACAGTATCAAGTATTTTGTAGAAATTGTTGCCACAGGGTTTGTAACGCGTAGGCGGTTGCCTGCCGACGGACCGCATCGCGATCGCCGCTAAAGCATTCCCGGCGGGTAATCCCCTCGCCGCTCGCGCTGGCAAAGGCAAACCATACCGTTCCCACAGGTTTTTCTTCGCTACCGCCATCCGGCCCCGCAATACCGCTTATCGAAACAGCAAAATGCGCACGGGCGGCTTTTAACGCGCCTATCGCCATCTCCACCACCACAGGCTCACTCACCGCGCCATGTTGGGCCAGCGTCTCTTCGCGCACGCCAATCATCTGCGCTTTGGCTTCATTGCTGTAGGTCACAAACCCACGTTCAAACCAGGCGGAGCTTCCGGCAATATCCGTAATCGCTTTGGCTACCCAGCCGCCGGTGCAGGATTCCGCCGTCGTCACGGTTGCCCCGCGCGCTTTCAGCGCCAGGCCAACCTGCTCGCTTAACTGCATCAGTTCACTGTCGGTCATTTCAGCCTCTGTCAGTTAAAAAAATATGCCGGACAAGATAGCACTTTCATGACCAATGTGGGGATGGGGAGAACGTTTTACGAGGGGGATTCCAAAAATTGCTCCGTTGCACAAATAAGACCTGCCGGATGGCGATGCCAGGACATCTTATCCGGCCTACCAGAGATATCTTCCGGTAGGCCGGTGGAGCGATTACTGTACGCGCGCCAGCGCCACCGCCTGACCTAACTGCCAGACTGCCATCGCGTAATGCGTGCTGTGGTTATAGCGGGTAATCGTGTAGAAGTTCGGCAGTCCGTACCAGTACTGATAACCCGTGCCAATATCCAGGCGCAGCAGGCTGGCCTGCTGATGATTACCCAACGACTGCTGCGGCGTCAGACCCGCGGCAGCAAGCTGAGAAATGCTGTACTGGGTTTTAAAGCCGTTCGCAAGCCCAGGTGCCTGACCATTTGCCGGAACCGCGACCGTATCGCCTTTCACCCAGCCGTGGCCCTTGAAGTAGTTCGCCACACTACCGATGGCATCAACCGGATCCCACAGGTTAATGTGTCCATCGCCATTGAAATCAACGGCATATTGTTTATAGGAAGACGGCATAAACTGGCCGTATCCCATTGCCCCCGCGAAAGAACCTTTCAAATCGAGCGGATCGTCGCTTTCATCTCGCGCCATCAGCAGGAAGGTTTCAAGCTCACCAGAGAAGTATTCCGCACGACGAGGATAGTTAAACGACAGCGTCGCCAACGCATCCAGAATCCGCGTTTTACCCATCACGCGGCCCCAGCGAGTCTCTACGCCAATAATACCGACAATAATTTCCGGCGGAACTCCGTAGACCTGCCACGCACGGTTCAGCGCATCTTCATATTGATTCCAGAAAGCCACGCCGTTTTGCACGTTGTCAGGTGTGATGAACTGTTTGCGATAGCGCAGCCATGCGCCGTTAGGTCCGGCTGGCGGTTGAGTCGTCGGTGCCTGGCGGTCCATCAAACGCAATACCGAGTCCAGACGCTTGGCCTGCGACAGGATCTCCTGCAGCTGCTGGCGGTCGAAGCCGTGCTTGTTCACCATTTTCTCGATGAACTGCTGCGCGTTCGGATTATTGGCAAAATCGCCGCCCGTTTGCATGACGTTGTGCTGTGGCTCAAGCAGGAAGCCGCCGGATGGCGCACCCGTAGTCGTTTGAGTCTCTGAAGGTTTAGGTTTGCTGCTACAGGCAGCGAGCAGTACGAAAAGGGGGAGTAACGCTACATAACGACGCTTGAACATGAGACATCCATTAAACAAATTCAGCCTGGGAGAAGTATGGTAAAGCATCCTCCGCCATACAAGGAAGCGGTAGTCGCTCTCCTTCACAGAATTTACATCCCCTTTCATCTCTGACCATCACATTTGCGAGCTTTCACGCAAAAACTTTCAAATTAAAATATTTATCTTTTATTTTGAGATCAAAATAACACTTTTATATCTTTCAATCTGATTAAAATCAGCCACCGTTTGGCAAGATAACTAAAAATCCCTACAGGAGAGAATAATGATCGACACCATCACACTCGGTGCTGAGTGGTTTATCGGGCTGTTCCAGAAAGGCGGAGAAGTGTTTACCGGCATGGTGACCGGTATTCTGCCACTGCTGATCAGTCTGCTGGTCATCATGAATGCGCTGATTAACTTTATCGGTCAGCAGCGTATTGAACGTTTTGCCCAGCGTTGCGCCGGAAACCCGCTATCCCGCTATTTGCTACTGCCGTGCATCGGCACATTTGTATTTTGTAACCCAATGACGCTGAGTCTGGGTCGCTTTATGCCAGAAAAATACAAGCCCAGTTACTACGCCGCCGCGTCTTACAGTTGCCATTCCATGAACGGCTTATTCCCGCACATCAACCCCGGCGAACTGTTTGTCTATCTGGGGATCGCCAGCGGACTGACCACGCTGGGGCTTCCGCTTGGCCCACTGGCGGTGAGCTATTTGCTGGTCGGTCTGGTGACCAACTTCTTCCGTGGCTGGGTGACCGATTTCACCACCACTATCTTCGAGAAAAAAATGGGCATTCAACTTGAGCAGAAGGTACATCTGGCGGGAGCAACATCATGACACGTATTCGTATTGAAAAAGGCACCGGCGGCTGGGGTGGCCCGCTTGAACTGGATGCCGTTCCGGGCAAGAAAATTGTCTATATCACCGCAGGAACTCGCCCCGCGATCGTCGACAGGATAGCAAGCCTGACCGGCTGGCAGGCCGTTGATGGCTTCAAAGAGGGCGAGCCGCCGGAGAGCGAAATTGGTGTGGCGATCATCGACTGCGGCGGCACGCTGCGCTGTGGGATCTACCCTAAACGCCGTATACCGACGGTGAATATTCACGCTACGGGTAAATCCGGCCCACTGGCTCAGTACATTGTCGAAGATATCTATGTCTCTGGCGTAAAAGAAGAAAACATTACTGTTGTCGGCGAAGCGTCCGCCACGCCAACGCCCGCAAGCAGCAGCATGGGACGCGATTACGATACCAGCAAAAAGATTACCGAACAAAGCGACGGCCTGTTGGCAAAAGTGGGAATGGGCATGGGTTCAGCCGTTGCGGTTCTGTTCCAGTCCGGGCGCGACACCATCGATACCGTCCTGAAAACTATTTTGCCATTTATGGCGTTCGTCTCGGCACTGATCGGCATCATTATGGCTTCGGGTCTGGGGGACTGGATTGCCCATGGACTTGCACCACTGGCCAGCCATCCGCTGGGACTGGTCACGCTGGCACTGATCTGCTCTTTCCCACTGCTGTCGCCTTTCCTCGGCCCCGGTGCGGTTATCGCCCAGGTTATCGGCGTGCTGATCGGTGTACAGATTGGTCTGGGGAACATTCCTCCACATCTGGCGCTACCTGCCCTGTTCGCTATTAACGCCCAGGCTGCATGCGACTTTATTCCTGTCGGGCTGTCGCTGGCCGAAGCGCGTCAGGACACGGTCCGCGTCGGCGTGCCATCCGTTCTGGTGAGCCGCTTTCTGACCGGCGCGCCAACCGTTCTCATCGCCTGGTTTGTTTCCGGCTTTATTTACCAATAAGAGGCACTCAAAAATGACCGTGATTTATCAAACCACCATCACCCGTATCGGCCAGAGCGCCCCGGATGCATTGTGCGACCAGATGCTGATTACCTTTCGTGAAGGCGCGCCCGCGGATATCGAGGAGTTTTGCTTCATCCATTGCCACGGCGAGCTGAACGGTTCGTTGCAAGCTGGGATCCAGTTTGAACTAGGCCAGCATCACTACCCGGTCACCGCCGTTGGCAGCGTGGCGGAACAAAACTTACGTGAACTCGGGCATATCACTCTGCGCTTTGACGGACTGAGTGAAGCGGAATTCCCCGGTACCGTACACGTTGCAGGTCCCGTACCGGACGGTATCGCGCCGGGCTGTATTTTGAAGTTTGTTGCTTAAGATTGAAGGAGATAAAGATGAATCAGGTTGCCGTTGTCATTGGTGGAGGCCAGACCCTTGGGGCATTCCTTTGCCGTGGGCTTGCGACAGAAGGATACCGCGTCGCGGTGGTGGATATTCAAAGCGATAAAGCCGCCAACGTGGCGCAAGAAATTAACGCCGAGTTTGGCGAAGGCACCGCCTACGGTTTTGGCGCAGATGCCACCAGCGAACAGAGCGTGCTGGCGCTGTCGCGCGGAGTGGATGAAATATTCGGTCGTGTTGATCTGCTGGTTTACAGCGCGGGTATCGCTAAAGCAGCGTTTATCAGCGACTTTCAGCTTGGGGATTTCGACCGCTCGCTGCAGGTCAATCTGGTTGGCTACTTCCTCTGTGCACGTGAATTCTCACGCCTGATGATCCGCGATGGTGTGCAGGGACGCATTATCCAGATCAACTCCAAATCAGGGAAAGTGGGCAGCAAACACAATTCAGGCTACAGTGCGGCAAAATTTGGCGGCGTGGGCTTAACCCAGTCACTGGCGCTGGATCTGGCGGAATACGGCATTACCGTGCATTCACTGATGCTCGGCAATCTGTTGAAATCACCGATGTTCCAGTCGTTATTACCGCAATATGCAACCAAACTTGGCCTTAAGCCAGATGAAGTTGAGCAGTACTACATTGATAAGGTTCCGCTTAAGCGCGGCTGCGATTATCAGGACGTGCTAAACATGCTGCTGTTTTACGCCAGTCCGAAAGCCTCTTACTGTACCGGGCAGTCCATCAACGTCACCGGCGGTCAGGTGATGTTTTAATGTTGAATTGCCGGATGGCGTCTGCGCTTATCCGGCAAAATCAAAGGAGTACGTAATGGTTTCCGCACTGATTACCGTCGCCGCTATCGCCTGGTGCCTGCAACTGGCGCTTGGTGGCTGGCAAATATCCCGCTTTAACCGGGCGTTTGATAGGCTTTGCCAACAGGGTCGGGTTGGTGTTGGTCGCTCCGGTGGGCGTTTTAAACCGCGCGTGGTAGTGGCCATCGCGCTGAATGAGCAGCAGCGGGTGACCGACACGTTATTTATGAAAGGTCTTACAGTATTCGCCAGACCCGGCAAAATTGCCACGATAACCGGCAAACATATTGATGATTTACAGCCTGATGTGATCTTTCCCCATGATCCGTTAGCGCAGAATGCACTATCATTGGCGCTTAAACTGAAACATGGGTAATTTCGTTGTGAATGCTAATAGCTTGCGAAATTATCATTTTTCAACCTATACCCCAAATAATTCGAGTTGCAGGAAGACCAACGCACATGCAGCTTGAAGTATGACGGGTAAATACATAAGTCAGGGTAATCACGCCTATGAAACCTCGTCAGCGTCAGGCTGCCATATTGGAGCACCTGCAAAAGCAGGGAAAATGCTCGGTTGAAGAACTGGCCCACTACTTTGACACGACTGGCACGACCATTCGCAAAGACCTGGTCATTCTGGAGAACGCCGGAACCGTCATTCGTACCTATGGCGGCGTGGTATTAAATAAAGACGAATCCGATCCGCCAATCGATCACAAAACGCTAATTAATACGCATAAAAAAGAGCAGATTGCCGAAGCTGCCGTCCGTTTTATACACGATGGCGACTCTATTATTCTGGATGCAGGCAGCACCGTACTGCAGATGGTGCCGATGCTCACGCGCTTTAGCAATATCACCGTCATGACCAACAGTCTGCACATTGTTAACGCTCTTTCGGAACTGGACAACGAGCAAACCATCCTGATGCCGGGCGGGACCTTTCGCAAAAAATCTGCGTCATTTCACGGTCAGCTGGCAGAAAACGCCTTTGAGCAGTTCAGCTTTGATAAACTCTTCATGGGCACCGACGGCATTGACCTCAATGCCGGCGTGACCACTTTTAATGAGGTGTTTAGCGTCAGTAAAGCGATGTGTAATGCCGCTCGCGAAGTGATTCTGATGGCTGACTCGTCAAAATTTGGGCGCAAAAGTCCTAATGTTGTATGCAGTCTGGAAAGCGTCGACAAGCTGATTACCGATGCAGGTATCGACCCTGCATTTCGTCAGGCGCTGGAAGCAAAAGGGATTGAAGTGATCATAACCGGAGAAACCAATGAGTGATGCACTACTGAACGCGGGCCGTCAGACGTTAATGCTGGAACTACAGGAAGCCAGCCGTTTGCCTGAGCGACTGGGCGATGATTTTGTCCGCGCCGCCAATACTATCATCCACTGTGAAGGCAAAGTCATTGTCTCCGGTATTGGTAAATCAGGTCATATTGGCAAAAAAATTGCGGCGACCCTCGCCAGTACCGGCACGCCTGCCTTTTTTGTGCATCCGGCGGAAGCGCTGCACGGTGACTTAGGGATGATCGAAAGCCGTGATGTCATGCTGTTTATCTCCTACTCCGGCGGTGCGAAAGAGCTGGATCTCATCATTCCGCGCCTGGAAGACAAATCCGTCGCCCTGCTGGCAATGACCGGAAAACCGACCTCACCGTTGGGCCTGGCCGCCAAAGCCGTGCTGGATATTTCCGTTGAGCGCGAAGCCTGTCCGATGCGCCTGGCACCGACGTCCAGTACCGTAAATACGTTGATGATGGGCGATGCGCTGGCAATCGCCGTAATGCAGGCGCGCGGCTTTAACGAGGAAGATTTTGCCCGCTCGCATCCGGCAGGTGCGCTGGGCGCTCGTCTGTTAAATAAAGTGCATCATCTGATGCGCCGTGACGATGCCATCCCGCAGGTGACGCTTACCACCAGCGTCATGGACGCGATGCTGGAGCTCAGCCGCACGGGTCTTGGCCTGGTCGCGGTCTGCGACGACCAGTCACTGGTGAAAGGGGTCTTTACCGACGGCGACCTGCGCCGCTGGCTGGTTGGCGGCGGAGCGCTCACCACTCAGGTTAGCGAAGCAATGACCCAGAATGGCATTACGCTGCAGGCGCAGAGCCGCGCGATTGACGCCAAAGAGATCCTGATGAAGCGCAAAATCACTGCCGCCCCGGTGGTCGATGAAAACGGTAAACTCACCGGTGCTATCAACCTGCAGGATTTCTATCAGGCCGGTATTATCTAATCCTTCAACCCCAGACGCTTCGCCAGCCGGTGCAGGTTGGCGACGTCTGTTTCCAGCGCCCGCGCACTTGCCGCCCAACTATGGTTATTTTGTGCCAGCGCCCGGCGGATCATCTCCCGCTGGAACGACTCTGTTGCTTCACGCAGGTTGTGATGCTGTGGGACCTCCGCAACAACTTCCGCCGCCGGTGTTACTGGCGCTTCATCCTGCAGGGCAAAATGCTGCGCCTCCAGCACCACTTCATCCCCTGCCCTGGTCGCCCTTGCCAGAACGACCGCCCGGTGAATGGCATGTTCCAGTTCACGCACATTCCCGGGCCAGGCGTAGCTCAACAGATGACTACGCGCACCGGGGCTTAACACCACGCGGGACAGTCCCAGCCGCAGCCGACATTGCTCGCAAAAATAACCTGCCAGCAGCACCACGTCTTCGCCGCGTTCACGAAGAGGCGGTACCGAAAGGGGAAAGACGCTCAGCCGGTGGAACAAATCCGCACGGAAATTCCCGGCCAACACCTCTTCGCGTAAATCACGGTTCGTCGCCGCCAGCACTCGCACATCCACGCGCAAGCTGCGATCGTCACCCACGCGCTGAATATCACCGTACTGCAATACGCGCAGCAGCTTAGCCTGTAGCGCCAGCGAGAGTTCGCCTATCTCGTCGAGAAATAGCGTCCCATTGTCGGCCATTTCAAACTTACCGCTACGATTGCTGATAGCCCCGGTAAACGCGCCTTTTACGTGACCAAACAGTTCGCTTTCGGCAACGCTTTCCGGCAACGCCGCGCAGTTCAGATACACCAGTGGATTCACCGCGCGCGGTGAACCTTCATGGATAGCTTTAGCCACCAGCTCCTTCCCGGTCCCTGTTTCGCCGCTAATCAGCACGTTGAGATCGGACCCCGCCACAATCTCAATCTCTTTTTTCAACTGCATCATATTGGGCGACAGGCCAATCATCTGGGTTTCCGTCACCTGCTCGAAAGCCGTCGACGAACCTGGCAGCATATTCTGGCTTTCCAGCTGTTCAATCAGCAACGCATTGCTCAATGCGCCAGCCGCCAGCGCGGCAATCAGCCTAAGCTCCTCATCGCTGAAAACATCGAACTGATCGGGCTCCATGCCATCCAGGGTTAACGCACCAATCAAATTTTGACCGGCGAACAATGGCAGTCCAATACAGGCATGCACCTTCAGACTCTCCTGCCCCGGAATCAGACCATCATACGGGTCTGGCAAATCGCTGTCGGCAGGGAAACGAACCACGTCCCCGGCGCGGGCAATCGCCTCCAGACGCGGATGCCCTTCCAGAGTAAAGCGTCTGCCGAGAACATCCTGCGCCAGCCCATCGATCGCCAGCGGAATAAACTGTCGCGACTCGTAGCGCAGCAGTGCCGACGCGTCGCACTCCAGCACCTGACGCAAGGTGGTTATCAGTCGTTGAAAACGGTCCTGATGCCCAATACCGCTTTGTAATTCAATGGCGATGCCCGCCAGCACGTCTACGGAAAAGCTCATGGCTACCTCATTGTCATTTTGACAATTCATATTGTCATATTGACAATAAAACATATAGTCATTTTGACTACCACCTTATAGGTGGTAAGACAACTAATCCTTTAAAATCAAATAAATAAAAAGTTGGCACGCAACCTGCAATTAGCAAAACATCTTTTTTGAAAAACGCTGAATTAATTGAGGTTGTTATGTCTATTCTGGTTAAAAATAACATTCATTGGGTTGGCCAACGTGACTGGGAAGTGCGTGATTTCCACGGAACTGAATACAAAACGCTGCGCGGCAGCAGCTACAACAGCTATCTCATCCGTGAAGAAAAAAATGTCCTGATCGATACAGTAGACCACAAGTTTAGCCGTGAATTCGTGCAGAACCTGCGCAGTGAAATTGACCTCGCGGATATCGACTACATCATCATTAACCACGCTGAAGAAGACCATGCCGGGGCGCTGACCGAGCTGATGTCCTGCATCCCGGACACGCCGATTTACTGCACCGCCAACGCTATTGACTCTATCAACGGGCACCACCATCACCCGGAATGGAACTTTAACGTAGTGAAAACCGGTGACAGCCTGGACATCGGTAACGGCAAGCAGCTGATCTTCGTTGAAACGCCGATGCTGCACTGGCCGGACAGTATGATGACCTACATGACCGGCGATGCGGTGCTGTTCAGTAACGACGCTTTCGGTCAGCACTACTGCGACGAACGTCTGTTTAACGACGAAGTTGACCAGACTGAACTGTTCGAACAGTGCCAGCGTTACTACGCCAACATCCTGACGCCATTCAGCCGTCTGGTTACACCGAAAATTACTGAGATCCTCGGCTTCAACCTGCCGGTCGATATGATTGCCACTTCCCATGGCGTGGTATGGCGCGACAACCCGACACAAATCGTTGAGCTGTACCTGAAATGGGCGGCGGATTATCAGGAAGACCGCATCACCATTTTCTACGACACCATGTCCAACAACACCCGCATGATGGCGGACGCGATTGCCCAGGGCATCAACGAAGTCGACCCGAATGTAGCTGTAAAAATCTTTAACGTCGCCCGTAGCGACAAAAACGAAGTTTTGACCAACGTCTTCCGCTCTAAAGGCGTGCTTGTCGGGACTTCCACAATGAACAACGTGATGATGCCGAAAATTGCCGGTCTGGTGGAAGAGATGACTGGCCTGCGTTTTCGTAACAAGCGTGCCAGCGCCTTTGGCTCGCACGGCTGGAGCGGCGGTGCAGTAGACCGTTTGTCCACGCGTTTGCAGGATGCAGGTTTCGAGATGTCACTGAGCCTGAAAGCGAAATGGCGTCCGGACCTGGATGCACTGGAACTGTGCCGCCAGCACGGCCGTGAAATCGCGCGTCAGTGGGCGCTGGCTCCATTGCCGGAAACAACCGTGAAAGCCATCGCCCAGGAAGAAGCCTGTGCGTGTGCCGCTGCGGCTGCGGCCGATCTTGGTCCAAGCATGCAGTGCAGCGTGTGCCAGTGGATTTACGATCCGGCGAAAGGCGAACCGTTGCAGGACGTTGCACCGGGTACGCCATGGAGCGAAGTTCCGGACAACTTCCTGTGCCCGGAATGCTCACTAGGTAAAGACGTCTTCGACGTACTGGCAACGGAGGCAAAATGAGTCACGGCATTGTCATCATTGGTTCGGGCTTCGCCGCCCGCCAGTTAGTCAAAAATATCCGTAAGCAGGATGCGAATGTTCCGCTGACCTTGATTGCCGCGGACAGCATGGATGAGTACAACAAGCCCGATCTCAGCCATGTTATCAGTCAGTCACAGCGTGCAGACGACCTCACCCGCCAGTCGGCGGGGGAGTTTGCCGAACAGTTTAATTTGCGCCTGTTTCCACATACCTGGGTAACCGATATCGACGCCGATGCCCACGTAGTGAAAAGTCAGGACAAGCAGTGGCAGTACGACAAGCTAGTGCTGGCGACGGGCGCTTCAGCCTTTGTACCGCCGGTTACCGGACGTGAGTTAATGCTCACGTTAAACAGCCAACAAGAGTATCGCGCTTGTGAAACGCAGCTGCGTGACGCCCAGCGGGTGCTGATTGTCGGCGGCGGGTTGATTGGTAGTGAACTGGCGATGGATTTTTGTCGTGCCGGTAAAGCGGTAACGCTTATCGAAAACGCCGCCAGCATTCTGGCTTCGCTGATGCCGCCGGAAGTCAGCAGTCGCTTACAGCATCGTCTGACCGATATGGGCGTACACCTGCTGCTGAAATCACAGCTCCAGAGTCTGGAGAAAATCAGCACCGGTATTCGCGCCACGCTCGATCGTAGCCGCAACGTAGAAATCGATGCGGTGATTGCCGCCACCGGCCTGCGCCCGGAAACCGCACTGGCGCGTCGCGCCGGATTGAACATCAATCGTGGCGTCTGCGTCGACAGCTACCTGCAAACCAGCCACCCGGACATTTATGCTCTCGGCGACTGTGCGGAGATTAACGGTCAGGTGCTCCCGTTCCTGCAGCCGATTCAGCTGAGCGCCATGTATCTGGCGAAAAACATGCTCGGCGGCAATACGCCATTGAAACTGCCAGCCATGCTGGTAAAAGTCAAAACGCCAGAACTGCCTTTACATTTGGCCGGGGAAACCCAGCGCCGCGATCTGAACTGGCACATCGCCGCCGAAGCACAGGGGATGGTCGCAAGAGGGATGAACGACGAAGGCCAGCTGTGTGCGTTTGTCGTCAGTGAAGACCGCATGAAAGAGGCCTTTGCGCTGCTGAAAACGTTACCCGTGTAAGTCTGTGATGCCGGATAGCGCCGCTTCGCGTCTTATCCGGCCTACGACTTTGCCCGGCAACGCTGCTACTGATTTATTAACCTCACGCACATGGATGTGCGTTGCCACTTGTCGGTATGCCCCGACATGTTTTTCTTGCCCCGCCAGTCCCGGGGCTTTTTTTATTTTTGCGTCAACACCCGCGCCGCGGCAATCACGCCCTGTCCCAATGACAACCCGCCGTCGCCCGCCGGTAAACGCTGCGGGAACAGTAAGGTAAAATCGCGCAGATAAAACGCCAGACGGGCCGACAATAAGCGGTTATGCATCACGCCACCGCTGAATACTAACGTTTTAATTCCGCGCGCTTCGGCCTGCTCACGCATCAGCGTGGCAAAACCACACGCCAGCGCGTCGTGAAACGCCCACGCTCTTTCTGCAGGGTCGGTCTGCCAGGTCAGCCATTGCTGCCAAAAAATTGCTAAGTCCAGTTGATTGCCATTAAGCGGCACCGTAACAGGGTGATCAACACCGGCACACTGCGATGCCAGCGCCTCCAGCGCACAGGCCGCCTCACCTTCATAACTCAACGATTCCGGCGCACAATGCAACGCGGCGGCAACCGCGTCAAACAAGCGCCCACACGACGATGCCAGCGGGGCATTGATTCCCCGCTCGATGGCGCGCGCCAGTACGTTCCAGTTTTGATGCTGTAGCCCCGATGTTTCTGGGTAACGCTGCCAGTCAGGAACAAAACGCAGGCACTGCACGAGCAGATTGCGCCATGGCTGTTTTGCCGCTAAATCGCCGCCCGCCAGCGCTACCGCCGGTAAGCCGCCAAGGTGTTCGTATTCACGATAGTTGACCCGCAGACATTCGCCGCCCCACAGCTCGCCATTTTCCCCCATGCCGATACCGTCCAGCGTCAGAGCAATCACATCGCCGCCATCGAGCGGCCAACCGTGCTCGGCAAGACATGCAGCGGCATGAGCATGGTGATGCAATACCGTTTCGGTTGGCAGATTCATTTCGCTGGCCCACTGGCTGGAAACATAGCCAGGGTGGGCATCATGCACGATACGCTGTGGCGTAAAATCATAAATATTCTGGATCAGGCGTAGCGCATCACGCCACTGCTGCTGAATGCCGTCATCGCTGAGATCGCCTAAATGCTGGCTGATAACCGCCTGTTCGCCACGCACCAGGCAGAAGGTATTTTTCAGATCCGCGCCTAAGCACAGCATCGGTGGCACGTCGCGAAATCCTGGCGGCAGCGCGACCGCATCCGGCACGTAACCCCGGGAACGACGCAGCATTTCCCCACTGTCACGCACCACGGAGTCATCCATCCGCTGCACAATTTCGCGGTTATGCAGCAGGAAACCATCAGCAATCGCACTTAAATCTTCCAGCGCCTGGGCGTTGGTAATGGCCGGAGGCCTGCCGCTGAGGTTGCCGGAGGTCATCACCAGTGGACAATTCATCTCTTGTAAGAGCAAATGCTGCAACGGATTCGCGGGCAGCATAACTCCAACCTCCGTTAACCCTGGCGCAATGCCCTCGCTCAATGCAGCGACATAGCGTTTCTGCACCAGCACGATCGGCGCAGCAGGTGTAGTCAGCAAACGACGAGCAGGTTCGGGCAGTCCGTCATCACCTGGCAGCATTACCGCCAGCGGTTTCGCCGGACGGTGTTTACGCAGCCTGAGCAGCGCGACAGCGTCATCATTGCGCGCATCGCACACCAGATGAAACCCACCAATGCCTTTAACTGCCACAATACCGCCTGCTTTCAGTCGCGATACCGCCGCCTGCAGCGCCTCTTCTTTCACTGCCCGCTCATCCGTGCTGAGCCACTCAAGATGAGGGCCGCACGCCGGACAGGCAACGGGCTGGGCATGGAAGCGACGATCATACGGGTCACGATACTCTTTGTCGCATTGCGCACAGAGTGGGAACGACGCCATCACGGTGAACGGGCGGTCATAGGGCATGGCGCGGATAATCGTAAAGCGTGGACCACAGTGGGTGCAGTTGATAAAGGGGTATCGGTAGCGACGTTCGCCGGGGGTGTTCATTTCAACAAGGCATTCGGGACAGGTCGCGGCATCCGGAACGATTTGCGTATTCATCGTACCGCCAGCACTTTGACGAATCGAGAAATCGGCAGGTTGCTGCGTCCAGGCGAATGCTTCGCTCTCAACGCTGTCAATGCGCGCCAGCGGTGGGCAGTGTTGATGTAACTGCGCAATAAATACCGCCGGATCTTCCTGTAAGCGCACAACCACACCGTCACCGTCGTTACACACATCGCCATGCAGTTGTAACCGCTGCGCCAGTTGCCAGACGTAGGGGCGAAATCCGACGCCCTGTACTTTGCCGCGAATACGCAACTGTACGCCGGAGTGGTTGTTTATTGTCATTAGATTATTCCCGCAGTCATCAATCCCGGTTAGCCTGATGGCGCGATGCTTATCAGGCCTACGGGGATGCGAACAGTAGGCCGGATAAGGCGAAGCCGCCATCCGGCATAAGTACTACCGTATTTTACGCGGATTTTCAGATATCAGAACAGCAAAGATGCGGTGGAATCCAGCGCCGCGCGACGGCGTTTTTCCGCGCTAAGTTGCTCAAGCTTATTGCGATCTACATAAATCAGCGCGTGAGTCGGGCACACTTCCATACAGGCAGGACCGGCCTCGCGATGGTGGCACAGGTCGCACTTATTGGCTTCAGCTTTTTCTGCACGGACGTTCAGACCCGCGCCGCTGTTACGCACAACCGGACGCACGACCACTTCCATTGCGCCGTAAGGACAAGCCACAACGCAAGTTTTACAGCCAATGCAGCGTTCCTGCATTACGTGAACAAAACCTTTATCACGGCTGATCGCACCGTTCGGGCAGACGTTAGCGCACGGCGCGTCTTCACACTGGCGGCACAGCGTCGCCGTGGAGACATTAACGCCTTTGATGACGTGAATGCGGGGTAAAAAAGTTTCAGGGGTCAGCGATGCGCAGTCCTGGTTATCCTGATGGGATACCACGCAGGCCACTTCACAGGTACGGCAACCAATGCATTTATTGGCGTCTGCAATGATGAAACGGTTCATCAATTTCTCCAGCAATGACAGAATATCTGCCGAAGCATTCACAAATCGTGCCAGAATTCAATTTGCTGTTATTAAAGGAATTTTATTTTGAAGAACGCAAGAAGGGCGTGTCATCGTCACTAGTGACGATGACAAATGACAGCCGTCAGCGCGAAGCGGGCGGCGCAACTGAGTCGCGCTGGATGAGTTCACCGGTGAAGGTCTTTGGCGGCCTAAACGCCCCGTCACCCAACATAAAGATCAGACGCCCAATCGTTTCCTGAATCATTTCTGTTACCGGAATTTTAACGCTGGAAAGCGCCGGAATAGTGTATGGCGCGAGGGCGATATCATCAAAGCCAATCACCGACACCTGTGCGGGAACGCTCACGCCTTGCTCGTGCAACTGCTTCATCGCGCCGATCGCCATATCGTCATTACTGGCCACCAGCGCGGTAAAATTGACATTGCGCGAAAGCAAAGTATCCACACCCGCTGCGCCGCAGGCTGGCGTCCATTTCCCTTTAACAATCAGATCATTATTTAGCGCGATACCATGATGTGCCAGCGCGTCTTTATAACCTGAAAGTCGCTCCAAGCCTGTTGGAGAATCCATCGAGCCGGTAATAAAACCAATCTCTTTATGCCCGGCGGCAATGAGCTGAGTAACGGCGTTAAAGCTGGTCTGCTTTTGATCACACCATACGCTGTGGCTACTGTTTTTCCGCAGGCGTCGATTAAGCACCATAATCGGCTGGCTGTGGGCATCGATGATATCGTCTATCTCATCCACGCTGAGAAAACGCGGATAAATCATAATCGCGTCACAGCGCAGGTCGAGCAGGTACTGGATCGCCTGGCGCTCTTCCTCAGCGCTGTGCTTACCGTCAGCCAGTAACAGCTGGCGTCCTTTATCTTCCGCCATCCGCGCGGTATGAAACAGCAGCTCGCTGAAATAGACTCCGTGATAAAGGGTATTTGTTACCACCAGGCCCAGCGTCTGCGTGGTTTTCACCGCCAGACTGCGCGCCAGCAAGTTTGGGCGGTAACCACTCTCTTCAATGGCCTGAAACACGCGGTCTTTGGTCTCCTGGCTGACGTAGCCGTTCCCGGAAAGCACCCGGGAAACTGTCGCTTTCGACACCCCGGCACGTTTCGCCACCTCCAGCATCGTGGTCATATTACTCATCCCTATTCTCTCAATGTGACGCAGTGTACTGCACCGTTTCGCCGCTGTCCTTGCTGCTAAATCGCAGACGCTGACATCTGGTGATCGTAGTCACAATTACAAAAAATGATCAAAATTAAATCTTGCTCATTACTAATATTTTAAACATGATTTTGTGGAACCGGTTTCCTATCTGCGTTTCATAACCCAGAAAAGCGACCCAACGTAAACGGATAAAACATAACGTATCCTACTGATAAAACAGGATTAAATCCGATGTCCAAGAATTATGCAGCGCTGGCGCGCTCCGTTGTGACGGCTCTGGGAGGCGTCGACAACATCACAGCAGTGACCCACTGTATGACCCGTTTGCGTTTCGTTATCAAAGATGACTCGCAGGTCGACAGCGCGACGCTGAAGACGCTTTCTGGCGTACTTGGCGTGGTGCGTAGCGATAACCAGTGCCAGGTGATCATCGGCAACACCGTTTCGCAGGCGTATCGCGAAGTGGTCAGCCTGTTGCCTGCCAATATGCAGCCTGCTGAGCCGCAAACCAAACCCCGACTGACGCTGAAGCGGATTGGCGCGGGGATCCTCGACGCGCTGATCGGCACCATGTCGCCGTTGATCCCGGCAATTATCGGCGGATCAATGCTCAAACTGCTGGCAATGATCCTCGAAATGACCGGCGTGCTGGAGAAAGGATCGTCCACGCTCACCATTCTGACCGTTATCGGTGACGGCGCATTTTTCTTCCTGCCGCTGATGGTCGCCGCGTCGGCCGCTATCAAATTCAAAACCAACATGTCGCTGGCAATCGCCATCGCGGGCGTACTGGTGCATCCCAGCTTCATCGATCTGATGGCGAAGGCTGCGCAGGGTGAGCACGTTGAGTTTGCCCTAATCCCGGTGACAGCAGTGAAATACACCTACACGGTGATCCCGGCGCTGGTGATGACCTGGTGCCTGTCATACATCGAACGTTGGGTCGATCGCATCACTCCGGCGGTAACCAAAAACTTCCTTAAACCAATGCTAATCGTGCTGATCGCCGCGCCGCTCGCCATTGTCATCATTGGCCCGATCGGTATCTGGATCGGTAGCGCAATTTCAGCGCTGGTCTATACCATTCACGGCTATCTCGGCTGGCTGTCGGTGGCCATTATGGGCGCACTGTGGCCGCTGCTGGTAATGACCGGTATGCACCGTGTCTTTACGCCAACCATTATTCAGACCATTGCCGAAACCGGAAAAGAAGGCATGGTGATGCCGTCAGAAATCGGCGCCAACTTGTCGTTAGGTGGTTCATCGCTGGCAGTAGCATGGAAAACCAAAAACCCGGAACTGCGTCAGACGGCGTTAGCGGCAGCCGCCTCCGCCATCATGGCGGGGATTTCCGAACCTGCGCTGTATGGCGTAGCGATCCGCCTGAAACGACCACTGATTGCGAGTCTTATCAGCGGTTTTATCTGCGGTGCCGTTGCAGGAATGGCCGGACTTGCAAGCCACTCCATGGCAGCTCCTGGCCTGTTCACCAGCGTCCAGTTTTTCGATCCGGCCAATCCGATGACTATCGTTTGGGTATTTGGCGTGATGGCGCTGGCGGTAGTGCTTTCCTTTGTATTAACGCTGATTCTCGGCTTTGAAGATATCCCTGTCGAAGATGCAGCCGCGCAGGCAAGAAAAAACCAGGCCGCACAACCGGGCAATATCAATGGAGCCAGCATTTGACTGGTATGAACTGAGGTTAATTATGTCTGTTTTTCCGCAAGGATTTTTATGGGGCGGCGCACTGGCCGCCAACCAGTCTGAAGGGGCATACCGGGAAGGCGGCAAAGGACTGACTACCGTCGATATGATCCCCCACGGCACACATCGGATGCCCGTCAAGCTGGGTCAGGAAAAGCGCTTTGCGCTGCGGGATAACGAATTTTATCCTAGCCATCAGGCGATCGACTTTTATCATCGCTATAAAGAAGATATCGCGCTGATGGCAGAAATGGGTTTTACGGTATTTCGTACTTCCATTGCCTGGAGCCGTCTCTACCCTAACGGCGATGAGCTGACGCCGAATAAAGAGGGCATCGCGTTTTACCAGAGCGTGTTTGCCGAGTGTAAAAAATACGGTATTGAGCCATTAGTCACGCTGTGTCACTTCGATGTGCCAATGCATCTGGTCACCGAGTACGGCTCCTGGCGTAACCGCAAAATGGTTGAGTTCTTTACCCGCTACGCCCGTACCTGCTTCGAGGCCTTTGACGGTCTGGTGAAGTACTGGCTGACGTTCAACGAAATCAACATTATGCTGCACAGCCCCTTTTCAGGCGCCGGGCTGGTATTTGAAGAAGGTGAAAATCAGGATCAGGTGAAATATCAGTCCGCTCACCACGAACTGATAGCCAGTGCCCTGGCGACTAAAATAGCCCATGAAATTAATCCGCAAAACCAGGTCGGTTGTATGCTGGCTGGCGGTAATTTTTATCCTTATTCCTGTAAACCAGAAGATGTGTGGACCGCGCTGGAAAAAGACCGCGAAAACCTGTTCTTTATTGATGTGCAGGCGCGCGGGGCCTACCCGGCTTATTCTGCCCGCGTGTTTCGCGAAAAAGGCGTGGTCATAGAAAAAGCCCCAGAAGATGACGACATCCTGAAAAACACCGTTGATTTCGTCTCGTTCAGCTATTACGCATCGCGCTGCGCCTCGGCGGAAATGAACACCGGCAATACCAGCGCCGCCAACGTGGTGAAGTCGCTGCGTAATCCGTATATTGCGGCCAGCGAATGGGGCTGGGGCATCGATCCGCTTGGTCTGCGCATCACCATGAATATGATGTATGACCGCTACCAGAAACCGCTATTTCTGGTGGAAAACGGGCTGGGAGCGAAGGATGAAATCGATGCCAATGGTGAGATCAATGACGACTATCGCATTAGCTATTTACGCGAACATATTCGCGCCATGGCAGACGCGATTGAAGATGGCGTGCCCCTGATGGGTTACACCACCTGGGGCTGTATCGATCTGGTTTCTGCCTCAACCGGTGAGATGAGCAAACGCTACGGTTTTGTGTATGTGGACCGCGATGACGCGGGCAACGGCACGCTGGAGCGCACCCGTAAGAAATCATTCTGGTGGTACAAAAAAGTAATCGCCAGCAACGGCGCCGATCTGGCATAACAGATCTGCCGGAGGGGGTTACAGTCTTCCGGCAGAATTACATATTTTCATTTCATTTATTACATTCCAGATGTGGAATCGTCCTTCCAGTTTCAGGTTTGCCCTCATCCTTTTTTACTGGCATTTTATTCAGTAGTTTTTAATCCTGGCCGTTCACCACAAGGAAGCGTGCATGTTTGATAAAAAGGGTAAATCAGCAGAGGTAATCACCAAACCGGTACGTCGCTTGAAAGTCAGCTATGTCAGAAAACGCCATGAAGATCCAAAAACGGGTTACACGCGACGAATCAGTCGGCACGCCTCGCTCACGCTGAACGGCGACTGGCTGGAACAAGCTGGATTTCCGACCGGTACGGCAGTGAATGTATCAGTGATGCAGGGGAAATTAATTATTGAGCAGGCAATTGAATGACGAGGATACACTGGGAAAACAGGCCGGATGTCGTTCACATCCGGCACTGATACAGTTTACTCTTCTGGCGCTTCCAGCTCGGAGAATCCACCGTGTCCTTCCCAACCGGCTAATCGCTGATAGACGGTATCAACAGCATCTTTGATCGGCTGTGTCATCGGGTAGTAAAAACCGACGATGTCCGGTTGAATGCCGAGGAAAATCACCTCACCAACGTCGTCTTTCAGCTGATCGACCAGGTAATTCAGCGGCATGTTATGGGTGGTCATCATGAACATCTCGGCAATGTCATCGGGATCGATAATGCGGATTTCACCTGGGTTCAGCCCCATATCGGTAGCATCAACAATCAACAAACGTTGCGGACGCAGTTCACGGATGGCGACAATATCGTTCTCCGGCGCGCTACCGCCGTCGATGACAACCCAGTTGCCTTGAGGATTTGCAGCACACATTTCAGCCAGCAGCGGGCCCGCGCCGTCATCGCCCATCATGCTGTTACCCACACATAATAAAACGTCAGTCACGGTGTCTCCTCACCATCAGATAGATGGCGCTTTCCTGGTGTATGTCGTGCAGCATGCTAAGCATCAGCTTGCTCCACTCCTGCTGCTGCGGGGTCTGTACGGCACGCGCATCATCGAACGCGCGTGCCAGCATTTGCACATGGTTGAAATCGATAACGATCTCGCCGTATTTCGGCACGCCTTCCATTTTCCGGCGGGCTTCGCTTCCCTCAGCAAGGGTAGCAATCCATGCCAGATATTCGTCCCATGGACAAGTTAACGCCGCTTCCAGGCAATCGATGATCCCAAGGTGGTGACCAATCGCCAGGCTGTAATAGACAACCTGCTGCGCCTCAGCGGGCGTCGCATCGTTCTCATCAATAAACTTACGGCTCAGTTGACTGAACACCACCGTTTCACTCATCGGATACGCGCCTCTTCGACAACATGGTTAAGATGCGTGACGATCTCGGTCAGACGCGGATCGTTTTCCGCCTCCAGCCAGCGCGCCACCTGATGCTCGCCCTGCCCTAACTGCGTCATATAGTCATCAGCAATCTGGCGGCCATAGCGGTATCCCGCCAGACGGCGAGCCTCGCGATCCACCTTCACTCGCAGCGGCTGAACCATATCCGGATGCAGAATTTCGGCGGGCTGTTCGTCCAGTTCACCCGGCGCACGCGCGTGAATTTTTTGTTCCAGCAGACCCAACGCCATGGCAAAACCATACAGCGTGGCTGCAGGCGTTGGCGGGCAGCCAGGGATATACACATCCACCGGTACGATTTTGTCCGTGCCGCCCCAGACGCAGTATAAGTCGTGGAAAATACCGCCGCTGTTACCGCAAGCACCGTAAGAGATACAAATTTTCGGGTCTGGCGCAGACTGCCAGGCGCGTAGCGCCGGAGAGCGCATGGCACGGGTTACCGCGCCGGTAAACAGCAGGATATCCGCATGGCGCGGGGACGGTACCACTTTGATACCAAAACGTTCGGCGTCAAACAGCGGAGAAAGCGTGGCGAAGATTTCGATTTCGCAACCGTTGCAGCCGCCGCAGTCCACACGGTAAACGTACGCTGAACGCTTGATGCTTTTTAGCAGCGACGCTTTCATGCTGGCAATGGATTCATCCACCGTCATCGGTACCGGAATACCGTTGGCGTCACGTGGGCCTAATAAATTGCTCATCAGCTGGCCTCTTTCATATGGCGAGTCAGTTCAATACGGTCAGACGGCACCAGGCATTTCTGGCGCTTACAGTCCGGGCAGGTCTCAAAGCTTTCACGGTGGTTTTCCGCGCGACTATCACCGTTGTGCTTAAGTAGCGCAATGGCGTAATCAATCTCTTTTTGTACCGCAAACGGACGGTTACACACGCGGCAATTACACAGCGCAAAGCGGGACTGCTGCAGGAAATCCTCTTTCTTCCACACCGCCAGCTCATACTCCTGCGACAGCTTGATCGCCGCCGTCGGGCAAACTTCTTCGCAGCGGGCGCAGAAGATGCAGCGACCGAGGTTGAATTGCCACGCCAGTTCATTGGTGACCAGATCGGTTTCGACCGTCAGCGCGTTCGACGGGCACGCATTTACACAGGCCGCGCAGCCAATACACTGCTGCGGGTTATGTTCCGGTTTGCCACGGAAGTTTTTATCGACCGCGATCGGCTCCAGCGGATACGACGACGTCGGTGCCCCAGTTTTGATGACTTTTTTGATAAAGGTAAACATGGCGATTCCTTATTTCAGCGGCGAGTTTTTACGCTCGATGCTGTAGCGCTCAAGTTCTTTGTACGGCACGACTTTGCTCTTCTTCTTACGTACATCGACCACGGTCATACGGTCAGTACAGGAGTAGCAAGGATCGAGGCTACCGATAATCAGCGGTGCATCGGAAACGGTATTGCCACGCAGCATGTAGCGCAGCGTCGGCCAGTTGGCGTAGGTCGCCGCACGGCAGCGCCAGCGATACAGTTTCTGGTTGTCGCCGGTCATACTCCAGTGGATGTCATCTCCACGCGGCGCTTCAGCAAAGCCTAGTGCGAAACGGTGAGGAATATAGGTAAAGCCTTCTACCATCAGCGGGCCGCCCGGCAGGTTATCCAGACCGAAGTCGATCATATTCAGTGCAGTGTAGACTTCATTAATACGAACTTTCAGACGAGAAATAACGTCGCAGCCCTGCTCGCTATGAACTTCCATCGGCAGCAGACCATAGCCGACAAACGGGTGATCGGCGCGGGTGTCACGCGCGTGGCCGCTGGCGCGAACCATCGGGCCGACGTTACTGAAGTCACGGGCAATTTCCGGATCCAGACGACCAATACCAACGGTACGCTGTTCCATGTTCGGCGTGCTGAGCAGCATATCGACCAGTTCCTGCACGTCACGACGCATCTGCTGCGCCAGTTGACGGGTCTGGATCATATCTTCTTTCAGCAGATCACGACGGATACCGCCGATCAGGTTCAGACCGTAAGTTTTACGAGCCCCGGTGAGGATCTCCGCCATCTTCATCGACGTTTCACGCACGCGGAAGAACTGCATAAAGCCGGAGTCAAAACCGGTGAAGTGACAGGCCAGGCCGAGGTTCAGCAGGTGCGAGTGCAGACGCTCAACTTCCAGTAGAATGGCACGGATCATCTGCGCACGTTCCGGCACCACGATGCCCATCGCATTCTCAACGGAGGTGGTATAGGCGGTGCTATGCGCAAAGCCGCAGATACCACACACGCGATCTGACAGGAACGTCACTTCGTTGTAACCCATACGGGTTTCCGCCAGTTTCTCCATGCCGCGGTGGACATAGAACAGACGGTAGTCGGCATCGATAATGTTCTCGCCGTCCACGAACAGGCGGAAGTGACCAGGTTCATCGGAGGTGACGTGCAACGGGCCAATCGGCACCACGTTATTTTTCTTGTCGCCCAGTTCGTTGATGAACTCGTAGGTTTCAGCATCGGTAGTCGGCGCCGGGCGCTGACGATAATCCATGCTGTCTTTACGCAGCGGATAGAGTTCGTCCGGCCAGTCATCGGGCAGTACCAAACGGCGCTCATCCGGCAAACCAACCGGGATCAAACCGTACATATCGCGCACTTCGCGCTCGCCCCAGACCGCAGCCGGAACGCGCGGCGTGACGGACGGGAACTCCAGCTTGTTGGCATCGACTTCAACGCGGACGGTTATCCAGCATTTGGTGCCCTGCTCCATCGACATCACGTAATAAACAGCGTAATGGCCGCACAGCTGGCGTTCGTCGTTACCAAACAACACGGACAACCAGCCGCCCTGTTTGTAGTACAGGAACTCCACCACTTCCGGCAGGTAGTTCACCTTGACGGTGATCGTCAGCTGATCTTTGGTCTGCCAGGCTTCATCCAGTACCACGCCCGGAAAGGCCTGATGCAGCGCAGCGAGATATTGTTGACCTAATTTTTCTTCAGACATGCTCAAACTCTCTTAAATCACGCCACCAGCAAGGAGACGAACGCTAAAAACGCAAACCCAAAACCGGCCCAGGTCACGCGTGAAGTGGCGCAAAAACGCAGACGCGCCATGCTGTTTTCGAACAGGGCGATGACCAGCACGCCGAGGACCAGCTTGACGACGGCAATCACCAGCGCCAGCAGCAGCCCACCCGCGGTGAAGGTTTCCATCTGTCCCCACGGCAGGAACACACCAACGAACATTTGCAGAACGACCAGTTGCTTGAGGCTAATGCCCCATTTCAGCACGGCAAAACCGCTGCCGCTGTATTCAGTCAATGGACCTTCCTGCAGCTCTTGCTCTGCTTCTGCCAGATCGAATGGCAGTTTGCCCATTTCGATAAAGGTGGCGAAAGCACAGGCACACAGTGCCAGAATCAGCGGGATGCTGTGCGCAGCAGGCCAGTGGTAAATGGTATCGGCGATATTGCTGATATGGGTTGAACCCGCAACCTGTGCCGCTACCCACAGCCCCAGCAGCAGGATAGGTTCAACCAGCACGCCAAGCATCGCTTCACGGCTGGCACCAATGGCGGTAAACGGGCTACCGGTATCCAGTCCCGCGATAGAGAAGAAGAAACGGGCAATGGCGAACAGGTAAATTAAGGTGATCAGATCGCCCAGTTGCGGCAGCGGTGAGCCAACGGTCACTACCGGTAGCGCAGTGGCGATAGTCAGCATCACGCCCACCATCACAAACGGCGTCAGGCGGAAGACCCAACTGGAATCCGCAGGCGCAATGCTCTGACGACCCAGCAGTTTGATAATGTCGCGGTATTCCTGCAAAACGCCAGGACCACGGCGATTGTGCAAACGCGCACGCGCCACGCGGGTAACGCCGGACAGCAGCGGCGCAACGGCAAACAGCACGAGCGCCTGAATTAACGGATATAAAACACTCATTTTCAGGCTCCTCGTGAAACCACAATCACCACCAGCACCGCCAGCTCAATCAGCGCCAGGCGACGGAACAGCACCGGCGCAGCCGCATTCTGCCAGCCCGGAACCAGTGATACCGGATTTAACCACTTACGCAGTTTGAGTACCGGGGCAAAGGCTTCTTTCACCGGCATGGCAAAACCGTGCGCGGTAATGACCATTGACTGCTCGTGATCGTAACCACACACCCATGCCGCACCGCGTGAACGCGACGGCAGACGGTTGCCTTTGAAAATTGCCATGATGATGAACGGCAGCAGCGGACATGCGATCAGCAGCAGCGTGATCATTGGCTGAGAAACGGTGGTGTTCGCAGTTTCCAGCGGCAGCGGAACGGCAGAGGAGATCATCGGCAGCAGCCACGGCGCAGCCACGCCGCCAATCACGCAGCAGATAGCCAGCGCAACGACGCTCACGCTCATCAGGATTGGTGCGCAGCAGGCGTTTTCAGCTTCCTTCGTACGCGGTGCGCCAAGGAACGTTACGCCATAGACTTTCGCCATACACATCACCGCCAGCGCGCCGGTAATTGCCAGCCCAACCGCCAGCAACGGCCCTAACAGACGACCGACAAACGCCCCGCTGTTACCCAGCTTGAAGAAGGATTGATAGATAACCCACTCACCGGCAAAACCGTTCAGCGGTGGCAGCGCGGCCATCGCCATCAGGCCAACCAACATCGCCAGAGAGATAACCGGCATGCGTTTGCCGATACCGCCCAGTTTTTCGATATCACGATGACCGGTACGGAACCAGATGCTGCCTGCGCCCAGGAACAGAACGCTTTTGAACAGGCTGTGGTTTACCAGGTGGTACAGACCGCCGGTCAAACCCAGCGCAATCAGCGCCGGTTGATTCAGGGAAATCCCGGTCACGCCAGCGCCCAGCCCCAACAGAATAATGCCGATGTTTTCCAGCGTGTGGTACGCCAGCAGGCGCTGGATATTGTGTTCCATCAGCGCATAAAGACCGCCAACAAATGCGGTGATCATGCCCAACACCAGCAGCGTAACCCCCCACCACAGCGGTGCATTACCGCCCAGCAGCGACAGGGAGAGAATACCCAGTAGACCGACCTTCATGACGACGGTAGAGAACAGTGCCGCAGCCGGTGCGCTGGCATTGGCGTGTGCCTGTGGCACCCAACCATGCAGAGGAATAATCCCGGCCAGCAGGCCAAAACCTGCCACGCCCAGCAGCCAGATGTCAGACCCGAGCGGCAGCTCCTGGGTGCGCAGGTCTAGCAGACGCAGCTCCAGAGTGCCGTAACGTTGCCACACAAGGTAGCAGGCAACCGCCAGCAGCAGCGTACCAATACGCCCCAGCGCAAACCACAGTTTGCCTTCTTTACTGCAGCCGGTGAGGAACACGGCACACAGCGCCATGATTTCCGCCATCACCACCAGCGTACCGAGGTTGCTGGCAATCACCGCACATACCGCCGCGGCCATCAGCAAATTCACCAGCAGGCCGTTAGCTTTCACCTGGGGATGACGATGCCAGTCAATGTTGTACAGGCTGACAAACAGGCCGCACAGTCCCAGCGTAATCAGCCAGATAGCATTCAGCGGAGTAATTTGCAGACTGTGCCCAATAAACGGCATCACGCCGCTCACCGCCAGCGCATTAGTCAGAACGGTAAAACCAGCGGCTGCCGTACACAAGCTGCCGACCGCACCGCCAACTCCAGCAATCCAGCCGCTCAGCGATTTATGAAATGAAAACAGAAATGCCAGAACCGCAGCCGCTGTAAACCAGGCCACGCCGCTGTTAATCAGTGAAATTGCGCTCATTTTGCATCCCCACTCTGAGCCTGCTGAAACAAGGTGAGATCGCCGAAATCGGTATTGAAAGTCAGCTCACGCTTACGTTTGCTGGCGCGGGCGATATCCATGTTGCTCACCAGGTGCAGGGCTTTGGTCGGACACATGCGCACGCAGGCCGGACCAAGCTCGTCAAAACTGCACAGATCGCATTTCACCGCGATGGCACGAACGCCTGGAACCCAGTCCAACAGCGAACTCACGCGAGCAGGCGCTGGCGGAGCCGGAGGCGCTTTTGGCGTATTGGCGTTTGCCGGGATATGCAGCGGACGGCTACCAGAAAACTCTATCGCGCCAAACGGACAAGCGATCCCGCACAGTTTGCAGCTTACGCACAGGCTTTCATTCAGCTGTACGGCGCCATCAACGCGGTTAATGGCATTAACCGGACACACGGTGGCGCAAGGCGCATCTTCACACTGGTGGCAAAGCTGCGGCGCGGATTCTTTTTCATTTAACATCACTTTCAGGCGCGGCATTGACTGCAGGCCATGCTGGCGATGTGTCTCTGAGCAGGCGGCTTCACAGGTGTGGCAGCCAATACAAAGAGTGGAGTCAGCAATTACAAAACGATTCACCAGGCATTCCTCAGGTGATAGTCATTTTTGACGAAAACATGTCTGCAAAATGTCATTTCGACATTTTTCGACATGCCCATTCCCTAAAACATCGTGACGCAGTATGTAAACCGCATCATGACAAAGTGGACAGCACCTGAGGCTTAAGCCGGGCTATGTCCCTCAACCAGTTGGCTTAAATTCACCGGCATATTGTTCTCAACCGCGGTGTACAGGCTGTCGTAGACGGTGGCGATTTTCTCAAGATAGTGCTCCAGCACCTGTTCGCGATCGCGGTTACTGAAACGCTCATCGACTTGACCGTCGATGGTCAACTGTGCCTGTGCAATCAGTTGCTTATCATCACCATCTTTTGTTTCGACGTAGTACTCGATGGTGTGGCTATTGAAGCCATCCGCCAGCGTGACGTAGATAGTGAAGTGTTCAAAAAGGACAAAGCAGAGATCTTTGTCCGGCGCACAGCTCATTGCATGATGCAAACGCGCTTTCGACAGGGTGATCCCCTGAACCAGCGAGTTGCAGTAAATACGCCACTGGTCCTGTAGGCGACGATGCCGTTCAGCGATGTAATCGGCTTTTTCGCTTATTTCCCAAATAGTCATGTCAGGTTACCCGTTTAGCAGAGATGAACAGCCTTAAGCACATTTCATGCCAAAATTAAATTACTTAATTTTCATATAGATAAAAAATAAAAGGCGGGTGACGACATGTCATTTCGTCATTGTCGTCATTGTCACGAATGAAAAAATTCAACCTGGCATGCTTATTGCTTTTGATACGGCAACTTCACAGGAGGCGGTATGCACGAAATAACCCTCTGCCAACGGGCACTGGAATTGATTGAACAACAGGCCACGCAACACGGTGCTCAGCGAGTAACTGGGGTCTGGCTCAAAATTGGCGCATTTTCTTGCGTAGAAACCAGCGCTCTCTCCTTTTGTTTTGATCTGGTATGCCGCGGGACCCTTGCAGAAGGTTGTAAACTCCACCTCGAAGAACAAGAAGCCGAATGTTGGTGCGAATCTTGTCAACAATACGTCACATTACTGACGCAACGCGTGCGCCGATGTCCGCAATGCAACAGCGATATGCTGAGAATTGTGGCCGATGACGGCTTACAGATTCGACGTATTGAAATAGATCAGACTCCAGCGCCGGATGGCGACGCTTAAGCGTTTTATCCAGCCTACAGAAAGAGCTCGTTTGTAGGCCGGATAAGGCAACGCAGTCATCCGGCAACAGATGTATCGCAAGTAAAAAGATCAGGAGTGAGCGATGTGTACGACATGTGGTTGCGCTGAAGGCAACCTATATATAGAGGGTGATGAGCATAATCCCCACTCGGCGTTTCGCAGCGCGCCATTTGCCCCAGCGGCTCGTCCAGCGCTGAATATTACCGGTGTGAAGACCTCAAATTTCACACCGAGCCAGACCGAAGAAGGCGATTTGCACTACGGTCACGGTGAGGCAGGAACCCACGCACCAGGTATGAGCCAACGCCGTATGCTGGAAGTGGAAATTGACGTACTGGACAAAAACAACCGCCTGGCCGAACGCAACCGTGCCCGCTTTGCGGCCCGTCAGCATCTGGTGCTGAACCTTGTTTCAAGCCCGGGTTCCGGTAAAACCACGCTGCTGACCGAAACGCTGATGAAGCTGAAAGATAGCGTGCCGTGCGCCGTTATTGAAGGTGACCAGCAGACGGTGAACGATGCTGCCCGTATTCGCGCCACAGGCACGCCCGCCATTCAGGTCAACACCGGTAAAGGTTGCCACCTTGACGCACAAATGATTGCTGACGCTGCGCCGCGTTTGCCGCTTGACGATAACGGCATTCTGTTCATTGAGAACGTCGGCAACCTGGTCTGCCCGGCCAGCTTCGACCTCGGCGAGCGCCATAAAGTGGCCGTGCTTTCCGTCACCGAAGGTGAAGACAAACCGCTGAAATATCCACATATGTTTGCCGCCGCATCACTGATGCTGCTCAACAAAGTGGATCTGCTACCGTACCTCAATTTTGACGTTGAAAAATGCATCGCCAGCGCCCGGGAAGTGAACCCGGGAATTGAGATTATCCTGATTTCCGCCACCAGTGGTGAAGGCATGGATCAATGGCTCTCCTGGCTGGAGACGCAGCGATGTGCATAGGTGTTCCGGGTCAAATCCGCACCATTGATGGTAACCAGGCCAAAGTCGACGTTTGCGGTATTCAGCGCGACGTCGACCTGACGCTGGTCGGTAGCTGTGATGAGCATGGCCAACCGCGCCTCGGCCAGTGGGTACTGGTCCACGTCGGTTTTGCCATGAGCATCATTAATGAAGCTGAAGCGCGCGATACGCTCGACGCGCTGCAAAACATGTTTGACGTTGAGCCGGATGTCGGCGCGTTGCTGTACGGCGAGGAAAAATAAATGCGTTTTGTTGACGAATACCGCGCACCAGAGCAGGTGATGCAACTGATAGAGCACCTGTCTGAACGTGCCGCCCACCTCCCCTACACGGCTGAACGCCCACTGCGCATCATGGAAGTTTGTGGTGGTCATACCCACGCTATCTTCAAATTCGGCCTCGACCAGTTGCTACCGGAAAACGTGGAGTTTATTCATGGTCCGGGTTGCCCGGTTTGCGTTCTGCCGATGGGTAGAATCGACAGCTGTGTAGAAATCGCCAGTCATCCAGAAGTCATTTTCTGCACCTTTGGTGATGCGATGCGCGTCCCGGGTAAGCAAGGCTCCCTGCTGCAAGCCAAGGCGCGCGGTGCAGATATCCGCATCGTCTATTCACCGATGGATGCGCTGAAACTGGCACAGGAAAACCCAACGCGTAAGGTGGTGTTCTTTGGTCTGGGTTTTGAAACCACAATGCCAACGACCGCTATCACTCTGCAACAAGCAAAGCAGCGTGACGTGCAGAACTTTTACTTTTTCTGCCAGCACATCACGCTTATCCCTACGCTGCGCAGCCTGCTGGAACAGCCGGACAACGGTATTGACGCCTTTTTAGCACCAGGCCACGTCAGCATGGTGATTGGCACTGATGCCTATAATTTCATTGCTTCAGACTTCCATCGTCCGTTAGTGGTCGCCGGTTTTGAACCGCTCGATCTCCTGCAAGGCGTGGTGATGTTAATTGAGCAGAAAATTGCCGCGCACAGCCAGGTAGAAAACCAGTACCGCCGCGTGGTACCGGATGCCGGTAACGCGTTAGCACAACAGGCCATCGCCGAGGTGTTCTGCGTCAATGGCGACAGCGAATGGCGCGGTCTGGGCGTTATCGAATCCTCTGGCGTTCACCTGACGCCTGACTATCAGCGCTTTGATGCCGAAGCCCATTTCCAGCCAGCGCCGCAGCAGGTGTATGACGATCCGCGCGCGCGTTGTGGGGAAGTGCTGACGGGCAGATGTAAACCACATCAGTGCCCATTATTTGGCAAAACGTGTAACCCGGAGACCGCTTTTGGCGCCCTGATGGTCTCCTCTGAAGGCGCATGTGCCGCCTGGTATCAGTATCGTCAGCAGGAGTGTGAAGTATGAGCAGCGTACAACTCGCCCACGGTAGCGGCGGTCAGGCTATGCAGCAGTTGATCAACAGTCTGTTTATGGAGGCATTCGCGAATCCGTGGCTGGCGGAACAAGAAGATCAGGCACGTCTGGAACTGGCGCAACTGGTCGCTGAAGGCGATCGTCTGGCGTTTTCAACCGACAGCTATGTTATCGATCCGTTGTTCTTCCCGGGCGGTAATATCGGCAAGCTGGCTATCTGTGGTACGGCTAACGACGTGGCGGTCAGCGGCGCGATCCCGCGCTATCTCTCCTGCGGTTTTATCCTCGAAGAAGGTTTACCAATGGAGACGCTGAAAACCGTCGTTAACAGCATGGCGGCAACCGCGCGCGAAGCGGGTATCGCCATCGTCACCGGCGACACCAAGGTTGTACAGCGCGGCGCGGCGGACAAACTTTTTATCAACACCGCCGGAATGGGCGCGATCCCCGCCAACATTCACTGGGGCGCACAGACCCTGAGCGTGGGCGATGTGCTGCTGGTCAGCGGCACGCTGGGTGATCATGGTGCAACGATCCTTAACCTGCGCGAACAACTGGGTCTTGATGGCGAACTGGTCAGCGACTGCGCGGTATTGACGCCGCTTATCCAGACGCTACGTGATATTCCCGGCGTGAAGGCGCTGCGTGATGCAACCCGTGGCGGCGTGAATGCAGTAACGCACGAATTTGCCGCATCATGTGGGTTTGGCATTGAGCTGTCTGAAGCGGCCCTGCCCGTGAAGCCCGCGGTGCGTGGCGTTTGCGAACTGCTGGGACTGGATGCGCTCAACTTTGCTAACGAAGGTAAGCTGGTGATTGCCGTTGAGCGTCAGGCCGCTGAAACGGCGCTTGCCGCGCTGCGCGCGCATCCATTAGGACGCGATGCCGCAATGATTGGCGAAGTGGTAGAACGCAAAGGTGTGCGTCTGGCCGGACTTTACGGCGTGAAACGAACCCTCGATTTACCACACGCCGAACCTTTACCTCGTATATGCTAACTGCCCATTAGCAGCAACGTGTAGGCCGGATAAGCGAAATCGCTATCCGGCAATAATTTACGACTTATACCTATAATTCATTTACCGTTTTCGCACCGTTCTGCGGTGCTTTTCCTGGAAAAGCAATATGTCGTATACACCGATGAGTGACCTCGGACAGCAAGGCCTGTTCGATATTACTCGTACATTATTACAGCAGCCCGATCTCCCGTCTCTTAGCGAGGCGCTTTCGCAGCTGGTCAAGCGTTCAGCGCTGGCCGACTGTGCGGCTATTGTCTTATGGCAGGCACAAACGCAGCGTGCGCGTTATTTTGCGACGCGTGAAAATGGTAAACCCATCGATTATGAAGACGAAACGGTACTAGCTCATGGTCCGGTACGCCGTATTTTGTCTCGCCCCGATGCGCTGCACTGCAACTATCACGAGTTTACGGAAACCTGGCCACAGCTGGCCTCTGGCGGACTGTATTCTGAATTTGGCCACTACTGCCTGCTGCCGCTGGCGGCGGATGGGCGTATCTTTGGCGGTTGCGAGTTCATCCGTAATGAAGATCGTCCATGGAGTGAAAAAGAATATAACCGTCTACAGACCTTCACCCAAATAGTCGGCGTCGTTGCTGAACAAATTCAAAGCAGGGTCAGCAACAACGTCGATTACGATCTGTTGTGCCGTGAGCGTGATAACTTTCGCATCCTGGTCGCCATCACCAATGCGGTACTCTCCCGCCTGGACATTGACGAACTGGTCAGCGAAGTCGCCAAAGAGATCCATCACTACTTCGACATTGATGCCATCAGCATCGTGTTACGCAGCGATCGTAAAAACAAGCTCAGCATTTATTCCACCCACTATCTGGATGAACATCATCCAGCGCACGAACAAAGTGAAGTGGATGAAGCAGGTACGCTTTCCGAACGCGTGTTCAAAAGCAAAGAGATGCTGCTGATTAATCTGAGCGAACGCGATACGCTCGCTCCTTACGAACGGATGCTGTTCGAAACCTGGGGCAACCAGCTACAAACCCTGTGTCTGTTACCGCTGATGTCGGGCAATACGATGCTCGGCGTACTCAAGCTGGCACAGTGCGAAGAGAAAGTTTTCACTACCGCTAACCTCAAGCTATTGCGCCAAATTGCCGAGCGTGTGGCAATTGCCGTGGATAACGCGCTTGCGTATCAGGAGATTCACCGCCTGAAAGAACGTCTGGTAGATGAAAACCTGGCGCTGACTGAACAACTCAACAATGTAGAGAGTGAGTTCGGCGAAATCATTGGCCGCAGCGAAGCGATGTACAGCGTACTCAAGCAGGTCGAAATGGTGGCGCAAAGCGACAGCACCGTCCTGATTCTGGGTGAGACCGGAACGGGTAAAGAGCTGATCGCACGGGCCATTCACAACCTGAGCGGACGTAACGCCCGTCGGATGGTGAAGATGAACTGCGCGGCAATGCCTGCCGGATTACTGGAAAGCGATCTGTTTGGTCATGAGCGTGGCGCGTTTACCGGTGCCAGCACGCAGCGGATTGGTCGTTTCGAACTGGCCGATAAAAGCTCGCTGTTCCTCGACGAAGTGGGCGACATGCCACTGGAGCTACAGCCTAAGCTGCTGCGCGTTTTGCAGGAGCAGGAGTTTGAACGTCTGGGCAGCAATAAACTGATCCAGACCGACGTACGCTTGATCGCCGCCACTAACCGCGATCTGAAAAAGATGGTAGCCGATCGCGAGTTTCGTAACGATCTCTACTATCGACTGAACGTCTTCCCGATCCATCTGCCGCCGCTGCGTGAGCGCCCGGAAGATATTCCGCTGCTGGTAAAAGCCTTTACCTTTAAAATTGCTCGCCGGATGGGGCGCAATATCGACAGCATTCCCGCCGAGGCGCTGCGTACGCTGAGCAGCATGGAGTGGCCGGGCAACGTGCGCGAGCTGGAAAACGTGGTAGAACGTGCGGTTCTGCTTACCCGAGGCAACGTGCTGCAGCTGTCCCTGCCGGATATTGCCCCTTTGATGCCGTCTACGCCTCCGGTGGCAACCGAAGTCGCACAGGACGGCGAAGATGAATACCAGTTGATTATGCGCGTATTGAAAGAAACCAACGGCGTGGTTGCCGGTCCCAAAGGCGCGGCACAACGGCTGGGGCTGAAACGTACAACGTTACTCTCACGCATGAAACGCCTGGGCATTGATAAGGATGCGCTGGTTTAACGGTTCGCCCGATGGCGCTTTGCTTATCGGGTCTATCCACTGGTGCGTTTGTATTTGTAGGCCGGATAAGGCGCAGCCGCCATCCGGCATAGAATTGTTACATTACTTCTTGCGCTGATATTTCTCTGGCAATTCCGGGACAGGGCGTTTGTCATCAATCAGATGACGCACGGTCAGAATCGGATGACGCCAGAGCATTCTTGGCCCAGCCCAACGCATAATTTGCTTCATCTCTTCGCGTTTAGCAGGTTGATAGCAGTGCACCGGACACTGCTTGCAGGCCGGTTTTTCCTCGCCAAACACGCACTTATCCAGGCGCTTTTGCGCATAGACAAATAACGCATCGTAATGCCCCGGCTCGTCTGAAGCCTGCGGACACTGGCTTTCATACAGCGAGATCATTCTCTGGATCGTCATTTTTTCACGTGCAATACGTTTGCCGGACATAATGCCTCCACAATTAAGTTGCATAAATAATACACCTTAACCATAGAGGCAACCAATAGCCGTTAACAATTCCAGGAAGAATGACTAAATTGCCCGGCGTTTATAAGGACGGTAGTGCGGTAGCCAAAAGTTATCGTTGATGCTCTGCAGCAACACCTCGTCGCTTATCTTCTCTGCCACACCGGACTGCTGTGCCGCCTTACCGACCTCAAAAGCAATGCTGCGAGTCACGTCGCAGATTGTCCCAATCTCCGGCAACAGAGCGCCTTCCCCGTTACGAACCAGCGGAGAAGCATCGGCCAGTGCGCAGCTTGCCGCCATCAGCATAGCGTCTGTTATGCGCGTCGCACCACTGGCGATAGCCCCCAGACCGATAGCCGGGAAAACATACACGTTATTACATTGCGCAACCGGAATGGAGCGCCCATTAAATTCAACTGCATCACAGGGGCTGCCGGTCGCGATGATGGCCTGTCCCCTGGTCCAGCGAACAATATCTTCTGGCCGCGCTTCCATTCTCGAGGTGGGATTCGACAGCGGCATAACAATCGGGTGATCGCAGTATTGATACATCGTGCTAATCACCTCCTGCGAGAACAATCCGGCCTGGCCCGACACACCCAGCATCACCGTGGGTTTGACATTATGAATCACCTCCAGTAATGACGGCGCCTGCCCCTCATACTGCCAGTCAGATAAGGCCTCGGGAGGTTGTGCCAGCGGTTGCTGGAAATCCGCTAAAGCATGATTGGTGGTCATCACCAGACCGTCGCGATCCACCATAAAAATTGTCCGTCTGGCTTCAGACTGGCTCATCCCTTCACTGATGCGACAGGCAATGATATGCCGGGCTATGCCACATCCGGCTGCGCCCGCTCCCACAATCACGATCGGTTGCTTGCAGAAATCGCGGCCGCTGCCACGACATGCGGCAAGTAAGGTCGCCAGAGCTACCGACGCAGTGCCCTGAATGTCATCATTAAAGCAGCACAGATCATCGCGATAACGCTCCAGCAGAGGCACTGCGGTATGTTGAGCGAAGTCTTCAAACTGCAGCAAAACGTCAGGCCAGCGCCGTTTTACGGCCGCAATAAACATGCCAATAAATGCGAAGTAGTCTTCACCGGTGATACGCGGATGACGCCAGCCGATATAGCGCGGATCGTCCAGCAGTCGCGTATTGTTCGTCCCGACATCCAGTAGAATGGGGAGCGTATTAGCCGGATTTACCCCGCCACATACGGTATAGAGCGACAGTTTTCCGATAGGGATCCCCATACCGCCTACGCCCTGGTCACCCAGTCCCAGAATGCGTTCGCCATCTGTAACGACGATGACCTTGATATCGTGCCGTGGATTATCATGCAAAATATCGTCAATACGATCGCGATCGGGCCATGAAATAAAGACGCCACGCGCACGACGATATATCCAGGAGAATTTTTCGCAAGCGGCCCCGACTACCGGGGTATAAACGATGGGCAGCATCTCCGGCAGATGCTTTTTCAGCAGGTAATAAAATAACGTTTCGTTGGTATCCTGAATATTACGCAGATAAATATGTCGAGCGTTGTGGGATTCAGCCTCAAGATATTGTTGATACGCCCGCTCGGCTTGTTCATCAATATTCTCAATGGCGCAAGGCAGTAGTCCACTCAGATTAAAGTCATGTCTTTCTTGCTGCGTGAAGCTACTTCCCTTGTTCAATAACGGAGACTCAAGCAGTAACTTCCCCGTAAACGGGACGTATAAAACATCGTTTGTCACGTTGCCATCCATAAATTACAACCAGATAAAAAAATAAGAGCCTGCATTAACAGGCTCTCGGGATTCAAATCAGGACATAGTTGGCAACCAGCATCGCCGCGATACCGGCCAGCGCTGGAAGCAGCGTTCTTCTGACGATCATAAACGGTGAACATTCCCCTGCTTTGCTTACCGCAATAATGATGCCAGCCACAGGAGACATTGAGCGCCCCATTCCCGCCATCAACTGCATTGGCAGAATCATATTGACAGCGCTCTCACCAAATTTTGCCGCAATGGAGGGAGCCAGGCCGGAGAAAGAGAAAAAGGCGGCTACGCCAGAGCCTGTCAGGACGGCGGTGACGCCCACCAGCGCGGTCATCACCAGCGTCATACTGGTAAAACCCAGGCCTGCGTTTTGCACTGACTGCAACAGGTAGTCCACCGCGCCAATTTTCTGCAGCCCCTGGGCATAGATATCCGCACACACCAACAAGGAAACAATACTGGTAAACATGCTGCCCATGCCTTTGAAAAAGACCTGTAACCCTTTACAGCAGTTTTTGAAATCTCGGGTAGCCACCAGTTCGAAGAAAAACGCGACGACCGCGCCAAGGATCATTGCCGTGACCACGTCAATTTTGATGGATTTGATCACCAAAGGGCTAAAGACCAGCACCAGTGCTACAGGCAGGACCGGTAACAACGCGTAAATAGCGGGTGCCTTGCGGCCCTCTTCTTCTGCTTGCGCGACGCTTTGCTCGCCTGATATGAAGCCATCCTTTTTGTCGAAATACTTCGCGGTGAAGTAAATCACTACAGCAACGGCCAACATCACCACCACCGCCACCGGCATCTGGTAATGAGCGAAGTAGATAGCGCTTTCCATGCCAGCATGCTTGGCCGCCAGATTCGCAGTACCAACCGCAGGCCCTAGATCCATAAATGCGCACAGACCGATCATCGCGGCTGCAGAAGCTTTACTGACCCCAAGACGAACCAGTACCGGGAAGAATGTCACCAGCAGCAACATCGCCAGCCCCGCCGCACTTGAAATTGCCACGTGCAGAAGCTGTGCGCAGATGTACCCCAACGCGAGGATCAGGTAAGGCGCTTTAATCACCTGTAGCGGACGAATGCACATATTCACCATCGCATTCGACGCTTTGATGTGATCCATATAGCTGGCAAATCCACCCGCCGCCATGATGATAAGACCAATACCCGCAATTTGTGTGGTCAGCGATTCTTTGGCAAAGCTAAAGATGTCCAGCCAGGTTGACCCCGTGGATTTCGCTTTATCATAGAGAATGCTGTTTTCAGGATAAAACAATACGGTAATGGTCAATAATGCCAGTCCAGCGAGTAATAAAACAGTTTGCGGCTGATAGTTTTTTACAATTAACCATGCTGCAATAACTGTTATCACTATTGCTATAATAAACGCTGTCATAATAACAATTCCTATGCCATACAAATTTGGTAGGGTTACCCGTCATATCATCATTGCTTATGTAGGATAGTAAAAAAGCGCCTCCATATATAAGCAGTTATAATATGTACGTAAATTTATCGTATTACACACTCAAATATTGAGATTTAATTGTAATGGGTTGTGTGGTTATAAAATACGGGAAAGATATTTTCCCACCCCTTTTTGTGAGTAAGATCGCAACTTATATGAGTATGGTCATATCTTCCAGGAAGAGCTGGATGCGGGTTTCCAGGATATTCATTCAATGATTGACGTCGAAAGCGTATTACCCTATAACAACGTTGATATTCAACAGCAATCGGGTGTTATCCATGTATAATAAAAACACATTAAGTCTGGATGAGTATAACTTACTTACTCTTAATATGGGTGATCTAACTGAATCTGAGTGCCGACTTAATGAGTACATTAATAAACACTTCAATGAACTGCCTTACCATGGCATTGTTGATCTCTCGCAAAATGCGATGGTAAGCAAAGCAACTATTGGCCGATTTTTAAATAAAATGGGGTTTACGGGTTATGCTGCTTTCCGCAAGGCATTAGACATCACGCTGTCAAAAAATAAAATATCCGCACCGTTTGAGAAAAACATCAAACTGCGTAACAATCCTGGGATTACCACTGAAAGTATCGTTACCGATTTCACCTACAAAGTATCAGAATTATTTAATCAATTTAAAAATAATATCGATATTGAGAGCCTTAATGCATTTATCGATCTGGTGCTGAACAACAAACGTCATATTTATGTCGTCGGCCCTTCATCGTCTCATGCCATGGCAACGCATTTTTGTACACTGCTAAAGTACTTCCGCAGTAACATCTCCCTGTTACCGACGGACATCAGCGAACTCCCCAAATGTCTCGTCAACATTGAGGAAGGAGATGTCCTGATTGTTTTCTCTTACTATCGATTTAACCGGGTCGCCCTCAATATTGCAAGATGGTTCAGAAAAAAGAATGCCGCCGTAGTGTTGGTGACCAACTCAGAGGCGAACCCTTACGGTAAGTTCTGCGATCTGCAGTTTGTTCTCCCAAGCGACGTACATTCCATTTTTCAAAGCCGTATTCTTGGCTTCTTTTTTATCGAACTCATTCTACATCTGGCTTATGAGAAAGGAGATAGCGAGGGGAATTTTGCCCAACTGGAAGAATTATTCGTCTTTTTCGAAACATTTTCGGCATCGTCCCACAATACTTAGTGCCACCAACCGCCAGGAGAGCTATCCCTCCCGGCGACATGACGAATCAGGCAATATCTGCGGTTTTCACGCGATCGAACTCAGCGATAGTCTCAGCGATTAACGCGTCGTTAGCCCCGATATATGACAGCGGCTCGCAGGCGGCAGCAATTTCCGCCCCAGATAATGACGCGCGGATTTCCGGGCTAGCCTGTACGATCTCCATGAAGCTGTACTCGCCGGTTGCATGCTTCAGCAGATTTTTCACCAGGTTATAGGCGGACTCTCTGCCAATTTTGGCGGCAAGCTTCATCGTCAGCGACTCAGACATAATAAAGTGCTTTGAGCAGTCAAAATTAGCGCGCATCTTATCTTCATTAACAATGAGATGCGAAAGCAGATTCTTTGCGCGTGTCAGGCTGGTCGATAACGCATTAGAGGCCTCCGGGAGGATCGTCCAGTTTAATACCCGCATTGAGGCAGCTCGTACATCCTGTTGATCCAGCATTGCTGGCGCGCCGGAAGCATACATCCACCCCATTCTTGCCAACGTTTGCACCATATTACAGGCGCGTGGATTAACTTTGTGTGGCATGGTGCTGGATCCGCCACCGCCCTCTCCTTCGAGTACTTCTGCAATCGGCGTGCGTCCCATGGTTTCGACATCGTTGGCCAGACGACACAGCGTGCCGTGAACAAGAGCAAAAAACTGCACAACCTCAACAACCGCATCCTGGCTGGCATTATTAATCCCGCAGGGCACGTTCAGACCCAACGCTAACATCAGCCGCTGGCGCGTTTCCATTCCCTGCTTACCTACAGAAGCCAGATTCCCCACCGCACCGCCAAAAAGTCCGGTTACGGCACGCGGATACAGCTGCTGTAGTCGTGTCAGGTGGCGGTTTATCTCCGCCAGATAACTGCAAACATGAAGCCCCCACGTCGTTGCAGAGGCATCCACCGAATTGGTACGCGCAACCATTACCGTACGCGCGTGTCGTAACGCCATCGCTTTCATGGCTTCGCCAACATCAAGCAATTGCTCACGCAATAGCCGCAGCGTTTGCTGCAATCTCATCGCCATGCCTGAGTCGAGTAAATCCTGAGTGGTGCATCCCCAATGCAGAAACTGACTGACCAGCGGTGTTCCGCTGGCGGAGATCTGATCGATCAGCGGCTTTATCGCCATGCCGACCGTTTGTGTTTCCTGCGCCAAGGCTGGCCAGTCTATCTGTATTTCCCGACAGGTTTGTTCAATTTCAACGGCTGCTTGTTCAGGAATAATTCCCAACTCACTTTGCACTCGAGCGACCGCCGCCTCAAAACGCAACCAACAACGCAGCAGATTGTCGTCAGACCATATTTCCCGCATCTTATCCTGAGTGAACAATGATGAATAAAGGTCAGAATCAAATACCGTTGTTTGCTTCCCGTACATACAGCGCCTCTCCGGCTAGTGAATGCGTGATAATAGAAAATTTGATTAATCAATTTTGCGGGATTTGTCTGCCAAATTATAGGGGAAAATAGTATTCCCACCTCAATAGTAATCATGAGAATACAACATTCCCATTTTCAGTTTTTCTACCCAGTAGAAATGAGACGTACTTCACAGTAATTTTCATGATCATATATTGTAGAGCCGTAACATTTTAAAAGCCCCATAATTAAATATTAGAACCATTAATACAATAGTAAAAACAGAGATATTTATGCGTGAATAATCACATTTTATCACGAGAAAAAATGATTCCCATATCACTACCATTCCTTTTTCACGAACAATTATCCCGCTGTAAACTTTATTTATGGTCAGGAAATCAATGCTGGTTTGAGGGATGATATGAAGCTAAAAAATTATTCACTAATATTACTAATGGGTATGAGTTCCTCGGCGTTCGCCTTAAATGTGTATAATAAAGATGGAAATACGCTGGACATCTATGGCCGCGTTGAGGGTAAAATCGCGAGTGGTCAGAATTCATTTGCTGGCAGTGAAAGCCGAAGCGATTTGGGTGGACGTATAGGTATTTATCTCACGCGAGATTTGGATATTCTGCCAGAGACCAAAATCGTGGGGCGCCTGGAATGGCAGGTGCGTACCGAAAAAAATGATAACAATACCGGTGAAAGCGATATGGAGGCCCGATATTCCTATGTCGGCCTGTCAAATAAAACATGGGGTGAACTGATCACCGGGAGAACCAAAAACCCGTTGTATCAGGTAATGAAAATGACCGATAAATACAAAAATTTCACCCCTAATATCTACAGCTATGGCATTACAACCATTGATGATTCGTACCAGTTCAACCGACAGGACGGCACCGTTCAGTGGAACGCTAAATTTGCCGGCAATGAGATTCAGCTGGCATGGGTCTCCGGTAACGGCAACAGTGATAACGAAGCTCTGGATTACGGCGCGATGGCCAGCTATCGCAAGTCTTTCAAATTTGGCGACTTTAGGATTACACCTGCGATAGCGGCCAGCCGTTATAAACGACAGGACGGCGTAGTGACCACCGATGGACGTAATCAAAACGATCAAATCATGGGAGGATTACAACTCAGTTATAAAGCCTATGAAGTCGCAGTAACCGCATTACGTACGTCTATCTCTCGCGATAACAAAAGCGATAATAATTACAAAGGGATGGATTCGCTCATTTCCTACAACTTTGGCACCGTCAAGGTTCTTACCGGATATAGCTTTTTAAATGAAGATGGTAAAGATATTGCTGAAAAAGAAGACTGGCGTGCTGAAGCGCAATTAACATTGGCTAAAGACACGTGGTTATCATTTACTTACGATAAAGAGTTCGCAAGTAAGAACAAAAAGACCAATGATGATGCGCTTATCGTTGGGCTCCGTTATGATTTCTAAGAGATAAAAAATGAAAAAAATAACATTACTTGCCGCAGCGACGACTTTCGCATTAAGTAGTATCTGTGTTCACGCAGATACGTTATTAGCGCCTTCCGCACATGCGAAAATGGATGGTGAGAATAAAATTGTCGCGCTTTATGGTAACTCTTTCACTTTCTATAACAATAATATTAATACCCGCCTGCGGGATTTGACGCAGTCCTTACTGCCTGATCACGCCAAAGGCTATAAATATCGGGGGATCACGATTTCCAGCGGTCATTTAGGCTGGCAAATTGAGAATATGCGCTATCAGAACACGCTACAGAAATGGGATGTCGTCGTCCTGCAGGGAAACTCAACAGAAACGATTTCAAAGAAAGAAAGTACCCGGCAAAACTTCGTGGACTCTGCAACCCAAATGGCCGAAATGGCGCATAAAGCCGGTGCAAAAGTCGTCTATTTCATGACCTGGCCGAAAAAAGACAAACCCGAAGATAGCCAAAAACTGGCAGATGCTTATCTCTCGATTGCGCAAAAAACGGGGGGATATGTGGCTCCGGTAGGCCTGGCTTTCGAGAAAGCACGTAAAACGCACCCAGAAATTAACCTGTATTATCAAGATGGTGTACACCCTTCGATTTCTGGAACGTATCTCGCCGCCTGTGTATTTTTCGCTACTCTGTATAACCAGTCTCCGGTCGGCGGTGCGCTTCCTATTGATACAGACATGAGCCCTGGCGACGCCAAAGCCTTGCAGCAAGTGGCCTGGGAAACCGTCACTGAGTTCCAGAAGCCATAATCATCGGGTTAGTCTTCCCCCACACGCCGACAATCGTGTCGGCGTAAACGCATTATCCTCATCCATTCCTTAGCGCCCCACGCAAATAAGAATTATTTTCATTTATTTATGCCATGTGCTATATAACATAGCAAAGGCTATATTTGATGATAAATTAACCATTTTGTTGTGAGGGATACTATGCCGCATCTGCCCCATCTCAAGTCATTTCTCCTTGCCAGTGCGTTAACAGCGCTGACGCTGTCGCCCGCCTGGGCGAAAGAAAAATTTAAGGTAGTAACCACCTTTACGGTGATTGCCGATATGGCGAGCAATGTGGCGGGAGATGCAGCAGAGGTCAGTTCCATCACCAAACCTGGCGCAGAAATTCACGAATATCAACCAACCCCAGGTGATATTAAACGAGCGCAAGGCGCACAGCTTATTCTCTCCAACGGTCTTAACCTCGAACTATGGTTTGCCCGCTTCTACCAAAATTTGTCCGGCGTACCAGAAGTGATGGTCTCAAACGGCGTCCAGCCAATGGGTATCAGCGAAGGGCCGTACAACGGCAAACCGAACCCGCATGCCTGGATGTCAGCGGAGAACGCACTCATCTACGTGGATAACATTCGCGATGCGCTGATGAAATACGATCCAGACAATGCCGCCACTTACCAGAAAAATGCACAGAATTATAAAGCGAAAATCCAGCAGACCCTGGCGCCGCTGCATGCTGAACTGGTAAAACTCCCCGCCGATAAACGCTGGCTGGTCACCAGCGAAGGCGCATTCTCCTACCTGGCACGTGATAACGGCCTGAAAGAGCTGTATCTGTGGCCGATCAATGCCGATCAGCAAGGCACGCCCAAACAGGTACGCAAAGTGATCGACGCGATCAAAGAGCATCAAATCCCCACTGTATTTAGCGAAAGTACCGTTTCCGACAAGCCTGCACGTCAAGTCGCCCGCGAGTCTGGCGCACATTATGGCGGTGTGCTGTATGTCGATTCACTCAGTGCTGCCGACGGTCCGGTACCGACGTATCTGGATTTACTGCGCGTAACGACAGAAACCATCGTCAGCGGCATCAACGACGGGTTAAGGAGCCAAAAATGAGTCAATCTGCGATTACCGTGAATCAGGTTACGGTGACGTATCGCAACGGTCATACCGCATTGCGGGATGCCACTTTTCAGGTTCCGGGCGGCTCAATTGCCGCTCTGGTCGGCGTAAACGGGTCGGGAAAATCAACGCTTTTTAAAGCGCTGATGGGTTTTGTCCGCCTGGCGCAAGGGGAAATCTCAATTCTGCAACTGCCGGTAAATAAGGCGCTCAAACAGAATCTGATCGCCTATGTCCCTCAGTCAGAAGAGGTGGACTGGTCGTTTCCGGTACTGGTGGAAGATGTGGTGATGATGGGACGCTTTGGCCATATGGGCTGGCTGCGTCGACCAAAACAAATCGACCACGCCTGCGTGGATGCGGCACTGGCGCGGGTTGATATGCTGGACTATCGCCATCGTCAGATAGGTGAACTGTCCGGTGGGCAGAAAAAACGCGTCTTTCTGGCACGCGCCATTGCACAGGACGGACAGGTTATTTTACTGGATGAACCCTTCACCGGCGTGGATGTAAAAACCGAGGCCCGGATCATCGACCTGCTGTGTGAGCTGCGTGATGAGGGTCGAACCATGCTGGTCTCTACCCATAATCTGGGATCCGTCACCGAGTTTTGTGATTACACGGTGATGATTAAGGGCACGGTGCTGGCAAGTGGACCAACCGATACCACCTTTACCCCCGAGAATCTCGAGCTGGCATTCAGCGGCGTACTGCGTCACGTTGCGCTGAGCGGCGGCGAACAACACGTGATTACCGACGATGAACGCCCGTTTATTTCGCGACGTGCGGCAAGCGAGGGGGAATAATCATGAACTGGCTGACAGAGCCGTTTGGTTACCAATATATGCTCAACGCCATGTGGGTCTCAGCGATGGTCGGCGGCCTGTGCGCGTTTCTCTCCTGCTATTTGATGCTCAAAGGCTGGTCGCTGATCGGCGATGCGCTGTCGCACTCTATTGTTCCGGGCGTGGCAGGCGCTTATATGTTAGGGCTTCCCTTCGCACTGGGCGCATTCCTTTCCGGCGGCCTGGCGGCGGGCAGCATGCTGTTTCTTAATCAGCGTTCGCGCCTGAAGGAAGATGCGATTATCGGACTGATTTTTTCGTCTTTTTTCGGTATCGGGCTGTTTATGGTGTCGCTCAATCCGATGTCAGTGAACATTCAGACCATTATTCTCGGCAACGTGCTGGCGATTGCACCGGAAGATATTCTACAACTGGCCATCATCGGGGTTATCTCACTGACTATCCTGTTTTTGAAGTGGAAAGATCTGATGGTGGTCTTTTTTGATGAAAACCACGCGCGCTCTATCGGTTTGAATCCGGGCCGGTTGAAGCTGTTGTTTTTTACGCTGCTCTCCGTTTCCACAGTCGCCGCACTGCAAACCGTCGGTGCATTTCTGGTGATTTGCCTGGTGGTTACGCCCGGAGCGACGGCCTGGCTGCTGACCGATCGTTTTCCACGCCTGCTCACCATCGCCGTAGCTATCGGCAGCCTGACCAGCTTTTTCGGCGCCTGGCTGAGCTACTGGCTGGACGGCGCAACCGGCGGAATTATCGTCGTTCTGCAAACATTGCTGTTCCTACTGGCATTTGTCTTCGCACCAAAACATGGTCTGCTGGCGAATCGCCGACGCGCCCGACTGGTGAACAAGGAGTCAGTATGATCTTAACAACGCTATTAGAACCCTTTCAGTTTAGCTTTATGGTCAATGCGCTGGTTATCTCCACCATTGTCGCCGTGCCCTGCGCGCTGCTGTCGGTATTTTTAGTTCTCAAAGGCTGGGCGCTGATGGGCGATGCCATGAGCCATGCGGTTTTTCCAGGGATCGTTCTGGCTTATATCGCAGGCATCCCGCTGGCAATTGGCGCATTTGTCGCTGGATTGTTCTGCGCGATAGCAACCGGATACCTCGACGATAACAGCCGCATTAAGCGCGACACCATCATGGGCATTGTTTTCTCCGGGATGTTCGGTGCGGGACTGGTGCTGTATGTTTCCATTCAGTCGGAAGTGCATCTGGATCATATTCTGTTCGGCGATATGCTCGGTATATCACTGACCGATATCATGCAAACAATGGCGATCGCTTTGGGGATCGCGCTTATCATTGGGCTTAAGTGGAAAGATCTGCTGCTGCATGCGTTCGATCCGCATCAGGCCAAGGCCAGTGGGCTTAACACTGCACTGCTACATTACGGCCTGCTGTGCATGATCGCCCTGACGATTGTCGCCACGCTAAAATCAGTCGGGATTATTTTGTCGATCTCCTTACTGATTGCACCCGGCGCCATCGCGATCTTAATGACGCGAAAATTTTCTCACGCCTTGTGGCTGGCGGTGATTATGTCGGTCGTTACCTCGTTTATGGGCGTGTACCTGTCTTTTTTCATCGACAGTGCACCGGCCCCCACCATCGTCGTACTATTTTCACTGCTGTTTGTGATGACCTTTATTTATTCCACCCTGCGCGATCGCCGTTTAGAACGGCAACGCCTGCATGATGTATAAATAATGATTCATAATATGTCAGCTAATGATTTTGATATTAAATAGCCTCCGCAGGAGGCTAGATTGCTCTAACGTGAGCAAGGGTTTTGGCTTGCCAATATGGTATCCCTGTAACCACCCGATATTCATCTGCTCCAGGCACATCTGGATTTCAGCATTTTCAACAAATTCGGCGACAACCTGCATATCTTTCATTGCCGCAACCTGGCAGAAAGATTCGATGATATAGTGACTAATCCTACATTTTGTAATCCCACGAACGAAAGACCCATCGATCTTCAAAATATCTGCTTCAATGCTCATCAGACGTTCATAGCTTGCAAACCCAGCCCCAAAGTCATCTATCGCGATCCGGTATCCCAACTGACGTAGTGAGCGTAGCGCTTCTACCGTTTGCTCTTTATCTGACAGGGTATCAGCCTCGGTTATCTCAAAAATAATCCGTTGCGGTATCACCATATATTCCCGCAACAACTCCGCGATCTTGTAACCAAACCTGAACAGCATAACGTCACTGGCGCCAGGTTAATGGAAAAACAACTCAGCGTATGGTAGCGCATGATAAGGCTCTTCACCACGAGTACTGACGATAGGCTGGGCCAGCAGGACAAAGGTGTTGTGATCCAACGCGTGCAGCAGTGCAGCGCGAATATCCGTTGTATCGGCAGTAGGGTTGCCAAACCATCGGCTATGCTGTGACTCGAGACTTTCCGGCCTGCCGTTGATCATTGGCGATATAACTTTTGTTATTATTGGAAGAAATATCATATTCATATCAAATTAATAAATAAATACTAATTTATAGATAAAAATGGACATTTCGTGTAGAGTGCAGTAAACACTTCAGACGATATCAATGTTAACTTTAATAGATAAACAAAGAGAGTTTTCCTCGATTCATAATTATTTTTCCGTCATTTACTAACTCCTGCAGTACTTTATGGATAGCACTGCGTGAGATATGATTTCGAGCGAGAATAAATGTATACACGGACGTTTTCTCACGTACCCCAGGATCCATCGCCCAGATATATTTTACGTGTTCAATAATCTGCTCACGTATAGTGCGGTGCGACTGCAACGCCTCACGCTGGAAATAACGTTGAAGATGATGCGTTAAGATATCAAACGCCTGCTTCCATAAGTTTTTTGCTGTAAACAGGAGATCGGCATTTTGTACGCTCATCGCCCACATTTCACAATCAGTATCACAACGTAAATAGTGGCCGGCCACTTCCGTACGCATTTGTGGCAGGCCGAGAATGGCAGGTGCAGAAATACTCACCGTGACTAAATCGTTTTCCACACGATAAACAGAGACAGTCCCTTTCTCCAGAAACAAGATATGTCCATCGGTCTTCAAATCAATACGCTGACGTTTTTTACGTAACGACAGCCAGGCATTATCCGACTTCTTCATTTCATCGCCAACGAGCACTACAGCATTTTCAATTTCTTTCTGGAACATGGGACTCTCTACCGCAAATTATGGCTTTGTCAAAAAGATGGTTAAATTTACTCAGCACTAAAAATAAATGTCAGCCCGCAAACAAGCTGACATTTATTCGCATCTACATCTACCACCGGCATTCCCTGGTGCCGTTGACGCGTTAAGGTTCATGCTGTTTTCGCGTGGTGGTGTCAGGCAGTATATGGCGCTGTCCATAAAGAATTAATAGCAATCATCTTTGTCGACATTTTTTCATCTTTCTGTTCTTTTTATAGTGGCAAAAAAGATACAATCAATTGATTTCAATGAATTTTATTTTCATTAAAAAGTTATCATTCTTGTTATATCATGATACTAAATTGCAACACTTCTCGGTTCTCACTGTGGGATTAGGTCCATGCTGGTGGTCTTTATAGGCTCAGTGGTATCATGACTAACCAATCATCTGACGCATCATCAAGAGTAGAGACAATATGTCTGAGACTGGCAATGTCAGTTATCTGATTGAAAATAGAATAATATTTACGCCAGCCGCACAATGTCTGGCGCGGGTAGATCACCCCAATCAGCGGATAAAACTCAAACACTCAGCGTCGTTATGTCTTTTATTACTTATTCAACATCGCGGGCAAGTGGTTTCTCAAAACGAATTGCTGGAATTCGGTTGGGGTAAAAATCACCGCCAGGTAAGTTTCAACGCCTTTTATCAAAGTATTCTCTCGTTGCGTAAAAGCTTGCTGCAGCTGGAGCTTCAACAACCGCTGATCACAACGATTCCCCGCAAAGGGCTGATCATTCAAGAAGAGTTTGATATTCAGGTCATTGATACACCGGAGAATAACTCTGCTTCTGCTGAAGAATCCTTAGCGCCAGATGCCACCATTGAGGAACTTTTGGCTGACACGCCGCGTCAACCTTTGATAACGACAGCAGAAACGATAATGTTGGCACTTACCCTGATAATTTGTGTGCTTATATTATATCCGTGGCAAGCCAGCGATGATTATTTCTCCGGCTATATCGCCGCGAGCAAAACACCAACAGACTGTCAGTATTATTTCAATAGCGATGCCAGTAACTTTTCCCGGCATACCGCGTTTATCGACAAAAACCCAGGATTGTGTCAGAGCCATAAATTTATTTATATCACAACCTATCCTGAGTCTAAGAAACTGTCCGCGCTGGTGTGTCGCTCACCGATAAAAGCCAGGCAGGAAAACGCCTGTCAGCCGGTATATTACCCACGGTATGATAGCTAATGAATTTATATCCCCGAACCTCCCGCATCCAGACAGGTATTATCCTGCTGCTTTGTTTTGCTACGCTAATTCTTACTGTCATTTATCGGTACAGTAAGAACAATGGCGAGTTACAAGATCTTACCTGCCGCTCAGCCATCGAAATTGTACGCAATACAAGCTCGTTCCGAGGGATTATTGATATCAAAACCGGGGGCAGTAAAGGTATTGTTAATATTGATGGTATTATCAAAGATGCCGAAAATAATGAGCAGACCGTGCAACGCATGGTACTTTTTACACAATCCAGCTACGGCTCAAGCCCGGTTTGGATTTCACAGAAAATCCAAATTTCCAATCGCGAAACGGCTCCCGCCAGCCTTATTCAGGAACTCCTCCCCGACTTTTTCCTGACAAACACCAGCGTATCCAACGTCGATTTTTTTGCGCTGAACAGCGAGACATACCTGATTACCAAAGAGGGGATCCCCTATCTGTATTGCCAGAATTATGCTTTGCCGGAAAATGAATAATCAATAAGCGTTCTGGCGGCAAAACCTACGGATGAATCTCAGCCGTTGTCGGTGATAAGATAGACCATTCAGGCCGAGCCAACGCTCGTCGTTACTGCCCTTCAGGCGGCTTTCGAATGACAAATTTGTGGGTTTATGTGAGTTTCCAGGGGCTCACGTGAGACTGCCCAGGTACCCCAAAAGATTAAAAAAAGAGCAAAAGCGATATGAAAGAGTCACTTGATACGGACTTCACGAACCATACCCCAATGATGCAGCAGTATCTCAAGCTGAAAGCCCAGCATCCGGAGATACTGTTGTTTTACCGCATGGGCGACTTTTACGAACTGTTTTATGACGATGCGAAACGCGCGTCTCAGCTGCTTGATATCTCCCTGACCAAACGCGGCGCATCAGCAGGCGAGCCTATCCCGATGGCGGGTATTCCTCACCATGCGGTAGAAAACTACCTCGCCAAGCTGGTCAATCAGGGGGAATCTGTCGCTATTTGTGAGCAAATCGGCGATCCGGCAACCAGCAAAGGTCCGGTTGAGCGCAAAGTGGTGCGTATCGTCACGCCTGGCACCATCAGTGATGAAGCGCTGTTGCAAGAACGCCAGGACAACCTGCTGGCCGCTATCTGGCAAGACAGTAAAGGTTACGGCTATGCCACGCTGGATATCAGCTCCGGGCGTTTTCGCGTCAGCGAACCGGCCGACCGCGAGACCATGGCCGCAGAATTGCAGCGCACCAATCCCGCTGAACTGCTGTATGCCGAAGATTTCGCTGAAACCTCACTGATTGAGGGGCGTCGCGGATTACGTCGTCGCCCACTATGGGAATTTGAAATCGATACTGCTCGCCAGCAGCTAAACTTGCAGTTTGGCACGCGGGATCTGATTGGTTTTGGCGTGGAAAACGCCCCGCGCGGATTATGTGCTGCTGGCTGTCTGCTGCAATACGTAAAAGATACCCAGCGCACCTCGCTGCCGCATATTCGTTCTATCACCATGGAACGTCAACAGGACAGCATCATTATGGATGCCGCCACGCGCCGCAATCTGGAAATTACCCAGAACCTGGCGGGCGGTGTTGAAAACACACTGGCTTCAGTACTCGACTGCACCGTGACGCCGATGGGCAGCCGTATGCTCAAGCGCTGGCTGCATATGCCGGTCCGTGACACCAAAGTCCTTACCGAGCGTCAACAGACTATCGGCGCGCTACAGGATTCCACCAGTGAATTGCAACCCGTGCTGCGTCAGGTCGGCGATCTGGAACGTATCCTGGCGCGTTTGGCCCTGCGTACTGCGCGTCCGCGGGATCTGGCCCGTATGCGTCATGCCTTCCAGCAATTACCGGAACTGCGCGCGCAACTGGAAAGTGTAGACAGTGCCCCCGTGCAGATGCTGCGCGAGAAAATGGGTGAGTTTGCAGAGCTGCGTGAACTGCTGGAACGTGCCGTTGTGGAAGCTCCGCCAGTGCTGGTTCGCGACGGTGGCGTCATCGCCCCGGGCTATAACGAAGAACTGGACGAGTGGCGAGCGCTGGCTGATGGCGCAACTGACTATCTGGACAGACTGGAAATCCGTGAGCGCGAGCGCACCGGTCTGGATACGCTGAAGGTTGGGTTTAACGCCGTTCATGGCTACTACATTCAGATCAGTCGCGGTCAGAGCCATCTGGCGCCGATTAACTATGTGCGTCGCCAGACGCTGAAAAACGCTGAACGCTACATTATTCCGGAACTGAAAGAGTACGAAGATAAAGTTCTGACGTCAAAAGGCAAAGCACTGGCGCTGGAAAAACAGCTGTACGATGAGTTGTTCGACATGCTGTTGCCGCACCTGGCTGATTTGCAACAGAGCGCCAGCGCGCTGGCGGAGCTGGACGTACTGGTCAACCTTGCAGAACGCGCTTATACCCTGAATTACACCTGCCCGACCTTCACCGATAAACCCGGCATTCGTATTACTGAGGGACGTCATCCGGTGGTTGAACAGGTGCTAACCGAGCCGTTTATCGCCAACCCGCTTAACCTCTCGCCTCAGCGACGGATGCTGATCATCACCGGTCCGAATATGGGGGGTAAAAGTACCTATATGCGCCAGACCGCGTTGATTGCGCTGTTGGCCTACATCGGCAGCTACGTTCCGGCGCAGAAAGTAGAAATAGGCCCGATCGATCGGATCTTTACCCGCGTGGGCGCGGCGGATGATCTGGCATCCGGTCGTTCTACCTTTATGGTAGAAATGACCGAAACCGCCAACATTCTGCATAACGCCACCGAGAACAGCCTGGTACTGATGGATGAGATTGGACGCGGCACCTCCACCTACGACGGCCTGTCGCTGGCATGGGCGTGCGCGGAAAATCTGGCCAATAAAATCAAAGCATTAACGTTGTTTGCCACCCACTACTTCGAACTGACTCAGTTACCGGAAAAAATGGAGGGCGTCGCGAATGTGCATCTGGATGCATTAGAGCACGGCGATACCATCGCCTTCATGCACAGCGTACAGGATAGTGCAGCGAGCAAGAGCTATGGTCTGGCAGTAGCAGCCCTGGCTGGCGTGCCGAAAGAGGTTATTAAACGCGCGCGGCAAAAACTGCGCGAACTGGAAAGCATTGCGCCAAACGTTGCTGCGACCCAGGTCGATGGAACACAGATGTCGCTGCTTTCAGTGCCTGAAGAAACCTCGCCCGCCGTTGAAGCGCTGGAAAACCTCGACCCGGATTCACTAACGCCTCGCCAGGCGCTGGAGTGGATCTACCGGTTGAAAAGTCTGGTGTAGTAACGTTGTAATGCCCGATGGCGCTTTGCTTATCGGGCCTACGGCAACGCGAGAATGGGTGCAAGAGGACGAAACCGGACCATCAAAACGCGGGGTTTCCCCCGCGTTGTTGCTACTTCTTCGGTTCGTAAGCGAGAACAGCTTTAAACTCCATACCACGTTCTTTAATACTTAACTCGCACAACGAATCTCGTACCATTAACGTGAATCCCAGCACCGTGAAACACAGCACTACAATTGCCACAAGGGCATATTTTGTCAGCATGTCTTGCCTCCCTGCAAAGAAGAGACTAACATCCAAATGGTCTAGGTTTGTACGCTAGCCTCAGGTTGATAGAACTATCTCCTGGGGCTTTTGTCTTTCCGGGACCTTACAAATGCTCAAAGCCCAGAAAGCCTCAAGCACCCGCAGCTATTCTATTCCCGATGCCGCTGTAACAAATCAATTTATCAATACGTTACGAGTCTGCTCGCAAAAAAGACCCGGAATCCCGGGCCTTCAGTATTAGCGCTTACCTTCCGCCAGCAGCGGTGGGATACTCGGCACCATCGGTGCGTCATCCATATCTTTTTGCGTCATACGAAACGCCTCCGGGTAGTGCTCGCAACTGGTACGACGTAGCGGTTCGGTATTACGCCAGGTGTACAGACAATGCTGGCACTGATATACCGTCCAGACACCTTTTACCGGCGAGTTTGCCATCACTTCAATATGTTCATCGGCACAACGTGGACAAATCATCTGCTACTCCTTATTTACGGTTGGCCAGCATGGCGGTCAGTTTTTCTGCCCAGGCTTTCGTTTCCGGTAAATCACATACCGGCTGGCTGTAGTGCCCACGGTTATCCGGCGCGACCGGCGTGGTAGCATCAATAATTAACTTGTCGGTAATCCCCGCCGGACTGGAACCCGGATCAAGCTCCAGCACCGACATATTCGGCAGTTGCACCAGATCGCCCGCCGGATTGACCTTCGAAGACAGCGCCCACATCACCTGCGGCAGGTTGAACGGGTCAACATCCTCATCAACCATAATCACCATTTTCACGTACCCCAGGCCATGCGGCGTCGTCATTGCGCGCAGCCCCACCGCGCGGGCAAAGCCGCCGTAGCGTTTTTTGGTGGAGATAATCGCCAGCAAACCGTGGGTGTACATGGCATTCACCGCCTGCACTTCCGGGAACTCGGCTTTCAGCTGTTGATACAGCGGTACGCAGGTTGCCGGCCCCATCAGGTAGTCAATCTCCGTCCACGGCATCCCCAGATATAGCGATTCAAAAATCGGTTTGGTGCGATAAGAGACTTTATCGATACGTACGACCGTCATATTACGTCCACCGGAATAGTGCCCGGTAAACTCGCCAAACGGCCCTTCGATTTCACGCTTACGGCTTTCAATGACCCCTTCGAGGATCACTTCCGAACCCCAAGGTACGTCAAAGCCGGTAAGCGGTGCGGTAGCGATCGGGTACGGGCTTTCACGCAGCGCTCCCGCCATTTCGTATTCCGACTGATCGTACTTCAGCGGCGTGGCCCCCATCAGGGTGATGATAGGATCGTTACCCAGCGTGATGGCAATCGGCAGATCTTCACCGCGCTCTTCAGCTTTATGCAGATGCAGCGCGATATCATGCATCGGCACCGGCTGCAGGCCAAGCTTGCGTTTGCCCTTCACTTCCATACGATAAATGCCGACGTTCTGTTTGCCGAAGTTGTCCGGATCCAGCGGATCGCGCGACACCACGCAGGCTTTATCAAGATAGAAACCGCCGTCACCATCGTTCAGACGAAACAGCGGCAGAATATCAAACAGGTTGATCTCCTCACCATCAACACAGTTTTCAGCCCACGCCGGGTTGGCACGACGCTCCGGCGTAACCGGAAATTTATCCCAACGGCGAATAAACTCATCAATTTGTTTTTTCACCGGCGTATTGGGCGGCAGGCCTAATGAAATGGCATGATTCTGCCATGAGCCGATGGTATTCATCGCCACGCGGGCATCGGTAAAACCGCGAATATTGTCAAACCACAGCGCAGGCGCACCATCACCAATACGTCCGGTCGCGTTAGCCGCCGCAGCCAGATCCGGCTCAGCGTTGACTTCTTCACTGATTTTCAGCAATTGTCCCTGGTCGTCCAGCGCTTGTAAAAAGCTGCGCAAATCATCAAATGCCATTATTCATTCTCCTGTGAAAAATTCTGCGCCTGCCGTAAACCCTGCCAGCGACGGGCGTTTGGATGCTCCAGACCAAACTGATCGAGCACACGCGCAACGATATGCTGAGTGATGTCATCGACCGTTTGCGGGTGGTTGTAAAACGCGGGCATCGGCGGGACCATCGCCACGCCCATGCGGGAAAGTGCGAGCATGTTTTCCAGATGAATAGTGCTGAGCGGCATTTCACGCGGAACCAGAACCAGCTTGCGCCCTTCTTTCAGCACCACATCAGCAGCGCGCCCCACCAGTCCTTCCGCGTAGCCTGCTCGAATACCGGCCAGCGTTTTCATACTGCAGGGGATAATGATCATGCCGTCAGTACGAAACGATCCTGAGGATATGGTCGCCGACTGGTCCGCCGGGTTGTGGCAATAATCGGCCAACGCCGACACATCACGGACGCTGTACGGCGTCTCCAGTTCAATAGTGGTTTTGGCCCACTTTGACAGCACCAGATGGGTTTCTACCCCCGGCATTTCCCGCAGCGCCAGCAATAGCGACACACCAAGCGGTGCGCCGGTCGCCCCGGTCATTCCTACAATCAGTCTCATTTCGCCCTCAATTTTGTTCGTGTACGAACATTTTGATTAAAATACTCCCTCGATGCATTCCGGACAAGAGCACCTCGCACAGATTGCTAAAGCAGCAATGGTTAAACTATGACGCGTTACCCGTTAAGATAGAGACTGACAGATATTCCGGAGCTCTCATGCCGTTAAGAAACACAGCCTTTCACCTTTTACGTCAGCTTTTTCAGCAACATACGGCTCGCTGGCAACATGAATTACCGGATCTGACCAAACCGCAGTATGCGGTGATGCGCGCCATTGCCGAGCATCCCGGCATTGAGCAGGTCGCCCTGACCGAAGCCGCAGTCTGTACCAAGGCAACGCTTGCGGAAATGCTGAGCCGGATGGAAAAACGGGAGTTGGTCAGACGTGAACACGACCCGGCGGATAAGCGTCGGCGATTTGTTTATTTGACCGCGCAAGGAGAAGCATTACTGACCAGCGCAACCCCGTTAGGCGATAGCGTGGATGATGAGTTTCTGGGGCGATTATCTGATGAAGAACGTGAGCAGTTCACACGTCTGGTGCGTAAGATGATGAACTAATCTGCCGGATGGCGACATAAATGTCTTATCCGGCCTACAAAGTCCTGCTCCCCGTAGGCCTGATAAACGCAGTGCCATCAGGCAACAAACATAGAAAAAGGCCAGTCTCAATGAGACTGGCCTTTCTTGATAGAACTTGTGCTTACTCGCGGAACAGCGCTTCGATATTCAGTCCCTGAGTCTGCAGGATTTCACGCAGACGACGCAGACCTTCAACCTGAATCTGGCGAACACGTTCACGGGTGAGGCCAATTTCGCGGCCTACATCTTCCAGTGTCGCAGCTTCATACCCCAGCAGACCAAAGCGACGTGCCAGTACCTCACGCTGTTTGGCGTTCAGTTCGAACAGCCATTTGACGATGCTCTGTTTCATATCATCGTCTTGCGTGGTGTCTTCCGGGCCGTTTTCCTTTTCATCGGCCAGAATATCCAGCAACGCTTTTTCGGAATCGCCACCCAGCGGGGTGTCTACCGAGGTAATACGCTCGTTGAGTCGGAGCATACGGCTGACGTCATCAACCGGTTTGTCCAGTTGTTCAGCAATCTCTTCTGCGCTCGGTTCGTGGTCCAGTTTATGCGACAACTCACGCGCGGTACGCAGATAGACGTTCAGCTCTTTTACAATGTGAATTGGCAGTCGGATCGTACGGGTTTGGTTCATAATCGCCCGTTCGATCGTCTGGCGGATCCACCAGGTTGCGTATGTTGAGAAGCGGAACCCGCGTTCTGGGTCAAACTTCTCGACTGCACGGATCAGTCCCAGATTGCCCTCTTCAATCAGGTCCAGCAATGCCAGACCACGATTGCCATAACGACGAGCAATTTTCACCACCAGACGCAAGTTACTTTCAATCATGCGACGGCGGGATGCGACATCCCCACGCAGTGCGCGACGCGCAAAATAAACTTCTTCTTCGGCTGTTAACAGTGGTGAATAACCAATCTCACCAAGGTAAAGCTGAGTCGCGTCCAACACACGCTGTGTGGCCCCCTGCGATAACAGCTCTTCTTCAGCCAGGTCGTTATCACTGGGTTCCTCTTCACTCAAGGCTTTTTCATCAAAAGCCTCTACTCCGTTCTCATCAAATTCCGCATCTTCATTTAAATCATGAACTTTCAGCGTATTCTGACTCATAAAGGTGGCTCCTACCCGTGATCCCTAACGGAACTAGCACGTGAAAGCCTGGTTCCGCCGAATTATCGCTGCGGTAAATAACGCAGCGGGTTTACGGATTTCCCCTTGTAACGAATTTCAAAATGCAAGCGTGTTGAACTGGTTCCGGTACTACCCATGGTAGCTATTTTCTGCCCCGCCTTGATTTCTTGTTGTTCCCGGACCAGCATTGTATCGTTATGGGCGTAGGCACTCAGGTAATCATCGTTATGTTTGATGATAATAAGATTACCGTAACCACGCAGCGCGTTACCGGCATAGACGACGCGTCCATCTGCGGTCGCGACAATAGCCTGTCCCTTGCTGCCTGCAATGTCGATCCCTTTATTGCCACCTTCGGTAGCCGCAAAGTTTTCGATCACTTTGCCGTCGGTCGGCCAGCGCCAGGTAGAGATTGGCGAGCTGGTTGACGTTGAGCTTGCAGTTGATTCGGTTGCGCTAACTGCCGGAGCCGTTACAGGCGCTGTGACCACAGTCCCAGCAGGCTTGTTGTTCGGCAACATTTTATTAGCACTTTGTTCACCTGAATCCTCAGAATACGTAATTGTTGGTTTCGAAGCAACAGCAACGGTGGAATTTTGTGCAGGGTTGGTCACAACTCCTTGCTGTGCTGCATCCGCCTGGGTGATGGCATTTCCACCGGTAATCGGTGCGCCAGACGCATTGCCCACTTGCAGAGTTTGACCGACATTCAGGCCATACGGGGCCGGAACGTTATTGCGTTGTGCGAGATCACGGAAATCGTTCCCGGTAATCCAGGCAATATAGAAAAGGGTGTCGCCTTTCTTAACAGTATAGGTACTGCCGCCCGTATAGCTACCTTTCGGAATGTTCCCATACTTACGGTTGTACACAATACGACCGTTTTCCATCTGCACAGGTTGTTCCGCAACAGGCTGGATCTGTGTTGACTGTGTGGTCGGACGCTGCACCGGCTGGATCTGCGGCGTTTGCTGTACTGTCGACGTCGAGCCCATTTTTGGTGGAGGCGTAATCAGCATACCGGAATTGGTGTTCGTTGATGCACCGCCATCAACGGAACTGACCGGTGCAGGTGGATTCGAGGTATTTGAACAACCCGCCAGCCATAATGAAACCAGTGACAATGCCGCAATGCGGCGAACGGTAAATTTGTGGCTTCCCGCGCTCATTTATCCCCCAGGAAAATTTGGTTAAAACCAGTGACGTAATCACCGTGCAAGGCATCGGACTGGGCACTGGAAACGTGACCACGATACGCTTACTAATTCCAGAATATCCAGGAAAACTCCAGGTATTCAGAGCCTGTATCTACGCAAGCTCCCCTTTTACTAAGGGAACGAAGCGTACGGCCTCCACGGTATCGATAATAAATTCGCCTCCCCGACGACGCACCCGTTTCAGAAACTGGTGCTCGTCACCCACGGGTAAGACGAGAATGCCGCCTTCATCCAACTGCATCATCAATGCGGTTGGGATCTCAGGCGGCGCTGCCGTAACAATGATAGCGTCAAAAGGGGCTCGCGCTTGCCAGCCTTGCCATCCATCACCATGACGGGTAGAAACATTATGTAAATCAAGCTGTTTAAGTCGACGACGCGCCTGCCACTGCAAACCTTTAATGCGCTCAACAGAGCACACATGGTGCACCAGGTGCGCCAGAATCGCCGTTTGGTAGCCAGAGCCAGTACCAATTTCCAGCACCCGGGACTGTGGCGTTAACTCCAGCAGCTCGGTCATCCGCGCAACCATATAGGGCTGCGAAATCGTCTGCCCCTGACCAATCGGCAGGGCAATATTGTCCCAGGCCTTATGTTCAAACGCCTCATCAATGAATTTTTCACGCGGCACGGCGGCAAGTGCATCGAGAACAAGCTCATCTCTGATGCCCTGCGCACGTAATTGTTCAAGAAGAGTGTGTACGCGTCTGCTTACCATTGCGTGTCGGCTCCCACGCTGTCTAACCAGTCAGAAACAACTTCATGCGCGCCGTATGCGGTTAAATCGACATGCAGCGGCGTGATGGAAACATAGCCTTCATCGACGGCGGCAAAATCAGTATCCGGTCCGGCGTCGCACTTTTCGCCCGGTGGCCCGATCCAGTACAGCGTATTACCGCGCGGGTCCTGCTGTGGTATCACCTGATCCGCAGGATGGCGACTACCGCAGCGGGTGACGCGGATACCTTTAATCTGATCCAGCGGTAAATCCGGCACGTTGATATTCAAAATGCGCCCGGTGCGCAGCGGTTCACGACTCAGCGCCCGTAAGATACGGCAGGTTACTGCGGCAGCAGTATCGTAGTGTTTATGCCCATCAAGTGAGACAGCCAGCGCAGGGAAGCCCAGGTGACGACCTTCCATCGCCGCCGCAACGGTACCGGAATAGATAACATCATCGCCGAGATTAGGACCTGCGTTAATACCAGACACGACAATGTCCGGACGCGGACGCATTAATGCGTTAACGCCCAGATAGACGCAATCGGTAGGTGTACCCATTTGTACGGCGATATCACCGTTATCATAGGTGAACGTGCGAAGTGAGGATTCCAGCGTCAGCGAGTTGGACGCGCCACTGCGGTTACGATCCGGGGCAACCACCTGTACGTCAGCAAACTCACGCAGCGCTTTCGCCAGCGTTTGTATACCGGGTGCGTGAACCCCATCATCGTTACTCAGCAATATACGCATAATCACCCATTGTGTTAATAAGTTCCCTTACAACACTGGTGGCGAAGCTACCTGCCGGTAGCCAGAAACGTAACTCAACGGTTACGTCATCCCACCAGTTCCAGCTTAATTGTTGTGGATACAGCAACATAGCGCGACGCGACGCGTCGACTTTCTCGCGCAATAACAGAGACTGCAGCGCGGTTTCATCAGCAACAGCGGCTTCTTCAAACGCCAGCGCGTCGCGTTGAGTTCCCCACTCACCGCTGCCCGGCAATGCCGCTGTAATCATCAACTCTTTCTCATCGACGCGACGCTGTAATTCAGTTTGTTCTTCCTGTGTGGCGACAAACCAGCTTCCGCGCCCCGATAATTGTAGCGCATCGCCGTCAACAACTTGATTAAAGTCTGTTTTTTTCAGGCGTTCACTGACTATCTGATTAAACAACGCGCTACGGGCCGCCGACAACCAAAAACTGCGTTTATTGCGATCGCGCACCGGCGCATCGCTTTGCGCCCAGCGCAGCGCCCCTTGCAGGTTGCTGCCGCCGATACCAAAACGCTGAGCGCCAAAATAGTTCGGTACGCCGCGCTCGTTAATTGCCTGCAAACGCGCTTCAACATCATTTCGCTCGCTCACTTCACGCAACACCAGCGTAAATTCGTTGCCTTTCAGCGCCCCTAAACGCAGCTTACGCTTGTGGCGCGCGTACTCCAGCACTTTACAGCCTTCAAGCTCAAATTTGCTTAAATCAGGCATCGCATTGCCCGGCACACGCGCACACAGCCACTGTTCCGTGACCGCATGCTTGTCTTTCTGGCCAGCAAAACTCACTTCGCGGGCATGAATTTTCAGGAATTTCGCCAGCGCGTCAGCCACAAAACGGGTGTTACAACCGTTTTTCAGGATACGCACCAAAATGTGCTCGCCTTCGCCATCGGGTTCGAAGCCTAAATCTTCGACGACGACAAAGTCTTCCGGATTCGCTTTCAGAACGCCATGGCCTTGTGGTTTGCCATGGAGATACGTCAGATCTTCAAACGCAGTCATTTCGTTGCCTTAATGAGTAACGCCACCGCTTCACAGGCAATCCCTTCCCCACGCCCGGTAAAACCGAGTTTTTCCGTGGTGGTCGCTTTCACGTTAACATCATCCATATGGCAGCCGAGGTCTTCGGCAATAAACACACGCATTTGTGGAATGTGCGGCAGCATCTTCGGCGCCTGGGCAATAATTGTCACATCCACATTACCAAGCGTATAGCCTTTGGCCTGAATACGCCGCCAGGCTTCACGCAATAATTCACGACTATCTGCACCTTTAAAGGCCGGGTCGGTGTCCGGGAATAGCTTACCGATATCCCCCAGCGCAGCCGCGCCCAGCAGAGCATCGGTTAACGCGTGCAACGCCACGTCACCATCAGAATGCGCCAGCAATCCTTTTTCATACGGGATGCGCACACCACCAATGATAATTGGGCCAACTCCTCCAAAAGCGTGTACGTCGAAACCGTGTCCAATTCGCATTATGCCTTCTCCTGATATACACAGCGTCCTCCAGGCAGCCTGAAGGATGATGTATCTAGATAGTTCGGGTCAGATAAAATTCCGCCAGCGCCAGATCTTCCGGGCGGGTGACTTTGATGTTGTCAGCACGTCCTTCGACCAGCTGCGGATGAAAGCCGCAATATTCCAGCGCCGAAGCTTCGTCTGTAATAGTTGCACCTTCGTTGAGTGCACGTGTCAGGCAATCGTGCAATAACTCGCGCGGGAAAAACTGCGGCGTCAACGCATGCCATAAATCGGTGCGATCGACCGTATGGGCGATGTCTGTTCGCCCCGGCTCCGCGCGTTTCATTGTGTCGCGTACCGGTGCGGCAAGGATCCCGCCGGTACGGCTGGACTCGCTGATTGCCAGCAAACGGGCCAGATCATCCTGGTGCAGGCACGGACGCGCGGCGTCATGCACCAGCACCCAACGGGCCTCCCCTGCGGCTTGCAAACCGGCAAGGACAGAATCGGCACGCTCGTTGCCGCCATCCACCACTGTAATTTGCGGGTGCGCAGCAAGTGGAAGTTGGGCAAAGCGACTGTCTCCTGGGCTGATAGCGATGACGACTCGCGTCACCCGGGGATGAGCCAGCAGCGCATCAACCGAGTGTTCAAGAATGGTTTTATTGCCAATAGAGAGGTACTGCTTAGGACACTCTGTTTGCATTCGGCGGCCAAACCCGGCAGCCGGCACCACGGCGCAAACGTCCAATAAAGTGGCTGCCATGTTAAATCCCTGGACGGTTTATCGATTGTTTTGCCCTGCAGTCTGAGCGCGTTTAGACGCGTCAGGCACCAGACGATAAAAGGTTTCGCCCGGCTTAGTCATACTGAGTTCGTTGCGCGCACGCTCCTCAATAGCCTCTTGTCCGCCATTGAGATCGTCAATTTCGGCAAAGAGCTGATCGTTACGCGCTTTAAGTTTCGCGTTTGTAGCTTGCTGCGCAGCAACATCATCGTTGACGCGACTATAGTCATGTATGCCGTTCTTACCGAACCACAGCGAATACTGCAGCCAGACTAATAAAGCCAGCAACAGCAGCGTTAGTTTACCCATCCTGCCCCCTGAAAAACGGCATTAATATCCCATAACTTCCGCAGACAACTTTACATCAACGGTCGGGAATGCCGCGACAACGCGGGCAAATGTACCACATTTGCCCGTTGTTACGTATACCCCGTGTAAGGAGAACATAATCTCATTGTTGGTTACGGTTTGAATTATGACCAGAGAGTGAACAACGTCGGCGATTGTTAAAAAAAGGCGTTTGCCTAACCCAATAACCATAAAAATAGTGCGCCAAACATCGCCCCAACCACCAGCAGGGTACAGGTAATGCTCAGCAGCAACCTCCCCTTCAATAGCGAGTGCAAGGCAATACCCGCGACAATCGCCACGGGCAGCAATGCGAGGAAAAAGGGCCAGGTATAAATGAAGAAAAACAGTGTATTAGGGCCATACATCAGACACGGGAATCCCAGCGCCAGCAACCACGCGATAAAACCGACCACCGCCCCCGGTAGTGACCAGGTGGTTTCGTCGTCGGCGGCGAAGGTATCTGAATCTGTAATAGTAATGTTATGGCTGTTACGCATATCTAATCCTGTGACCGTGACTGACCGGGCATGTGAGCTCGGGTGTCTCAGGATCTGATAATATCTTCCTGCCTCAGCAGGTCTAATAATTGGGGTACCAAATTTGTTACCAATTGTTCACCATCAAGATGAATCTCTGGCGATTCAGGCGCTTCGTATACCGAATCAATTCCGGTGAAATTGCGTAACTTACCCGCCCGCGCTTTTTTATACAGCCCTTTTGGATCGCGTGCTTCACACGTTGCTAATGGCGTATCGACAAAAACTTCAATAAAACGCCCTTCGCCAACTCGCTCACGAACCATTTTGCGCTCAGCGCGATGCGGTGAGATAAAGGCGGTCAACACCACAAGCCCCGCATCCACCATCAGGTTAGCCACTTCACCAACCCGGCGAATATTCTCCTTACGATCGGCATCACTAAATCCAAGATCGCTGCACAAGCCGTGACGCACGTTATCGCCATCCAAGAGATAAGTACTCACCCCCAGCTTATGCAACGCTTCTTCAAGCGCCCCTGCTACCGTGGATTTACCGGAACCAGACAACCCGGTAAACCACAGTACAACACCACGATGACCGTGGCGTTGTTCCCGCTGTTGCGGTGTAACAGGATGGGCATGCCAGACGACGTTTTCGTCATGCAGCGCCATTATTTTCCTCCCAGCAGATCGCGCGCACCCCAGTGTGGGAAGTGGCGACGCACCAGTGCATTAAGCTCCAGCTCAAACGCGCTGAACTGAGAAGCCGCGGCGTGCTCCTGAACAAGTGGCTCACGCACCAGTCCCGCGCCAACGGTAACGTTGGTCAGGCGGTCAATAATTATCAGCCCGCCCGTCACCGGGTTCTGCTGATAGGTATCCAGCACCAGCGGCTCATCAAAGGTCAGATTAACCAGACCGATGCCGTTTAGCGGTAGCGCTTCAACGTCACGTTGGGTCAGGTTGTTTATATCGACCTGATATTGCACGCTATCAACGCGTGCGCGGGTCTTCTTGCCTGCGACTTTGATGTCGTAGCTTTGTCCAGGCGACAGCGGTTGTTCCGCCATCCAAACCACATCAATGGCAGCGCTTTGAACCGCCGGCAACGCCTTACCGGCATCAAGTAACAGGTCACCCCGGCTGATATCGATCTCATCTTTCAGCACCAGGGTGATCGCTTCACCTGCATGCGCTTCCTGTAAATCGCCATCAAAGGTCACGATCCGCGCTACGCTGGACTCAACGCCGGACGGCAGTACTTTGACGCGCTGCCCGACCTTCACGCTACCGGAGGCCAGCGTTCCGGCATAACCACGAAAATCCAGATTCGGTCGGTTCACATACTGCACCGGGAAGCGCATCGGCTGAGTATCAATACTGCGCTGGATCTCAACGGTTTCCAGCACTTCCAGCAGCGTCGGACCGCTGTACCACGGCATACTGGCGCTTTGCGAAGCCACGTTATCGCCTTCCAGCGCAGAGAGCGGCACAAACCGGATATCCAGGTTGCCCGGAAGTTGTTCAGCAAAAGTAAGATAGTCTTCGCGAATGCGATTAAATGTCTCTTCGCTAAAGTCCACCAGATCCATTTTGTTGATCGCCACCACCAGGTGTTTGATCCCAAGCAGCGTGGAGATAAAGCTGTGACGACGAGTCTGATCCAGCACACCTTTACGCGCATCGATCAATAGGATCGCCAGGTCGCAGGTCGACGCACCGGTCGCCATGTTACGGGTGTACTGTTCATGCCCGGGAGTGTCCGCAATAATAAATTTGCGCTTCTCGGTAGAGAAATAACGGTAAGCCACGTCGATGGTGATGCCCTGCTCGCGCTCGGCCTGTAAGCCGTCAACCAATAACGCCAGATCAAGCTTTTCGCCCTGAGTGCCGTGACGTTTACTGTCATTGTGCAGCGATGAAAGCTGGTCTTCATAAATCTGACGCGTATCGTGCAGCAGGCGACCAATCAGGGTGCTTTTCCCGTCATCCACGCTACCGCAGGTTAAAAAGCGCAGCAGACTTTTGTGTTGCTGGGCAACCATCCAGGCTTCAACGCCGCCTTCATTAGCAATTTGTTGTGCAAGTGTCGTATTCATGGCGGCTCCTTAGAAATACCCCTGACGTTTCTTCAGCTCCATGGAGCCCGCCTGGTCGCGGTCAATCACGCGGCCCTGACGTTCACTGGTGGTTGAGACCAGCATTTCTTCGATAATTTCCGGCAGCGTCTGCGCATTCGACTCCACCGCGCCTGTCAGTGGCCAGCAACCGAGCGTACGGAAACGTACCATGCGTTTTTTAATCACTTCCCCGGGTTGCAGATCGATTCTGTCGTCATCAATCATCATCAACATGCCGTCGCGTTCAAGCACCGGACGCTCCGCCGCTAGGTACAGTGGCACGATGTCAATGTTTTCCAGCCAGATGTACTGCCAGATATCCTGTTCGGTCCAGTTGGAGAGCGGGAAGACGCGAATACTTTCGCCTTTGTTAATTTGTCCGTTGTAGTTGTGCCACAGCTCCGGGCGCTGATTTTTAGGATCCCAGCGATGAAAACGATCGCGGAAAGAGTAAATACGCTCTTTGGCACGCGATTTCTCTTCGTCACGACGAGCACCGCCAAACGCGGCATCAAAACCGTATTTATTAAGCGCCTGCTTCAGCCCTTCGGTTTTCATAATGTCGGTATGCTTGGCGCTGCCGTGGACGAACGGGTTGATGCCCATCGCCACCCCTTCCGGGTTTTTATGCACCAGCAGTTCGCAGCCGTAGGCTTTCGCCGTACGGTCACGAAACTCGTACATTTCGCTGAATTTCCAACCGGTATCAACGTGCAGTAATGGGAACGGCAGCGTGCCAGGATAAAACGCTTTACGCGCCAGATGCAGCATTACGCTGGAATCTTTGCCGATGGAATACATCATCACCGGATTAGAAAACTCGGCGGCCACCTCACGAATGATATGGATGCTTTCCGCTTCCAGTTGCCGCAGGTGGGTAAGTCGTTTTTGATCCATAACCGTTCCTATGTAATGCCGTTATTTTGCTAACGATGCTCAGATAACCTGACTATAGGGAGGGCAAGAGGGCGAATGAAATTACGAATTGGAATGAGTAGTTCCTCAAAGGAATAACGATCCGGAAAAGCAAATATCAAAAAGTGCTTAAGCTACCGGATTTCGGGCATTTAGGAGCAAATGAAATTGTTTTACCTCGATCACAGTTTCATACTAGCGGCTGAAAATTTCTGCTTGGTATTTAAGGACTCATTATGTTTTCCGCAACGCGCCACCTTATTGCTGCCATGGCGCTCGGCGCGTGTTTTATCCTTCCTGCACAGGCAACATCCTCCAAACCTGGCGATATCGCAAATACCCAGGCTCGATATATCGCAACGTTTTTCCCGGGCCGCGTGACGGGATCTCCGGCTGAAATGTTATCTGCTGATTATATACGTCAGCAATTTCAGCAGATGGGCTACAGCAGTGATATTCGGACGTTTAATAGCCGCTATGTTTATACCGCCAAAAATAACCGTAAAAACTGGCATAACGTAACGGGAAGCACCGTTATTGCAGCACATGAAGGCAAAGCGCCGCAGCAGATTATTATTATGGCGCACCTCGACACCTACGCCGCACAAAGCGATGCCGATTCAGATGCCAATCTGGGTGGATTAACCCTGCAAGGGATCGACGACAACGCCGCAGGTGTTGGCGTGATGCTGGAACTAGCGGAAAAACTCAAAGACGTGCCGACGCAGTACGGCATCCGATTTATCGCCACCAGCGGCGAGGAAGAAGGCAAACTGGGCGCGGAGAACATCCTGAAGCGAATGAGCGCCGCCGAGAAGAAAAACACGCTGCTGGTTATCAACCTCGATAACCTGATTGTCGGTGATAAGCTCTATTTCAACAGCGGTAAGAAAACCCCGGAAGCGGTGCGAAAACTAACGCGCGACCGGGCACTGGCTATCGCGCATAGTCGCGGCATTGTAGCCAGCACAAATCCAGGCCTGAACAAAGACTATCCGAAGGGAACAGGATGTTGTAACGATGCGGAGGTCTTCGACGACGCGGGTATTGCTGTGCTCTCCGTTGAAGCGACCAACTGGAACCTGGGCAAGAAAGATGGCTACCAACAGCGCGCCAAAAGCGCCTCGTTCCCGTCTGGCAACAGCTGGCATGATGTGCGACTGGATAACCAGCAGCATATCGATAAAGCCTTACCGGGCCGGATAGAGCGCCGTAGCCGCGACGTAGTACGCATTATGCTGCCGCTGGTAAAAGAACTGGCGAAAGCAGGTAAATCCTGAAGAAGAAGCCCGGTAATAAATAAACGTTACCGGGCTTTTAACAGTTAGCCTTCGTGCAGCCCGCACTCTCTTTTCAGCCCAAAGAACCGCGTCTCTTCTTCCGCCATTCCCGGCTCCCATTTGCGGGTGGTATGGGTATCGCCGACTGACAGATAGCCCTGATCCCACAGTGGATGGTACTTCAGACCATGCTTTTGCAGATACTGGTAAACCGTACGGTTGTCCCAGTCGATGATCGGCAGAACTTTAAACACACCACGCTGAATAGCCAGCACCGGTAAATGCGCACGACTGCCCGATTGCTCACGGCGCAGACCGGCAAACCAGGTCTGCGCGTTCAGCTCCAGCAATGCCCGGTTCATCGGTTCGACTTTGTTGATGTCATTGTATTTTTCAATGCCCTCAACGCCCTGCTCCCACAGTTTGCCATAGCGCGCTTCCTGCCAGGCCGCACTTTCCTTCGCCCGGTAGACTTGCAGATTAAGCTTGAGCTTGTCCGTTAACTCGTCAATAAACTGGTAGGTTTCCGGGAACAGATAACCGGTATCGGTGAGGATCACTGGGATATCCGGGCGAACCTGATTTACCAGGTGCAGGCTCACTGCCGCCTGAATACCAAAACTTGATGACAGTACATATTCGCCAGGCAGGTTTTCCAGCGCCCACGCCACGCGATCCTCGGCGCTCAATTTTTCCAGTTGGTCGTTGGTTTGCGCCAACGCCATAACGCGTTCAACTTTCGGCAGTTCGTTCAACGCGTTGAGATCGAGTTTGGACATAAGTTCCTCACTGTTTGCCTTGCCTGATGGCGCTGCGCTTATCAGGTCTGCCGATTCAGCAGACCCGATAAGTCAATTTCACATTATTCCCAGAAATCCCGGGCAGGATCGAGCACCGGGCGAATAATGCCCGCACGCACCGTAAAGTCACCGAAGCCTTCACCCGCTTCGCGCTCTTTCGCCCAGCGCCCAATCAGTTCATCCAGCGATGCCAGAATTTCCGGCTCGGTGATGTTCTCTTTAAACATCCGGGGAATGCGAGTTCCAATACGGTTGCCCCCTAAATGGAGGTTGTAACGTCCGGGCGCTTTCCCCACCAGACCAACTTCCGCCAGCATCGCGCGGCCGCAACCGTTCGGGCAGCCAGTCACACGCATGACAATATTTTCATCACTCAGGCTGTGCTTCGCCATCAGCGTGTCGATGTTGTCGATAAACGTTGGCAGGAAGCGCTCGGCCTCCGCCATCGCCAGCGGACAGGTTGGGAACGACACGCAGGCCATCGAGTTTTCACGCTGCGGAGTGACCGCATTCATTAAGCCACTCTTCTGCGCAATCTTCTCGATCTTCGCCTTTTCACTCTCAGGAACACCTGCAATGATCAGGTTCTGGTTCGCGGTAATACGGAACTCACCTTTGTGGATCTTCGCGATCTCAAGCAGACCGGTTTTCAACGGACGGCCCGGATAATCCAGGATACGACCGTTTTCAATAAACAGCGTCAGATGCCATTTATTGTCGATCCCTTTCACCCAACCGATACGATCGCCGCGACCGGTGAACTCGTACGGGCGGATAGGCTCAAACTTGATCCCCGCGCGGCGCTCAACTTCAGCTTTAAAGGTCTCAACGCCTACGCGTTCCAGCGTGTATTTGGTTTTGGCGTTTTTACGATCGGTACGGTTACCCCAGTCACGCTGAGTCGTCACCACCGCTTCCGCCACAGCCAGTGTATGCTCAAGCGGCAGATAACCAAATTCGCTTGCCGTCCGGGCGTAAGTTTTCTTATTGCCATGCTCAATGGACAAACCGCCGCCCACCAGCAGGTTAAAGCCCACCAATTTGCCGTTTTCCGCAATCGCCACGAAGTTCATGTCATTGGCATGCAGATCGATGTCGTTCTGCGGTGGGATCACCACCGTGGTTTTAAACTTACGCGGCAGATAGGTTTGACCGAGGATCGGCTCCTCGTCGGTGGTCGCAACTTTTTCCTGATCAAGCCAGATCTCTGCATAGGCGCGGGTGCGCGGCAGCAGATGTTCGGAGATCTTTTTCGCCCACTCGTAGGCTTCGGCGTGCAGCTCAGATTCATACGGGTTGGAGGTACACAGCACGTTACGGTTCATATCGTTGGCGGTCGCCAGTGCGTCCAGGCCGACGGAATGCAGCATCTGGTGTACCGGTTTAACGTTCTTCTTCAGAATGCCGTGAAACTGGAAGGTCTGACGGTTGGTCAGACGAATGCTGCCGTAAATAGTGTTGTCATGGGCGAACTTGTCGATCGCCTGCCACTGTTTGGTGGTGATCACCCCACCCGGCAGACGACAGCGCAGCAGCATCGCGTGACGCGGCTCCAGCTTTTGCTCGGCACGTTCGGCGCGAATATCGCGGTCGTCCTGCTGGTACATACCGTGAAAACGGATCAGCAGGAAGTTGTCGCCTTTAAACCCGCCGGTCAGGCCGTCGTTTAAATCTTCGGCAATGGTACCGCGCAGATAGTTGCTTTCCAGCTTCATACGCTCAGCGTCGGACAGTTTGCCTTCGACCACCAATGGTCCTGGATGTTTTTCGCTCATTAGTAGACATCTCGCTGATAACGGCGCTCAATGCGCAGCTCACTTAAAAATTCATCCGCCGCTTCGATATCCATACCACCGAATTCGGCAATCACTTCCAACAACGCCTGCTCAACGTCTTTCGCCATACGATTGGCGTCGCCGCAGACATAAATGTGGGCACCGTCGTTAATCCAGCGCCACAGTTCCGCGCCCTGTTGGCGCAGTTTATCTTGTACGTAGACTTTTTCTTTTTGATCGCGGGACCAGGCGAGATCGATACGGCTCAGTACGCCCTCTTTGACGTAACGCTGCCATTCCACCTGATACAGGAAATCTTCGGTAAAGTGCGGGTTACCGAAAAACAGCCAGTTTTTGCCTTCGGCTCCATCAGCCGCACGCTGCTGCATGAAGGCACGGAACGGTGCAATTCCCGTACCCGGGCCAATCATAATTACCGGCGTCTGCGGGTTTGACGGCAGGCGGAAATTGTCGTTGTGTTCAATGAACACGCGGACTTCACCTTCTTCTTCCACGCGGTCGGCGAGGAAACTGGAAGCACCACCAGCACGGGCGCGACCTTCTATTTCATAACGCACCACGCCCACGGTGACGTGCACTTCGCTTTCCACTTCCGCCTGAGAAGAGGCAATGGAGTACAAACGCGGCGTCAACGGACGCAGAAGATCAACTAACGCCTGAGCATCCAGTTGCGCCGGGGAAAAGCGCACCATATCGACGATGGGCGTGGTGGCGGCATAATGCTGCAACTGTGCTTTGTCACCCACTAACGTCAGCAATGTTTCGCTGCGGGTTAAGGTGGCATAGTTCTCCACGATATTGCCGGTATTCACCGTCAGCTCGAAATGCCACTGCAACGCTTCAGCGAGCGACAAGGTTTTGCCTTCAACCGTCACCGGTTCATCACCTTTCAGCCACAGCAGTTCAACCAGTTCTTTAACCAGATCCGGGTCATTCTGATACCAGACGCCCAAGGCATCGCCCGGCTGATAACGCAGGCCGGAATCACCTAAATCAATTTCAACATGGCGTACGTCTTTTTCAGAGTCACGGCCGGTAATTTTCTGATTCACCGCAAGCGACGCCGTCAGCGGCGCTTCTTTGGTATAGGGGCTGGAGTGAATCTCGTTCACCGCGCCGCCCGCCACGGCCTGCACCGATGGCGCCGCCGGCGCGCGGGCTTTCAGTACCTCGACCAGACGCGCGCGCCATTCAGCGGCGGCGGCCTGGTATTCCACGTCGGCATCGACGCGATCGAGCAGACGTTCACCGCCCAGCTCAGCCAGTTTCGCATCGAAGTCTTTTCCTGACTGACAGAAAAACTCATAGGAGGTGTCGCCAAGACCAAACACGGCAAAAGCGGTGTTATCGAGCTTTGGCGCTTTTTTCGAGAACAGGAATTTATGCAACGCCACGGCTTCTTCCGCCGGTTCACCTTCCCCTTGCGTCGACGCCACCACAATCAGCAGTTTTTCATTGGCGATTTGTTTGAATTTATAGTCGCCAGCGTTGATCAGAGTGACGTTGAGCTTCGCGGCGATCAGATCATCGCGCAGGGCTTCCGCCACACGACGCGCATTACCGGTTTGCGAGGCGGAGATAAGCGTAATGCCTGGCATTTCAGCGACAGGCGCAAGCGCCGCTGCATTGCTACCAGGCTGCTGATTCAGCACGCCCCAAAAATAGCCAGAAACCCACGCAAGCTGTGCGGGAGTGAAATCGGTCGTGGCTGCCTGAAGGCGTGCCAGTTGCTCCGGGTTTAGCGGTAGCAGAGCGGAAGGTGGGGCCTGTGTCGTCATGCGTTGTCATGTTCCAGTAAGCAAAGCGGATTTCAGCAATAAAACCCAAACTGAAGATAAGGTTAACGGCGGGGATAGTAACAATTAAAGAAGGGATAGAAATAACAAATAACCAAATGGACTAACCTGTTTTAGTTATAGTCATTAACGACAAAACCGATTTAATAACTATATGATATATAAATAGTTATCAAACATTAACAGCGTAAATATGACGTTCTGATGCTTAGCGCCCTTTTAACTAATGATAAAAATTGTGCTTTACGGTACCCTACGGCGGTTTTTCGCATTCTTGAGAGTAAATAATGTCCACCACCTTGTTTAAAGATTTCACCTTCGAAGCCGCTCACCGCCTGCCGCACGTACCGGAAGGGCATAAGTGTGGCCGCCTGCATGGTCACTCATTTATGGTGCGTCTTGAAATTACCGGTGAAGTCGATCCGCATACCGGTTGGATCATGGATTTTGCTGAGTTAAAAGCCGCGTTTAAGCCGACTTACGACAGACTCGATCACTATTATTTGAACGATATTCCTGGCTTAGAAAATCCAACCAGTGAAGTGCTGGCCAAATGGATTTGGGATCAGATTAAACCTGTGGTCCCTCTGCTAAGTGCTGTAATGGTGAAAGAAACCTGCACAGCAGGCTGCGTGTACCGCGGCGAGTGATTGTAGGCTTGCCGGATGGCAATGCGTCTTATCCGGCCTGCAACGAGCAACAAACTCTGGCCGGGTAAGCGAAACGCTCCCGGCACAGTTATCAGGCAATATTCAGATATTTATGGGTTTGCATCGACAGACGCCAGTTGCGCGCAATACAGGTATCAATACACAAACGCGTCGCATCTTCTTTCTGGCTGATTGGCTGTAAGGCGATGATTCGTGGTTTGTCGTCGCTCAACGTCGCCAGCAGTTCATCCAGCGCTTCAATATCGCGAACGCGACCAACCGGATGTTTGATTTCATTCGCGCGCTCCAGCGCCTGCGACAGCACATCATAACCGCCACGCATATTTACCTTCGGCGATACGGTCACCCAGGTATTCGGCGTACAGCGTACTTCGTGGGTACCACTAGTTTCAATCTGGCAGCTAAAGCCGTTCTTTTCCAGCAGGTCAGTCAGCGGCATCAGGTCATGAATGCAGGGCTCGCCGCCGGTGATCACCACATGACGGGCGGTATACCCCTGACGCGAAATGACCGCCAGCAGATCCTCACTGCTCGCCGCCCCCCATTTGTCGCTTTCTTTGGTCTTGGCCAGGATGCTGTACAGGGAGACTTCCCGATCCTCAAGCTTATCCCAGGTGTGTTTGGTATCGCACCAGGCACAGCCAACCGGGCATCCCTGTAAACGAATAAAAATGGCGGGGACGCCGGTAAAGTAACCCTCACCTTGCAGGGTCTGGAACATCTCGTTAATCGGGTACTGCATAGCGCTCTCAATATGGGGATAAACGATAATTATCGCAGATCCCCGCCAAAGTATCATGCCCCATCGATGCTTTACGAGGCGATCGCCGCGACAAAGCGTGCCGTTATCTGCTGCGGACGCGTGATTGCGCCACCAACCACCACGGTATGGGCACCTAATTCCAGGCATCGTGCGGCACGTTCCGGAGTATCGACGTTTCCTTCTGCCACGACAGGTACGCTGACCGCCGCCAATACCTCACGTAAAAAACCGCAGTCGTTTTCCGCCAGCACATGCCCGGCAGTGTCAGCGGTATAGCCGTAGAGCGTGGTGCCCACGCAGTCAAAACCCAGACGCTCAGCTGTCACCGCTTCGTCTATGGTGGCGATATCCGCCATCAGCAGCACAGACGGGTAGCGAGCGCGGATTTGCATAACTAATTCTTCCAGCGTTTGTCCTCCTGGGCGCGGGCGCGCTGTCGCATCCAGAGCAATAATCTCCGGCTCAACGGTCATTAGCTCATCCACTTCCTTGAGGGTGGCCGTGATAAACACATCGCTACCCGGATAATCGCGCTTGATAATCCCAATCACCGGCAGGGAGACGCTCTCTTTGATCGCGCGAATGTCCACCACGCTGTTCGCACGAATACCTACAGCACCTCCCTGCGCTGCCGCCAGCGCCATACGCGACATAATAAACGGACTGTGCAGGGGCTCATTTTCCAGCGCCTGGCAGGAGACGATTAATTTACCTTTCAGGGAATCCAGTACAGTTTTCATTACGATAAGATCTCTTCGACTTCGTTTTTGATGATGGTGACATGCGGGCCATAAATCACCTGAACCCCGTTGCCGCGAATAATTACGCCACGCGCTCCGGTCGCTTTCAGCGCCGCTTCATCGACCTTGCTACTCTCTTTTACCGTCACGCGCAGACGTGTGGCGCAACAGTCCACCTCTTCCAGATTCTCTTTACCTCCCAGTCCGGCAATCACGGCCGCAGCACGCTCACTTTGCGGCAGGCCGGATTCAGTCGGTGCTGCGTTTTCACGACCAGGCGTCAACCAGTTAAAGCGGTTAATCAAATAGCGGAAGGTGAAGTAGTAAAGGAAGAACCACGGGATCCCCACCATAGGGACGTACATCCAGTTGGTTTTAGCTTCCCCCTGTAGCACACCGAAGAGGAGGAAATCGATAAGCCCACCCGAAAAGGTTTGCCCGATGGTGATATGTAAAATATGCGCCATCATAAACGCCAGACCATCGAAGAAGGCGTGAATGATGTATAACACAGGTGCGACAAACAGGAAGGAGAACTCGATAGGCTCAGTGATCCCCGTCAGGAAAGAGGTCAGGGCCGCAGACAACAGCAGTCCGGCGACAAGCTTTCTGTTCTCTGGTTTTGCAGTATGGTACATCGCAAGACATGCGCCAAGCAGGCCAAACATCATGGTGATAAAGCGCCCGGACATAAAGCGCGAGGTGCCCGCATAGAACTGCTGCGTATTCGGATCGGCAAGTTGCGCGAAGAAAATACGCTGCGTACCTTCAACCAACTGGCCGTTGACGATTTCACTCCCGCCAAGCGCTGTGGTCCAGAACGGCAAATAAAAGATATGGTGTAACCCCAGTGGGCCAAGCATACGCAGGATGAAGCCGTACAACAGCGTACCCAGATAACCGGTCGCATCCACCAGACCACCCAGTCCAAAAATGAGTTTCTGGAAATGCGGCCAAACCACCGTCATGACCGCACCCACTACAATCGCGGCAAGGGAGCTAATAATCGGCACAAAGCGCGAACCGCTGAAGAAACCAAGGAACTGAGGCAGCGAGACTTTATTGAAACGGCTATGCAGCGCGCAGGTGACAAGCCCAATCACCACCCCACCAAATACGCCTGTTTCCAGCGTCTGAATACCCAGCGTCATCCCCTGGCCTACGGCACCGGGATTCTCGTGCGCCAGCGTTCCGTTGAGTGTCAATAAAGCGTTGATGGTGGCGTTCATCACCAGAAATGCCAGCAATGCAGCAAGCCCGGCGGTGCCTTTATCCGTTTTCGCCAGTCCTACTGCCACACCCACCGCAAAAAGCACCGACAGGTTGGCAAACACAATAGAACCTGCGCTGGTCATGATCGTGAAGATTGCCTGTAACCAATCAACGTCCAAAAACGGATACGCCGTCAATGTGTTTGGATTCGACAGCGCGCCGCCAATCCCTAGCAACAGCCCCGCAGCGGGCAGTACCGCAATCGGCAGCATGAACGATTTGCCGAACCGCTGTGCCTTTTCAAACCATGCGCCCGATGAGGCGCCGCTAAACATTTGCATCATTTTTTCATCTCCCCGATTAATGATGAAAATTTTTACCATATTTATTTTTATAAATGAAAATTATCATCAAAAACCAGGAAGCCGATCATACTTTTTTAAAATGACTGGCATCTCTCCCCTGCTTTCCGCCACACTATCAGCAGAGAAACGCATTAAGGATTTTGCATGTCAGAAAATGAAAACCTGCTGCTGAGATTGCGCCAGGGCGTTGACGGATATAGCCGAACACAGCAGAAGCTGGGAGAGTTTGTGCTTAGTGATCCGGCAAAAGTTGTCTACCTGACGATTACCGAACTGGCGCGTGAAAGCGACACCAGCGAGGCGAGCGTCACACGTCTGTGCCGCACGCTTGGGTGTAAGGGTTATAACGAATTCAAAATGGCGCTGGCACTCGATCTCCAGCAAGGGCTGCCGGTAGAGCACAGCGGGGATGAAATTGACAATGTGGTCAATGAATCCGTGCAAGCGCTGCAGGACACAGCAAAGTTACTCGACAGGACATTACTGGAATCCGCCGCTCTGGCGCTACATCAGGCTCAGTCGGTACAGATTTATGGCGTAGCGGCCAGCGCTATTCTGGGGGAGTATTTACATTACAAACTCCTGCGCCTCGGCAAACCCGCGCAACTGTTCAGCGACATGCACCGCGCAGCCATGAATGCCACTACGCTTAGCAAAAATACGCTCGTGGTAGCGATCTCCAGTTCGGGCTCCACGCGCGATCTGCTGCATGTCGTGAAACTGGCGCGTAAGCAAGGCGTGCGCGTGCTGGCGCTAAGTAATACGCCGCGCAGCCCGCTGGCTTCGCTGAGTGATATTCAACTGGTTGCAGCCAAACCCGAAGGCCCTCTGAGCGCCGGGGCGCTAAATGCAAAAGTGGGCGTGATGTTATTAGTTGAATTGCTCACCACATCACTCATTGCGCTGGATGAAAAGTACAGCGATGTGAGTCAGCAAACCGCCAGTGCGACACTGCCACTGCTACTTTAAAGACATAAAAAAACCCGCCGAGGCGGGTTTTTACGTTAAGAGCTAAAGAACAGGATGACGAATAAAAATAGTGGGGATACCGACAAAGTAACCCTCATCTGGCAGGGTCTGTAACATCTCGTGAATGGGGACTGTTAGCGTTCTCAGTATGAAGATAAGCAATAATTTTCCCAGATTCCGAAAACGGGTCATACGCTGCGCTTGTTTAAGGTAAGACTCCCCTGTTCACCAGAAAGTATATCGAGTTTAGTTTTTCTACCGCTTACCCATTAGTTTGATCTGTAACTTGATACTCCAAACCAGATTGATAAAGAAAGGGTTAAAGAAGACTGAAATCAAGGCTAAGATGAGGCAACAAAGTATACACATTATAAATAGCTCAAACCCTCCCATTGATGCAGGAAAAAGCATAGAGAAGAATAACGCGCCCCCCCAGGCATAGTATTTCCAGGCGTAGAGAAAGAAAGCTCGGCTTACGCTGATGTTTTTCTTTCTCGCTAATTTAAGCAAGAAACGAACATTTTTTTCTTTCATTCCAGCATTCACGAGTATAGATTTTATATCATTATTCATAACAATCATCAGTTAAAGTCATTGCAATATATAAAACATCACTTGACTCCCCTTTAAAATAACACCAGATTAATCACTTAGATTCCTCGTAACTTGATATAAACTTTCCAAACCTTAAGGTAATTTTTATGAAGCCGACAAGTTAACTCAATAACAAAAAACAACAACCCGAATATTAAAAAGAGCACCAATAACTCAGTGTAATCTTCTTGTCCAATTGAAAATATAAAAAATGACATAACAAAAGCCATGATAATATCAACCTTAATGATACTTGCATCTGTTAATAAATAGGCTTTTTGTATATTCACTTTGTTTTCATTAGCAAAACGAATAAGTTTCTGTGCTTTATACTCACTCAAACCCGCAAGTTTAATACTTTCAGTTAAAGACTTATCATTCTGATCATATGCTTTGAAGATCATATCCTTATTCCCTCAATTCAGCCCAGTTAGTACTTTCTCCACCAAAAAGTTGATAAATAGTGAATCCACTAACTACATCACCGGTTAACTCACTAGCCACCCCGACTGCCCCCAAGGTTCTCCAACTGCGGATATAATCTTCCTGTATATAGCGGAATAATTTCCACGAATCTGTTCTCAAGGTCAGCGTTGAGGCTGAACCAAATGAAAGAACAAGATCTCCCGTTGAAAAAGCAATATCACCACCCTTATCATCACTCCCCAAAAGTTTAGCTACCTGGCGGTAGGCATACCTCAAAGGCATTCTTTTGGGGTCTTCATGATATAGTAAATAATAACCATTTTCCCAAACATTCTCACTTCCCTGCATCATTAAAGGGACCCCATAACTTTTACATGCAGCACCAAGGCTTGCTTTACATAAACCAAACCCACCGATAACTTGCATTGATCCACTAATGAATCCAACTCGCTTTAATGTTATTGTAAGCGTAGAGTGCCGTTCTCTTTCACGCTCAGCTATTGCATATAATTTAACACTCCCCATTCTTAAATTCATATGATGGTTAGTTAAAGACATATGATATTCACGTAATCTATCCATCGCTCTGCCAAAATCTAATTTCCCATAACGATATTCATCAAGAAAATATGATGTAACCCTACGTTCTTCTAACATATATTTTGAACGTATATCTAGATCATTAAGATATTGAAAACTGATATCATAGACAAGTCGATCAATCTTTTCTTTTTCTCGTTGCAAATTCATTAATCCATAACTACTCAAAATAACCTCCTGTTATTTCCCAAGCAATTTATATTGAACCTTAATGCTCCAGATTAAATTTATGACAAAGGGTGTAAAGAAGAGTGAAATGAGACCTACACCAATACAGAAGAGAATGTTTACTATGAAGAAATCTATACCCTCAGAAAGTGATGAGAAAATTACAGCCAATAGCAAAGCCGTACACCAGGCGTAATATTTCCAGGCATAGAGAAAAAATGCCCGACTTAAGCTGATATTTTTCAGTTTTGCCAACTTTATCAGGATAGCAGCATCCTTTTTTTTCATGCCCGCTTTCGCCAGTATGTCTTCCAATTCGCTATTCATTCAATATTTCTATTATTGTTAATGATAAATATAAAAACATATACAAAAAATAATCACATAATTAAATTACTCTTAGTGAAATAATAACAAAGTGATAAAGATCAAATCGTTCATCAAAATTTTCAATTAAGAATAAATTAAAGACATAAAAAAACCCGCCGAGGCGGGTTTTTACGTTAAGAGCTAAAGAACAGGATTATGCCTGGCCTTTGATCTCTTTACGACCGTTGTACGGCGCTTGTTCACCCAGAGCTTCTTCGATACGAATCAGCTGGTTGTACTTAGCAACGCGGTCAGAACGGCTCATAGAACCAGTTTTGATCTGGCCTGCAGCGGTACCAACAGCCAGGTCAGCGATGGTAGCATCTTCAGTTTCGCCAGAACGGTGAGAGATGACAGCGGTGTAGCCAGCGTCTTTCGCCATTTTGATCGCAGCCAGAGTTTCGGTCAGAGAACCGATCTGGTTGAATTTGATCAGGATGGAGTTAACGATGCCTTTTTCGATGCCTTCTTTCAGGATCTTGGTGTTGGTTACGAACAGATCGTCACCAACCAGTTGGATTTTGTCGCCCAGTACTTTAGTCTGGTATGCGAAACCGTCCCAGTCAGACTCGTCCAGACCATCTTCGATGGACACGATCGGGTACTGTTTGGTCAGTTCTTCCAGGAAGTGAGTGAATTCTTCGGAGGTGAACGCTTTGTTGCCTTCGCCAGCCAGAACGTATTTACCGTCTTTGTAGAATTCAGAAGCTGCACAGTCCATCGCCAGAGTGATGTCTTTGCCCAGCTCGTAGCCAGCTGCTTTAACCGCTTCAGCGATTACAGCCAGAGCTTCAGCGTTGGAACCCAGGTTCGGCGCGTAGCCGCCTTCGTCACCAACTGCAGTGTTCATACCTTTAGCTTTCAGAACTTTAGCCAGGTTGTGGAACACTTCAGAACCCATACGAACGGCTTCTTTCAGAGTCTTAGCGCCAACCGGCTGAATCATGAATTCCTGGATGTCGACGTTGTTGTCAGCGTGCTCACCACCGTTGATGATGTTCATCATCGGAACCGGCATGGAGTATTTACCCGGAGTACCGTTCAGTTCAGCGATGTGTGCATACAGCGGCAGGCCTTTAGCAGCAGCTGCTGCTTTGGCGTTCGCCAGGGACACAGCCAGGATGGCGTTTGCACCGAAGTTGGATTTGTTTTCAGTACCGTCCAGATCGATCATGATCTTGTCGATGCCAGCCTGATCTTTAGCATCTTTACCCAGCAGAGCCTGAGCAATTGGGCCGTTAACAGCTGCAACAGCTTTCAGTACGCCTTTACCCATGAAACGGGATTTGTCGCCATCGCGCAGTTCCAGTGCTTCGCGGGAACCAGTAGAAGCACCTGACGGAGCTGCTGCCATACCAACGAAACCACCTTCCAGGTGTACTTCGGCTTCAACAGTCGGGTTACCACGGGAGTCGATGATTTCACGACCGATGATTTTAACGATTTTGGACATTAGATTTTCCTCAGTACAAGTTAAACTAAAACTCCAGACAAACAATGCACCCTGATGGGTGCATTGCCGTTCTAACTTATTTACTTCTTACTTCGCCTGACGCTTCTGATGTTCACTGGCGGCTTTCACAAAGCCGGCAAACAGCGGGTGCCCATCACGTGGCGTGGAAGTAAATTCCGGGTGGAACTGACAGGCCACGAACCACGGATGATTCGGTACCTCAATGATCTCGACCAACTGATCATCACCGGAACGGCCTGCAATACGCAGACCCGCAGCTTCAATCTGTTTCAACAGCATATTGTTGACTTCGTAACGGTGGCGGTGGCGTTCAACAATTGTCGGCGCGCCGTACAGTTGACGAACCAGGCTATCGTCGCTCAACTGACACTGCTGCGCACCAAGACGCATAGTGCCGCCCAGATCGCTCTTCTCGGTACGGACTTCGACGTTGCCGTCTTCATCGCGCCATTCGGTAATCAGGGCCACCACCGGGTACTTACAGTCTGGCACAAATTCCGTGGAGTTGGCGTTGTCCATACCCACTACGTTACGTGCAAACTCAATCAACGCAACCTGCATACCCAGGCAAATGCCCAGATAAGGAATATTGTTCTCACGCGCAAAGCGCGCCGTCGCGATTTTACCTTCAACACCACGGTAGCCGAAGCCGCCAGGGATCAGGATTGCATCAAGACCTTTCAGGATCTCAACGCCACGCGTTTCGACATCTTGTGAATCGATCAGCTTGATATTGACGGTGACACGATTCTTCAGACCGCCATGCTTCAGCGCTTCGATAACTGATTTATAGGCATCCGGCAGTTCAATGTACTTGCCGACCATACCGATAGTCACTTCGCCTGCCGGATTAGCTTCTTCGTAGATAACCTGTTCCCATTCTGACAGATTAGCTTCCGGACAGTTCAAGCTGAATCGTTTACAAATATAATCGTCAAGGCCCTGAGATTTCAACAGGCCCGGAATTTTATAGATGGAATCGACATCTTTCAGAGAAATCACCGCTTTTTCCGGAACGTTACAGAACAATGCAATTTTTGCACGTTCATTAGCCGGAACTGCGCGATCGGAGCGGCAAATCAGGATATCTGGCTGAATACCGATAGAAAGCAGCTCTTTTACAGAGTGCTGAGTCGGTTTAGTTTTGACTTCACCTGCCGCCGCCATGTACGGAACCAGCGTCAGATGCATAAACAGCGTGTGCTCGCGGCCAATTTCTACGGCCATCTGGCGAATCGCTTCAAGGAACGGCAGAGATTCGATATCCCCAACGGTTCCGCCGATTTCAACCAGAACAACATCATGACCTTCACCGCCTTCCAGAACACGCTCTTTAATTGCATTCGTGATGTGCGGGATAACCTGAACGGTCGCGCCCAGGTAGTCGCCACGGCGTTCTTTACGCAGAACGTCGGAGTAGATACGACCGGTAGTGAAGTTGTTGCGACGGCTCATTTTGGTACGAATGAAGCGCTCATAGTGACCCAGGTCCAGGTCGGTTTCAGCGCCGTCTTCGGTAACGAACACTTCCCCGTGTTGGATTGGGCTCATAGTACCTGGATCGACGTTGATGTACGGATCCAGTTTCATCATGGTTACATTGAGGCCACGGGCTTCAAGAATGGCTGCCAGGGAGGCTGCGGCAATGCCTTTTCCCAGAGAGGATACGACCCCGCCGGTCACAAAAATATAGTTCGTTGTCATGCTGGACCTGAGAAGTTAGGGTGAAACGATGGAATTACCAAGACGGGAAAGTAGTATACCCGAACATGACGAGCGCCACAAACTTTCATTATTCCTCCTCTTCACCAGGCTCACATTAACATCGGGAGTGAGAAAATAGCCCCTTTGGGGTAAATGTTTTTGACGTAAATCAAGCGCTTGTTATTTAAAAAATCACACAAATCGCCCTTGACCGACGAAATCCCTTAGAGATCAATTTCCTGCCGTTTTACCTGTTGCCAGACTTCTTCCATAGTTTCCAGATCAACACCAGTCATTTCCAGACCGCGAGCAGCCACAATTCGCTCAACCTCACGAAAACGCCGCTCAAACTTCTCGTTCGCTTTTTGCAAAGCGGTCTCTGCTTTAGTGCCTAAATGCCGGGCCATATTGACCGTGGCAAACAGCAGATCGCCCATTTCCTCCTCCAGTTTAGCCTGGTCGACAACAGCCTGCTTCGCCTCAAACATGACTTCGTCGATCTCTTCGTAAACCTTGTCGACAACCGGTCCTAATGTTTTCCAGTCGAAGCCAACATTTGAGCAGCGTTTCTGGATTTTTTGGGCGCGCATTAATGCCGGTAAACTACGGGGAATATCGTCGAGCGCGGAATGCTGTGCCTTCTCAGCACGTTCTTCGGTTTTGATTTGCTCCCAACGGGTAAGCACCTCGGTGCTGTTACTTGCAGAAACATCAGCAAAAACATGCGGGTGGCGGCGTTCAAGCTTATCGCTTATCGCAGCGCAAATATCATCAAAGTTGAAGCGCCCTTCTTCCTGAGCCATCTGGGCGTAAAACACCACCTGGAACAGCAGATCCCCCAACTCTCCACGCAGGTCGTCGAAGTCTTCTCGCGCAATCGCGTCCAGCACTTCATAAGTTTCTTCGAGGGTATAAGGAGCAATAGTGGCGAATGTCTGCTCTTTGTCCCACGGACAGCCGTTCTCCGGGTCGCGCAGGCGCTGCATAATACCGAGCAGTCGGTCGATTTGATTCATTGGAATATCCTGAAATTTCAATACGGTAGGCCGGATAAGGCGACATCAGGCAACATAGCAATGCCTGATGGCAACGCTAACGCGTCTTATCAGGCCTACAAGGTTATCCGGCCTACATAATGATTAATTACCGTGCAGACGACGTGCGTCGATCACATCCGGTACCTGGTTCAGCTTGCCGAGCACGCGCCCGAGCACCTGCAGGTTGTAGATTTCGATGGTCATATCAATGGTGGCAAGCTGTTGTTTGGTATCACTCCGGCTGGCAACTCCCAGCACGTTCACCTTCTCGTTGGCGAGAATCGTGGTGATATCACGTAACAAGCCACTGCGATCGTTGGCCTGGACGCGAACCACCAGCGAATACCCTGCAGAGTAACTTTCGCCCCAGACCGCATCAACAATACGCTCCGGCGCATGGGAACGCAGCTCAGTCAGCTGTTCACAATCCGCCCGGTGCACGGAAATACCGCGTCCCTGGGTAATAAACCCGACAATCTCATCGCCTGGAATCGGCTGGCAGCAGCGAGCGATGTGGTGCATCAGGTTACCTACCCCTTCCACCACGACACGACCGTCGTCTTTACGGCGACTCTGCGGTGCGTGCGTTTTCTGCTGAAGCTGTTTCAGCGCGGCAGCATCCTGTTCGGCAGCGCTTGGCTTATTAAACTGCGCCTGCAGGAAGTTCACCATCTGGTTGAGGCGGATGTCTCCTCCGCCAATCGCCGCCAGCAGTTCATCCAGCTCATTGAAACTGTAGCGCGGCAGCAGATGTTTTTCCGCTTCTTTCAGGCTGATGCCTAAATGCGCCAGTTCATCGTCGAGGATCTGGCGACCTGCAAGAATGTTCTTATCACGGTCCTGTTTACGGAACCAGGCGTGGATCTTCGAACGCCCACGACTGGTGGTTACGTAGCCAAGGTTAGGGTTCAACCAGTCGCGGCTTGGGTTTGGCTGTTTCTGGGTGATAATTTCAATTTGATCGCCCATCTGTAGTTGGTAGGTAAACGGTACGATGCGTCCACCAATTTTCGCGCCAATGCAACGATGCCCCACATCACTATGAATGTGGTAAGCAAAATCGAGCGGCGTGGAGCCTGCAGGCAGATCCACAACGTCGCCTTTCGGCGTAAAGACGTACACGCGGTCATCAAAGACCTGACTACGAACTTCATCCAGCATTTCACCAGAATCTGCCATCTCTTCCTGCCAGGCGATCAGCTTACGCAGCCATGCAATACGATCTTCATGACCAGAGCGCGCGGCGCCTGAAGCAGTGCCCTCTTTGTACTTCCAGTGTGCCGCGACGCCCAGTTCGGCATCTTCGTGCATCTGTTTGGTACGGATCTGAATTTCAATGGTTTTCCCGCCCGGCCCCAGCACAACCGTATGGATTGACTGGTAGCCGTTGGGTTTCGGGTTCGCGACGTAGTCATCAAACTCATCCGGCAGATGGCGATAGTGAGTATGTACTATCCCGAGCGCGGCATAGCAGTCCTGTAAACGCTCTGCCACGATACGCACTGCGCGCACATCGAACAGTTCATCGAAGGCCAACTGCTTTTTCTGCATTTTGCGCCAGATGCTGTAGATATGCTTCGGACGTCCGTACACTTCAGCTTTGACGCCTTCCGTTTTCATCTCTGAGCGCAAATGACTAACGAACTCATCAATGTAATGCTCCCTGTCGATACGACGTTCATGCAGCAGCTTGGCAATGCGTTTGTATTCAGCCGGGTGCAGATAACGGAAGCAGTAATCTTCCAGCTCCCATTTTAATTGCCCGATTCCCAAACGGTTGGCCAGCGGTGCATAGATATTGGTGCACTCTTTTGCCGCCAGAACGCGTTCATCTTCCGGCGCGTCTTTCACTTCACGCAGATGGGCAATCCGCTCTGCCAGCTTGATGACCACACAGCGGAAGTCATCTACCATTGCCAGCAGCATGCGGCGGACATTATCGACCTGCTCGGAAGAAACTGAATCGGTATGCGTGGCTTTAAGCTGGCGTATCGCCGCCATATCACGCACGCCGTGGATAAGATGAACAATGGATTTGCCCACGCTCTCGCGCAGGATGTCTTCACTTACCACGTTGGCATCAGCCAGTGGGAACAGCATTGCTGCACGCAGCGTATCGATATCCATGCTCAACATGGAGAGAATTTCTACCATCTCCACACCACGCCACAGCAGCAGATCCGCATCCGGATGCCCCTGTGTCTGCTGGAGGCAGTACGCCCAGGTTTCGGCTAAGCGTTCACACGACTGCTGGCTGGAGATCCCCAGACTCGCGATCCATTTCTTGGGATCAAACTCACCAGCTTTATTTAAATGTGCACTTCTTACCGCAACCATCGTCCTCTCCTTAAGGGGCATGGCCTGTCGAAGTCGACAAGCCGAACCCATTGTCTTTCACACAGCATTACAAGGCGAAATCCAATGGGTATTAAGTTCATTACAAACGCTCAAACAGGACCATTGATTCCAGGTGTCCAGTGTGCGGGAACATATCGAGCATCGCCAGCCGCCGGATGGCGTATCCCGCATTGAGCAAAGCATCGCTGTCACGAGCCAGCGTTGCCGGGTTACAGGATACATAAACAACGCGTATAGGTTCTAATTTTATAATATGTTGCATCACACCTGCAGCCCCCGCACGCGCAGGATCGAGCAAAACTTTGTCGAATCCGTTTTTCGCCCACGGCTGCCGGGTAACATCTTCCTCAAGGTTTTCATGAAAGAACGTCACATTGTGTAATCCGTTATTCAGCGCGTTCTCCCGACCTTTTTCCACCAACGCCGGAACACCTTCCACGCCAACCACGCTTGCTGCCCGAGTTGCCAGCGGCAGAGTAAAATTGCCCATTCCGCAGAACAGATCGAGTACGCGATCTTCAGGTTGAACATCGAGCCATTCCAACGCACGGGCCACCATTTGCTGGTTTACCCCTTCATTGACCTGAATAAAATCACGCGGGCTGAAGGTTAACCGTAGTCCATTTGAGTCATACCAGGGTGATTCTTCTGATATTGATTCCAGTATCTCGCTTTGCGGGGCCAGAAACAAAGACAGCCCCAGAGAATGCGAAAAGCATTCCAGTTTTTCTTTATCCGCTGCACTTAATGGCGCCGTGTGGCGCAAAATCATCAGGGTTCCGCTCCCTGCCTGCACCAGTTCAACATGTCCAAGGTGGCGTAACCCTTGAAGACTTTCCAGACACGCCCTGAGATGGGGCAATAACGCTTCAAGCTGGGGCACCAAAACAGGGCATTGTTTGACATCGATAATGTCGCTGGAGCCTGATTTACGAAACCCCATCTGCAATTTTTGTTCTTTTGGCCGATAGTTCAGGCTCAATCGGGCACGACGACGATAGCCCCACGGCGTATCAGCTATAACATCCGACACGTCACATTTCATTAAACGCGACAACGCCGCGCTTTTACTACGCTGCTGTAACGAGATGCTGGCATGCTGCTGCTGGCAACCGCCGCATACGCCAAAATGCGGGCAACGTGGCACTTCACGCTCAGGGCTGTTGTTCAAACGTCGTTTTACTTGCGCGCGGGCGAACTGTTTTTTATCTTCGGTAATCACCACCTCGGCGCTTTCCTGGGGTAGCAATTCCGGTATAAACAACGCTTTTCCGTTATGGCGAGCGACGCCCTGACCAAAAGGATCGAGGTCATTGACGGTAACGGTTATGATCTGACGCGTCGTCACGCGTCGTTTTGCAGAGTAGAATTGCGCCATCGACGAGATATTTCTCTATTTAACAGTGTGACCCTAATTGTCCCATAACGGAACTCCATGACCAACTACAGCCTGCGCGCACGCATGATGATTCTGATCCTGGCCCCGACCGTCCTGATAGGTTTGTTGCTCAGTATCTTTTTTGTTGTGCATCGCTATAACGACTTGCAGCGTCAACTGGAAGATGCTGGTGCCAGCATCATAGAACCACTCGCGGTCTCCAGCGAATATGGCATGAACCTGCAAAACAGGGAATCTATCGGCCAGCTTATCAGCGTGCTGCATCGTCGCCATTCCGATATCGTGCGGGCAATTTCTGTTTATGACGAAAATAACCGACTGTTCGTCACCTCTAATTTTCATCTCGATCCGTCTGAAATGCAGTTGGCGACAGGTTCACCGTTTCCCCGTAAGCTAAGCGTCACCCGGCACGGGGATATCATGATCCTGCGTACCCCGATTATATCGGAAAGCTATTCACCAGATGAATCCGCCGTAAGCGATGCGAAAAACACCAAAAATATGCTGGGGTATGTGGCGCTTGAGCTGGATCTTAAGTCCGTGCGATTGCAGCAGTACAAAGAGATCTTTATCTCCAGTGTAATGATGCTGTTTTGTATTGGTATTGCGTTAATTTTTGGCTGGCGTCTGATGCGAGACGTAACCGGCCCGATTCGCAATATGGTGAATACCGTTGACCGAATTCGTAGAGGACAGCTCGACAGCCGCGTGGAAGGTTTCATGCTGGGCGAGCTGGATATGCTAAAAAATGGTATCAACTCGATGGCGATGTCACTTGCGGCTTACCATGAAGAGATGCAGCACAACATCGATCAGGCCACCTCTGACCTGCGTGAAACGCTGGAGCAGATGGAAATCCAGAACGTCGAACTGGATCTGGCGAAGAAACGCGCCCAGGAAGCGGCGCGTATTAAGTCTGAGTTTCTGGCTAACATGTCGCACGAACTGCGAACACCGCTGAATGGCGTGATTGGCTTCACCCGTCTTACGCTAAAAACCGAGCTCAACACCACGCAGCGCGATCACCTGAATACCATTGAACGCTCGGCTAACAATCTGCTGGCTATCATCAATGATGTACTCGACTTCTCCAAACTTGAGGCGGGCAAGCTGATTCTGGAAAGCATTCCCTTCCCGCTGCGCAGCACGCTGGATGACGTCGTTACGCTGTTAGCGCATTCATCCCATGATAAAGGGCTTGAGCTGACGCTGAATATTAAGAATGACGTGCCGGACAACGTCATCGGCGATCCGCTGCGCTTACAGCAGGTAATCACTAATCTGGTTGGCAATGCCATCAAATTTACCGAAGGCGGCAATATCGACATTCTGGTCGAGAAGCGCGCCCTTAGTAACACGAAAGTGCAGATTGAAGTACAAATCCGCGATACCGGAATTGGTATTCCTGAGCGCGATCAGTCACGCTTGTTCCAGGCCTTCCGCCAGGCGGATGCCAGTATTTCCCGCCGCCACGGCGGTACCGGGCTGGGCCTGGTCATTACGCAAAAACTGGTCAACGAAATGGGCGGGGATATCTCCTTCCATAGTCAACCGAACCGGGGTTCCACGTTCTGGTTCCATATCAGCCTCGATCTTAACCCTAACGTTCTCGTTGACCGCTCAACCACGCTCTGCCTGGCCGGTAAACGACTGGCCTACGTCGAACCGAACGCCACTGCCGCACAGTGCACGTTAGATATCTTGAGCGAAACGCCGTTGGAGGTGATTTACAGCCCTTCATTCTCCGGGCTGCCGAAGGATCACTACGATATTCTGCTGCTCGGCATTCCGGTTACTTTACGCGAACCGCTCACCATGCAGCATGAGCGGCTGGCAAACGCTGCGGCGATGACCGACTTTTTGTTACTGGCCCTGCCTTGCCATGCGCAGATTAACGCCGAGAAGTTAAAACAGGGCGGCGCGGCGGCATGTCTGTTGAAACCTCTCACCTCAACTCGCTTACTGCCTGCGCTGACAGAGTATTGTCAGGTGAATCACAGCGCGGATCCGCTGCTGTTAGACGATAGCAAAATTGCGATGACCGTTATGGCGGTAGACGACAACCCGGCGAACCTCAAGCTGATTGGCGCACTGTTGGAAGATAAGGTGCAGCACGTCGTGCTCTGCGACAGTGGGCATCAAGCGGTGGATCGCGCCAGACAAATGCAATTTGATCTGATCCTGATGGATATTCAGATGCCAGACATGGACGGCATTCGCGCTTGTGAACTAATCCACCAGCTTCCTCATCAACAGCAGACACCGGTCATTGCGGTCACCGCACACGCCATGGCCGGGCAGAAAGAGAAGCTGCTCAGCGCCGGGATGAACGATTACCTGGCGAAGCCTATCGAGGAAGATAAGCTGCATAATCTGCTGTTACGCTACAAACCCGGCGCAAGCACAGCGCTTAGGGCGATCGCCGTTGAACCCGTTGAGCCGGTAGTCAATCCGAATACCACACTCGACTGGCAGTTAGCATTAAGACAAGCCGCAGGTAAAAACGATCTGGCGCGGGATATGCTGCAAATGCTGCTCGATTTTCTGCCCGAAGTACGTAACAAAATTGAAGAACAGCTGGTCGGTGAAAACCCTGAAGGGCTGGTGGATATGATCCACAAGCTGCACGGCAGCTGCGGTTATAGCGGCGTTCCCCGCATGAAAAACCTGTGTCAGCTTATTGAGCAGCAATTACGTAGCGGGACCAAGGAAGAAGAGCTGGAGCCTGAGTTTTTAGAGCTTCTGGATGAAATGGACAACGTTGCGCGCGAAGCGAAGAAGTTGTTGGGGTAATATTCGCAGGAAGGCGGCGTGACCGCCTTATCCAACCTACAACTCAGCGTAATTGCTGCCCGGCTTTAAGCGTTGCGGCCACGTTTCGCGCCGTCATTCGTACGTTGTCGCTCGCGTTCTTTAGCGCCTCATCCAGGGTACAGATGGTATAGATGACGCTGAAAACCGCATCCAGCCCATGCTCGTGGACCACACCGACATCCGCCGTCAGGCTACCGGCAATGCCGATAACCGGTTTGTTGTAACGCTTTGCGACCTTCGCCACGCCAACCGGAACCTTACCGTGAATGGTCTGACTATCAATGCGCCCTTCACCCGTGACCACTAAATCCGCATCCGCAACGCAGGCGTCAAGGTGCAACGCATCCGTTACTATCTCAATACCGCAGCGCAACTGTGCGCCGCAAAACGCATATAGCGCCGCCCCCATACCACCAGCGGCGCCACCGCCGGCCAGATCCAGCACGTTGACGTCCAGATCGCGGGCAATGAGTTGCGCATATTGCGTGAGTGCCCGATCCAGGCGGGTAATCATCTCCGGCGTCGCCCCTTTTTGCGGGCCAAAAACCGCAGAAGCGCCCTCTTCACCGGTCAACGGATTAGTCACGTCGCAAGCCACTTCAATACGACACGCAGCAAGTCGCTGGTCTAACTGAGAAATATCAATCCGAGCGAGCGATTCGAGGCCAGCCCCGCCATGGGCAATATCGTTATTTTGCGCATCCAGCAATTTTGCTCCCAGCGCTTGCACCATCCCGGCACCGCCATCATTGGTGGCGCTTCCGCCAATTCCAATGATGATATGCTCAACGCCAGCGTCCAACGCATGACGGATTAACTCCCCGGTTCCCCAGGATGTCGTTTTCAGCGGATCGCGTAACCCCGCAGGAACCTGTTCCAGTCCGCTAGCGGCCGCCATTTCGATAAAGGCCGAGCGCTCATCACCGGATAAACCATAAAATGCCTGAATTGTGTTGCCCAAAGGGCCGGTAACATCAACATGCACAAGGTGACCTTGCGTTGCGGCAACCATCGCTTCGACCGTTCCTTCACCGCCATCTGCAACCGGAATCTTCACGTAATCCGCATCGGGCCAGATCTCACGAAACCCCTGCTCAATAGCCGTTGCCACTTCAAGCGCACTCAAACTTTCCTTATAGGAATCCGGTGCGATTACTATTTTCATAAAGCATCCTTACGCATGTTGACTGTGTTAAGCATATACCAGGATAAAAACCGCCCCTTAATGGGAGCGGTCCCAGTTCGCTTAGCGTACCATGCACGGACGCTTATTATCAAACGTCCAGTTCGGGATCAGATACTGCATTCCCATCGCATCATCACGCGCCCCCAATCCATGTTGCTGGTACAGCTCATGCGCTTTCATGACCTGATCCATATCCAGCTCCACGCCCAGACCCGGTTTTACCGGAACCTGCACCATGCCGCCTTTGATTTCAAATGGCTCTTTGGTCAGGCGTTGATTGCCTTCCTGCCAGATCCAGTGGGTATCAATCGCGGTAATTTTGCCCGGAGCCGCTGCCGCGACATGCGTAAACATCGCCAGCGAAATATCAAAGTGGTTGTTAGAGTGCGATCCCCAGGTCAACCCAAACTCATGGCACATTTGCGCCACGCGGACAGAACCCTGCATGGTCCAGAAGTGCGGGTCCGCCAGTGGGATATCCACGGACTGCAACGACAGCGTATGCCCCATCTGACGCCAGTCGGTGGCGATCATGTTGGTGGCGGTCGGCAGACCGGTAGCGCGGCGGAATTCCGCCATCACTTCACGACCAGAGAAGCCCTGCTCGGCGCCACACGGATCTTCCGCATAGGCCAGAGAACCCTTCAGATATTTGCCGATCTTAATCGCTTCGTTTAGCGACCACGCGCCGTTCGGATCCAGCGTGACGCGGGCCTGCGGGAAACGCTTCGCCAGCGCAACGATAGATTCCGCTTCCTCTTCCCCGGCCAGCACGCCGCCTTTCAGTTTAAAGTCGTTGAAACCATACTTCTCATACGCAGCTTCCGCCAGGCGCACTACCGCATCCGGGGTCATCGCCTCTTCATGACGCAGACGATACCAGTCGCACTTCTCATCCGGCTGACTCTGGTACGGCAGCGGCGTTGCCTTACGGTTACCCACGAAGAACAGGTAACCCAACATTTCAACTTCGCTACGCTGCTGTCCATCACCCAGCAGAGAGGCGACGTTTACGCCCAGATGCTGACCTAACAGATCCAACATGGCCGCTTCGATCCCAGTAACCACATGAATAGTGGTACGTAAATCAAAGGTCTGCAAACCGCGACCGCCCGCATCACGATCGGCAAAAGTATTGCGTACCGCATTCAGCACGTTTTTGTATTCACCTAACGTTTTGCCTACCACCAGCGGGATCGCATCTTCCAGCGTTTTGCGGATTTTTTCTCCGCCGGGAATTTCACCCACGCCGGTATGACCGGAGTTATCTTTAATAATCACAATATTGCGCGTGAAGAATGGAGCATGTGCGCCGCTCAGGTTCATCAGCATACTGTCATGACCCGCAACCGGAATAACCTGCATAGAGGTAACCAATGGGGTAGAAAATTGTGCGCTCATAATTAAGTCCTTATTCAAAATTAGTGGCGGCCGAAAACGGGACGTTTACGGTCAAAAGTCCATCCAGGAATCAGATACTGCATTGGGCCTGCGTCATTACGCGCGCCGCCGGGCAGTCTCTTGTAGGCTTCATGAGCCTTGTTAACCTGATCCCAGTCCAGCTCTACGCCCAGTCCAGGCGCGTCAGGAACAGCAATTTTCCCGTTCTTAATCTCCAGCGGATTTTTGGTCAGACGGCAATCGCCCTCCTGCCAGATCCAGTGGGTGTCGATAGCCGTCGGGTCGCCCGGCGCAGCGGCGCCAACGTGGGTGAACATCGCCAGCGAAATATCAAAATGATTGTTAGAATGGCAGCCCCAGGTCAGGCCCCAGTCATCGCATAACTGTGCCACGCGTACCGCGCCGGAAAGGGTCCAGAAGTGCGGATCGGCCAGCGGAATATCTACTGAGTTCAGCATCACCGCATGGCCCATTTCACGCCAGTTGGTGGCTATCATGTTCGTTGCTACCGGTAGACCGGTTGCACGGCGGAACTCGGCCATCACTTCGCGGCCAGAAAAACCCTGTTCAGCGCCGCATGGATCTTCGGCGTAGGTCAGAACATCGTTCAGCCCTTTACACAGGGAGATGGCTTCATCCAGCAACCAGGCACCGTTGGGATCAACCGTAATACGCGCATCCGGGAAGCATTTTTTCAGCGCACGAGCGGTGTCGATTTCCTGCTCGCCAGGCAGTACACCACCTTTGAGTTTGAAATCTTTAAAGCCGTAGCGATCCTGCGAAGCCTGAGCCAGACGTACCACCGCCTCACTGTTCATCGCTTGCTGGTGACGCAGGTGATACCACTCATGGTTTCCCGGCGTGCTTTCCAGATACGGTAAATCGGTCTTTGTGCGATCGCCCACGTAGAACAGATAGCCGAGTACGGTGACCGCATCGCGCTGCTTGCCCGGCCCTAACAGTTCACAAACCGGCACGTTCAGCGCCTTGCCCAGCAGGTCGAGCAGCGCCGCTTCCAGCGCCGCTACCGCGTTTACCCGTAGCTCAAACGTCCAGGCGCCTTTGCCGAAGGTGTCAAAATCAGCGGCCTGGTTGCCTTTATGCACCTGCTGTACCACCTTATTCAGGCGCGCAACCTCCTGACCCAATACCATCGGGATAGCGTCAACCAGCGTCTGATAAATCACTTCGCCGCCCGGCGCTTCACCGACGCCGGTATTGCCGGCGTTATCGGTAAGAACCACAATATTGCGGGTGAAATATGCATTGTGCGCACCGCCAATATTGAGCAGCATGCTGTCATGACCGGCCACCGGGATGACCTTCATATCGGTAATAACGGGACTCGATTGTGTTGTCATCATCATTGTCCTGCGACAGGTTTCAGTTCGATACGTTTAATATCGCCCACCAGTACCAGATAGCTCACCACCGCAATCAACGCATGCACCCCGACGTAAATCAACGCGCCGTTAAACGAGCCGGTGGTCCCTACGATGTAGCCGATAGCAATTGGCGTGACGATACCGGAGATATTGCCAAACATGTTGAACAAACCGCCGCTCAGACCGCTGATCTCTTTAGGTGCAGTATCAGCCATCACCGCCCATCCCAACGCACCGATACCTTTGCCGAAGAAGGCCAGCGCCATAAAGCCGATGATCATCCACTCCACGTTGACGTAGTTACAGAACACCATCACCATCGACAGCAGCATGCCGAGTACGATTGGCGTTTTACGGGCGATATTTAGCGAACCGGTACGGCGCATCAGCCAGTCGGAAATAATGCCGCCGAGCACGCCGCCGGCGAATCCGCAAATGGCCGGGACCGAAGCGACAAAACCGGCTTTCAAAATCGACATACCGCGAGCCTGCACCAGATAAACCGGGAACCAGGTGATAAAGAAGTAGGTCAGCGCGTTAATGCAGTATTGCCCGATGTAAATACCGATCATCATCCGTGAGCCCAGCAGCTGTTTGATTTGCCCCCACTTCACGCTGAACGGCACTTTAGCTTTGGCGGCCGCCTGATCCATATTGATCAGCGCCCCGCCTTCAGCAATGTACTCCAGCTCTTTTTGGTTTACGCCCGGGTGCTGGTTTGGTTCATGAATCACCTTCAGCCAGATAAAGCTGATAACAATCCCGAGGCCGCCCATAAAGAAGAACACATGCGACCAGCCCACTTCGTGGGTCAGCCACCCCATGATTGGCGCAAAAATAACGGTGGCAAAGTACTGCGCAGAGTTAAAGATTGCGACCGCCGTGCCCCTCTCCTGTGCCGGGAACCATGCCGCAACTATACGACTATTCCCGGGGAAGGAAGGTGCTTCAGCTAAACCGACAAGGAATCGCAACGTAAACAGCGCAACGATAATGCCGAAGCCGCTAAAGATATCGACGAAGCCCTGCAGCAGGGTAAACATGGACCAGATAAAGATGGACCAGAAATAAACACGTTTTGAACCGAAGCGGTCAAGCAACCAGCCGCCAGGGATCTGGCCGATAACATAGGCCCATGAGAAAGCGGAGAATACATAACCCATCCCTACCGCATCCAGACCAATGTCTTTGGCCATCTCCGAACCGGCAATGGATAAGGTGGCGCGATCGCCGTAGTTGAAGGATGTGACGATAAACAACATCACCACTATCCAGTAGCGAGCGTTAGTGCGTTTTTCAGCGCTGCTCGCCGCCTGACTTAATGAACTCATTGTTGCACTCCTGAATCTTGGCTTTCGCCAGTTCATTCTGTACAGCACCTGTAGGGTGATCAGAATGAGAGGTTAGTGTGTGGCAGTTTTGGTACAGCTCAGGGCCGTTTTATTCTGACTCGCTGCCTTTTCGGGAACTGACGGGAAAAGTATATGAAGGAGTGGCTCTTACCCTCACCGTGCATGAACACAACATTCGGGAGGCAGTAAGAAGTTGTTTGGGGCATAAGCCCAAAGCAGTGGAAGTTAGTTCACGTAATTGGGGTTTTATTGCCGGGTGGCGGCTTCGCCTGACCCGGCCTACGGTTCAAATGGGGGTTGTATGCCCGTACGGGCGAGAGATTATTTGAGCAAGGTTCCCCAGTTTTCTACCCAAGGGTTGGATTCGCTTTCCGGTTCAGGATGTTCGCTGGCGTCAATCAGCAACATTTCACCCACGCGCTGTGCGCTTTGCTCCTGCAACAGCGCATCAAACTGTTTGCCACCATTGCAGAAATTAACGTAGCTGCTGTCGCCCAGCGCAATGACTCCGTAATGCAGATTTGGCTGGAAACCGAGATTATCTTTGATCCCCTGAAACAGCGGCACAATGCTATCGGGCAGATCGCCCTGCCCGGTCGTTGAGGTCACCACCAGCACATATTTATCCTGATATACCTGCCAGTCGCTAAGCTCAGGATCTTCAAACACCGTGGCTTTATGACCCTGTGCCGTCAAAATGGCCTCGGCCTCTTCGGCAACCAGCAGCGCGTTTCCGTACATTGTGCCGACAAAAATTCCAATTTCCGCCATAACCGTAATCTCCTGGGACTTAAGAATCTATCTGCTCATCCTGACCTGACCGCTCGACGAACTCAACCCTTTCATTCTCAGGGAGAAGTCCACGCCAGCCAAATTGTGACAATGCCTGCATCCAGACGTCATCCAGCCCGGCGCGAATAACCAGAGGCTCACCGGTGAATGGATGCGTCAGCGCAAGCTGGCTGGCATGCAGCATTAATCGCTGACAACCGAAATGCTCTGCGGCGCTGCGGTTTTGCCGTAAATCACCGTGCTTGCTGTCGCCAATTATCGGATGGCGTAAGTGGGCCAGATGGCGCCTGAGCTGGTGTTTCCGACCGGTTTTAGGATCCAGCTCCACCAGTCCATAACGGGTGGTCGGATAACGCCCGGTCGCTACCGGCATTTCTACCGTTGCCAGGCCGCGATAATGGGTGACGGCAGGCTGCGGGCCTTTATCATCGCGGGCAAACTTATCGGCAATCTTATCCAGCTCTTCGACCAACGGGTAATCCAGCACGGCATCATCCATCAGCCAGCCACGCACAATCGCATGATAGCGTTTCTGAATTTGATGATGTTCAAACTGCTGAGACAACAAACGCCCGGCTTCGCTGGACAGTCCCATCAGCAGCACACCGGAGGTTGGTCTGTCGAGTCGATGGGCGGTAAAAACGTGCTGACCAATTTGGTCTCGCACCGTTTGCATCACCACCACTTTCTCATCCCGGTCGAGCCAACTGCGGTGAACCAACCAGCCCGAAGGTTTATTGACTGCAACCAGCCATTCGTCCTGATAAAGAATTTCCAGCATCAGGCGTTATCACTGGTAAACAGCGCATCCAGCTCCTGCAATGCCGCCAGGAGAATGTCGCGTTGCGGATGATCGGCTGCTAGCGCCATTTCGTAATACGGTGCAACGGCAAAAGCCTGCGGAAGCGGCTGCGCGTTATCGAGTAGCGTATGCATGCGGGGAATCAACACCCACTGCAGCCACTCGACCGGCTCCATGGTATCCATACAAAAAGGCTGCGTACTGGTAAACAGATGCTCTGCTGGCTCATCCATCCGCCAGTGATTATGTTCACGCAGTAGCGCTTCAAGTGCGTGTAACTGCTGGCGCACACGGTCATGAGTCGTCATGAAATAAACCTCAATGATGAAAAATCTGGCGCGAAGAATAGCACTAGTGGAGGGAAATAAAAAAAGGGAGCACTGTAAAAACAGTGCTCCCGGTTCGTTTCGCAGCATTCCAGCTACTTTTAGTGCTCCCTGCTCATCCGTGACAACTTTTCCTGTGGTCTTGCGACCTTGTTCATCCTGAACTTTTGCATCCTGCTCACATCACCCCGATGTGAAAACTTCATCCTGAAGTATCCTGGCCATCCTGACCCGCCGAACATCCTGACCGGCTCTCATTCTCCGTCCTGGAGGTGTCCTTTAACGCATCCAGCGTCTTCCTCTTTGCTTCGTCCTGAAGCCTGTCCTTGCAACACCGTCCTGGTGTGTCCAGGTGAAGAGCCATCATCCTGATGTTCTCTTCGTTGTGCGACTCCTTGTCGACAGATATAGAATCGCCTGTTTCGCTTTGTCTTACAAGATGCTTACAGGCTTACCCTTACGATTATTTTCGTATGAAAGTTGACAATAAAAGACTAACCAATTGAATAATAATAAATTATTATTTTATCAATTCATTAAGTCTTTACTTATCACCTGGCAATGTCCTACAGGGGATGTAAGAGATCTCTCACAAGATTCAGGGCAAACAGGATTACAGAACTGGCTTAAGTTGAGTGAGGAATTCCGCAAGTGAGGCCGCCAGCACCGTTCGTTTACGGGTTCCCAGCGTTTCTTTGCACACTTCACCGGACAGATTGCACACCGAAATGACGTCAAGCTCATTATCTTGTGTGGCAATAAAAAGCGTAGGCGAAAGCTTAAGTCGCTTTTGCGTAACCAAGTGACCAATCAGGTTTTCCTGAACGCGCCTGAAGTCATCTTCACTCCAGGTCTGCAGCAGCGTCAGCTTTTCATCCGCAAACTGCGCGTGCATATCCCCGGCAAACTGGGTGGTGTAAAAAGCGTGAGCGGCAGGTTGTATCACAATATCAAATGCCCGTTCAACCGCATTGAGGTTTTTTTCGCCGACAAAAGGTTGAGGCTGCCAAAATACCGCATCGTCTGTGGAAGAAATGATGCACGGAGAAGGTACGCCATACAGCTCTTCACTGAGTGGCCAACTGTTGTTTTTTTCATGCCATGCGTCGCAATAACGCGTCGTAAAGGCTACCAACGCCTGCGCTGTCAATTCGTCCACTGATTTCTCTCTTCACAAAAGCCAGGATACACTTGTCGCATAGTGTATCTGGTTTATGACGGTGAAACATGTCCTCTTATGAAAATCATCAGGCGCTTGACGGCCTGACTCTAGGTAAATCAACGGATTACCGAGACAATTACGATGCAAGTCTGTTGCAGGGCGTTCCGCGCAGCCTAAACCGCGATCCGCTGGATTTAAAGGCCGATACCCTGCCTTTTCACGGTGCAGATATCTGGACGCTGTATGAACTGTCGTGGCTGAATACCAACGGCTTACCCCAGGTCGCAGTCGGTCACGTGGAACTGGATTACACCAGCGTAAATCTGATTGAATCGAAAAGCTTTAAGCTTTACCTGAACAGTTTTAATCAGACGCGTTTTGATTCCTGGGATGCGGTACGTCAGACACTGGAAAACGATCTTCGCGCCTGCGCTCAGGGCGATGTCAGCGTGGCGCTGTACCGCCTTGACGAACTGGAAGGGCAGCCGATAGCCCACTTTAACGGCACCTGTATCGACAATCAGGATATCGTCATCGATAACTACCAGTTCAGCACTGCGTATCTGGAAAATGCCGTGAGCGGTGAAAAGGCAGTGGAAGAGACACTGGTCAGCCATCTACTGAAATCCAACTGTCTGATTACCCATCAGCCCGACTGGGGCTCCATACAAATTCAGTATCGCGGACGGAAAATCGACAGGGAGAAACTGCTGCGTTATCTGGTCTCCTTCCGCCACCATAATGAATTTCACGAGCAGTGTGTGGAACGCATTTTCAATGACATTCTGCGCTTCTGCCAGCCGGAGAAACTGAGCGTTTACGCACGCTACACGCGACGTGGTGGCCTGGACATTAACCCATGGCGCACCAACACCGATTTCACTCCGGCAACCGGTCGTCTGGTGCGTCAGTAATCTTTTTTCTCAATTTTGCGTGTCGGATTCCGCGCACAAGGTTGTGAAAGGTCATAAGCCAGGGCTATTGTAATCACAGGGAATGACGTGTTGCGTCCCATAAGGAGTTTACTTGATTACACATATTAGCCCGCTTGGCTCAATGGACATGTTGTCGCAGCTGGAAGTCGATATGCTTAAACGCACGGCCAGCAGCGACCTGTATCAACTGTTTCGTAACTGTTCGCTTGCCGTTCTGAACTCCGGCAGTTTGACCGACAACAGTAAAGAACTGCTGTCACGCTTTGAAAGTTTCGATATTAACGTACTGCGCCGCGAACGGGGCGTGAAGCTGGAACTGATCAACCCACCTGAAGATGCGTTTGTTGATGGACGCATTATTCGTGCGCTACAGGCTAACCTGTTTGCCGTGCTGCGCGACATTCTGTTCGTCAATGGCCAGATCCATAACGCCGGTCGTTTTCAGCATCTGGATCTCGAAAGCTCGGTGCATATTACCAACCTGGTATTCTCGATCCTGCGTAATGCCCGGGCGCTGCACGTTGGTGAAGCGCCGAACATGGTCGTCTGCTGGGGCGGTCACTCAATCAACGAAAATGAGTACCTGTACGCCCGTCGCGTCGGCACACAGTTGGGCTTGCGCGAACTGAACATCTGTACCGGCTGCGGTCCAGGAGCGATGGAAGCGCCAATGAAAGGCGCTGCGGTAGGACACGCCCAGCAGCGATACAAAGACAGCCGATTTATTGGCATGACCGAACCGTCAATCATCGCCGCTGAACCGCCTAACCCGCTGGTAAACGAACTGATCATCATGCCGGACATTGAAAAACGTCTGGAAGCGTTCGTGCGTATCGCCCACGGTATTATCATCTTCCCGGGTGGCGTAGGGACAGCAGAAGAGCTGCTGTATCTGCTGGGGATCCTGATGAATCCGGCCAACAAAGATCAGGTTCTACCACTGATCCTGACCGGACCAAAAGAGAGTGCGGATTACTTCCGCGTGCTGGACGAATTTATCGTGCACACGCTGGGGGAAGATGCGCGTCGCCACTATCGCATTATCATTGACGATGCAGCGGAAGTGGCGCGTCTGATGAAAAAAGCGATGCCGCTGGTGAAAGAAAACCGTCGCGACACAGGTGATGCTTACAGCTTTAACTGGTCGATTCGTATCGCGCCCGATCTGCAGATGCCGTTCGAACCGTCCCATGAAAACATGGCCAACCTGAAGCTGTACCCGGATCAACCCGTTGAAGTACTTGCGGCCGATCTACGTCGTGCATTCTCCGGTATTGTGGCTGGTAACGTGAAGGAAGTCGGCATCCGCGCTATTGAAGAGTTTGGCCCGTACAAAATCCACGGTGACCGCGAAATGATGCGCCGCATGGACGATCTCCTGCAGGGCTTTGTTGCACAACATCGTATGAAGTTACCGGGCACTGCGTATATCCCTTGTTACGAGATCTGCGCCTAACCTTCTACACCCGCTAGCAGCACTATAGCGATGACAGTTTTGTCCATATTAAAGCCGGGTTTGGCGCATTTTCCTCCCGGCTTTTTTTAGTGATACCAGTCACATAGCTCTGACAATCACATAAATACCAGTGATGATTCATTAAAAACAGCGCACCACGCAAACGATTACCTTGAAAACCCAACCGTGATTTATCTTAGTAAATTATTATTAGTCGCCGAAATCATCTAAAAACAACAGTTTTTACAGCTGAACACGCCTATCTTCGCGCCTTCGCTTTCATGAGATATGTCGTTAATGTTAGCCTTCGCGCCCGTAAATTCGCTTTGACTATTTTTTAACAGATTAATGGCCCAAATTTATCCACATAAAAGGTGGATTATTGCATTTGGGATCCCGATCACTGATACATTCATTACTAAAATGTATCTTTCCGCCCGAAAATTATTACGGCGAAAAATTATATAAAAATCGCTCAACGAATTTCGATTTACAGCCGGGTACTTTCTCATTGGATTGACCTCAAACCCGGCTTTTTAAGCTTCCTCCAGGAGAAATAGATGGAAAACACTCAAACCAGCACTATCGTTACGGGCCAGACCCGCAGCGCATGGCGCAAGACAGACACCATGTGGATGCTGGGCCTTTACGGCACGGCGATTGGCGCGGGTGTATTGTTCCTGCCGATCAACGCAGGCGTAGGCGGTATGATCCCGCTGATCATCATGGCGATCCTTGCCTTCCCAATGACCTTCTTTGCACACCGCGGTCTGACTCGCTTTGTGCTGTCCGGTAAAAATCCGGGTGAAGACATCACCGAAGTTGTAGAAGAACACTTCGGCGTTGGCGCAGGTAAACTGATTACCCTGCTCTACTTCTTCGCTATCTACCCGATTCTGTTGGTTTACAGCGTAGCAATCACCAATACCGTTGAAAGCTTCCTGACCCATCAGCTGGCGATTACTCCTCCGCCGCGTGCAATCCTGTCTCTGATCCTGATTGTCGGCATGATGACCATCGTGCGCTTCGGTGAGCAGATGATCGTTAAGGCGATGAGCATCCTGGTATTCCCGTTCGTTGCGGCTCTGATGCTGCTGGCGCTGTATCTGATCCCTCAGTGGAGCGGTGCGATTCTGGAAACCATGTCTTTTGACTCTGCGGCAACCACCGGGAACGGCCTGCTGTTGACCCTGTGGCTGGCGATTCCGGTAATGGTGTTCTCCTTCAACCACTCCCCGATCATCTCCTCCTTCGCCGTGGCGAAGCGTGAAGAGTACGGTGATGAAGCTGAGAAGAAATGCTCCAAGATTCTGGCATTCGCTCACATCATGATGGTACTGACCGTTATGTTCTTCGTCTTCAGCTGTGTATTCAGCCTGACCCCGGCGGACCTGGCAGCAGCAAAAGAGCAGAACATCTCGATTCTGTCTTACCTGGCGAACCACTTTAACGCGCCGATTATTGCCTGGATGGCACCGATCATCGCGATTATCGCTATCACCAAATCCTTCCTCGGCCACTACCTGGGCGCACGTGAAGGCTTCAACGGGATGGTGATTAAGTCTCTGCGCGGCAAAGGCAAATCCATCGAAATCAACAAACTGAACAAAATCACTGCACTGTTCATGCTGGTAACCACCTGGATTGTGGCGACACTGAACCCGAGCATCCTCGGTATGATTGAGACCCTGGGTGGCCCAATCATCGCGATGATTCTGTTCTTGATGCCGATGTATGCCATCCAGAAAGTACCGGCAATGCGTAAGTACAGCGGCCATATCAGCAACGTCTTCGTTGTGATTATGGGCCTGATCGCTATCTCCGCTATTTTCTACTCTCTGTTCAGTTAATTCCCCTGCGCCGCTCTTCGGGGCGGCGCATCTCGATACACAATGGACGCCTCATGATTAGCGTATTCGATATTTTCAAAATCGGCATTGGCCCTTCCAGCTCCCACACTGTTGGCCCGATGAAAGCAGGCAAACAATTCACGGATGACCTGATTGCACGCGGAATTCTCACTGACGTAACCCGCGTAGTGGTTGATGTCTATGGCTCCTTGTCTCTGACGGGGAAAGGTCACCATACCGACATCGCGATTATTATGGGCCTGGCGGGTAATCTACCGGATACCGTAGACATTGATGCCATCCCTTCCTTTATCCAGGATGTGAATACTCATGGGCGTTTGCTGCTGGCAGACGGTCAACATGAGGTCGAGTTCCCGGTCGACAAGTGCATGAATTTCCATGCGGACAATCTGTCCCTGCACGAAAACGGGATGCGTATTACCGCACTGGCAGGCGAAAAAGCCATTTACAGCCAGACTTACTATTCCATTGGCGGTGGTTTCATCGTTGATGAAGAACATTTTGGTTTACCGAATAACTCTCCGGTAAACGTGCCGTATCCGTATAAATCCGCAGCTGATTTGCAACGTCATTGCCAGGAAACCGGCCTGTCACTTTCCGGTCTGATGATGCAAAATGAACTGGCCCTGCACAGCAAAGAAGAGCTGGAACAGCACTTTGCTAACGTCTGGGAAGTGATGCGTAGCGGGATTGAGCGCGGCATCACCACCGAAGGTGTATTGCCGGGCAAACTGCGCGTCCCGCGTCGTGCTGCTGCGCTGCGTCGCATGCTGGTCAGCAGCGACAAAACCACCACTGACCCGATGGCGGTTGTTGACTGGATCAACATGTTCGCGCTGGCCGTGAACGAAGAAAACGCAGCAGGTGGACGTGTAGTTACCGCGCCAACCAACGGTGCATGCGGGATTGTTCCTGCCGTACTGGCGTATTACGACAAGTTTATCCGTGAAGTGAACGCTAACTCGCTGGCACGCTACATGCTGGTCGCGAGCGCCATTGGTTCACTGTATAAGATGAACGCCTCTATCTCTGGTGCCGAAGTCGGCTGTCAGGGTGAAGTTGGCGTGGCCTGCTCCATGGCAGCGGCTGGTCTGGCTGAACTGCTGGGTGGTAGTCCAATGCAGGTGTGCATCGCGGCGGAAATCGGTATGGAACATAACCTGGGTCTGACCTGCGATCCGGTTGCCGGCCAGGTACAGGTACCGTGCATTGAGCGTAACGCGATCGCGTCCGTGAAAGCGGTGAACGCCGCACGTATGGCGCTGCGCCGTACCAGTGAGCCACGCGTGTGCCTCGATAAAGTTATCGAGACCATGTACGAAACCGGTAAAGACATGAATGCCAAATACCGCGAAACATCTCGCGGCGGTTTGGCAATGAAAATTGTCACCTGCGATTAAGTCCCACCCCATTGCCGGATGGCGCAAGCTTATCCGGCCTACAGTGCCGTATTCATTTGTAGGCCGGATAAGGCTTCAGCCGCCATCCGGCAAAATGTTGTATCAGATCTTCGCCTCCACCCGCCGTGAATGTTACCCTACAGACTGATTTGTTAGGGAGAACACCGTGGCCGTCCATCTGCTCATTGTCGATGCACTGAATCTTATCCGCCGAATTCACGCCGTACAGGGCTCCCCCTGCGTGGAGACGTGCCAGCACGCGCTCGATCAGTTGATTGTGCACAGTCAGCCCACACACGCCGTGGCGGTATTTGATGACGAAGCGCGCAACAGCGGCTGGCGTCACCAACGCTTACCTGACTACAAAGCCGGTCGCCCGCCAATGCCTGACGATTTATACAAGGAAATGCCCGCCTTACGCGCCGCTTTTGAACAGCGCGGTGTCTGCTGCTGGGAATCCAGCGGGAATGAAGCCGATGATTTAGCCGCAACTCTGGCGGTGAAAGTTAGCCAGGCCGGACATCAGGCAACCATCGTCTCAACCGATAAAGGCTATTGTCAGCTACTCTCCCCAACACTGCGTATTCGCGATTATTTCCAGAAACGCTGGCTGGATGCGCCGTTTATCGAGAAAGAGTTCGGCGTACTGCCGCAACAGTTGCCTGATTACTGGGGACTGGCAGGGATCAGCAGTTCTAAGATACCTGGGGTTGCCGGTATTGGTCCTAAAAGCGCCACACAATTGTTGACGCAGTTTCCAACGCTGGAAGCACTGTATGAACATCTGGATGACGTACCGGAGAAATGGCGCAAGAAACTCGAAGAACATCGGGAAATGGCGTTTTTGTGCCGCGATATCGCGCGGCTGCAAACGGACTTACATATCGACGGAAACCTACAGCAGCTACGGCTGGCACGGTAGTCTTATTTTCGGATGGCGCTGCGCTTATCCGGCCTACTTAACGTATAACCCTGTAGGCCAGATAAACGCCAGGTGATTACCAGGCAGTATGGTACAGCTCGACGATATCCCCAAGGCTCGCTTCACGCGGATTTCCCCCGGTACAAACATCGTCAAATGCGGCTTGCGCCAATGCAGGAATATCCTCTTTACGGACGCCAACATCGCGTAAATGCAGTGGGATCCCTACATCGCGGTTAAGGGCGAAGACGGCATCCACTGCTGCTTTACGTGCTTGCGCCAACGTGAGTCCTTCAACCTTAACCCCCATTACCCGAGCGATATCGCGGAATTTTTCCCCGGTAAATTCCGCGTTGTAGTGCATCACGTGCGGCAGCAAAATGGCATTCGCGATGCCGTGCGGCGTGTTGTAGAACGCGCCTAACGGGTGCGCCATGCCATGCACTAATCCCAGACCAACGTTGGAGAAGCCCATCCCGGCAACGTACTGGCCCAGGGCCATCGCTTCACCCGCCTGGCTTTCGCCCGCAACCGAACCGCGTAATGCCCCGGCAATAATTTCAATTGCTTTGATGTGCAGCGCATCGGTCAATGCCCACGCCGCCCGCGTGATGTACCCTTCAATGGCATGCGTCAGTGCATCCACGCCGGTAGCGGCTTTTAACGCAGCAGGCATGCCGTCCATCATGTCAGCATCGATGAACGCCACCTGCGGGATATCATGTGGATCAACACAAACAAACTTGCGCCGATTTTCTTCGTCGGTGATCACGTAGTTAATGGTCACTTCCGCCGCCGTTCCCGCGGTGGTTGGGATAGCCATAACCGGCACACTTGGGTTGCGTGTCGGCGATAACCCTTCAAGGCTGCGTACATCAGCAAACTCAGGATTATTATTGATAATGCCAATCGCCTTACAGGTATCCTGCGGGGAGCCTCCGCCGATTGCTATCAGATAGTCTGCGCCACTTTGCTGAAAGACACTCAATCCTTCCTGCACTACCGCAATGGTTGGATTAGGAATAACGCCTGAATAGATTTCCCATGCCAGACCTGCAGCATCCATTCGGGTAGTCACTTTCTCAACAACGCCGCACTGCACCAGATTTTTATCAGTCACAATCAACGCCTTGCGATAACCGCGACGAATAACTTCATCGGTTAATGCGCCAACAGCCCCCCGGCCAAACCATGCCGTTTCATTCAGAATCATTCTGTTCGCCATTGTATTTCTCCTTTTCGCTATGCGAAATTACTCTTCAATGCGTAATCCGTAAGATTTGAATTTCTTCAGCACAATAGCGATCTCCTCGTCATCCAGCACCGGCACCGGGTCAACAATCGCCAGCGTGCTCAGGTACAGACGGGCCAGAACTTCCACTTCATGCGCCAACCACAGTGCTTTTTCCAAATTCGCTTCGCAAGCAATCAACCCATGGTGCTGTAAAAGCGTTGCCTTACGGTTTTTCAGGGCGACGCTCACATGCTCTGACAGCTCTCGTGTACCAAACGTCGCATAAGGCGCACACGGAATAGAGTTCCCCCCCGCCGCTGCAATCATGTAGTGAATTGCCGGGATAGGGCGATTAAGAATTGAAACGGCCGTGCAGTGTACGGCATGGTTATGGACAACCGCATTGGCATCCGGACGCGTCTGGTATGCCGCCAGGTGAAAACGCCATTCACTGGAGGGTAATTGTCCTTTATCATATTTCCCGTCGTTATCTACATACACGATCATGTTTTCAGTAAGTCTTTCGTAAGGAATACCGCTGGGCGTGATCAGCATCCCGTTTTCATAACGCGCACTCACATTTCCCGCCGTCCCCTGATTCAATCCAAGGCTGGTCATTTCCAGACAGGTTTCAATGATTTCTCGCGACAAACGCATTCTTTCCATAATGATTCTCCGGGTACAGTTTCCCCTCGTCTTTATTGCGAAAAATGCAGCCGCAGAATAAGACGGGTCAGGTTTTAGGTACAGGCAGCCACTGAACGTATTTATTCAGATTCAGTTGGCCGATTTATTTATAGCGACATATTAAGGTTGTCTTACGCGCTTAATAAGTTTCATCTCAACTTTTACAGTTTCTTTAATTGGGTGATCATCAATAGCACTCATCATCATATCGAATGCTTTTTCCGCCCAGACATTTTCATCCTGTTGCATTGACCAGACATTATTGGCGAGGAATCCCAGCATTGGGTGTTCATCGAATGTCCCAATATTAATTTCCGGTGGAATTGTGCCTAAACGATTACGAATAGCGTTAATGGCCCCCTCCAGTACCGGTAATGATGAGGCGATAAACGCCTGCGGACAGCCCTGTTCGCCGATCAACTCATCCATCAGTCGATAACCACCTTCAGGTGTGTTGTCCGGACCTTCGCGCACCCAATCTCTATGTGAAATGCCATTATTGTTCAATGCATTAAGATAACCTTGCAAACGATCACCAATGCTGGGTAATCCAGTATCCCCCACTAAAAACCAGATTGGCGACTTTCCAGCGTCAAACAGACTCTGCGTCAATTTCTCGCCGCCCAAGATGTTATGACTTTCTACCAGTGCGTTATCGGTATACTTAAAATCACGGTCAAGTAACACCATCGGTTTTCTGACCTGACGTAAATGGTGTTGCTGATTCTCTAACGTTGAGGGAACAATAAAAAGGCCATCGACATTACGGGCGATTAACGCTTTGGTCAGTTTATTTTCGTAATCAACATCGTCATAGGTACAGCTAATCGTTAACTGATAACCTGAACGACGACAGCGTTGCTCAAGTTTTTCTGCGAGTGTGGCAAAAAAGACGTTGGAAATATTGGGTACAATCAATCCCAAAGTATCCGTTTTATTTAATTTCAGGCTACGTGCTGAATGGTTAATGACGTAACCATAGCGCTCGACATATTCATTAATACGCGTTTGGGTTTTGACACTGATTCGATATTGCTCTGCTTTCCCGTTCAGCACCAGTCGTACGGTCGTAACCGATAAATTCAGATCGCTGGCTATCTGTTCTACTGTTTTAGCCATCTATATGCCCCAGTCCACATCCAAAAACGTCAATCTACAATCATAAAAGTATTTTAAACTTTTGTCTTACTGCATAAGTTGGTTAATCGCCTGCTGCTGATCCCACAGCATCAGATAAGCCTGGTATTTGCGATCATAGAAGTTCCGCCGCGCCGGGTTCGCCTTAATCACCTCGCCCGATCGAACCATCGCCCGGCATGCGGACGGTATAGTTGCCCACGCGCCGCATGCTACCGCGCCAGTGATAGCCGCACCTAACGTCACCGCATCCTCTTCCTGCATAAGATGAATATCGCATCCGGTAGCATCGGCATATTCTCTCATCCACAGTGGGTTATGCGTTGCGCCGCCGCACAGCGTCAGTCGGGAAATGGTGTGACCGTTTTCACGCATCACTTCCATAATATGCCGCGTACCGCAGGCGATCGCCTGTAATGTCGCCAGGTACAGGCGAGCTACCTGCATCTCACCTCGTTCCAGCGTCAAACCACAGATGCTGCCTCGAGCATCGGGCCGTGCGCGCGGCGAACGATTACCGTGGTGATCGGCAAGCACATGCAGATAACGACCAGGCTCAGACTCCTGCTCCTCAAGTGCGGCAACCCATTCATTAACTAAAACAATGGGATGGCAGCCCCGGGCCTCAGCTTTGTGAAACAGCTCAGCACTGGCTCCTGATTCCTGAAGCGTCCAGTCGACTAACGCCCCAGCAGCACTCTGCCCCCCTTCCGTCAGCCAGTAGCCTGGCAGCATGGCTGACCAATAAGGCCCCCAAACACCTGGCGTATGAATTTCCTGCTCGCTGCACAGCATATGGCAATTTGACGTTCCGCTAATCAGCGCCAACGTCCCCTCAGGCTCAACCCCGGCAAGCGCAACTCCGCCAGCATGGGCATCAATCATACCGCTGGCGACGACCACTGCAGTCGTCAGCCCCAGCGCCTGGGCCGAATCGCTGCTAAGCGTTCCAACGCCAGCGCCTGGCGGAAGAATACGCGACGGGATTTTGCCCAACAAATCCGTTAATCCAACGGCGTCGAGCAGGGAGTGGCTGAAGCGTTGTTCATGTGCCAGATAGTTCCATTTACAGGTCAGCGTGCACAGTCCTGCAACATCATTAGCGGTAGCTTTAGAGACCAGAAAGTCCGCCAGATCGTAGAAGCGATGTGCGCTCTCCCAGGTGGCTGGAAAATGTTTTTTCAGCCATAGCACTTTGGGAAGCTCCATTTCGACGCTGACTTCACCGCCAACGTAGCGTAGAGACGGATCCTGCGTGGCGTTAATACGCTGCGTCTCCTGCGACGCACGATGATCCATCCACATGATGATGTTATGGTCTGACGGTTCGCCTGGTGAAACCGCCAGGCCCCGCCCCTGTTCATCCAGTACCACCAATGAACAGGTGGCATCAAATCCCAATGAGCGAATATCCTCAATACAAACCCCGGATGACGACACCGCCTCCTTCACTGCCTGGCAAACCTGCTGCCAGATTTCTGCAGATGACTGCTCAACCCGCTCAGGACCGGGTCGAAACTGCGAGATGGGGCGTGTCGCAAAAGCCAGCCGTGTGCCACTGGCATCAAAGACACCAGCCCTGACGCTGGCGGAACCGACATCCACACCGAGGAAATATCCACTGCCCATAGTAACTCCCTGACGCTGGCTAATGATGGGGCGAGCACCTCGCCCCAACGGTCTTATTTTTTACCAAATGGGTGTAACAATTTGTCAATTTCCGGGGTATCAATGTTCTTCGCACTGACAAATTTCACCGGAATATCAATCTCTTTCGGTACAGACTGACCCGATACCGCTGCATTCAGCGTCTTGATACCCTGGTAGCCAATCTGATAAGCGTCCTGCACCACAAATCCCTGAATCACTCCGGACTTCAGGAAGGCAATAATTGCCTCTGTGCTATCAAAACCAATCACTTTCACTTTGCCTTTCAGGTTCTGACTATCAATAGCGTTTGCAACGCCCAGCGTTGAACCTTCATTCGTGCCATAAATCCCTGCAATATCAGGATTGGCCTGGATCATATCGATGGTTTTATCCATCGCCTTTTGCGGATCGCCATCACTGTACTGGACCGGTAGCACCTGAATATCCGGATATTTCTCCTTCATACGGGCAATAAACCCTTCCGAACGCTCAATCGCTGAGGAGGTCCCCGCTACGTGCGCAATAATGCCAACTTTTCCTTTGCTGCCCACTTCCGCTGCCAGTGCGTCTGCGGCTTCTGCACCGGCTTTACGGTTATTCGTGGCGACAAAGCTCACCGGAATATCGGAATTCACGCCGGAGTCAAACGTCACAACTTTAATGCCGCGTGAATTTGCGGTCTCTACTAATGGCGCAAGCGCGTTGGCATCTAACGCTGCCAGTAATAATCCATTGGGTTTTTGCGCCATCGCGTTTTCAACCAACTGAATCTGCTCAGCAATTTGAGTTTCATCCGCCGGACCAACATAGCTGGTTTTATCGCCCAACTCTTTTGCTGCCGCTTCCGTCCCCATTTTTACGGTTTGCCAGAATTCATGCTGGAAACCTTTACTGACCACCGGAAGGTTCATATCTTTAGCCAATACGCTGGATGTCATACAGGCCAGCAGGGATAACGCATAGACAAAATTCCTGGTTCTCATTGTTTTACTCCGTTCTGAGTGAGTCACCCTAAACGTCAGGGTTATGATGCCCCGTGACTTCCGGGAGCGTAAATCAACGAATTTTTTTGCGTAATGTATCGAGATAAACCGCGGCAATGACAACCACACCCATGGCTACCATTTGCCAGAACTGGGAGACGCCCATCAGGTTCAGACCATTCTTCAGCACGCTCATAATGAATGCGCCGATGATCGTGCCGCCGATGGTGCCAATTCCGCCCATCAGGCTCGTACCGCCAATAACAACCGCCGCGATGGCTTCCAGCTCATACCCCACGCCGACCGTTGGTTGTCCTGAATTCAAACGAGAAGCCAGAATCACCCCGGCAATCCCAGTCAGCAGACCACAAAAGGCGTAGACGAAAATTTTGACGCGCTGAACTTTAATACCGGAAAGATGTGCGGCTACCTCATTGCTACCCACGGCGTAAACATAGCGACCAATCACCGTTTTCTTCAGGATGTAGGCGGCAATTAACGCCACCACCACCAGGTAAAAAACGGGATAAGGCAGCACATCAAACAAACGTCCCTGGGCCAGCATTTTGAAGGTGGGGTAATCAGCGAAATAAATCGCACGACCATCGGTCATCACCATATTGATGCCTCTGACTGACATCATCAGGCCCAGCGTGGCGATAAAAGGCGGGATAGTCATTTTGGTAACCAGCAGGCCGTTGATATAGCCGCATAATCCCCCGGCCAGCACCCCCGCCAGAATACATACGGGCAGAGGCAATCCCAGCGTGGCGCTGATGCCTACCGCAACACCAGAAAAGGCCACTACCGAGCCAAGAGAAAGATCGATTCCTGAAGTGATAATGACAAAGGTAACGCCAATTGCCATGATGCCAATCACTGACGTTTGCAAGGCAATTGTCATGATGTTTTCAGTGTTAAAGAAAAATGGCGAACCAAAACTAAAAAATATTACTAAAATAATCAGACTCAAAAGCGGCGCAAGGCGCATTAAAAGTTCTTTGTTAATTTTTATTTTCTTATTATTGCTGTCTGAAGAGGTTACAGAGATAGTCATAAATTAGTCCTCTAACGTCGCGTATTGCATGATTTTTTCTTGTGTGGCGTCATCAGAAGCTAACTCCCCGGTAATACGTCCATTACGCATAACCAAAATGCGATCGCACATACCCAGCACTTCCGGTAATTCAGAGGAAATCATGATAATTGACTTCCCTTTTGCCACCAGTCGATTCATTAATTCATAAATTTCAAGTTTGGCCCCCACATCAATACCGCGAGTGGGTTCGTCAAAGATGAGAATATCGGTATCTTTACATACCCATCTGGCAATAATAATTTTCTGCTGATTACCGCCACTTAAATTCAGTGCAGCCTGCTCTAAATGTGGTGTTTTAATCCGTAGAGCTTTAACCTGTTCCTCGCTGGTTTTCTGACAACGTTTGCTGTCCACATTGCCATAGCGGTCAGAATATTCAGGATAATTGCCCAACATAATATTACGCTCAACGGACAGTCCTAATGCCAGCCCCTCTTTTTTTCTGTCCTCGGTTAAATAGCTGATACCCTGTTGGATAGCATCAGGAATATCTTTAATTACCGTCACTTTTCCGTTTAGCTTGAGGGTACCGCCATCAATGGGATCCGCGCCAAAAATCGCCCGCGCCAGCTCGGTACGCCCTGCGCCCATCAGACCGGCAAAGCCCAATATTTCGCCCTGATACAGGGTGAAATCAATGTTGTTCAGTACACCATTGCGAGTCAGACCGCTGACTTCCAACACCGGCTTACGTTGAGCCAAAGGTCCACGGCGAGGATAGATATTGCCGAGGTCCCGCCCAACCATCATGGCAATCAGGTCGCTAATTTTAACCGCATCATAATCTACAGTGGCAATAAACTGACCATCACGCATCACCGTAGCGCGATCGGCTATCAGCGCCAGTTCTTCCAGTCTGTGCGAGATATAAACAATGCCCGTTCCCTGTTCTTTCAGCAAACGGGTCACCTGAAATAAGCTGTCGATTTCCGTTTCCGTCAGTGCCGCCGTCGGTTCATCCATAATAAGGATCTTAGCATTCACCGATATCGCTTTAGCAATCTCAACCATTTGTTGTTGCGCGACGGTCAGATCGGCCACCAGCGTTTCTGGGGAGATATTCAGGTTTAATTTTTGCAAAATATCGATAGCAGCCTGTCGCTGTTGTTTTTCATCCAGACGCCAGCGGTTATTTTTGCAAAACTCCCTGCCAATAAAAATATTTTCTTCTACCGTGAGTTCAGGGAAAAGATTAAATTCCTGGTGAATAATCGTGATACCTGCGCTTTGTGCGCTCAACGGGTTCGCAAAAGAAACAGATTGCCCTTCAAAAATAATATCTCCTTCATCAGGCTGATAAACACCGGATAAAATCTTCATTAACGTAGACTTTCCTGCGCCATTCTCACCCAGCAGCGCATGAACCTCGCCTTTGCGTAAAGCAAAATCCACATTACTCAACGCTAATACGCCGGGAAAACGTTTCGTAATATGACTCATCTGTAAAAATGTTTCAGACATTGCTGCTTTCCTCAATATACAGAAACTGCAATCAGTGAATCAGGCGAAAAAAGGTTGCCAGGAAGCCATCGTCACCGTTAATGCGAATGCTACTTATACGTTCATATGCGTTTTATCAATCATGCTAACTCGAGTTAGCGAAGTGCCTTTTAAAGCTATTTTAGCTACTCAAATTAGCCAAATCATTTGGTTTAAATCTGTGACGCTGAACAAACAATTTATTGCAAATACTTAATTTAAAAGAATTTATACAAAAATATGCGTTCTGGTTTATTTGACACAGATCGAATTTTAACCACTTCTCGTGAAGCCTCTCACAGTTCCACAACAAAAAAGTTGTGCAAAAAACTCTCTAATACCTAAGCTAACTCGAGTTAGCAAAAATGAGTTATTCAGCCAACTGCGACGGTGGTGTTCAACATCCGCTTTTGCAGCACGGCATAAAGTGAGATGAGGAACCTCGAATGAAAAAAAATAGCTTACCGAAAATTGGCATTCGTCCGGTGATTGATGGGCGCCGTATGGGTGTTCGTGAATCGCTCGAAGAGCAAACCATGAATATGGCTAAAGCCACCGCTGCGCTGATCGCTGAGAAACTTCGTCACGCCTGCGGCGCGCAAATTGAATGTGTCATTGCCGACACCTGTATCGCCGGGATGGCGGAATCTGCCGCCTGCGAAGAAAAATTCAGCAGCCTGAATGTGGGCGTGACCATCACAGTGACCCCATGCTGGTGCTACGGTAGCGAAACCATCGACATGGATCCAATGCGGCCGAAAGCTATCTGGGGTTTCAACGGTACAGAACGTCCGGGGGCCGTTTATCTGGCCGCCGCGCTGGCTGCGCATAATCAAAAAGGACTTCCTGCCTTCTCTATTTACGGCCATGACGTACAGGACGCCGGCGACACCACGATCCCTGCCGATGTGGAAGAAAAATTGCTGCGCTTTGCCCGCGCGGGCTTAGCCGTCGCCGGTATGAAAGGCAAAACCTACCTGTCCGTAGGCGGCGTTTCAATGGGCATTGCCGGCTCTATTGTCGATCATAACTTCTTTGAATCCTGGCTGGGAATGAAAGTTCAACCCGTTGATATGACCGAACTGCGTCGTCGCATCGACCAAAAAATCTATGACGAAGCTGAGCTGGAAATGGCGCTGGCGTGGGCGGACAAAAACTTCCGCTACGGTGAGGATCAGAACGCGCAGCAATATAAGCGCAACGCAGAGCAAAGCCGTGCGGTGCTGAAAGAGAGCCTGCTGATGGCCATGTGCATTCGCGACATGATGCAGGGTAACCAGAAGCTGGCCGACAAAGGTCGGGTTGAAGAGTCGCTGGGATACAACGCGATTGCCGCAGGCTTCCAGGGCCAGCGTCACTGGACCGATCAATATCCGAATGGTGATACCGCCGAAGCGCTGCTCAACAGCTCCTTCGACTGGAATGGCATACGCGAACCGTTCGTTGTCGCCACCGAAAACGACAGCCTGAACGGCGTGGCGATGCTGTTCGGCCATCAACTCACCGGTACGGCGCAGGTCTTTGCCGATGTGCGCACCTACTGGTCGCCAGAGGCGGTGGAGCGCGTCACGGGTAAACCGCTGACCGGCCTTGCTGAGCACGGCATTATTCACCTGATTAACTCCGGCTCGGCAGCACTGGACGGCTCCTGCAAACAGCGCGACGACGCAGGGAAACCGACCATGAAACCGCACTGGGAAATCTCGCAAAAAGAGGTCGATGATTGCCTGGCGGCAACCGAATGGTGTCCGGCTATTCACGAATACTTCCGCGGCGGCGGCTACTCCTCTCGCTTCCTGACCGAGGGCGGCGTGCCGTTCACCATGACTCGCATCAACATCATCAAGGGCCTGGGGCCGGTACTGCAAATCGCCGAAGGCTGGAGCGTGGAATTACCGGAAGATATGCATGACCAGCTCGATGCGCGCACCAACTCTACCTGGCCGACCACCTGGTTTGCCCCGCGCTTAACCGGTAAAGGCCCGTTCAGCGATGTCTATTCGGTTATGGCTAACTGGGGTGCAAACCACGGAGTGCTGACGATTGGTCACGTGGGCGCAGACTTTATCACGCTGGCCGCCATGCTGCGTATCCCGGTTTGCATGCACAACGTGGAAGACGAGAAAATTTACCGTCCTTCAGCCTGGGCAGCCCACGGAATGGATACGGAAGGCCAGGATTATCGCGCCTGCCAGAACTACGGTCCGCTGTATAAGCGTTAAACATCGAGCAATTGCCTGATGGTGGCGCTTACGCGTCTTATCAGGCCTACGAAGCGCACGGTTTTGTAGGCTGGATAAGGCGAAGCCGCCATCCGGCAATAGGTAATCTCCCAGGAGCAATTATGAAACAAGAGGTTATCCTGGTCCTCGACTGTGGCGCGACCAACGTGCGGGCCATAGCCGTTGACCGTCAGGGAAAAATTATCGCCCGCGCCTCTACACCCAACGCCAGTGATATTGCCGCGGAGAACGGTACCTGGCATCAGTGGTCGCTGGAAGCCATTTTGCAACGCTTCGCCGACTGCTGTCAGCGGCTCTCCACGCAACTGGCCAATTGCCGTATCTGCGGGATCGCCGTCACCACCTTCGGCGTAGACGGTGCGCTGGTCGATCAACACGGCAGGCAGTTATATCCGATAATCAGTTGGAAGTGCCCGCGAACCGCAGCAGTAATGGAAAATATCCATCGCTACATGTCACCGCAGCAGTTGCAGGAAATCTCCGGCGTCGGCGCGTTTAGCTTTAACACGCTGTATAAACTGGTGTGGCTGAAAGAAAACCATCCACAATTACTGGAACAGGCGCACGCCTGGCTGTTTATCTCATCGCTTATCAACCACCGTTTAACCGGCGAGTTCACCACAGATATCACCATGGCGGGCACCAGCCAGATGCTGAACATCCAGCAGCGCGATTTCAGTGATGACATTTTGCAGGCGACCGGCATACCGCGCCGACTGTTTCCACGGCTGGTGGAAGCGGGCGAACAGATTGGGGTACTGCAAAACGAGGCCGCCAGCCAGCTCGGGCTACCAGTGGGTATTCCTGTGATATCTGCCGGGCACGACACGCAGTTTGCGCTCTTTGGCGCAGGAGCTCAGCCAGACGAACCGGTGCTCTCTTCCGGTACATGGGAAATTCTGATGGTACGCAGCGCACAGGTGGACACCTCTCTGCTCAGCCATTATGCGGGTTCCACCTGTGAATTAGACAGTCAGGTCGGGCTGTATAATCCCGGCATGCAGTGGCTGGCTTCCGGCGTGCTTGAATGGGTGCGTAAGCTGTTTTGGACTGCCGAATCGCCCTGGCAGACGCTGATTGACGAAGCCCGGTCCATTCCTGCTGGCGCAGAAGGCGTCAAGATGCACTGCGACCTGCTGACCTCTCAGAATGCGGGTTGGCAAGGGGTTACGCTCAATACCACCCGCGGGCATTTTTATCGCGCCGCACTGGAAGGGCTGACAGAACAGTTGCAGCAGAATTTACACACGCTGGAAAAAATCGGTCATTTCCAGGCCACTGAATTGTTATTGGTTGGCGGGGGAAGCCGTAACGCATTGTGGAACCAGATTAAAGCTAATGTTCTCGGGATCCCTGTCAAAGTGCTGGATGACGCCGAAACCACCGTCGCAGGCGCCGCGATGTTTGCCTGGTCAGGCATTAGGGAATTTCCCTCACCGGAACAGGCCCGTGCACAGGTGCGCTACCAGTACCGTTACTTCTATCCGCAAACCGAATCCGAACTGACAGGAGTCGAGTAACATGCTCAAAACAATATCCCCCTTAATTTCCCCCGACCTGTTGAAGGTGCTGGCTGAAATGGGTCACGGCGATGAGATTATCTTTTCCGATGCTCATTTTCCGGCTCATAGCATGGGACCGCAGGTGATTCGCGCCGACGGCCTGCTGGTCAGCGACCTGCTGCAGGCGATTATTCCGCTTTTTGAACTGGACAGCTACGCCCCACCGCTGGTGATGATGGCCGCTGTAGAAGGCGACGCTCTCGATCCTGACGTCGAGGCTCGCTATCGACAGGCGCTTTCATTGCAGGCCCCCTGTCCAGACATCACGCGTATTGACCGTTATGCCTTTTACGAACGAGCGCAAAAGGCGTTTGCGATCGTTATCACAGGAGAGCGGGCAAAGTACGGGAATATTCTTTTAAAAAAAGGGGTAACGCCGTAATCTCTGGTCAGAATGCCCGTCTGGTACGGGCATTTATCATCAGATGAGGATCTGAACATGAAAGCGGCGCGCCAGCAGGCAATCGTAGATCTGCTTACCCACCACAAAAGCCTGACAACTGAAGCCCTGTCTTTGCAGCTAAACGTTAGCAAAGAGACCATCCGCCGCGATCTCAGTGAATTACAAACCCAGGGCAAGGTGCTACGCAATCACGGGCGGGCCAAGGCTATTCATCGGGAAAATCAGGACAGTGGCGACCCGTTCCATATACGACTAAAAAGCCACTATGCCCACAAAGCAAATATTGCCCGCGAAGCGCTGGCATGGATCGAAGAAGGTATGGTGATAGCTTTAGACGCCAGCTCAACATGCTGGTACCTGGCGCGACAGCTACCGGACATCAACATTCACGTTTTTACCAACAGCCAGCCCATCTGCCAGGAATTGGCTAAACGTGAACACATTCAGCTTATCAGCTCCGGCGGTCGCCTTGAGCGCAAATACGGTTGCTACGTTAATCCCTCGCTTATCTCGCAGCTAAAATCCCTCGATATCGACCTGTTTATTTTTTCCTGCGAAGGGATCGACAGCGACGGCGCGCTCTGGGACTCAAATGCAACCAACGCAGACTTCAAATCCATTCTGCTTAAGCGCGCATCGCAATCTTTATTGTTGATCGATAAAAGTAAATTTAATCGTTCGGGAGAGGCCAGAATTGGGCATCTGGATGATGTGACGCATATTGTTTCAGATACACAGCTGATTGAATCAATCCAGGCCGAATAGGGCGATTTCGCCGCCATCCGACCAGGATTGTAGCCTTATCGCTCGTCGCGACGACCGCCGACGGCCGCCCACAGACGACGTACGTGAACGGTTACTTCTTCACGGTCATGATACAGCTGACGCGCCTGAATTTGGGCATTTACGCCATGTTCATCAAGCTGGGCCTGAATGTAAGCCAGGTTCTGTGATACCTCTTCGTAGCGTTTTTTCATCGGCAGCTTGAGGTTGAATATTGTCTCACGACACCAGCCGTTGACCAGCCATTGTGCCATCAGCGCGGCAACCTTCGCCGGCTTCTCCACCATATCGCAGACCATCCACGAAATATTGTTGCGATTCGGACGGTATTTAAATCCGTCTTCACGCAGCCAGGTGACCTGTCCGGTATCCATCAGGCTTTGTGCCATTGGACCGTTATCCACCGAGTAAACCCACATGTTGCGTTTAACCAGCTGATAGGTCCATCCGCCCGGGCAGGCCCCTAAATCCACCGCATACATTCCGTTCGCCAGACGCTCATCCCATTCATCGGCAGGGATAAACACGTGCAGCGCTTCTTCCAGCTTCAGCGTTGAGCGGCTCGGCGCATCGGCCGGGAATTTCAGTCGCGGAATACCCATGTAGAACGGTGAGTTATTGTCAGGCCAGGAATAACCGGTATAACAACAGCCAGGGGCGATAAAGAAAACATGAACCACCGGACGTTTCGGCGTTTCATATTTTGCCAGTACGCCCGCTTCACGCAGCGCCGCGCGCAGCGGTACAGTAAATTTACGGCAGAACTTAACCAGCTCTTTGCTTTCATTGGTGTCGGCGACTTCGACACGCAGATCGCCACCCTTTTCCACCACGCCCTGCAGCATGCCAACGATCGGCGTAATGCGGTCTTCCGGCGGTAAATATTGCAGCAGTTCGCCCACCACAAACATTTGACGGGCAAAAATCAGTGAGCTAAACGGCAGCTCTTTCACTAGCTTTTCGGCATCATCCTGCTGATAGCATTCGAAGATGACGTAACCCGCATTGTCTTTCACGCGGGCAAAACCGAAGATTTCCCGGCGCCCTGCTTTATCCGTAATTTCTGCGGCGCACTCTTTTTCAAAACCCGGGCGACACAACAACACAACCTTATTCATGGCTAACGCCCTTACGTTTCAATCTAATAGCACCCACTAACATCAGCGCCCAGCCCACAAGGAAGCTGAAACCGCCGACGGGGGTAACAAACGCCCACAGGCGTAAATGAGAGAGCGCAAGGCAATACAGGCTGCCGCTAAACAGCACCGTTCCTAATGCCAGAAACACGCTACTCCAGTAAAACCAAATGCTAATGCGTCGCTGCATGGCGACGGCCAGGCCAAAGATAGCCAACGTATGGAACGCTTGATACTCAAGGCCAGTCTGGATCCACCCCATCTCAACGACACCGAGGGTTTTACTCAGAACATGTGCCCCAAAGGCACCCAACGCCACAAAGATAAAGCCACTTACGGCGGCAAAAATCAGCATAAAACGGCTGGTCATGTGAATACCCTACGTAAATTATTGTTCATAACGAAAGCGGAATTTTTCTTGTTCCGTGGCCGCTTTAGCCAAAATCCACTGACGGAAGGCGGCTATTTTACCCAGTTCTGCCTGACTGTCATGACAAACCAGATAAAATGCGTTTTTGCTGACCAGAACATCGTTAAACGGACAGACCAGACGTCCGGCTTCTATTTCGGACTGCGCCATGACGTTATTAGCCAGCGCAATCCCCTGTCCATGGATAGCAGCCTGTAGCACCATGGCGCTATGGCTGAAGATAGGTCCCTGCTGTACGTTGATATGATTCAAGCCAAGCTGGCCGTATAGGCTTGCCAGTCACGGCGCGACGCATCGTGCAATAATGTGTGTTTAGCCAGATCGTCGGGCGTCTTCAACGGTTTATCACCGGTGAGTAATAGCGGCGAGCAGACCGGCAATAAATATTCTGCGTACAATTTTTCAACGCGCAGACCCGGCCAGTTACCGCGTCCGTAGAAAATCGCCACATCTACATCGTCCGCCAGTTTGTCTTCCTGACGGTCCACCGCCTGGATCCTGACATCGATTCCCGGATAAGCTGAGTTAAAGCTAGAGAGTCTGGGCACCAGCCATTGGATCGCAAAACTGGGCAATAAACTGACGGTAAGTGCACCTTTTGCACTACGTGCCTGAAGTTTACGCGTCGCGTCGGTTAATTGCGAAAAAATCTCTTTGATGTCGAGGAAGTAGCTTTGGCCTTCTTCCGTTAACAGCAAAGATCGATTGCGTCGACGAAACAGCTTCAGCCCCAGGAAATCCTCAAGAGACTTGATTTGATGACTTACTGCGGCCTGCGTCACAAAAAGCTCTTCTGCTGCGCGAGTAAAGCTCAAATGACGCGCTGCAGCATCAAAAACACGCAACGCATTTAAAGGTGGTAATCGTTTTGACATGACTTTTAGGCTTTGATGTTAAATGAATTTAACAATTAGCTAACAGGCTGTAACCTATTAGTTTTTTTTATCTGAGCCATTATAAATTGTCCGTTGAGGTTCTACCAGCAAATACCTATAGTGGCGGCACTTCCTGAAGCCGGAACGAAAAGTTTTATCGGAATGCGTGTTCTGGTGGGCTTTTGGCTTACGGTTGTGATGTTGTGTTGTTGTGTTTGCAATTGGTCTGCGATTCAGACCATGGTAGCAAAGCTACCCTTTTTCACTTCCTGTACATTTACCCTGTCTGTCCATAGTGATTAATGTAGCACCGCCAAATTGCGGTGCTTTTTTTTGTCCGACTCTTTGTCGATGGATGACCGGTTAGTTATCCAGTTCTACCATCTCTTTCACGTCAGTGCGGTTAATCTGCTGTTTGTTGCCGTTAGCGTCTTTATACGAAATCATCCCCGTTTCATTATCGGTCTGTGGCTTACCGTCAGCTACGATTGATCGACCATCGTTGGTATGCATCACGTAATTCGAACCGGAACAGGCGCTCAGGGCAAAAGTCAGCATACAGGCAGAGATAATTGCGGCAGTCTTTTTCATCTTCTTCTCCTTAAAGCGATTTATGCTATTAAAAACACACTCCGTAACAGGCAAAATTGCTCGCCTAACGCTATTTAGCATAAGACACTGAGCGGGCTTTGCCAGGATATCCAGAGTATTCCGATGGTTAGCGCAACCCTTGTATCAATGCCCTTTTTGCGCCACGATCTGTTTACTGAACTGAGGAATACCATGAACGCTTTTAACCCCGCGCAGTTTCGCGCACAATTTCCCGCACTCAACGATGCTGGCGTCTATCTCGACAGCGCTGCTACGGCGCTGAAGCCACAGGCGGTGATTGAGGCTACCCACCAGTTTTATAGCCTGAGCGCCGGAAACGTCCATCGCAGCCAGTTTGCTGAAGCCCAGCGCCTGACCGCACGTTATGAAGCCGCGCGGGAAAAAGTCGCAAGCCTGATTAATGCACCGGATGAAAAAACCATCGTCTGGACCCGCGGCACAACGGAAGCGATCAACATGGTTGCTCAAAGCTATGCGCGTCCACGCCTTCAGCCGGGTGATGAGATTATCGTTAGCGCAGCGGAACATCACGCCAACCTCGTGCCCTGGCTGATGGTCGCGGAGCAAACGGGGGCTAAGGTCGTCAAACTCCCACTCACCCCCGATTTATTGCCAGACGTTGAGCGCCTCACGCAACTCATTACCCCGCGCAGCCGCATTCTGGCACTCGGGCAAATGTCGAACGTCACCGGTGGCTGCCCGGATCTGGCCCGCGCCATCACGCTCGCCCATGCGGCTGGCATGGTGGTGATGGTTGATGGTGCCCAGGGGATTGTCCATTTTCCTGCCGACGTACAACAGTTAGATATTGATTTCTATGCGTTCTCGGGCCACAAGCTGTATGGTCCAACCGGCATTGGCGTGCTGTACGGTAAGCCTGGATTACTGGAAGCTATGTCACCGTGGCTCGGCGGCGGAAAGATGATTAGCGAAGTCAGCTTCGACGGTTTCACCACCCAGGCAGCCCCATGGAAGCTGGAGGCCGGTACGCCTAACGTTGCTGGCGTTATCGGGCTAAGCGCAGCGCTCGAATGGCTGGCGGACGTCGACGTTGCACAGGCCGAAAACTGGAGCCGGGGTCTGGCGACGCTGGCAGAAGATGCGCTGGCGAAACGCCCCGGCTTTCGGTCCTTCCGCTGCCAGGATTCCAGTCTGTTAGCCTTTGATTTCTCGGGTGTTCATCACAGCGATATGGTTACGCTATTGGCCGAATATGGCATTGCGCTGCGCGCGGGGCAACACTGCGCGCAACCGCTACTGGCAGAACTGGGCGTATCCGGGACACTACGCGCCTCATTTGCCCCTTATAATACACAAAGCGATGTGGATGCGTTGGTCGCAGCCGTCGACCGCGCGCTGGAAATATTGGTGGATTAATGACAAGCCCTCTGTTCGCCGGACACCCGTTTGGCACAACCGTAACCGAAGAGACGTTATGCAATACCTTTATCCCGCTCACTCAGTGGGAAGATAAATATCGTCAGCTGATACTGCTGGGTAAGCAGTTGCCGGCACTTCCGGATGCGCTAAAAGCACAGGCCAAAGAAATCGCGGGCTGTGAAAACCGCGTCTGGCTGGGGCATACTCTTCATGAGAATGGCACTCTGCATTTCTTTGGTGACAGCGAAGGTCGAATAGTACGCGGGCTGTTGGCGGTATTACTCACCGCGGTCGAAGGTAAAACGGCCGCCGAGTTACTGGCGCATTCACCAATGGAATTATTTGACGAGCTGGGTTTACGCGCGCAGCTCAGCGCCTCGCGTAGCCAGGGGCTACATGCTCTGAACGAGGCAATTATCGAGGCTGCTCAGAAAGCCGGATGACGGCGCTGATGCGTCTTATCCGGCCTACAACACCGCACAAACCGTAGGTCGGATAAGCATAGTGCCATCCGACACAATCAGGGCTGGCGCGCCGCTTTGGCCATCATCTTCTTCAGCGCATGGGAGACGGCAACAAAACCAAAGGTGGCGGTCACCATCGTGGCCGCGCCAAACCCGGATGCGCAATCCATACGTTTCGGCCCTTCCGCCGTCGCTTTCATCGCACATACCGAGCCATCTGCCTGCGGGTACACCAGCGCTTCGGTCGAGAACACACAGTCCACGCCCAGCTTGCCTTTGCTGTTTTTCACCACGCCAAAATCGCTTTTCAGCCGTTCACGTAGCTTGGCCGCCAACGGATCCTGGATGGTTTTTGCCAAATCAACGACCTGAATCTGCGTAGGATCGATCTGTCCGCCCGCACCACCGGTGGTCACCAGCGGAATTTTGTTACGCCGACAGTACGCGATCAGTGCCGCTTTTGGGCGCACGCTATCAATCGCATCAATGACATACGAAAATCCAGCACTCATATATTCAGCAACGTTATCCGGCGTGACAAAATCATCGACCACGTTCACCCGGCACTCCGGGTTAATCTGGCGGATACGTTCAGCCATCACTTCAGCTTTTGCCAGGCCGACGTTATCGCGTAAAGCATGGATCTGGCGGTTAGTATTGGTGACACACACATCATCCATATCGATGAGCGTGATGGCGCCAATGCCGGTTCGTGCCAGCGCTTCCGCCGCCCATGACCCCACTCCGCCAATCCCAACCACGCAAACGTGCGATTGGGCAAACAGTTGCAGCGCATTTTCGCCATACAGACGCGCCGTACCGCCAAAACGCTGACGCCAGGCATCACTTATAACCACAGACATAACACCTCAAATTCATTAATACTACGCAGTATGGCTGCCGGATGGCGCTTCGCTTATCCGGCCTACGCGCTAATTTGTAGGCCTGATAAGGCTAGCCGCCATCAGGCAACTAGCCGCTAAATACGTTACCCGCACCCGGCGCGGTTTTCAGCACCCACACGCGTCCGTAGTGATTATACCACCCTGCACGGTGTCCGGCGTCTGCGCCAATACCCTGATAGATGTCGAAGTGCTGTCCTTTTATCGCCCCGCCCACATCCAACGCCACCATCAGACGCAGTTCGTACTGGCCGGTAAACTTGCCGTTATTGTCCAGTAACGGGACTTCCGCCAGTAACGTTGTGCCCGCAGGAATGATACTGCGGTCAGAAGCCACGGATGCGCGGCCAATCAACGGTACCGCGCTGGCCCCTTTCACCGGAGCAAAAGATTGTGGTTTAAAGAAGACAAACGATGGGTTCTGCTCCAGCAGCTCACGCACTTCGGCTTCGCTGTGCGTTTCACCCCAATGACGAATAGCCTGCATCGACATATCTTCTTTTTTCACTTCGCCACGGTCGATAAGCACTTTACCGATACTGCGATAGGCGTGGCCGTTTTTCCCGGAATAGCTAAAGAAGTTGAGCGGGCTGCCATCGCCAAAATCGATGTAACCACTGCCCTGAACATCCATAATGAAGTTATCCATCAGGGAGTTGCTGTATGCCAGAATATAATTGTCGCTTAGCGCGCCCGCGTAGATCTCGGCACGGGATGGTAAGCGCCCACGTTTTGGCGGCATACGATAGATAGGATACTGAAACTCGCCCTGGCGCGTATGCCGCGCCTGGATAACCGGCGTGTAGTAACCGGTAAACTGGACGTTACCGTAGTTGTCCGCCCCTTCCATTTGCCAGGCATCAATACCAAACTGACGCATACTGCGCGTATCACCGCCCGCGCGTAACCATTGCTGGATAGCGTTGTAGACGTTGCTCTGGTTACCGTACAAACGTGGCGAAGCGCTGCGAATTTGATTAACCTGCTCGGCGAAATCACCGGCATTGATTGGTGCGCCAACCGCATCAGGCTGGTTCACCAGTGAGAAAGGCTGGGTAAATTTCCCGTCTTTATACTGCTGCCCACGATCGGTGGGTTTTGAGGAACACGCGGCGAGCATCGCGACTACTGCTCCCGCCAGAAGATATTTTGCCCAACGTCCTTTCATTGTTCTCGTCTTATGTTGCCTGAATGCGAGACGAAGATAACAAACCCCCGAACCTAATGAAATGCGTATACATACCCGAACGCAAATTTTGAGCAAAAAATAATCCAGAATGCGTTGTTTTTGTTCATTTTCACCCTAAAAACGTGATCAAGGTGAAAAAAGGGTTGCATGAAAATGCGAGCAGAGTATAGTGCGCATCCACGGACGCGGGGTGGAGCAGCCTGGTAGCTCGTCGGGCTCATAACCCGAAGGTCGTC
>NZ_JAOWDX010000045.1:160499-671294 GCF_030334485.1 Citrobacter sp. Cf072 | reverse complement strand
GACGCGGGGTGGAGCAGCCTGGTAGCTCGTCGGGCTCATAACCCGAAGGTCGTCGGTTCAAATCCGGCCCCCGCAACCAACATTACGAACACCCTGACGGGTGTTTTTTTGTATCTGCGGTCCATAAAAAAAGCGCTTTTCAGCGCTTTTTTGTTATCCCCTTCTCGCCAGTGTCGCCCCATCGGCAAAATAGGCTTTAATCCCTGCCAGAATCGACTCTGCAACTTCCTGCTGGAAGGTCGCCGTTTTGAGTTTGCGCTCTTCCTCAACGTTACTGATAAATGCCGTTTCGACCAGAATGGACGGGATATCCGGCGCTTTCAGTACCGCAAACCCGGCCTGTTCAACTTGGTTCTTATGCAGGTTGTTGATTTTACCAAGCTTATTCAATACCGCCTTACCAAACTTCAGGCTGTCGGCGATGGTCAGCGACTGCACCATGTCAAACATGGTGTGGTCGACGTAACGGTCACCGCTCTTACTGACGCCACCAATGAGATCCGAGGCGTTCTGGGTCTGCGCCAGATATTTCGCTGCGGTACTGGTCGCGCCTTTGGTCGAGAGCGCAAACACCGAAGAACCGCTGGGTTGTCGACTGGTAAAGGCATCGGCGTGAATAGAGACAAACAGGTCTGCGCGCTGCTTCTGCGCTTTTGCCACACGGACTTTAAGCGGAATGAAAATATCTTCATTTCGCGTCATAAAGACCTTCATGTTGCCCTCTTTCTCTATGAGAGCTCGCAGACGGCGGGCAATCTGCAGTACCACATCTTTTTCACGCGTCTTGTATTTCCCCACCGCACCGGAGTCTTCCCCGCCGTGGCCCGGATCCAACATAATGACAATGGGGCGATCGCGTCCCGCTTTGCCCGGCTGTGGGCCACTCTGCGCAGGCGGTACCTGTTTATCCAGATCGCCCCTGTTGTAATCTTCCAGCAATGCCAGCAGCGGGTCCTGAACGTCCTGGGCATTCGCGGGATAGAGATCCATCACCAGACGTTCTTTAAAGCCCGCCACCGGTGCCAGGGCAAAAAGTTGCGGCTTCACATTCTGTTTCAGCTCGAACACCATCCGTACGGTCTTTGGATCAAACTGGCCAACGCGCGCCGACTTAATATACGGATCGTCAGGACGAATCTGCGCTCCCATGCCCTTGAGCACCGAATTCAAATTAACGTCTTCAATATCCACAACCACACGCTCAGGATTACTCAGGGCAAACTGTTTGTATTTCAGCAGACGGTTAGATTCTACCGTGACGCGGGTATAGCTGGACGCAGGCCAGATACGTACGGCAACGACCTGACTCGCGGCAGCCAGACCCACCTGGCTGACGCTTAAAAGCCACATAGCACCCGCACCTTTCAGTAAACGGCGGCGACTGATTGCTGAGTTGGATCCCGACATGCTTCTCCCGAGCAAAAGAAATCTTTTTAGAGGTAATACGTAAAACGTCCGAATTGACCGGAAACTTTAGCGAATGACGCATAATCTGTCATCTATAAAAGGGTAAACATTCTTTTTATATTCACGGTATTACTGATAAAAATCTTCAGCATGGGTAAAAATTACGCTTGCGCACAGAACCAAAACAGAATAAAAATACACAAATTACGAATAATCATGCAATGAGGGTGTGCCGTGGTGAAGGAGCGTAGAACCGAACTGGTACAGGGATTCCGCCATTCTGTTCCCTATATCAATACCCATCGGGGAAAAACGTTTGTCATTATGCTGGGCGGTGAAGCCATCGAGCATGAAAACTTTTCCAGTATCGTCAATGACATTGGTCTTCTTCATAGCCTCGGCATCCGCCTGGTCGTGGTCTATGGCGCTCGACCGCAGATTGATGCCAATCTTGCGGCGCATCATCATGAGCCGGTGTACCACAAAAACACGCGCGTCACCGATGCGAAAACGCTGGAGCTGGTCAAACAGGCTGCGGGGCTACTTCAGCTTGATATTACCGCCCGCCTGTCGATGAGCCTGAATAATACGCCATTGCAGGGTGCACACATCAATGTGGTCAGCGGTAATTTTATTATCTCCCAGCCGCTGGGCGTTGATGACGGCGTAGATTACTGCCATAGCGGGCGTATTCGTCGCATCGATGAAGATGCCATTCACCGCCAGTTAGATAGCGGCGCGATTGTGCTGATGGGCCCAGTCGCCGTTTCCGTCACTGGTGAGAGCTTTAATCTGACGTCAGAAGAGGTCGCCACGCAGCTGGCTATCAAACTGAAGGCAGAGAAAATGATCGGTTTTTGCTCGTCTCAGGGTGTCACCAACGATGATGGCGATATTATTTCCGAGTTGTTTCCTAACGAAGCTCAGGCTCGCGTTGAGTTGCAGGAAGAGAAAGGCGATTACAGCTCCGGTACGGTGCGCTTCCTGCGCGGAGCAGTGAAAGCCTGTCGCAGTGGCGTACGCCGCTGCCATCTGATCAGCTATCAGGAAGATGGTGCATTGCTGCAAGAACTGTTCTCCCGCGACGGCATCGGTACGCAGATCGTGATGGAAAGCGCCGAGCAGATCCGTCGCGCTACCATTAACGATATCGGCGGGATTCTGGAGCTTATCCGCCCGCTGGAACAGCAAGGTATTCTGGTCCGCCGCTCGCGCGAGCAGTTGGAAATGGAGATCGACAAATTCACGATTATTCAGCGTGATAACCTGACTATCGCCTGTGCCGCTCTTTACCCTTTCCCGGAAGAGAGAATTGGCGAAATGGCGTGCGTAGCGGTACATCCGGACTACCGTAGCTCGTCGCGCGGGGAAGTGTTGCTGGAACGGATCGCCGCGCAGGCCCGGCAAATGGGGCTGAGCAAGCTGTTCGTGCTGACCACGCGCAGCATTCACTGGTTTCAGGAGCGAGGCTTCACGCCGGTAGATATCGACCTGCTGCCGGAAAGCAAAAAAGAGATGTACAACTATCAGCGGCGGTCAAAAGTGCTGATGGCGGATTTGGCATAGGCGTGGTTGCCGGATGCGGCATAAAGTTCGCTGGCACATCTTTGGTATGCAGATCGTAGGCCTGATCAGACGCGATAGCGTCGCCATCAGGCACACAGCCGGATGGCGCTGACGCTTATCCGGCCTACATCATGCCATCATTAAACAACGCCGACAATCCGCTGCGGCGTTCGGTTCGGGTGGCAATGGCGCCACTCAATATCCGCTCATCGGCATACAGCGACAAACGACGGCGCGCGCGGGTAACGGCGGTATAGACCAGCTCGCGAGTCACCACAGGTGAATGCTGGTTGGGTAAAATCAACGCCGCGTGGTCAAACTCAGATCCCTGCGATTTGTGCACCGTCATTGCCCAGGTGGTTTCATGTTCAGGCAAGCGACTGGGCTGGACCGATTTGATAGAACCGCCCGGCAGCGCAAACCACACCCTCAGACCCTGCCCACGATCCAGGGCAATGCCAATATCACCGTTAAATAATCCCAGCGAACTGTCATTGCGCGCGATCATCACTGGCCTTCCCTCATACCAGCGGCTATGCGTCGAACGGTGAATTTTGCGTTTTTGCACCATCACCTGCTCAATGCGTTCATTCAAACCACCCACGCCAAACGGACCTTCCCGCAGGGCACACAATAGCTGATACTCATTGAAGGCCTGAATGACAGCATCCGGCTCGGCGCGCTCGCGCAGTAAATCCAGATAGTGACCATAACCCGCCAGCGCTTCCTCCAGCATCGCAGCGTAATCTTCGCTGCTGTGCAGAGCGCGTTTTTCAATGTCGCCAAATCCCTGCTGGAAGACCGTTTTTATCGCGGCTTTGTCACCACGATTAATCGCCGCAGCCAACTGACCGATTCCGGAATCGCTACCGAAACGGTAGCTCTTTTGCAGCAGGCACAAACTGTCGCGCAGAGCAGCCGCCTGAGTTCCCGAACCAGCCGGAATAGTGGTTTCAGTCAGGCGACTAAGCTGGCGGGCACGCTCCGGGGTAAAACCATCACCGACGAAAGCACAGATATCCCCCAGTACCGCCCCCGCTTCAACAGAAGCGAGCTGGTCGCGATCGCCCAGAAAAATCACCCGCCCGTGTGGCGGTAGCGCATCGATAAGGCGCGACATCATCGGCAAATCGATCATCGAGGCTTCATCCACTACCAGCACGTCAAGATGCAGCGGGTTTCCTGCATGATGCCGCAAGCGTTGGCTACCAGGCTGAGCGCCTAATAATCGATGCAGCGTACTGGCATCATCGGGAATGCGTTTCTTTTGCTCATCGGTCAGCGGCAGTTCACGCAACGCCGCGCCCAGCGAGGCGGTCAGACGTGCTGCTGCTTTTCCCGTGGGCGCCGCCAGACGAATACGACAGCGTTCACCGTCCGCCATCTGAATCAACGCCGCCAGAAGCCTCGCCACCGTTGTTGTTTTTCCGGTCCCCGGTCCGCCGGAGATCACCGATATACGACGGGTAAGCGCGACAGCAGCGGCCACTTTTTGCCAGTTAACGCCTTCAACGGGCGGAAACAGCGCTGCCAGCGTGTGGGTCAGCCGTTGTTCATCCACCTCAATGGCGTAGTTAACTTCGCCGAAAAAGCGCGCCACCGCGCGTTCGTTATGCCACATCCGGTTCAGATACAAACGATCGCCGTACAGCACCAGCGGTGTGGGCTGCTCGCCACGGCTTACCGCCCCGGAGGCCAGCAGGCATTCCGCCCAGTTTTCGGGCTCTCCCGCTTCAGCGAGCCAGGCGCTTAACAGAGGATGGGCGTCCTCACTTCGGGATAGACGCGAAAGCGGTAAGCAGACGTGCCCTTCTCCTGCTTCACGGCTGAGCAACGCCGCTGCCAGCGCAACGGCAGGGTTATCATTTCCGGCAACCGCCAGCGCGAACTGGGCATCCAGAGGGCGGAGCTGCTTTTGCTCAACGGCTTCCAGTAATCGTTTCTGGATTGTCATGACATCTCCTCCAGCGGCACACCGGCAAACAACTCGTCCATCAAAGCGATCAACTCTCCGTCAGGTCGGGTCGCATAAATTCCCTGCTGCGGATTTTCACGGTCAACGCCACGCAGGAAGAGATAGATAACTCCGCCAAAATGGCGTTCATAATCGTAATCAGCAATGCGATGGCGCAAGTAGCGATGCAGCGCCAGGGTATAAAGTTGATACTGCAGGTCGTAGCGATGCGCCTGCATGGCAGAGGCCATCGCTTGCTGCGTATAGGCGGAGCTGTCTTCACCCAGCCAGTTCGATTTGTAATCGAGCAGGTAATAGCGCCCCTGATGGCGGAATACCAGGTCAATAAAGCCTTTTAGCATGCCGCGCACCTGCATAAAGTCCAACGCAGGGCACCCCGCCGAGAGCGGATCGTACTGGCGAATCAACGCATCAAGTTGGTTGGCAATCAGCGGCTGCGAAATCGGCAGATAAAACTCCATCTCCACCTGTTTTTCTCGCGCGGAAAGCTGGCTCAAACTCACGCCCGTCTCGTTGAGAGGCGCCTGCAAAATGGCGTCCAGCCATTCGGTCAAAACCGGCGTCCAGTGCGCGTCATAACCGCCCAACGCCAGTTGCTCCTCGACCCAATGCGGATCCACCGGTTGCGTAAAATCGAGATTTTCAAACAGGCTATGCAAGAACGTACCCGGCGAAGCGCCGCGCGGGAACTGATGCGGTGTGAGTCCTGATTCTTCAATAACCTCACCGACGCCTGCGGCATCGATATCCAGTCGAGGGATCAGATCCTGCGCAATACCATGTCCACGCTGTTGCAGACCGGAATAACTGGTCACGCGCCAGCTATCGCCGGGCGTACGCTGCAGTATTTTTGCACTCAGTTCACGGCTAACAGACTGCGCAACCTGCCAGGGTTCGCCGTCAGGCTGCGCGGGAATCTGGCAGGCAATATCGTCGCAGCACAGCGCTTCAATCGCGCCACGCAGACCCGCGGCATCCATCGGCTCGCCTTTTTGCAACAGGCGACCAAGGGCGCTCTGATGCACATCGGTATCCCCTTTTTTATCGCCCCGACGTCGTACCAACGGCGCAACGCCAAGGCTGCAGTGCCATACCGAACGGGTTAGCGCGACATACAGCAAACGCAGGTCTTCCGCCAGACGTTCCGCTTCTGCCAGCTCAACGCTCTCCTCGGCATCGCTGAGATCCAGCACCGCTTCAAAGGAGCTGCGATCGTGGTAGAAAGCCTGATCCTGGACGCGGAAATTGGTGATAAATGGCAGCCAGACCAGCGGATATTCCAGCCCTTTCGATTTATGGATGGTGACGATTTTAACCAAATGCTTGTCGCTTTCGAGCCTGAGCTGCTGACTGGACGCATTGCTGTCGGGTTCACGAATATGCTGGGACAACCAGCGCACCAGCGCATGCTCGCTTTCCAGCTGCGAGCCCGCTTCCTGCAACAGTTCGCTGATATGTAAAATGTCGGTCAGTCGACGTTCGCCCCCCGCCGTCGCCAGCAGGTTCTCCGCAATCTGGCGCGCAGCCATCAGCGCGCGCAGCATCGGCATCACGCCGCGTTTATGCCAGATCTGACGATAACCATCGAACTCCTCGACCACCGCATCCCAGGCATTTTCGTCGTTATTTAACGCTTCAAGATCCTGCGCATTCAACCCCATCATCGAGGTCGCCAGCGCGCTACGCAGCGTGTTCTCACGCTCCGGCGTCATCACCGCCTGCAGCACCCACAGCAACTCCTGCGCTTCCAGCGTTTCAAATACGCTGTCACGGTTAGAGAGGTAGACGGAGGGAATGGTCAGTTGCGTCAGCGCATCGCGGACCAGCGCCGCTTCCTGGCGGCTACGTACCAGTACGCTGATGTCCGACGCGCGTACCGGGCTGGATGCTTTGCCACTGACCAGTTGCGCAGCGCCAGAATGTCCGGCCTTAAGCCAGTCGCGAATTTGCGTGGCGCACACCTGCGCCATGTAGTTCTGATAGTCGCCTACGCCACAGCTTTCCCCTTCCATCAGCCACATACTCATGGCTGGCTGCGTTTCACCGTGTAAAACAAACTGAAGCGACTGGTTTTTTTCTGCGAATTTTACCGGGCTGAAGGGAATTTCGCGGAACATAAAGGCGTCGTCCATCTGGCTGAAAAGCGTATTCACGCTATTGACCATGCCAGGGGCCGAACGCCAGTTAGTATCGAGCGTATAGTGTGCGCTGACTTCGCTGCGCGCCTTCATATAGGTGAAGATATCCGCGCCGCGAAACGCGTAAATCGCCTGTTTTGGATCGCCAATCAGCAGAAGTGCGGTATCCGGCTGATGCTGCCAGATCCGACGAAAAATACGGTACTGCTGCGGATCGGTATCCTGGAATTCATCGATCATGGCAACCGGAAAACGGGTGCGAATAGCCGTCGCCAGCGCATCGCCGCTTTCACTGCGCAACGCCGCATCCAGACGGCTGAGCATATCGTCAAAACCCAGCTCGCCGCGGCGGCGTTTCTCTTCGGCAACCGCCGCGCGGATCTCCGCCAGCGCCCGGGTGATCACCAGATCGCGCAGGGTTAACGGTTCGCTAAGCAGTTCATCAATAGCGACGAAAAGCGGGTGCTGAGGAGTTATCCCGCCCGCTTTGGTTCGCTCTTCTAAAAAGCGCTGGGAGAATTTCTCCAACGCATCAGGCAGCTGATAGCTTTGAGTTTCTTCCTGCGCCCACGCGCTGATCTTTTCGATCCACTTACCCTGGTTAGCGCGATTAAATTTACGCCGGTCGATCCCGGAGGCTTCCAGCAGACCATCCAGCTCATCAACAGAATCACGCCATTGCTGCTTGATCTGGTTAATGCGTGCAAGAATTTGTTCATGCCGGGAGGCCAGCGTTTCGTCATCGGGCGGAGGAGCCTTGATAACCGGTGCTTCCCCTTGCAGATAGCGATCGATATCTCTCAGCAGCGCCTGCGGTCCTTTCCACGTTTCAAAAACCACCTGCGCAATGTCGCGGGGCAGCGGGTAGCAGTGCCGACGCCAGAAGTCCGCGCAGGCCTGATAGCGCAGCAGCGATTCATCTTCTATCAGCTGCTGTTCGAACAGCATGCCAGACTCAAAGGCGTTAAGGCTGAGCATACGCTGACAAAAACCGTGGATGGTAAACACCGCCGCTTCATCCATCTGTCTTTCAGCCAATAACAGCCACTGAGCGGCCTGTTTTTTATCGGCAATTTCGTCTAACAAACGGGCATATAGCGGGTTGTCGGTGGTTTCACGCAGGCAGGCAATTCGCAGTTCATGAATGTTGCTACGAATTCGACCGCGCAACTCTTCGGTAGCCGCCTCAGTGAAGGTGACTACCAGCAGTTCTTCGACGGTCAGAGGACGAGGAAAGGCGGCAGAGCCGCCCAGTCCAAGCAGTAAACGTAAATACAGGGCGGCGATGGTAAAGGTTTTACCGGTGCCCGCAGAGGCTTCAATCAGACGCTCGCCCGTCAGGGGCAAACGCAGTGGATCAAGGGACTCAGCGGCATCATTCATTCTTATCACTCATCAGGGGTAAGGTTTGCTGCAACGCGCTGACGGTCTGCCACACTTTCCAGCCTTCCGGGTGCACATATTCTGCTTGCCCGTTCTGACTGCCGGAAACCTGTGACAATATCGCCATGCCTTGCGGCTCAACCACCGCCTGATGGAAGAAGTCGGCAAGTTTTTGCGGCGTCAGCAGTTTAATCTGAGCCACTATTTTATCACGTGAATCGAAGCGCATATTGCCGCGATCAAAATCTTTGCTTAACTGTGAGGCTTCTGCCCCCAGCGTTTGCGGCGCCTGCAGCATTTGCGCAATAATCGCCTGCTGAATTTGCGCGAACTCTTCAGGTTTCATCGCCCGCAGCTTCGCTTCCGCCGTCGGGAAGAACGCTTTATAACGCTCCCAGAGGTAAGACGGCTGCTTATCACTGCTTTGCAGCAGGAACCCCATTCCCCACTGACGGCCAACGCTCATCGGGAAAGCAAATACGGCGTAACCTAACTGCTCTTCAGTACGCAGCTGATTGTAGAACCACGGCTGAACAATCTGCCCCAACATGGCGCTGTAGGCTGAACTGCCGTATTCATCGTATCCGGTTGGCACAAATACCGCCGCCAGTGCTGAATCCGTGCTGCTGCCTGCTTTTTCAAAGATGACGGACTGCTTCTTGTCCACAACCACATCTTTGTTGCGACACCACTGTGACCCGTTCGCACCAAGCTGTTTTTGGATATCCCGCGCCATGCTCGTTGTCTGAGCTTCGCTCATATTACCAATGACCAGGAATTCAGGTCGCGCACCGGTTTTTAAGGCGTCGCGGTAGGTCATCACCTCTTTCAGGGTGATGGAAGGCAGCAACTGACGGCGCTCATCACGTGAAAAATAAGGCACCTGAGAAAGCATCTGCACCGGCATAATAGCCTGATCGTAGGCTTTACCCTTTTCTGCGGAATCCATCATCTGGGCATACCAGGATTTCGCCTGTTCCAATTGTTCATCCGTTGAGGTATAGCTGAAATAGCCGCTCAGCAGCGCCTGAAAAAGCTGCGGCAAACGTTGGGTGTAGCCGTTGGCGTTAAGCATCAACCCATTGTTAGCGTTGGTAGAGAAACCAATTCCACCTACCGATGCCTGGTTACTTAACTGATCGAGCGCAATCCCCGCCAGGTAATCGTTAAGTGCGAATAAGACCTGGTTGCGGGCGCTGTCCATGGCTTTCGGGTTACGCAGGATCACGCTGACGTCAGCCTTCGGCTCGCTGGCAAAATACTGGCTCGGGGTATACACCACGCGTAAATCCGGCTCATCAACAATCAGCTCCGGATGAGCGTATTTTTTATCCGTCTTAATCAGCGTGAAATCATCCGGAATGTAGGGGTTCACCTCCGGTAACGACAGCGCAATGCCCTGTGCTTTTTGCTGCCAGTCGGCAAAGGTTTTGTCGCTGATTTTATCCACCTGGTAAGGCGCATCGACAAAATAAGCGGTTTTATTATGCGGCTCTTTCGCGCTGATATACCAGATACGTGCATTCTGCGGCGTCATCATTGCCAGACGTTGCTCAACAGCTTTCGCATCGTACTGGTCAGCAATATTCACCGCATCCAGCGTATGCTCGACGGGAACGCGGATCATGGTATCAGCCAGCCATTCCACGTAGTCCATATCACGGGTGATGGAGGGATAACGGAAATCGAGATCCAGCACATGCGCCAGCTCGTCAAAATAGCGTTTATCGACGCCTTTCTCGCGTAACAAATTGAGGTAGCTAAAGATTGCCGCGACAACTTCATCGCGATTCGCCAGCCCCTTGTCGGTTAACGTCGCGGAAATGGCTAACACGCCGCTGTTTCCGTTGACCACCGGATCGGAGTCTGCGCGAATACCTTCAACCAGACCCTGCTTTTGCAGCCAGTCAGACAATGTGCCCGGACTACGATTGCCAATCAGGTAGGTCACCAGCTCATCGGTTTTACTGCGGAACTGCGCGCTGTTGTTATCGATACGAAACTCGACGCGCAATACTTTACGCGGCATTGCCGGAACATAGTGGATGATGATGCCCTTTTGCGCGTCAGTGACGACCGGTACGGTAATTTCAGGCTTTTCGATATTTCTGTTCGGCACGCGCCCAAAGGTGTCAGCCGCTATCCGCGCCAGCTCTGGCAGCGGTTTATTGCTATAAATCACCGCCTTCATCAGGTTCGCGGAGTAGTACTTTTCATGAAATTTTTGTAACGCCTGTACCACCGGGTTGCCCGGTTTGTCGCTTAATGTCTCTAGATTCCCGCCAGAGAAACGCGAGCCAGGGTGCGCCGGGTTGATAGTCTCAGCGCTCACCTGCGCCATACGCATCCCGTCTCGGGTACGCGCCAGCGTCAGCTCGGAGTTAACCGCGTTACGCTCACGGTCGGCATATTTTTTATCCAACAATGGATCGGCAATAGCATCCGCCAGGCGATCCACCGCCCCCACCAACGCGTCGTTTTCGACTTCAAGATAGAAGGCCGTACGATAAGGCGCAGTGCTGGCATTGTGGCTACCGCCGTGCATTTTCAGAAATTCAGCCAGGCTGTCCGGCTGCGGGTATTTTTTCGAGCCCATCAGGCACATGTGTTCGAGATAGTGCGCCAGCCCCTGATGATCGTCCGGATCTTCCAGCGAGCCCACGGGGACTACCAGTGCAGAAAGGGATTTCACGGCCTGAGGATCGGATACCAGCAGCACAACCATGCCGTTATCAAGGCGCACGGCCTGATACTGACGGGTATCTTTATCGCTTTTACGGATGGTTTCAGCTAAAGGCTGCCAACCGGTATCTGCCTGACTTACGGGAACCCAAAGGGCGACGAACAACAGTAATGCGCTGAACCAGGTGCTGCGGGGCATTCACAAACCTCATCATTAACGTATTCACCTGTTCACTACAAACCACGCATAAATACATGGTCTGAACAGGGCAAGACTATGTGCTGAACGAGCCAGCATCTTCTCTTTGTAAGAATCAGTCCGTGACAGAATGCGCATCATAGTGGAAGCTATCGAATTGCGCAATTTTTATACAGCCATCATGACTGATTGAAGCGAAAAATCGGTAACAGGTAGCGTTGAGACTGTAAAACAATAGTCTCCAGCGTATCAGCATCCAGTTGACGCCAAAGACGCTGATACCAGATATCATCACCTTCGCCACGTACTATCATGTTGCCTTCATAGGCTTGCAGAAACTTACTGCGCGCTTTTTGCAACGTTGCATCGTCATCTAACATGGCATCATTTGCGGCGTCATAACAGGTTTTTATCCATGCACCGCCGCTTTCGGGCAATACCAGCAATGGTGACGACATGCCTTCCCGATACCCCTCAATGAGTTGCGACAGATACAGCAACGCCTGTTCTGCATCCAGCGGCGGAAAACGCCATTCCCCGTCTTTACGCAGGAATAATCGGCTCTCTCCCGTACCGCCACTCGCACAATAGACAAGATGTTCCAGCCAAAGTTGCACGCCCTGCGCAATGCTGATCAAAGATGGGCGCCAGCGCAACAAACCGTCCTCTTGTACCTGCGGCAACCAACCGGTGATTTGTACGCCGTTACAGTTAAGATCGATTTCCATGCTCTGACAGGGCTGACGACAGGCGATAATACGCTCAGCCAGCGACTGCATCTCCTGACGCTGCGTATCCCACAGAATTTCGCCAAACGGCCCATAGGGTAGCGTGCCCGCCGCGCGAAAACGGCGGAACAGTCGTTCAGCGTCGTTCTCTTCAACCAGTGTATTAAGCAATTGCTGATTAAGCTGATAGCGGGTTAATCCTTCAAGGGTGAAAGGCTCCGTGTCCGGGATCTCACTCTCTTCAGAGCGGAAATTGACCCTCAAACGCATCTGGAAAAAGGCGCGTACCGGATGTGCCCAAAATCGCTGCAGTGTTTCCAGCGTTAGCGTTTCTGGCATTTCAAAAGGAAGAGGCTGCACAAAATCCGTGTGCGCTTTTCCTGACAGGCTCGCCGCAGGTAGCCATTCCCGGGCATAGCTTTGCTGTTCGCCTGGTAGATAGTTTTGCGCATCAAAGGGCATACGGGTATGCAAACGGGTAATGTGCGCTTTTACCCTTGTCTCGCTTTGATCGCAGGTCAACAATTCGTCACCCGGCAGATAATGGCTTTGCCCAATGTAGTCCATCAGTTCTTGCACCAGCACCGACGGGAAGCGCTCGCTGTTATCCTGGATCGAGCGGCCAATGTAGCTGATGTAGAGCGTCTGCTGTGCCGAAATCAATGCTTCGAGGAACAGATAGCGGTCATCATCACGACGGCTGCGATCGCCCCGCATCGGTTTTTGACTCATTAAATCAAAGCCCAGCGGCGCAAGCTGGCGTGGATAAACGCCATCGTTCATACCCAGCAGGCACACCACTTTGAACGGAATGGAGCGCATCGGCATCAGCGTACAAATGTTAACGGGACCCGCCAGGAAGCGCTGGCTGATGCGTTCCTGATCAAGGCGCTGGGCCAGCTCATCACGTAACAGAGAGAGCGGTATAGCATCGCCGTACTCGGCCCCTAAACCTTCAGTGATAATAGCCTGCCACTGCTGTTCAATCAGCGTCATCGCCGCTTCGGTATCCGCGTCCGGCAGGAAGAAATCATTAAGCATTTCCCGACAAACAGGTAGCCACTCTTCCAGCGGTCGTTCCTGCGCTAATCCTCTACGCCAGAGATTAAGCTGCATCAGCAACGAGGCCAGATGCCCTACCAGCTCGGCAATCAAACCGCTGGACTCATCGTAAGGCAATACCGATTGCCACTCGCCCTGCGCGCTTTCCATCGCGTAGCCGAGCAGCATACGCGTTAAACCAAATTGCCAGGTATGCTGACCTGTAGGCGGAAGTTCCAGTTCACGCACGTTATCGTCGTCAATTCCCCAACGAATCCCGGATTCATTGACCCATAAGCGAAGATAGCGCAACCCTTCTTCATCAATGTTGAAACGCGCCGCCAGCACGGGGACATCCAGTAACGCCAGGACATCCTCTGAGACAAAACGGCTATCCGGTAGAGACAGCAGACTAATAAAAGCCTGTAAGACGGGATGAGACTGGCGTGCCCGACGGTCGGAAATCGCATAAGGTAAGTAACGCTCGGCTGGTGCACTTCCAAAGACCGACTGAATGAATGGGCTGTAGCTGTCGATGTCCGCCACCATCACGATAATATCGCGCGGCGTCAGCGTTGGGTCCGCTTCCAGCATGGCCAACAGCCGGTCATGCAGAATTTCCACCTCGCGCTGTGGGCTATGGCAGACATGGAAAGTCACGCTGGTATCGTTCAGTTCAAGCCGGCGTTTATTGTCACTACGGGAATATTCTTCCAGCGTGACGCCCGCCACGGCATGACTTTCGAGTTCCAGAATATCCGATTGAATATTATGCAAAAGGTTGTCAGGCGTAATGTCGACAAACGCATCCAATTCCTGACTATTTTCCAGCTCCGAAAGCAAATAAATGTAATCACGCCCCAGCTTGCCCCACGAGGCCAGCATCGGGTTGCCCACATCCTGTTCCCCATCGCTGTTAAATAATCCTTCGGCTTTCTGGTTATCACGAAACAGCGGCAGGTGCCGTTCTTCAAAGCTGTGCCGACGCTGACGCGCCATCAGCTTCGCCAGCCAGGCAGGATCTTTAATATCTCCCCAGTAGTAGCGACAAGGGTTGGTAAACAGCAGATGAATATCGATGTGCTTACCCAGCGCTTGCAATGCCTGCAAATAAACCGGCGGCAGCGCCGAAATGCCGCAAATAAAGACGCGAGAAGGCAGTCCCTGCGGGCACTCGGACGCGTTTTCCAACGTCTGAATAAATCGTTGGTATAAATTGGCACGATGCCAACGCGGCTGGCCCAACTCCGCGGTGTATTCCACCAGCGCTTTCCACAACGGTGCCTGCCAGGCCTGAGACTCGCCGAGTCCCTCAACCAGTCGCCCCGCTTCCCACTGGGTCAACCAGTCAGGGCGGTAGACTAAATACTGGTCGAAAAGGTCAGCCGCGCGCGAGGAAAGCTGAAAAAGCTTACGTTTATCGGTGTCGTCCGTCAGATAGTGGCGCAGCAATGCAAAGTCATCGCCATCCAGTAATTGCGGCAACAGCGTCATCAACTTCCAGCTCATGCTCTGTTTGCTGAACGCGCTCTCTTTCGGGATATCCGGCAGCACGCGCACAAACATATCCCAGATAAAACTCGCGGGCAGCGGAAAATCGATATTGGCGGCAATACTAAACTTCTGTGCAAGAGTCATTTGTAACCACTGCGCCATACCGGTACTTTGAACCAGGATCATCTCAGGCTCAAAGGGGTCGTCCAGCCGCTCGCGCTCAACGATAAACTCCATTAACGCTTCCAGCACATCCAGACGGTTAGAGTGGTAGACCCTTAACATAGCGACTCCTGACTACTGACGATTCGGGCAATGCAGACGCGTCATCTGACCCTGCCTGCCGAGGGGTGAAGAAATTATGACGTTGATGCTGACACATCCCGCTCTCGTTGTCTGCATTCGGTTAACCTGCCAGTTCACAGGCGATGAAAACTGGTACAGCTGGCTTTGCTGCCAGGCGTGACGCCAGAGTTGTTGATACTGGTTTCTGATAATAAAGCTGTTCATTAGCACCCGCTGGTATCCTGACAACGCGGTCACAATCATGATCATCAGTACCATTGCCAGCATCACTTCCGGCAGACTAAAGCCACGCTGACTGTTCAGGGGATCTGGCATAACGTCTGCTCCTTAAGCGGACAAAAATCGCTCCAGCCATGCGCCGAGAATTCTATGTTGCCATCAATAACCGCCCCCTGACGCCATAAAAATACTCCTTCATAGTGGGCGATTAGCAGCACGAAATTATTGGTAAGCAGGCGCAGGCAAACCGCGGCATTCTGCGTGGGATCGCGCCGACACTGTACGACGGGTTGTAAGCGCTAGGGTTGTATACGCCCCCATTCCATCGCGGATTGCACTACCGCCTGACGCTGCAGCGCCTGACTTTGTGTGGACACACGCGCAGCAAAACTAGCCTCCTGTCTGCTAACGCCTTGCAGCAGCAGACTACCGAGCACCAGCAGCAACAGGACCATTGCCAGAGAGGATACGCCTCGCTCACGGTTCACAGGTTGAATCCCGTAACGCTGTAGACTGCTTCAACAACTTTTTGTGGTTCGTCATTGCTCACTCCACGCAAACGCAGCGTAAGAAGCGGGGAATATCCGCTAAAATTCAGCCGTTCAACCTGGAATGCCTCAATCTGGATGGTAGTCTGATCGGTCATTTTCTCCCATCCTTTTCCAGTACAGCCGGTGGCTCCACGCAGGGTTTCCAATACCTTGTCCTGTAAACGAAACCCGATAGCATCAGCCTCTTTCGCGGAACTGCTCTCCCAAACGCCGTTGCCATTGGCATCCCAGCGTGCAATGACACAGTCCCCCTTAGCCGATATCACCAGTCCCTCTCCGACACAGTTTCCTCGGCAATATCCCGCCCGTTGAAGATGCTTCGCCACGGTGTAGGCCCGCTGCCATATTTCATCTTCCAGCGCTAACTGGCGCGTGTTACGCAGAATCTCTCGCTGTAGCGCCGGTAAAAATCGTGCTGAGCTAAGTAATAAAATACTGCTAATCGCCATGGCAATGAGCACCTCCAGCAGTGAAAATCCCCGTTCGTTTACTGACATAATCTGGCCTCATCGCGCTCACAAAGCCTGATTCGCCCCCAGCCAGACACCACCACGCGCCATTCCCCTGCCGCATTTTTCAGGCGTATATGTCCGGCCCATGCCGTATTGCGCAGTCCAAAAAAAGCCAGTGAAGGCGTGATATCTGCCATTTCGACATCAGCCCAGAGTGGCGCAAATATCAACGGTGAAACAGGCTGACATGAAGCTTGTGATGTCGCTGAGCTTGCCAGACACCATGTCCCCCCTTCGCGGAGCACGTTGATGACGTGATCACGATTGCGCCAGTTAGCATCTTCACGCAGTTGCAGCAGGTAGTCCCGCACCTGGCAGGCGGTCTGCCACAGCCGCTGTTGCTGCTGCCAGCGCTGCCAACCATACAGCCCAGATGCACCAAGCGCCGCGACGATCAGCATCGCAATCAGGGTTTCGAGAAGCGTGTAACCTTGTTGTTTTTTCATGTCGCCAGTATGGCGTGAGGAAAATGAATAACGAGCGGGAAATTCGGTTTCTACGGCGAGCTGCGGGAAATATTTGTCGCGTTGCAGACCGTTGCACTATTTCAGGAATGTTCGCCGAGGAACGTGATTTTAGACAAAAAAAACCGACGCTCACGGGCGTCGGTTGTGTCAGCATGAAGCTGGTTAGATAGCCACCGGCGCTTTAATACCCGGGTGGGGATCGTAGCCTTCAATTTCGAAGTCTTCGAAGCGATAGTCAAAGATAGATTCAGGCTTACGTTTGATAACCAGTTTCGGCAACGCGCGAGGTTCACGGCTAAGCTGCAGATGCGTTTGATCCATATGATTGCTGTACAGGTGCGTGTCGCCACCGGTCCAGACAAAATCACCCACTTCCAGATCACACTGCTGCGCCATCATGTGTACCAGCAAAGCGTAGCTGGCAATGTTAAACGGCAGGCCGAGGAACACATCGCACGAACGCTGATACAGCTGACAGGAGAGCTTGCCATCCGCGACGTAAAACTGGAAGAACGCATGGCACGGTGCCAGCGCCATTTTATCCAGCTCGCCGACGTTCCATGCAGAAACGATAATGCGGCGAGAGTCCGGGTCATTTTTAAGCTGGTTTAACACGGTGGTGATCTGGTCAATATGGCGACCATCTGGCGTAGGCCACGCGCGCCACTGTTTACCATAAACCGGGCCTAAATTACCGTTTTCATCCGCCCATTCGTCCCAGATTGAGACGTTGTTTTCATGCAGGTAGGCAACGTTAGTGTCGCCCTGCAAAAACCACAGCAGCTCATGAATGATCGAGCGTAAATGGCAGCGTTTCGTCGTAACCAGCGGGAACCCTTCCTGCAGATTAAAACGCATCTGATGACCAAAAATGGAAAGCGTTCCGGTTCCGGTACGGTCGTTTTTCTGTGTGCCTTCATCCAGCACTTTTTGCATCAGTTCTAAATACTGTTTCATGGTTCCTCAGGAAACGTGTTGCTGTGGGCTGCGGCGGTACGCCCAAACCATCATAATAATGCCTGCGACAATCATCGGGATAGAGAGGATCTGCCCCATACTGATGTACTGTACCCAGGTGCCAGTAAACTGCGCATCCGGCTGGCGGAAGAATTCAACGATAATACGAAACGCGCCATAACCAATCAGGAACAGACCGGATACCGAGCCCATTGGACGCGGCTTACGAATGTACAGGTTGAGAATGATAAACAGCACAACACCCTCGAGCGCCATCTCATAAAGCTGTGAGGCGTGGCGCGGCAGCGAGCCGTAGGTATCAAAAATAGACTGCCATTGCGGGTTAGATTGCAGCAGTAAAATATCTTCGGTACGGGAGCCCGGGAACAGCATGGCGTACTTGAAGTTCGGGTCAACGCGTCCCCACAGCTCACCATTGATAAAGTTACCCAGACGCCCTGCACCCAGACCAAACGGAATCAGCGGGGCAATGAAATCAGAAACCTGGAAGAACGAACGTTTGGTGCGTTTGGCGAAGATAATCATCACCAGGATCACACCGATAAGTCCACCGTGGAAGGACATACCGCCGTCCCAGACGCGGAACAGATACAGGGGATTATCGAGGAATAACTCGAAGTTATAGAACAGTACGTAACCAATACGCCCACCGAGGAAAACCCCGAGGAAGCCCGCATACAGTAAGTTTTCTACTTCATTTTTGGTCCAGCCACTGCCCGGGCGATTCGCGCGGCGCGTCGCCAGCCACATCGCAAAAATAAACCCCACCAAATACATTAAGCCGTACCAGTGAAGCGCGACGGGTCCGATTGAGAAAATGACCGGATCGAAATCCGGAAAATGCAGATAGCTACTGGTCATCTGTCACCACAAGTTCTTGTTATTTCGCTGAAGTCAGACAGCAATTGATAAGCGCGCCTGCATAATGCAGGCGCTCCAAAGGTGCGAATGATAGCACAAGGGGTTAGAAGCGGATGCCGGGAAGATGTAAAAGATCTGTATAAGTAATCTTTACCCCGTAATGCCTGATGACGCTACGCTTATCAGGCCTACAATCCCCCGCGAATCAATCCCCCCATGCCGCGGCGCTCCATAAAGGCCGCTACCTGATGGCGTACCTCTGCTGCCATCTGCGCTTCCAGGCTGCGCTGCGCCAGCGTTTGCGCCTCATCAAAATCGATATGACGCAGCAGATATTTGACGCGAGCGACAGAACGACCGTTCATCGACAAATGACGGAAACCCAGGCCGATCAGAATAGCCACGCACATCGGGTCGCCCGCCATTTCACCGCACAGGCGTAAATCGATACCGCTTCTTTCGGCTTCCTGCGCAATCATCGCCAGCGCACGTAACATCCCCGGATGCAGACTGTCATAAATGCTGGCTACCCGTGTGTTGTTACGATCGACGGCCAGTATGTACTGGGTAAGATCGTTGGTTCCGACTGAGATAAAGTCAATCCGGTTTGTCAGATGCGGCAGCATGAACACCATCGACGGAACTTCCAGCATGATGCCAATGCGCGGTTTCGGGATCTCGTAACCGATCATCTCCTCCACTTCGCGTCCGGCGCGTTCAATCAAACGTCGCGCTTCGTCCACTTCATCAATGCTGGTTACCATCGGCAGCAAAATGCTGAGGTTGCCGGTTGCCGCGTTGGCACGCAGCATGGCGCGAACCTGGATCAAAAAGATCTCTGGCTGATCGAGCGTTATGCGGATCCCTCGCCAGCCAAGGCACGGGTTCTCTTCACTGATCGGCATGTAGGGCAGCTGTTTATCGGCACCGACATCCAGCGTACGTAGGGTCACCGGCTTGTCGTTAAACATTTGCAGCATGCCCTGATACTGCGCAACCTGTTCTTCTTCCGAAGGAAAACCGCTTTGCAGCATGAACGGGATTTCGGTGCGATACAGGCCAATACCGTCGATCCTGCTACCCAGCTTTTCTTCATGTTCCGGGCTGAGACCCGCATTGAGCATCACCTTCACGCGCTCGCCGCTTTTCAACTGTGCTGGCTGGTTGACGTCGTCTTCCGCCAGGCGGCTCAGCTCAATTTCTTCACTGATAAGACGCTGGTATTCCTGAATCAATACCGGTTCCGGATCGACCAGCAGTTCACCGCGATAACCGTCCACCACCAGCGTGCGACGATGCAGCACCGACGGCTGGATATCGGCCCCCATAACGGTAGGGATACCCAGCGCACGAACCATAATTGCCGCATGAGAGTTGGCTGCGCCGTCCCGGACAACCACGCCGACTAACCGGTCCTGAGGAAGCTCCGCCAGCGTGGTCGCCGAAAGTTCATCCGCCACCAGTACGAAGCGTTCCGGCCAGGCATTCGGCCCCTGGATAGAGTCGTCGAGGTGGAACAGCAGACGCTGGCCGAGCGCGCGTAAATCTCCGGCCCGCTCTTTGAGGTAGTTATCGCTCAGCGCGGCAAATTGTTCGGCAAACTTTTCAATGATCGTTTTAACCGCCCACTCGGCCACTGAACCGTTATCCACTTCCGCAAACAGCTCGCGGCGCAGACGGGTATCGGAAAGCAAGTGCGAGTAAAGATCAAAGATCGCCGCCGTTTCTTTCTGCGCCCCAGCGGTAAAACGCTTGCTGTAGCGGCGGAATTCGTTCGCCGCCTCTTCCAACGCACCGGTCAGTCGCTCGCGCTCAAGCACCGGATCCAGCGTTGAAGCCTGATAGACCTGCTCCATCAGCGGCAGCGTCGCATCCTGCCAGCCTTCAGCTATTGCCACGCCGGGGGCGGCAGGCAATGCACGGATGCGCGTTTGCCGGTATTGACCGAACAGCGCGTTTAGTTGCGACTGCGAAAGTATGGCCGCCATTTGCGTGGCGAGCGTGACGAGGAAAGACTCTTCACTTTCATCGTACTGACGCAGTTCACGCTGCTGCACCACCAGCACACCTAAAAGCTGGCGACGCTGAATGATCGGTACGCCTAAGAATGCACGAAAACGCTCTTCTTTTACCGAAGGTATGTATTTAAAGCTGGGATGTTTTTGCGCATCGGCGAGGTTGATAGGTTCCGCCAGCCTGCCAACCAGGCCAACGATACCTTCATCAAACGCGAGTGCGACAGTGCGACCACGTGGTTTTTTCAGTCCCCGGGTCGCCATGAGGTAATAACAACGTCGATCGTGATCGGCCAGATAAACCGAACAGACCTCTGTATCCATCGCAAGACAGATGTCGGTAACCAGTATATTGAGCGCTTCATTCAGACGCGGAGCACTGGCCACCTTTTCGACTATTTCGCGCAGGCGGGTGAGCATAATTTGCGTAGCTTAACCTCTTTTACGTCTGTACGCAGGTGTGCTTTGCGGCTTAGGAGTGCTCTCCTGAAGCGCCATGACAACACTTGCGAATTCTTTCATCACCCTGCGATAGACATCGCGTTTAAATGACACCACCTGTCGAACCGGATACCAGTAACTCACCCAGCGCCAGCCGTCGAACTCAGGTGTACTGCTGGTTTGCATATTGATTTCAGCATCGCTGCTGACCAATTGCAGAAGAAACCACTTTTGTTTCTGGCCGATACAAACCGGCTTCGTGTCCCAACGCACCAAACGTTTCGGTAACTTGTAACGCAACCAGTTACGAGTAGAAGCAAGGATCCGTACATCTTTACGACTGAGACCCACTTCTTCAAAGAGTTCCCGGTACATCGCCTGCTCTGCTGTCTCTCCTGCGTTGATCCCACCTTGTGGAAATTGCCAGGAGTGCTGACCAAATCGCCGGGCCCACATGACCTGCCCCTGGCGGTTACAAATTACTATCCCTACATTCGGGCGGTAGCCATCGTCATCAATCACCGGACTACCTCAACATAAACCTTATATACAAACGATTGTTTCACACTCCTGAGGGGCGGTAAACCACTCTGTTAAGGGTGCGATATTCTAATAACAATTGAATAACTCACAGTTAAAGGCCGAGTTATAAACAGAAGAAGGGCAAGCAAGGCGATTTTATTCACCTTTTCTGTGGATATAGTTGTGAAGAAGTACGGAATTACTATGGGAAAACCCAGAACAGTCCGAATAAGACATTCGTCACAGAGTAAAAATAGTCTTATACATTCATAAAGTTAAAACTGATCCACGCAGATAAACACACAGAAATGTGATGTACATCACTCATACGATCTTCACGCTGATGAAAGATCGACCAGCGTCGGTTTTATCCACAGATTATGCCAATAAGTTAGGCACAATTTGTGTGAAAATTCGATTTTCGTCGCACGTCAAGGCTGTAAATTGAAACAGTAGTGGGGGTTTTTCACAGTTATCCCATCTTTCTGTGGATAACATGGTGTAAGATCCTGTTCATTGTCAGTGACCAGAATTGGAAAACCCGCTTCGCTGTTGCGCAACTCTGCAAACGTGAATCTAAAAACCAATATAAATCATATAATTGAATAAAGCATGTGGAAAAAGATAAACTCTGTCCACACGGTATAAAATCATTGCTTATTTTTTCACCTAAGGGTTAACCCGATGCCAGAACTCCGTCCGTTGCTTTCTCCCCCTGAATCTGAAGCCCAGTTGCTGAGCCAGGCACGACAGCTTTCGGGCTACGCGTTAGGAGAATTAGCGGCAATGGCGGGAATCGTTACGCCGAAGGATCTTAAGCGCGATAAAGGCTGGATTGGCGTGCTACTGGAAATCTGGCTCGGTGCCAGCGCGGGCAGTAAACCAGAGCAGGATTTTGCGGCGCTGGGCGTGGAGCTGAAAACGATCCCTGTGGACAGTCTTGGCAGACCGCTGGAAACCACCTTTGTGTGCGTGGCACCGTTAACCGGCAATACCGGCGTCACCTGGGAAACCAGCCATGTACGGCACAAACTCAAACGCGTTCTGTGGATCCCAGTAGAAGGCGAACGCAGCATCCCGCTGGCTGAGCGCCGCGTCGGCTCTCCCTTGCTGTGGAGCCCGAATGAAGAAGAGGACCGGCAATTGCGTCTGGACTGGGAAGAATTAATGGACATGATTGTGTTAGGTCACGTCGAACGCATCACCGCTCGCCATGGGGAAGTACTGCAACTGCGTCCTAAAGCCGCTAACGCCCGCGCGCTAACCGAGGCCATTGGTGCCAACGGCGAGCCCATCCTGACCCTGCCACGCGGCTTTTATCTGAAAAAGAACTTCACCCGCGCATTGCTTGAGCGACATTTCTTGTTCCAGGCGCAATAGGCACCGCCCGGCCTTTCACCCGCCGCGTTACGGGCCTATAATTACCGCTTCTTTTTTTGGCAGGACTTTGTTCGATGTTATTTGCATGGATAACCGATCCTAACGCCTGGCTTGCGCTCGGTACGCTGACGCTGCTGGAGATCGTTCTTGGGATCGACAATATTATTTTCCTTTCTCTGGTTGTAGCCAAACTCCCGACAGCGCAACGCAATCATGCCCGACGTATTGGGCTGGCGGCGGCGATGATCATGCGTCTGGCTCTGCTGGCTTCTATCGCCTGGGTAACGCGACTGACAAACCCGCTATTCGAGTTGTTTGGCGAGGCAATATCAGCACGCGACCTGATCCTTCTGCTGGGGGGATTGTTCCTGATCTGGAAAGCCAGCAAGGAGATCCACGAATCCATTGAAGGTGAGGAAGAGGGGTTAAAAACCCGCGTATCTTCTTTCCTGGGCGCGATTGTGCAGATCATGTTGTTAGACATTATCTTCAGTCTGGATTCCGTGATTACTGCGGTTGGTTTGTCCGATCATCTGTTTATCATGATGGCGGCAGTAGTGATTGCCGTAGGCGTGATGATGTTTGCTGCTCGCCCAATTGGTGAGTTTGTCGATCGCCACCCTTCAGTAAAAATGCTGGCGCTCTCGTTCCTGATTCTGGTCGGTTTTACGCTGATTCTGGAAAGTTTCGACGTCCACGTTCCGAAAGGATATATCTATTTCGCCATGTTCTTCTCTATCGCGGTAGAGACCCTGAATCTGTGGCGTAATAAAAAAAATCCGCTCTGATAAAATTCATCGCTCCCCGCAAGGGGAGCGAATGCCCACCACACCTACCCCTTCTCACAGTTTAAGATTTTACTGCTTTCACCCTGCACAACTTCGCGTTATTACTAAACTATTGTCAGACGCAGGCCATGTGAGGATAAGCAGATGAAAAAATGGGCAGTTTTGATTTCCGCCGTAGGACTGGCTTTTGCCGTTTCCGGATGCAGCAGCGATTATGTAATGGCGACAAAAGATGGTCGAATGATCCTGACCGATGGAAAACCAGAAATTGACGATGATACCGGTCTGGTGAGCTATCACGACCAGCAGGGCAATGCGATGCAGATTAACCGCGATGATGTGTCCCAAATCATTGAACGCTGATGGTTGAGGTCAGCAGCGCGCTGGCCTTAACAATTTTACTTCCCTTTTTCGCTTCCCTCAGCCATTTTTATAATCCTTATGTCGTGATTATAAAAAGGAAACGGCTATGCAATATCACCGTATACCCCACAGCTCGCTGGAAGTCAGTACACTGGGGCTGGGCACAATGACGTTTGGTGAACAAAACAGCGAAGCCGACGCACATGCACAGCTCGATTATGCCGTAGCACAGGGCATTAATTTGATCGACGTTGCCGAGATGTATCCGGTACCGCCGCGTCCTGAAACCCAGGGTCTCACCGAAACCTACGTAGGTAACTGGCTCGCCAAACACGGCAGCCGCGAAAAGCTGATCGTCGCTTCTAAGGTCAGCGGACCATCACGCAACAACGACAGCGGCATCCGTCCGAATCAGGCGCTGGATCGTAAAAATATCCGTGAAGCGCTGCACGACAGCCTGAAAAGACTGCAAACCGATTACCTGGATCTGTATCAGGTTCACTGGCCGCAGCGCCCGACCAACTGCTTTGGTAAGTTAGGCTACAGCTGGACAGACTCCGCGCCGGTCGTTTCCCTGCTGGATACGCTGGACGCGCTGGCCGAGTTTCAGCGCGCCGGGAAAATTCGCTACATCGGCGTTTCTAATGAAACCGCGTTTGGCGTGATGCGCTATCTGCACCTGGCGGACAAACACGATCTGCCACGCATCGCCACCATCCAGAACCCCTACAGCCTGCTGAACCGCAGCTTTGAGGTTGGACTGGCAGAAGTGAGCCAGTATGAAGGCGTTGAGCTGCTGGCATACTCTTGCCTGGGCTTCGGTACATTAACCGGGAAATACCTGAAAGGCGCGAAACCTGCCGGTGCACGCAATACGCTGTTTAGCCGTTTCACGCGCTACAGCGGCGAGCAGACGCAGAAAGCCGTTGCGGCCTATGTGGATATCGCGAAACGCCATAATCTGGATCCTGCGCAAATGGCGCTGGCATTCGTGCGTCGTCAGCCGTTTGTCGCCAGCACTTTGCTGGGCGCCACGACCATGGAGCAGCTAAAAACCAACGTTGAAAGTCTGCATCTGGAGTTGAGCGAGGAAGTGCTGGCAGAGATTGAAGCGGTGCATCAGGTGTATACCTATCCTGCACCTTAACAGTTAGCGCCTGATGGCGCTGCGCTTATCAGGCCTACAGACAGCGTTCCCTGTAGGCCTGGTTGCAACAGCATATAACAGACTAATGGCGGCGCTGCCAAATCCACAGCGCCGCAATCGCCAGCGCAAACAGCGCACCGAACCCAATACCAATCGCTACCGCCGGGATCCCCACCAGCACCGCCAGTGAGTAAATACCCAACATCAACAGCATCGCGCTGTTTTCACCCAGGTTTTGCACCGCAATCGCATTACCTGCGCCGACGCTTTTCTTACCCCGTTCCTGCAGTAACGCATTCAGCGGCACCACAAAGAACCCACCACACACACCGATAAGCATCAGCAATGCGTAGGCCGGAAGTAGCGAATGTTGAAGAGAAAAAATCAGCACCACGACGCCAATCAGGATCCCCGCAGGCATACAGCGCGACACGGTTTCCAGCGTCACCAGCTTCGCAGCCGCCCCCGCGCCGACGACAATCCCGATCGCGACCATGGCATTGAGATAGGTCGGCGTGGCGTTATCGGTGATGCCGAGCGCCACCGGAACCCACAGTACCAGCAGAAAACGCAGCGTAACGCCCGCCCCCCAAAAAAGGCTGGTTCCCACCAACGAGAAGCGTGTTTCACCGTTGCGCCACAGCGAGGAGGCGGCACAGAAGAAACTGCGCGTCATTTTCCCCAGATGCCAGGACTGGCCAGGGCGAGCCGCGGCCAGTTTCGGGATATACAGGTTAGCGACCACTGCGCCAGCATAGGCCAGCGCACAGGCAGAAAGCGCGGCAATCACGTGCCAGTCGGCCAGAACGCCGCCGGCGACAGAACCGAGCAAAATCGCGGCAATGGTGGAAGCTTCCATCAGGCCGTTGGCCTTCACCAGTTTGTCGCCGGTAGTCAGTTCACCAAGAATGCCATACTTGGCCGGTGAATACGCCGCCGCGCCAATCCCCACTAACGTATACCCGAGGAACGGATTAATGCCGAAGCAAATACTTGCCGCACCCAGCAGTTTCAGGGTGTTCGCGAACATCATCACTCTGCCTTTGGCAAAGCTATCTGCCACCTGTCCAACAAACGGCGCAAACAGAATGTAAGCACCCACAAACACCATTTGCAGGATAGGCTGGCTCCAGTCCGGATAAAATTGCTCCTTCAGCAACGCCAGCGTAGCAAACAGCAACGCGTTATCGCCAAACGCTGACAGAAACTGCGCGGCGATAACGGACATCATCCCTTTGGACCAGATTGACGTGTTAGTGTGCACTGACTCACTCATGTTGTTTTTCCGGCTCATCGACCCAGCTTTTCAGCGTAACAAAATCCGGCTTACCGCTGCCGAGTAATGGGAGTTGCTTCAGGTGGCGTATATCACGCGGTACGGCGAGTTCAGGTACGCCGTGCGCCCGCGCATACTGCTGTAGTTTTTCACGCGTGAGTTCGCTATCGGTGGTAAACAGCACCAGCGCCTCACCTTTGCTGGCATCGCTCTTGATCGCCGTGGCATGCATTTTGTCTGCTGATACCGCCAACGCCAGTTGCTCAACCATTTCCAGCGACACCATCTCTCCGGCAATTTTAGCAAAACGCTTAGCGCGCCCCTGAATCTGTACAAAGCCGTTTTCATCAAAGCGCACGATGTCACCGGTGTCATACCAGCCGCGCTCAATCTCACCTTGCGCATTCTCTGCCGTCGGCACTTCCAGCACCCCAGGTTTTTCGACGCGCAAATAGCCGCTCATAATATTAGGGCCTTTCAGCTGTAAACGCCCACCATCCTCAATTCCCGGAACGGCCAACAGTCGAGCATCCATACCAGGCAAGATGCGCCCTACCGTTCCCGATTTTGCCGCCATCGGTACGTTAATCGACACCACCGGCGCACATTCCGTCACCCCATAACCCTCAAGGACGCGCAGACCAAACTTCTCCTGCCACAGTTGCTTTGTGCTGTCCTGCAGTTTTTCCGCTCCCGCAACCACATAGCGCAGGCGATGGAAATCGTATGGATGCGCGAAACGCGCGTAGTTGCCGAGGAACGTTGACGTACCAAACAACACGGTGCAGTTCCGGTCATATACCAGCTCTGGCACAATGCGGTAATGCAGCGGGCTGGGATAAAGAAACACTTCTGCGCCAGTCAGTAGCGGCGTGAATAATCCCACCGTTAGCCCAAAGGAATGGAACAGCGGCAGCGCCGACATAAAGCGGTCATCGGCGGTGAAATCGGCAATCGTTTTAATCTGCTCAACGTTCGCCAGAATGCTTTTATGACTGTGAACCACGCCTTTCGGATGGCCTTCTGAACCGGAGGTAAAGAGGATCACCGCAGCGTCTTCCGGCTGCTGCTTCACCTGCGCCAGATGCGGTGCCAGCAGATGTGAGAAAATCCACAGCTTATCGCTAAAGGTCACATCGGCTTTCAAGTCCTCCAGATACACCCAACGCACCTGGGTGAGCTGTTCTGGTAAATGCCAGAGTTTGCCTTTATCGAGAAACTGTCGGGATGTGAAGATCGTTTTTATTTCAGACGCAGTAATGGCGCTGGTTAATCCTTTCACACCCGCGGTGTAGTTCATCATGGCTGGAATGCGTCGACGCGCAATGGCGCCAAAAATGACCGCCGCGCTGATTCCCGCATTTGGCAGCATCAGGCCGATTCTTTCACCCTCGGTGCTGTATTTTTCCAGAATACGCGCGACAAACAGCGTTTTCGTCAGCAGTTTGCGGTAGCTGTCCGGAGTGAAATTAATATCTTCAATGCAGTTTTTGCCTGCGCCAAAACGGTATTTCGCCGCCAGCAGCGACTCGTAGAGCGTCTCACGCGGACGAACCGCCATGCGTGCTTCCATCATAATTTGATGCAGCATCTCTCCGGCGATTTTACGGCGATCGCGAGCTCGCGGTGCTTCCGGCATCGGCAGTTGTGTCGGCGGTAGGATGTGTAAGCGGATGCGCGGGAAGAATCGCTGTTTAACCAAACCTTTCAGGCGACTAAAGCGGGAAAGCTCCGCGCCTTCGATGCGCACAGGAACCACCGTGGCCCCTGACTTTGCCGCGACAAACCCGGCGCCGTCATAGATTTTCATCAATGAACCGGTGGTCGAAATACGCCCTTCCGGGAAGATAACCACCGGGCGGCCCTGTTCGACCAGACGAACCAGATGTTTAATCGACATCGGTTTGGTTGGATCTAACGGTACGAAATCAATCAACGGGGTTAGCCAGCGCATATACCATTGCTGGCTGATCGAGGTGTAAACAGCGAAGACGGGACGAATCGGTAAAAAGAGCGCCAACAGGATGCCGTCTATAAATGAGACATGGTTGGGAGTGATTAGAACGCGTTCTCCCTGTAGCGCGCTGACATCGCCCGTGACGCGAACGCGGAAAAGCACGCGAAACAGATTACGAAAAAAGCCAAATAGCATCTCAACTCCCTGTGCCATTAATTATATAAACATCAATGGTGGGAGAGTATACGAGTTGGGGAATAGGCGCGACAGGTAACTGTTAAATACAATTCGAAAAAAAACCTGCGCATCCGCGCAGGTTGGTGCAAGAGACAGGTACGAAGTGCGTACCGAATAATCTCACCAATCAATACCTCTGGGATCTTGATTGTGGTCGTCAGCAGCCAGATACGCCAGTGCGAAAACGCAAAGGAATGAACCCAAATGCAACGAGTTGTGTAAATTATCGGTTACTGTTACAGATAGGCTGAAGGTAAAAAAAAACCTGCGCATCTGCGCAGGCTGGTGTAATTCTAGTGATCAACCCGAAAGTTGATTTCACCTATCAATACCTCTGGGATCTCAACTCTAGCAATCTGCTCAGTTCCCTCACCAGCGAACAATCGCAACAGCACATCGCAAAGTGTAAGCAAAAATTAGCATTTTCTATTTTCTGTCTTACTTCGCTCGTGTGCGCTCACATTTGCGACGTTCTGACGGGCAATCTGCTTGAACAGCCAGCCATTTTCCGTAACACTGACGGAATGTAAGCGTTTACCCACAACAGGTACTATCATGGCGACCATAAAGGATGTAGCCCGACTAGCAGGTGTATCAGTCGCCACCGTTTCTCGAGTGATTAATGATTCCCCTAAAGCCAGCGAAGCATCGCGCCTGGCTGTAACGAGTGCAATGGAATCACTCAGCTACCACCCCAACGCCAATGCGCGTGCGCTGGCACAACAATCCACAGAGACCATCGGTCTGGTAGTTGGTGATGTGTCCGATCCATTCTTTGGGGCAATGGTTAAAGCTGTCGAGCAGGTGGCCTATAACACCGGTAATTTTTTGCTGATTGGCAACGGCTACCATAACGAACAGAAGGAACGACAGGCGATTGAACAGCTCATTCGCCACCGCTGCGCAGCCCTTGTTGTCCACGCAAAAATCATCCCGGATGCTGAGCTGGCATCACTAATGAAGCAAATCCCCGGCATGGTATTAATTAACCGAATTCTGCCAGGATTCGAACAACGCTGCGTTGCCCTTGATGACCGTTTCGGCGCATGGCTGGCGACCCGGCACCTCATTCAACAGGGCCATACGCGCATTGGCTATCTGTGCTCCAATCACACAATCTCAGATGCGGAAGATCGTCTGCAAGGCTATTACGACGCGCTGGCAGAGAGCAATATACCGGTCAGCGATCGCCTGGTAACGTTTGGTGAACCGGATGAAAGCGGCGGTGAACAGGCGATGACCGAGTTACTTGGTCGTGGCAAAAACTTCACTGCGGTAGCCTGCTACAACGACTCAATGGCGGCTGGTGCCATGGGCGTATTAAATGATAACGGCATTGATGTACCGGGAGAAATCTCGCTGATTGGTTTTGATGATGTGCTGGTTTCCCGCTACGTGCGCCCGCGTCTGACCACAGTACGCTATCCGATCGTGACGATGGCAACCCAGGCTGCCGAACTGGCGCTCGCGCTGGCGGAGAAGCGCCCCGTACCTGAAATTACCCACGTTTTTAACCCAACTCTGGTGCGTCGCCATTCCGTTTCGACGCTGACAGAGCCGGGGAATTCATCGTCAAACGATTAACCAGGATAGCGTTATGACTACGATGTTGGACGTTTCACGACACGCAGGCGTCTCAAAAGCGACCGTTTCGCGCGTACTGAATGGCACGGGTCAGGTAAAAGAGAGCACGCGCCAGAAAGTGTTTAAGGCCATGCAGGCACTTGATTATCGGCCTAATTTTTTAGCACGATCTTTGGCAAACCGCACCAGCAACAGCATTGGTCTGGTGGTTTCTACATTTGATGGATTCTACTTTGGCCGGCTGCTGCAACAGGCTTCACGCCAGACGGAATCTCACGGCAAGCAGTTGATCGTCACCGACGGACACGACACACCAGAGCGTGAGCAGGAAGCCGTGCAAATGCTGGCGGACAGGCAGTGCGACGCCATTATTCTCTATACCCGCTATATGAGTGAAAAAGAGATAATGTCGCTGATGAACAGCATCGCTATGCCCTTGCTGGTCATCAACCGTGATGTCAGCCAGGCCCGCGATCGCGCGATTTTCTTTGAACAGGAAGACGCGGCCTATCAGGCGGTCAATTATCTTATCTCCCAGGGCCATAGAGATATTGCTTGTATCACTGTGCCAGGCCATACCCCGACCGGTAAATCCCGCCTGATGGGGTATCGTAAAGCGCTGGAAAAAAACGGTATTCCCTGGGATCCCGACAAGGTCAAATACGGCGACTCCACGATGACACGAGGCTATGAAGCCTGTCGTGAACTGCTGGAGGAAGGGGTGAAATTCAGCGCACTGTTCGCCTGTAACGATGACATGGCATTGGGCGCATCAAAAGCGTTACATCAGGCCGGGCTGAGGATCCCAACGGACGTCTCACTGTTTGGTTTTGATGATGCACCCAGCGCCAAATGGCTGGAGCCGGGGCTGTCTACCGTTTATCTGCCGATTGATACCATGATAACCACGGCAATCGACCAGGCTATCCGGCTGGCCAACGGCGAGAGCGTCGAGCCAATCCCACCGTTTACCGGCAAACTGGTACTACGTGACTCAGTAACGCTCGGGCCGTATTTTAAGTAATTAAATGCCGGATGGCGGCACAAGCGCCTTATCCGGCCAACAGGCCCCACAGTTAATTTCGTAGGCCGGATAAACGTAGCGCCATCCGGCATTTCACCACGCTGTAATCAGATTAATTCCAGCGCTAACAGCTCATCAATGGTCTGGCGACGGCGAATCAGCCGCGCCACGCCGTTATCGAACAAAACCTCCGGCAGCAGAGGACGGCTATTGTAGTTTGACGACATTGACGCGCCGTACGCCCCGGTATCGTGCAAGACCAGATAATCACCCGGCACCACCGCAGGCAACAGACGGGTTTCCACATTTCCGCCCTCCTGCTGGGTAAACACGTCGCCAGATTCGCACAGCGGCCCGGCCACCACGGTTTCCCGTTGCGGGGTGTGTTCCAGAGAGCGACCATCCCCAGCCAGCGCGGAGATATGGTGATAGCTGCCGTACATCGCCGGGCGCATCAGATCGTTGAAGCCCGCATCGATCAGTACAAAGTGACGGCTACCCATCTCTTTTACGCTGCGTACCTGTGCTACCAGCACGCCGGCTTCCGCGACCAGAAAACGACCCGGCTCTATCTCAAGCGCGACCGGGTGCCCCAGGTATTTAGCAATCTGCTCACGCGCAGCGTTCCACAATCCAAAGTAGTGATCGGTATCGATCGCCTCTTCACCTTCGCGATACGGGATTGATAAACCGCCGCCCGCAGAGATCGCCTCCAGATCCTGATCAAATTCAATCACCTGACGCACCATCGCACCGCACACCTGCTCCAGATGCGCGTAGTCCACACCGGAGCCAATATGCATATGAATCCCCACCAGCTTCAGCTTGTAGCGCTGAATCACCTCCAGCGCCGCGGGAAGATCGCTATACCAGATCCCGTGCTTGCTGTTTTCGCCGCCGGTATTGGTTTTCTGACTGTGCCCATGCCCAAAGCCAGGGTTTACGCGTAGCCACACGCGATGGCCCGGCGAGACCTGACCCAGTTGTTCCAGCATATCCACTGAACCGGCATTTACCGGAATGCTCAATTCATGCACCCGGGCGAGCGTCGCGTCATCGATCATATCGGCGGTAAAGACTATCTCATCTTTTCCTGGCTCAAAGCCCGCAGCCAGCGCACGTTCAATTTCGCCCAGCGAGACGGAATCCACCTTCACGCCCTGCTCGCGCATCAGGCGCAGAATATGAATATTCGAGCATGCCTTCTGGGCAAAACGCACCACGTCAAACTGGCTCAGTTTGGCAATCTGCGCGCGGATAATCTGCGCATCATAGACCCACACCGGGCAGCCGAATTCGGCAGGCAGGCGCAGCAGGTTGTCGGCGGTCAGGTCAGTGTCTGTGTTGTTGAGTGGGCGTGGCATGGTGTGCTCCAGTATTGGCTTTTTTATGATTACGCCACAGCCCGAAAAGAATAAAAAATATCGTTTTATCGTGAGTCTATGCAAAAATGATATGGATTGGTTCATTCGAGGATTGCCCATGCCCGCCGTTAACCTGCGACACATCGAAATTTTTCACGCCATCATGACGGCAGGCAATCTGACGGAAGCCGCGCGCATGCTACATACCTCGCAGCCCACCGTCAGTCGGGAACTGGCCCGATTCGAGAAAGTACTGGGATTAACGCTGTTTGAACGCACGCGTGGCCGGCTGCACCCAACCGTGCAAGGGTTACGTCTGTTTGAAGAGGTGCAACGTTCGTGGTATGGCCTGGACAGAATTGTGAGCGCCGCCGAAAGCCTGCGCGAGTTTCGCCAGGGCGAATTGTCGATTGTTTGCCTGCCGGTATTCTCACAGTCCTTTTTACCACCACTGCTGCAGCCATTCCTCGCACGCTATCCGCAGGTCAATATTCAGATAGTGCCGCAGGAGTCACCGCTGCTGGAAGAGTGGCTGTCGGCGCAGCGCCACGATCTGGGGTTAACGGAAACGCTGCATACGCCAGCCGGAACAAAACGCACCGAATTGCTGGCGCTGGATGAAGTGTGTGTGCTGCCCCAGGGGCATCCGCTGACTAAGAAAGCGGTGTTAACGCCGCAGGATTTTCAGGGGGAAAACTACATCAGCCTGTCACGGACCGACAGTTACCGTCAGCTACTGGATAGCCTGTTTAATGAGCACCAGGTGAAGCGCCGTATGGTGATTGAAACCCATAGTGCCGCTTCAATTTGTGCAATGGTGCGGGCAGGCGTGGGGATCTCGGTGGTAAACCCACTGACCGCGCTGGATTACGCCAGTAGCGGGGTCGTCATCCGCCGCTTCAGTATTTCGGTACCCTTTACGGTCAGCCTGATTCACCCACTTCATCGCCCCGCCTCGGCGCTGGTTGATGCTTTTACGGCGCATCTTCAGGACCATCTACCAAGTCTTATTGACCCGCTGGAGGCTATTTTGCATCCACAACCGAAAGCATAAATGCCACCGCATCTTGCGCATGGATTGCCGCGGTGTCGAAAACCGGTAGTGGGCTTCGCTCGGTGGGAACCAGCAGACCAATCTCGGTACAGCCAAATATCACCCCTTGCGCCCCCTGTTTCGCTAACTGGTTAATGACGCTCAGGTAATAGTCGCGGGAGGACTCGCTGAATTCACCGAGACACAGCTCATCGAAAATAATTTGGTTTATTTTCTGACGGTCATCAGCGTCAGGAATCAGCGTGCTAATGCCAAATTCAGTCTGTAAACGCCCGCGATAAAAATCCTGCTCCATGGTGTAACGCGTGCCCAGTAGCGCCACATTGCGCATCTGCTGCTTTTGTATCGCCCGACCCGTCGCATCGGCAATATGCAGGAATGGCACATCACAGGCGGCTTCAATCGCCTCAGCAACCTTGTGCATGGTGTTGGTACACAGCACAATCCCTTCCGCACCCGCCTGCTGTAACCCCAGCGCCGCCTGCGCCAGAATATCGCCTGCTTTATCCCACTCACCGCGACTCTGGCACAACTCAATCTCATGAAAATCCACGCTGTGCAGCAGGATCTGCGCTGAATGCAGGCCGCCCAGGCGCTGTTTTACCCCTTCATTAATGAGTCGATAATAAGGAATGGTAGATTCCCAGCTCATACCGCCTAACAGACCGATCGTTTTCATCATTTCCCCTGACTCGTTGTTGTCTCTCCAGTGAACCAAAGATGTGATCAACTTTCCACATATGTTGGCGTGCATTTCTTTTTTTAATTTTCTGATATAGGTTTAATGAAACATTGTTTTAATTAATTACAGGAAGGCCGGATGTTTATTTTTCATAAAGAGACCACACTTGACGATCTGGGCAATGGCGTTACCCGGCGCATTCTTGCTCACGACGGTAACATGATGGCGGTTGAGGTGAACTTCGAGCAAGGCGCGATAGGCCCGATGCACAATCATCCGCACGAGCAGCTGACTTACGTGTTGTCCGGTGAGTTTGAATTTACCATCGGCGAAGAAAAGCATGTCGTTAGGGCGGGCGATACCCTGTATAAACAACCCAACATTATGCATGGCTGCGTCTGTTTAAAACCGGGAACGCTGCTGGATACCTTTACGCCCATACGCGAAGATTTTCTACACGGGTAAAGCGCTAAATAAAAAAGCCGGGTATCGCTTACCCGGCTTACATGAGACGTCATCCGACACTCCGTCTCAACATTTACACCCCAATATCTCTTAACTTCTCACCTGCCATCAGCTTACGTTCGATATGCTCAAGCGTGACGTTTTTGGTTTCTGGAATCAGCCAGAACGTAATACCGATAAACACGACGTTCAGCGCAGTATATAGCCAGAACGTACCGGCGGCGCCAATGCTATCGAGCAGCGTCAGGAACGTTGCACCAATGATCATGTTCGACACCCAGTTGGTGGTGGTGGAGCAGGTAATACCAAAATCACGGCATTTCAGCGGCTGAATTTCCGAACACAGGATCCACACCACCGGCGCGGCGCTCATCGCATAGCCTGCAATACACATCATCGTCATGCCAACTGACAGCCAGGATAGTCCACTGGAAGCCGTGCCGTTATCAAACTGCATCAGGCAATATCCGAGCACCAGCGTCCCGATGGCCATTACGCTGAAACCAATTTTCAGCGCCGGTTTACGTCCTGCTTTGTCGACCGTGAAGACGGCAATAAAGGTAGCGAACATAAACGTTAAGCCAACCACCAGCGTGGCAATCATCTGCTGCTCTGTGGTGGTAAAACCCGCCATTTTGAAAATGCGCGGCGCGTAATACATGATGATGTTCATCCCGGTGAACTGCTGCATCGCCTGCAGTAACATCCCAAGAAAAACTGCGCGGCGCACGTTACGGTTAATTTTAAACAGCGCCCAACCACCCTGCTTCAGCTTCAAGCTTTCACGGATTTCGTTCAGCTCATCGCGGGCCTTTTCTGACGTATCGCGCAGCATTCGCAATACTTCTTCAGCTTCAATGTGGCGACCTTTTTCCGCCAGCCAGCGCGGGCTGTTGGGCAGGAACACAACCAGAATAATCAGCAATACAGCCGGAAGAGCCAGCACGCCCAGCATAGCGCGCCAGTTACCGCTGTAGCTGAACGCGGTATCAGACAAAAAGGCCAGAACGATGCCCAACGTCACCATCAGCTGATACATACTGATCATCTTGCCACGCACGTTTTCGCTGGCCATTTCAGAGAGATAGAGCGGTGCGGTGTAAGAGGCGATCCCCACCGCAACGCCCAGTACCACGCGGGCAAAAATGAGCATTTCTACGCTGGAGGCAAACGCCGAGCCCAGAGATCCGACGACGAAAAGGATCGCCCCCGCCATCAGACTGTATTTACGTCCCAGGCGGAATGACAGCCAACCGTTAAACAGCGCACCAATTGCCGCGCCCAGCATCATGCTGCTGACCACCCACTCCTGCAGGCGGCTGGTCAACACAAAGTGATCGGTGATGAAAGGCAACGCCCCGGCAATCACGCCAATATCCAGGCCGAATAACAACCCTGCGACAGCCGCAGAGATAGAAACAAACATATTCATACGTCGCGTATCGCGCACTGGGCGCGGCGCTAAAGCAGCATCATTATTTATTGAGACCATTTTTTCCTGCCAGATACAGAGTAACCATGCCATTGAAAGTAAGGGATCCCTTGCAGGAAGCGTCAGGCGGGAAACGGCAAAAACATGGATTAAATAGCTACACCACATCGTTATGTGATGGATATTCCAATTTTAAAATTTACCGACAATCACTCAATTAAATTTAATTTATTGATATTAAAGAATATTAAAAACAATAAATTGATACGCATGAAATTTAATATGGAATAATTTATAACCACAATATGGATTTTAATGATTCAAAAGTAAAAAAAACCCTGCCATTTAGCAGGGTTTGTTGGCTCTGGAAAGCAATTAACGCGCCAGCCAGCCGCCGTCTACCGCAACGGTATAGCCGTTGATATAGTCAGATGCGCTGGACGCCAGGAACACGACAGGCCCCATCAGGTCGCTCGGCAGACCCCAACGCCCCGCCGGAATACGATCGAGGATTTCTGCGCTACGCTGCTCATCAGCACGCAGCTGTTGAGTGTTATTCGTCGCCATGTAACCCGGTGCAATCGCGTTGACGTTGATGTTATGTTTTGCCCACTCGTTCGCCATCAGACGGGTAACACCCATTACGCCGCTTTTAGACGCGGTGTAAGACGGCACGCGGATCCCGCCCTGGAAGGAAAGCATAGAGGCGATGTTGATAATTTTACCGCCGTTACCCTGGGCGATAAAGTGCTTCGCCGCGGCCTGAGACATAAAGAACACGCTCTTAATGTTCAGGTTCATCACGTCATCCCAGTCTTTTTCGCTGAAGTCGATCGCATCGTCACGACGGATAAGACCCGCGTTGTTGACCAGAATATCGATATGGCCAAATTCTGCCACTGCGCGCTCCAGCAACGCCGGAATACCGTCGATTTGACGCAGATCGGCGGTCAGGCTTAAAAAACGGCGGCCCAGTGCGGTCACACGTTCGATGGTTTCTGTCGGTTCAACAATGTTGATACCGACGATATCGCAGCCCGCTTCAGCCAGGCCCAGCGCCATACCCTGACCCAAACCGGTATCACAACCGGTCACAACGGCGACTTTACCTTCAAGAGAGAATGCATTCAAAATCATTGTAAATCCTTAATTTTTTATAATGCCCGCCGCAGCAGGCACGGCTGTCGCCCGCAACTAGCGCAGATCTTTTACTGCAACATGGTCCATATCATCAAAGACCTGGTTTTCGCCGACCATGCCCCAAATGAACGTATACGCTTTTGTGCCGACACCGGAGTGAATAGACCAGCTTGGAGAAATCACCGCCTGCTCGTTGTGCATCACAATATGACGCGTTTCCTGAGGCTGCCCCATCATGTGGAATACGCAGGTATCTTCTTCCATATTGAAGTAGAAATAGACTTCCATACGACGTTCATGGGTATGACACGGCATGGTGTTCCACAGGTTACCCGGTGCCAGTTCAGTCAGACCCATGCTCAACTGGCAGGTTTCCAGAACATCCGGCACAAAGTATTTGTTGATGGTACGACGGTTACTGGTGAGGTTATCGCCCAGCGTCACTGGCGCAACGTCTGCAGGCGTGACTTTCTTAGTTGGGTAAGTCGTGTGGGCCGGCGCGCAGTTGTAGTAGAACTTCGCCGGTTTTGTCGTATCAATACTGGCGAATACCACCTCTTTTGCCCCTTTTCCGACGTACAGCGCGTCGCGATGGCCAATTTCATAGCACTGGCCGTCAACGGTAATCGTGCCCGGGCCGCCGATATTGATCACACCCAGCTCACGACGTTCGAGGAAATAGGTTACGCCCAGCTGTTTGCCGACTTCGCCACCCACAGAGACGGTTTTGGCCACTGGCATAATGCCGCCAACAATGATGCGGTCGATGTGGCTGTAGACCATGGTGTATTCATCTGCGACAAACACTTCTTCGACCAAAAACTCATTACGCAGCCCCTGAGTGTCCAGGGTTTTCGCATGCGCACTATGGATGCTTTGTCTTACGTCCACATTTACCTCCAGTGATAAATTGACCGTGAATGCTTAAACGAATAGCAAAACGCTGTTCCGTTTTATCTTATGCACTCATGATATTCCTCCCTGAATGTGTTTTCAATTATAAATAAAACGATGTTTCACTTTTTTCGCATCTTATTATCAAAAGTGTAAGTGCGATCACGCTAGCGCGTATGAATAGCGAAATGGACCTTAATAAAATGATTGAATAACAATACGATAAATTTATTTATTCATTAGGGGCAGGGATAAAAAATGGAAAATTCAGCCGAGATGATCAGTCGAAAAGACACCTTTTCTAACAAAGTGCGCAGTTAATCACATGAAATGAAACAATGTTTTGATAAGTTAACTTTGTTTAGAGTGTATGTTTCTGTAACTGGCCTTGCCCTCCTGCTGGAGGGCTTTTTTACAGGTGCAGGGAAACTCTTAGAAAGGCGTTTAAGACGGTAAATGTAAGATCGTTAATCTCGTTCGATAGCGAGCGCCACCCCCTGACCACCACCGATACACAGCGTTGCCAGGCCCTTATGCGCCCGACGCTTCACCATTTCATGCACCAGCGAAACCAGAATTCGGCAGCCAGATGCGCCAATCGGGTGACCGAGCGCAATGGCTCCGCCGTTAACATTCACCCGCCGTTCATCCCACTCCAGCATTTTCCCAACGGATAATGCCTGCGCGGCGAAGGCCTCATTAGCTTCGATAAGATCAACATCTGCCAGTTGCCAGCCCACACGCTCAAGGCAGCGGCGCGTCGCATACACTGGCGCAATCCCCATGAGCGCAGGGTCGACCCCGACGCTGGCAAAGGCGCGAATACGGGCCAGTACAGGTAAGTTCAACTCTTGCGCCTTGGCCTCGCTCATCATCATCACCGCAGCGGCGCCGTCATTGATGGATGACGCGTTACCTGCCGTTACCGAACCGAGCCTGTCAAAGGTAGGATCCAGACGCGCCAGCCCTTCGGCGCTGGCATCGGTACGGGGCTGCTCGTCGGTATCCACCACCAATGATTGCCCATTACGCTGTGTTACCACCGGCACGATTTCATCTTTAAAGCGTCCAGCATCAATTGCCATCCGCGCTTTGTGCTGCGAGTGCAGCGCGTAGGCATCCTGCAATTCGCGGCTAATGCCGTATTCTCGCGCCAGGTTTTCCGCGGTAACGCCCATGTGATAATCGTTGAAGGCATCCCACAGACCGTCATGTACCAGGCTGTCGACCAGTTGGCTGTTCCCCAGTTGAGCGCCGGTGCGGCTATCGGTAAGGACATGCGGGGCACGGCTCATATTCTCTTGCCCGCCCGCAATCACAATGTCGGCTTCGCCGCACTGGATAGCCTGGGTCGCCAGATGCAGCGCTTTCAGGCCCGAACCGCAGACATCGTTAATGGTGATGGCAGAAACGGTATTGGGTAGCCCACCATTGATGGCAGACTGACGCGCCGGATTCTGCCCGGCACCTGCGGTAAGCACCTGACCGAGGATCACTTCATCCACAGCATGAACGTCCACGCCTGTGCGTTCCAGTAAAGCCCTGACCACCATGCTGCCTAATTCAACGGCAGAATGGCGCGCCAGCGTCCCCTGGAAGCAACCAATCGGTGTCCTTAACGCCCCGACTATCACAACCTCTTTCATCACCACCTCAGCGCAAAATAACACCGCAATAGTAGATGATTGTTAAAAAGAGTTATCAAGGTTGTTTAAAAACGGTGATTTTTATCACAAAGGAAATTCGTATCATTTATTGGTCATCTGAACGCCACTCTGCTGTAAATGGTCGCGCAGCCAACTTCCCGCCACGCCAGGCGGTGATTTCTTATTCCACAACAGATCGATAGAGATAGCCTTTGGCCAGCCGGGCAGCTTTAATTGAACCAATGGTTTTTCTGCCGCAAACTCCTCCACCAGCGCACACGGGAGCGCGCACCAGCCGAATCCCTGAACAGCCATACTTAGCAATAACAGGTAGTTAGGAGCCGACCAGACGGGACCGCGCGCCACGTTAGTCCCGCTTTCCAGATAGGTATTCAGACGCAGCTCGCGCCAGGTATGCAGCTGTTCCCACTGCAGTTTTTCTTGAGCCGCCAAAGGATGCGATACCGCCACGTATAATCCCATCCAGGTTTGCATCGGCAGACGCGTAACGCCCATGTCGGTCGGGTAATCCTCCCGCGCTTCGATCAACCCCACCTGAGCACGTCCTTTTTGCAGCAGATCGATCACGTCCTCGTCTTCGCCAATCAGACATTCAAACTCAGTATGGGGAAACTTGCGATCAAACTGCACCATCAACTCTTCCAGCACATCCGGATGCAGCGTGTCTGACAACACGAAGGTCAGACGCGCTTCCGTTTCACCCGACAGCGAGATCGCCGCTTCATCCAGTCGTTCGCTGGCCGTCAGAATCGCCTGCACATAACCCAGCACCCGCTTACCTTCTTCGGTCAGCGTTGGCTGGCGTGATGAACGGTCAAACAGCGCAAAACCAAGGTCGGCTTCCAGATGCGCAATGGCCGTACTGATGGTGGACTGGCTTTTGCGCAGCCGCCGGGCCGCCGCAGAAAATGAACCGCAGGAAACGGTCTCCACAAATGCCGTTAACGCTTCAGGAGAGTAACGCATGAACTATCTACTTTATCGATGGGTACTATCTTTTAGATATCACATTAAACGATAAAATTGCCACCATTCCGTTATCCGGGCATCAAAGAAGGTTTTAGGTTATGCAACACGATACAGTCCAACGCCGCTCGTTAGTAGAGCGTATTTTTCATGCCGTCTGCTTTGAAGGCATTGCCACCGCTGTTCTCGCACCAACCACCGCATGGTTGATGCAGCGCTCGGTGCTGGAAATGGGCGGACTGACCATTCTTCTCGCCACTACAGCGATGATCTGGAATATCATTTATAACGCCCTGTTTGACCGTCTGTGGCCGTCGCACCTGGTAAAACGTACGGCAAAAGTGCGAGCATTTCACGCCTTAGGTTTTGAGAGTGGTTTTATTGTGATTGGGGTGAGCATCGTGGCGTATGTGCTGAACGTCAGCCTGTTTCAGGCATTCACGCTGGAAATAGGTTTCTTCCTGTTCTTCCTGCCGTATACCATGTTCTATAACTGGGCTTATGACACGTTACGCGAGCGTGTTATGAAGCGTCGCCAGCAGCGCGTTACTGCCTGATAATTAAAATAATAGTCGGAATTTTCTCGGTTCCGGCTATTCATCCATTCACCAGCCCGCTTGTTCACACCTCCCCCAGCCCCTGCCATTTGTGGTAAATTGCGCTTCTTTTTGTTTATTTTATAGTTGATACGTTCAAATAATGTCGAAATTTTGGTCAAAAGAAGAGACTCTCTGGAGCTTCGCACTATATGGGACTGCCGTCGGCGCAGGAACCCTCTTCCTCCCCATACAGCTGGGTTCTGCAGGCGCGGTGGTATTGTTTATCACCGCTCTCGTCGCCTGGCCTTTAACCTACTGGCCGCACAAGGCGCTGTGCCAGTTTATCCTGTCTTCAAAAACGTCGGCTGGTGAGGGGATCACTGGCGCGGTTACACACTACTACGGCAAGAAGATTGGCAGCCTGATCACCACCCTCTATTTTATTGCCTTCTTTGTGGTGGTACTGATCTACGCCGTGGCGATAACCAACTCACTCACCGAACAGCTGGCAAAACATATCGAGATAGATCTTCGCGTGCGTATGCTGGTCAGTCTGGGCGTGGTACTGGTGCTGAATTTAATTTTTCTGATGGGTCGACAAGCCACCATCCGGGTGATGGGCTTTCTGGTGTTCCCGCTCATCGCGTATTTTTTATTCCTTTCGCTCTACCTGACCGGAAGCTGGCAGCCAACGTTACTCACCGGCCAGATGTCTGTCGATCAGCACACGCTTCATCAGGTTTGGATATCTATTCCCGTGATGGTTTTCGCTTTTAGCCATACGCCAATTATCTCCACGTTTGCCATTGATCGACGTGAGAAATATGGCGAGCAGGCCATGGGTAAATGCAAAAAAATCATGAAGGTAGCCTACGTCATCATCTGCCTGAGCGTGCTGTTTTTCGTTTTCAGCTGTTTGCTTTCGATTCCGACAAACTATATCGAGGATGCAAAAAATGAAGGCGTGACCATTCTGTCAGCACTATCGATGATGCCTAACGCACCGGCATGGCTGTCGATTTCAGGGATCATCGTTGCCGTCGTGGCGATGTCAAAATCGTTCCTCGGCACCTACTTTGGCGTGATTGAAGGGGCAACGGAGGTAGTAAAAACATCGTTGCATCAGGTGGGTGTGAAGAAAAGCCGGGCCTTTAACCGCGCCCTGTCCATCATGCTGGTCTCGGCTATCACGTTTATCATCTGCTGCATTAATCCTAATGCTATTTCAATGATTTACGCGATTAGTGGGCCGCTGATTGCCATGATTCTGTTTATCATGCCGACATTGTCTACCTATCTGATCCCGGCGCTGAAGCCGTACCGTTCAGTGGGTAATCTGATCACCCTGATTGTCGGTCTGCTGTGCGTATCTGTGATGTTTTTTGGCTAAATGACGTTATCAACGGCTCATTCATTAGTGTGTGGATGAGCCGTTAAACTGGCTTATTTGATGTACGAATCCAGTACTTTCAGAATCACATCCAAATCTTCTTCGCGCTTTATTTCATCGCCCTGATGCACAATGTGCTCGGTCAGATGACCTTTAATCACTTCGCGCATTAATCCATTTACTGCCCCGCGGATCGCCGCTATTTGCTGCAATACCGCCGCGCATTCATGCGGTTCATCCAGCATGGTTTTCAACGCCGCTACCTGCCCCTGAATCTTGCTGGTTCGGGCTTTCAGCTTTTGTTTGTCGCGGATCGTATGTGACATAACTTTACCTTTTTAACGTCTGGCTGTAAGGACAATACCATCGACATTCTACTGGGGGGTAGTATTTGATACTGGGGGGGAGTAGAATCAGGCGAAATTAAACAACTAAGAATCATTCTCATGGGTGAGTTTTCTACGCTACTTCAGCAAGGCAACGCCTGGTTTTTCATTCCCAGCGCGATTCTATTAGGGGTGTTGCACGGTCTGGAACCAGGGCATTCCAAGACGATGATGGCGGCCTTTATTATTGCTATTAAGGGGACCATCAAACAGGCGGTGATGCTGGGGCTGGCAGCAACGCTGTCGCATACCGCCGTAGTATGGCTGATTGCGCTCGGTGGGATGTATATCAGCAAAGCGTTTACCGCCCAGGCCGTTGAGCCCTGGCTGCAATTTGTCTCGGCGATAATTATTCTCGGGACCGCATTCTGGATGTTCTGGCGAACCTGGCAGGGAGAGCAGAACTGGCTGGCCCAGACGCATCACGACCACGATCACGGACATCACCACCACCATGTTCATGACGACTATCACCACCATCATCATGATCACGATGACGATCATCACCATCATCATGACCACGATCATAACCATGCCGCGTTAGCAGGGCTGAGCGAGGGTTCGAAAGAGTATCAGGATGCCCACGAACGGGCGCATGCCACCGATATTCAGCGCCGCTTTGCGGGCAAAGAGGTCACCAACGGCCAAATATTACTGTTCGGTCTGACTGGCGGGCTGATCCCGTGCCCAGCTGCCATTACGGTGCTGCTGATATGCATCCAGCTCAAAGCCTTCACGCTGGGCGCCACCATGGTGCTGTGCTTCAGCCTCGGGCTGGCGCTGACACTGGTAACGGTGGGCGTGGGTGCGGCAATCAGCGTGCAGCAGGCGGCCAAGCGTTGGAGCGGATTTAACACGCTGGCACGCAAAGCGCCCTATTTTTCCAGCGTGCTCATTGCAATGGTCGGCTTATATATGGGGATTCACGGCTATATGGGGATCGTCGGTTAATATATGGGAGCGCAGCAGCGATAGCCGCTGCGCGTAGAACCAGGCTAGCTTGCGACATTCCCCCACACCAGTTGCCCTTTATGGAAGGTCGCAGTGCGTGGGGAGATTCGCGCGACCGCTTCCGCTGAGCATGAAGCATCTACCAGCACAAAGCTGGCTTCATCCTGCGCTTTCGGCCAGACGCGCTCACCTTTATCGTTAAGCGGCAGCACATCACCGGTAGCGAGAAACAGCGCCCGCGACAGGTTGAGTTCATTCGGGCGAATATAGAGCTGCGCGTACAGATTCGCCTTCTCCAGCATGTCTCCCAGGCCGTACGGCGACCAGTGGTCAATCACGCTGTCGGTCCCGGTAATCACTTCCACGCCTTTGTCGCGCAGCTGTTTTAGCGGCATGTGCATCGTGCCAATCGGCACCGTCGAGGCAATGGTAATCTGCTGCGCCGCCATGCGGGTTGCGAGTTCATCCACCTGCTGTTCGTTCAGCGTAGACAGCGCAAACGCGTGGCTGATGGTCAGTTTGCCCTTTAACTGCGGCGTTTTCTCCACCGTTTCTACCATGTAATTCACCGCCGCCACGCCCACCGGACTGGTTTCATGCAGATGGATATCCACGCCTTTGTTGTAATCGAGCGCAATCTGGAACATGGTATCGAGTGATTTTTCCATCGCCCCATCCACGCTGGTTGGGTCCAGACCGCCGACATAATGCGCTCCCGCCTGCATCGCTTCACGCATTAGCGGTTCAGATTTTGATAACAGCAGACCATGCTGTGGAAATGCCACAATTTCACAGGCAAAACCAGGCTGGCGACGCGCCAGCACCGCCTGCAGGTTCTCCAGGTTTTTCAGTCCGGAAACCGGTTCTATGTTGCAGTGACTGCGGGCAATCGAGGTGCCTTTGGATTGCAGCAGATCGATCAGCTTTTCCGCCCGCTCCTGGGTGTAAGGCTGGAGTTCAGGCAGCAGCTTTTGTTCCAGGCGGATCATATCCTGAATGGTGGTGCCCGCCGGACGGTTCAGCGAACGCCAGGGACCGCCGTAAAAGGTTTTATCCAGATGGATATGCATGTCGCGCATGGCGGGCAGCATCAGCTTTCCACCCGCATCGTAGTGCGGCAGCGTCGCATCCGGATGCTGCTTATTCTCGCGCAGCGCAACTATTTTCCCGTCCTGGATTTCAACGGTTTGCAGCGCGGTACGGGTGTGCACCACCACTGAGTTTTCGTAATCAAACCCCGCTTCCAGCAGGACGTTATCCAGGTAATAGTGCTTATCGTTAATCGTCATTGTGCTCTTCGACCCGCAGGTGTTCCCGACAGGATTAGCAGCATACGCGACCGGGGCGACTGCGCCAAACAGCGCGGCAGCAGTGACCATTTTTCCGCTCTGGCTTAAAAATTCACGGCGGCTGTTACTTTCCTTCATTCGCATTTCCTCTCAGGAATGGACAATATGGGTGCCCGTTTCGCCGCGCAGTGCGGCGGGCAGGCATTCCGGCGTGGTGATGATCACTCGTTTACCGCCACGCTCCAGAAACGCCAGGCTGGCAACAATCTTGGGTAACATGCTGCCCGGCGGGAAATGTCCCTCCTGCATGTAACGGGTCATCGTGGCGACATCCACCGTATCCAGCGCCTGCTGGTTAGGTTTGCCAAAATGAATACAGACCTGCTCGACGCCGGTGGTGATCACCAGAATGTCGGCACGGATTTCCTGTGCCAGCAACGCCGTGGAGAGATCTTTATCAATCACTGCATCCACGCTCTGGTAATCCCCCTGATCGCTACGCACCACCGGGATGCCACCACCACCCGCACCAATCACTACAAACCCCTGCTGGGTCAGCGTTTTGATCGCCTCTGCTTCAACAATACGTTTTGGTTCAGGGGAAGCCACAACCCGGCGGTAGCCACGCCCCGAATCCTCAACAAAGCGCCAGCCTGGATTGACCCGAAGCAACTCATCGCGCTGCGCTGCATTAAAAAACGCCCCGATAGGCTTGGTCGGGTTAGCAAAACCGGGATCGTTTTTGTCGACCTCCACCTGCGTGACCACCGTGACCGCCTTCTGCTCGCCGCGTCGTGCCAGACGGTTGTTCAGCGCCTGTTGGATCAAATAGCCGATGCCCCCCTGCGTATCTGCGACGCAGTTTGCCAGCGGGGTAAGCGGCAACCCTTCACGCTCGTGCGCGATTTCCGCACGTCGGAGATCCAGCCCCACCTGCGGCCCGTTACCGTGTGTCAGCACAATGTTGTAGTCCGATGCCAACATCTCCAGCACCGTATCCGCCACCGCCTTCACCGCTTCAGCCTGGTGCTCAATCGACTGGCTGGCGTTATCTTTGATAATGCTGTTGCCGCCAATGGCAACGACCACAAGTTCTTTCATAGTGTTATCTTCCGCTTACAGGCGATTCAGGTCGTTTTCGTCGGTTCCTGCTCAGGCGCAGTCACCGCTTCACGGCTATCAAGAACATGCTTGAGGACAAACATGCCGCTCATCATCAGGTAGGCCACAACAAACATCATCGAGCTGCCCTCAGCAAAGCCAACTGCCGGGGAGTGGATCACGCCAAACAGCGATAACAGTGCCCCAAAGGCTGCGGCAATCGCCCCGCGCAGCGGCTTATTCATAATGGCGAAGATAGCAACGCAGCCCCACAGCATGCTGGCCAGCGGCGCACCGCTTCCCAGATGCACCAGTCCGTCGTAATAGACACCTTTGCTGTGCAGTAAGTCGCTACCCAGTTTCCCCGCAGATGTTCCGGCGGCGCCCATCACGCTGTTAACGATGGTCAATGCCCAGTTAGCGATCCACGGGAACAGGCAGATGAAGATGACAGGAACCTCGACTTTGGGCGTTTCTCGCACCACCTGGTTGGCGGTCACCACGCCGATAAACACCAGAATCGGCACTATCGCAGTCATCGGAATAATGGCGAGCATAAACGCGCCCAGGCCAAACAGCGGTACCAGGAACATGGTGATGCCTGAAGCGAGGGTATAGCCGATGCTGGCGCCCATCGCTTTCCAGCCCGCATGCCCAACATACACGGTCACCGGGAACGGGTTGCCCAGCATGCAGCCAAGCATGGAGGCAAAGCCGTTCGCCATCATCACCTTACGGGTGTTGTACTCATCCCCCGCCGCGTGCGCACTTTCAATGTTCTCAAGGTCGAAAATGTAGTTCGCCAGACCCAGAGGAACCGCAGAAGCCAGATACGGCAGTGCATGCGGCAAACCTTGCAGGAAGCTGTCGACATGAATTTCCGGCGGGTTGAAGCCAAAGGAAGACATCGACGCTTTAATGGCCTCCGGGCTTTGTAAACCGGAGATCCACGCCAGGGCCGTACCGGCAATCAGCAGCAGCAAGCCGGTAGGAATGCGGGCAAAAATCGGCTTCTTACCGAACCAGTTAATGAAGATCAGCAACAGGACGATGAAGGAGACGGTCGGCGCTTCGAATGCCTGCAGCATCGGGTTCATCGCCAGCAGCAACAGTCCCAGGCCGGACAGACAAGAAAGCAGTACCGTACGTGGAATCATCTTGCGGATGGTCTCGCCCAGGAAGGAGCCGCCGACCAGGATCAACGCTTCGACAAAGCACCACACCAGGGCTATCTGGATAGCAAAGTTGGCATCTTTGGTTTGCTGATAAACCGGCATCAGTACCAGGAAGGTTACGGTAAAGATTGACGGTGCGCTCGGTCCGGACGGCAGCGCCGTCACGTCTTTACGCCCGGTGTGTTTTGCCATCTGCAGGCCAAACCAGGCGTAGCAGACGCTGGCCACCAGCACCGCCAGACCAAAGGCAGGCGCAATGCGACCATAGACAATTTCGGTAGGGATCCCGACGACAAAAATGAGCAGCCCCATCATTGTCAGCAGGTTAGTCAGGTTGTTGGTCATCAGCCCAAAGTAAGCTGCCCAGTCACCACGTTTCCATTCTAGTTTTATGCTGTTCATGGAATATCCTTAACAGGTTAAGCATCGTTTGCGATCGCGGAGATCGCCCAGCCCTGCAGGTAAGCAACGTTTTTCGCTTCGCTACTGTGGGGCTAACCGCGTTAGCCCCGATTGTTGTTATTGGCAGTAGCGGTCGCGCCAGTTGAGGATCGCCTTTTCAAAACAGGCGAATGGCGGGTGGACTATTCCGGCGCCGATCATGCCGATCCCCGCATCTTTGTGCGCAATTGCGGTGTTAATCACCGGCAGAATGCCGGTGCTGCCCACGCGCGTAATATCGATAGCAGTCGGTACGCCCATAAAACCCAGCAGTGGAATGGTGACGTTGGGGTTTTCGCCGAGAGTGATTTCACGCATCTGGCGAGAGAAATCAACGGCCTCTTCGACCGTACCACCCACCAGTGCCACGATGGCCGGTGCCGTCGCCATGGCGAAACCGCCAATGCCGTAGGTTTCGGTGATCGCGCTATCGCCAATATCACGTCCGGAATCTTCCGGCTTGTAGCCTGCAAACATCGGGCCAATCACCTGCTGCGCCGGACCGGTAAACCACTGACCCGGTAAGCCGCTGATGCGCAGACCGAACTCAACGCCGTTTCGCGCCATCGTCGTCACCACGGTGCTGTATTCAATGCCGTGGGCGGCGTCCATTGCGGCTTTACACATCGCCATCCAGGTCGGTCCGGAGAAGTAATCGCTGCTGAGGACGAACTCGAACACCTCACGCTGCTGCTCAACGGGATAGCCGGTCTGAATAATCCACGGCGTCAGCGCCTGAATCAGCAGCGCCGTCCCGGCGTTATTGCGGTTATGACACTCATCGCCCATGTGCAGCGCCTGCGCCAGCATCAGGCGCAAGTCTATTTCTCCCGCCAGCTTCATGGCGTCGCGCAGCATCGGTCCCAGCACATCACGCATCCAGTTCAGACGATCAATAACGCTCTGATCGTTCGCGCCCATACGCAGGATCTTCGCCATCTGCTCGCTCATATTGGTATATGCGCGGTTGCCGTAGGTTTTGTTCTCAACGATGTGCATAAACATCGACGCTGACGTCACACCCGCCATCGAGCCAACGCAGTCATGCTCGTGACATGGTGAGAAGATAATTTCACCCGAGGCGGCCAGTTCGGCAGCTTCATCCAGATCTTTCGCCAGTCCTTCAAACACCAGCGCCCCGGTTACCGCGCCCTTCATTGCACCGCACATTTTTTCCCAGCGGATCGGCGGCCCGGCGTGCAGGATGGTGTTGCGGGTCATCCCCGGCACGACATTGATTGCCTGGTCATAGCCAATCAGCACCGGATGCGACTGAATAATACGTTCCAGCGCCTGCTGGTTAGCGGCAGCGATTTTGTCTGCCAGCGGCGAATCGGCAATCTCGTCCAGTGCAGCAACCACCTGCATGTTGCCCTGGCCCGGCGGCGTCCAGTCGAGCTGGGTCACGGGAACGTTCTGCTTTTTCAGGTCATCGCTGAACATCGCGATACCGACATTAATCACATTCAGCGGCTGGTTAAACAGTGTCTGGCTCATCAGGCTTCCTCCCCTTTACAGATAAATTCACGCGCCAGCAATCCGGTGTTGGTGCTACTGCTCGCCCAGATAACGCCCGCATCAGTCAGCATCTGACATTGTTTTTCCAGCGACGGCGTATCAAGATCGGTTCCCAGCACATAGCCGAGAATCTCAAGCGGACGACCGTCTGCGGCGGCGATCGCTTTGGCTTCAACGATCGCGTCGAGCATCACGCCAACCGGATCTTCATGCGATCCAAAACCAAGGACGAAGTCCATCACGATCACGCCGACTTCAGGATCGCGCGCTTCCTGCAACAGACGACTAATGCGGTTGGTGGGATCGATCATCGGATGCGGTTTACCGTTGGTAAAATCGTCATCACCGAAATCGAGGAAGGTATGCGCCACGCTGCGGTTGAGATCTTGCAGGCGGAACGCCGGATCCGGATGAATGTTGCTGTAAACTTCGGCATGTTTTTCCATGGCAGCAAACATCGCCTCATCGCACAACGTGCCACCGCAGAACAAGCCACGGATGTACTTTTGTTGCGGGGTCAGACGGGCGCGAACCTCTTCAATCAGCGGCCAGTTGAGCGGATGCAGATCCAGGCTCTCTTTTTTCACGCCGGTCAGCAGTACCGCTTTCAACGCCGCCTCTTTAGTACCGCGGGCAAACTGTAGACCTTTTTCATCCGCAGGCGCGGCTTCACGTCCGAGGAAACACACCACCACGGGCTTATGACAGGCGCGCGCACGTTCCAGCACCTTGCGCGCCACCGCTGGCGCAGGAGGTTTGGAGATAAGCGCGATGATCTCAGTTTGCGGATCGGCCTCCAGCATGCCAATCGCGTCAAGCATCATCAGGCCGCCAATCTTCTCACTCAGATCGCGTCCACCGGTACCAATCAGTTGAGAAATTCCGCCGCCAAACTCGTGAATGCGTACGCTCAGCTCCTGGCTACCGGTACCGGACGCACCAATAATTCCGATGTTGCCGCGACGCACTGCGTTGCCAAAACACAGCGCCGCGCCGTTAATGATGGCGGTTCCGCAGTCTGGCCCCATCATCAACAGTCCTTTTTCGTGCGCCAGTTGCTTAAGCGTCAGCTCGTCTTCAAGAGAGACGTTGTCAGAGAACAACATCACGTTGAGGTTATTTTGCAGCGCCTGACGCGCTTCACGCGCGGCAAACAGGCCATTGACCGAGATCACCGCCAGGTTGCTGTCGGGAACGTGCTTCTTCGCGCTGGCGAGCGTGGCATAGCGCGCTTCGTGCTGGCCACCCTGCTCTTTATGCGTAAACAGATCGTCAATCGCCACCAGCGTTTGCGCGTTTGCTTCGTCGCTCGCACCTTTAATGACAATCATCAGATCGCCACTCTTCGCCTCTTCCAGCTCAGGCGTGAGCAGGCCGAGATTCTTCAGCACGCCCTTATTCATTTCTGTCGCCATAGCCACGAACGCCTGCTCAACACCATCGAGCTTATTTGCGCGCGTGGAGATAGACATCAGTGAGACAGAATCAAAATACGTGTTCTTTTTAACAACTATCCTGATCGACATAATTCCCTCCGGACCTGTGGCTCAGGGCGCAGGCATCTGCCATGCCATACAGCATGTCGCAGCCAGAACTTGAGCCAATATTTTTAATGTCAGTAATATATTGTGTAGAAACGGGTTGTTGCTCAGTAATAATATGGTTGAGCAGCCGTCCAATGCTTTCCCGATAACGCTGATGAAAAGCTTCCTCTAACGTTATTTTGCTGAGTAGCGTCGTATTATTTCCGGCATATTGTAAAGCTGCTAAAAAATCTTCACGATATTTCCTCAGCGGATGTCCGGGAATAAATAGAATAGTGCTTAGGCCCACTAAATAATCATCCGATGAGGGCGTCAGACCAATCCCCAGACCAATTAAATGGCTGACCGCTGTAGAGATATTTTCTCCTGTACGCAACGCCGTCAGTAATGTTTGTCGGCGGTTGTGTAATTGACGGGTGATTTCCTGAAAAAACGGATTGTCACCCTGATACAGAAATAATGTGTCGTCGCTTCTTAGCTGTTGGCGGATAACCTCTTCCCAATGCTGCCAGCCGACTGCGGCAAGACTTGCTGCATCAGATGTCCACCGTGGTATTCGCCACAGCAGGCAACCGGCGGTTTCTATCCATTTATCATTGCCAACAACTATTCCCGACCCGCTAAAATTGACCAGCTCACCGGGATGAAACAGGTCTTCACAATGCGTCAGCGCCAGCCGACAGCTGTTAGGTGCGTTATCACAATCTTCACTCAGTAACGTCAGCAACCGCTGCTGTTCAGGTATCAACAGGTTTACCGCGTGGGAAAAAACCTGTTCAACCCGCCCCGTTCCCCGGAAAGTGAGAAACGCGCTGTCTGCGGTTAGCGCCCGTACGCATCGCCGTGATGGCGTAGCGATAATGGCGCTCCTGTGTCAGGCTCCGGCCGCAATCAGCAGCTCGGCAATTTCGTGGTACCCTTTCTCTCGCGCCAGTTCCAGCGGGGTTTTACCGTATTTATCCGTCATGTGCGGATTTGCGCCATGGTCGAGCAGCAGCTTAACGATCTCCTGCTGCTTCGCGCCACCGTCATTAAGTACGATGGCTTCCAGGAGCGGCGTCCAGCCAACAAAATTAGTATGGTTGACATTGATATCGGTACGCAGCAGCAGCTCACGCACGATCTCAACATGGCCTTTTTCGCTGGCTGGCGTAATACCGACACCGCCAAAACGGCTCAGACAATTAAGGTCGGGGTTAGCCGGTAATACCGTACGCAACAGCGTTAAATCATTCGTCAGGCAGCTAATCAGGAAGGGGTTAAAACAAGTTTGATCTTGTTTATTAATATCGGCACCCTCAGCAATCAATAAAGAAACACAGTCATAATGTTTATTCAGGCTGGCAATAATAATGGCAGTACGCCCCTGGCGGTTAGTGGCATTAATATCCACATTTTTTGCCAGACAGGATTTTAATCCATCGGCATTGCCCTGTTCTGCCGCCAGCAGAAATTCAGTAATGAGTTCTTTCTCTGACATAATCGCTCTCCTGCAGTTTTTTAGACTTTTTAAATATCCGATAACCTGAGAATAGCAACAGAGTGCGGAGAATAACATCCGCTTAAATTTCATTCATCGTAAGCGCATCGATTATTGAATCAATTTTAACAATGAGAACAAAACGTGCTGTAGTGCAATCTTTCCCTTATGACTGGGGCCCTTTTAGCCACTAATCAGTAGTCCGGTGAATCAGGCGGTATGCTGCACGGATAGCGGCCTGCAATTAAAATACAGAAGTGTGATTGCCTTCAAATCAAATGTAAAACTAGTGTTAAATTTTGTTCAAAACTGATTGCTCTGTATAAGGATTACAAATACATTCAACAATCATCGTGTTGCGGATGCGCATTGTCGCCGGAGGGGAGAAAGATGAATTCAATATTTACCGAGGAAAACCTACTGGCGTTTACGATGGCTGCCCGCTACAGCAGCTTTAGCAAGGCGGCTGAAGAGCTTGGCTTAACCACATCGGCAATTAGTTACACCATTAAGCGCATGGAAATGGGTCTCGACGTGGTGCTGTTTACCCGCAGTACTCGCAGCATTGAACTGACCGAGTCCGGGCGCTACCTGTTTCGCAAGGCGACCGACCTGCTCAACGATTTCCACGCAATCAAGCGCAGCATTGATACCATCGCTCAGGGCATTGAAGCCCGGGTACGCATCTGCATTAACCAGCTTTTGTATACCCCTCAACATACAGCGCGGCTGCTGCAGGTACTCAAGAAACAGTTTCCAACCTGCCAGATAACCGTCACCACCGAGGTGTATAACGGCGTCTGGGATTCGATCATCAACAACCTGGCTAATATCGCCATTGGCGCACCCGATACGTTACTGGACGGCGGCGGAATTGATTACACCGAGATCGGCGCGATCCGTTGGTCGTTTGCGATTGCCCCGGATCATCCCCTCGCCTTTATGCCGGAACCCATTTCTGAGAGCCAGTTACGCCTGTACCCGAACATCATGGTGGAAGACACCGCACACACCATCAACAAGAAGGTCGGCTGGCTGTTACACGGACAGGAGTCGATTCTGGTTCCCGATTTTAATACCAAGTGCCAGTGCCAGATCCTGGGTGAAGGCATCGGTTTTCTGCCGGACTACATGGTGCGCGAGGCGATGGAAAAGTCGTTGCTGGTGACGCGGCAGATCCACAACCCGCGTCAGGATTCACGAATGCTGTTGGCCACCCAGCATTCGGCAACCGGTCGTGTAACTCAGTGGATTAAAAAAGAGTTTGGGCCACAAGGGATACTGACGGGGATTTATCAGGATCTGCTGCATCGGGAGTGATGAACCGGATGGCTGTTATACCTTCCGGTACACATAAGATGATCAGGCGCGGATATCGTCGTACTCGCGGGTTTTATCAAATTCATGTTTGGCAAACGGGCACAGCGGAATAACTTTGCGGTTTTCAGCGCGCATCTTCTCTACCACTTTCGCCACCAGCTGTTTGCCGACGCCCTGACCTTTCAGGCTGGGGTCGACATCGGTATGTTCAATGATGCTCAGATGCTCGCCCGTCGGCACAAATACTATCTCGGCAACCTGGTTGCCCTCAGCATCATTGACATAAAACTTGTTGTGACCTGCAAGAATTTCCATGGTCCCCTCACTCATTTCTGGCGATATTTCAGCGCACCGCTCGGACAGGTATCGATGACCTTGATGACCGTCTCGACATTCACTTCATCCGGAATGATCCACGGTTTACGTTTCAGGTTAAACAGTTTCGCGCTTCCCCGCACGCAATTGCCCGAATGCTGACATATCGCCGTGTTGAAATAGACGTCAATCTTCTCGCCGGTATAGGCCCGGTAACCTGCATCCAGTAGTTCCTTATCCACGACATTGCCTCACATTTTTTTATTGTCTGGGTCTAATCATAGACCTATGCGAGGCTGAAGGAAGCTGCTGAAAGCAGAAATATCACTCGGGCCTGTTCTGCAACGACGGCTGCTGCTCTGGTGGCAAATACTCCAGCATCGCAGGCGTTGGCGGCGGGAGGCGGTTATCGGCAATATCCCTGTCCACATCGATATGACTGATTTCGCCATTCTCATGATGGTGGACCGTCAGCACCCTCGCCTTGTTCAGTTCCGTAACCAGCTCCCGGGTAATACGCAAACTTTCTGCCAGCTCATGGTCTTCCAGCCCGGGTCTGCGACTGCGGCGTTCCACCCGAAAACGAAACTGGTTGTACTTAGCCCAGCCAATTAGCACCAGGCCGTTGACCAGGGCGACAAGGATATAAAACGTGACCGTATCCAGCGTGGTGAAAAAGGGTCGCACCCCCATATACGGTGAATGCGCCAGGGCCGTGATCAACCCTTTATAGATCAGGTATAAGAAACCAACCCAGGCGATGAGCGTCAACAACACATCGATAATGCGAGGCAGCAGACGCCGCTCCGTAAAGATCAGTGGCTGATTCACGATTCGATCCTCCCAATTCCACGGTCAGGACTCACCCAACGCGCTCTGCCGCGTTTGCGTTTGAGCATCACTTTCGGGAACGCGACCAGCGTGGTGAACAGGCTTAGCATCCAGTACACCACCGGGAACCAGATAATCCAGAACAACGAGGCGCCAATGCCTTTTTCATAACGTCGTTCAATCATCAGGCTCACCGCAAACTGCAGCAAGCACACCACGCCGAGGATAAGTCCGGTAAAGGCTGGCGGGAACAGATGCTGCACATACAGCGAGTCCGGCATCGGGATCATCAGCCCTAACAGGAACAGCACGATACTGATCGCATAGGCAAACGACCAGGCGGTAGAAAAACAAAACTCAAGAAACAGCGGCCACATGCGGCGGAACTCCCACGACCACAGACGACGCATGTTAACGATAAACACCTCTGCACCACCCTGCGCCCAGCGCAAACGCTGTTTCCACAGCCCTTTTAACGTTTCAGGCATCAGGATCCAACACAGTGCGCGCGGCTCAAAGAATACCGACCAGTGGCGCAATTGCAGCTTCCAACTGATATCGATATCTTCAGTGATCATGTCCGGGCTCCAGTAACCGACCTCGGCCAGCGCGCGACGACGAAACGCCGCAACTACGCCTGAAACGGTAAAGATCTGCCCATAGACTCGTTGAGTACGCTTAATTAAGCCGATAATGGAAGAGAACTCACCGACCTGCACACGGCCGATTAACGTAGAGCGGGTTCGAATACGCGGGTTCCCCGTCACCGCACCAACGCGCGGGAACTGGATCAGCGGAGCCACAATATAGGCAACGGCATCACGATCCAGTAACGCATCGCCATCAATGCACACCAGGTAATCGCTGCGCGCCGCGGCCGCGCCGGTCTTCAACGCCAGCGCTTTACCCTGGTTTTCAGCTAAATGAATCACCCGCAGGCTGGGGTATTCCACTGCCAGTTGTTCCAGCACGTCGTGAGTGTCATCCGTTGAACCATCGTTGATGGCAATCACTTCGATATTCTTATATCGCTGTGCCAGTGCGGCCTCAATGGTTTCACGCGCGTTGATCCCTTCGTTAAAACAGGGGATCAGAATGGAAACCAGTGGATTCCCCGGCAGGGTCGGTGGTGGCGTGTCATCTCCCCATTTCCAGTGACGTTCACGGTAAAACCAGAAATAGACTCCGCCGCTTATCCACAAAGCAGACATGAACAAAGGCCAGAAGAAGACGAAGTTCAACATCACTTCACCTGTAAAGATGACAGCCACGCCAAACGGCAGGCTGAACATCAGGCAAAGTATCAGGAAAGCAATAATGCGATCGGTCATTTTTGCGGATACCAGTATGAGGAGAACGTCGAGCGAATCTCTGACATCTCAGGTTTGTCGCTGATGAAATCATCCGGGTAATAGCCGTAGTTACCTGCACCGCTTAATTTCAGCTGGCGCATCCATTCGGCTATTTGTTTTCCGCTGATTTCAGCCTGATCCCCGGATTTACGCCAGTCTCGTGCCTGCAGTTCAAACACGGTTTTATCCAGCGCTCCAGGGTTTTGTGCAACGGCATTCACCAGTCGGTCAAGCCATGCGTTGGCATCATTGGCCGGGATCTGTTCCATGAATGGCATCGCCATCGGCGCCGTCCAGTCATAGGTATTGAGGAAATCATTCAGGTTTTGTGCAAACCAGGCTTCACTTTCAGGCTCCAGTACCGGCATGGCGTAAATATTGCGCGCAGTTTGCACCTGTGGACCGCGAATATTACGCACAGACTGGGTCAGCTGTTTGGTGAAGTCGATCAGCATCTTACTTTTCAGGCGCGTCCAGCGCTCGAACGCCTGAGGATTATTACGTATTTGCTCGATACTGCCCGGAAGCCCTGCGGCACGGTAGGCGGCTAACGCCTCCGGTGACGCATCTTCAAAGTCCGTCAGGAAAGCATCGTCATGAAACAAAATACCTTTGAAGCTGGCGTGTTTCGCCAGGTCTTCATAGATTTCAGTGATGCGCTGACGCGCTTCGCTGCTCCAGGGTGAAAGGCGGACATAGTTCTCGTGATTGATAGCAGTACGTCCCGTTTTCGGATCCCATGCGGTTACGCGTGGAATAGACGCGTCGAGATCGAAAGCCAGAACCGGCATCCAGGCATATACCGTCACCCCTGCCCGCGTTTGTAGTTGCCAGGAGATATAGTTAAAGAGATCGGCACGCATCGGCAGCCAGCGGTTGGGGAAATAGACCTCACGAATATTCCCGTCGCCTTTAGGGTCGGCATACGCCTGCAGGAAGACATGAGAAATACGCATGTCATAAACGCGCTGGATCAACTTATCGATATTTCGCTTCTGCTGAGCAGGGTTCTTGTCATACACGTAATCCAGATCGACATGCATCACGCGCATTGTCTGTGGCTCACGGACCTGAGCGACCTGACTGGCAAAGCGCTTAAGGGATGGGTTATCAGAGATCAGCACGCGCGGAATATCATCGAGAAACGCGGCATTCGCCAACCCTTCATTAAGCGTAAAGGCCATCTTATAGCCATGCTCTTTGGCCAGGTTTAACGTCGTGCCGTTGGCTGCGCCGTACGGCCATACCCACGCGCGCGGCGATTTCCCGGTCACCGATTTGATCTTGTTAGTGATCAGAGAAATATCCGTGTTTATACGTCGCGTGTACTGTTCGTCCGTTTCGTAAGTGCCGGTTTTCTTATCATACAGGCGGTTCGCTACAGCTGGCTCTTTACTCCCCTGTGGATTGGCCTCAGCGCCAAAGTGCGAGTTCCAGGTGTGCGCACCGACTTCCACCAACGGCGATTTCCCCATTTCTTCGACCATTTTCCAGGTCGCGAATTTATCTCGCGCTGTCATTAAGCCGCCAAAATCGACTTTTTTGTTGGCTGGCGCATCAACCCAACTGCCTACTGGCGCCCAGAGAGCAGGCCAGTTGTAGGCTTTCAGCAATGGCCAGACGCGGGTATAAAAACTGCTATACCCGTCATCAAAGGTGAGTAATACCGCTTTTTCCGGCAGTACAATTTTACCGTCATGGGCATCCAGAATTTGCTGCACGCTGATCGGCTGATAGCCATTATCACGCAGCCAGGCCATTTGATCGCTCAACGCGCTGGTACGCACAGAGAGGTAACGCTGGTCGGCAGCACCATCTTCAACATCGTGATAACCCAGTACCAGGAAACTATTTTTCGGCCACTGATGATCCGCCGTCAGCGGTGTTCTCTCCCCAGGAGGAACATAGCGAGGCGTTGTATTGTGCGCGCTGCTGCACGCGGTAATCATCAACCAGCCAGCGATTAATGCGCTAAGCCACAGGCATCTTTTCAGCATGAACAATCCTTAAAACCTGACATTTAAATCGAAAGCGAGGGAGATATTCCGCTCACGTTTACCGTCATAGGGGCGTTTATCCCAAATCAGCATCACCCCGCCATCTACGACGTTGTTCCATTTAAGCCGTTGTCCGTATCCTACCTGGACGATAGCGCCTGCATCTTCACCTTGCTGCCAGTAGCCACCTACGCCTGCCAGACCTTGTTGCGTCCAGACGGTATCATAGTGGCGGTAAAGAACCTGCTCTGCGCTCAGGCCAGGGACAACCGAAAAATCACTCTTCGGGTTGTAATACGGCACATTCTCTTTGGTGTTGGTGCTCCCGCCAATGCCCGGCGTAAAGTCCAGCGTGAAGCGAGGCGTGGTCCAGATGCGCTCTTTTCCGCTGAGTCCGTATTCGATGCGATCGTTACCGTCTGAGAAATGTGATGCAGCAAACGACAGTTGATATTCACGTCGTTCGTTTTGATACCAGCGAACGAACATATCTCCACCGTTGGCATACACGCCGCTACGCAGCGCGCGCAACGGGGTATTGCGAGAGAGGCGCTCAGCCGAACCACCAACGCGCCAGTTGTCATTGAAGTCATGCCAGCCGGATAGACGCCCACCAATCTTCTGACCATCGCCATAATTTCGGCCAGACACTTCCATTTCCGCCCAGTAATCGCGGGAAGTCCATTCTGCACCCGCCGCCAGATCGCGGCTGATGCCCTTCCCTTCCTCAAATTCACCAGTCGCAAAGTTGAATCCAGTAAACAGTCGCCAGTTGTCATTAATCGGCGGACTGTAAATAGCCGTGTTGATGTTGAAGTCATTCTTACCGCTGACCGGGCTATCGGACGAGATCCCCTGCGTGCCGCTAATGCGCACTTCCGACATTTTGTGGACATCACGAATACGCGCGAGGCGCAGCGTCGCTTCATCATCCGGGCTACGGGCAATAACGTCATCCGTCAGTTCATCGGCCTGCTTCCATTCCTGGAGATCCAGCGCAACGTAAGCCTGCTGACGCTCCAGCTCCAGGTTGCTTGGCTCAATCACTTCCGCCAGCTTAAGCTCTTTCTCCGCCGCATGCGGCAATCCACGCGCTTCAAGCACAGAGGCATAGGAAATGCGCAGTCCCTGGTTACCGGAGCCTGTTCGTGCCAGATGCTCTGCGAGCTTTTCTGCCTCTGGCAGTTCATTGGCAGCGATATGATATTGCGTCAGCAGCGACTGTCCGAGCAGCCAGTTATCGTTAGGCTGCGGCGTTGGAGAGCCATAGATACGCCGCAGATACGGACTCTCTTTGATCAAATCATCGACTTGTTTTTTGGCTGCATCGAAGTTTTCATTATCAATGTGTGCATAGAACAGATCTTGTTGATCCTCTGGACTGAGCGGCGTCACCGGGATAGGCCCATTTGGGTAGTAGATGCTCGCCAACATCGCTTCGGTTTTTTCCGGCTGACGCTCGCTTAACCATGCTGATGCCACCCAACGTTTTGCGTAGTTTGGTACTTCGCCGCTTGCGGAAAGGGACTCATATTCCTCGATCACTTCAGCAGTACGCTTACGCACCAACAGGGCACCCATACGGTCTATTCTCGCCCGGCGGACATCATTCTGCGCAGACGGCTCATCTTTCCAGGCCGCCAACAACTGGTCATAACGGGCCAGCGCTTTATCTGCTACGATAAAACGTTCTTCTTCATTACGTGCGGACGTATAAGAGGATCGGACCATTTCAGCCGCCGCATCAAGCTCAAGGCGACGCTTCACCGGATCTGCCGTGGGTACGACTTCCGCCATATTTAAGGCTGGTCCGGAAACACGGTTCGCTGACAGCGCAGACAGCAGCGTGGATTTTGCATTTTTGTTGCCAGGATCGACGTCATCCGCCTGGCTGGCAACCAACAGCGCGTCCCAGTTTTTCCCCTGAGAGTGATAGACATAGGCAAGTAGCGCATCGGAATCAGCCCCCGGATGCGCCTGAGCCCATTTATTCGCTTCGGTAAGGGCTTGCTGATTGTAGCGCGCATCTGCCAGCGTCATTATCCAGCCGGTGCGTACATCCACGTTATCAGGTTCTTCCTGTAAAACGCGTTCCCACACCGCCAATGAATCATTCCAGTTTTTCTGGTTACGATACGCACGCGCTGCGGCGACTTTTCCCCGTGCAGGTACATCCATCTGCCCACGATACCGCTGCCAGATTTCAATTGTTGTTTTATCGTTGTTCTCAACCCAACTGGAAACTTGCAGCCAGTCGGCAACCTGGTTTGGCGTTAGCGCACTTTTCTTTCCCTGATCCTCAAGGTAGCGCAATAGCGGCGCACTATTCCCCCCCCGCGCTTCAATAACCAAAGCATCATAATCAGATACCGCAGCAGAGATTTGCATAGGGAAAAGAATGCTGGCCGTAAATAAACAGCTTACGGACTTAAAACGTTTAATGAAGTTGGCATGTCGACGCATACTGAACATATCTGCCCTTATATCTTACATCAGAGTAAAAATAAGCGTTTTCAATAAGTTAAGGTCAATCCCTGACGATTGCCGACCATGTAAGATGCACTGCCGCTTATTTCGTAATAGGGTTATAAAGCAATTAATTCTTTCGTCTTATTGACTACCCGCACCGCGTCCTCTAATCGTTGAGCAGGAGGCATAAACTCGGGAATTTTATCACTCCATGTAGTTCATGGCTACGTAATAAGAAAAGTCTTAGTCAAAAAAGTATTTTAGACTAAATAATCCTAATACTCTTGGGATTGAATTCTGGATTTAAACAAAGTTTGCCCGGTGACATCATGTGACGATGCTTACTATTGCTGGTTAGCATAGCTACACCGCGCAACTGTTTGCATGGTAACTATTTTGAGAGGTGAATAGAGAAAAGTCTGATAATAGGCTCTCTGCTAACAACAAAATATAACTTAATTTTTAGGGCTCAAACAGGGCCAATGAAATGAAAATAAGGGTACAGGCGCAAGAAGAATTAGATACAGAAACAACACATTGAAATCAAATAACTTTCTTCATCATTTTTCGAAACCTACCATAATTGGTATTTGGATACACGCTCGAAGACGTGCACAAATAATTGTGTATTACTCTACGCGTTAATGTATTTACCAACCTTGCGTATTATTGACAACATCAACCACAATCAATTATTTCCCCTTACAATATGAAAGCCTATTAGCATTGCAAGCAACTGATCGAAGCATAATTTTTTGCACTTACCTTCCCCTCAGTCTTTCAGGTAATCTGGGCAAAGACGCCAATGGGAGCCGGTCAATGAAAATCGTTAACGCAGAAGAAAAGCACATCCCCGCCATACGCGATATCTATGCACATCATGTTCTTCACGGTACCGGCAGCTTTGAAACCGAGCCGCCGGATGCTCACCAGATGTTTGCTCGTCTGGAAAAAATCCGCAACCTCGGGCTGCCGTGGGTCGTCGCGCTACAGGAAGATAAGGTCATCGGGTATTGCTACCTCACCCGCTATCGCGAGCGTTATGCCTACCGCTATACCCTTGAGGATTCGATTTATATTGCTCCAACGGCTCAGCGTCAGGGTGTAGGAAAAGCTTTACTGCGTCATGTGATCGGCTGGGCTGAAGCACAGGGCTATCGGCAACTGATTGCCATCGTCGGCGACAGCAATAATCAGGGATCGTTAAAAGTCCATCAGCAGGCCGGATTTACGGAAATCGGCACACTGAAAAACATTGGCTTCAAACATGGACTATGGCTCGACACGGTATTGCTACAACGTAATCTGGGTGAAGGTAACAGCACACTGCCACCGGATTTCGGTGTCGCTATTTAACATTTATAAAGAATAACTACAGGAGAGAGTTTTGGAGCGGGCGAAGGGAATCGAACCCTCGTATAGAGCTTGGGAAGCTCTCGTTCTACCATTGAACTACGCCCGCATTGAAGTGCGTAAGGGATTATAAACCTTACGCTCTTCTTGGCAAGGGACTAACAGACTGACTGGCGATTAATTCACCGTCAGCATTTTGGCTTACTCCCCTGCGGCGGTAAATAACGCAGCGGATCGATAGCCGTTGCCCGGTAGCGGATTTGGAAATGCAGGCGCACCGTCGTCGCATCCGAGCTGCCCATCGTCGCTATCTTCTGCCCGGCCTTCACGTTTTGACCGTTGTTCACCAGCATGGTGTCATTATGCGCATACGCAGTGATGTAGTCCTCACTGTGCTTAATCATGATGAGATTACCGTAGCCCCGCAGCTGATTACCGACATAAACCACCTTCCCTGCTCCGGCCGCATAAATCGGCGTACCGCGCGCAGCCGAGATATCGATGCCCTTATTGCCGCCGTCCGCCGTAGAATAAGGCAGAATCACCTTACCGCTGGCAGGCCACTGCCAGCAACGTTGCCCTACTGGTGGCCAGGACGACTGCGGCACAGAAGAAGATGGTCTGACCGCCGCCGTTTTGGTTGAGGATTTCTTGGTTGTTTTGCCAGATCCAGAACTGGTTTTCGCGCCGCCGCTGACCTTCAGCTTTTGCCCCACTTCAATGGTATAGGGCGGTGAAATATTATTCAGGCGAGCGATCTCTTTCACACTGGTACCGGTGGCGCGCGAAATACGGTATAGCGTATCTCCCCGCTTCACGGTATACACGGAGCCGGAATAACTTCCTGTATCAGACGACTTGCTCCCGGAACAGCCCGCTAACAGCAGACCGACACACAGCAGCATCACGATACCCAGGCCATTTTTCTTCAGGCGTCCTGCACTCAAAACAATACCTCGCAACATTTTCAGACGCTTTATCATAGCAGCCAGAAACCGGATGCCAAATCATATCGCGCAACGAACCGGCGGCTCTGGCATTTCACACCCTCTGTTAATCACTCTGACTTAATTAAGCATATAATGTGAGTGCTTAAGATTGATGGTGGACGCTATGCGACAGGAACATGTCATTTTATTGAATGAGCAGGACCAACCCTGCGGAACGCTGGAAAAGTATGCGGCGCATACCGCCACAACACCCCTGCACTCCGCTTTCTCGTGCTGGATATTTAACGAGCAGGGCCAACTGCTGGTCACCCGCCGCTCGCTGCACAAAAAAGCCTGGCCAGGTGTCTGGACCAACTCTGTCTGCGGTCACCCGCAGTTGAGTGAAACCAACGAAGCTGCTATTGTCCGCCGGGCTCGCTTCGAACTGGGTGCAGATATCAACTTGCTCACCCCCGTATACGCTGATTTTCGTTATCGCGCCACGGACCCGAGTGGAATAGTTGAAAACGAAGTATGTCCGGTTTATGCCGCACATATCGTCAGTGAGCTACAGCTAAACCCAGATGAAGTGATGGATTGCCAGTGGAGCAATCTTGAGGATGTCTTAAGCGGGATTGACGCGACGCCGTGGGCTTTCAGTCCGTGGATGGTAATGCAGGTTGCAAACAAAGAAGCGCGTGCGCTGTTGCAGAATTACTGCCAACAAATTATTGCCTGATGGCGCTACGTTTATCTGGCCTACATTACGAATCGTAGGCCGGATAAGGCGTCAGCCGCCATCCGGCATTTCACATCTTACTTAACCGGGCGCATCGCCGGGAACAGGATCACGTCGCGGATGGTGTGGCTGTTGGTGAACAGCATAACCATACGGTCGATACCGATGCCCAGACCCGCAGTCGGCGGCAGACCGTGTTCCAGAGCGGTAACGTAGTCTTCGTCGTAGAACATCGCTTCGTCATCACCCGCATCTTTGGCGTTAACCTGATCCTGGAAACGCTGCGCCTGATCTTCGGCATCGTTCAGCTCGCTGAAGCCGTTACCGATCTCACGTCCGCCGATGAAGAATTCGAAGCGATCGGTGATTTCCGGGTTTTCGTCATTACGACGCGCCAGCGGAGAAACTTCTGCCGGATACTCGGTAATGAAGGTTGGTTGAATCAGGTGCGCTTCTGCAACTTCTTCAAAGATCTCGGTCACAATACGGCCCAGACCCCAGCTCTTCTCAACTTTGATGCCGATAGATTCAGCAATCGCTTTTGCAGAATCGAAGTTATCCAGATCGGCCATGTTGGTTTCCGGACGGTATTTCTGAATCGCTTCGCGCATGGTCAGTTTTTCAAACGGCTTACCAAAGTCGAAGACTTCTTCACCGTAAGGCACTTCAGTCGTTCCCAGAACGTTCTGCGCCAACGTACGGAACAGAGATTCAGTCAGTTCGATGAGATCTTTGTAGTCCGCATAAGCCATGTAGAGTTCCATCATGGTGAACTCTGGGTTATGGCGAACAGAGATGCCTTCGTTACGGAAGTTACGGTTAATTTCGAATACGCGTTCGAAGCCGCCAACCACCAGACGCTTGAGGTAAAGTTCCGGCGCGATACGCAGGTACATGTCCAGATCCAGCGCGTTATGATGGGTGATAAACGGACGCGCTGCCGCACCGCCTGGGATCACCTGCATCATCGGGGTTTCGACTTCCATAAAGCCGCGAGCAACCATGAACTGACGGATGCCAGCCATAATCTGTGAACGCACTTTAAAGGTATTGCGGGATTCATCGTTAGAGATGAGATCCAGGTAACGTTGACGATAGCGTGCTTCCTGATCCTGCAGACCGTGGAATTTGTCCGGCAGCGGGCGCAGCGCTTTGGTCAGCAGACGCAGTTCGGTGCAGTGGATAGACAGCTCACCGGTCTTGGTCTTGAACAACTTACCTTTCGCGCCGAGGATATCGCCCAGATCCCATTTTTTGAACTGCTCGTTGTAGACGCCTTCCGGCAGGTCATCGCGAGCAACGTACAGCTGAATACGGCCGCCAACGTCCTGCAGCGTAACGAATGATGCTTTACCCATAATACGACGGGTCATCATACGGCCAGCAACGGATACCTCAATGTTCAGCGCTTCCAGCTCTTCGTTTTCTTTCGCGTCGAAGTCAGCATGCAGTTGGTCTGAGGTATGATCGCGACGGAAATCGTTCGGGAACGGGATCCCCTGCTCACGCAGGCTCGCCAGCTTCTCACGGCGCGTTTTCAGTTCATTGTTAAGGTCGGCTACCGCGTCAGCGCCCTGTACGTGTTGTTCAGACATGTTGGTTCCTCATAACCCTGCTTTCAAACTTGCTTCGATAAATTGATCCAGGCTGCCATCCAGCACCGCCTGCGTGTTACGGGTTTCAACCCCGGTACGCAGATCTTTGATGCGGGAGTCATCAAGGACATAAGAACGAATCTGGCTACCCCAGCCGATATCTGACTTGGTGTCTTCCATCGCCTGTTTCTCGGCATTCTTCTTCTGCATTTCCAGTTCATAAAGCTTCGCTTTCATCTGCTTCATGGCCTGGTCTTTGTTCTTGTGCTGGGAACGGTCGTTCTGACACTGCGTCACAATCCCGGTCGGGATGTGGGTAATACGCACCGCAGATTCCGTACGGTTAACGTGCTGACCGCCTGCACCGGAGGCACGGTAAACGTCGATACGCAGGTCCGCCGGGTTGATATCGATATCAATATCATCGTCAACTTCCGGATAAACAAACGCCGAACTGAACGACGTATGGCGACGTCCGCCGGAGTCGAACGGACTCTTACGTACCAGACGGTGTACGCCGGTTTCAGTACGCAGCCAACCGTACGCATATTCACCAGCAATTCTGATGGTCACGGATTTAATACCCGCGACTTCACCTTCAGACTCTTCAATGATTTCAGTCTTAAAGCCGCGCGCTTCAGCCCAACGCAGATACATGCGCATCAGCATGCTTGCCCAGTCCTGCGCTTCCGTACCGCCAGAACCTGCCTGAATATCGAGATAGCAATCCGCGCTGTCATATTCACCGGAGAACATACGACGGAATTCCAGCTGGGCCAGCTTATCTTCCAGCGTATCGAGTTCTGCTACGGCTTCGTTAAAGGTTTCTTCGTCGTCGGCTTCTACAGCCAGTTCCAGCAGGCCGGAGACATCTTCCAGGCCCTGGCTCATCTGATCGAGCGTATCAACGATGGCCTCAAGGGAGGAACGCTCTTTGCCCAGCGCCTGAGCGCGTTCGGGTTCGTTCCACACGTCCGGCTGTTCCAGCTCGGCGTTTACTTCTTCCAGACGCTCTTTCTTGGCATCATAGTCAAAGATACCCCCTAAGAACGTCAGAGCGCTCCGTGAGGTCCTGAATGCGGTTATTTACCGGATTAATTTCAAACATTGTCTGATTTCTTTTATTGGACTAGTCAAAATGCGGTGATAAGAGCGGGATTGTAACTAATCCACGCCCTTTTTTATAGCGATTAGTGACGCTAAAGTGGCCAGATATTGTCGATTATAATCTGCAGGCTGCGGTTGCCGCGAAACTCGTTAATATCCAGTTTGTAGGCAAGTTGAACTTCGCGCACGCCGTTGTCCGGCCAGTAGGTGGTATCGACATTAAACGCAATACCGTCCAGCAGCGGACCACCGCCCACGGGCTCGACCATCACCTTCAGATGACGCTCACCGACCAGACGCTGCTGGAGCAAACGGAAATGCCCGTCAAACAGCGGTTCCGGGAACATTTGCCCCCACGGTCCGGCATCGCGCAGCATTTGTGCGATCTCCATGGTCATCTCCGCCGCGCTCAGTGGGCCATCCGACACCACTTCACCTTGCAGTAAGGCAGGATCCAGCCACTCGGTTACCAGTTCGCCAAAACGCTGCTGGAAACGCTCAAACTGCGCCTCTTCAAGCGATAAACCCGCCGCCATGGCGTGACCGCCAAACTTGAGGATCATGCCCGGATAAAGGGTGTCCAGGCGCTCCAGCGCATCGCGCATGTGCAGCCCCTGAATCGAACGCCCGGATCCTTTGAGAGTACCGTCACCTGCCGGGGCAAACGCTATTACTGGGCGATGGAATCGCTCTTTAATACGCGATGCCAGAATCCCCACAACGCCCTGATGCCACTCAGGATGATACATTGCCAGGCCGCCCGGTAGTGTATCGCTACTGCGTTCCAGCTTTTCACACAAAGTCAGTGCTTCGGCCTGCATACCCTGCTCGATCTCTTTGCGCGTCTGGTTGAGCGCATCAAGCTCATTGGCCAGCACACGCGCTTCGCCAATGTTGTCGCACAGCAATAGCGCCACACCAACGGACATATCGTCCAGACGGCCCGCCGCATTCAGCCGTGGCCCGAGGGCAAAACCCAAATCACTGGCTGCCAGCTTTAGGGGGTCGCGATTGGAAATCTCCAGCAGCGCTTTAATACCAGGGCGACACTTTCCGGCACGAATGCGGCTTAAGCCTTGCCACGTCAGAATACGGTTATTGGCATCCAGCGGGACCACGTCCGCCACCGTGCCAAGTGCAACCAGATCGAGCAAATCCGCCAGGTTCGGCGGTGCAATGCCGCGTTCATCAAACCAGCCTTTGTCACGCAGGAAAGTACGCAGCGCCAGCATCAGATAGAAGGCTACACCAACGCCTGCCAGCGATTTCGACGGGAACTCACAGTCGGGCAGGTTAGGATTAATGATTGCCTCTGCGCCCGGCAGCGTATCCCCTGGCAGGTGGTGATCGGTCACAACGACCGGGATCCCCAACGTTCTGGCATGTTCGACACCCGCGTGAGACGAGATGCCGTTGTCTACGGTGACAATCAGCTGAGCGCCCCGGGCATGGGCCTGATCAACGACTTCCGGGCTTAAACCATAACCGTCTTCAAAACGATTTGGCACCAGGTAGTCAACGTTACTGCAGCCCAACGCGCGCATCGCCAGGATGCTTAGCGCCGTGCTGGTCGCACCATCAGCGTCAAAATCGCCGACAACGATGATTCGGGTTCCTTCGCGAAAGGCGTTGTAGAGGATCTCAACCGCTTTTTCGACGCCGTTCAAATGCTGCCACGGCAGCATGCCTTTCACGCTACGCTCAAGCTCCTGCGCGCTACGTACACCACGGCTGGCGTATAAACGGCGCAGCAGTGGCGGCAAGTCTGCAGGTAGCTCGGCGGTCTCGTCGGCCTCACGCCGACGAAGTTGTATCTGTTGTTTCACGCGAATTATTTACCGCTGGTTTGTTTTGCATGTGCGTCGAGGAATTCTTTCATCTCTTTCGGGCCCTGATAGCCAGGTACGACATAGCCATTGCTCAGCACAATCGCCGGTGTACCGCTGACGCCAAACTGTACGCCCAGCGCATAGTGGTTAGCGATATCCACATCACAGGTCGCCGCTTTTACACCCTTGCCAGTCATCGCGTCGTCAAAGGCTTTGTTTTTGTCCTTAGCACACCAGATAGACTTCATGTCCTGCTCAGCCTGGCTGTCCAGCCCCTGACGTGGGAAGGCCAGATAACGTACGGTGATCCCCAACGCATTGTAATCTTTCATCTCTTCATGCAGCTTGTGGCAGTAACCACAAGTGATGTCGGTGAAAACGGTAATGACGTGTTTTTCCTGCGGCGCTTTGTAGATGATCATCTCTTTTTCCAGCGCGTTCAGATGCTTCATCAGCAGTTGGTTGGTGACGTTCACCGGACTTGCGCCGCTCACGTCATACATCGGTCCCTGAATAATATGTTTACCGTCTTCAGTTACGTACAGCACGCCGCTATTGGTCAGTACGGTTTTCATGCCCGCAACCGGAGCAGGTTGAATCTCGGTGCTCTGCACACCCAGCTTTGCTAATGACTGGCGAATTGCCGCGTCGTCTGCATGTACCATGCCGGAAAACGCCGTCGCCAGCAGGGTGAACATCATAAAACGTTTTTTCATAGCCTATCCTATCCTGTCAGCACTCACGCTCGCGGGTGATGCTGTTGATGTAGTTGCCGCAAGCGCTCCGTTGCGACATGAGTATAAATTTGCGTTGTCGAGAGATCGCTATGCCCCAGTAGCATCTGCACCACGCGCAGATCTGCGCCATGGTTGAGCAGATGCGTGGCAAATGCGTGCCGCAGGACGTGCGGTGACAGCTTTTCGCTGTCGATTCCCGCCAACACAGCATAGTGTTTGATACGATGCCAGAAGGTCTGACGGGTCATCTGTTGCGCCCGCTGACTAGGAAACAGCACATCAATCGATACGCCGTTGAGCAACCATGGACGCCCATGTTCCAGGTATGTTTCCAGCCAGTACACTGCCTCCTCACCCAACGGGACAAGGCGCTCTTTGTTACCTTTACCGATCACCCGTACCACGCCCTGACGCAGGCTGACGTCACTCATCGTCAGTCCTACCAGTTCAGACACGCGCAGGCCCGTTGCATACAACACTTCCAGCATGGCTTTGTCGCGTAGCTCCAGCGGTTGATCGATAAGCGGCGCCTGCAGCAGTCGTTCTACCTGCGCTTCGCTGAGATCTTTGGGCAGACGCTGCGGAAGTTTAGGTGATGCAAGCGAGGCGCTGGGGTCATCTTCGCGATATTTTTCGCGGAACATATGCTGAAAAAAACGTCGCGTCGCACTGAGCAAACGTGCAGAACTGGTGGCTTTATACCCTCCATCCATCCGCTCAGCCAGCAAGGCTTGCAGATCATCACTTTGCGCGGTCGCAAGCGAAGCGCCACGGTGATGTAACCATTCCACAAGCATGGTCAGATCGCGACGATACGCACTTAATGTGTTTTCCGCCAGATTTCGTTCCAGCCACAGGGCATCAAGAAACTGCTCGATGCGCGCCAGATCCTGTTCCACTCGCGCCCCTTATTCCACTCTCATTTTTGATGCATTATGCCTCATTGTGCCGGGATTGCGGCGATTCTGTTACACTACCCGCAACGCTACAGCAGAATTGAGATGTTTACGTCATGAACATGGGTCTTTTTTACGGTTCCAGCACCTGCTACACCGAAATGGCAGCAGAAAAAATCCGCGATATCCTGGGTCCCGAACTGGTGACACTGCACAACCTCAAAGACGATTCCCCGACCCTAATGGAGCAGTATGACGTGCTCATTTTGGGCATCCCAACCTGGGATTTCGGTGAAATTCAGGAGGACTGGGAAGCGGTCTGGGAGCAACTGGACGACCTCAACCTGGAAGGAAAGATTGTCGCGCTTTACGGTATGGGCGATCAGTTGGGATACGGTGAATGGTTCCTGGATGCGCTGGGTATGTTGCACGATAAACTGATCACCAAAGGTGTAAAGTTTGTCGGCTACTGGCCCACCGAAGGCTACGAATTCACCAGCGATAAACCCGTCATTGCCGATGGGCAGCTGTTTGTTGGTTTGGCGCTGGATGAAACGAACCAGTACGATCTCAGCGATGAACGCATTCAGGCCTGGTGCGAGCAAATTCTTGGCGAAATGGCCGAGCACTGGTCCTGAATTTCTGCCGACTGACGGCTAAGGTCGCAACCTTACCGTCAGTACTACTTCTGCTTCGCCTTTTGCAGCATCAACCGCCGTAAATCCCGCCACTCTGCATCATCCATACTGTCTGCCGCCAGCCACAAATGTTGACGTTTTCCGGCATCAGAGCGCAAACGCAGCATCATGCCTGTTTTAACCATCCAGGGGGCGCTAACGATAGACCACTCTTGCCCTTGCCAGCGCAGACGTCCATCCATCAACAGCCGAATCTCACCCTGACAGGCGTTGATTCGACGCTGACTGCGAACGCTATCGAATACCACCAGAGAGAGCAAAACCAGCCATAATGGGGTGTAGCTCAATGGCCAGGGCATCAATAAAATAAACACCGCGACCAGCCCATGAATTAGCAGTGAAAGCCACTGCGCGCGCCATGATACGCGTAAATCAGATTGCCACTGGACCACGTTCCCGATTCCGTGTCTGGATAAGTCGCACCATCTGCTCCAGCTCAGCATCAGCTGGTTTCCCATGATTCATCAACCAGTTAAATAAATCTGGATCATCACATTCTAGCAGACGGATAAAGATACGTTTTTCTTCGTCACTTAAGCTGTCATATTCATGTTCGAAAAACGGCATGATCGAGATGTCCAGCTCGCGCATACCGCGGCGGCATGCCCAATGAATACGTGCTTTGTTGTTAATATCCATGTTCTTCTCCCTGTCTCGCGAAAACGAAGTATCCCGCTATTGTAACGTGTTTTTCCCGCTCTTTTACGGGAATATCAGTAAACTGAAGCTCGCTCGCTAAATAAAACCTTATTAAGCCAAAGGATTCACCATTTTTTGATGTTTCCTCGCAAAGCGCAATATATGGCACAAATAGCCTGTTTAAACCGCTTGCAATGGGCCATAGCTCTTTTACCATTAGTCATTATCACTGCGTTAAGCAAATCAGGACATTATTATGGCTTTTACATCTTTTCCTCCTCGCCAGCCTTTCGCGTCAACGCGTTTGCCTCTGACGCTAATGACGCTCGATGACTGGGCGCTCGCCACCATCACCGGTGTCGACAGTGAGAAGTATATTCAGGGTCAGGTCACAGCGGATGTCAGCCAGATGACCGAGCATCAGCACCTGTTAGCTGCACATTGTGACGCCAAAGGTAAAATGTGGAGCAACCTGCGTCTGTTCCGACAGGGTGACGGTTTTGCATGGCTTGAGCGCCGTAGCCTGCGTGATGCGCAGCTCACCGAGCTGAAAAAATACGCGGTCTTCTCGAAGGTGGCGATTGCCCCGGATGACGAGCGTGTCCTGCTGGGCGTAGCGGGATTCCAGGCACGTGCAGCGCTGGCCAATCTCTTTAACGAATTACCGAACAGTGATAAGCAGGTCATTACCGAAGGTGCCTCCACGATATTGTGGTTCGAACACCCTGCTGAACGTTTTCTGCTGATCGTTGATGCCACCACAGCAGAAACCTTGGTTGAAAAGCTGCGTGGCGAAGCAGAGTTAAATAACAGCCAGCAGTGGCTGGCGCTGGATATCGAAGCGGGTATCCCCGTTATTGATACAGCCAACAGTGCACAGTTTATTCCACAGGCTACCAATCTGCAGGCTCTGGGCGGGATCAGCTTTAAAAAAGGCTGCTACACCGGTCAGGAAATGGTTGCTCGTGCAAAATTCCGCGGAGCCAATAAACGCGCCATGTGGACTTTGGCGGGTGCCGCCGGTCGAGTACCGGAAGCTGGCGAAGACCTTGAATTAAAAATGGGCGAGAACTGGCGTCGTACCGGTACCGTACTTGCCGCAGTAAAACTGGCCGATGGTCAGGTAATGGTGCAGGTTGTGATGAATAACGACATGGAGGCCGACAGCGTGTTCCGCGTTCGTGACGACGCAAAAACGCTGCAAATCGTACCGCTGCCGTATTCGCTGGAAGAGTAAATGAATAATGCCTGATTGCGATGCGTCTATCAGGCATGCTGGCTTTTGTTTTGTAGGCCGGATAAGGCGCTAGCCTCCATCCGGCGTCAATGATTACGCCTGACCAACGTAGAGATAGATCGCCAGGAAGTGGCAAACGCTGCCGCCCAGCACAAAGCCGTGCCAGATCGCATGGTTGTAAGGAATGCGCTTACAGACGTAGAAAATAACGCCCAGGGAATACACCACACCGCCAACAGCCAGCAACGTCACGCCTCCCGCTGCCAACTTAACCGCCAGTTGATACACCACAATCAGCGATAGCCAGCCCATTGTCAGGTAGGTTACCAGCGACAGAACCTTAAATCGGTGCGCAATGGTCAGTTTGAATAAAATACCGATCAGCGCCAGGCTCCAGATAACAATCATCAGTCCACGTGCCAGCGGCGAATCAAGCCCCACCAGCAGGAATGGCGTGTAGGTCCCGGCAATCAGCAGATAAATCGCACAGTGGTCAAATTTTTTCAGCCAGATTTTCGCTCTCTGATGGGGGATCGCGTGATACAAGGTTGAGGCGAGGAACAGCAGGATCATGCTGCCGCCGTACAGGCTATAGCTGGTAATGGCCATAGCGCTGGCGTTGGTATCTACTGCCTGGACCAGTAATAACACCAGTCCGACAATCCCAAACACCAGCCCGATACCGTGACTGATGCTATTGGCTATTTCCTCTGCCAACGAATATCCCTGCGCGATTAATGGCTTCTGAACCATAAGTTACTCCCCAGAAACGAACACTTTCGTTATTGCGCCTCTAGCGTAACTGAGAATGGTTCCAGTGAACACCTGTTAGCTAAAATAAATATCACATTAATATTAATCCTTTAAAATCATTGTATTGTAAGTAGTTTTTCAACTAACAGATGTTTCTTTAAATCAAAGACATTTAAAATCAATCACATAAAATTGCGTCTGATTCGGGTAAATCTCGGCAATCACATGTTTAAGTTCTTCAAGCGTCATGTTTTCCTGCTGGGCATGTTTATCCGTTAGCGTAGCCAGCGTGACGGTTGAGGTGCCAACAACCTCAATCGTGCAGAAGTAACCGTCATCTTCGAAGCGCCCAACCCGTAAAATGTCCCCGGCTTTGAAGTGTGATTCGGACTCGTCACGAATGGTGATGGTCTTGCGTCCGGCCAGAATGTCATCCTGGAAACGCTGAAAAAAAGTGATGTCATTTGGCTGCATGTTATTATTCCCTGTAGATGAAGTCTGATGAGTGAGTTTTGCCATTGTGAGTATGTTCTCCCACGCTGCCATCGCCAGTCTCAACAATCTTGAGATGCTGGTCTACAACTATGTCATCAAAAACCGTGACAAAGTCATGTACATGACCATTCGCGAACTGGCCGATGCAGTGGGTGTTTCCACTACCACCGTACTGCGCTTTTGCCGCAAGCTTAAATGTGAGGGTTACTCAGAATTTCGCGTGCGCTTCAAATTATATTTAGAGCAGAATGAACCGCAACAGGCTAATTTCGGTGCCAGCGAAATTATCAGTTTCTTTAAAGGCGTCAATAACGACGAATTCGATAAACTGCTCGATCAGGCTGTTGATATTATATTATCGTCCGAACGTATTATATTCGTCGGAGCGGGAACGTCTGGAGCGCTGGCAAAATATGGCGCACGTTTTTTCTCAAACGTCGGTAAATTCAGTAATCACATTGACGATCCTTATTTCCCGGTCACTAACGACATGGCCAGAAACGCGCTGGCGATCGTGCTTTCCGTATCTGGTGAAACAGAAGAGATCCTGCGCTTTGCCAGCCAGTTCAGTCTGCACAACTGTAAGGTTCTGTCGGTCACCAGCCATGAACACTCTCGCCTGGCGAAACTCGCCGACTTTAACCTCTCCTGGCATGTTCCACAAACACGTATTGCCGGGGTATACGATATAACCACGCAGATCCCCGTTATTTATATTCTGGAATCACTCGGTCGCAAGCTGGCGAAAAGAATGGCGTAAAAAAACAATCTGTTTTTTTGATGTAACAAATCACATTTACGCTATTTTGTTATATCGTGACATTTATCTTTCCTTTGTTAGACTCAAAATCAGATTGTATTAATTTGAGACTGAGCGCAGATGAAAAAACTTACCTTACCAAAAGATTTTTTATGGGGCGGCGCGGTTGCGGCGCACCAGGTTGAAGGCGGCTGGAACAAAGGTGGCAAAGGCCCCAGCATTTGCGACGTACTGACCGGAGGGGCACACGGCGTTCCGCGAGAAATCACTCAGGAAGTTGAGTCCGGTAAGTACTACCCCAACCACGAAGCTGTCGATTTTTACAGTCATTACAAAGAAGACATCAAGCTGTTTGCCGAGATGGGATTCAAATGCTTCCGTACCTCAATCGCCTGGACCCGTATCTTCCCCAAAGGGGACGAAACCCAACCGAATGAAGAAGGGCTAAAGTTCTACGACGACATGTTCGATGAACTGCTGAAGTACAACATTGAACCAGTCATCACCCTTTCCCACTTTGAAATGCCGCTGCACCTGGTTCAACAGTACGGTAGCTGGACCAATCGTAAAGTCGTCGATTTCTTTGTCCGTTTTGCTGAAGTCGTTTTTGAGCGCTATAAGCACAAGGTCAAATACTGGATGACCTTCAATGAGATCAACAACCAGCGTAACTGGCGCGCACCGCTGTTTGGTTATTGCTGCTCCGGCGTGGTGTATACCGAGCATAAAAACCCGGAAGAGACTATGTACCAGGTGCTGCACCACCAGTTCGTGGCCAGCGCGCTGGCGGTAAAGGCGGCACGTCGCATCAACCCGGAAATGAAAGTCGGCTGCATGCTGGCAATGGTGCCACTGTACCCGTTCTCCTGTAAGCCTGAAGATGTGATGTTCGCGCAGGAATCGATGCGTGAGCGCTACGTTTTCACTGACGTTCAGCTGCGCGGCTACTATCCATCATATGTACTGAACGAGTGGGAACGCCGCGAATTCAACATCCAAATAGAAGCCGGCGATGAGCAAATCCTGCGTGAAGGCACCTGTGACTATCTCGGATTCAGTTACTACATGACCAACGCGGTAAAAGCGGAAGGCGGCAGCGGCGATGCCATTTCTGGTTTTGAGGGCAGCGTACCGAACCCGCACGTAAAAGCCTCCGACTGGGGCTGGCAGATTGACCCCGTCGGTCTACGCTATGCCTTATGTGAGCTGTATGAACGCTACCAGAAGCCGCTGTTTATCGTTGAAAACGGGTTTGGCGCTTATGACAAAGTAGAAGAAGACGGCAGCATCAACGACGACTATCGCATCGACTATCTGCGCGCCCACATCGAAGAAATGATGAAAGCGGTGACCTATGATGGCGTAGACCTGATGGGCTACACGCCATGGGGCTGCATCGACTGCGTATCGTTTACCACCGGTCAGTACAGCAAACGTTACGGCTTTATCTACGTGAACAAACATGACGACGGCACCGGCGATATGTCGCGTTCACGAAAGAAGAGTTTTGACTGGTACAAAGAGGTGATTGCCAGCAACGGCGAGAATCTGTAATTTTTGCCGGATGGCGGCGTAAACGCCTTATCCAGCCTACAGGTTATACTCCCGTAGGCTGGATAAACGCTGCGCTATCCGGCAATTAAATCCCTACTTCCCGCCTGCCAGTTCCAGAAAACTGCCCGTTACGTAAGATGCCTTCTCGCTCAACAGCCAGGTAATTGCCTGCGCGACTTCTTCCGGCTGCCCGCCACGCTGCATAGGCAACATAGATTTCACGCGATCGACTCTTCCCGGCTCGCCGCCTGATGCGTGCATTTCAGTGTAGATAAGACCTGGTCGCACGCAGTTTACGCGGATCCCTTGCGCCGCAACCTCCAGCGCCAGGCCGGTGGTGAGCGTGTCCACAGCGCCTTTCGAGGCCGCGTAATCAACATATTCGAATGGCGCACCAAGCCGCGATGCCGCCGAAGAGACATTTACAATCGATCCACCCTGACCGCCGTGCTTGAACGACATGCGCTTTACCGCTTCCCGACAGCACAGAAAATAGCCGGTAACGTTGGTTGCCAGTACGCGATTAATTCGTTCGGCGGTTAAGTTTTCGACCGTGCTTTGCTCAAACAAGATCCCGGCATTATTCACCAGGGCAGTCAGTTGCTCGCCTTCACGGTCAATAGACTCAAACATTGCCACCACCTGGCTTTCATCACTGATATCCGCACGCAAAGCAAATGCTTTACCGCCTGCAGCGACGATGTTGTTCACCACCTCGGTTGCCGCACGAATATTGTGATGAAAATTCACGGCGACCGTGTAACCCTCTTGCGCCAGTTGCAGCGCGGTTGCTCGACCAATGCCACGACTGCCGCCCGTCACCAATGCTATAGCCATAACGTTTCTCCCAAAAAATAAAGGCGCCGAAGCGCCTTTAAAAGATAGTTGAATCAGCAGATTACTGATATTCGCTCATCGGTACGCAGGAGCAGAACAGGTTACGGTCACCGTAAACGTCATCAAGGCGTTTCACGGTTGGCCAGTATTTGTTCGCCACACCCGCCGGGAAGACGGCGATTTCGCGGCTGTAACCGTGATTCCACTCCGCGACCAGCTCGTTTTGCGTGTGCGGTGAGTTAACCAGCGGGTTATCTTCCAGTGACCATTCACCGGCTTTCACGCGATCGATCTCAGCGCGGATTGCCAGCATCGCATTGATAAAGCGATCCAGTTCCACTTTGCTTTCAGATTCAGTCGGTTCAACCATCAGGGTACCCGCGACCGGGAATGACATAGTCGGCGCATGGAAACCGTAATCGATTAGGCGCTTGGCAATATCCAGTTCGCTGATGCCGGTCTCTTCTTTCAGTGGGCGAATGTCGAGAATACATTCATGCGCCACGCGACCATCGCGACCGGTATACAATACCGGATAAGCATCTTTCAGACGGCTGGCAATGTAGTTAGCGTTAAGAATCGCCACCTGGCTTGCCTGCTTCAGACCTTCTGCGCCCATCATACGGATGTACATCCAGCTGATTGGCAGAATGGATGCGCTACCGAACGGCGCCGCAGAAACTGCGCCCTGACGGGTCAGCATCCCTTCAATCTGCACTACGCTGTGGCCCGGTACAAACGGCGCCAGATGTGATTTCACGCCGATCGGTCCCATACCTGGGCCGCCGCCGCCGTGCGGAATGCAGAATGTTTTATGCAGGTTGAGGTGCGAGACATCTGCGCCAATAAAGCCCGGCGTGGTGATCCCAACCTGAGCGTTCATGTTCGCGCCATCCAGGTAAACCTGGCCGCCGAACTGGTGCACAACGTCGCACACTTCACGGATCGTTTCTTCATAAACGCCGTGGGTGGATGGGTAGGTCACCATGATGCAAGAAAGGTTGTCGGCATGTTGTTCTGCTTTTGCTCGCAGATCGTCCAGGTCGATGTTGCCGTTCTTATCACAGGCGACAACCACTACCTGCATACCCGCCATCTGTGCAGACGCCGGGTTGGTACCGTGGGCAGAAGCCGGGATCAGACAGATATCGCGATGACCTTCGTTACGGCTTTCGTGATAATGACGAATCGCCAGCAGACCCGCATACTCGCCCTGCGCACCGGAGTTCGGCTGCATGCAGACGGCATCATAACCGGTCAGTTTAACCAACCACTCGGAAAGCTGGCCGATCATCTGGTGATAACCTTCAGCCTGCTCTGGCGGGCAGAAAGGATGCAGCTCAGCGAATTCAGGCCAGGTGATAGGGATCATCTCGGCAGCGGCGTTGAGCTTCATGGTGCAGGAACCCAGCGGGATCATTGCCTGATTCAGCGCCAGATCTTTACGCTCCAGTGAGTGCATGTAGCGCATCATCTCGGTTTCGCTGTGATAGCGGTTGAACACCGGGTGGCTGAGGATCGCATCGTCACGCAGCATGCTTTCCTGAATAGAACGGCTGTCGAGCGCCACGTCTTTATCCAGCGTATCGATGTTCAGAGCGTGACTGTCGCCCAGCAGTACATTGAACAACTGCACCACGTTTTCACGGGTGGTGGTTTCATCGAGCGTAATACCTACCGCGTTATGGATATCGCTACGCAGGTTGATTTCTGCCGCTTCGGCACGCGCCAGCACTGCGGCCTTATCGGCTACTTCAACGCACAGGGTGTCGAAGTAGTGCGCATGACGCAGCTTCAATCCTTTCTGTTGCAGACCGGCTGCCAGGATATCAGTCAGGCGGTGGATGCGATTAGCAATGCGTTTCAGGCCAACCGGACCATGATAAACAGCATACAGACTGGCGATGTTGGCCAGCAGGACCTGCGAGGTACAAATGTTGGAGTTCGCTTTCTCGCGGCGGATATGCTGCTCACGAGTCTGCATCGCCATGCGCAGTGCTGTATTGCCCGCCGCATCTTTGGAGACGCCGATAATACGGCCTGGCATGGAGCGTTTGAATTCGTCTTTCGCGGCGAAGAATGCCGCGTGTGGGCCACCGTAACCCATCGGTACGCCGAAGCGTTGTGCAGAACCGAAAACGATATCCGCGCCCTGTTTGCCCGGAGCAGTCAGCAGTACCAGCGCCATAAAGTCGGCAGCGACACTGACCACAACTTTACGGGATTTCAGCTCGGTAATCAGTTTGCTGTAGTCATGCACTTCACCGGTGGTGCCAACCTGCTGCAACAGCACGCCAAACACATCCTGGTGATCCAGTGCTTTCGCCGCGTCATCAACAATGACGTCAAAACCAAAGGTTTGTGCACGAGTACGCACAACATCCAGCGTTTGCGGATGAACATCAGCGGCCACAAAGAAACGGTTGGCGTTTTTCAGTTTACTGACGCGTTTTGCCATCGCCATCGCTTCAGCCGCCGCGGTGGCTTCATCCAGCAGAGAGGCGGAGGCCATGTCCAGACCGGTCAGATCCAGCGTCACCTGCTGGAAGTTGAGCAGCGCTTCCAGGCGCCCCTGAGAAACTTCTGGCTGATACGGCGTATACGCAGTGTACCAGCCCGGGTTTTCCAGCATGTTGCGCAGGATAACCGGTGGCAACTGCACGGCGGTGTAGCCCATGCCAATGTAGGACGTGAAGCGCTTGTTACGCCCAGCGATGGCTTTTAATTCAGCCAGCGCAGCGTATTCGGTCGCCGCCTCGCCCACCTGCGGCGGGGTTGCGAGCTGAATGTCTTTCGGCACAATCTGACCGATCAGCGCGTTTAACGACTCGGCGCCAACCGCATTCAGCATCTCTTGCTGCTGTGCGGCGTCCGGTCCGATGTGGCGTTCAATGAAAGCGCCGCTGTTTTCAAGCTGGCTTAACGTCTGTGTCATGGGCGATGGTTCCTGAAACGTGCAGTGAATCGTGATTGTCTCTGTCTACGAGCCCGGCAGCGCTAGCGCTTACCGGGTCTACGCATGCTTTGTAGGCCGGATAAGCGCAGCGCCATCCGGCAAAAGCGTATTTACTCGTCTTCTAACAATGCTTCATATGCGGTCGCATCCAGCAGCGATTCAATTTCGCTTTCATCGCTGGCTTTGATTTTGAAAATCCAGCCGCCCGCATACGGCTCGCTGTTGACCAGTTCCGGGGAGTCGCTAAGCGCGTCGTTAACCGCCACAATCTCACCACCTACTGGCGCATAGATATCGGATGCCGCTTTTACGGACTCCGCAACGGCACAATCATCGCCCGCGCTGACGGTTGCGCCAACTTCTGGCAGGTCAACGAAAACCATGTCACCTAACAGCTCCTGAGCGTGTTCGGTGATACCAACGGTGTAAGAGCCGTCAGCTTCTTTGCGCAGCCATTCGTGTTCTTTGCTGTATTTCAGTTCTGCAGGTACGTTGCTCATCAATCAATCTCCAAAAAAGGATGAATTACGCGACGGCTTTGCCGTTACGCACAAAAACAGGTTTAGTCACTTTTACCGGCATTTCGCGGTTACGGATCTGCACGATCGCAGTTTCGCCGATACCCGCAGGGACACGCGCCAACGCGATGCTGTAACCAAGAGTTGGGGAGAATGTCCCGCTGGTGATAATGCCTTCCTGCTGGTTGCCGGAAGCATCGGTGAAGCGCACCGGCAGTTCATTACGCAGCACGCCTTTCTCGGTCATCACCAGCCCGACCAGTTGTTCGTGGCCTTTTTCACGCTGCATTTCCAACGCTTCACGACCGATAAAGTCGCGGTCAGCCGGTTCCCATGCGATGGTCCAGCCCATGTTGGCCGCCAGCGGAGAAATGCCTTCGTCCATCTCCTGACCGTACAGGTTCATGCCCGCTTCCAGACGCAGCGTGTCACGTGCGCCGAGACCGCAAGGTTTGACACCTGCTTGTACCAGCGCACGCCAGAAATCTGCCGCTTTTTCATTCGGCATGGCAATTTCATAACCTGCTTCGCCGGTATAACCGGTGGTTGCGATAAACAAGTCGCCCGCCTGAACGCCGAAGAACGGCTTCATGCCTGCTACCGCCTGACGCTGCTCGTCAGTAAACAACGTAGCTGCTTTTTCCTGTGCGTTTGGACCCTGTACCGCAATCAGCGACAGATCATCACGAACGGTGATGTCGATAGCGTATGCTTCAGCGTGTTGGGTAATCCAGGAGAGGTCTTTTTCGCGGGTGGCGGAGTTTACAACGAGGCGGAAGAAATCTTCAGTGAAGTAGTAGACAATCAGGTCATCTATCACGCCGCCCGAAGCGTTAAGCATACCGGAGTAGAGGGCTTTACCCGTCTTCGTTAGCTTTGCGACGTCGTTTGCCAGCAGATAACGCAAGAACTCCCGGGTGCGGCTACCGCGCAGGTCGACGATGGTCATATGCGACACATCAAACATTCCGGCATCGGTGCGAACAGCATGGTGTTCATCGAGCTGAGAACCGTAATGCAGTGGCATCATCCAGCCATGGAAATCGACCATGCGCGCGCCACATAGCGTGTGTTGTTCGTACAAAGGAGTCTGTTGAGCCATCTTTTCCTCGTTGAATAAGCGGGGCTATCAACTCTTTCGCGGTGAAATTATCGCCACGAAACCCAGCACCGCAGCCGCTCCAGGGGCTACGACGCAAACGTTCTCTTTGTCCTGAACTTACCACCGAAACAGACGCTAAACCATAAGTCAAAATTAACCATCACATTAGCTTATGGCGAAAAACAGCCAGATCGCCAACAGAATAAAACTCCATGTATGTAGTAATAAATTAGAATAACAAACAGAGATAAGCGCAAACTTACAGCACCAATCCACATTAAATGTGGAAAAAATGTCAAAAATGGCGTTATGAAAAAAACGTGATATTAAAAAAACTAATGCGAAAAAAGGCGTGGAATTAGATTATTTCAAATGAGAGAAGCACCCCGGCGCGCAGGCCGGGAGAGGAAAGTGTGACGGGTCTCAAACTCTTAAGATTGTCCTTACGGACACTAACGTAACCACTCGGGAAGATCGTTCAGTCCCATCGCCTGACGGATGAGTTGTGGTTTTACGCCCGGGAGGGTATCGGCCAGTTTCAGCCCAATATCGCGTAGCAGTTTTTTCGCCGGATTCTCGCCTGCAAACAGTTCACGGAAACCCTGCATCCCTGCCAGCATCAGCGCTGTGCTGTGCTTACGGCTGCGCTCGTAGCGGCGTAAATAGAGATACTGCCCAATATCTTTACCCTGACGTTGTAGCCGCTTAAGTTCATCGATCAGCTCCGCCGCATCCATAAAGCCAAGGTTAACCCCCTGACCCGCCAGCGGGTGGATGGTATGCGCCGCATCCCCCACCAGCGCCAGACGATGGGCGGCGAACTGACGGGCATAACGTCCCGTCAGCGGAAACGCCTGACGTTCGCTTTCAAGGCTGCACAGCCCCAGACGATTATCAAAAGCGATATTCAGCGCCTGATTAAACTCGTCAACGCTTGCCTGCTGCATACGTTCTGCTTCCTGCGGCGAGAGCGACCAGACGATAGAACACAGGTGTGGATCGCTGAGCGGCAGGAATGCCAGGATCCCCTCGCCGTGAAACGCCTGACGCGCAACCGCACCGTGCGCTTCCTGCGTACGGATAGTCGCCACCAGCGCTTGATGACGATAATCCCAGAAGGTGAGCGGAATATCCGCTTTGTTGCGCAGCCAGGAGTTAGCACCATCAGCACCAACGACCAGGCGGGCCGTCAGCATTGCGCCATCTTTCAGGGTCAGAAATGCTTCGTTCTCACCCCAGGCCACCTGCTGTAATTCAGCAGGTGCCATCAGCGTAATATCCGCTGAACGCTGCGCCTTTTGCCACAGCGCATAATGAATCTCTGAGTTTTCGACAATGTGCCCCAAATGGCTGTAGCCCATCCTCTGGTCATCAAACGCAATACGCCCAAAGCTGTCTTTGTCCCAGACTTCCATGCCGTGGTAGCAGCAAGCGCGACGGGCAACAATGTCGGACCAGACGCCAAGACGGGTAAGCAGTTTTTCGCTGGCGGCATTAATGGCCGAAACACGAAGCTGAGGAGGTGCATCCGCCGCCAACGGCTGCGGAATATGTTGTTCTAATACAGCAACGCGCAACCCGCTGCCCTGTAAGCCGCAGGCAACCGCCAGTCCTACCATGCCGCCACCAACAATTGCTACATCAACACTTTGCACTGTTTGCTCCTGAAAATAGGACAATCAAAAACCGTAGGCCGGATAAGGCAAAGCCGCCATCCGGCATCAATTCCGCGACATTGCCTGATGGCGCTGCGCTTATCAGGCCTACTTCTTTAATTCGGCCTACAGGTTATATTTAGCGCGCAACCCAGCCCAGGGTCCGCTCCGCCAGCGCATCGCGCGCAGGGGGGAATAATTCCATCGCCATCAGCCCGGCATTACGCCCAACAACCAGCGGGGCCCAGTGATTGGCAAACAAATACACTAAATTATTGGTCACACCAATCGTCGTATCACGATCGCTCTCGCGGCGCTGCTGATAGCGAGCCAGCACCGCATAATCACCCACATCTTCCGCGCCGTTTTCCGCCTGCGTCAACGTCTCAGCCAGGCTCATTACGTCACGCAGGCCCAGGTTGAAACCTTGCCCGGCAATGGGATGCAGCGTCTGGGCGGCGTTCCCTACCAGCACGGTACGATGGGTAATCGCCTTCAGCGCTGTAGTTAACGAAAGCGGATAGGCGCTGCGTTTACCGGCCTGGGTAATACGTCCCAGTCGCCAGCCAAAAGCGGTTTGTAGTTCACGACAAAACTGTTCGTCAGACCAAGCCATAATCTCATCACGCTGCTCCAGCGGATGGCACCACACCAACGAGCAGCGACCGTCAGACATCGGAAGCATTGCCAGCGGACCATATTGCGTGAAGCGTTCAAACGCTCGCCCGTCGTGCGGTACAGAGGTCGTAACGTTGGCAATTACCGCCAGTTGCTCATAAGGCTGTTGCAGCCAGTCAACACCGCAGGCGGTAGCCAGTGCGGAGCGCGTACCGTCGGCGGCCACCAGCAGGCGACCATCAATCATTTCGCCATTTTCCAGCGTAACTTCTACGCGCTCCTGCGTGCGCGACACGCTGGCTACGCGATCGGGGCAGTGCAATGTGACGCCCGGTGCTTTGCGCAGCAGCGCAAACAGACGCAGCCCGACGTCGTGCAGTTCTACCACCTGGCCCAGAGCCGGAATACGGTATTCCTGCGCATCCAGCGTCACAAATCCGGCATGACCGCGATCGCTGACGTGAACCGTTTTAATGGCCGTTGCGCAATCGGCAATCGCCTGCCATACGCCAATTCGCGCCAGCTGTTGGCAGGTTCCTGCCGCCAGAGCGATCGCCCTGGCATCAAACCCGGGATGGCGGTCAGTTTCAGGTTCGCTCGCTTCTATCAGATGAACCGGCAGAGTCCCATGGCTGAGCTGAGAAATGGCCAACGCCAGCGTCGCGCCAACCATACCACCACCAACGATAATCACGCTCATTGCAGTCGCGCCGCAGCCATTAATGCTTCAATGTCATCCGCTTTCTTCACTACGCTGGCGGTCAGGTTTTCATTGCCGTCCTCGGTGATGAGGATGTCATCCTCAATACGAATGCCGATACCACGATAAGCCGGCGGTACATCGGCGTCCGGCGCGATATACAGTCCCGGCTCGACGGTGAGCACCATTCCCGGCTCAAGAATACGTGAACGGTCCTGACCATAAACGCCGACGTCGTGCACATCCAGCCCAAGCCAGTGGCTTAGACCATGCATAAAGAATGGGCGATGTGCATTTTCGGTAATCAACTGATCGACATCACCGTGCAAAATACCGAGTTTCACCAGACCCGTAATCATGATGCGCACCACTTCACCAGTGACTTCCTGAATGGACGTTCCGGGACGATACAGACGCAGGCTGGTTTCTAAGGATTCCAGCACGATATCGTAGATTTCACGCTGTGCTGGGGTAAATTTGCCATTTACCGGAAAGGTACGCGTAATGTCGCCCGCATAGCCTTTGTATTCACAGCCAGCGTCGATCAGCACCAAATCGCCATCGCGCATTTCACTTTCATTTTCGGTGTAATGCAGGATACAGCCATTTTCACCGCTGCCGACAATCGTGTTATAGGACGGATAACGCGCACCATGGCGGGTAAATTCGTGGTGAATCTCCCCTTCTAACTGGTATTCAAACATTCCCGGACGGCATTTTTCCATCGCACGGGTATGCGCCAGCGCCGTGATTTCTCCGGCACGACGCATGACCGCAATCTCTTCCGGTGATTTGAACAGGCGCATCTCATGCACCATTGGACGCCAGTCGATAATCGCGGCAGGTGCGTGCAGATTTTGTCTGGAGCCTTTACGCAGTTTATCCAGTGCCGTGCACACAATCTCGTCGGCCCAGGCATATTCGCCCTGCGCGTGGTACACCGCGTCCAGGCCATTGAGCAACAGGTGCAGCTGTTGGTTGATTTCACTGAAGGCCAGCGCTCGGTCAACGCCAAGTTTTGCCGGGGCAGCATCCTGGCCCAGACGGCGACCAAACCAGATCTCCGCCGTCAGATCGCGAACCCGATTGAACAAAACGCTATGGTTATGAGTGTCATCGCTTTTAATCAGCACCAGCACAGCTTCAGGTTCGTTAAAACCGGTGAAGTACCAGAAATCACTGCTTTGGCGGTACGGGTATTCACTGTCCGCGCTGCGCGTCGCTTCAGGCGCAGCAAAAATCAGCGCGGCGCTGCCGGGCTGCATTTGTGCCAGTAAAGCCTGGCGACGACGCTGGAATTCTTGCTGAGATATCTCGCTCATCACACTCTCCTTTGCGTTTCGTTCTTAGTGCAGAGTCGGTTTACGGACTTCCGGTGCAGTCGGCTGCTGACGCGTAAACGTGTCATGACACAGCAAAGCGGCTACGCGCACGTATTCGATGATCTCTTCGAGCGACATTTCCAGCTCTTCCTGATCTTCGTCTTCGTCATACCCTAACTGCGCGATATTGCGCAGGTCGTCAATCGCTTCCCCGGTTTCGCCGGTTACTTTGTCGAGCTTCGGCTGCGTGACGCCAAGGCCCAGCAAAAAGTGGTTTACCCATCCCGCCAGCGCATCAGCGCGATCGAACACGCTGACGTCATCCCCTTCAGGCAGATAAAGCTGAAAAAGGAAGCCGTCGTCTTCGAGGGCATCGCTGGTGGCAGAGTGCATTTTCAGCAGCGCCTGAGCCAGCTCGTGACCAAAGGCCAGGCCTTCGTTCGTCAGGTCGTGCAACAGCGGCTGCCATGAGCTGTCGTTGTTTCCACCACAAATCATTCCGCTTATCAAGCCGTGCATTTCGGCCGGGGTTAATCCAGCCCCTTGTTGGTTCAAAAACTGGCTAACTTCGTTGTAACCAGGCATTTCGTTCTGTATAGACATAAGCATTCGTCATCAAAGGGAGGAATATTCATGGTATGCTACCACTTTGGACCCTGGTGGACCAGAAAAGGGCTTGTATCTTGATACCAGGGTAGCTATAGTGTCGCCCCTTCGCGGACCCACGGTCTGGAGACGAAGGCAGCGCAGTCAATCAGCAGGAAGGTGGCATGTCTGCACAACCCGTCGATATCCAAATATTTGGCCGTTCACTGCGAGTGAATTGCCCGCCTGAACAAAGGGATGCGTTGAATCAGGCTGCGGACGATCTCAATCAGCGATTGCAAGATCTGAAAGTTCGCACTAGAGTCACAAATACTGAGCAGTTGGTTTTCATCGCCGCGTTGAACATCAGCTATGAATTAACTCAGGAAAAAGCGAAGACGCGTGAGTACGCGGCGAGCATGGAACAACGTATTCGGATGCTACAACAGACCATCGAACAGGCGTTGCTTGATCAGGGTCGCATAACCGAAAAAACGGGCCAAAACTTTGAATAACACTTTTCGGTTTACTGTGGTAGAGTGACCGTGAAGACAAAATTTCTCTGAGATGTTTGCAAGCGGGCCAGTCCCCTGAGCCGATATTTCATACCACAAGAATGTGGCGCTCCACGGTTGGTGAGCATGCTCGGCCCGTCCGAGAAGCCTTAAAACTGTGACGACACATTCACCTTGAACCAAGGGTTCAAGGGTTACAGCCTGCGGCGGCATCTCGGAGATTCCCTTCTACCTGGCAACAGCCATGACATTACTTTCTGAACTCCCTTTATCCCGGCAAGAAATTCGTCAACTGATTCGGCAGCGTCGTCGTGCGCTTACCTCCGAACAGCAACGACAATACGGTCAGCAAGCCGCGACCCGAATGCTCAGCTTTCCCCCTGTTGTACTCGCTCATACGGTGGCAGTATTCCTCTCGTTCGATGGCGAACTCGATACCCAGCCGCTAATAGATCAGCTGTGGCGAGCGGGCAAGCGCGTTTATCTTCCGGTTCTTCATCCCTTCAGCGCCGGTAATTTGCTGTTCCTGCACTATCATCCGCATAGCGACCTGGTAACCAATCGCTTAAAGATCCAGGAACCACGACTTGATGTACGTGACGTATTACCGCTGTCACAGCTGGATGTACTGATTACGCCGTTAGTGGCGTTTGATGAATATGGGCAACGCCTGGGCATGGGCGGCGGATTTTATGACCGCACGCTACAAAACTGGCAGCAGCATAAGATCCAGCCCGTAGGCTACGCGCACGATTGTCAGCGAGTAGAAAAGCTGCCTGTTGAAGAATGGGATATCCCGCTACCTGCGGTGGTGACGCCATCAAAAGTATGGGAATGGTAGCTTTTTTGTCGATTGACAGCGCCGTTTTTTTAAACTAACTTTCTCGGCGAAGGGTGAGGGAGGCGAGCCTCCCTCCTGCGTACTCTCTGTTAATATGCTGGCGAAGCGATGATTAACAGGATCAGCAGCATGATGACGTATCTCATCATCGTCCCTTTCCTTTTTAAAGCCCCTGCTTCGGTAGGGGCTTTCCCGTTTCAGCACGATGCTGAGCCCCTATCGTAAATTCCTTTTATTGATGTACAACGCAGAGCGCAGCCTTTAATTACCAATTGCGGCAAGGGTCGAAAACGGAATGCATGCGTTACACAAAGAGATAGTAAGGCAGGAAAATCAGAGGAAAGATGGGCAGGTCAACCGCCTGCCCATGTAGAGGAAATCAGTACAGCAGACGAGCACGAATAGTACCCGGGAGGGCTTTCATCGCCAGCAACGCTTTCTCTGCCACATCTTCATCCGCTTCAATATCAATAACCACGTAACCTACCTGTGCGGAAGTCTGCAGATACTGTGCGGCAATGTTGACGCCCTGCTCGGCAAAAATCTGGTTCAGCGCGGTCAGTACGCCCGGACGGTTTTCGTGAATGTGCATCAGACGACGACCGCCGTGTAGCGGCAGCGAAACTTCCGGGAAGTTAACTGCAGACAGCGTAGAGCCGTTATCGGAATACTTGGTCAGTTTCCCAGCCACTTCCAGACCGATGTTTTCCTGCGCTTCCAGCGTTGAACCACCAATGTGCGGCGTCAGGATCACGTTGTCGAAATCACACAGCGGCGAAGTGAAAGGATCGCTGTTGGTTGCCGGCTCGGTTGGGAATACGTCGATTGCCGCCCCTGCCAGGTGCTTGGTCGCTAACGCGTCGCACAGCGCAGGAATATCAACAACCGTACCACGTGCGGCGTTAATCAGCAGCGCGCCTGGTTTCATCAACGCAATCTCACGCGCGCCCATCAGATTTTTGGTGGAGGCATTTTCCGGTACGTGCAAACTGACCACGTCGCTCATATTGAGCAGGTCGGAAAGATGCTGCACCTGCGTGGCGTTGCCGAGTGGGAGTTTATTTTCTATATCATAGAAATAGACATGCATCCCCAGCGATTCCGCCAGAATGCCTAGCTGAGTACCAATGTGGCCGTAGCCGATGATCCCCAGTTTTTTGCCACGCGCTTCAAAGGAGCCGGTAGCCAGTTTGTTCCACACGCCGCGGTGTGCTTTGGCGTTCGCTTCGGGTACACCGCGTAGCAGGAGAAGCAGTTCGCCAATCACCAGTTCCGCAACGGAACGCGTGTTAGAGAATGGCGCGTTAAACACGGGGATCCCGCGCTTTGCCGCAGCGGTCAGATCAACCTGGTTGGTGCCGATACAGAAGCAGCCAATCGCGACCAGTTTCTCTGCGGCGTCAATCACATCTTCAGTCAGATGGGTACGGGATCGCAGGCCAATGAAGTGGGCATCACGGATGGACTCTTTCAGTTGTTCAGTGTCCAGAGCACCTTTGTGAAACTCGATGTTGGTATAACCTGCTGCACGAAGGCTTTCGAGTGCTTTTTGATGCACGCCTTCTACCAGCAGAAATTTAATCTTATCTTTCTCCAGTGATACCTTTGCCATTTCCCCGACCCTGTCTTTTTTTGTTCAAACTGATGTGTTGTGTGTGGGATTTTCATCCGCCTCTTCAACATATCAAAAAATAATATTGCGGCAATATGAACGTTTGCGTCGCCGTGCTGAAGAAATGTCATTCAGAGAGAAATGTCAGAGGAAAATACTGGCGATAACTTTTTCTTTGGAGAGATCGGCAGGACAATATTATAAACGTGACACAAGTCACCAAATTTGCCCTGCCAAAATTTTTTTAACGGGAGAAGACACTCCCATCAGATCATTTTACGATAGTTTTCACGCCGTCTGGGGTACCGATCAGCGCGACATCCGCACCACGGTTGGCAAACAGACCGACGGTTACCACGCCCGGAATCGCATTGATGGCGTTTTCCATGGCCACGGCGTCAAGGATCTCCAGACCGTGTACATCAAGGATCACGTTGCCGTTGTCCGTCACTACGCCCTGACGATATTCAGGACGACCACCCAGCTTCACCAACTGGCGAGCCACAGCGCTGCGCGCCATTGGGATCACTTCAACCGGCAGCGGGAAGTTGCCGAGAATGTCGACTTCTTTGGACGCATCCGCGATGCAGATAAATTTCTTCGCCACGGAAGCAATGATTTTTTCACGGGTCAACGCTGCACCGCCGCCCTTGATCATCTGCATATGGCCGTTGATTTCATCCGCGCCATCAACGTATACGCCGAGACTATCAACTTCGTTAAGATCGAACACGTGGATGCCAAGGCTTTTGAGTTTTTCGGTTGAAGCGTCCGAACTGGATACCGCACCTTCAATCTGACCTTTCATTGTGCCCAGCGCATCAATAAAGTGTGCGGCTGTTGAACCTGTACCTACGCCCACAATGGTACCGGGCTGTACATACTGAAGTGCCGCCCATCCTACTGCTTTTTTCAGTTCATCCTGCGTCATGATCGTTTCGCCTGTGGTGTGAATATGGTGGGAAAATTCACGCGCATTATAGAACATTGTGCAGAAAAATGTCCCCACACCCGCTCGCAAGCAGCGGATTTCGTCTTTACCCAACCTAAATTTGTGTCATAGTGCAGAACAAGCAAAATTTTCAGGAGTGCGTCAAAGCAATGAAACGTCCGGACTACAGAACACTACAAGCACTGGATGCGGTTATTCGTGAACGAGGATTTGAGCGCGCGGCGCAAAAGCTGTGCATCACGCAATCCGCGGTTTCACAGCGCATAAAACAGCTTGAGAATATGTTCGGACAACCGCTGCTGGTGCGTACCGTACCACCACGCCCAACCGAACAGGGGCAGAAACTACTGGCACTTTTGCGTCAGGTTGAACTGCTGGAAGACGAGTGGCTGGGTGATGAACAAACCGGATCGACGCCGCTGCTGCTCTCACTGGCAGTGAACGCCGACAGTCTGGCGACCTGGTTGCTTCCGGCGTTAGCCCCGGTACTGGCCAATTCACCGATTCGGCTGAACCTGCAGGTTGAGGATGAAACGCGCACCCAGGAACGTCTGCGTCGTGGTGAAGTGGTCGGTGCGGTGAGTATCCAACATCAGGCGCTGCCAAGCTGTCTGGTGGATAAACTTGGCGCGCTGGACTACCTGTTTGTTGGCTCCAAACCTTTCGCCGAACGTTATTTCCCTAACGGCGTCACCCGCTCCGCCCTGCTGAAAGCCCCGGCGGTAGCGTTTGACCATCTTGATGATATGCACCAGGCGTTCCTGCAACAAAACTTCGACCTGCCGCCGGGCAGCGTGCCGTGCCACATCGTTAACTCGTCTGAAGCCTTCGTCCAGTTGGCGCGTCAGGGCACCACCTGCTGCATGATCCCGCACTTACAGATTGAGAAAGAGCTCGAAAGCGGCGAGCTGATCGACTTAACGCCAGGTCTGTTCCAGCGTCGGATGCTGTACTGGCACCGTTTTGCGCCGGAAAGCCGCATGATGCGCAACGTTACCGACGCGCTGCTGGAATACGGGCACAAGGTGTTGCGTCAGGATTAAACCGTTTATTGCTCCAGAGTGCCGGATGGCGGCGTAACGCCTTATCCGGCCGACAAGCCTTTACCCTCTATTCATGCTATTCCCGCCACGTCTTTGAAATAAATCACAAAATCAAACACGCCATGCGGCAAAAAACGACGCCCTGTTGGCTATTTTTTGCTGGCGACAAGCCAAATGAAAAAGCTCACCGTATCCGCAAAGATTCAACTTATTGCGTAATACGGAGCAAAAAATGGCAAACGTGCAGGAGTGGCAAATACTCGCTAATAAAGAATTCAGTCGACGGGAAAAAACCGTCGAATCGCTGGAAAGACAGACGGCGGAAGGAATTGCCATCAAGCCGCTGTACACTGAAGCGGACCTCGATAATCTGGAAGTCACGGGCACTCTTCCCGGCCTACCGCCTTACGTGCGTGGCCCGCGCGCCACCATGTATACCGCGCAGCCGTGGACCATTCGCCAGTACGCTGGTTTCTCTACCGCCAAAGAGTCCAACGCCTTTTACCGCCGCAACCTCGCCGCCGGGCAAAAAGGACTTTCCGTCGCCTTTGACCTTGCCACCCATCGCGGCTATGACTCTGACAACCCGCGCGTGGCAGGTGACGTCGGCAAAGCGGGCGTGGCGATCGATACTGTCGAAGATATGAAGGTGCTGTTCGACCAGATTCCGCTGGATAAGATGTCGGTATCAATGACCATGAACGGCGCGGTGCTGCCGGTACTGGCGTTTTATATCGTGGCTGCAGAAGAACAAGGCGTAACGCCGGAGCAACTCACCGGGACCATTCAGAACGATATTCTGAAAGAGTACCTGTGCCGCAATACCTACATTTACCCGCCAAAACCTTCAATGCGCATCATCGCCGACATCATCGCCTGGTGTTCCGCCAATATGCCGCGCTATAACACCATCAGTATCAGCGGTTATCACATGGGGGAAGCCGGGGCGAACTGCGTCCAGCAGGTGGCGTTTACGCTGGCTGACGGCATTGAGTACATCAAAGCCGCGCTGTCTGCCGGGCTGAAAATTGATGACTTCGCGCCGCGCCTGTCATTCTTCTTCGGCATCGGCATGGATCTGTTTATGAACGTCGCCATGCTGCGTGCGGCTCGCTATTTGTGGAGTGAAGCAGTCAGCGGTTTTGGCGCAAACAACCCGAAATCTCTCGCTCTGCGTACCCACTGCCAGACCTCCGGCTGGAGTCTGACCGAGCAGGATCCTTACAACAACGTGATCCGCACGACCATTGAAGCGCTCGGCGCTACGCTTGGCGGCACCCAGTCTCTGCATACCAACGCCTTTGATGAGGCGCTCGGGCTACCCACCGATTTCTCCGCCCGCATCGCGCGTAATACACAGATCATCATTCAGGAAGAGTCAGAGCTCTGCCGCACCGTCGATCCGCTGGCCGGATCGTATTACGTCGAGTCGCTCACCGATCAAATCGTGAAGCAAGCGCGCACGATCATCAAACAAATTGATGAGGCAGGCGGCATGGCGAAAGCGATCGAAGCCGGGCTCCCTAAACGGATGATCGAAGAAGCTTCCGCGCGCGAGCAGTCGCTGATCGACCAGGGTAAACGCGTTATCGTCGGCGTGAACAAATACAAGCTGGATAAAGAAGACGAAACGTCGGTACTGGAAATCGACAACGTGAAGGTGCGAAACGAGCAAATTGCCTCGTTGCAGCATATCCGTGCAACTCGCGACACAGATGCCGTCAATGCCGCACTCGCGGCGCTGACCCACGCCGCGCAGCATAATGAAAATCTACTGGCCGCCGCCGTTAACGCCGCCCGCGTTCGCGCCACGCTTGGTGAGATCTCCGACGCGCTGGAAACCGCTTTTGACCGCTATCTGGTTCCCAGCCAGTGCGTCACCGGCGTGATTGCGCAAAGCTATCACCAGTCCGACAAATCCGCCGATGAGTTCGACGCCATTGTTGCGCAAACCGAACAGTTCCTCGCGGAAAATGGTCGCCGACCGAGGATCCTGATCGCCAAGATGGGCCAGGATGGTCACGATCGCGGCGCGAAAGTGATCGCCAGCGCCTACTCCGATCTCGGCTTCGATGTCGATCTCAGTCCGATGTTCTCCACACCAGAAGAGATCGCCCGTCTGGCGGTAGAAAACGATGTGCATGTAATAGGCGCATCGTCACTGGCGGCAGGTCATAAAACGCTGATCCCGGAACTGGTTACCGCGCTCAAAAAATGGGGGCGTGAAGATATCTGCGTGGTAGCAGGAGGCGTTATTCCGCCACAGGATTACGCCTTCCTGCACGAGCATGGTGTGGCTGCCATTTATGGCCCCGGCACGCCAATGCTCGACAGCGTCCGCGATGTGTTAATCCGTATCAGTCAGCATCATGATTAACGCCGCCACGCTTGAGGATACCGTCCGCCGCTTGCGGCTTGGCGAGCGGGCTACGCTCGCCCAGGCAATGACGCTGGTCGAAAGCAGCCACCCGCGCCACCAGCCGCTGAGTACGCAGTTGCTGGACGCAATTATGCCGTTCACCGGTAACGCCCTGCGTTTGGGGATAACCGGTACGCCGGGCGCGGGCAAAAGCACCTTTCTGGAAGCATTCGGCATGCTGTTAATCCGTCACGGATTACGGGTGGCGGTGATCGCCGTCGATCCCAGCAGCCCGGTCAGCGGCGGCAGCATTCTTGGCGATAAAACCCGCATGACGGAGCTGTCTCGCGCCGAATCTGCGTTTATTCGCCCGGTCCCTTCCAGCGGTCATTTAGGCGGAGCCAGCCAGCGCGCCCGCGAATTAATGCTGTTGTGCGAGGCGGCTGGCTTTGACGTGGTGATTGTAGAAACCGTCGGCGTTGGGCAGTCAGAAACTGAAGTCGCAGGCATGGTGGATTGCTTTATCTCCCTGCAAATCGCTGGCGGTGGCGACGATTTGCAAGGCATCAAGAAAGGTCTGATGGAAATGGCGGATCTGGTCGTCATCAACAAGGACGACGGTGAGAACCATGCCAGCGTGGCCATCGCCCGCCATATGTACGAATCCGCCCTGCATATTCTGCGCCGTAAATATGACGAGTGGCAGCCGCTGGTTCTGACCTGTAGCGCTCTGGAAAAACGCGGTATTGAGGAGGTCTGGCAGGCGATAACCGACTTTAAAACGTGCCTTACTGCCAGCGGTCGACTGGAAAAAGTTCGCCAGCAGCAGGCGGTGGACTGGTTACACCAGCAGGCTGAAGAAGAAGCCCTACATCTGCTGTTTGCGCGGACTGATTTCGACCGCTATTTCCAGCAGACGCTACAGGCTGTCAAAAACAATGATCTGTCGCCGCGCACCGGTCTGCGGCACATCAGCGAATTTATCCAGCATCATTACTTTAAATAAAGAGAACATTATGTCTTATCAATACGTCAACGTGGTCATCATCCAGAAAGTCGCGGTTATTGAGTTCAATTACGCCCGCAAGCTCAATGCCCTGAGTAAAGTGTTTATTGACGATCTGATGCAGGCGCTGAGCGATCTCAATCGTGCGGACATTCGCTGCATCATTCTGCGCGCTCCGAGTGGAGCCAAAGTTTTCTCCGCCGGGCATGATATTCATGAACTCCCGACCGGACGTCGCGATCCGCTCTCCTATGACGATCCGCTGCGTCAGATAACCCGCATGATCCAAAAATATCCAAAACCGGTGATCTCTATGGTTGAAGGCAGCGTCTGGGGCGGCGCATTTGAGATGATCATGAGTTCCGATCTGATCATCGCCGCTGAAACATCCACCTTCTCGATGACCCCGGTCAACCTCGGCGTGCCGTATAACCTGGTCGGCATCCACAACCTGACTCGCGACGCCGGTTTTCACATCGTGAAAGAGCTGATTTTTACCGCTTCGCCGATTACCGCTCAGCGTGCGATGGCCGTCGGGATCCTCAACCATGTGGTTCCTGTAGACGAACTGGAGGATTTTACTCTGCAAATGGCGCACCACATCTCGGAGAAAGCACCACTGGCGATCGCAGTCATTAAAGAAGAGCTGCGCGTGCTGGGTGAAGCGCACACCATGAATTCCGATGAGTTCGAGCGCATTCAGGGCATGCGCCGCGCGGTGTACGACAGCGAGGATTATCAGGAAGGGATGAACGCGTTTATGGAAAAACGTAAACCTAATTTTGTCGGCCATTAATCACGTCTGAGGAAGGAGACGGCCATGAAACGGATGAGCGCCGAACAGGCGGCAGAAATTATCCAGCACGATGATATGGTGGCGTTTAGCGGCTTTACCCCCGCGGGTTCGCCAAAAGCGTTACCCACCGCAATTGCCCAACGCGCCTGCGAACAGCATCAGAACGGACAGCCTTTTCAGATCCGCCTGCTGACCGGAGCATCAATTGGCGCCGCCGCTGATGACGTACTATCCGCGGCGGATGCCGTTTCCTGGCGTGCGCCTTATCAAACGTCATCGGGCCTGCGCGACAAAATTAATCAGGGCCAGGTGAGGTTTGTCGATCTCCATTTGAGCGAAGTGGCGCAAATGGTTAATTACGGCTTTTTTGGCGAGATCGATGTTGCCGTCATTGAAGCCTCAGCCATCGCGCCGGATGGCCGGATTTGGCTGTCCAGCGGTATCGGTAATGCCCCCACCTGGCTGCTGCGGGCGAAAAAAGTGATCATTGAATTGAATCATTACCATAATCCGCGTGTGGCGGAGTTTGCCGACATCGTGATACCCGGTGCGCCGCCGCGGCGTAACAGCGTACCCATTTTTCATACCATGGATCGCGTAGGCAGTCAGTGCGTACAGATAGACCCCAAAAAGGTGGTTGCGGTGGTGGATACCGAACTGCCCGATGCAGGAAATGCATCGGATAAAACCAATCCGGTCAGCCAACAAATTGCCGATAACGTAGTCTCTTTTCTGCTGGCAGAAATGGCGCACAAACGCATTCCAGCTGAGTTTCTGCCCTTACAAAGCGGGGTGGGCAATATCAACAACGCGGTAATGGCTCGACTGGGCGAGAACCCGGATATCCCGCCCTTTATGATGTATTCGGAGGTGTTGCAGGAGTCGGTGGTGCATCTGCTGAAAACGGGCAAGATAACCGGTGCCAGCGCCTCCAGCCTGACCATTTCAGCCCCGTCGCTACAGAAGATTTACGACAACATGGACTTCTTCGCCAGCCGGATTGTATTGCGCCCGCAGGAGATCTCCAATAACCCGGAAATCATCCGTCGACTGGGGGTTATTGCGCTCAACGTCGGTCTGGAGTTTGATATCTACGGTCATGCCAATTCCACGCACGTTGCGGGGGTGAACCTGATGAACGGCATCGGCGGCAGCGGGGATTTCGAGCGCAACGCCTACCTGTCTATCTTTATGGCGCCGTCGATTGCCAAAGGCGGGAAAATCTCAACCATCGTACCGATGTGCAGCCATGTCGACCACAGCGAACATAGCGTTAAAGTGATCGTGACCGAACAAGGGATTGCCGATCTGCGTGGGTTATCTCCGATGCAGCGGGCGCACACGATTATCAATAACTGTGCGCATCCGCTTTACAGAGATTACTTGCACCGCTATCTGGAGAAAGCACCCGGCGGGCATATCCATCACGATCTCAGCCATGCATTCGATCTGCATCGCAACCTTCTCGAAACAGGCTCGATGCTAGGTTAACTTGCACTACCGTCACGATCTTCAGCAATATGCTGGAGCATGGTGGCGGTATAGCGATGATTTTTCAGCGAATAGAGAAACTCCTGCATATACATGGGACTGCCGGGCGCGTCGAAATATTTCAGCGTCGACGGGTTCACCAGCCGCCAGGCGAAGTGAGGGATCACCGTCAAAAACTGCCCGCGCTCCACCGCGCTAATCTTCGCCATAAAGCTGTACGGACGATAGATAATCGTCGGGTTGATCCCGCAGGGTCGCATGTATGCATCCAGCATCGCCTCAAAGTTGGCGCGATTCTGGAAGCGCATTTGCAGCCAGGGCAGCTCGCGCAGCAGATCCTGCGGCTGTTTTTCTTCATAGCGCCGGGAAACGAGAAACCCCAGACGCAGCGGAGGCAGTTCGCTGATCGCCAGATTTTCCAGCTCCTGCACGCGGGGGGAAACGTGCTGCGGCGAGATAATAAAATCCAGTTTGCGATCAAACAGGTTATCAATCACCCCATTCTCACTGAATTCAACGGCCTGAGCCGTCACACCGTCATACTTGTCACCAAGGCTAATCAACTGGTCAAAAATAATCGTCGGGTAGGTATTGTCGATGCCGATAACGATTTCCCGCGAGCGGCGAGAGGCGTTATGGATTTCGTTATCAATGGCAGAGAGGCGCTGATAAACGGGAAATAGCTTCTGATACAGCTCTTGTCCTGCTTTATTCAGGCTGATGTTGTTATCTTTGCGGGTAAACAGCGTATAACCGATTTGATCTTCCAGTGCAGCAATGCTTTTACCGAAGGGCGATGCGGTCATATGTATTTTTTCTGCCGCTCTGGCGATGTTATTGGTTTGCGCCAGCAGAATGAAATTACGCATCTTTTTCGAGATAAAAATATCCATAGCGTCCCCTTAAAAATCGCTATGGCCTATCCTCATTACGGCGAAAAAAAAGACCGGATGTGAAGTCTCATTTTTACAGTTGCTCACAGAAAAAACCCGGCTGGAAAGCCGGGTCTGCAACAATTACTGAGTTTTGGCTGGCGTTGCGGCTGGTTGCCCCGCCGTCGGCTCAATCTGGAAGACGACATCAACCTGATCGTCAAACTGAATAACCGGCTGTTCGTAGGTTTCCTGAGCAGAAGCAGCAGGTGCGGCATCTGCTTTCATCATCCGTACCATCGGGCTAGGCTGATAATTGGAAACGTGGTAGCGCACGCTGTACACCGGGCCAAGTTTGCTATTGAAGCCCGCAGCCAGTTGTTCTGCCTGATGAATAGCATCATCAATTGCCGCTTTACGCGCTTTATCTTTGTAAGCATCCGGTTGGGCAACACCAAGCGATACCGAACGGATCTCATTCAGACCAGCCTTCAGCGCGCCATCGAGCAGAGCGTTAAGTTTGTCCAGCTGACGCAGCGTGACTTCAACGGTGCGCACCGCACGATACCCTTTGAGGATACTTTTACCGTTCTGGTAGTCGTAATCCGGCTGGGTACGCAGGTTGGCCGCGCTAATGTCTTTCTTCGCTATCTGGTTCTGTTCAAGGAAGGACAGATATTGCGCCACGCGCTCATCGGCCTGCTTCTTCGCTGAAGCCGCATCCTTGGCAGCAACGTTCACTTCAATTGCCAGCGTAGCGATGTCTGGTGTCGCATCCACGCTTGCTGTTCCGGAAGTCACGATGTGCGGTCCATTTGGCAGCTCATTTGCCTGTACCGATAGTGCGCTGAATCCGACTAATGCCGCCAGGGCCATTATTTTGAACTTCACGGTCGTTCCTCCATGTTTCAATAATTACCCCGAAACTCAGGGCACATGCAGGCAAGCTTAGACGATCTCGCTGCGTTGTCCATCAGACAACACTTAGTTGAACAACGCATGAACGTGCGCAACACCTTCTTTTGCCAGTTGAAAAGCAATAAACCACATCACTAATCCTACCAGCGTATTGATGATGCGCTGCGCTTTAGCAGTGCGCAGACGCGGAGCCAGCCAGGCCGCCAGCAATGCCAGACCGAAAAACCACAGGAACGAAGCGCTGACGGTTCCCAGCGCAAACCAGCGCTTCGGCTCAACGTCCAGTTGCCCCCCCAGACTCCCCAGCACCACAAAGGTATCCAGGTAAACATGGGGATTGAGCCATGTCACCGCCAGCATGGTGGCGATGATTTTCCAGCGCCCCTGCTTCATCACCTCGGCACTGGCCAGTTCCAGATTACTGCTCATCGCCGTTTTTAACGCCCCGAAACCGTACCAGAGTAAAAAAGCCACCCCACCCCAGGTGACCAGCGCCATCAGCCATGGTGACTGCATCAGCAAGGCGCTACCGCCAAAGATCCCCGCACAAATCAGCACTAAATCGCTGATAGCACAGAGTAAAGCAATCATGATGTGATACTGGCGGCGAATGCCCTGGTTCATCACGAAGGCGTTTTGCGGACCAAGCGGAAGAATCATGGCCGCACCAAGTGCAAGCCCTTGAAAGTAATACGATAACACGTTAATCATCCCGAACTGTTTCTCTTAGGAGCAGACTATAGCGCCGGGAAAACATTAGCGGAAATGGATAATTTTAATCGCAGATTAGGGAAATTAATGGAAAGAAAGTTTTTATCGGCCCGGAAAGCAAAAGCGCCTCCGGGCGCGTAATTACTCTGCCGCGCGCTCTTTCACACGCTTGAAGTTTACATCCATCTGCGGATACGGGAAGCTGATGCCGTTGGCATCGAACTCGCGCTTAATGCGTTCCAGCACATCCCAGTAGACGCTTTGCAGATCGCTGCTGTTGCTCCAGACGCGTACCACAAAATTAATTGAGGAAGCCCCCAGCTCATTCAGGCGTACCGTCATTTCACGGTCTTTAAGAATGCGATCTTCCGACTGAATGATATCAGTGAGGATTTTTTTCACCTGATCGATATCGGAGTCGTAAGCCACGCCGATAATAAATTCGTTACGACGAACCGGCTCACGAGAGAAGTTAATGATGTTCCCGGCAATAATTTTACCGTTCGGGATCACTACAATCTTACCGTCAACGGTACGCATGGTGGTGGAGAAAATCTGCACGTTGAGCACGGTTCCAGCCACGCCGCCGAGATCGACATACTCACCCGCACGGAACGGACGGAACATTACCAGCAGGACACCTGCGGCGAGGTTGGACAGCGAACCTTGCAGCGCCAGACCGACGGCTAAACCTGCGGCACCGAGAACGGCGATCACGGAGGCTGTTTGCACCCCAACGCGGCCCAGAGCGGCAATCAGCGTGAAAGCGATAATACCGTAACGCACCAGTGCAGAGAGGAAGTCGGCAACAGTGGCATCAATTTTACGCGCCAGCATCAGGCGGTTAACGGTATTTGATACAATGCGCGCCACGATCATACCGATAATGACAATCGCGATGGCCGCAACGATGTTGACGGCATAGCTCAACAGCAGTTCCTGGTTGCGCACCAGCCAGGTGCCCGCACCGTTTATGCTGTCGACAACATTCAAATCTTCCATTCAATATTCCTTTTTTGCTTACCCAAACGGGAGAAATAAAGCCGCCCTGACGGGACTGGCAACCTGACAAGGGTAAACAATAAACCTGGATTTTGCCAAACAGATCACAGAATTCTCTGCCAGCAGAACGTTGACATAGCAATAAAAAAGGCCCGCATTTGCGGGCCTCATGTCACGTGGAACGGCGTAAATTACAGAACGTCAACCGCGTTCAGTTCTTTGAAAGCCTGTTCCAGACGGGTGATCATGGTTGCCTGACCAGCACGCAGCCATACGCGCGGATCGTAGTATTTCTTGTTCGGCTGATCTTCGCCTTTCGGGTTTCCCAACTGGCCCTGCAGGTAAGCTTCGTTTGCTTTGTAGTAGTTCAGAACGCCTTCCCAGGTAGCCCATTGGGTATCGGTATCGATGTTCATTTTCACTACGCCGTAGCTTACGGAGTCTTTGATTTCCTGAGCAGTAGAACCGGAACCGCCGTGGAAGACGAAGTTCAGGCTGTTGTGCGGCAGGTTATGTTTCTTAGAAACATAGTCCTGAGAGTCGCGCAGGATGGTCGGGGTCAGAACGACGTTACCCGGCTTGTAAACGCCGTGTACGTTACCGAAGGAAGCTGCGATGGTGAAACGCGGGCTGATCTTGCTCAGCTCGGTGTATGCGTAATCAACGTCTTCCGGCTGGGTGTACAGTGCAGAAGCGTCCATGTGGCTGTTGTCCACGCCATCTTCTTCGCCACCGGTGCAACCCAGTTCGATTTCCAGAGTCATGCCCATTTTGGACATGCGCGCCAGGTATTTGGAGCAGATTTCGATGTTCTCTTCCAGAGACTCTTCAGACAGGTCGATCATGTGAGAAGAGAACAGCGGTTTGCCGGTTGCTGCGAAGTGTTTTTCGCCCGCGTCCAGCAGACCGTCGATCCACGGCAGCAGTTTCTTCGCGCAGTGGTCAGTGTGCAGGATAACCGGAACACCGTAGTGTTCAGCCATCTGGTGAACGTGATGCGCGCCAGAGATAGCACCCAGGATTGCAGCGCCCTGAGGAACGTCGGACTTCACGCCTTTACCCGCGATGAAAGAAGCACCACCGTTGGAGAATTGTACGATTACCGGCGCTTTAACTTTTGCAGCAGTTTCCAAAACGGCGTTGATGGAGTCGGTACCCACGCAGTTAACAGCTGGCAGAGCAAAGTTGTTTTCTTTAGCTACCTGGAAAACTTTCTGTACGTCATCACCAGTGATTACGCCTGGTTTTACGAAATCAAAAATTTTAGACATTTTACTAGTCCTGTATCTTCGGCCTTGGAAAGGGCGCGCGCCCTAAAGCGCGCTAAAATAAGGGCAGGTTTCCCTGCCCATTAAATTCTTACTTTTTAGCACGCTCTTCGAGCATGGCTACTGCTGGCAGTACTTTGCCTTCCACGAATTCGAGGAACGCGCCGCCGCCAGTAGAGATGTAGGAGATTTTGTCAGCAATGCCGAACAGGTCGATTGCTGCCAGGGTGTCACCGCCGCCTGCGATAGAGAATGCTTCGCTGTCTGCGATGGCATTAGCAACGATTTCAGTACCTTTGCGGAAGTTCGGGAATTCGAACACGCCAACCGGGCCGTTCCACAGAATGGTTTTCGCATTCTTCAGGATGTCAGCCAGTTGCTGTGCAGAAGCGTCGCCGATATCCAGGATCTGCTCGTCTTCTTTTACATCGCTAACGGATTTCAGGGTAGCCGGTGCGGTTTCAGAGAATTCAGTCGCTACGCGAACGTCGGTCGGAACCGGGATGTCGCAAGTAGTCAGCAGACGCTTAGCTTCGTCAACCAGGTCAGCTTCGTACAGGGATTTACCCACGTTGTGACCTTGAGCAGCAACGAAGGTGTTCGCGATACCACCGCCAACAATCAGTTGGTCAGCGATTTTTGACAGAGAATCAAGAACGGTCAGTTTGGTAGAGACTTTAGAACCACCAACGATAGCAACCATCGGACGAGCAGGTTCTTTCAGTGCTTTACCCAGTGCATCCAGCTCGGCAGCGAGCAGCGGACCTGCACAAGCGACATCGGCGAATTTACCGATACCGTGAGTAGACGCCTGCGCACGGTGAGCAGTACCGAAAGCGTCCATAACGAATACGTCGCACAGAGCAGCATATTTTTTGGACAGCGCTTCGTCGTCTTTCTTCTCGCCTTTGTTGAAGCGAACGTTTTCCAGAACAACCAGTTCACCGGCAGCGACTTCAACGCCGTCCAGGTAATCTTTTACCAGGCGAACCGGAGCAGACAGTTTGTCTTTCAGGTAGTTAACAACCGGCAGCAGAGAGAATTCTTCGTTGTACTCGCCTTCGGTAGGACGACCCAGGTGGGAAGTTACCATCACTTTAGCACCCTGTTTCAGGGCCAGTTCGATGGTTGGCAGGGAAGCACGGATACGCGCATCGCTGGTTACTTTCCCTTCTTTAACTGGTACGTTCAGGTCCGCACGGATAAAAACGCGTTTACCAGCCAGATCCAGATCGGTCATCTTAATTACAGACATGGTGAATCCTCTCGTTGATTCATAAAGTTTTGTCGACGCTCAAGCGTCGAGCCTGAAACCAATAGCAGCCATCGCTAACGTCGTATCGAGCATACGGTTAGCAAAGCCCCATTCATTATCACACCAGACCAGCGTTTTGATCAGGTGAGCGCCACTCACGCGCGTTTGCGTACCATCAACGATGGCGCTGTGCGGGTCGTGGTTAAAATCTACTGAGACCAACGGTAATTCCGTATAGTCAACTATACCATGAAATGCACCTTGTGCTGCTTTTTGCAGCAACTGGTTGACTTCACTGGCTTTTACTGGTTTTTTTACCGTCACGCTTAAGTCGATCGCCGTCACATTTATGGTCGGTACACGCACCGCTATCGCTTCAAAACGATCGTTAAACTGCGGGAAAATTCGCGTGATGCCCGCCGCCAGTTTGGTATCAACCGGAATGATCGACTGGCTGGCCGCTCGCGTGCGACGCAGGTCAGGATGATAAGCATCAATAACCTGCTGATCGTGCATCGCGGAGTGGATCGTGGTGACGGTACCAGACTCAATGCCGTAAGCATCATCCAGCAATTTAATGACGGGTATTATGCAATTCGTGGTGCAGGAGGCATTGGAAACGATCCGGTGCTCAGCGCGCAGCTGATCCTGATTAACGCCAAACACAACGGTTGCGTCGATGTCGTGACTACCAGGATGTGAAAAGAGCACTTTCTTTGCGCCGGCGGCAATATGCGCCTCACCGTGTTCGCGGCTGCCGAAGACCCCAGTACAATCCAGCACAACGTCGACACCCAGTTCGCGCCACGGAAGCGCATCGAGCGTTCGCTCATGCAGAATGCGGATCGCGTCATCGCCAACGATGAGCTGGTCTCGTTCCTGACGAACATCCCAGGCAAAACGCCCATGGCTGGTGTCATATTTCAACAAATGCGCCATGCCTGCAGCATCCGCCAGTTCGTTGATTGCCACCACGGTGATTTCCGCCCGACGCCCGGATTCATACAAAGCACGAACCACGTTGCGTCCGATGCGACCGAAACCATTAATCGCTACGCGTACGGTCATAGGTCTCCTGCAAGGATTTCTCAGAAACGATGTGGCAGACAGAGTAATGCAGCAAATCGCTCAGGGAAACCTTACCTGTCGCAAACTGCGACTAATTGGTTAATTGTCGAACATTTAATCGACTGAAACGCTTCAGCTAGAATAAGCGAAACGCGGAATAAAAGGAATGATTGTCCAGCAACAGAACACAGTTATCTGACTTACGTCACATTTTAACGTCCTTCAACGCGACTTTTATTCCATATTCCAGAATTACGAATAACCGTAGCAAGATTATTTCGTTGCCATGTCACAAATCCTGATTTATATCAGAAAGCTCCCTAACCCGTGTCTATATTATCAGCGCAACGTCCGAGTCTCGGAGTCCCTCAACTATGGCAACATTCTATCCCCAACCATCTGAAGCTCGCTTTCATGCGCTGCGTTTATTACCGGGCCAGGAAGTCTTTTCAGCGCTACACGCTTTTATCCAGCAGCATCAACTACAGGCAGCCTGGATAGCGGGTTGCACCGGCAGTTTGACCAACATTGCTCTGCGCTTCGCCGGACGTGAAGAAACCACATTACTTACGGGTACGTGGGAAATTATCTCTCTGAACGGCACGCTGGAACTTACCGGCGAGCATCTTCATCTGGCGGTTGCTGACCCACACGGCGCGATGCTTGGCGGACACATGATGCCGGGCTGTACCGTGCGAACCACGCTGGAACTGGTGATTGGCGAGTTGACGTCTCTGGCATTCAGCCGTCAGCCCTGCGCCGTTTCCGGTTATGACGAACTGGTTATTTCATCCCGCTAACGCTTCACTTATACGAGGTCTTTTATGGCGCGTCGCCAATTTTCCAGCCAGTCTCTGGTTCTTATTGTCATTGCTATCGCCATCAACATGGTCGGTGGGCAGCTTATCAGCATGTTGAAATTACCTATTTTTCTCGACTCGATTGGCACGTTGATCAGCGCGGTGCTGTTAGGTCCGGTTGTGGGGATGCTAACCGGATTACTCACTAACCTATTGTGGGGGTTGCTGACCGATCCGATCGCCGCCGCCTTTGCGCCCGTTGCCATGGTTATTGGACTGGTCGCCGGTTGGCTGGCACGGGCGGGATGGTTTCGCACCTTACCTAAAGTCGTGCTCAGCGGCGTAATTATCACACTTGCCGTGACCCTCGTTGCCGTGCCGATTCGCACGACTCTGTTCGGCGGTGTCACTGGCAGCGGCGCGGATCTTTTTGTCGCCTGGATGCACTCGGTCGGTAAGAACCTGGTGGAGTCCGTCGCCATTACCGTCATCGGTGCGAATCTGGTCGATAAAATCCTCACGGCAATCATCGTCTGGGTGCTGCTGCGACAACTTCCGCTGCGCACCACGCGCCATTTCCCTACGATGTCTGCCGTGCGCTAAATGCATCCGTTTACGTCGTTAACTCTGTGGGCGCTTGCCGCCTGCTCCACGCTCCTGCTGCCAGCCGGAGTGCCGCTCAGCTTGTATAGCGCCGCGACGTTTGTCGGTTTGCTATGTATGAAGGCTACGCGGTCGCGGGCGAAATACGTACTCTGGCTGATGATCCCCTTAGGACTGGGGCTATGGCTGGTACACGGCGGATGGCTTACCGAGTGGATTAGCGGGCAGCCGCGCGCACCAGAACGCTGGGCCGATGCCGTTACGCTCTGGCTACGGATCCTGGCCATTGTGTCGACATCGCAGATGTGGATGCAGTACGTGCCGGTTGCGCGCTTTATGCGCGCCCTGTTTGCTTCACGCCTGCCGCCAGGCGTTGCCTATCTGTTCGCAGGCCCGCTGCTGGTGGTTGAACAGCTCAAACACCAATTGGCGATTATTCACGAGGCACAGCGCGCACGCGGCGTACCGCTGGATGAGTCCTGGTACCAACGTTTACGCGCTATGCCGGCATTAATTGTGCCGCTCACCCATAACGCGCTCAATGACTTGGCCGTTCGCGGTGCAGCGCTCGATATGCGGGGATTTCGCCTGCATCGCACTCGCACCACGCTATGGGCGCCGCCAGACAGCACCTTACAACGTCTGGCCCGCTACGGTATGGTGGTTCTGATGGCAGTTGAGACAGGAATCTGGATATGGTTACGTTAGAGCAGTTTCGCTATATTCCGACGCACGCTATGCGGCCATCCGCCTGTTACGATTTCCATTACGCCAGGCCTGGTATGGTGGCTATTTTTGGTGAGAACGGCAGCGGGAAAAGTACGCTGGCACAGCTGATGGCTGGCTGGTACCCCGACTTCCTTCCGGGAGAAATTGAGGGTACAGGCACGCTACTGGGTAATCCCATCGGGCAACTATCGCTGGTCGAGCAGTCGAGTACCATCCAGCTTGTGCAGCAGTCACCTTACCTGCAGCTTTCAGGTTGTACTTTCAGCGTGGAGGAAGAAGTGGCGTTTGGCCCGGAAAATCTCTGCCTTACCGAGACTGAAATTATGCAGCGCATAGATGCCGCCCTTACGCTGACGGAATGTCAGCCTCTGCGCCATCGTCATCCCGGCACCCTTTCCGGCGGGGAAACCCAGCGGGTAGTCATTGCCAGCGCACTCGCCATGCAGCCGAAAATATTGATTCTGGATGAAGCGTTCAGTCGCCTGACGGCGCAAGCCACGGCAATGCTGCTGGCGCGACTGCAACAGTGGGCACAGGAACAGCATGCTTTGGTGATACTTTTCGAACGCAACCCTTCACCTTTTCTCAGCTACTGCCAGCAGGCATGGCAGCTGCGCGACGGAGCATTGTCATCACTATGCTAACGCTAAACCAGGTTAGCTATCGCTGGCCGAGCGCCGCCGATGACTGTTTACGCAATATTTCGCTGGAACTCCAGGAGGGGGAATGGCTGGCGCTAACGGGCGATAATGGCGCAGGAAAATCCACGCTGTTGCGCATCATGGCCGGGCTACTGACGCCCTCATCCGGCACAATAACCGTTCAAAATCGTGCGATTGCGCAACTGAAAAACCGGGAGCGCGCCAGGGTGCTCGGCGTACTGTTTCAGGAAGCGGAGAATCAAATCTTTCACAGCAAGGTTGCAGAGGAAGTTGCCTTCGGATTACGGCTACAGAAGCTTCCGGCGACTGAAATTGCGCAACGCACGATGGCGGCGCTGCGATTATGTCAGTTAGAGGATGTCGCCGACGCGCACCCGCTCGATCTGCATACGGCACAACGACGTATGGTTGCCGTCGCCAGTCTGGAAGCCCTCAAACCCGCTATTCTACTGCTGGATGAGCCCAGTCGGGACTTTGATGCGCACTGGCTTGGCGTCTTCGAAAACTGGCTGGCAGTGTGTCGTACGCGTGGCGCCAGCATTGTAGCGATCAGTCATGACGTTGCATTTACGCAGCGCCATTTTTCGCGCATAGTACGGCTACACAACAAAAATCTCATGCCATCCGATATGCCCCTTCAAGCGTCATCTCCAGCATAAGGTCTGCTGGCAGGCTATCTTCCAGCACCCGACGGACATTCGGTCCGTCGGTACGCTCATAAAATGCCTCAGCATCAGCTTGTGAGAGTCCGCCAGCCAGTTTACGGCCTACCAGTCGCGTACGCAGCGCATTGGCTGGGGCACGAATAAACAACGAGTAATCACAAAACGCAGCTAACGCTCGCCATCTTTCATCATCGCGCAATAACCAGTTTCCCTCCACAATCACCATCGGCGCAGTCACCCGTATGGCCTCTTCGACCGGATCGTGCTTTTGCCGATCATATTGCGGCCAGAAGCATTCCCCTTCCCTTATCTGGCGTAGATTCTGCGCAAGCTTATCCACATCAAAAGTTTCCGGCGCACCTTTGTATGCCCGCAGGTTATGGGCATCCAGCCAGCTGTTGTAGTGATGGAAGCCATCCATCGGAAGCGTCTGGATCTCCGGCAGACAAGGATCCTGAGCGCAGAGATATTCCCAGAAGGTGGTCAGCGTCGATTTACCCGTACCCGGTGGCGCGCAGAGAAAAACTATCGTACGTCGCTGCGGATTAGCAGCGTGTATTTTTGCCAGTTGCTGTAATAACGGTTTGTGGACGTTCTCTATCTCATCATCATGGTAATGTGCTTCAACCTGTAGCCCATTCACCGTTAGTTTGATTTTCACGGCGTTAATTCCTTTAAAATCGCCGTCACTGCCAGCGTCATTGCCGTCTTGACCATTGCACTAAAGCGCACCTCAGACCACGCAGCAAAGTCGGCAAATTTCATTGACTCCAGTGCGCCGTAGAGCGTTGCGTTGTGGGTAATACTGTTCACGTTGCTGATAAAATCCCAGGTGATGTCATCGGCAAAACCGGGGATAGTATCCTGCTCGTTCAGGTACTGATAAAACTGGGAAAAATGGGTGATATCGGCGTAAAGCCATTTATCCATTTTTCCCAGCGCATAAATCAGACGTAGCGCAACGTCGATATCGTCAAGCGGTCCACTCTGGGCGAGCAACGGCTTCACTGCATATTCCACGATCTCTTCATCGTTATTAACGAACAGCGACGGCAGAAAGCGCTTAATGCCCTGGAGCAAAATGTTATGTGCCGTCGTCATAAACGAAAGTAAATTATTTTGAGCATCCAGTTGCTCAAGCACATCGTCTTCTGTCAGCGTCGTCATTAGTTATCCGATAAATCACCATGAATGCAGAGAGTCTATTATATTACACGTTCGATCCGCGCCGCCGATCAGTAAAGTTTGCGTGCGCACACCATTCGCAACCTGTTGGATCCCTTTCACAAGATCGCCGCCCGTAACCCCCGTCGCGCTGAAGAGGATCTTATTTCCCCCTACCAGTTCGTCGAGCGCATAGATACGGTTGATCTCAACGCCCATTTCCCTGCAGCGCTGACGCTCCTGTGCCGCAATCAGACGATTATCTGCGCTATCACCTTTCGCCTCGCAAAAATCAATCAGTTCAGCCTGCATGTCGCCCCCCAGCGCTTTAACTGCGCAAGCTGAAATAACCCCTTCAGGTGCCCCGCCAATGGTGTACATCAGGTCATAGGGATTTTCCTGCATACAGGCAAGCACGCTGGCGGCCACATCACCATCGGGCAGCGCAAAGACTTTGACCCCAAGCCGTGTCGCTTCGGCAATCGCCGGTTGAAGACGCGGTTTATCCAGCGTCACCATCCGCAGTCTCTCCAACGGTTTGTCCAATGCCTCAGCCACATTGCGCAGATTGTCTGCCAACGGCAGCGCCAGATTAATCGCTCCTTTTGCATACCGATTAACAACCAGTTTTTTCATGTACATATCAGGGGCATGTAACAAACTGCCGCGAGGGGCAAACGCCATGACGGCCAGCGCATTGCATTGCCCCATCGCCACCATTCGCGTACCTTCAATAGGATCGACAGCGATATCGACCTCTGGTCCGGCGCCGGTTCCCACTTCCTCACCAATCCACAGCATCGGGGCTTGATCAATCTCCCCTTCGCCAATGACGATTCGTCCGCGGATGGCAATACTGTTCAATGCTTCGCGCATTGCCGTCACTGCCAGACCATCAATCTTGTTTTTATCGCCGCACCCGGTTTGCGGCCAGGCTGCCAGCGCAGCCTGCTCCGTGATACGAAATAGCGGCCATGCCAGCGACATCATATCGCCGCCTCCCCGATATCAACGCCGAAGTGTGCCAGTAGGTATTTTTCTGCCTTTTCGTTCCAGATGCCGTGCGTTTCCTCCACCAGCAGCGCCAACTCTTTGAATAATGGGTCAGTTTTCCCTTTCTCGGCAAAATCAGCAATGGCGGTTAGCGGCATGGTAACGCCGTTATAAATCAGCTTCTTACCGCCAGGAATTGCCGGTAAATTCAATACGGTTTCCGGAACCGCATCAAGGCCGCCAATGTGCGTCACCATAAACGACGGCTGTAGCTGTCCGGTTGCACTGAGTGCAATAGCCTCTTTCATATCATCCGTTGATCCACCGGAGGTCCCGACCACGTGAGTGCTGTTGTAGTGCACGTTATAAAAATTAAACGGCACTTTAAAGTTGCTGTCCGTCGGACCGGCAAAGAAATTCAGGCAACCATCTTCCGCGAGTAAATCGTCAGCCATTTCAATGACGGCTGGCACTGCCGCATACACAAAGACATCATCAAAACCTGCGTCATTAGTAAGGGCGCGCAGCATCGCGGTCGGGGAGTCCATACCGAAGGTATTCACATAGATAAGCTCAATCCCTTTTTCTGCCGCGAGCTCAACCGGCAACAATTTTTTAGCCTGCGTCAGTCGTGCTTCGTCAATGTCGACCACCACCACGCGTGACGGCTGAATACTGCCGTTAATGGCATAATCTATTGCGCCGATACCCATCGGCCCGGCGCAGGCCAGAAGCGCAATGCTTCCCCCCGGCTTAATCCCCATGCGATGCTCATAGACGTAAGGCGTGGTGTGAAAATTCGCGTTATACGCGCCAATAATGCAGCACATCGGTTCTGCCAATGAGGCGGCGGCAAAATAAGAGCCGTGGTAAGGTAGAACGCATCCCAGATTAATCGCCACTTCCGGGATAATCATATATGTCGCATTACCGCCAAAATATTCGTAGCTGTATCCCGCGGAATATCCACTTGGCAATCCCATCGCGGGTTGCAACACAAAACGCTGACCTTTCTTATATTTATCCGTAAGGTTTTTTCCCACCTCAACAATGATACCTGCACATTCATGTCCGGTAATGACCGGATGATTTTCCAAATCGTCCGGCACGCGTTTATGATCGCTCCCCAATGCCGCCGCTTTCCAGGTGGACAAACAAACGCTATCGGATATTACGCTTACTAACAATTCGTTATCTGTAATTTCAGGCAGATCAAATTCGCGGATACGAATATCCTGCTTGCCATATATGGCAGCCACTTTCGTTTTCATACTTACTCCCAAAATAGAAGAAGGTTAGTTCGCAGTAATGCGTTTAAATAAATCATCCAACAGTGGATCACCAATATAGTTCTTAATAAGTACTAATGGCTTTTCACTCACTCGTTTAACACGACCTTCAAGACTGGCATGGGTGACAATAATATCGGCATCTTGTGGAACGTTTTCGATAGCATAGTGCGTGACGTTAATATTTAATCCCGCTTTCTCCAGACGCTTACGAAACGTGGTTGCCCCCATCGCACTGGAACCCATTCCCGCATCACAGACAAAAGCGACGCGTTTAATATTTTTATAAGAGAATTTACCTTCCTGCTTCATCGCTTTGACGGTTCTGGCTGATTCAGCAAAGTCATCCTCACTTTCTGTTTCTACGCTCTTTTCCATTTTCAGGATTACAGATGTAATCACAAAAGTAACAATTGTTCCCGCTGTAACGCCTGCAATGGTCGCGAGGAAAGATCCTTTTGGCGTTAATGCCAGATAGGCGAATATTGATCCTGGGCTCGGTCCTGCAACCAACCCACCGTCCAGCAGGTGGAATACCCACGTCCCGGTCATTCCCCCGGCAATCATCGCAATCAGGGTTAAAGGCTTCATCAGCACATACGGGAAATACAGCTCATGAATACCACCGAGGAAGTGGATAATCATGGCACCTGGCGCGGATTTTTTACTCATCCCTTTACCGAAAATGGCAAAGCCGAGTAACAGGCCTAACCCCGGCCCTGGGTTAGATGCCACCATGAAGAAAATCGATTTTCCCGTTTCAGAAGCTTGTTGCATTCCCAGCGGATAATAGACGCCCTGATCGATAGCATTATTCAGAAAGAGGATTTTCGCGGGTTCATTGATTACGGATAGCAACGGCAGATAACCCGCATGAACCAACGCTTCAATACACTCCTTCACAAAGTTATTGGCAATGAGAACCGCCGGGCCAATGACTTCAAATCCCAGCAAACATAAGAGCATTCCCGCAATACCCAGGGAGAAGTTATTGATAACCATCTCGAAACCAGCGGGGATGCGTTTTTCCAGCAGGTGGTCGATATGCTTAATCACCCAGCCGCCAAGTGGTCCCATCACCATCGCGCCAAGGAACATCGGGATATCCGCGCCCACAATAACGCCAATAGAACCAATGCCTCCCATTACTGCGCCACGTTTCCCGCCAACCAGATGCCCCCCTGTGGAGCCAATCATGACGGGCAGTAAATAGGTAATCATCGGACCGACAATTTTGGCGAAATGCTCATTCGGCATCCAACCGGTAGGAATAAACAATGCGGTTATAAAACCCCAGGCAATAAAGGCACCGATATTGGGAATGACCATTGCAGTCAAAAAACCACCAAAAGCCTGGACTTTGGCACGAGCAGACTTGTTTTCCATAATATTATCCTGAAAGGAAACGATGAATTATGCAAAGGCGATAATATCCGCCAGCTGTTTTTCTGATTTAGCCGCTAACAAAGCGCTTAGCGCTTCCTCTTCACATAATAATTCGCTTAAAGCCTGAATAGCGCCAATGTGAGAGTCAGCATTTGCCGCCGACAACCCGATTAATAATCTGATACCTTCATCATCATCGGCAAATTTCACTTCCTGTTTAAGAAGCGTTAATGACATTCCGGTTTTTAACGCGCCACATTCCGGACGAGCGTGTGGCATGGCGACACCAGGCGCTAAAATATAATAAGGGCCATTGTTAATCGTTGAGTCTTTGATCGCCTGAATATAATCTGAATTGACATAATGATTGGCGAGTAAGGATGACATAGAAAAGTCAATTGCTTCCTGCCAGTTCTTTGCTGAATCTTTTATTGATATAGATGATTCGGGAAAGTAATCAATCAGCCGCATACATTTTCCTTATTTTATTTTTAGGGTACGAGTTAGCGTTAAAAATAAAATACGCGTGCGGCAAAATGAAATCAATCGAGGGGGAAAATACGTATGGCGCGGAATGTCTTTTTGTGAAGTCTTTAAAAACAATGAATTGTGTCATTAAAAATAAAAAGCAATACTAATTATGTGACGTGCATTGCAAATACCAAATAACACTAAATATCATATTTGTGATTCAGATCTAAATTTACTGATTGCGCAATGTGAATTAAATTCAGCCAAATTAAAAACGGGCCGCCTGAGCGACCCGTTTTCACCTGTAATCGAAATTACAGCAGTTCTTTTGCTTTCGCGACCACGTTGTCTACGGTAAAGCCGAATTCTTCAAACAGCAGTTCTGCCGGTGCAGACTCACCAAAGGTAGTCATACCAACAATAGCGCCGTTCAGGCCCACGTATTTGAACCAGTAGTCAGCAATGCCAGCTTCGATAGCGACGCGAGCAGAGACGGCTTTCGGCAGCACGGATTCACGGTAAGCCGCATCCTGCTTGTCGAATGCATCGGTAGACGGCATGGAAACCACGCGCGCTTTCACGCCTTCAGCGGTCAGTTTGTCCCAGGCAGCCACGGCAAGTTCAACTTCAGAACCGGTGGCGATGAAGATCAACTCCGGCTGACCCGCGCAATCTTTCAGCACGTAGCCACCGCGAGCGATGTTCGCCAGTTGCTCTGCGGTACGTTCCTGCTGTGCCAGGTTCTGACGGGAGAGGATCAGCGCGGTCGGGCCGTCCTGACGCTCAACACCGTATTTCCATGCTACTGCGGATTCAACCTGGTCACACGGACGCCATGTGCTCATGTTCGGAGTCACACGCAGAGAAGCAACCTGCTCTACCGGCTGGTGAGTCGGACCATCTTCACCCAGACCGATGGAGTCGTGAGTATAGACCATCACCTGACGCTGTTTCATCAGCGCAGCCATACGCACCGCGTTACGGGCATATTCCACGAACATCAGGAAGGTGGAGGTGTACGGCAGGAAACCACCATGCAGGGAAATACCGTTTGCGATAGCGGTCATACCGAATTCACGTACACCGTAATGGATGTAGTTACCGGCAGTATCTTCGTTGATGGCCTTAGAACCAGACCACAGAGTCAGGTTAGACGGTGCCAGGTCAGCAGAGCCGCCGAGGAATTCAGGCAGCAGAGGACCGAAGGCTTCAATCGCGTTCTGAGACGCTTTACGGCTGGCGATTTTCGCCGGGTTAGCCTGCAGCTTAGCAATGAACTCGTTGGCTTTTGCGTCGAAGTCAGACGGCATTTCACCTTTCATACGACGGGTGAATTCAGCAGCTTCCTGCGGGAAAGCTTTGGCATAAGCAGCGAACTTCTCGTTCCATGCGGCTTCTTTTGCCTGGCCGGCTTCTTTCGCATCCCACTGCGCGTAGATTTCAGACGGGATTTCGAACGGCGCGTATTTCCAGCCCAGCTGTTCACGGGTCAGTGCGATTTCTGCATCGCCCAGCGGTGCACCGTGAGAGTCGTGGGTACCGGCTTTGTTCGGAGAACCGAAACCGATGATGGTTTTGCACATCAGCAGGGACGGTTTGTCGGTCACTGCGCGTGCTTCTTCAACAGCGCGTTTAATCGCGTCAGCATCGTGACCATCTACACCACGAATCACGTGCCAGCCGTAAGCTTCGAAACGCTTCGCGGTGTCATCGGTGAACCAGCCTTCAACGTGGCCATCGATAGAGATGCCGTTGTCATCGTAGAACGCAACCAGTTTACCCAGTTTCAGCGTACCGGCCAGGGAACATACCTCGTGAGAGATACCTTCCATCATGCAGCCGTCGCCCATGAAAGCATAGGTGAAGTGGTCAACGATGTCGTGACCAGGACGGTTAAACTGCGCCGCCAGCGTTTTCTCAGCGATAGCCATACCCACTGCATTCGCAATGCCCTGACCCAAAGGACCGGTCGTGGTTTCAACACCCGCGGTGTAACCCACTTCCGGGTGACCCGGCGTTTTGGAGTGCAGCTGACGGAAGTTCTGCAGCTCGGACATCGGCAGATCATAGCCGGTGAGGTGCAGCAGGCTGTAAATCAGCATTGAACCGTGGCCGTTAGACAGCACGAAGCGGTCACGATCAGCCCAGGACGGGTTAGTCGGGTTGTGGTTCAGGAAATCACGCCACAGGACTTCGGCAATGTCAGCCATACCCATCGGGGCACCCGGGTGACCGGATTTGGCTTTCTGTACTGCGTCCATGCTCAGCGCACGAATAGCATTGGCAAGCTCTTTACGTGAGGACATTTTGACTCCAGATCGGATAATGAAGGCCACGCCCTAAACGACTTGACGACAGCGCGTTTTGGGCTACGCCGGAAAAAAGTGCCAACAATGTAACCCAAGCCGCGTGTCATGTACATGGAGCATCCTTTTACCGCTTCAGAAATCTCTGGATCATGCGCGCAAGTTGCGCAATCTTCTCGCCCGCTTATTGTTCTTTTCTTTATACTTATGCCGAGCGTCGGTTCACCTGCAAACGACGCATTTTTTAGAATAATCCTGACTTTGTGCGGAAGAGAAAAAATGAAAATTCGCGCTTTACTGCTTGCTACGAGCATGGCGGCGGCATTGACCGGCTGCCAGAACATGGACTCAAACGGACTGCTTTCCTCAGGCGCAGAGGCTTTTCAGGCCTACAGTCTGAGCGATGCGCAGGTAAAAGCGCTGAGCGATCAGGCCTGTAAGGATATGGACAGCAAAGCTACCATCGCCCCGGCTGGCAGCGAGTATGCAACGCGTCTTGGCAAAATCGCCGCCGCGCTTGGCGATAACATTAACGGCCAGCCGGTGAACTACAAAGTCTATATGGCGAAAGATGTAAATGCCTTTGCCATGGCGAACGGCTGTATCCGCGTATACAGCGGCCTGATGGATATGATGACCGACAACGAAGTCGAAGCGGTGATCGGCCACGAAATGGGTCACGTTGCGCTGGGTCACGTGAAAAAAGGGATGCAGGTTGCGCTGGGTACGAACGCCGTGCGCGCAGCTGCGGCTTCCGCTGGCGGGATTGTCGGCAGCCTGTCGCAATCGCAATTGGGCGATCTTGGCGAGAAACTGGTGAACTCGCAGTTCTCCCAGCGTCAGGAATCCGAGGCGGATGATTACTCGTATGATCTGTTGCGCAAACGTGGGATCAACCCGGCTGGCTTAGCCACCAGTTTTGAGAAACTGGCAAAACTGGAAGCAGGACGTCAAAGCTCAATGTTTGACGATCATCCGGCATCCGCAGAACGTGCGCAACATATTCGCGATCGCATGAGCGCAGACGGGATCAAATAATCTTCGAACAGTGCCGGATGGCGGCGTGAACGCCTTATCCGGCCTACAGAATTACAAATTTAGTCCAGCGATCGGGCGTTATTGGCGAAGCCAGTTTGAGACCGGACAGCGCACAACCACCGGAGCGTACACGTAGTACGTGAGGATGGCGAGCACTGCCCGGGTTCAAAATGGCGAGTAAAATAGCCCGAAACCGTTACTCGCCTTTTTTCGCCGCCTGGATATACAGCATCTCCAACGCTAACGTTGCCGCCGCCAGTGCGGTGATCTCTGACTGATCGTAGGCCGGAGCCACTTCAACAACATCCATCCCGACGATGTTCAGATCTTTCAGACCACGTACCAGTTTAATAGCACGATCGGAAGTCAGACCGCCGATCACTGGCGTACCGGTTCCTGGTGCAAACGCCGGGTCCAGACAGTCGATATCAAAAGTCAGGTATACCGGCATATCACCGACAATCTGCTTAACCTGAGCGATAATGTCATCAACGCTGCGGTCGTTAACCTGGCACGCATCCAGTACGGTAAAGCCGTTGTCTTTGTCGAACTCGGTACGAATACCGATCTGCACAGAGTGATTCGGATCGATCAGACCTTCGTTCGGCGCAGTGTAGAACATGGTGCCGTGGTCGAATTCGCAGCCGTTAGCGTAGGTGTCGGTGTGGGCATCAAAGTGCACCAGCGCCATTTTACCAAAGTGCTTGGCATGCGCGCGCAGCAGCGGCAGCGTGACGAAGTGGTCGCCGCCAAAGGAGAGCATGCGCTTACCGGCAGACAGCAGCTTCTCAGCATGCGCCTGCAGTTTTTCACTCATTTCACGCGCATCCCCGAACGCATAAACCAGATCGCCGCAGTCCACCACGTTCAGGCGCTCGCGCATATCGAAGTTCCACGGGAAGCGGTTGTGCTCCCAGGCCAGGTTGGTGGAAACCTGACGGATTGCCGCCGGACCATGACGCCCGCCCGCACGACCAGACGTTGCCATATCAAACGGTACACCGGTGATCACCCAGTCGGCGTCGCTATCGTACGGCATGAAGTTCATCGGCAGACGTAAAAAACCAAAGGCGTTAGAAACCAGGGAGTTGTCGTATTGATGACCTAAGGTGCTCATGTACTGACCTCTTTAAAAATCGATGAAAAAAAATCCCCTCCGCGTCGTTAAGCCCGACGAGGAAGGGATTGATTTGGTAACTGCATATTTACGGCAAATTATCGCCGTTATTTTGTACGGATTCAAGTGAGTGCCACAAATGCTGCCCCCGCGGATTCCGACTGCCGGATGGCGGCTTCGCCTTATCCGGCCTACTTTCGTAGGAACGGTAAGCGCAGCGCCACCAAGCATTTATCGTTACTCATCTTCCAGATAAGTATAACCGTACAGACCGGCTTCAAACTCTTCGAGGAACTGCTGTTGCAGCTCAGCGTCCAGATCGGTGTTTTTCACCTGGTCACGGAACTGCGTCAGCAGGGTGTTCGGATCCAGCTGCACGTATTGCAGCATATCCGCCACGGTATCCCCTTCGTCGGACAGCTCAACTTCTACGCTGCCGTCAGGGAAGACGAACACGTCAACCGCTTCGGTATCACCAAACAAGTTGTGCATGTTGCCGAGGATCTCCTGGTACGCACCCACCATAAAGAAGCCCAGCATCGGCGGGTTCTCAGGGTCGTATTCCGGCATCGGCATGGTGGTCGCAATGCCATCACCGTCAACGTAGTGGTCGATAGCGCCATCAGAGTCACAGGTGATATCCAACAGCACCGCGCGGCGTTCAGGCACCTGATTCAACCCTTCCAGCGGCATTACCGGGAACAGCTGATCGATCCCCCACGCATCCGGCATCGACTGGAACAGCGAGAAGTTGACGTAAATCTTATCCGCCATACGCTCCTGCAGCTCGTCGATAATCGGACGGTGCGCACGGTTGCTCGGGTCGAGTTGTTTCTGCACTTCATGGCACATGTTCAGATATAGCTGCTCTGCCCACGCACGCTCCTGCAGGCTAAAGGTGCCTGAAGAGTACCCAACGTGAATATCGTGCAGATCCATCTGGCTGTCGTGCAGCCATTCACGCAGCGAACGACGGGTTCCCGGTTCATGCATCTCTTGCCAGGTTTCCCACATGCTTTGCAGGGCACGTGGCGCATCGTCAGCCGGAGGTGTGGCTTCGGTGTGTTCGCTACGCTCAACGCCGATAATGTTAGATACCAGCACGGTATGGTGCGCGGTTACCGCGCGGCCAGACTCGGTGATTACCGTCGGATGCGGCAGACCGTGTTCTTCACAGGCGTCGCCAATAGCCCAGATGATGTTGTTGGCGTATTCGTTCAAACCGTAGTTTACGGAACAGTCAGACTGCGAACGGGTACCTTCGTAATCCACGCCCAGACCACCGCCCACGTCGAAGCACTGGATATTGACGCCAAGCTTGTGCAGCTCAACGTAGAAACGCGCCGATTCACGTACGCCGGTGGCGATATCACGAATGTTCGCCATTTGGGAGCCGAGATGGAAGTGCAGCAACTGGATGCTGTCCAGACGACCACGCTCGCGCAGAATTTCTACCAGTTGCAGCACCTGGTTTGCCGCCAGGCCGAATTTTGATTTCTCGCCGCCGGAGGACTGCCACTTGCCGGATCCCTGCGACGCCAGACGCGCACGCACGCCCAGACGCGGAACCACATTCAGACGTTCAGCTTCATCCAGCACGATAGCGATTTCAGACATCTTCTCGATGACCAGATAGACCTTATGGCCCATCTTCTCGCCAATCAATGCCAGACGAATGTATTCACGGTCTTTATAGCCGTTACACACGATCACGCTACGGGTCATTCCTGCATGGGCCAAAACGGCCATCAGTTCTGCTTTGGAACCGGCTTCCAGCCCCAGCGGTTCGCCGGAGTGGATCAGCGATTCAATCACGCGACGATGCTGGTTGACCTTGATCGGGTAAACGAGGAAATAGTCACCGTTGTAGCCGTAGGATTCACGGGCGCGTTTAAACGCGGCGTTAATCGAACGCAAACGATGTTGCAGGATCTGCGGGAAGCAGAACAATGCAGGCAGGCGCTGGCCCTGCGCTTCACGGGCTTTCACCAACTCAGCAAGGTCAACGCGCGCTTCGGGTACGTCCGGATCCGGGCACACGCTGATGTGGCCCAGTTCATTGACGTCGTAGTAGTTATTACCCCACCAGGCAATATTGTAAGTACGCAGCATCTTGCTGGCTTCCTGGGAACTCATTGCAACCTCCTGCATGGAGCGTAGTACACCGTGTTCGCCTGCTGACGAAGGCGAACCCAAAGAAATGTCGTCAGACATAGCGAACCTCAAATTTTATTAACAAGTGTAAAACAGTTGACTACTATCGCAATCCGAAGACGCGATAACAACCCAAATACAGGCAGAATTTGCAGCAGATAGTGCTGACGCTCCGACTGTGCGACCGGTTTCTTTTTCATATCAATGTAAACACGTAACCGAACTTAATGCTGACGGTTCGGCGAAACCACGAGAAAACTCTTGTTTACCAAGAGCGCCCTTGTTCAGTTCTTAGTGACCGTTACCGGCCCTGGAGTCCTGAGAAGCGCCGAGATGGGTATAACATCGGCAGGTATGCAAGATGCAGATTGCGGGGAACATATGTACACCAGAACGGTGCGACAGATTCAGCAGAATACAACGGTTCATTATCTCGTATCACCTCCACGGTTGCTCCTTACGGAACGAACCCACAAGCCAAAGCTAAAGTCTTAACCCGGCTGGAAGTGGCAACACGATGAAAACGTCGTGTGCTTTTGTATGAGCCGCGCGCCGCGTTTTATACCCATAAGGAAGTCAAAAAGCAAAAGATAAATGCGCGCATTGCCAGCACCGTCAGGAAAAATTTCCAGTTACATTTTCAGTACAATGCGACCTCAATCAAAAAAAGCTGGAAATCAGGCGAAGAACTGTCCTAAAATAGCCGTCCAGATGTTAATCCATCTATACCGATTAACACTCAGACTGCCAGTGTCCGTCATCTGCAGACTCATGGTAGAATCTTCTACACATGGCTATTCCACTCGACAGTTTGAGCTAACCAAATTCTCCTTAGGTGAAATTAAATATGGCAAAACACCTTTTTACGTCCGAGTCCGTATCAGAAGGGCATCCTGACAAAATCGCTGACCAAATCTCTGACGCCGTACTGGACGCAATCCTCGAGCAGGATCCGAAAGCACGCGTTGCCTGCGAAACCTACGTCAAAACCGGTATGGTTTTAGTTGGCGGTGAGATCACCACCAGCGCATGGGTTGATATCGAAGAGATCACCCGTAATACGGTTCGCGAAATTGGCTATGTGCATTCCGACATGGGCTTTGACGCCAACTCTTGTGCGGTACTGAGCGCGATTGGTAAACAGTCTCCGGACATCAACCAGGGTGTTGACCGCGCCGATCCGCTGGAACAGGGTGCTGGCGACCAGGGTCTGATGTTTGGTTATGCAACCAACGAAACCGACGTGCTGATGCCAGCTCCAATTACCTATGCTCACCGTCTGGTGCAGCGTCAGGCTGAAGTGCGTAAAAACGGCACTTTATCCTGGCTGCGTCCGGATGCAAAAAGCCAGGTTACCTTCCAGTATGACGACGGCAAAATCGTCGGTATTGATGCGGTTGTTCTGTCGACTCAGCACTCTGAAGACATCGATCAGAAATCGCTGCAAGAAGCCGTTATGGAAGAGATCATCAAGCCGGTACTGCCGACTGAATGGCTGACTGCTTCGACCAAGTTCTTCATCAACCCAACCGGTCGTTTCGTAATCGGCGGTCCAATGGGCGACTGTGGACTGACAGGTCGTAAAATCATCGTTGATACCTACGGCGGCATGGCGCGTCACGGCGGCGGTGCATTCTCTGGTAAGGATCCGTCTAAAGTTGACCGTTCCGCAGCCTATGCAGCCCGTTACGTCGCGAAAAACATTGTTGCCGCTGGTCTGGCTGACCGTTGTGAGATTCAGGTTTCCTATGCAATCGGCGTGGCTGAACCGACCTCTATCATGGTGGAAACGTTTGGTACTGAAAAAGTGCCTTCTGAGCAACTGACCCTGCTGGTGCGCGAGTTCTTCGACCTGCGCCCGTATGGCCTGATTCAGATGCTGGATCTGCTGCACCCGATTTACAAAGAAACCGCTGCTTACGGTCACTTTGGGCGCGAACATTTCCCATGGGAAAAAACCGACAAAGCCGCTCTGCTGCGTGAAGCTGCCGGTCTGAAGTAATTCCCTCACGGTTCAACGCTTATGAAGACCAGCCTCGCGCTGGTCTTTTTTATGTCCTTTTCTCTTCCATACCCCATAGCCAAAGCTACGCTAATCTCCCTTGTTGCAAACAACAAATGAAAGCGATTACATATCGTAGAATTTCGATCCAACATGAATCAACATCTCTTCGTTACTGTGATTGCATCACTGTTACATTATATTTCAGCATTATCTTAAACTCAGACAATCAATGTTATTCATGTGAAATAAATAACGTTATTTTTCAATCAAATAACCAATAACTTACATGAATGCCAGTGTAACCGATTACACTAATGTGATGTGATTCGCATTTTTTTACCCCGTACTCACCTACCCTTAACATCAACAAAACTAGCTACCCAACCGGAGGGCATCATGCCTGACAATAAAAAAACGGGGCGTTCCAACAAAGCCATGACATTTTTTGTCTGCTTTCTTGCAGCCCTGGCTGGATTACTTTTTGGCCTGGATATCGGTGTTATTGCCGGAGCTTTACCGTTCATCACCGACGAGTTCCAAATTACCCCCCACACTCAGGAATGGGTGGTGAGTTCGATGATGTTTGGTGCTGCCGTGGGTGCCGTCGGCAGCGGTTGGCTCTCCTTCAAACTGGGGCGTAAAAAGAGTTTGATGATCGGCGCAATCCTGTTTGTTGCCGGTTCACTGTTCTCCGCCGCTGCACCAAACGTTGAAGTGCTGTTGGTTTCCCGCGTGCTGCTCGGCCTTGCGGTAGGCGTTGCGTCTTATACCGCGCCGCTTTACCTGTCTGAAATTGCCCCGGAAAAAATTCGTGGCAGCATGATCTCTATGTATCAGTTGATGATCACCATCGGTATTTTGGGTGCGTATCTTTCCGATACGGCGTTTAGCTACAGCGGCGCATGGCGCTGGATGCTGGGCGTGATCATCATCCCTGCCCTGCTGCTGCTGGTTGGCGTTATCTTCCTGCCGGACAGCCCACGCTGGTTTGCTGCTAAACGTCGTTTCGTCGATGCTGAACGTGTTCTGTTGCGTTTGCGTGATACCAGCGCAGAAGCCAAACGCGAGCTGGATGAAATTCGTGAAAGTCTGCAGGTGAAGCAGAGCGGCTGGGCGCTGTTTAAAGAAAACAGCAACTTCCGCCGCGCGGTATTCCTTGGCGTCCTGTTACAGGTGATGCAGCAGTTCACCGGGATGAACGTCATTATGTATTACGCACCGAAAATCTTTGAGCTGGCGGGCTACACCAACACCACCGAGCAGATGTGGGGGACTGTTATCGTCGGTCTGACCAACGTGCTGGCAACCTTTATCGCCATTGGCCTGGTTGACCGTTGGGGCCGCAAGCCTACGCTGATCCTCGGCTTTATCGTCATGGCCGTCGGTATGGGCGTGCTGGGTACGATGATGCACGTGGGTATTCACTCGGCGGCCGCGCAATACTTCGCTGTACTGATGCTGCTGATGTTTATCGTTGGCTTTGCCATGAGCGCCGGTCCGCTGATTTGGGTTCTGTGCTCTGAAATCCAACCGCTGAAAGGCCGCGATTTCGGTATCACCTGCTCTACCGCAACCAACTGGATTGCCAATATGATCGTCGGTGCAACCTTCCTGACGATGCTGAACTCGCTGGGCAGCGCCAATACTTTCTGGGTCTACGGTGGTTTGAACGTCCTGTTCATCTTCCTGACCCTGTGGCTGATACCTGAAACTAAAAATGTCTCTCTGGAACACATTGAACGTAACCTGATGAAAGGTCGTAAACTGCGCGAAATTGGCGCACACGACTAATCACGAAAAGCTTCCTCCCCCGCGGGAGGAAGCCTTCCTCTTGCAGTCCCTTCCCTGTCGCACTATCCTCTGGCGCTATGAAAACCTCCCGTCTCCCTATCGCCATCCAGCAAGCCGTTATGCGCAGCCTGCGGGAAAAGCTCGCTCAGGCCAACCTCAAGCTCGAACGCAATTACCCGGAGCCAAAGCTGGTTTACCAACAGCGCGGAACCGCCGCGGGTACCGCGTGGCTACAAACCTATGAAATTCGCCTTAATCCCGTCCTGCTGATGGAGAACGTTGACGCGTTCGTTAACGAAGTGGTGCCCCATGAACTGGCGCATTTACTGGTGTGGAAATACTTTGGCCGCGTGCCGCCGCACGGCAAAGAGTGGAAATGGATGATGGAGAGCGTACTTGGCGTACCAGCCCGACGCACGCATCAGTTCGAGCTGCAATCCGTGCAGCGTAAGACCTTTACTTACCGCTGCAAGTGTCAGGAACACCAATTGACCGTACGCCGCCATAACCGCGTGATACGCGGCGAAGCCACCTACCGCTGCGTTCACTGCGGCGAACCACTGATTGCAGAATAATCTTCAGAATTATCAGGAACTTTTCTGATCTAACTGATTGCATACAGGAATGACTTTCGCTACGTTGCGGGCTCGTTTTGACACGGAGTTCGTGATGTACCGTAATTTTTCTTTTGCTGCGGCCCTGTTAGCCGCAGCATTTTCAGGCCCGGCTTTAGCCGAAGGCATCAACAGTTTTTCTCAGGCAAAAGCGGCGGGCGTCAAAGTTAACGCCGATGCGCCAGGCGATTTCTACTGCGGTTGTAAAATTAACTGGCAAGGCAAAAAAGGGGTCGTGGACCTCGAATCCTGCGGCTATAAAGTGCGAAAAAACGAAAACCGCGCCAGTCGAATTGAATGGGAGCACGTTGTCCCCGCCTGGCAGTTTGGTCATCAGCGCCAGTGCTGGCAGGACGGAGGGCGTAAAAACTGCGCTAAAGATCCGGTCTATCGCAAAATGGAAAGCGATATGCATAACCTGCAGCCTGCGGTAGGTGAAGTGAATGGCGATCGCGCTAACTTCATGTACAGCCAGTGGAACGGTGGCGAAGGCCAGTATGGACAGTGCGCGATGAAGGTTGATTTCAAAGAGAAAGTTGCCGAGCCGCCTGCCCGCGCCCGTGGCGCCATCGCGCGTACCTATTTTTATATGCGCGACCAATACAACCTGACGCTCTCTCGCCAGCAAACCCAGCTTTTTAATGCCTGGAATAAGCAGTATCCGGTCACCGACTGGGAGTGTGAGCGCGACGAACGCATCGCGAAGGTACAGGGGAATCATAACCCCTATGTGCAACGCGCTTGCCAGGCGCAAAAGAGCTAACCTACACTAGCGGCAATATTTTTAACCATGCCCTGGCCTGTTGCAGCCCAGGGCCATGACGCGGATGTTTAACTATGCGCATTCCTCGCATTTATCACCCAGAGCCACTCGCTTCCGGTAGCCAAATTTCACTGTGTGAAGATGCTGCCAACCATATCGGCCGTGTACTACGTATGGGGCCAGGCCAGCCGCTACAGCTGTTTGATGGCAGCAATCAGGTATTCGACGCCGAAATTACCCACGCCAGTAAGAAAAGTGTGGAAGTGAAGGTGCTTAACGCTGAACTCGACGTTCGGGAATCACCGTTGCATATCCACCTGGGCCAGGTAATGTCGCGCGGTGAAAAAATGGAATTTACTATCCAGAAATCGATTGAACTGGGTGTAAGCCTCATTACGCCACTTTTTTCTGAGCGTTGCGGCGTTAAACTGGACAATGAACGCCTGAACAAGAAGCTCCAGCAGTGGCAGAAAATAGCTATTGCCGCCTGCGAACAGTGCGGTCGTAATCGGGTGCCTGAAATTCGCCCGGCAATGGATCTGGAAGCATGGTGCGCAGAACAGGACGAAGGACTGAAGCTCAATCTGCATCCTCGCGCCAGCGCCAGCATTAACACGCTGCCGCTCCCGGTGGAGCGTATCCGCTTGCTGATTGGCCCGGAAGGTGGGTTGTCGGCAGATGAAATTGCCATGACCGCACGGTATCAGTTTACTGATATTCTGTTAGGACCTCGCGTTCTGCGTACTGAGACAACTGCGCTCACCGCCATTACCGCGCTTCAGGTGCGTTTTGGCGATCTGGGCTAAGGCATAAACGGAGAAGAACATGATCAAGCTCGGCATCGTGATGGATCCCATCGCAAGCATCAACATCAAGAAAGATTCCAGCTTCGCAATGCTGCTGGAAGCGCAACGCCGCGGTTACGAAATTCATTATATGGAGATGGCCGATCTTTATCTGATCAACGGTGAAGCCCGCGCCCATACGCGTACCCTGAGCGTAGAGCAGAACTACGACAAATGGTATGAATTTAAGAGCGAGCAGGATCTCCCGCTGGCAGACCTGGACGTTATTCTGATGCGTAAGGATCCGCCGTTTGATACCGAGTTCATCTACGCGACCTATATTCTGGAACGTGCAGAAGAGAAAGGAACGCTGATCGTCAACAAACCGCAGAGCCTGCGCGACTGCAACGAAAAGTTGTTCACCGCATGGTTTGCCGATCTGACGCCGGAAACTCTGGTCACGCGTAATAAAGCGCAGCTGAAAGCCTTCTGGCAAAAACACAGCGACATCATTCTCAAACCGCTGGACGGCATGGGCGGGGCCTCTATTTTCCGCGTGAAGGAAGGCGATCCGAACCTCGGCGTTATTGCGGAAACGCTGACCGAGCACGGTACCCGCTACTGCATGGCGCAGAACTATCTGCCAGCCATTAAAGACGGCGATAAACGCGTGCTGGTGGTCGATGGCGAACCCGTTCCTTACTGCCTGGCGCGTATTCCGCAGGGCGGCGAAACCCGTGGCAACCTGGCCGCAGGTGGTCGTGGCGAGCCGCGTCCATTAACCGACAGTGACTGGGAAATTGCCCGTCGCATTGGGCCAACGCTGAAAGCGAAAGGTTTGATTTTTGTCGGTCTGGATATCATTGGCGATCGTCTGACGGAAATTAACGTCACCAGCCCAACCTGTATTCGTGAAATTGAAGCGGAGTTCCCGGTTTCGATTACCGGTATGCTGATGGATGCCATTGAGGCCCGTCTGCAGAAGTAAATACGTTGCCGGATGGCGACGATTTCGCGTCTAATCCGGCCTACAATTGCACCCCGTAGGCCGGATTAGGCAAAGCCGACATCCGGCAAGCTATTTTCAGAGGGTGACATCTTCGCACTTTGCCCACATACTGGGCGCTGTTGCTTTTTTGAACCAGGAAACAGAACCTCTGACAATGAATTTACAGCATCACTTTCTAATTGCCATGCCTGCTCTCCAGGATCCAATTTTCCGCCGTTCCGTGGTGTATATCTGCGAACATAATGAGAACGGAGCAATGGGGATTATCGTCAATAAGCCTCTGGAAAACTTACAAATTGAAGGGATTCTGGAAAAGCTGAAGATTACTCCAGAAGAACGCGATCCGGCCATTCGTCTGGATAAGCCCGTGATGCTCGGCGGCCCGCTGGCAGAAGACCGTGGATTTATACTTCATACCCCACCGTCGCGCTTTGCGTCCAGTATTCGCATTTCTGATAACACCATCATCACAACCTCCCGCGATGTATTAGAAACCCTGGGTACGCAGGAACAACCGTCCGAAGTGCTGGTTGCGCTGGGTTATTCATCATGGGAAAAGGGCCAACTGGAACAAGAGTTACTTGATAACGCCTGGCTTACGGCCCCTGCCGATCTCAACATCTTATTCAAAACACCGATTGCCGACCGCTGGCGCGATGCGGCGAAGCTTATCGGGATAGATATTCAGACCATGCCCGGCGTGGCGGGACACGCATGATGAGCGGAACATTACTCTCTTTTGATTTTGGTACGAAAAGTATCGGCGTCGCCGTGGGTCAGCGCATTACCGGTACGGCCAGGCCATTGCCCGCCATCAAAGCACAGGACGGTACGCCAGACTGGAATTTGATTGAACGCCTGCTGAAAGAGTGGCAACCGGATGAAATCATTGTCGGCCTGCCGCTCAACATGGATGGCACCGAGCAGCCCCTTACCGCACGCGCACGTAAATTCGCTAATCGCATTCATGGTCGCTTTGGCGTAACCGTAACGCTGCACGATGAACGTTTGAGCACCGTCGAAGCCCGCTCAGGCCTGTTTGAGCAAGGCGGTTACCGGGCGTTGAATAAAGGCAAAGTGGACTCCGCTTCTGCCGTTATTATCCTGGAAAGCTATTTCGAGCAGGGCTATTAAAGCCGCCCCTGCGCCTGTCGCTGCTGCAAACTTTGTGCAAATGTCTGCATACCTGTCTGCTGCCCGGTTTGAATCACGCCGGGTAGCTGATGCGTTTTCCCTTCGCGGATCAAATTGCCCACGGCGGGCGTGTTGACGAGTAGTTCGAATAGCGCCACGCGTCCCCCCTGCTTATCCTCCTCAAGTTTTTGCGAAAGAACCGCCCGCAGGCTGTCTGCCAGTTGGTTACGCACAGGATCTTTCTCTGTTGCTGCAAAGGAATCCACCAGCCGCGCGATGGCCTGCGCCGCACCTCGCGTATGTAACGTTGCCAGCACCAGATGTCCGGTCTCCGCCGCCGTTAATGCCAGCCGAATGGTTTCCACGTCGCGCAACTCGCCAAGCAAAATAACGTCGGGATCTTCGCGTAGCGCACCGCGCAAACCGGCGGAGAAAGAGGCGCAATGTGCGCCCACCTCCCGCTGTTGAATCAGACAACGTCGGCTGGTGTAGCGATATTCAATAGGATCTTCCAGCGTCAGAATGTGCCCCTCAATATGCTGATTAAGATACTCCACCATCGCCGCCAGGGTCGTAGATTTACCGCTGCCGGTAGCGCCTGTCACCAGAATCAACCCATTTTCACTGTGAAGCAGTTCAGGTATGACCGCGGGAGGCTGAAGATCGTCTAAATGAGGACAATCCAGCGGTAGCAGTCTTAGCGCCAGCGAGGTTCCCTGCAGATGGACAAATGCGCTGGCGCGCAGCCGCCGGGAGTCCGTCAGGGTAACGGCAAAATCAACCTGCCCTTGCTCCTGCAACTGTACCTGTTGTTGCTCACTGAGCCAGCACATCAGCAGATTCTCTACGTCAGGCGTGATAAACGGTGCGCTTTCGACTTTTCCATGTCTGCGCCAACGCGCGGGCCATGCATTGCACAGGTGTAGATCCGACACGTTATGCTTTACACTAAGGGCCACTATTTCTTCCATATTCATATGAACATCCTCGGAAAATGAACGATATCGCGCATAACCTGGCACATGTCCGGGACAAAATCTCAGCCGCCGCGACGCGTTGCGGGCGGTCTTCAGAAGAAGTTATGTTGCTTGCAGTCAGCAAAACCAAACCTGCGAGCGCCATCGAAGAAGCCATTACCGCAGGGCAGCGTGCCTTCGGTGAAAACTATGTCCAGGAAGGGGTGGATAAAATCCGCTACTTTCAGGAAAAAGGCGTCAACGATCTGCAGTGGCACTTTATCGGCCCGCTGCAGTCCAACAAAAGTCGTCTGGTCGCCGAGCACTTTGACTGGTGCCATACGATCGACCGTCTACGTATCGCTGCCCGTCTGAGCGAACAGCGCCCGGCAGACCTGCCGCCGCTGAATGTGCTGATCCAGATTAATATCAGCGATGAGAACAGTAAGTCAGGGATTCCGCTGGCAGAGCTTGATGCCCTGGCCGCTGAAGTCGCTGCGCTGCCGCGCATTACCCTGCGTGGTTTGATGGCTATTCCCGCTCCTGAGTCAGATTATGTAAGGCAGTTTGAAGTTGCACAGCAAATGGCTGTAGCATTTGCCGGGTTGAAAACACGCTATCCAAATATCGATACGCTCTCGCTGGGGATGTCTGATGATATGGATGCCGCTATCGCGGCGGGTAGCACGATGGTGCGCATCGGCACTGCCATTTTTGGTGCTCGTGATTACACTAAAAAATAAGGAAAATTAAGGAACACCATGAATACGTTGACCTTCCTGCTCTCAACGGTAATTGAGCTGTATACCATGGCGCTGCTGCTGCGCGTGTGGATGCAATGGTCTCGCTGCGATTTCTACAACCCGTTCTCGCAGTTTATTGTGAAAATCACTCAGCCCATTATTGGGCCGTTACGCCGTATTATTCCTCCGATGGGGCCCATTGACAGCGCATCAGCATTAGTCGCGCTCGTTCTCAGCTTTATCAAAGCCATCGTGCTATTTAAGGTGGTCACGTTCCAGCCGATCATCTGGATCGCCGCCGTGCTGATTGTCCTGAAGACCATTGGGCTGCTGATTTTCTGGGTGCTGCTGGTAATGGCGATTATGAGCTGGGTCAGCCAGGGTCGCAGCCCGGTGGAGTACGTGCTGATTCAACTGGCGGATCCGCTGTTGCGTCCTATCCGTCGCATACTTCCAGGCATGGGCGGGATCGATTTCTCCCCAATGATTCTGGTTCTGCTGCTCTATGTCATTAACATGGGTATCGCGGAAGTGTTACAGGCGACAGGCAACATGCTGCTGCCGGGGCTGTGGATGGCGCTATGAGTGCCGTTACACCCTGCGACGACGGTCTGGTTTTACGGCTCTATATTCAGCCGAAAGCCAGCCGTGACAGTATTGTGGGTTTACATGGCGACGAAGTTAAAGTCGCCATTACCGCCCCGCCGGTCGATGGACAAGCCAACAGCCATCTGGTGAAGTTTCTCGGCAAACAGTTCCGCGTAGCGAAAAGCCAGGTCGTTATTGAGAAGGGCGAGCTTGGTCGTCACAAACAGGTTAAAATTATTCATCCGCAACAGATCCCGCCCGAAATTGCGGCGCTAACTGATTAGGTATCCCATGCAAAAAGTTGTCCTCGCGACCGGCAATGCCGGTAAAGTGCGTGAACTCGCCTCTCTTCTGAGTGATTTCGGTCTTGATGTTGTTGCCCAAACGGATCTGGGTGTTGATTCTGCAGAAGAGACCGGGCTGACGTTTATTGAGAACGCCATTCTGAAGGCGCGTCATGCCGCGCAAATTACGGGTTTGCCAGCCATTGCTGATGACTCCGGCCTGGCAGTAAATGCCCTTGGCGGCGCGCCGGGTATCTATTCAGCCCGCTATTCCGGCGAAGATGCGACCGATCAGCAGAACCTGGAAAAACTGCTGCACACCCTGCGGGATGTCCCGGATGACCAGCGTCAGGCGCAATTCCACTGCGTGCTGGTGTATATGCGCCATGCGGACGATCCCACGCCTTTAGTGTGCCACGGAAGCTGGCCGGGCGTGATTACCCGTGAACCGGCCGGAAACGGTGGTTTTGGTTACGACCCAATTTTTTTTGTGCCGTCCGAAGGAAAAACAGCTGCTGAGCTGACCCGCGAAGAAAAAAGTGCGATTTCTCACCGCGGACAGGCACTGAAGCTGCTGCTGGATGCCCTGCGTAATGGTTAACCTTCCGCCGCTAAGTCTTTATATTCACATCCCCTGGTGCGTGCAGAAATGCCCGTACTGCGACTTTAACTCGCATGCGCTTAAGGGCGAGGTTCCTCATGACGACTATGTTCAGCACCTGCTGAGCGATCTGGATACTGAGGTGGCCCACGCCCAGGGGCGCGAAGTAAAGACAATTTTTATCGGTGGTGGTACGCCGAGCCTGCTTTCTGGCCCGGCAATGCAAACACTGCTCGACGGCGTGCGTGCACGGCTGAATCTGGCCGCAGATGCAGAAATCACAATGGAGGCGAATCCCGGGACGGTGGAAGCCGATCGCTTTGTTGATTATCAACGCGCTGGCGTAAACCGTATCTCGATTGGCGTACAGAGCTTTAGCTCCGCCAAACTCGAGCGTCTGGGACGTATTCACGGGCCGGAAGAAGCCAAACGAGCAGCACACCTGGCGAGCGGTCTGGGGCTACGCAGCTTTAACCTCGACCTGATGCATGGTTTGCCAGATCAGATGCTGGAAGAGGCGCTGGGCGATTTGCAGCAGGCCATCGCGCTCAATCCACCGCATCTTTCCTGGTATCAGTTGACCATCGAACCCAACACGCTGTTCGGTTCCCGACCGCCTGTTTTACCAGACGATGATGCGCTGTGGGATATTTTTGAGCAAGGCCACCAGTTGCTGACCGCCGCCGGGTATCAACAGTACGAAACCTCAGCCTATGCAAAGCCGGGCTATCAGTGTCAGCACAACCTTAATTACTGGCGTTTTGGCGACTATCTCGGTATTGGCTGCGGCGCGCATGGCAAAATTACGTTCCCGGACGGGCACATTCTGCGTACCACCAAAACGCGGCATCCGCGTGGCTACATGCAAGGGCGTTATCTCGAAAGCCAGCGTGATGTCGCCGAAGCCGATAAGCCGTTCGAGTTCTTTATGAACCGTTTCCGGTTGCTTGAGGCCGCGCCTCGCGCGGAGTTCAGACAATATACCGGGCTTACCGAGGACGTTATTCGTCGACAGATCGATGAGGCTATTTCCCAGGGCTACCTGAGTGAATGCGATGAATACTGGCAGATTACTCAACACGGTAAGCTGTTTTTGAACTCTCTGTTGGAGCTGTTTCTGGCGGAGTAATGGCTGGTGAACATGGCGTTTTAAATCAAGTTCGGTAGCGCTAACGCTACCGAATTCGAAATTTATTTGATAATACCTTTGCGCCGTAAATCAGTAATCTCTCTATCCCAGCGCTCATACTCGCTTTTTAATTGATTGATCTGCGTATCCAGCGCCATTCCCTGACCACGCAGCTCACTTTGCTGGTCATAAAGCGGTTTCAGCTTTTCATCTTGCGCTGCCATCTCTTCTTTGATTTTTGCATTCATAAGCGCGTGCTGACGGTAATATTCTCGCTTCTGTTCATTAAGCGCAGTATCACGCGCAGCGCGTAACGGCGCAGCATCACATTCTGGTTTGGCCTGGCAGGAAGCAAGCGCGGGGTCGTATACGGTTTTATAGTAATGATTCTCGAATTTCAGCGGATCGTTTTGCCTGTCGATCTCGTACATTTGCTGCAACTTTTCTTGCATAACATCGCTGCGGGTACGGGGATTGCCGTTTGCATCCTTACCCCATGATTGCTTAATTTGCGTATCCAAGTCAGCAATCTGTTTTTCCACTTTATCTATCTGGCTCTGAGCTTTTTCCTGAGCAATTTTTTTATCGTGATAGCTGGCCTCTATCCTGGCCAACTTTGGGTAGAAATTGCTGTCGGTAATCACGAGGTACTGATCTTTATTTTCCGTTTTTGACAATGGATAACCGATATTTTTAGCCGCTGTTTGCATGGAAAAAAACTCAGTCCGCCACCCTGAAGCAGGTGTACCAACAGATGTCACCATGGCAGAAAATTTAACCTGATGACCTTTAACCCAGTTTTTTTCCATAAATTTATAGTCGCCCGCCATCCCGACCATGCTATAGAGATCTTCAGTAGCGGACATATCACCTTCTGCCGACCACGTTGCCTGGTTTCCTTCTGCGCTAATCAACTTTAACGAAATATCATCTAGCTTCATCAGTCCCGTAAAGTCGGCATAAAATTGGTCTTTAAGGATCTTGTCAGTCGGAGGAGTAACGTCATTAGCAAGGCAATATGTTGATAACATTGCCAGGAGTACAATTCCAGCAGTCCATTGTTTTTTCATTCGTGGGGCTCCACCCAAATAATAACAACAGTTATTATAACAAGGAGCATTATTGCGTGGGAATTACAATGCGTGTACAGAAACGAACCCCGGCCAAATGACCGGGGCCGGAGTGATTAATACTGATTAAACATTTCCTGGATCTGTTTAGGATCCTTGGTTTGAGTCAGCGCAAGCTGCAGCAGAACACGTGCTTTTTGCGGGTTCAGGGAACCTGAAGCCACAAATCCGTATTTTGCATCATCAACTTCTGCATCCTGCGTGGTGGCACCCGTTGGTACACGAGATGAACGCACCACAACGGTACCTTTATGCGCGGCGGTTGCCAGCGTATCGAAAATGGTTTTATACAAGTTACCGTTACCTACACCCGCACTAACGATCCCTGCGTAACCCGCATCTACCAGCGCTTTTGCCGGCAGATCGGAGGCGTTAGCATAGTTGTAAACAATCCCAACTTTCGGCAGCTCGGTCAGCTTAGAAACATCGAACGGAGTAGACGTGGTGTGCTTACGCGCAGGCGTACGCTGGTAGTCGATTTTACCGTTATGAATGTAACCCAACGGGCCGTAGTTAACGGATTTGAAGGTAGCAACATCGGTAGTGTTGGTTTTAGTCACGTCGCGACCATCCATAACGGTGTCGTTCATCACCACCAGCACTCCGCGGTTGGCAGAGGCCTTGTCTGCGGCAGTTACCACTGCGTTATACAGGTTGAACGGGCCATCAGCGCTCATACCCGTAGATGGACGCATGGCGCCGACCAGCACGACCGGCTTGTTGCACTTGACGGTCAGGTCGAGGAAATAGGCGGTTTCTTCCATGGTATCCGTACCATGTGTCACCACGAAGCCGTCGGTTTTATCACACTCGGTATTAATCTTTTTGGCCAGCGTTAACCAGACTTCGTCATTCATATCCTGGGAGCCGATGTTCACCACCTGCTCGCCTTTAACGACAGCGATATCTTTCAACTGAGGTACGGCCTCAACCAGATTTTCTACGCCAACCTTGCCTGCCGTGTAGTTAGATTTTGTCGCGGAATCACCACCGCCGGCAATCGTCCCACCGGTCGCTAAAATGGTGATGTTTGGCAGTGCAAGCGCCGCGCCGCTGAAACCCATAACCAGTGCGGCAAGTGCCGTTCTCTTGAAAAACTCCATGTTATTTCTCCAGTTACTTGAATTTGCAGCATTATGTCTATCCTACAGATGAATAATGTGACGAGTTCCAATTAACCAGATTTATATCTCCATCAAATTGTCATTCTTAGAGATGGATATCAAAAAAACAGAAATATACAAAATAAAACGGCACAGAATGTTTCTGCGCCGTTAAAAAGGGGTGAAGATTATTTCAGAGTGCTAACCAGCGTTTTACGATCGTTTTCCAGCGTCACGACGCGGGCACAAACATCTTTGCCAAACTGTTGGAAGTCTTGTTCCTGATTCTTCCATTCGTTTTGAATTGAGGTTTGCAAGCCACCAAGGCTACCGAGCACGCCCTGCAACGGATTACCACCGCCTTTGAGTACGGCTTTGGCACCCATTTCGTTGATGCTGTCCTGCAAAATACCGCCCATCGCCTGATTCACCAGCTGTTGTCCGTCCGCGCGGACTTGATCAATCGCCTTATAATGGAAGGTCAGGCCATCAGTTCGATGCTCGATGATACGGTTCATCTGCTCTTTCAATTGCGCATCCAGCTTGGTTAAGCGGCCACGCATGTTGCTGCTTTCACCGACCTCTTTGGCGATGATTTTATCCAGCGCCACGCGACCTTTCTCTACGCGCGCTCTGGCACCTTCGTCAATCCACGGCAGGCTGCTACGCAACGCCGCCTGATAATCTTTGGCCTGCTCACGCTGTGCGGCGTTCAGGCTGTACTGTTTACCGTTGAAGGTGACATCGCCGGCCTGGGTAATAATCAGGTCGCCGTTCTCACCCTTCACCTGCACCGTTTGTGGGCTCAAAATCACATCGTCACGCGGGGTGACGCTGCACTGGTAATCTGCATGTGCGGCCATCGCCGTGAACGTTAGGACTGCCGCCAGCAGCGTTTTGCGCATCATATCTTTCCCTCAAGACAAATCGGGCCGGCATTTGCCGACCCTGTGCTACTTAGTCCCACCAAATATCGAAAAGTTCGCTGGTACGCACTTCTTCGAGTTTGTGCTCTTCCAGCCACTTACGCACGATTGCCTGGTGTTCTTCGGTGCATTTGCCGATTTCCTGCAGACAGATCAGACCTTCCCAGGCCAGATAGCCGCTGCCGTCAAAAGCCAGCTTGTTCGGTTCGATAACTTCATTGATAAAGTCATCAACGATTTGATCGACCTGCTCTCCAGATGTACCCTCCGGGAAACGCCATGCAACCGAAAATCCTACTTCCTGGAATTCTTCAATGTGCATCTTTTTACGCAGACGACGGCTACGGTTCTTTGCCATTATTTCACCCTCTCGAACATTAAGTCCCATACGCCGTGGCCAAGACGATGACCACGTTGTTCAAATTTGGTTACCGGACGCGATTGTGGGCGCGGTACATAATCGTTACTCTCGGACTGGTTTTTATACCCGTCAATAGAGGACATCACTTCCAGCATATGTTCCGCATAAGCTTCCCAGTCGGTTGCCATGTGGAATACGCCGCCCAGCTTCAGCTTACTTAAGATATGCTCAGCAAACGGTACCTGAACGATACGGCGTTTATTATGACGTGCTTTATGCCACGGGTCAGGGAAAAACAGCTGAACCATAGATAAAGAATTGTCAGGAATCATTTTATGCAGGACTTCAACGGCATCATGGCACATGACGCGCAGGTTCTCGACACCCTCTTCATGGGCTGAAGCCAGACACGCACCAACGCCCGGCGAGTGAACCTCAATGCCAAGGAAATTCTGTTCCGGACGCGCTTTTGCCATTGCGACCAGCGACGCTCCCATACCAAAACCGATTTCCAGCGTGACTGGCGCATCACGGCCAAACAGTTCTGCGAAATTTACAGGCTCTTCGCTGAACTCAACGCCCATCACCGGCCAGTAGTTTTCCAGCGCGTGCTCCTGCCCTTTCGTCAGTCGCCCCTGGCGACGAACAAAACTACGAATCCGGCGCAGAGGGCGGCCGTTTTCATCAAATTCCGGTGAAATGACGTCGTTCTTCATAAAAGTTTAGTCTGCTGTGTTTGAGTTCTGAAAACGGGCATTATCCAAAGTTAGTTGCCGGATGCAAGTAAAGGAAGAAAGTGAGCAGCGGAAAGTTCCGGTTTACACCCCGTTGCCGCTGTGCTGCAATCTTGCCCCCGGCAATAATGAAACGGTAATCATGCAAGCGTCTCAATTCTCGGCTCAGGTTTTGAGCTGGTACGACAAATACGGGCGGAAAACGCTGCCCTGGCAAATTGATAAGACGCCTTACAAAGTATGGCTCTCTGAGGTAATGCTGCAACAAACTCAGGTTGCGACCGTTATCCCTTATTTTGAGCGCTTTATGGCGCGCTTCCCAACGGTAACGGATTTAGCCCATGCGCCGCTGGATGAGGTTCTGCATTTGTGGACCGGGCTGGGTTATTACGCCCGAGCGCGTAATCTGCATAAAGCCGCGCAGCAGGTTGTCACGCTACATAGCGGTATATTTCCGCAAACTTTTGATGAGGTGGCCGCCCTACCTGGCGTCGGTCGCTCAACCGCAGGCGCGATCCTTTCCCTCTCTCTGGGTCAGCATTTTCCGATTCTCGACGGTAACGTCAAACGCGTGCTGGCTCGCTGTTATGCTGTAAACGGCTGGCCGGGTAAAAAAGAGGTCGAAAAGAAGCTGTGGGAGTTGAGCGAGCAGGTGACGCCCGCCCATGGCGTTGAACGTTTTAATCAGGCGATGATGGATTTAGGCGCCATGGTCTGTACGCGCTCAAAACCTAAATGTTCGCTGTGTCCGTTGGAAAATGGCTGTGTGGCCAGCGCCAATGCAAGCTGGGCGTTGTACCCGGGTAAAAAACCCAAGCAAACGCTGCCGGAACGAACGGGCTATTTTTTACTGATGCAGCATGATGACGAAGTGCTGCTCGCACAGCGACCGCCCAGCGGCTTATGGGGTGGTTTATACTGTTTTCCACAGTTTGACGACGAAGATGGACTGCGCAACTGGCTGGCGCAACGGCAAATTAACGCAGATAATCTGACCCAACTTAATGCGTTTCGCCATACCTTTAGCCATTTCCACTTAGACATTGTGCCTATGTGGCTTCCTGTGTCTTCATTCGGCTCATGCATGGATGAAGGCAACGCGCTCTGGTATAACTTAGCGCAACCGCCGTCGGTCGGACTGGCGGCTCCCGTGGAGCGTTTGTTACAGCAATTACGTGCCGGTACACACGTTTAACGTACCGGTCGATAGAGAGGATTTTTTATGAGCAGAACGATTTTTTGCACTTTCCTGCAACGCGAAGCAGAAGGCCAGGATTTTCAGCTGTACCCGGGCGATCTGGGGAAACGCATCTACAACGAGATTTCTAAAGAAGCATGGGCGCAATGGCAGCATAAGCAAACCATGCTGATTAACGAGAAGAAGCTCAATATGATGAACGTTGAGCATCGTAAACTGCTTGAGCAGGAGATGATCAACTTCCTGTTTGAAGGCAAAGACGTGCATATTGAAGGCTATACACCAGAGTCTTAAGAACCGTTGCCGGATGGCGCTGCGCTTATCCGGCCTACGATTTACTCTGGTCCTTGCAAATAACAAACACAACACGCACTCCCGGAATGATGAAAAAATTTCTCGCGCTTGCCGTTATTGCGCCGTTGCTCATCTCCTGTTCCAGTTCGACCAAAAAAGGCGATTCCTATAACGAAGCCTGGGTCAAGGATACCAACGGTTTTGATATTCTGATGGGGCAATTTGCCCATAACATTGAGAATTTGTGGGGATTTAAGGAAGTGCTGATTGCGGGTCCAAAGGACTACGTAAAGTATACCGATCAGTATCAAACCCGCAGCCATATCAACTTTGATGACGGTACGATAACCGTCGAGACCATTGCCGGGACAGATCCCGCCGGACACCTGCGTCGGGCGATTATCAAGACATTGCTGATGGGGGATGATCCGGGTTCTATCGACCTCTATTCCGATGTCGACGACATTAAGATTTCCAAAGAGCCGTTCCTGTACGGGCAGGTGGTCGATAATACCGGCCAGCCCATTCGTTGGGAGGGACGTGCCACCAATTTCGCTGACTATCTGCTGAAAACACGCCTGAAAAGCCGCAGCAATGGTATTCGCATCATCTATAGCGTGACGATCAACCTGGTACCGAACCACCTTGATAAGCGCGCGCATAAATACGTCGGCATGGTGCGTCAGGCTTCGCGTAAGTATGGCGTCGATGAGTCGCTGATTCTGGCCATCATGCAAACCGAATCCTCATTTAACCCATATGCGGTCAGCCATGCCGATGCGCTGGGACTGATGCAGGTGGTACAGCACAGCGCCGGGAAAGATGTGTTTCGCTCGCAAGGGCGCTCCGGCACACCGAGCCGTAGCTTCCTGTTTGACCCGGCCAGCAACATTGATACCGGTACCGCCTATCTGGCTATGCTCAACAATGTCTATTTAGGCGGCATTGATAATCCAACGTCCCGTCGCTACGCGGTGATCACGGCATATAACGGCGGTGCGGGCAGCGTGCTGCGCGTTTTCTCGAACGATAAAATCCAGGCAGCGAATATTATCAACAGCATGACCCCGGGGGACGTTTATCAAACGCTGACTACCCGACATCCATCGGCTGAATCACGCCGATACCTTTACAAGGTCAATTCCGCACAAAAATCATATCGACGCCGCTAATATATCCCCTCTTCTGCCCCGGTAAACGGGGCCCGGAAGAGGGTAAAGTGTTAACTCCATCACTCTTTTGCTTTGCAATCAGAAATTGTTTGCAAATATTTGTCACAGGTAACAAAAAAAGAGTGTCCCTCGTTGATAGAATCACATCATCAAGCCCCGGCAAATGTGCCTTTTAAAACATTCATCCGCATTACGGTGTGAGGAAATTAACATGAATCTTAAGCTGCAGCTGAAAGTGCTCTCGTTTCTGCAGTTCTGCTTATGGGGTAGTTGGCTCACTACCCTCGGTTCCTATATGTTTGTCACCCTAAAATTCGATGGTGCATCCATTGGCGCAGTGTATAGCTCGCTGGGGATCGCCGCCGTGTTTATGCCTACGCTGTTAGGGATCGTGGCCGACAAATGGATCAGTGCGAAATGGGTGTACGCCATTTGTCACCTGGTCGGTGCAGCAACGCTGTTCGCCGCAGCCGAAGTCACCACCCCAGGCGCTATGTTCTTTGTGATCTTGCTTAACTCTTTGGCCTATATGCCAACGCTGGGGTTAATCAACACCATTTCTTACTATCGCCTGCAGTCAGCCGGTATGGATATCGTAACGGACTTCCCGCCAATCCGTATCTGGGGCACTATCGGCTTTATCATGGCGATGTGGGGCGTGAGCTTCTCCGGCTTCGAGCTGAGTCATATGCAGCTGTATATCGGTGCAACGCTGTCCGTTGTTTTGGCGCTGTTCACGCTGACGCTGCCGCATATTCCGGTGGCTAACCAGCAGAAAAACCAGAGCTGGTCGTCCATGCTGGGCCTGGATGCTTTCGCGCTGTTTAAAAACAAGCGCATGGCGATTTTCTTCATCTTCTCCATGATGCTGGGCGCGGAGCTGCAGATTACCAATATGTTCGGTAATACCTTCCTGCACAGCTTCGATAACAACCCGCTGTTCTCCGGTAGTTTCATCGTTGAACACGCCTCGGTGATGATGTCGATCTCGCAGATTTCCGAGACGCTGTTTATCCTGACCATCCCGTTCTTCTTGAGCCGTTACGGTATTAAGAATGTAATGCTTATCAGTATTGTGGCGTGGATGCTGCGTTTCGGCCTGTTTGCCTACGGCGATCCGACACCGTTCGGTACCGTGCTGCTGGTTCTGTCGATGATTGTTTACGGCTGCGCCTTCGACTTCTTCAACATCTCTGGCTCGGTATTCGTGGAGAAAGAAGTTCGCCCTGAAATCCGCGCTAGCGCACAGGGTATGTTCCTGATGATGACCAACGGCTTCGGTTGTATTCTGGGCGGACTGGTGAGCGGTAAAGTAGTTGAACACTATACGCTGAACGGTATTACCGACTGGCAGACCGTGTGGCTGATCTTCGCAGGTTACTCGCTGGTTCTGGCTTTTGCCTTCGTGGCGCTGTTTAAATATAAACACGTACGCGTTCCGGCAGGCACCCAGACTATCGCGCACTAACGTTTACGCAGAGAAAAGCGGGTTGCCAAAAGGTAACCCGCTTTTTTTGCGCTTACTTCACAACATATCCATACAGACGCTTAATACCATCTGCATCCGTTTCGCTGTAAACACCTTGCAACTCCGGCGAAAAGCCCGGCAGCAGATTTACACCCTCTTCCAGCGCCAGGAAATAACGTTGCACCGCCCCGCCCCAGATTTCACCCGGTACCACGCACAGCACGCCCGGAGGATAAGGCAGCGCACCTTCTGCCGCAACGCGACCTGCGGCATCACAAATACGCACCAGTTCGACATCACCACGGATAAAGGCGCTGTTGGCATCCTGCGGGTTCATCGCCACGGCAGGCAAACTCTCCTGTCGGAACATCGCTTTTTGCAGATCCTTCACATCAAAGCTGACGTATAAATCGTGCATCTCCTGACACAGTTCACGCAGCGTGTAATCCCGATAGCGTACCGGATACTTGTTGAAGATGGTGGGCAGCACATCTGCCAGCGGCGTATCGTCCTCAATGTGCTGCTCAAACTGCGCCAGCATCGCCACCAGTTGCGCCAGTTTCTCGGTGCTTTCTGCCGGGGTCAGCAGGAACAGAATCGAGTTAAGGTCGCATTTCTCCGGAACAATGCCGTTTTCACGCAGGTAATGCGCCAGAATCGTCGCCGGAATACCAAACTCAGTATATTGCCCGGTTTGCGCATCAATGCCCGGAGTAGTTAACAATAGCTTGCAGGGATCAACGAAGTACTGGTCGCGCGCGTAGCCGGAAAAACCATGCCATTTAGCACCCGGTTCAAAGCTAAAGAAGCGGCGCTCGCTGGCAATCACCTGCGTCGGATAGCTTTCCCACGGCTTACCATCAACTACCGGAGGAATAAACGGCTGAATCATCTTACAGTGGGTAAGAATCGCTTTACGGGCCTCAATGCCCAGCGCTACACACTCCGCCCATAGCCGACGCCCGCTCTCGCCTTCATGGATTTTGGCGTTAACATCCAGCGCCGCAAACAGCGGGTAAAACGGACTAGTGGAAGCATGCAGCATAAATGCATTGTTCAGACGTTTATGCGGACAGAACCGCGCCTGACCGCGAATATGGTTATCCTTTTTGTGGATCTGCGAGGTTTGCGAGAATCCGGCCTGCTGTTTGTGTACCGACTGGGTGACAAAGATCCCCGGATCGTCAGCATTGAGCTCCAGTAGCAGCGGTGACCCATCGGCCATCATCGGAATAAATTGCTCGTAGCCAACCCAGGCAGAATCAAACAGGATGTAATCGCACAGGCTACCGATCTTGTCGATCACCTGCCGGGCGTTGTAGATCGTACCGTCATAGGTACCAAGCTGAATGATTGCAAGGCGGAACGGGCGCGGCTGGTCAGCCTTGTGCGGCGCAACGTCACGTAGTTGCTGGCGCAGATACGCCTCATCAAAGCAGTGCTCGTCAATGCCGCCAATAAAGCCAAACGGATTACGCGCCGCTTCCAGATAAACCGGCGTCGCACCTGCCTGGATCAGCGCACCGTGGTGGTTCGACTTATGGTTGTTGCGGTCAAACAGCACCAGATCGCCGCGCGTCAGCAGCGCATTGGTCACCACTTTATTCGCCGCAGAGGTCCCGTTCAGCACAAAGTAGGTTTTATCCGCGTGAAAAACTTTCGCGGCAAATTTCTGCGCATGTTTCGCTGATCCCTCATGAATCAGCAGATCGCCCAGCTTAACGTCAGCGTTGCACATATCCGCGCGGAACAGGTTCTCGCCAAAGAACTCATAGAAATGTCTGCCCGCCGGATGCTTCTTAAAAAACTCACCGTGCTGGTGTCCCGGGCAGGCAAACGTGCTGTTCCCCATTTCGACATACTGGGTAAGCGTGTCATAGAACGGCGGCAGCAACTCTTCCTCATACTGACAGGCAGCAGACTCCAGCTCCAGCCAGTCCTGAGCCTGACCGCAAATCACCGCGTTAACGCCCGCAGGTACATCGACATCAGACTCTGCGAACAAAAACACCGGTATATGAAAACCAGTGCGTTTCAGCAAAGCCAGGATCCCACTGCGGCTGTCCGCAACGGTAATGACGACTGCCGCGACGTCAGTAAAATCGGTGCTGTCCAGCGCAACCACCTGGCGATGGCTGGAAAGACGAGAAGCCAGTTCACCACTGGCGGCAATTTTCATTGATTTCATAAGCGCAATAACCCGTTTCGGGAAAATCAAAAGTCCCGGGCAAAGCCGCATTGCTTTGCCCACGAAATGACGGGTCAAACTGGTTACCAGCCCCGACCGCCAGACATCAGTAAAAGCAGATAGCCTCTGATCTTACTGTTATCCTGCAGTGAGCGTACGCTGCCCTCACCGCATGGTGAGAGCGTGAAGATAAGTCGCAGGAAGGGGCGAACGTCGCGCAAAAAGGCGATGTTGAAGGCGATGTAGGGGGAGTAATATCATCCCAGGCAGCCCCATTCAGACAGGAGAAAATTCGCGCAATCATGGCACCTTTCACCTACTGGCGCAAGATAAAATCCTGTGCTTAAACCTTACAGATAAACAAGCATTTCGTCTGACAATAGCGGCATAATAATGCAATCTGAAACATAATTTCACCCAAACAGTTGCCTTTAACATCAAGACGATAATGGGTATGCAGGAGCAAACGTGGTAATCGGACCCTTTATTAATGCCAGCGCCATTTTATTAGGCGGTGTTCTCGGCGCGCTGCTCAGTCAGCACTTACCCGAACGTATTCGGATCTCAATGACCTCAATATTCGGGTTGTGCTCGTTGGGAATTGGTATCTTGTTGGTTATCAAATGCGTTAACTTGCCGGTGATGGTTCTGGCGACACTGATCGGTGCATTAATTGGCGAATTCTGCCATCTGGAAAAAGGAATCAATGCCGCGGTTGCCAAAGCGCAACAGCTTTTCACCAAATCGGATGTCAATGCAACACACGAATCCTTTATCCAAAGCTATGTGGCGATCATCGTGTTGTTTTGCGCCAGCGGGACCGGGATATTCGGGGCAATCCATGAAGGGATGACCGGCGATCCTAATATTTTAATCGCCAAGTCATTTCTCGATTTCTTCACCGCTATTATCTTCGCCTGCTCGCTAGGGATCGCCGTGTCTGCCATTTTCATACCGATGCTGGCAATTCAGTTGACGCTTGCCACCTGTGCGGCTCTGATTTTACCGCTGACAACCCCAGCCATGATGGCCGATTTCAGCGCTGTAGGCGGACTGTTGCTACTTGCAACCGGTTTGCGGATTTGCGGCATTAAAATGTTTGCGGTGGTGAATATGCTTCCTGCCCTTCTACTGGCAATGCCGCTTTCCGCCGCGTGGACGGCTTTTTTTGCCTGAGAATGCGTGCAATAGCAACAATGTGGTGATAGATTGTGCAGTCTGCATTGATTTGAAGAAATTTCGTTGACGAAACGAAGTGAATCGGGTTTAATGCGCCTCGTTGCCCGGATAGCTCAGTCGGTAGAGCAGGGGATTGAAAATCCCCGTGTCCTTGGTTCGATTCCGAGTCCGGGCACCAAAATTTAGTTTCATGGCGTTCCTATAAGTCCTGAAACGTTAAAAAATCAGTAAGTTAAAGAAACCTGATGGTGCTGAAAAGTTCCGTCAGGTTTTTTGACATCCAGAGTTTTTGGGGCTTAATTGGGGGCCTGTTGGTTCGATAAACTCTGGAGCCCCCGCTATGCCACTCACCGATACCGCCATCCGCAACGCCAAGCCCATCGACAAACCTTACAAGCTCAGTGACGCGCAGGGCCTGTACCTGCTGATTAAGCCCAACGGTTCTAAACTCTGGCAACTCAAGTACCGCTTTGGCGGCAAGGAAAAGAAGCTGGCGTTTGGCGCTTACCCGACCGTGACGCTGGCGAATGCACGCAAGCTGCGTGAAGAGGCTCGCGCCGTACTCAGCGCGGGTGACGATCCGGGGGTGAAAAAGCAGCAGGAGAAGCAGGCAAAGAAAAGCGGCAATACCTTTGAAGAGATCGCCCGCAAATGGGTGGCAGGGAATATCCGCTGGACTGAGGCACACGCCGCCAAAGCCCTGCGCTCGCTGGAGCTGCACGTATTTCCGCTGATTGGCAAAATTCCCGTTACCGACCTGAAAACCGCCGATCTGCTGATCCCGCTGCGGGTAGCGGAGAGAAAAGGCAATCTGGAGACCGCCGCACGCATTCAGCAGCGCACCACGGCGATCATGCGCTATGCGGTGCAGGAGAGCCTGATCGCCAGCAATCCGGCCAACGATCTGACAGGTGCCATCGCGCCGCCGCCGAAAAACCACTACCCCGCCCTGCCGCTGGAAAAGATGCCGGAATTACTGGAGCGACTGGAAAGCTATTCCGGCAGATTACTGACCCGGCTGGCGGTACAGCTTAACCTGCTGATCTTTATCCGCTCCAGTGAGCTGCGCTTTGCCCGCTGGGCGGAGATCGATCTGGATGGCGCAATGTGGACTATCCCTGCGCAGCGTGAGCCTATTCCGGGTGTACGCTATTCAGAGCGTGGCGCAAAGATGAAAACCCCGCATCTGGTGCCGCTGTCAAAACAGGCGGTGACGGTGCTGAAGCAGCTAAAACTGCTGTCCGGCAACAGTGAGCTGCTGTTTCCCGGCGATCACGATCCGCGCAAGCCGATGAGCGAGAACACCATCAACAAGGCGCTGCGGGTAATGAGTTACGATACGAAGGTGGACGTCTGCGGTCATGGCTTCCGCACGATGGCCTGTAGTGCGCTGATTGAGTCCGGGCGCTGGTCGAAAGATGCGGTTGAGCGGCAGATGAGCCATCAGGAACGTAACAACGTTCGCGCCGCGTATATCCACAAGGCGGAGCACCTCGACGAGCGCACGCAGATGATGCAGTGGTGGTCGGACTGGCTCGACGCCTGTCGGCAGAAGTTTGTTGCGCCATATCGGTATGACAGACAGGTTCAGGTAGCCTGAGCACGTTAATAAGCCACACCGGAAAGCAGATCTCAGCGGATCTGCTTTTATTTGCACTTACTTTGGTCCTTTTTAATCTGATGTTATTCAGCGCTTCCCCTTTTATGGTGGCGACTGATAACATGCTCAGTGTCACTCTACCTGCTTTTTACTTCCTGTTTTTCCTTTCTAACAAAACTTCTTATTCTATTTTTATTGGAGAATTTTATGTCAAACCTCCAGCAGCGTATTGTTATTACCGGCGGGCCAGGTTCCGGTAAAAGCACACTCATTGACGCTTTGATTACTAAAGGTTATACGTGCTTGCCTGAAGCTGGCAGAGGCGTTATTCAGACTCAGGTTTCCATCAATGGAAATGCGCTTCCATGGAGCGACAGAATGGCTTTTGCAGAATGGATGCTATGCTGGGAAATGCGTTCATGGCATGCCGTTGAAGGGTGCAATGAGATCTGCTTTTTTGATCGAGGAATTCCTGATATTGCAGGCTATCTCAACTTATGTCATTTGCCTGTACCCGCCCATTTAGATAAAGCCATTCAGACATTTCGTTACAGTAAACAAGTGTTTATTGCGCCTCCATGGCCAGAAATTTACACACAGGATGCGGAGCGAAAACAGTCGATTGAGGAGGCCGAACTGACATATCTCGCAATGGTGACCACTTATCAAAAATACGGTTACCAGCTACTTGAATTACCTCGAGCCTCAGTGGAGAAACGGGCTGAGTTTGTCATTTCTAATATAGCCAATAAGGGAAAAAACTGAACCAACATATTTTGCAGGTTTTTAAAAGTTGCTGCGGTTCTGCTTTTAATTTGCACCAGTATCAAAATCCATTTCGCTGCGCCAGATCCCCCCAGTTAAATGTCGAACTGCGCCAGTTCCGGCCTTTTAAGCCCTTTGGCCCTTTCCGGTCTGGCGCTGTTACCCTTAGCGTCCCCTTATCCCTTCGACCTTTTCATGATTGCACCAGAACAGGAAATTACTCCTCTTCCCACCGTCCGTAGACCTGCACCACATACCGCCCGCGTCCGTCGCCGTGGCCCAAATCCATTGAGGTCAGCGCCAGCGCTTCTTTGTCGCTGAATCCCTGCGCCAGATAGTGACGGATGGCATCCTGCGCCCACGCATAGCGCAGTGAGTGCGGGGTATAATTCCCCGTCAATCCGGCTTCAGCGAGCGCTCCCCGCCAGTAATTCATGGCCTTCTGGAGGCTGGGCTGATCAATCAGTCTGCCGTTACGCAACTCTGCGACAGATAAGGCGTTATCCAGCGCTTTTTTCACTGCGCCAGTATCCTAAATAATAGTTTCACGGGGACGATGCCCCTTGGTGCCAAACACCACCGTCAGCCGGGTTTCGCCGCGCTCCATCGCCTGCCTCCACGTTTTCAGTGACTGACAGCACTGAACCGCTTCCTGCGAGCGCAACCCCATCAGCCTTGCCAGTTCCAGCGTTACCGCCAGCCCTGCGTCTTTATCGCGGGCGGCTTCCAGTACCTTGCTGTAATACTCCGGTGTGATGGCCCGGTTGGTGCCGTTACGCGATGCGCCAGCCAGCCCTAATGCTTTATTGGTCAGTCGCTCATGTTCAGCCACCTGCCTACGTCCGGCCTGTTGCAGTACGCCGCGCAGTGCGGCCATTTCATTTTGCAGCGTCCGTTTACCGATTTCCTGCGCCAGCCGCGCCTGAATGTAGTATTCAATATGGCGAACCTTGATCTGCTCCACCCGCTGGATCTGGATATTCAGCGAGCGTAAATGGTGGCTGAACCGCTGCACAATATGAATGCGGTCATCCACCGTTTTAAAACTGCCACCGACCTTTTTCGCCAGCGCCTTCATTTCACCGCCTAATTTACCCATAGCTACCCCTTGCCGCTGTTAAAAAGCACAATCTGGCCCCGGCGTATGCTTTATGGCTGCGCCAGAACGATACCTTCACGCCGGGGTGGCAGGTTGTTGAGGTGTAGGGAGTTTCAGACTGTACGCGGTACAGGCTGCCTGCCGTAGCAGGAAATTCTCCGGGGCATCATACCCCCCTCGGTATCGATCTTCTTCTCCTTTTTATGGCTGACTGCGGCCTGAAAGCGGCGTGTCAGTGTGGGGGATTGAGGGCGCAGGCCGGATTTTCCGTGGCTTGCGTCGGCGTGGTGGAACGGCGTCACTTGCGCCCGTGATACGGGACTCAAGTGACGCCCGGTCAGGTGTCGTGCTCTGAAAGAGGCAGTTCTGGTGCAGATTTACGGTCACGCGGCAGCAAAGCCCGTAAGGTAAACAGCGCTGGTGTGGCAGCAGGTGCGGGATTTACCGGAAAGTTTCCGGCGCGGTGAAACATCGACCAGTGGACTGGTGCAGGTAAAAAGCGCTGAAATTCAGCAGGTGTAAGTGAGCCGTGAAATCGGGTGATTTCCGGTTGGGTGAAATGACAGCCGATGAACTGGCGCAGTTAAAGAATGCATCGTGTATGAACTTCGGGCCTCCGCCGCGATGTTCTGCGACCCGGTGTTTGCAGAGGTCTGCACCGGTAAAGGGATCAACCGTCCTGATAACAGGTGCTTCTTTCAGGTTTTGAAGCAAAGGGAGCTGTCGACGACAGCATATTGCAGGAGGGAGATTACACCCGGTTTATGAGGATGAAAAGGGGAAATCTTTTTTCTGGAAATTGAGTTGTTTGTGGATTTTTCGTCATTCTGTGAATGGCAGTCTGCCGCGCTTCGCTTGCCTTCTCCCGATCTTCAGCCAGCAGAGCTGACAGAAGATCGGGAGAGTCTGTTTTAACTTGGTCTGTGATAGCGGGAAGGCCAGATTTGCTCAGGCGCAATGCCCAGCGCTTCGGCGATCAGCCTTTCACCTTTGGGCCAGTAGCGTGGAGGACGCCAGCCCTGAGTTGCGGGAAACGGCGGACAGCGACGTTCCACGCTTTTTCAGCGCCGCGATAATGTCGGCGGAATGCCAGTCCGGTTGCATCATGCCGCCACCCCGTCAATAAACTTTACGCCGTCAGGTGTACGCAGCCAACGCGGGGCTTTCATTTCTGCCGCAAAGTAATTGATCAGGTCATACAACAGCCAGCTAAGGTATTTCTCCGTTTCAGAGGAAAACCCCTGCCCCGCCAGCGTCTGCGTCAGGGCAAGGCAGTAGTTACATAGCTCGGTACATTCAGGCCCAAACTGAGGGGCGTTTGCGGGGAGGGTGTCAACGGTCAGGCTTTCAACAAGATGGGGCGGGACGGGGTCTAACAGCGTGGGCTGGAGCAGCGTCAGAGCGGTGTTGAGTCTGCCGCAGAGCGCCATTTTTAACGCGATATCTTTACTTTCAATCAGGGTTTCAGCGAAGTTTTCGCAGTGGCTGGCAAGGACGGTGAAGTCCGTAGCGGCATTGAAGGGAACGGCAAGTAACGGGTGTGTTTGGATTGGGGTAGTAGCCATAAGGCAACCTCCGGTATGTGAATTTAAATTCCACCACCGAAGAGACCAATCTTCCGGGTGGTGGACTGAACGGAGTTGGTCTTACCGGCCATACCTACACCGGCGCACCTTGCAGTGCCCCCGCCCAGCCCACCATAGAGGTATAGCCGAACGCACGACATAAAAAAGACGCTAACGCGCCATATGTCGCAGGTATGATATTCGGGAGACCAATCCCGGCACCTGAATTTGCAGGCGCCGGGAAAAGATACCGCTATTGGTAACAGACGGCAAGAAATTTTTAGCCCCTTATTTAATTATTCTCCACCCGCCTACATTATTATTCTTTAAAGTATAAATCCCATATATCTCCAGCCATTTATCACCATCGAGAACAATAGGACGCATTGAGTGAATATTCTTTTCACCGGTAACAACCCAAACTATATTCAATTCATTTTTTAATAAAAATTGCTCTAGTTTATCTTTATCAACAATGAGTGCTGATTTATTTTCACAGTGAATAGACGGATCCAAAAATGTAACATCGCCATCACTATCCAACCATTCCCCTGTATTTTCAGAATAATTCAACTTCATACCATGATACATAAATTCGCAAGGTGCCAGATATGATAGTTCATTATCACCGGACGAATCAGACTCCCAATGATGACTTTCAGATGTCAGACAAACCGTCGCAATGGGTTTTCCCTGCTTTTGCCAATCAGTATAAATATTCTGCCATCCCTTATCTCCGTAGTACGGGTCGTCAAAATATTGATATGCAGGCGACCAGTAATACTCTCGGCTAAAGACTCGGTATTGATCATGCGATTCTGGTAAATTTCGGATTAATGACAGATCTTTATTCAAATTGGATATTAGCGTTGGTAATTCACCTTCTTTTACTAAATAACTTCTAATATGATACCAAAGGTGTTTTTTTGCATAGCCATATTCGTCCTCACCAAGAGGAAGTGGCTCATCCCATGTAAAAAAGCCATCAAGCAATAAATATTTTTTATCATCAGCAGACAGAACTGATATCAGTTCAAGTGGATCAGGTAAATTAGCCTCTCTCTTCAACCAATCATTAATAGTGCCATCCCAGTCATTATATGGATTTTCATTATTCCAGAAGCTTTTTTGTCTTATAATCTCTTTGCTATAAGATGGCGTGGTTGGATCTATTTTTCTGACAAACAACTCCCAGGGTCCCTGAAACCAGACATAATTTTTCGACTCTGACCAGCGGCTTCCCCCTTCGGCCACCTGATGATTGTCCGCAATACGCGCCAAAACCTCATACAATGCAATCCATTGGTATTTTTTACCTATTCTTTCTTTTTTGTTCCTGCTTCTATCCCCCTCACTGGCGTATCGATCAAACTGTCCATGCTTCTCAACATCATAGCCATATTTCTCAAAAATCAGTTTACAGGCATAGTTACTTAGATCATTAGGGTCAAAATCACACCATCCAGATAATGCACTCTGAAAAGTATAACGTCCGAAATCACCATAGCTACAGATCCCCCGTCCATACTCAGTAACCATTGAGCTTAATATTGCATTTTGTCCCCAATAGTAATCTTTAAAATCCGCAGCATTATAATCATATTTATACGCATCAATTTCCTCATTGGTTGGGAAAGTCGTTGGAAAATCACTTCGATATGGAGGCCGAATAATATCAACATTATCCATTTGATATACTTTTTTATATAAAGCATATTCTATTATATTTCTGGCATAATCCCTGACAAGAACATTAGGATATACTTCTTCAGCTTCAAAAATAGTGGCAACAATATTTTCAGACAATTTATCTAAATCATCCAGAGTAACAGAATTTAAAACCGCGCCATAAGAGGCCGCCAGGATCCGCTCCAGTACGTAAGGATCATTAACATCTTTAAAGCTGTCTATGAGCGCCGTAATCGTTTTAATATTATTTTTCAATAAATTGGCTAACGATTTCGTTGCGCCATCTCGTAATTTTATATTCGTGCTCGTCAGTAGCCATGACAGCGCCTTAGCAGCCAGTAATCTTGAGTCATCCGATAAATAAAACTTATCCTCTTCCGCGCCAGCCCAGTCAATTAAACGCTGCATCGAAGAAGTTTCGTAATAATCTAAATTATGGAGATACTTCGTCCAGAATGAATCTCTGATTGCCATTGAATGTTTTGAAAGAAATTTGTGTAACTTGTCTGCGTTATAAATATGTTCGGGGTCGGAGGATACGGTATAAACCATTTGCATAAAGGCATCAAAGCCGTTATCAAATGGAATGATATATTTATTAATATATTCAAGCGTCTTTTTCTCAATATTATCAGGCTTACGCCAGATAAGACTTGAGATAAATGCACGAATAATACCATCATGTTTTTTATACTCAACTTCAACCAATTCATAAAGCTCTTTGCCAAATTTCTCAGGCAACTGAATAGAAAGTGATTCAATTATACCCTGATAAAAATAGCTCGATTTTATATATTTATATAACTCACCATTCTCTTTAAAAAAAGAATCTAGTGCATCATTATTATTTATTGAATATTTATCTAAGAGAAAAGATACTGTCAGATGGTCTTCAAATCGTTCATAAGCCAGATATACCCCTTCTTCATAATTATCTTTCGAATTCCAATAGATATTCTTTGACAATATCCCTTCTGAAATTAATTCATCGAGAAAACGACGTCGATCACTATATCGACCAATGATTTTCTCTGCAATATCAAATGCTGCTTCATACGGAATAAAACTCAAGTCATTATTTAGCTTATATTCTATTAATTCATTAATGGTTTTCTCTATAAGCTTAAAATTTTCAGGGTAATTGAAAGAGGAAGGTCTCGATAACTTAGCCTCAATACTGTTTATGAAAAATGAAATGATATTACTTATCCCAGAATATCCTTTCGGAATTTTATTTAATCCAGAGCGATATAGACCTTCGCAAAAAATTTTAAGAAAAAGTGGATTACTGAATTCAGGATGTAATATCGGGACTCCCGGTTGCTCTATACCATATTGAGAAAAGAAGAACTTAGATGCCTGATATTCGACACTCCCAAAACCAGAATGAGCAATTCGTGTTATTTTATTTTCATCGAAAAAGTCTTTGGGGACAATTAATTTTTCATATGAGCTTCTGATACTCAAAACAAGCCCAAGCCAAGGATATTTAGAGAGCTGATTTATCATGCCGACAATATAATCGGGCCAAAAATACCGTCCTTTCCCTTCATTGATTGCATCAATAATAAATAGCAGACGTTCTCCCTGAGCCTCAGCTCTGGCATTCAATGCCCCTAATAAGACATTTTCTTTACCATCAACACGCAGAATATTTCTTAGTATTTGTGTCCATGGTGACTCTTCTGATACAAAGTTTTGCCCCAGAAGTAATAGGCAAGGAATCCTACTTTTTATTCGATGGTTTGCTATATCCGCTAATAAATGAGATTTTCCAATCCCGGCCTCCCCTGACAGAATCATTAGAGGGCTATTTGCCAATTTCAGCATTGGGCCCTTGATAAAGTCTGAAAAGTCAGAAATTGCCTGCCATGCATTATTAACCTGATACCTCAGATCGTCATTTTTCTTTTCGCTATTATCAATAAATTCATGTTCAAAATCAGATAAGTACTTACTAATATTATCTATGTGACTCAACAATAAATTTATATCAAACTGTTCCAATGCACGGTCTTCGGGAACAAAGCTGTCTTTAACATCAGAAATCCAGCGTTTAAATTGTTCGGATGTGTTATTACCAGAATAATGAATGGCTCTATCTGTAAACTTGTTAAGTTTTGAAAGAAAATCATGAAAATATTTATGTGTTACCTTATAAAAACCACTATTTCTGCTAATTGCATCAAAATTCCTGGAAATATCCAGTTCGACATTCAGTTCTGGAGTATATCGCTTGCCAAGGTTTTTAGTACTCTCTTCTATCTGTTCGCTAAACCAACGAATGGTAAACTCTTCCGCTGAGAACCAAAAATGTAACCGGCCAGCATTATTCTCTTGTGATAACCGATGGGTTAGTTCCGAGCTTCCCCAATACTCAATACTGATATTTCTTCCTAGCCCTTTAGCGTATTGAGTCCATTCAGCAACCTTTTTATTCCATTTATCCATAAACCAATCCTGATCCTTTCTACGAGGATCCTGTCGATCTAACGGAATACAGATATAATATTTGGTAAGATTTGGATGTGTTTTTAAAGCAGTTTCAAATGATTCTTTTAACTGTTTCCACTGAGCATCACCCATACTAAAAAAATACTTTGCCTGCCAGCCATATTCAGTTCCATCATCAAGTACACAATAGGCTTCGACGCCACCATCTGGCGCTGCCACACGGCGAAAATCTATTTTGTTAATAATAGGTTCTTCTCTTGCTAACTGACAAATCAGTTCTTCAAAAGCATTATTTTGAGAATTGTTGAACGTCCTGATACTTTCCCATCTTATCGACATATTATTTCCTTACGATGTGCGTTCAAATCAAACGACACGAGGCGCACGTTTATTGAATATCGCAACCAGATATAGCATTAAACTGCACTATACCCCTGCTTCGGGTCATTCTTATACTGTGGAAAAGCCAGTTTCAGTTCTCCTTGTTCCACCAGCGGTTTTAAGTACTGCTGACGCAGCGCGTTAGGGTTACGACTAAGGATCTGTCCCAGCGCAGCAACGGAAATATACTGCCCCTGACATACTTTCAGGATCACACTCTTCATCAGCGCTTTATCCCCCAGACGTAACCTTCCACGTGGAACGGCAGCCAGAGCAAACAACGAATCCCGGAAAGCATCAGTGAGATTTTCAACATCATCAATATAAGGTCGATCGATAAAACGGTTGAGCAACCGTCCATACTCATCCCGGGATGCGGGCTGATCGTCCCCGGCGTTATACGTGGAGCTTTCCTCGTTATGTGTGGACCTCTGCTCGTTATGTGTGGAGTTCCCTTCGTTATGTGTGGACCTCTTCTCGTTATATGTGGAGTTCCCCTCGTTATGTGTGGACCTCTGCTCGTTATATGTGGAGTTCCCCTCGTTATGTGTGGAGCTCACAACTGCACCTAACGAGAAAACTTCATCCGGCGTCATGACCGATACGCCGGGCAAGGTGTAATATTTGCTTTTCTGCTCACCCCCAGCGACCAGAAAACCTTTACTTTCCAGACGTGGAAGCGTCAACGTGACTTCGCGGGAATGACGGGTTGTTAACTGGCAGGCGCGTTCATGATTGACCCAACCTTCAATAGCCGCGGTTGCAACAATCACCTGTTCAAAATCATCAAGCTGATCAAAAGTCTCGCCAAATCGTTGATGCAAATCATCCAGAACGTGCTGCGGGATCAGGCTGGCGGTTGGTAACTCCAGTATTGTCTGTGCCGGGAAGGGATTTTCTCTCAGTCTCGGCATGCGCCAGTTGGTCGTTCGCCAGCCGCTAAAAATCTTCGGCATTCCTGAACCTGCACGTTCACCCAGACCAATCAGCAAAAACATCTGGTGTAGCAACCTGTTGCGGCAATCACTGACGCCGCCTGCAATCACATCCTCCAACGGCAGGCGCATCAAGCCGGGATTGCGAAAGCCAAACATATCGGGACGTTTGACGATCAGAATAGAAACCCGGTCGGTAAAATCAGCATGGACCAGCGTGTTGACCAACGCTTCACGCAGCGCGATATGTACTGGCGTATCCGTTTTGCGCTGACCCTCTTCAAGGGTAAACGGGACTTTCAGATCGGCGACCAGCTTTTGGTATACCTTGCGATAAAAATCAAACAAGTTCCCTGACCATGTACCGTCCGGACATACCCGATCTACCCAACGTAGCTCCGTTTTAGCCTCGGGGCGTTCCTGATAGTCCACCATGTAGTTGGGCGCTGCGGCAATAATCGCATCCCATTTACCAAACATGAGAACGCCAGCCAGCGTTATACCCTCTTTTCCGGTTTCCCGGCGATGATGTTAGCAAGCGTGTCGCGCGACAGCGGCAGGTAAGGCACTACTTCCATACGCGCCAGAAGCGCGGGTTTGAAGAAGTCGGCCAGTACCGGATACAGGGCGTCGTGCAGGATTTCCGGATTGTCAGCATGTTCGACAATCACCTGATAACCCAGGTTAGAAGTGAGGAAAAACACGATGTTTTTGCAGTCAATTAGCCGTCCTTCACCGTCGGCCATCCGTCGGAGACACTGAACCGGGAATGGCAGGTAGTGAAGAGTGTGCTGGTGGGTGAGCAGCCGCAGGCACTGCACGGCAGCCAGGGTGAAGGCACCACGCTCAGTAATCGCTTTGAGGTAATACCTGCGGACAGAACCTGGCGCGTACCACCGCAGCCCAAACCCTCAGTGGATGGCCCGCAGAGTGCAATAGTGACGGGGCCTGCGGGAGAGGAGATTTTTTGTGACAAACATGGACGAGTGCGGATACGTTTTCACTGGGACCGTTATTGTCCGGGGAATGAGGACAGTTCGTGCTGGGTGAGGGTGTCGCAGGCGTGGGCGGGAACGGGGTTCGGCAACCTGGCGATACCGAGGGTGGGCCAGGAGGTTATCGTGGATTTTCTGAACGGCGACCCGGACCAGCCAATTATCATGGGGCGTACCTATCACCAGGATAACCGCTCGCCGGGGAGCCTGCCGGGGACGAAGACGCAGATGACCATTCGTTCAAAAACCTACAAGGGAGACGGGTTTAACGAACTGCGTTTTGAGGATGCGACGGGGAAGGAAGAGCTGTATATGCACGCACAGAAAGACATGACGACTGAGGTGCTGCATGACAGGACGACGACTGTGAACAACAACCATACGGAAACGGTGGTGGTAGGGCAGACGGTGAATGTGGGGAGTAAGAAGGAAGATGGACATGATCAGAAAGTGATCGTGGCGAATGATCAAAAAACAACAGTAGTTAATAATCAGATCACCGAAATTACGGAAGGAAATAAAAAAACTGATGTAAATAAAGGAGATCAGGAAATTACTCTTCATGAAGGAAAGCAAACAATAAAGGTTAAAAAAATCATCAGTGTTTCTTCAGAAGAAAAGATCGAATTTATTTGTGGGGAGTCGAGTATTACCTTGTTGGAAAATGGTGAAATTACAATTAGTGGAAAAATAATTAAGAATATTGCGAAGGATGAATATCATGTCAATACCAAAAAATTATCAGCAGATGGTAGTGAAGAGCAGGTGCTGACCGGTGGCATGTTGAAATTAAATCCATAAGTAAATTAGTTATTACCACATAAGAGAATGCGATATGGGTAAGGACGCAGCAAGACAAACGGCAGATACGGCCGGGCATGATGGTCCAATAACATCTGGTAGTAGCAACGTTTCAACAGGAGGCTTCCCGGCTGCACGTATGGGAGATACTTTTGTTTGTAAAGAGCATGGATCAGGTGTAATTAGTGAAGGTTCTAAAACAGTTATAATAAATGGAATGCCCGCAGCCAGAAAGGGAGATAAGGTTGTCTGTGGTAAAAAATCATTGCCACCAACAAAAACACCTAAACCGCCGGAATATAACTATGTAACATTAGATAAAAATACGAATGAAGATGGAACGGTAAAAGTAAAAAATCCAGATGAATTTCAGATGAGTGTTTTATTAGCCTCATCACAATTATCAGATTCAGATGGTAATGGAAATTTTGATACTGCAAATATTAAAGCTGTCGTTGAGGAGTTTCAATTAAACCATTCCATAGGCAATAGTGGTGTTAATTTTAAGATGGGAGGTACAGTCGGCAAAACGGAAATGACTACTGAGACAACAAATGGAAATAAGGGTAGCTCATTTGGTGTCGATTTAAGTGCGACTGGACTTTCTGGGAATATTGGCCTTAGCGCAGGAACACAAGGAAGTGGTAATTATACAGAAGTGGATGCTGTAGGAACCATTGGTTCAGCAGAAGCTAAAGCTGGAAGTCAAATAATTAATGATGAAGAAGAGCATCAATATGGATTCAAAACTGAACTTGGTGCTGAAGCTGCTATTGCAAAAGGAGATATAAATATTGCTGCCGAGTCAAAATATTTGAAAACAAAGGCAACTATTTCTGGTTCGGCGGGCTCTGTTGGCGCTAGTGGCGGTGCTAGTGTAGTATATGATACAGATGATATACTATTAAAAGTAGAGTTTGTAGGTGAAGTTGCTGCCCTTCTGGGGATTGGGGGGGATGTTGAAGCTGAAATTGGACCTTTCGCACCTCTTTTAGCATCTCTTTTTGGTATCAATTCTGGAACCGTTATTTCCGGCTTGGATACGGTGATTATAGGGGGGTAACATGCTCTTTGAAAAATTACGCAAAATTTTATTTGGTGTGATTTGTTTTTTATTCTTTTCTTTTTTTAGCTTTAAAATCCCAGCACTAAAAAATGTATTTCTTTTACTGGGAGGATATTTATTTATTTATTTTTCTATTTTTTCCTTCATCGAGCTAATCGCTGATAACATCTCTTCCTTTCATCAAAGAAACAATAAAAGAGGACTTCAAAAACAACCCGTTAAATATTTTATTGAGAATAAACATGACGTGATTTATTCTTATAAGATAATATTCAACGTTGGATATGCAATAATAGTTTTTCTTGTGTTGAAATCCGAGGGATTATGAAAATGTATAACAATGATGGTTTTTTTCGGAGAAAATTACATACAAATTCAATTATCAAGAAAAGCATTTTTGGCGTTGTCGTTATACATCTACAAACTCAAATAGTTTACATTATAAAATACTACTTCCGTTAACTGTCAAGCCTATTAGTATAGATCCTGTTCCTGTTTACTGGGACCGTTACTGTCCGGGGAGTAACCATAACATATGACAGTAATGAGTCACTTTATGGATTTGGCGGTGAATTAGGTGCTGAGGCAGCTGCTGCAAAGGGAGAAGTTTCAGCAGCGGGAGTAAAAATATTTTAGATTAAAAGGTTCTCTTGGTTGCAGTGCGGGATCTGTGGGGCTGGCTGGATCTGCTGGAGGATGGTTAGATACTGATAATATAATGTTAAAATTAAAAACAGGAGGTGAATTGGCACTCGTACTTGGACTGAAAGGTGATGTTGAGGTTCAATTTGGACCTTTTAATGATGTTCCTTTGAGTAAAAGATTAGGGTTTACTTCATCAAAATCTGGTACAATATTATCCGGCATGTCAAATATTATTATTGGTGGATGACATGAAAAAACTCTTCCGTATATTAAGATCGTTAAAAGTTTTTCATCCATTTTATAATAATCGTGTTTTTAGTTTTTTTAGGTATTGTCATATTTTATTTATCTGGATTTACAGCACAACGTTGGATTGATAACATCTCATCCATATGGGAGGGATTGTCATTTGAGATATTATTTTTATATCTGTCTATGCTACCATATATTTTACGGTTTTTTTCATTGGCAGCCCTTTTTTGTGATAAAGCAACCTCGTGTCATGAAATACATAATAAGAGTAATATTGACAAGCAGCCTATAAAATGGTTTTTAAGTACAAAGTAAAGCTATCTACTTGCATTAAAATGTTGTTTAATTTTTGGTGTATTTGTGTACTTATTGCTGAGTTAAGAAAATTATTTTATTTTTTTAATGTCGTTTAACATTGAAAATGGAGAGATAGATGAGCATCTTCGATAAAAATGATGTTTTTTATTTTCCTGAAAAAATAACGTACAGCTTTGATTATCAGGAAAAACATTTCTGGCGTTGTCGTTATACTTCCGCAAACTCAAAGAGTTTACATTATAAAATACTGCTTCCGCTGGCAGTCAGACCTATTATTATAGAACCAACATCTGTTGATGGATTGGACGGAGTTAATATCATTGGCAGTTACCAAACCATACCTGAATATCAATCTTCATTTATGGAGGTAAATGTGGTTTATGAACATATAAAGAATGATATTGACGCCAGTGACTGGCTTGATAAGATATTATCCCTTCTTGGCGAAAAGATTATTAACCGTAAAGACAATTATAGTGTTAGTGGTAAATATTCTGATGTATTAACAAGCAATGAGTTTGACAGCGATAAAATAATATCCAGGATTAGAGTGTTCAAAAATTATGATTTCGAACATAAAGGAGCCAATCTAATTATGGTAAAAGCCAGTTGCCCCCATAAAAATTATGAGTCGTTGGCAGAGAGTTTTCTTCATTGCATCAAGTTTTTTACTTTGATTAATGATTCAAAATGGCATCTGGCAGAAGAACTTAAAAGCATAAATTTAGATATACCGTCAGATTATTCATTTTTTTATCCGAATTCATGGCAGTATACAGAACGATATAATAATGAAAAAATGAGTTATTTTTATTTATCTCAGAAAGGGGCAGAAAAAATATCTGGAGATATTAGTGGCTATTTTTTATGTGATAACGCCGTGATTAACAAAGAAATGATTTGTGATTTAATTGTTAAAAAATTAAAAGATAATAAGTATTCCGTGATAAATGAATTTAGCCTAAATGAAGAACGGAATATTTTTAATAAGAATATATCTGAACTGTGGTCGGGTACGTTCAGTGTAAGCAATGAACATAATCGTAATGGTGAACTGGTTGTGTCCGCTGGCCGGATTGAGAATGCCTGGTTTTATTTTATTGGGATATCGGCAAACAGAACGTCAAGCTTTATGTCATGGGCAGTGGTAAAACGAACGATGGATATAATCATTAATTCTTTAAATAATTACGATTTATCTTATGAAGATAATTTCTATGGACAGAAGTAGTTTACAGGGCCACTGCTTTTAGCTGCGAATAACTGTCTGGGCTGTAGTGGTGACTCTTTGTCCTGATAAGGAACATTTAAAATGCATACCCTGGTGAGAAAACTGGTTTCGGGCGTGCTCCAAATCATCAAAAATATATAAATGGTTTTAATATGAACAATGAGTATTATAAAGTAACTGAAGAGTTAATTCATAAAGACTTGATGCAATATCAGAGTCCATAGTAGAGGAAAATGAAAAAAAAACCAGAGTAAGGGAGGCCATACTTTCTGACTTACGAGAAGCCGGAATAACTATCAGAACACGAAGTGACTGGAATGCAAAAAAAGCCCCAGGAACTGATGGCAAGGATTGGGACTATTCTGCAATTGTGATACATCATGCAGGAAATAGCTACTCCTGTGATACGGATGGAGTAGTTAAAATGCGTCAGGCTGAAGAAACTGACATCAAAAGTTTTAAACATTTAAGTTATCATTATGCCATAGATTGTACAGGTGTAATTTATGAGGCTTTGGATATACGAGAAAAAGGTGCCCATCTAAAGGGGGAAAATACAGGAAAAATTGGCGTGGTTTTTTTATCAGATTTTAGTGTATCTGGTGAAGCATCACAACATGGGCCATCTCGATGGGGATCATTAAGTGAGTTTGCTGGACAGGTTAAGGATGACTGGGATTCATCTGTTGATATACCTACAGATAATCAGAAAAAGACTATTGATGCTTTAGTTAAAATACTAATAAAATCTTTCCCAATCAAACAATTAGGAGGGCACAGGGAGTTTGCTTCTTTAAATGCCTTAGGTCGGGCTTGTCCAGGAACTTATGGTCTTCAGATTGCAGCCAATCTCAGGAAAAAGTACAAGCTAGAGTCCCCTCAAAAACAGTGATTTTAAATGTAAAATCAACATCCTTGAGCAAGGTGCCATAATGCGCATTTTTTCATTTCGTAATTTTATTATTTTACCTGTTTTTTTATATTTTATAATTGGCATAGATAAGCAGCCATACTATGAAGAAGGTGCGTCACCTTGGGTTCCGATATTTTTCATTAAGCACACCATGTCGTTAAAATTAATTTTCGAAATACCTGTATCGCCTGCTGAAATACTAACCAACTCGTCCTTACCGAATGGTAAATATAATGAATTACATAATTACTGCCAGGCAAGATATGGAACCAAATTACCCGAGTGTAGAAAGCAAATAGCAAAAAAGCTTATTGACAATGGATTTTACATACCAAAATAAACAATGCCACATATCATTATATGACGCTCGAAACTCATATAATAAAATATTATATTACACCTAGATGCTTTCTCAATATTGTGAACGCAAACATATAACGTTAGACCTATCTCACCAAGCGTAATTGTTGAAGTCAGTCTGGAGTCGGACAGCGATATGAATATCTGTGCATATACATGTTATATGATGATTTCGAGCACTGTCTGGCTTAAAACTATCCTAATGGAATAAGTTCTTAATATAGCTCATCAATAAAATTATTCCCGACAAAGCCCCCCGTGCTGGCAACATCACCACCACAGGGGGTTGCGATTATTCCTTCACCACAATCAGCGGTTCGATATCGCTCTCTTTTTTAATCACCAGTGATTCATCGCCGCGCAGGCAGGTACCGCCGTAGTTACCGCCTACGGTGAAGGTACAAACCTGAATATATTTACCGGCAATGTTTGGCAGACACCAAAGCTGCTGATAAATGTTCTTCTGCTCGGCAAACTTACCGCTGGTTTTATCCAGTAGCTCTTCCTGATGACTCACCAGATCGATGTTGCTGCCACAACGTCCTGCAATGGGTTTCACCGCATAACCGGTTTGTGCCAGCTCTTCATTAACAGTGAAATCGGTATCAAGCAGATAGCGGTGGTGCGGGAAAAGCTGCCAGAGGATTGGCAATATCGCTTTGTTGCCTGGGATCACCGTCCACAGAGGTTCGAAGACCAGCACTTCCGGGCGCAGCAACACGTCGATTAAACGCACTTCCTGATTCGTATGCCCGGTACGAATTGGTACCGCGGCGTACTCCGTTTCGCTGACCTCTCGCACCTGCTCAATCGCGGTTTCCCACGCCCAGGTTTTCCAGACACAGTTCACCAGGCGGCCGTCACCGTCAATCAGTTGACCGGCATCATCCCAACGTAGCTCATCGAGGCCACGCAGAATTTTGCTGTCAAACCCGGCCTGACGCAGCGCCTGCTGCATAAACTGCGCGTGATAGTTTTCTTCGATATCCTTATCCTGCATGATGTGGACAAACGGACGTGCGCGGCTGTGCTTCCAGGCACCCGCCAGTTCGTTGATCAACCCTTCAGCCGGGTTGTGTCCCTGCCCTGTGTAGCCACGCTCGGCCCATCTTTCGAGAATCAAGCCAGCTTCGGTATGGCACGAGGCGGAATCGGCGTTGTACTCATACACCTTCAGTCCACGTTCATCCATACAGAAATCCATACGACCCGTAATCATATGATGCCGACGACGCTGCCAGGAAAGGCGCAGGCGCGGCCAGAGGATTTTCGGAATATCGAACAGCGCCAGCAAGTTATCGTCTTTCAGCACCTTGTCGGTCGCGTGCAAGTACATCAGGTGCAGCTCGTTAGTGGCTTTGATCAGCTCCTGCTCGGCACTTTCGGTAATGGTGAAGTACTGATGCGGATCCTGATTAATCACATGCCCATTCGCCAGCACGTAGGCTTTTTGCAGCGGATCCTGTTCATCCAGCCATTTACCGTCAAACTGCCCGTTATCTTCCAGTCGCGCGCCGCCAATTTTCAGTGAGTCACTGGCGATCTCCGGCTGCGGCAGGCTGTAACGAGTATCCTCGGTCTGGATCATCCAGCCAAGGATGGTGGTGTCGTCAAAGGTATCCCTCAGGGTGTAGCAACCGTTTTCAACCACCATCTCCAGCTCGCGGGTCCACTGCTGTCCGGGAGGCAGCGGCGTATGGAGCACGTTCTGTTCGGCAATACGGATTTTGTTTTCCAGCAACTGGGTGACGACCGCCACATGGCCGGTATCTTTAAATTCGCCGCCTTTTTGCCAGATAAGCAACGCGCCTGCTACCGGTGCGCGGGGTGAACCATTGGGAAATGCCTGTAACGGCAGGATATTGTCATTCACCACTTCACGTAGGAAGCGTAAGGAGAAGATCTCCCAGGCCATGCCTACATCGGTGAAGACCACGCCATAGTTAAGGAAGAGAAAGCGGCGTGCGAACTCTACGCACTGCCATTTGTGGCCCATGTATTCGTCGTCGATATAGCTGCGAAATGCCGCATCATCGTCGTAGTCCCGTGGGTCGAGGGAGCTGTAATCTGAAGAGTAGATTGCTACGCCACCTGGGGCGTAGCCCAATAATGTCCCGAATGGGGCATCCTGACTGGTCGTTCCTTTGCTCATGCACCTTACCTCAAAACAATACAGCCTGAGCAGGTTGGCGTGAATTTTTCGCTCTGATTGCCTGCTCTGCGACACTAACCGGACAGAGGTCGACATCATCATACACCTCAACGCAGCGACTGGCGCTCAGAGGCGAAAAATTCACAACAGGAACTACACCTGGGTAAGGATTACCGGCACGCTTTTATAGGCCGGAGTCAAACTTTGTGTATCCACCGCCTCCAACGAGAGCAGGACATTCGCTTCAGGCAGATACGCGCCAATTGAGCCCGCCGCCATGTTGTAAATCACCACCGTTAAGCCGTACATGATGCGATCCGCGCAGGGCTGACCGTTGTCGTCCAGCGCCTGAACGTTGACCACATCACCCTGGCTCAGACCGCGGCTCATCGCTTCTTCGACGCTTAAAAACACCACATCCCGACGACCGGTAATGCCACGATAGCGATCGTTCATACCATAAATCGTGGTGTTGTACTGATCGTGGCTGCGTAGCGTCGCCAGTATCAGCGTATCGGCAGGCTGATTTTCCCGCTCTACCGCCCGCTGATGGCTGACGATAAAGTTGGCTTTGCCATTCTCCGTTCGCCATTCACGGCGCGAAGCAGGCGTATCCATACGAAACCCGCCCGGTTCAGCAATACGGGCGTTGTAGTCGTGGAACGCCGGGATCACGGCTTCAATGGCATTACGGATCAGCGCGTAGTCCCCGGTCAACGCTTCCCAGTTTACCGGCGAAAGCGGCAGCGTTGCGCGCGCCATGCCCGCCACAATCGCGGGCTCGGATTTTAGCCAGCGGGAAGCCGGCTTCAGCGCGCCACAGGACGCGTGGACCATCGACATTGAGTCTTCGACGGTCACAGACTGAATGCCCGTAGCTTGCAGATCGCGCTCGGTTCTACCCAACGCGGGGAGCAAATAGTTGTGTTTTGCCAGCAGCAGGTGTGATCTGTTCAGTTTGGTCGCCACATGGACCTGCAGATCCAGCTTTTTCATCGCCGCAAAGGTACGCTGCGGCTGGGGCATCGCTACCGCCAGATTGCCACCCATGCAGATAAGTGCTTTTACGTCTCCGCGCTCAATGGCGCGAATACTCTCCACGCTGGAACGACCATGTTTGCGCGGAACACGGATAGAAAAATACGTCTCAAGGCGTTGCAGGAAATCTTCGGACGCCGCTTCGTTGATCCCCACAGAACGATCGCCCTGCACGTTAGAGTGACCGCGCAACGGGCAGATCCCCGCCCCCGGCTTACCTATATTGCCTTTCAGCAGCAGCAGGTTTACCAGTTGCTGGACGTTCTCAGTGCCGTTTTTATGCTGGGTGATGCCCAGGCCGTAACAAACAATCGTGGCGCGGGATTTACTGTAGCTGTGCGCCAGATCTTCCATCTGACTGCGCGTCAGACCCGAGTCCTGTTCCAGCTCCGCCCAGCTACGCTGGCGTAAGTCATCATACAACGCGGCATATCCAGCGGTATGCTCTTCGATAAACGCATGATCGAGCGTCGGCTGCTGATCCAATAAGATCCGCGCTTCGTCCATTTCGATTAGCGCTTTCATGATGCCTTTGAGCAGCGAAGCGTCACCGCCCATTTTTACCTGGTAGTAGTCGTTGCTCAGCGCCGTCGCCTGACCGGTGAACATCTCTTTCGCGCTTTGCGGGAAGCTAAAGCGCTCAAGCCCCCTTTCGTTCAGCGGATTAATGGAGATAATTTTAGCCCCGCGTTTGGCAACGTCGCGTAAGGTGGTCAGCATGCGCGGATGGTTAGTGCCAGGGTTATGCCCGATACAAATCACCAGATCGCAGTGGTCAAAGTCCTCAAGTTCAACGGTTCCTTTTCCAAGGCCAATGGCCGGCGTTAACCCTGCGCTGGTCGGTCCGTGGCACATGTTTGAGCAATCAGGGAAGTTGCTGCTGCCATATTCGCGGGCAAACAGCTGATACAGGAACGCTGCCTCATTTGACGTTCTGCCGGAGGTGTAAAACTCAACCTGCTGGGCTGAATCATAACTGCGCAGACGCTCGCCGATTTCCTGGAGGGCGATATCCCAATCCACCGCCTGCCATGTGTCTGACGCGGCATCGTATTTCATCGGCTGCGTTAAACGACCGATGTTTTCCAGTTCATAATCGCTGTAATGCCAGAGTGTGGAAACCGGGTGACGGCTGAAAAATTCTGGTGACGCTTTCTTGTTGGTTGTCTCCCAGGAAACCGCCTTAACGCCATTTTCGCACAGCTCCATCGGTGCCCGATGGCCAGGGTCCGGCCATGCACAGCCCGGACAGTCGAACCCTTTCACCTGGTTCATTTTAAACATCGCGATAATATCGCGGGCGACAGCCTTTTGCGAAAACAGCAAAGCAGTGACGGCTTTTACCGCGCCCCACCCACCCGCCGGGCCCTGATAACCGCTTACTCCTGGAACACCCTTTTTCATTATTACTGCTTATTCACCGCCAATTTTTGATGGTGAATACGGTAGCAATTTCCGTGCAACAATGATTTCCTCTTCATGGAGTACGGGCCAGGTACAATGAACGGGTTAGATTTATCTTCCCCTTTCAGCACAAAACGGCATAAAGTCCCAATCTGTTAAATTGAGTTCTACCTGGCTGCTACACTGCATCAAACAACCACTCAGAAGGCAGGTCACTATGTCAGACAATACCTATCAGCCCGCGAAAGTCTGGACGTGGGAAAAATCGAACGGCGGCGCATTCGCCAATATCAACCGCCCTGTTTCCGGCGCTACACACGAGAAAACGCTGCCGGTTGGCAAGCATCCGCTGCAGCTCTATTCGCTGGGTACGCCAAACGGGCAGAAAGTGACGATTATGCTGGAGGAGTTGCTGGCGCAGGGCGTGAAGGGCGCGGAATACGATGCCTGGATTATCCGCATCGGCGATGGAGATCAGTTTTCCAGCGGCTTTGTTGAGGTGAATCCGAACTCGAAGATCCCGGCACTGCGTGACCACTCGCAAAACCCACCGGTTCGCGTATTTGAATCTGGCGCAATCCTACTCTATCTGGCGGAAAAATATGGTTATTTCTTGCCGCAGGATTTGGCAAAACGTACTGAAACGCTAAACTGGTTGTTCTGGTTACAGGGTGCTGCCCCGTTCCTTGGCGGTGGCTTTGGTCACTTCTATAATTATGCGCCGGTTAAAATTGAATACGCGATTAATCGCTTCACCATGGAAGCCAAGCGCTTACTTGACGTGTTGGATAAACAGTTAGCGCAGCATCAGTTTGTCGCCGGAGATGAATACACCATTGCCGATATGGCAGTCTGGCCGTGGTTTGGCAATGTGGTTCTGGGTAACGTGTACGACGCGGCAGAGTTCCTTGATGCAGGAAGCTACAAGCACGTGCAGCGCTGGGCAAAAGAGATTGCGGCGCGTCCGGCGGTTAAGCGTGGTCGTATTGTTAACCGCACCAACGGACCTCTGAACGAGCAGCTTCATGAACGCCATGAAGCCAGCGACTTCGATACCAATACCGAAGATAAGCGCCAGGCTTAAAATGCCTGATGGCGACGCCGGGGCGTCTTATCAGGCCTACAAAGATGTCATGCCGTAGGTCGGATAAGGCGTTTGCGCCGCCATCCGGCACAAAATCACGCGCTGGTGACGTCGTACTCCATACGGCGAAGTGCGTCTAACGTGGCTTTAGCTTCATCTTCATCAATGATGCTCATGGCGAACCCTACGTGCACCAGCACCCACTGCCCGACCAGCTCAGCCGTATCACCTTCACAAATCAGGGCAATATTGACATCACGTTTGATGCCGCACACTTCAACCTGCGCAAGCTGGTGAATATCTTCACCAACGGCCAGAACCTGACCAGGGACTCCAATACACATATCTGACTCCGCCCCATAGCAACCTATGGGTTATTCGACTTCAATACTTTTCACTTTCAGTGAATCGCCCGCATCAACTCGCAGACGATCCCCCTGACAATGTGGACACTGCGCATCATGCTGGGTGATTTCCACAACCTGACTGCAATCCCAGCACCATGCCTGGGCTGGCTTGTAATCAATATGCAGCTCACACCCTTGCGCCAGCGTCCCCTGACAGACGATGTCGAAACTGAAACGCACGGCGCTCTCTTCAACGCAGGAGAGCGCCCCAATTTCCAGCCAAACGCCGGTTACACGTTTGACACCGTGCTGCTCTGCCTGCTGTTGAACAATCTCAACCGCGCTCTGACAAAGGGACAGCTCATGCATTTTCGCAGTTCCGACGACCCAGCAGCAGCGCGCGGCGATTGAGCTGCGGCGCATTTGGATCGCTCACCGGCAGCGATAACAGCATTCGCGCACAATCGTCAGTCAGGCGCACACCTTCTTGCGCAGACATGCTGTGCGAAAGCGGCGACATCAGTGAACAGGAAAGGTATTGTGATACGCCCTCCAGTTCACCAACGGTAAAGGTCATCTCGCCATACGGCAGACGCAGCCCGATTTTTTCGCTGACTTTACGTACCGGCCAGACCTGGTCTGGTCCAGGGAAAATCAGTGCGCTGAGCATCCAGGGTGTGATAACACACCCCGTCCACTGCCCTTCAAACAGCGTAAAATCAGAGACATATACCGGCATATTCGGATGCAAGAAAGAGAGATCGTGCATCGAACGCCGGGCAACCTCTTCAAACGCTGCCTGAATCTGCATCTTCGGGGCCGTCTGAAAACCGACAAACTCCTCAGACATGAGCCGCCTCCCGAGGGATCGCTTCAACACCTGATTCGCGAAGCGCAGCAAGAACCTGCTCAAGTGCAGGTTCAATCATCGCTTCGACCGTTGGCGTTAGCCCGATATGCGGCTCCAGTGATTCCGGAATAATGCCGACTAACGTCAGCTTTTTCGGAAACTCGCCGGTGAAACGCAGAGCCGACAAAACGTCGGCCAGGCCAAGCTGGTGCGGTGAGATTTTGTTGGTAAACAGCGCCGGGATCTCTTCATCCCGCAGGACCATCATCGTTCCTGGCGTGTTTTTCTTCGACACAATGGCGTCAGCAATGATCAGATGATCTCTGTTCGCCATATCGCCGAGAAGCTCCATCCCAGCCGTACCACCGTCCAGAACATCAACAAAGTCTGGCAGGATGTACCGTTGCTCTAATGCCTCAACGATACGTACTCCGATGGCTTCGTCGGTCAGCAAAATATTGCCGACCCCTAAGACTAATATCCGCATTACAGAACCTTAACTGAGACCACTTCGTTCCCGTCAACGTCCACCACATGCACCGCACATGACATACAAGGATCGAAGGAGTGAATGGTACGAACCACTTCCAGCGGTTTGTTTGGATCGGCAATCGGCGTACCTACCAGCGAGCGCTCATACGGTCCCACTTCATCATTAAAGTTACGTGGGCCAGAGTTCCAGGTTGACGGTACAACCGCCTGGTAGTTGCTGATAATGCCATCTTTAATCACCATCCAGTGAGACAGCATACCGCGCGGCGCTTCGAGGAAACCAACACCTTTGAATTCGCCCGTTGCCGGAATATCCGGTTTCACGAAGGTGGTATGGTCGCCTTTACCGATGTTCACGATCAGCGCGTTGTACTGATCCTGCAGAACGTTCTGCAGTTCACAGCAGTGAACGGTACGGCCAATAATACGACCCAGCGTAGAGTGCAGCTGAGACACTTCGATAGTTTTACCGGTCAGCTTGGTGTAAATCGCGATGATTTCATTCAGCTTGGCATGAGTAGACTCGCGTTTGGCCGCCAGTTTACACAGCATGTTGGCCAGCGGACCCACTTCAACCGTTTTACCGTAGAAGGTCGGTGCTTTAACCCAGGAGTACTTGCCGTCATCTGACCAACCGGTGTAATCAGGAACCGTTGTGCCTTCCCACGGAGCCTGCGGCGCTTCGTCTTTGTACCACGCGTGTTTCGCGCTCTCCTGAATCCCTTTGATCAGGTACTCATCGGAGTGAGAGGTGATCGGACGATAGGTCGACAGATCTTCATTAGTAATGTAACCACCCGGGAACAGGAAGCTGCCGTTTTTACCGTCAGTCGGGAATTCCGGCGCGCTCAGGTAGTTAACCGCGCCCTGACCACGTTCCAGCCATTCAGGGTAGAACGCAGCAATGACCGCGGTATCAACCTTGTAAACCTGCTCAACGAAGTCGCTCAGCTTATCAATGAAAGACTTGATGTACATCAGGCGTTCAAGGTTCAGCACACCAAGACCGTCGAGGTTAATCGGGTTAGCAACCCCACCTACCGCCAGGTTCTGGATGTGCGGCGTTTTACCACCCAACAGCGCCACAACGCGGTTGGCATCACGCTGGCATTCCAGCGCCTGCAGATAGTGAGCGACCGCAATCAGGTTCACTTCCGGCGGCAGCTGCATTGCCGGGTGCCCCCAGCAACCGTTAGCAAAAATGCCTAACTGACCGCTGGCAACAAGATCTTTGATCTTGTTCTGAACCTTGGTGAACTCTTCTGCGCTGTTCAGGTGCCAGGAGGACACGCCGTTCAACATGGCAGATGCTTTCGCTGGGTCAGCTTTCAGGGCAGAGGTGATATCCACCCAGTCCAGCGCAGACAGCTGATAGAAGTGAACAATATGGTCATGCGTGGTGTGCGCGGCCAGAATGATGTTACGGATATACTGTGCGTTCACCGGAACATCAATATTCAGCGCACTTTCTGCTGCACGAACGGAAGAGATAGCGTGAGTGGTCGTACAAACGCCACAGATACGCTGCACAATCATCCAGGCATCGCGCGGATCGCGGTTTTTCACGATCTCTTCCATGCCGCGCCACATGGTACCGGAAGCCCATGCTTTAGATACCACGCCATTTTCGATTTCGCAGTCGATGCGTAAATGACCCTCAATACGGGTTACCGGATCAATAGTAATTCTCTGGCTCATGCTTTGCTCGCCTCATGACGATTTTGATCGTTTTGTTTTAAAGGAGGAAGTATCGGCAGTAGACGAATGAGTACGATGTATGCACAAATCTCAATAGCCACAAAACCAATAGAAATCAACAGTTCTTCCCAGGTCGGGAAGTAGTGGTAGCCACCACCAGGATTGAACGCCACCAGCGAATAGGACAGACGCCATGTTGCACAACCCAGCAATGCGCTCAGCGCAGACAGATACAGCATGCGCGAGTCATTACGCAGCTTAGTGACGCGCAGCACCACCAGCGGGAAGACCATCAGCACGACCTCAAGCCAGAACATGGCTGAGTAGAAATCGCCTGCAAACGCATACGACAGCTTGTCGCGATAGATCAGTTCGCCAAAGCGCAGAACCACGAAAATCGCCAGCAGCACGCTGATGGTGTTCGTCAGCTTGATGAACAAACTTTTCTCGTCCGGACCGTTACCTTTCAGACCCGCTTGTACCAGTGAGCCTTCAAAGATGACGATCGAGAAGCCCATAATAAAGGCGGTTAATACCGAGAAAAGCGGCAACATTTCATAAGCTTGCCAAAGCGGATGCACCTTATAACCCGCAGAAATCATCAATGAACCCATTGAAGACTGGTGCATGGTTGGCAGCAGCGCGCCGAGGGCAATAACAAAGAACATCACTTTATTCAAACGCTTGAGAGAAACTTTCCACCCCAGACGTTCAAACAGAGCCGGAGCAAATTCCAGCGCCATGATGCCGATATAGATGGTCATACAGACCGCTGTTTCGAACAGTACCGAATTCACGTTGAAGTGGCCCGGAATGTAGAAATACGGCAGGTTCCAGTAACGACCGACGTCGATGGTGATTGACAGACCACCCAGCGAGTAGCCAAACAGGCTCGCCAACAGCGCCGGACGTACCAGCGGATGGTATTGTCCTCTGTTGAAAACATACACCGCCCACGCCAGCGCCCAACCGCCGCACGCAAAGCCAGTACCAATCAACAGGTCAAACGCGATCCATACACCCCATGGGAAACCGCCGTTCAGATCGGAGACTGAGCCCAGTCCGAAGACCAGACGTTTCACGATCAGGAGCATACACAGGACGATAAGCGGCCCAAAAATAATGACCGGTTTGCTGATTATTTTTCCGCCCAACGGTTTAGGATCATGACTCATGATCGTCTCCTCCATCGTGATGGTCGTTTTTCGTGTTACGACGAACCAGCACGGTTAAGCCCGCCAGCGCAGCCAGGGGTAATATCATGCCCTTGTACAGGGAATGTTGAACATGTTCGGAACGCGCACCAGTTGAAAGATCATCCAGCTTCGGCAGATCCAAATCCTCGTAAGGAACACCCGTCAGCACCATAACCTGCGTACCACCACCTTCTTTCTCACCGTACAGGTGTGGGTAGTACTTCGGTACCGTATGCAGATAGGTATCTCCTGCTTTCACCGTTTGACGCGGATAGTGGTATTCGCTGCCAGGCTTCAGCGCGAGACGTTTTTTCGCCTCAGCCATCAGCTCTTCACGGGTACCAAAAATCACCGCACCGGCTGGGCACACTTCAACACAACCCGGCAAACCGCCTTTGTCCAGACGCTCAACGCCTTTCTGGTTACACAGTTCACATTTGTGAAGCGCACCAAACGGGTTGTTGTAGTCGTACTTAGGCACGTTGTACGGGCAGGCGACCATGCAGTAACGACAGCCCGTGCAGACGTCTTTGTCATAATGGACGATGCCGGTTTTCGGATCTTTCTTCAGCGCGGAGACCGGGCAAACGGAAACGCAGTTCGGATCAACACAGTGCATGCACTGTTTCTTGATGTATGCGTAGCCATTTTCTTCCTGGTCTTTGTTCACGCCTGTTCCGCTACGCCACACCTGGATGATGTTATTGGTATACGGAGACAGTTTGTCGTTGTTCGACCAGGTTTGCTCGCCTTCCGGGTTACGGGCCGGGAAGTTGATATCCTGACACTTGGTGACACAGGCCTGGCAGCCTACGCACAGCGTCGAGTCATAGAGCATCCCAAGAGAACCCGGGATCGGCGGACGGTTTTCTGCAGCCGCATGACTGATGGACGGCGCTGCGCCCAACAGCAATGCCCCGCTGGAGGCTGCTTTAATAAAGTTACGTCTGTTCACGGTTATTCTCCCCGTGAGTCAGCGTTATCTTTCTTTTGCTGACGCCCCAGTTCACGTACCGCCATCACGCTGACGCCGGCAACCAGTCCTACTACGCCACCCAGCAGTCCAATCGCTCCGGCAGATACATTACCGCCTTCTTTCATATTGACGTCAGGCTTCTCGGAACGCGGCGTTTGGTTTTCCACATGAGCAAGCTGGTGAATACCTTTATGGAAGCCGACGCCTTCTTCGTTGCAGCCGTAGCAAGGGTGACCAATAGCCACCGGCCACACGCCGCCAACGTCGCAGAATTGCAGCGTTGAACAGTTGCCGTAAGTTTCTGGCCCTTTACAGCCCAGATGGTAGAGGCACCAACCTTCACGGTGGCCTTCATCGCCAAACTCTTTCGCAAAACGGCCTGCATCGAAGTGCGGGCGACGTTCGCAGTGCTCGTGAATCAAACGGCCATAGGCGAATGTCGGACGGTTTTTGGTATCCAGCTTCGGTGGCTTACCGTAAGTGATGATATGGGCGACCGTTGCGAGGAAGTTATGCGGGTTCGGCGGACAGCCGGGGATGTTGATGATGGTTTTGCCTGGCAGAACTTCTTGCAGGCCGACGGCACCCGTTGGGTTAACGCCAGCGGCAGCAACACCACCCCACGCGGCGCAAGAGCCGATGGCAATGATAGCGGCTGCGCCCTCTGCGGCCCGGCGGATGTGATCCACGATCGGCTCACCGGCAACCATGCAGTAAATACCATTATCTTTCAGTGGGATAGAGCCATCTACTACCAGAACATATTGCCCTTTGTACTTCTCCAGAGCGTTATGTTTGTTCTCTTCAACCTGATGGCCGAAGGCGGCAGAGAGCACCTCATGGTATTCCAGAGAGATTGTCTCCAGAACGAGGTTTTCCACTGTAGGGTGTGTCGCGCGAAGCAGCGATTCAGTACAACCCGTACACTCCTGGGCACCAATCCAGATAACCGGTGGGCGCTGAGGACGAGAAACTGATTCGGCCATTTCTGCGGCGGCTTTGCTACTGAGCCCCATGGTAGCGGCCAGTGCTGCACAAAGCTTCATGAAATCACGGCGATTAATGCCGCTCGAATTGATGAGAGAGTTATCTCCAGTCATTTTATAGTTATTCCGTTGCGAAGACCTGGCTTTTATTTTGCACCATTCGCATGTTGCATATTGCGATCGGCGCGCCATTACCACACTTTTTATATGGTTATGTGCATTATAATACTTCGACGGAGCAACAAAACGAAGGCGTAGGTCAATAGTGTAATTAATTAAAGCAAGATAATACCCCTTTCGGATCAAGCTTCGAGTCGATAGCCAGCCATGAAAAAACGAATTGTTGTACTGGATTGATTCTCTCTAAAGAAATCCATAACCATCTCTTTATCCAGTCCATAGCGACGCGTGAGGATGCCCGCTTCCCACGCGCTAAGCTGTCGATCGCCCGTTTTTTCAAACATGCGATGTGAAAATCCCAACACAAAACCACGCTTATAATCCGCACAAAAATTCGCCACTGAGCGTGCGCTGTCCGCACTTGAGGCGTTTAATCCAGCCATCAGGCCTTTTCCAAAATGGTTGTCCATGCATAACCTCCAATCGCTATATAATAAATTATATAGCGATTTTTTGAGCAAAGACCAGAGGTATCACGAACTTTTTATGCCAGCTTAAAAGGACACCCATTCATCCGTTTTAGCTGCCGCAGACGTTTTGTTGTCTGCTGAAGGGGAAGCAGTATTAGCAGCGGCGTATTGCACATCATTCGCTGAGAGGCGGAACTGTTGCACCGAGCGTTGCAGTTCCTCTGTTTGTCTTTCCAACGCCACGGCAGCGGCGGAGACTTGCTCTACCAATGCAGCGTTCTGTTGCGTTACGCTGTCCATCTGCGTGATCGCCACGCTCACCTGCGAGATGCCCTTATTCTGTTCTTCCGAGGCTGAGGCAATTTGCTTCATGATGACCGTCACTTCGGTGGCACCGCGCAGAATTGCCTCCATGGTTAATCCCGTTTCTTTAACCAGACGAGCCCCCTGGTCGACACGACGCGATGACTCGCCAATTAGCGTCTCAATCTCTTTCGCCGCTCCAGCGCTGCGACTGGCAAGGTTGCGTACTTCACCGGCAACGACGGCAAAACCGCGCCCCTGCTCGCCTGCCCTGGCAGCTTCAACTGCGGCGTTCAGCGCCAGAATATTGGTCTGGAAAGCAATACTATTAATAACTGACGTGATTTCCGCGATCTGTTTAGAGCTGGCGGCAATACCATCCATCGTCTCAACCACTTCTGAAACCAGCGTGCTCCCTTTACCTGCCGTTTCTGTGGCCGTATCGGCAAGCTGGCTGGCTTCACGCGCATTTTCAGCGTTCAGTTTTACCGTTGCGGTCAGTTGCTCCATGCTGGCAGCGGTCTCTTCCAGCGCCGCGGCCTGCTCTTCAGTACGTGAGGAGAGATCGTTATTACCGGTGGAAATTTCCGTCGCCCCTCGCCAGATGTTGTCACTACCTGAACGGATGGTACTGACGGCTTCGCGCAGGCTGTCCTGCATCGCGCACAGTAACGGCACCAGTTGACCCACACAGTTACGACCAAAATCTTCAATGGGATGGCTGAGATCGCCCTGCGCAATCTGCTGGAACTGCTGACGAATACGTCCCAGAGGTTTCACCATCATGGAAACAAGATAGCGGTCGGTAAAGAACAGTAGGGCAATACCGAGGATAACAGCAGTAATAATTAACGTTCGGATGATAGACGTTTTGCCATCGACCATCACGCGGGTGGTATCAAGCCGCTCTCCTGCCGTGGCGTTAAAACGCTCGGCACTGGCGCCAAATTCACGGCTCAACGCTGGCGTAACGGTACTGGCATGTTCCGCAAAGGCCGTGAGCGTGCCCTGCTTTGCCAACTGCATTTGCGGGATCACGCCATTGTCCAGCAGCGCCTGCCACTTGGTCAGCACCGCCGCGGCGACTTCCGGATCCATGGGTCCCGGAGACAATGTTTTCATCTCCTGGAGTTTTTTACTCATATTCTCCAGGGACTGCTGCGCCGGCGCAAAATCAGGCGTTCCGCCGCTCATTTTGACATCCATGGCGCGACTTAACCGCGTCACAAAACGAAAATACTGATCGTTACCCTGGCTGAGAACCGTCATCTGATGGACGAGATGACGGTCAATATCATTGCCTTCAGATATTTTTGATAACGAATGAAGACTGAATAAACCCACGCCCGACCAGAGCAGGCAGAAAAGTCCCAGTATTGCCAACATGACAATACGAATAGTGAAGTTTTTCAGCAAACGCATAATAATTTCCTTGCCGTTGATGAGGAATTCGCCATCAGGCGATACTTATCCTTGTTATCGGCAGGCAGTAGAGAAGATATAATGCGTTCTTTATTTTTTTACTTTCTTAAGTACATCCACTATCTCTCCACCCTATATCAATATGAATGCTAATGAAATTAGGTAGCATTATTATTCAGGTAATTAATTAAAAGCATTAAATAATCTATTGTTTTCTATCGCAAATATTTATCAAACCACGCAAGGGTACGTTCCCAGGCTAATTCAGCGGTAGCTTTATCATAACGAGGGGTAGAATCATTGTGAAAGCCATGATTAACACCGGGGTAGATATATGCTTCATAGACTTTCTTATTCGCCTTTAGCGCCGCTTCATATGCAGGCCATCCCTCATTAATTCGGGTATCTAATTGCGCATAGTGCAGTAATAAAGGCGCGCTTATTTTAGGGACATCTGATGCAGGAACCTGACGCCCATAAAAAGGCACCGCGCAGGCCAGTTCAGGGAAAGCCACAGCTGCGGCATTCGACACACCACCACCATAGCAAAATCCGGTGATACCTACCTTTCCCGTCGTCCCTGAATAATGCTGCATAAATTCAATGGCGGCAAAAAAGTCGTTCATTAACTTTACGGGGTCAACCTGCTGCTGCAATTCCCGACCTTTATCATCATTGCCTGGGTATCCCCCTACCGAACTTAACCCATCAGGCGCGAGTGCCATAAAGCCCGCCTTCGCCACCTGTCGCGCCACATCTTCAATATACGGATTCAGCCCACGATTCTCATGCACTACCACCACCGCCGGAACTTTCCGCGTCACCTTCGTTGGTTTAACCAAATACCCCCGCACATCACCATGTCCTTCAGGCGAGGGATAGGTAATATATTCCGCCAGAATATCGGGATCGGTAAATACTACCTGCGTTGCGAGAGCGTAGTTGGGTTTCAATAAATTGAATAAGGCCAATGCCGTCATGCCACCCACTGCATATTTCGCTGCCATATTGAGAAACTCGCGTTTCGTTATTTTGCCATGAGCGTAATAGTCATAGTAGTCGAGCAGTTCTTGCGGAAAATCTTTGGCAGTCAAACGCGGCATCGTCGCACTCCTGATTGATGTTTTTTTAAGCAAAGCACAGTGACCTGTTTTTGCCCAGTTTTTCATCTCAGTGTGACCTGGTGAACGGGATATTCACCGTAAACCCGCTAGAATAGAAACGTTGTTTCGAAATTCACCTGCACTAAGGAGATCTCATGGCCTGGTTTGCCAATCCTGAACGTTACGAGCAGATGCTCTATCGCTACTGTGGGCGCAGCGGTTTGCGCTTACCCGCGCTATCGCTGGGTTTATGGCACAGTTTTGGGCACGTTCAGGCGCTGGATTCACAGCGAGCCCTGTTGCGTAAAGCATTTGATTTAGGCATCACGCATTTTGATTTAGCCAATAACTATGGGCCGCCACCAGGCAGCGCAGAAGAGAATTTTGGCCGATTACTGCGCGAGGATTTTGCACACTATCGCGATGAACTGATTATCTCCACCAAGGCAGGCTATGACATGTGGCCAGGGCCATACGGTTCTGGCGGTTCGCGCAAATACCTGCTCGCCAGCCTCGATCAGAGCCTGAAACGCATGGGCCTCGACTATGTCGATATCTTCTACTCGCACCGCGTCGACGAAAATACGCCAATGGAAGAGACCGCCTCAGCCCTGGCCCACGCCGTACAGAGCGGCAAAGCGCTGTATGTCGGCATCTCATCCTATTCGCCAGAGCGTACGCAAAAAATGGCCGAGCTGATGCGGGAATGGAAAATTCCCCTGCTGATCCACCAGCCGTCTTACAACCTGCTTAACCGCTGGGTAGACAGCAGCGGCCTGCTGGATACGCTGGAATCCAATGGCATGGGCTGCATCGCCTTTACGCCACTGGCTCAGGGACTACTGACGGGGAAATACCTCAACGGCATTCCGGAAGGTTCACGCATGCAGCGTGAAGGGAAAAAAGTTCGTGGGCTGACGGAAAATATGCTGACGGAAGAGAATCTTAACAGCCTGCGGTTGCTCAATGAGATGGCGCAACAGCGTGGACAGTCGATGGCACAAATGGCCTTAAGCTGGCTGCTAAAAGACAACCGGGTGACTTCGGTATTAATTGGCGCCAGTCGACCGGAGCAACTGGAGGAAAACGTTCAGGCGTTGGCGAACCTGACGTTCAGCACCGAAGAACTGGCGCAGATCGATAAGCACGTCGCGGACGGTAAGCTGAACCTGTGGCAGGCCTCATCTGACAAATAGCCGTATGTAACATCGTGCCGGGTGACAGCGTTAGCCTCCCCGGCACGTAATACGGGCCAAACAGTCCCCTTCACACCTCTTCCGCTTTGATCTCCGGGCGTTGATACTCCGGCCACACCAGCGCGACAAGCGCGGGATAAGCCTCCAGACTGAACTCCCTGAAACACTGACGCAGGTTGAGCACGTCCAGGTCGGCATGCGGGACCTTCTCACCGCTCAAACAGCGCTTTTTAATATTGTCGTAATATTTATACACCGCAGAGTTGAGATCGCTACAACGCCGCTGCGCATCAAATAATCCAGGTGTCTCATTCAACTCCACCATTGTCATCCGCTTGATCGTGGAGTGGATAAAATCGATATATTCGTGATTAACGCGCCAATACCAGACCGGCGTAATCGAATTCATCAATACCGAGAAATGGTCCTCGCCTTCTTCTTTACTCAGCATTTCCGGCTGGTTTTCAGAGTGCCCATTTTCGGCATGTCGGTTTTTATTTGCACTGCGCATTAACAAAAGTACCCCGCAGGTCAGCAATAGCAGGGTAATAACAGAATAAAATATACTGTTCATATACTGGCTCCATTTTTTTTGATTTTAAAATTACGCCATGCTATTGTCAACGCGGCCTGGTTTATTTAAAACAACATATCATTGGCATCAAAGGATATTTCAACATGCTTCCCGAGCATCTTGTTCCCTCGCACTTTCACTTATCCAGCCCCGCTACCAATACCAATCCCGTAGATAATAGTGAAAATTTGACTCAGGGAAAGAGAACATTAAGCGATTACGAATCTGATATTTTGATTAGCTCAACGGCTACCGGTCAATCACGAAATATGCTATTTGAAGAGTGCGACCGTCATTTAAAAGAGCGTCTGTTTCGTGCAGCAAAAATTGAGTCATTCTCTCGCCTGCTCAATTCACTACAAGCAGAAGGCGATATTAACGCACAAGAATTAAGTAAAATTTTGACTCAAAAAACAGCCATCATAAATGAACAGGGCAACAAAATTTGGCTTAATTTAATTACGCGTGAAACCAGCGACCCTATTTTTTATTCTCTGGAAAAGAAATAAAATGAAAGATGTTGAGGATAACAATGTTTATTTGGCTTTAGATAACCATAAAAGCGATGAGTTTGTCTTAAAGCAAAATTTAGCCGTGTTGATTGCCAATAAAAACGCGACGCTGGAAAGCGTTGCTCAGGAGATAGTCTCTATTCCCGCTGCACTGGTGCGGATGAAATGGCAAAATCGGCGTGAAATTTACACGCTACAGGCTAAAGAAGAGATCTACGGTGCCGCGATCGAAGCCATTATGGAGCAGCAACCAGAACTGCGGGACAAAATCATGGCCCGACTGGAAAGCACCTACCAGCATATACTCGCACGGGAAACGGCCACCTTACGCCTGACACGAAAGCTGTCTGAAGGGAACTACGAACCCACCAGGATAACCACGGTCGCGTTAGACGAGAACAGATAAGAACAGGTATGCGAGGGAGTTGAATCAGGAGATGCACGCCGGGTAAGGCGGCAACCATTACCCGGCAATGAGGAGGATTACTTCGCTTTCACAGTCTCTTCGCCAACCAGACCAATCTTCAGGAAGCCCGCCTGATGCAGCGTATCCATAACCTTCATCATGGTCTCATAATCAACGGTTTTATCTGCCCGGAAGAAAATGGTGGTGTCTTTCTTCCCATCTGTCAGTGCATTTAACTCGCTAATCATGGTGTCATCCGTCACCTGATTGTTGCCAATAAACATACTTTTATCGGCTTTAACAGATAGGTATACCGGCTTTTCCGGACGCGGCTGCGGCGTGCTGGTGGAGGCAGGAAGATTCACTTTCACATCCACCGTTGCCAACGGTGCGGCCACCATAAAAATGATCAATAAAACCAACATAACGTCGATAAACGGCGTCACGTTGATTTCATGCATTTCACCGTTATCGTCCAGGTTTTCATTAAAGCTCATTGCCATGGAACATTATCCTACACGTAATTTCTGCGCTGCACGTACCGGATGCGCGGATGCGCTTGCGTTCAGGTCCAGATCGCGACTTTGCAGTAACAGCACCTGTGCCGCGACATCACCCAGCATCGCTTTATAGCTGCCAATCTGACGTGCGAAAATGTTGTAGATAACAACCGCTGGAATTGCTGCGACCAGACCAATTGCGGTCGCTAACAGCGCTTCTGCGATACCCGGCGCAACAACGGCCAGGTTGGTCGTTTGAGTTTGTGCAATCCCGATGAAGCTATTCATGATGCCCCATACGGTACCGAACAGACCGACGAATGGAGAGATAGCCCCGATGGTGGCCAGGTATCCGTTACCACGTCCCATATGACGACCTACCGCCGCCACACGACGCTCCAGACGGAAGCCGGTACGCTCTTTAATGCCTTCGTTATCGTCACTGCCTTCTGACAGTTCCAGCTCGTTTTGCGCTTCGTTAATCAACTGTGCGCCCAGGCTTTTGCCATCGAATCCTGCGGCAATCTCACTTGCCTGATCTAAAGAGCGGGCTTCCGCCAGCAGTTGCTGTTCACGCTTAAGGCGGCGTTTCTGAGTAAAGAACTCAAGGCTCTTACTAAAGAAGATAGCCCAGGTGACCACTGACGCCAAAATCAGCCCAATCATCACGCACTTAACCACGATATCGGCGTGCTGATACATACCCCAGACGGAAAGATCCGTCTGCATCAAATTATTACCCACTCTGTATCTCCAGGACGCAAATCACAAAATCTGAGCGTAATGATATCAAAAAGACGTCGAATTGATAGTCGTTCTCATTACTATTTACATATTGCCGCACCTTTGGTTTCTTTTCCTTGCGCTTACGCAGTAAAAAAGTCACCAGAAGCATTTTGAGATTATTTTCTACTGTATGACCGTTCTGCAGGATGCGTCATCTTTGATTCATGGTAGTTTAGACATCCAGACGTATAAAAACAGGTAAGACAACATGGCAGATAAGCAACTTGAAACCAAGCTCGTTCACGCAGGACGCAGTAAAAAATACACGCTGGGCTCGGTAAATAGCGTGATCCAGCGCGCTTCTTCGCTGGTGTTTGACACCGTGGAGGCCAAAAAGCAGGCCACACACAACCGTGCCAACGGTGCGCTTTTCTATGGACGTCGCGGAACCCTGACGCATTTCTCTCTGCAGGAAGCGATGTGCGAACTGGAAGGCGGCGCGGGTTGCGCCTTGTTCCCTTGCGGTGCGGCTGCCGTTGCCAACACCATCCTCGCTTTTGTCGAGCAAGGGGATCATGTGCTGATGACCAACACCGCCTATGAACCCAGTCAGGATTTCTGCACCAAAATTCTCGGCAAGCTTGGCGTGTCCACCGGCTGGTTCGATCCGCTGATTGGCGCCGATATTGTGAAGCACATGCAGCCGAACACCAAAGTCGTATTTCTGGAGTCGCCCGGCTCTGTCACCATGGAAGTGCATGATGTTCCGGCAATTGTTGCCGCCGTCAGAAGCGTAGCACCTGACGCAATCATCATGATTGATAACACCTGGGCTGCCGGAGTGCTGTTCAAAGCGCTGGATTTTGGCATCGATATTTCTATTCAGGCAGGCACCAAATATCTGATTGGCCATTCCGACGGCATGGTCGGAACGGCGGTATCTAATGCCCGCTGCTGGGATCAACTTCGCGAAAATGCGTATCTGATGGGGCAAATGCTGGACGCCGATACCGCCTATATGACCAGTCGTGGGCTGCGTACGCTGAGTGTACGCCTGCGTCAGCACCATGAAAGCAGCTTAAAGGTCGCCGAGTGGCTGGCCAGCCATCCGCAGGTCGCCCGCGTGAACCACCCGGCACTGCCCGGCAGTAAAGGGCATGAATTCTGGAAGCGTGATTTCACCGGCAGCAGCGGCCTGTTCTCCTTTGTATTGAATAAGAAACTCAATAATGAGGAGCTGGCCGCGTATCTGGATCACTTCAGCCTGTTCAGCATGGCCTACTCCTGGGGCGGTTTTGAGTCGCTGATTCTCGCCAACCAGCCGGAACACATTGCGGCAATCCGTCCGCAAGGCGAGGTGGACTTCAGCGGAACGCTCATCCGTTTGCATATTGGTTTAGAGAATGTTGACGATCTGATTGCCGATTTGGCCGCAGGATTTGCCCGAATCGAGTAAAATTGCCACAGATAGACATATATGCAGACACTTCTGGTGGAAAAGTCTGCAATTGTTGCGTCCGGGATCAAGGCATCCCGGGCAATTCAGGAGTACAATCCACATATAAACGCTGTTCCACAGGAAAGTCCATGGTAGTCATTCAAGATATTGTCTCCGCGCTCTGGCAACACGATTTTGCCGCACTGGCGGATCCGCACGTTGTGAGCGTGGTGTACTTCGTCATGTTCGCCACACTGTTTTTAGAAAATGGCCTGCTGCCCGCCTCCTTTTTACCCGGAGACAGCCTGTTATTACTGGCAGGAGCGCTGATCGCTCAGGACGTGATGAGTTTTTTACCTACCATAGCTATTCTGACTGCCGCAGCCAGTCTGGGCTGCTGGCTGAGCTACATTCAGGGACGCTGGCTGGGCAACACGCGCACGGTGAAAGGCTGGCTGGCGCAATTACCTGAAAAATACCATCAACGCGCTACCTGCATGTTTGACCAACACGGGTTGATGGCGCTGCTTGCCGGGCGTTTCCTGGCGTTCGTCCGTACCTTGCTGCCAACGATGGCGGGCATTTCAGGGCTTCCTAACCGTCGGTTCCAGTTTTTTAACTGGCTGAGCGGACTGCTGTGGGTCACCGTCGTTACCAGTTTCGGCTATGCGCTGAGTATGATCCCGTTCGTCAAACGTCATGAAGATCAGGTGATGACCTTTTTAATGATCCTGCCGATTGCCCTGTTAACCGCAGGTCTGTTGGGAACGCTGTTCGTGGTAATTAAAAAAAAATACTGTAGCGCCTGAGTATTATCCGTATGCCGGAGTCACTCCGGCATTTCATTGATGGCGCACAGCTAGCTTTAAAGCCGACAAGAAATCAACTCCCCTGCATCATACGAATTCTTGCCGCATCTTCCCCCGGCGTTACGCCAAAGAAACGTTTGAACTCCCGACTGAATTGCGATGCGCTCTCATAGCCGACGCGCATTGCAGCCGCACTGGCCTTCATTCCATCGTGGATCATCATCATCCGTGCTTTATGCAGGCGATAGCTCTTCAGATATTGCAGCGGCGAGGTACTGGTCACCGCTTTAAAATTATGATGAAACGCCGATACGCTCATGTTCGCCTCTGCCGCCAGCTGTTCTACATTGAGGTTTTCGGTGTATTTGGTTTCAATCCGCTTGAGTACCCGGCTTATCAAACTGAAATGCGTCTGGCGACTTACCAGCGCAAGTAACGCGCCACCGCGCGGCCCGGTCAGCACATGGTAGAGGATTTCGCGAATGATCTGTTTCCCCAGAATACGCGCATCCAGCGGTCGCTCCATCACATCCAGCAGGCGCTCAGCAGCACAGAGAATTTCGTCTGAGAGCGTCGCGGAGTTAATCCCACTGGCAGCCATAGCGGGCTGGAACAGCTCGTCTTCCCCAATGTCCATCAACAGCTCCTGCAGTTGCAGGATATCGACATTCAGGTAAATACCGGCCAGAGGAACCTCCGGCGTCGCATACGTTTCACATTCGAAGGGTAAAGGTACGGTTAGCAGCAGGTATTCGTTGGCGTCATAGCGAAATACGCGCTCATTAATGTAACCAATTTTATGTCCCGAAAAGAGAAATATGATGCCTGGCTGATACATGACTGGTGTACGCGCCGCCGGCTCCGTACCGTGTAGCAGGCGGACATCTGGCAGCAGTTCGTTAAGTTTATTTTCATTGTTTTTCAGATGCTTAATTTTATCTGTCAGCAGAAGGCAGATCTCATCACGGTTCATGGGGCACCATTTCATTATCGTTTTTCGACCCTGACATAATGCGCAGATTTATCCGTTTTCTCCAGCAGTCTGTAGAAATGGGCAAGACATCGGCAGAAATGAGCATTGAGAGCAGCGCGGCGGGCGACCACAATGTTCATCATCCGGCAGACACTCTCCTGCCCTCTTTTATTACCCACCAAAGGGAACGAGCAATGAACAACTTTAATCTCCATACCCCAACACGTATTTTGTTTGGTAAAGGCGCGATTGCTGAGCTGCGCGATCAAATTCCTCAGGACGCTCGCGTGCTGGTTACTTACGGTGGCGGCAGCGTGAAAAAAACAGGTGTCCTGGCACAGGTTCAGGACGCGCTGAAAGGCCTGGACGTGCTGGAGTTTGGCGGTATCGAGCCAAACCCGTCTTATGAAACGCTGATGAACGCGGTAAAAATCGTGCGTGATGAGAAAGTGACGTTTCTGCTGGCAGTAGGCGGCGGTTCCGTGCTGGACGGCACCAAATTCATCGCGGCTGCTGCACAGTACGCTGACGGCATCGATCCATGGCGCATTCTGGAAACCCACGGCAACGACGTAACAAGTGCCATCCCGATGGGCTCCGTATTAACCCTGCCTGCAACCGGCTCTGAATCTAACTCCGGCGCGGTAATTTCGCGTAAAACCACCGGCGATAAACTGGCCTTTATGACCCCGTTTGTGCAGCCAGTATTTGCCGTACTGGATCCGGTTTACACCTACACCCTGCCGCCACGTCAGGTTGCAAACGGCGTCGTGGATGCGTTCGTTCATACCGTTGAGCAGTATGTGACTTATCCGGTCGACGGGAAAATTCAGGATCGCTTTGCCGAAGGCATTCTGCTCACACTGGTAGAAGAAGGTCCGAAAGCCTTGCAGGAACCGGAAAACTACAACGTGCGTGCGAACGTCATGTGGGCGGCAACCCAGGCGCTGAACGGTCTGATTGGCGCAGGGGTACCGCAGGACTGGGCAACGCATATGCTGGGCCATGAGCTGACTGCAATGCACGGTCTGGATCATGCTCAAACACTGGCCATCGTTCTGCCTGCGCTGTGGAATGAAAAACGTGATACCAAGCGTGCCAAACTGCTGCAATACGCAGAGCGTATCTGGAATATCACCGAAGGAAGCGATGACCAGCGCATCGACGCCGCCATTGCCGCAACCCGCGCTTTCTTCGAACAAATGGGCGTACCGACTCGCCTGTCTGACTACGGTCTGGACGGTAGCTCCATCCCGGCGCTGCTGGAAAAACTGCAAGCGCATGGCGGTACGAAACTGGGCGAACATCAGGACATTACGCTTGAGGTCAGCCGTCGGATTTACGAAGCTGCCCGCTAAGGTTTTTTAACCTCCGCCTTTCGTTTTTGGGTATTTATACCAGACTTAAGTCACACCTATGTCACCGGAGTATGTTCCGGTGACAGTCATTAAGGGGAGGAATTATGACCACTCCAACCATTATCAAACTACAGGATGGTAATGTCATGCCGCAACTGGGCCTGGGGGTCTGGAAGGCAAGCAACGAAGAAGTCATCACTGCCATTCATAAAGCGCTGGAAGTGGGGTATCGCTCAATTGATACCGCGGCAGCGTACAAAAACGAAGAAGGTGTCGGCAAAGCAATACGTGACGCAGGCGTGCCACGGGAAGAGTTATTCATTACCACCAAGCTGTGGAATGATGACCAGAAACGCCCCCGGGAAGCCTTGCTCGAAAGCATGGAGAAACTCCAGCTTGATTACCTCGATCTGTACCTGATGCACTGGCCAGTTCCGGCGATCGACCACTACGTTGAAGCGTGGGAAAACATGATCGACCTGCAAAAAGAAGGGCTGATTAAGAGCATCGGCGTGTGCAACTTTCAGATCAACCATCTCCAGCGGCTGATGGATGAAACCGGCGTACCTCCGGTGATTAATCAGATAGAACTTCACCCGCTCATGCAGCAGCGCCAGCTGCACGCCTGGAACGCCACACATAAAATCCAGACCGAATCCTGGAGCCCGCTGGCGCAGGGCGGCAAAGACGTCTTCGATCAAAAGATAATCCGTGACCTCGCAGAGAAATATGGCAAATCACCGGCGCAGATTGTCATCCGCTGGCATCTGGATAGCGGCCTGGTGGTGATTCCGAAATCGGTCACCCCTGCGCGTATCGCAGAAAACTTTAACGTCTGGGACTTCCGCCTGGATAAAGATGAATTAGGCGAAATCGCGAAACTCGATCAGGGCAAGCGTCTGGGGCCAGACCCGGACCAGTTCGGCGGTTAACCCCTTCCCTCCAGCCCGACACTCTCGTCGGGCCTTTACTGATTTGAAATATCAGGAAACAATTCACGCACATATATTCTTGTATTTCTTGCAGTCACTGGAGCAGCATTGCGCAACATAACCTGTTAATTATCAAATAAATATATTTATTTGATGAATGTATTCACCATATCCATAGGTGCGTAACCGTGACTGAGAAAAAAGCTAGCGGAGTCAAATGGCTCCCATTAATTCTTATAACATTCATTTCTGCCGGGCTGTGGCAACTTACCCCTCCATCCGGGTTAAGTGCGCCAGCCTGGCATTCGGCAATTATCTTCGTTGCGACGATTGCTTCTATCGTGGCAAAAGTTTTACCCATCGGCGCGGTCGGCATTATTGGGATTACGGTTTTTGCACTCGCCTATGCGGCCGGGGATAAAACCGCCAGCGGCGCTATCACCACAGCGCTAAGCGAACTGAACAGTTCACTTATCTGGCTTATCGTCGTGGCTTTTATGATTGCCCGCGGTTTTATCAAAACTGGCCTCGGACGACGCATTGCGCTGCAGATGATCCGTCTGCTCGGCAAGCGCACGCTGGGACTCGCCTATGGTCTGGCTTTTGCCGATCTGATCCTCTCCCCGGCAATGCCGAGTAATACAGCACGCTGCGGCGGCGTCATCTATCCGATTGCCGACTCTCTGGCACGCAGTTTCCATTCGAACCCGGAAGATGAGTCCCGCAGTAAAATCGGTACCTTTCTTATCACCAGCATTGGCAACGTCAACGACGTCACCGCCGCGCTCTTTATGACCGGTTATACCGGCAACCTGTTGGCGGTGAAGTTGGCGGCCAATGCGGGCGTCACGCTGACCTGGGGCAGCTGGTTTATGGCGGCGCTGCTGCCATGCCTTGTGTCCTTACTGCTGGTTCCACTGCTGGTCTACTGGATCGTGCGCCCGGAAATAAAGCACACGCCGGATGCCCCGAACCTGGCGCGCAAAGAGCTGGCTGAAATGGGCAGTATGTCTCGCGGCGAATGGCTGATGCTGGTTACCGTCGGCGTACTGCTGGTGCTGTGGATTTTTGGCGATACGTTAGGCGTCGACGCCACTACAGCCTCGTTCGTGGGACTGTCCATTTTATTGCTAAGCGGCGTTCTGAGCTGGGAAGATGTGAAAAGCGAGAAAGGCGCATGGGACACGCTGATTTGGTTTGCCGCACTGCTGATGATGGCGAACCAGCTGAAAAAACTAGGTTTCACTACCTGGTTTGGCAATCTGATCGGCGATAGCCTGAGCAGTACTATGCACGGTACCAGTTGGGTGATCGTCCTGTTGCTGCTGAATGCCGCCTACTTCTATACCCACTACTTTTTTGCCAGCGGTAATGCACAGATTGCCGCGCTGTACGCCGTTTTCCTCGGCGTCGGACTGCATCTGAATATCCCCGCAGCCCCCACGGCGTTAATGCTGGCCTTCACCAGCAGTTTGTACTGCTCGCTCACCCAGTACACCCACGCTCGCGGTCCAATCCTGTTTGGTGCCGGGTACGTTCCAACGGGCGTCTGGTGGCGCACAGGATTTATCATTAGCTTGTTTAACCAGGCGGTGTTTATCACCGTAGGTCTGATGTGGTGGAAGGTGTTGGGTCTGTACTAAACTAACTGCGCCCTGACGAATCACCTTACCTGCGGAGAAAAGGAATGACCTGTATTTTCTGTCAAATTGTTGAAGGTAAAGCACCCTGCCATAAGGTCTGGGAAGACGAGCACCATCTGGCTTTTCTGTCGATTTTCCCGAACACCGACGGTTTTACCGTGGTGATCCCGAAAAAGCATTACCCCAGCTATGCCTTCGATATGCCGCCGCAGGCGTTGGCTGACCTGATGATGGCAACCCAAAAAGTGGCTAAGAAACTGGATAAGGCTTTCCCGGATGTCAGTCGTACGGGGATGTTCTTCGAAGGTTTCGGCGTAGACCATGTGCACAGCAAATTAAGCCCCATGCACGGCACTGGCGATCTAACTCACTGGAAACCGATTGAGTCGCGGCAGACCAAATTTTTCGAGCAATATGAAGGGTATCTGTCATCACACGATCATGAACGGGCGGATGATGCAAAACTGGCCGCATTAGCGGCCAGAATTCGTGAGGCATAAATACTGAGCACTTCTGCCGGATGGCGGTGCAAGCACCTTATCCGGCCTACAAAACTGTGCTGCTCGTAGGCCTGATAAGCATTTCACCACCGGGCAAAGCAAATTAACGTCCCGCTACTTTCCCGCGTTTTTTGTTTGCGGCAGGGGTCTGGCGCTGGTGCGCCACCGGGGTGTGCTTGGTCAACGCCGGACGGGTATGACGATTCTGGCGACGTGCTTCGCGCATCTCTTCCAGCGTAGGCGCCGGAACCAGACATTCACGACGACCGCCGATCAGATGCTTTTTACCCATGTCTTCCAGCGCCTGGCGGATTAACGGCCAGTTAGCTGGATCGTGGTAACGCAGCAGGGCTTTATGCAAACGGCGCTGCTTATCACCTTTCGGCACCACCACGTCTTCACTCTTATAACCAATTTTACCCAGCGGGTTTTTCCCGGTGTAATACATGGTTGTGGAGTTCGCCAGCGGCGATGGATAAAAGTTCTGCACCTGATCCAGACGGAAACGACGTTGTTTCAGCCACAGCGCCAGATTCACCATATCCTCGTCACGCGTACCCGGGTGCGCGGAGATGAAGTACGGGATCAGGTACTGTTCTTTACCCGCCTGTTTAGAGTAGGTATCGAACAACTCCTTAAAGCGATCGTAGCTGCCCATCCCCGGCTTCATCATCTTCGACAGCGGGCCTTCTTCAGTATGCTCTGGCGCAATCTTCAGATAGCCGCCAACGTGGTGGGTCGCCAGCTCTTTGATATAGCGCGGATCTTCAACCGCGATGTCATAGCGCACACCGGAAGCAATGAGGATCTTTTTAATGCCTTTCAAATCACGCGCCCGGCGATAAAGGTTAATCGTCGGTTCGTGGTTGGTATCCATATGCGGACAGATATCCGGGTAGACGCATGACAGACGACGGCAGGTCTGCTCCGCACGCGGTGACTTACAGCGCAGCATATACATGTTCGCCGTTGGGCCGCCGAGGTCGGAAATCACGCCGGTAAAGCCCGGAACGGTGTCGCGAATGGCTTCGATTTCATTGATGATCGAGTCTTCAGAGCGGCTCTGGATGATGCGGCCTTCGTGCTCGGTGATCGAACAGAACGAACAGCCGCCAAAGCAGCCACGCATAATGTTGATCGAGAAACGGATCATCTCATAGGCCGGAATGCGGCTGTCGCCATACGCCGGGTGCGGCACGCGCTTGTACGGCAGCGCAAAGACGCTATCCATCTCTTCGGTAGACAGCGGAATAGCTGGCGGGTTGATCCAGATGTAGCGATCGCCGTGCTTTTGCATCAGCGCACGCGCGCAGCCAGGGTTGGTTTCGTGGTGCAGGATACGCGACGCATGCGCATACAGCACTTTATCGCCCTTCACTTTTTCAAAGGACGGCAGCAGCACGTAGGTTTTTTCCCACGGTTTCGGACGCGGCGGCTGTACGGTTACCGCTTTCGCTTCCTGCTTTTTCGGGGCGACCGGTTTGTTGTCGGCACACGGCAGATCTTCGCCGTACGGATGCGGGATCGGATCAATCTTGCCCGGCGTGTCGAGACGCGTGGAATCCACCCCACTCCAGCCCGGCAGCGCTTCTTTAACCATAATCGCGGTGTTACGCACGTCGCGGATCTGATCGATGGTTTCGCCCATCGCCAGACGATGCGCCACTTCTACCAGCGGACGTTCGCCGTTGCCGAACATCAGCATGTCGGCTTTGGAATCCACCAGAACAGAGCGACGAACGGTATCAGACCAGTAGTCATAGTGCGCGGTACGGCGCAGGCTGGCCTCAATGCCGCCGAGAATAACCGGCACATCTTTCCATGCTTCTTTACAACGCTGGGTATAGACCAGCGTGGCGCGGTCCGGGCGTTTACCTGCTACGTTGTCTGGTGTGTAGGCATCGTCATGGCGCAGTCGGCGATCGGCGGTATAACGGTTGATCATCGAGTCCATGTTGCCTGCGGTCACACCAAAGAACAGGTTCGGTTTACCCAAACGCATAAAATCGTCTTTGTTGTTCCACTCCGGCTGGGCGATAATCCCTACACGAAAGCCCTGCGCTTCCAGCATACGGCCGCATATTGCCATGCCAAAGCTGGGATGATCGACGTATGCATCGCCGGTAACCAGAATGATGTCGCAGCTATCCCAGCCAAGTTGGTCCATTTCGTCGCGTGACATCGGCAAAAACGGTGCCGGGCCAAAACAGGCAGCCCAGTACTGCGGCCAGGAGAAAAGGTCTCTGTCCGGCTGGATCAGGGATATTGCGCTCATAATGCTTCCAAAAATGGTAAAAAAATAATCAAAGGCCGGGGATTATACGCTGTATGTCGACAAGAAATGAAGTGGAGTCTGAACCAGGGCAGTAGAAAGTTATATAAATTGTTAAATTTTACGACGCTCATTTTTATCAATCATAATTAACACCATGCCGACCAGCTGAGATAACTCTTTTTCGGCGGGGGATTTTTCATTGCGACTCAACGATTCACTGCATATTTCCCAGCTACGGGTTGTTGTTCACTTGTGTGGGTTTCTGGTTCTTCTCTACAGCTTTTCTATGCTGCCACCGATGGCCATCGCTTTGTTAAACAAAGAGCGGAGCTTGTTCGCTTTTTTCAGCACATTTATGACTTTCTTCACCCTCGGCGGCGGGGCGTGGCTGGCAACCAAACATGCGGGTATTCAACTGCGAACACGGGATGGTTTCGTTATTATCGTCCTGTTCTGGCTGTTGTTTTCGTTTATCAGCGCGATGCCGATGTGGATGGACGATGGCTTAAACCTCTCCTTTGCGGATGCCCTGTTTGAAGGGGTTTCCGGGATTACCACCACGGGCGCAACGGTAATTGGCGACGTCAGCGCGATGCCGAAGTCGTATCTCTACTATCGGGCCCAGCTCAATTTTATTGGTGGCCTGGGTGTTATTGTCCTCGCCGTGGCGGTATTACCGCTTTTGGGTATCGGCGGCATGAAGCTGTATCAGTCTGAAATGCCGGGTCCCTTCAAAGAAGAACGGCTCACTCCAAGGCTTGCCGATACTGCACGTACGCTGTGGCTGACCTATGTCATTCTGGGTCTTATCTGTACCCTGGCCTACTGGGCTGCCGGGATGTCGTTATTCGATGCCTTATGCCACGGGCTGTCGACGGTTTCTCTCGGCGGATTTTCCACTCGCAGTGAAAGCATCGGCTTCTATAACAGCCATGCGATCGAGCTGGTCGCTGGGGTGTTTTCCCTGTTGTCTGCGTTTAACTTCACCCTCTGGTACGTGGCTATCGTGAAACGTACCTTCAAACCCTTTCGTCGTAATGCCGAACTGCGTTTCTTTTTGCTTATTGCGTTGGTTGTCACTCTGATCGCCACCTGGCAAGTTTGGCGGGCAGGCATGTACGGATTAACGGACAGCCTGGTGCATGCTTTTTTTCTGGCAAGTTCGATGCTGACAGATAATGGCCTGTCGACGGCGGATTATGCGCAGTGGCCTTCGCACACGATCTTCATGCTGCTCAGCGCCAGTTTCTTCGGCGGTTGTGTGGGATCGACCTGCGGGGGGATTAAGGTGCTGCGTTTTTTGATTATGTTCAAGCAGTGCCGTCAGGAGTTACACCAGCTCGCGCATCCCCGTGCCCTGCTGAACATTAAAGTGGGCAATAGCATGGTAAGCGACCGGGTGGTGCGTTCGGTATGGAGCTTTTTCTTTCTCTACGTTTTGTTCACCAGCTTTTTTATCTGGGCGCTCAATCTGATGGGCTACGATCTCTTCTCCTCTTTTGCCACCGTCGCCGCCTGCATCAACAATATGGGGCTAGGATTTGGCGTCACCGCCACAACATTTGGCACCTTAAATGAGGAAGCAAAGCTACTGATGTGCGCGGCTATGATCATGGGGCGTCTGGAGATTTACCCCATTCTGATCCTGTTCTCGCGCATGTTCTGGCGGGCATAACGGAAATCCCGGCGCATTACGGCGCCGGGTTCACCAACATCTGTCCGATTGAGCCACGATCTGCCATTTCCAGCGTCTGGCTATTAAAGTAGAACGGGAAATGGGCCCAGGAAGGCTGTCCGTAATAAACCAGTAATTCAACCTGGCCGTCAACCCAGACGGTATCTTTCCAGCCTCTGTCTTCAGGGAACGGCATCGCGCCATTCACATTACGGATTAGGAACGAGACGCCTTCTATATGGAAGGACTGGGGCATATCCGCCCGCACCGTCCAGCGCTCCCAGGAGCCCTGCTGCGCGGTAATATCCATACGATTGACGTCCCACAGCTGACCGTTGATGCCAGGGTCATCGTCCAGGCTGATATCACGGCTGCGAATCGGCGAACCGCTGAGGATTTCCGTTGGCAGCAGGCGCATTGGCAGGCTGTCAGTCACCAGCGGCAGAAGCCCCGTTGGACGCAGAGTCAGCACCAGCGTGGAGATGAGAATACTGGAAGGCTCAAAGAACCCGCGGATTCTGTCGACAATACTGGCTGCCTCGCCACAGGTGATAGAGACCTCATTACCGTTCGTCATATCCACCAGGATCTCACGACGCTCGCCAGGCGCCAGCGAGAGCTGCTTCACCGAAACGGGTGCAGGTAAAAAACCCTGATCGCTGGAAATCACATGCAGTGCACGGCCATCGCTCATTTGCAGCTGGTAACGACGCGAGTTTGAAGCGTTCAGTAAACGCAAGCGCACCCAGCCGCGGGAGACTTCGACATACGGGCTTTGCGCCCCATTGACCAGCAGCGTATCACCGACAAATCCACCGCTGCCGGGCTCGCTGTATTCCGGCGTGCCAAAGTTGTCCAGCCGCTTGTCCTGGATAATGACCGGAAAATCATCCACGCCATAGTGGTTGGGAATAGACAGTGATTTACTCACTTCATCTTCAACCAGCCACATCCCGGCAAGGCCGTTATAGACCTGCTGAGCAGTACGATTTGGCGTATTGGCGTGATACCACAACGTGGCGGCATTCTGGCGAATCGGTAGCACCGGCGCCCAGTCAGCATTCGGGGACATCATGCGCGCCGGGCCGCCCATCAGCGGGCCTGGTACCTGTAACCCGGCGACGGTCATCGAGACATTCTCAGTCAGACGGTTGCTGTAGATAAGCTTGACGTCATCCCCTTTCCAGACGCGAATTGTCGGTCCCAGGTAGCGGCCGTTAATTCCCCAGACAGGTGCGCGCGTGCCTTGTGTAAAGGACCAGTGCGCACGTTGCAGCGTCATAAATAGCGGCTGCCCCCGGCGGGATTCCAGCAGCGGAGGCACAGGTAACGGTTGTTGCTGACCGGCAGCATTAGCCTTCAGCGGAACAGCACCTGCACACAGTGCGATCCCCGATGCCTGAATGAACTGACGCCGACTGAATGACATATAAACTCCATAAAAAACTGGCTATTAACACGCAGGAAGTCATTTCCTGTAAAAAACCCGAATTGCGCGGATTAAACCTTACCGGCGGCTTCCCGCTCAGCAACTTCTTTATCGAGCTCTGCGATTTTTTGTTCCATCAACGTGCGGCAATGTGCTGCCAGTTCACGAACCTGATCTTTGCCAAAGTGGCTAATATCCACCGGCGGCAACATCTCGACAATCGCCAGACCATTATTGAGTCTGTTTAATTTTATCTTGTTCGAGGTTGTGGAAACGCATACCGGAATGACCGGGACACCAGCAGCAATCGCTGCATGGAACGCGCCGGTTTTAAACGGAAGCAGACCGCGACCGCGGCTACGCGTTCCTTCCGGGAACATCCAGATAGAAATGCGGCGTTTTTTGAAATGATTCACCACGGCAGCAATGGTGCTGTGCGCTTTTGCGCGGTTATTTCTGTCAATCAACAGGTTACCGGTTAACCAGTACAGCTGCCCGAAGAAAGGGATCCACAGCAGGCTTTTTTTACCCACCGTCACCGTCGGCGGTTGAACGATATTCGCAGCAGTAACCATGTCATAGTTGTTCTGATGGTTACAAATATAGATAGCATTACCATAGTTCTGCGCGTCTGCCGGCATGCGGCACTCGACCTTCAGACCATAAAGGGGAGCCAGGCGGCCAAACATATGACCGAACGTTGCAACGTGTTTTGGATTTCGCGGGCTGAACAGACAGTATATGCAACCGAAAATACAGACCAGAACGCAGTAAATAACAGTAATAATTAAACGAAAAATATATAGCATAACAACCTCTAAGGCCTAAGAGCCTGGCATTTTACGTCACCTGATTCATCACGCGGTATCAGGTTAGGGCTTTGTTAAGGGCGGCTCTCTGGAAAAGCGTATTGTTAATCGCAACGCACGAATAAACAACGGTTTCACGGGAATTTTTAACGTTGGCTCTCCCTGGGCTTTAACAGGGAGAGCCGGACGGTAGCGTTATTCTTCGCTGTCGCCGTGACTGGCGCGTCGAGGCGAGTCAATCTCAATGCTGTCGATACGCTGCAGACCACGCATTAGCGTGCCGCGACGGCCGCGCTCGCCGGTCACTTTCTGCAACTCTTCGGGACGCAGTTTGATTTTGCGCTTACCGACGTGGATAGTCAGCGTGCTCTGCGGCGGCAGCACGTAAAGTTGCGCCAGACCATCCTCGCCTTTCGCCGCTTCCGCTGAAGGGATATTAATGATCTTGTTCCCTTTGCCTTTCGACAACTGCGGTAAATCGCTCACCGGGAACATCAACATGCGACCAGCCTGAGTAATCGCCAGCAGCATATCGGTTTCATCTTCAATCACCACCGGCTGCATGACGCGCGCATTCTCTGGCAGCGTAATCAATGCCTTACCTGCACGGTTACGTGCTACCAGGTCATTGAAGGTGCAGACAAAACCATAGCCCGCATCCGATGCCATCAGCAGTTTCTGATCATCGCCTTCCATCAGCATGTGCTCAACCGTCGCGCCCGGCGGCAGAGTGAGCTTCCCGGTCAGCGGTTCACCCTGACCGCGCGCCGACGGCAGCGTAATCGGATCGATGGCATAGCTGCGGCCGGTCGAGTCCACGAACACCACCGGCTGATTGCTCTTACCCTTCACTGCCGACTTAAAGCTGTCGCCCGCTTTATAGCTTAATCCCGGCGCATCGATGTCGTGGCCTTTCGCGCTACGCACCCAGCCACTCTGGGACAACACAATAGTCACCGGCTCAGACGGCAGCATGTCGTGCTCGCTCATCGCCTTCGCTTCTTCGCGCTCCTGCAACGGAGAACGACGATCGTCGCCATAGGCCTCAGCGTCAGCCTGCAGCTCTTTCTTCAGCAGGTTATTCATTTTACGTTCAGAAGCCAGAATGGCCTGCAACTGATCGCGCTCTTTCGCCAGTTCATCCTGCTCGCCGCGGATTTTCATCTCTTCGAGTTTGGCAAGATGGCGCAATTTCAGCTCAAGGATGGCTTCAGCCTGGGTTTCAGAAATACCAAACCGCGACATCAGCTCTGGCTTAGGTTCATCTTCATGACGAATAATTTCGATTACTTCGTCAATATTGAGGAACGCCACCAGCAAGCCTTCAAGGATGTGCAGGCGCTTGAGCACTTTTTCCAGACGATAATTCAGGCGGCGGCGCACGGTATCGCGGCGGAACGCCAGCCATTCGGTGAGGATCTCCAGCAGGTTTTTCACCGCCGGACGACCATCAAGACCGATCATGTTCAGGTTGATGCGGTAACTTTTTTCCAGATCGGTGGTGGCAAACAGGTGGTTCATCACCTGCTCCATATCCACGCGATTGGAGCGCGGGACAATCACCAGACGAGTCGGGTTTTCGTGATCCGATTCGTCGCGCAGGTCGTCTACCATCGGCAGCTTTTTATTGCGCATTTGAGCAGCGATCTGCTCCAGCACTTTTGCCCCGGAAACCTGATGTGGCAGCGCGGAAATCACCACCGCGCCGTCTTCTTTCGTCCATACCGCACGCATACGTACGGAGCCGCGTCCGTTTTCGTAAATCTTACGAATCTCCGCGCGCGAGGTAATGATCTCCGCTTCGGTCGGGTAATCCGGCCCCTGCACGATATCCAGCAACTGATCCAGCGTCGTTTTCGGCTGCTCAATCAGAGTAATCGCTGCTTTTGCCACTTCACGCAGGTTGTGCGGCGGAATGTCCGTTGCCATACCAACGGCAATACCGGTCGTACCGTTGAGCAGAATATTTGGCAGACGCGCAGGCAGCATCTTCGGCTCCTGCATGGTGCCATCGAAGTTCGGCACCCAGTCCGACGTGCCCTGACCGAGTTCACCCAGCAGGACTTCCGCATATTTAGACAGGCGGGATTCGGTATAACGCATCGCCGCGAAGGATTTCGGATCGTCCGGCGCCCCCCAGTTCCCCTGCCCGTCAACCAGCGGATAACGGTAAGAGAACGGCTGCGCCATCAGCACCATCGCTTCATAGCAGGCGCTGTCGCCGTGCGGATGGTATTTACCCAGCACGTCACCGACGGTACGGGCGGATTTTTTAAATTTGGCGCTGGCATTCAGCCCCAGTTCGGACATCGCGTACACGATGCGACGCTGAACGGGTTTCAAACCATCGCCAATAAACGGCAACGCCCTATCCATGATGACGTACATGGAATAGTTCAGATAGGCGTTTTCCGTGAATTCATGCAGCGCCAGGCGCTCTGCCATATCGCTCATTAATCGTGGTTCCTCAACTTTGTACCCCTCTATTGAAGGGCAATATTGCCGCAGATACTACCCTATCTGGCGTGTTGAGTCACAAAGAAAAGGGCCGCGAATGCGGCCCTGATGGGGATTACTTAGCAACTTTGGTAATCTGTTTCACGTCGATTTCAACGGAGTTCCAGTCTTTATCCACTTCACCCTGGATTTCAACCACATCCTGCGGTGTGACGGTTACGCCGTTCCAGCGCTTGTGGTCGATATCCACATTCACTGTGCCGGTCGCATCTTTAAACACATACAGGTCGTCGGAAATACGCTCAACGATGTTCCCGCGCAGGGTAACCCAGGTGTCATCACGCAGTGATTTGGCGCTTTCTACTGTCGTGCTGCTACCGTTAGGGCCGACAAATCCGCCGTTTTGGCTCTGCGTAGTGGTTGTCGTTGGCCCAGAGAAGCCGCCCTGCTGAGCTGCCAGAACAGGTGCGGAACACAGTGCCATTACGGCAACCATTGCAGCTAATTTTTTCATCGTCATGTCTCCCTTTCATGTTGGTTTACGACTATTAAATAAGTTAATCCTTAACAAGTTCTTAAGGCAAAAAAAGATACTTTTTTTACTGTACAGAGACTGTAGCCACAGGTTTACTGACTGCAAATGAGTTATCGCAGGGAAGAACATATGCGTATTTTACTGATCGAAGATGACACGTTGATTGGCGATGGCCTGAAAACAGGTCTGAGTAAAATGGGTTTCAGCATTGACTGGTTTACCGAAGGCCGCCAGGGGAAAGAAGCACTCTACAGCGCACCTTATGATGCGGTAATCCTCGACCTGACACTGCCAGGCATAGACGGACGGGACATTTTGCGCGAATGGCGAGCTAACGGGAAGCAGGAGCCGGTACTGATTCTGACCGCTCGCGACGCGCTGGCGGAACGCGTTGAAGGCCTGCGCCTGGGCGCAGATGACTATCTGTGTAAACCCTTTGCGCTAATCGAAGTTGCTGCCAGACTGGAGGCGCTGGTGCGTCGTGCCAGCGGCCAGGCCAGCAACACATTGCGCCATGGCCAGGTAACGCTCGATCCTGGCGCATTGGTCGCCACGGCGGCGGGTGAACCTTTGTCACTCAAACCTAAAGAGTTCGCGCTGCTGGAACTGCTGATGCGCAACAAAGGTCGCGTCCTGCCCCGCAAACTGATTGAAGAAAAACTGTATACCTGGGACGAAAATGTCTCCAGCAATGCGGTTGAGGTCCACGTTCATCACTTACGCCGTAAGCTCGGCAGCGACTTTATCCGTACCGTGCATGGCATTGGCTACACCCTGGGTGACGCATGAAACTCACACAACGCCTCAGCCTGCGCGTCAGGCTAACGCTTATTTTTCTGATTCTGGCATCAGCCACCTGGGCCGTATCCAGTTTTGTGGCCTGGAGGCAGACTACCGATAATGTCGATGAGCTGTTTGATACCCAACTGATGCTGTTCGCCAAGCGGCTTAGCACGCTGGATATCAGCGATGTCACCACCTCAAGCAATATGGCCCGCACGCCAAAGAAACTGAAGCATGGCCATATTGATGACGACGCACTGGCGTTTGCCATCTACTCCACCGACGGCAAAATGGTGCTACACGATGGCGATAATGGCCAGGATATTCCCTACACCTACAGCCGGGAAGGGTTTAGCGACGGCCAACTCAGGGGCGACAGCGATTCCTGGCGCTTCCTGTGGCTGAATTCCGCTGATGGAAAATATCGCATTGTGGTGGGCCAGGAGTGGGAATATCGGGAGGATATGGCGCTGTCGATCCTTACTGCACAATTAACCCCGTGGCTGGTTGCGCTGCCGCTGATGTTGCTGATCCTGGTGGTCATGCTGAGTCGCGAACTCAAGCCGCTAAAAAAACTGGCGCAAGCTCTGCGCTGGCGCGCCCCGGAATCAGAAGAGCCGCTCGACCCGAAAGGTGTGCCAAGCGAAGTGCGCCCGCTGGTTGAATCGCTAAATCAGCTGTTTACCCGCATCCACTCAATGATGGTGCGTGAACGCCGCTTCACTTCTGATGCCGCCCATGAGCTGCGCAGTCCGTTGACCGCGCTGAAGGTGCAAACCGAAGTGGTGCAACTGTCAGACGACGACCCGCAAACGCGGGAAAAAGCGCTGGCGCAGCTACATGCGGGAATTGAACGCGCCACCCGACTGGTCGATCAGCTCCTGACGCTTTCGCGCCTCGACTCCCTCGATAATCTTCAGGATGTGGCGGAAATTTCATTGGAGGAGCTACTGCAATCCGCGGTGATGGATATCTACCACCCGGCCCAGCAGGCGCACATTGACGTACGTTTGCAGATTAACGCACACAATATTATGCGCACAGGCCAGCCGCTGTTGCTGAGCCTGATGGTACGAAATCTGCTGGATAATGCCATTCGCTACAGTCCGCAGGGGAGCATTGTGGAAGTGACGCTCAACGCCCGCAATTTCAGCGTCAAAGATAATGGTCCTGGCGTTGCGCCGGAGGTACTTACACACATTGGTGAACGTTTTTATCGTCCACCGGGACAAAGCGTGACCGGCAGCGGTCTCGGCCTGTCAATTGTCCGCCGTATCGCAACACTGCATGGAATGTCAGCCTCGTTTGGCAACGCACCGGAAGGCGGGTTTGAAGCTAAGATCAGTTGGTAGACCAGACTTAGTGGCAATTTAAATAACGCCCCCAAAAAAGCCACCAGCCGAAGAAAAGGCAGGTGGCTATCGCGAGACAAGATAACCAGAAATCAAACATTCTTCGGACATAGAGTTTTCTGATGAGGATAATGATAAGCGGTGTAAGCAAAAAAAAGGCTGCAACGGCAGCCTGCAAACTGCGGTTATCGTTTGACACGACAGGTATACTACAAATTGAGTCATCCAGTTCAAGCATCCAACTGTATTTATTGAAGGCAAAAAATGTGTCGGTTAACCAATATGCAAGGACTATGTATATAAACACTTCAAGTATGGATATTATTTTTTCTTTTAACATATATAATTACTCTCTAAGTAATGTTCTGATATGTTCTCTTATTTCCAGCAATCTCATACCATAGGATATATAGTTATAGTCTTCTGTACCTCGTTTGGGTAGATTTCTTATTAATCGGATGAAATCGTCTAAACGCCTTTGAACTCCCCGATTATACCTCACACCTGCCATTATGTATTGCTCATCGGTCATATAAAGTGTTGCTACATCAGGATAATCATAGAGAATAAGATCTCTCAAATAATTTGCTGTAACACGCAAGTTAAAATCATCCTCCATGAGACAAGTTGCTAACTCCAACTGATCCCTGGTAGTCAGTTCCGAAGGATCAAGACCAAATGTAACAGCCGCAACGCGTATCTGTGCTGCTACCGAACCAAATGATGTTTTATCTATAGGCTTATTCGCCAACCCGATCATTCTTTTAGCTTCAAAAACTTGAAATTTAAAATTTTCAGGCATTCCTCCTGATTCAATCCATGCTACTGCACCAAGCAGGTCAGAGCGTATCCCCGCAGCATTAGCATGATTAATGATTTTATCTCTGTTGTATTGTACATATGCATCTTTATAGGCATTCAAATAAAAAACTCCTGAACGACCACGCGCATCATTTCTACCCAACTTCCAAAATAAAACATCAATTTCATCCCATTTCCGAAATTTTGTCTGTGGGATAGTACAGAAACGGTTTTTCAACACAAAATCAGTTTTCATTGTCAAAAAATCCTTTCATCCCATAAGCTATATGATTCAGTACCGGCAATAAGATGTTTCCATGTAATATTTTTATAACTCAGCATAACAATTTCCTCTGGTTGATTACCAACATGAGTTAGCACATGAGGATAGCAGGATGAGATGTTAGACAAATAAACTTCCTGTAACTCAATAGAGTAAAATCTTTCAATACCACCACCGGAGGCGGTTCTATAAAAGTCAAATACAACCGATAATTTTTCATTTTCAGATATCGCAGCACTTAACAAGGGTGATGACTTATCTATCGGTTTATAAAATTTCACAGGATGATGTAAAACATTATGCTCTCGACTAATAGAATGATCGAATTGAAGGACAAAAATTTCATCAGTGTGATTTATTTGGTATTTATTACCAATAGAAGCAGATGTTCCACAACCAGCAGAAATCATGCCCTGCTTTTCACCGGTAACAGTCGCATATATAATATTGGCCATTGTTATCCCCCAGTATGTTGATGTTTTTGGAAAACTAGCCACAGCATTTTATTCCTTCACTAGGATAAAAAATCTCTCCCCCTATCAGTTACACACATTTCAGAATTCATTTAGCCTTATACTCAGCTAATCACTCTTGGCTCGCAAAAAATTATTGCTATAAACGCAAAAGACTTTGCACATTTTGCTAATTTCACCGCACCGCTGGTGGGGGTAAAATCGTCCTCAAACGTATTTCCTTGAGGACAACAAAATGAGCAACATTCTGATTATCAACGGGGCGAAAAAATTCGGCCATTCTAATGGCCAACTGAATGACACCCTGACCGAGGTCGCGGACGGTATCCTGCGCGACCTCGGGCATGATGTTAAAGTCGTACGCGCGGACAGCGATTATGACGTAAAAACAGAAGTGCAGAATTTCGTCTGGGCCGATGCGGTTATCTGGCAGATGCCAGGCTGGTGGATGGGCGCACCGTGGACCGTGAAAAAATACATCGATGACGTGTTTACCGAAGGTCACGGCACGCTGTACGCCAGCGATGGCCGCACACGTTCAGATGCCTCTAAAAAATATGGCTCCGGCGGGCTGATTCAGGGCAAAAAATACATGCTGTCGCTGACCTGGAACGCACCGATGGAAGCTTTCACTGAAAAAGACCAGTTCTTCCATGGCGTTGGTGTTGATGGCGTCTATCTCCCGTTCCATAAAGCAAACCAGTTCCTGGGAATGGAAGCGCTGCCGACCTTTATCACCAATGACGTGATTAAAATACCGGACGTCCCGCGTTATATCGCAGAATATCGCAAGCATCTGACCGAAATTTTTGGTTAACTGGTAACCTGGAATTAGAAGGAGTTAACCATGCTTACCGTTATTGCAGAAATCCGTACACGTCCAGGTCAACATCACCGCCAGGCGGTACTGGATCAGTTTGCTAAAATCGTTCCGACCGTACTGAAAGAAGAAGGCTGCCACGGCTATGCGCCGATGGTGGATCATGCCGCAGGTGTGAGTTTTCAGACCACAGCGCCAGATTCAATCGTGATGGTTGAGCAGTGGGAAAGCATCGCGCATCTTGAAGCGCATTTGCAGACCCCGCATATGAAAGCCTACAGCGAAGCCGTGAAAGGTGACGTGCTGGACATGAATATTCGAATTCTGGAGTCGGGTATTTAAGGTTGTCGATTTGCCGGATGAGGCGTTTTAGGCCACCATCCGGCATTCAACCGCAGCGCCACCGGGCACTCCTTACCAGTAGAGCTTCCAGCTCTGAGTGAAGCGCATTAACGCTTCAACGTAGAAATAATCCCCCCAACTTGCACACTCATCGACCCCTTTGTTGCTCGACAGGTGATACACCGAGTGTTTCAGTAGCCCGTTCCCCTGTTCATCTTTACCCATCAGATAATGCCTGGTCAGCGAAGACATGATCCCCATCGCCCACTGCTGGTAGCACTCGCGATCCGGATCGGTCACCGGCAGATGTTTAATCAGCTCCAGCAGACCACAGACGGCAATCGCCGCCGAAGATGAATCGCGCAGCGCATCGGTTCCGACTAATGCCAGATCCCAGTGGCAAACGGCATCTTCCGGCAGGCGATTAAGAAAGTAGTTGGCCAGCTTTTTCGACAGCTGCACCATTTGTGTATCGCCAGTGTAAATATAGCTCAGCAGAAAACCATAAATCCCCCATGCCTGCCCACGCGACCAGCAAGAATCATCAGCATAGCCCTGCTGCGTATTACCGTAACGCGGTGCGCCGGTTTGCACGTCCATATAGTAGGTGTGGAAGGTCGACGCATCCTGGCGGATCAGATATTTGGCTGCCTGCGCAACGTGGGCCTTCGCCGCATTCGCAAAACGCGGATCGCCCGTTTGCTCGCTAGCCCAGTACAGCAGCGGCAGATTCATATTGCAGTCAATGATCATCCGTCCTGCCTGATCGGGATCGCGAAGATCGCCCCACGCCTGGATGATCTGCGCCTTTTCATGAAAACGCTCCAACAGCGCTTCTGCCGCCATCAGGGAAAAACCTCGAGCATCGCGATTGCCGGTCAATCGCCAGGCCGCCACACAGGAAAGCGTGTAGAGGAATCCCAGGTCGTGGGTGTTGGTATCGTGGCGTCCGGCAATACGCAGACCAAACGAACGCACATGCTTCTCCGCCATCTCACGAAATTTGCTCTCACCACTCATTTCCCACGCCAGCCATAACTGCCCGGTCCAGAAGCTGGTCGTCCATTCCACATTCTCTGTCAGTGGGTAATAACCTTGCACACAGGTTTCGGCAGGAAATTGTTCACCGAATTCCGTTAAATGACGGCTAATCAATTCGAGGACATCTTCTCGGGCGCAACTTATTTGATCCTGAAAACTGCCGGGATTAACCGGACTGCCAGGAAATACGCGCAACGATTCCTCAACGATATGATTTAACATATTTCGGTTCCTTATGACGTAAATTATTTTGCAGGGGTATTTTCAGCAATATCGAGAGCGATATTTTTGCCACGTTTGCTCTGACAGGCTGATAAAGTAAATGCCGATATCAATGTAAAGGTCAGCGCCACAATGCCCATAATGATATATGTCTTCTCAAAGCCTATCCGGTCGTACATTAATCCGGCAGGAGAGGAAACCACCACGTTACCGACATACAGCATCGCCTGATAACCCAGTAAATACATGGTCGCATTGACACGTTTATCAAAATGCGCGGCAATATATTTGAAGACGGAAACCAGTAATAAACAGATCTCCAAACCGTATAGCGGCTTCAGCACAGAAATTAATAAATGAGAGTCACATAGCCCAGATATCACCAATCGCGCGCCCACCAGCGCCCCAACAATCAGCAGACCACGCTTCGCGCCAATATAATTGACGAATAGCGGAATGACCATGTACATGACAAATTCCATTCCCGACTGCACTGTGCCCAGATAACCAAAGACGGCGTTCCCTTCATGTACATCGGCAAAGAAAGTGACGAAGTAGCGGGAGAACTGCTGCTCCGCGATAAACATCATCCACGCCACGCCCGCAACGTACAGGCAGAATGCCCAAAATTTGCGATTACGCAGCAGGGCGTAAACATCCGTCGGGGAGATTTTCTCTTTAGTTATCACCTCCGAGGCGTTGGCCGCATTGACATTGACTTTCAGACTCACCAGAACAACCAGCATCACCACTGACGTCAGGCTGCCGAGCATAAAGTTATAGGCCGGTGAGAGGTTAAACAGCAGGCCAGAGAACGATGACGCCACCGCCCAGCCAAGCGACCCCCACATACGGATCTGCCCAAACTCCATGCCGTTCAGACGGCTGTAGCGGTCAGAATAAGATTCACAGGCCGCCACCCCGGCATACCACGCAAAGCTCAAGTAAATCGCGCCAACTATAATACCCAGCATAGTATTGGAGAGTAATAATGGCTGATAGACATAAATAAAAAACGGTGCCATTAACGCTGACATCACTACGACGAAATAGAGCAGATATTTGCTCATACCTATTTTATCGAGGATATAGCCATAAATAGGCTTCAGAATAACCGAGAAAATACCGTTCACAGCAAATACGGTGCCGATCACCGTACCGCTCAACTGCGCTTTTTGCCCCAACCAGATAGCCAACAAACCAATACTTGCGGACCAGGTAAAGAAATAAAGGAATATAAAACTGCTTATTTTATAATATTCAGTCCGATTTCCCGTTGAATTATTTTTCATACCACCCTCGCTATAAAAAGAACGACAACTGGCGTGCATTTTCAGGTTGCTGAATAACAACCTGGTTATTGTTGATGGATAGCTGCGGAACGGCTGAGTACTGTCTTTGCTGCCCGCTGGCACTCACGGCGCAGCAAAGCCAGCTTTCGCCCTGCGGGATTTCGCTGGTCAACACAGGAATCGACGCACATTCAGGGAACATGATGCTACTGTTCGGCGGCGTGACCACGCTGTCTGGCTGGCGAACTATGGACGGCGACAGATCAACGATAACGCTGGTTCCGTTGCATGCCGCAAGGAGGCATCCACGCTCACATAACCGGGGCTCGGCTTTCATCACCGCAAATCCCCCTTCCACCGTTTGCAGCGTTCGCGCACTGTTAATACGGTGCAGGCGAAGATGCCATTCGCCAAACGGGACAAGCCAGGTCTCAATCATTACGTCATGCCAGGGAGCCCAGCGGGACCAGATAAAATTCTCATCGACCCGAACCTCGTCGCACTGACGACGGCCACGATAGTAGCCATCGCCGTCCGCCAACAGCAGCATAGAGTCACAGGCCGCATGTTTGATGCCGTAACGGCCGCGCTCAATGGTGAAACCAAAGCGGCTGGAGTAGGCAAATTTGGTGTATTTGGCTTCGGTATTAACGTAGTTGTTCAGTTCAAGCTGGCCTGAGGTCAACATCATGACATGCTCAGAATGCTCACTATGCTGCAGGATCTGCGCAGCATGGGGGATAACACGTTTTTCAACCAGTTGCGGTAGCGCCAGCTCTTCAGCCTGCCAGAATGGATGATCCTCCGGCAGTGCAAGAATCAAAAAAACCTTCAATGCCCAATAAGGCGATCCCGGCGAGTTGTAGTCTTCACACATCGCCAGATTCGGGTAGGCAAACCCCAGCGTCAGAATGCCATCACGATCGAAAATCGGCTGCTTCTGCCACCAGCGCAAATGACGCAGGATCACCCCTTTGATTATGCCTGGCGAAAGAACATCCAGTTCGGCAAACGCCACCGCGCTCCAGAAGGCAACCATGGCAAAGCGGTAGGTCAGGCTGCGGCCAAACGGCACCGATGCGCCGTCAGCGGCGGACAGGTAAATAAAATCTTCGGCAAACAAGCGCGAACGTTCACGCAGAACGACAGCGCGTTCGGTGTCATCCGGGCTGAGGGTGGCATACAACAGGCCGTAGAAGTGAAAAGCCATTGAGATGTAGTAATCTTTCGGTCGACCGGGACCATCGGAATACCAACCGTCACCAAGATAGTAGGCTTCCATCAGCTCAAAGCGGCGATCGATAGCTGCCTGATCGTAAGGCAGACCCGCACGCTTGAAACCAAGCTGAACGATAATCGCAAAGTAGTTCCAGTTGCTGTCCGGCATTTGCGAGTCGGTTATCTGATTCAGCCAGCGGTGCAGATTCTCGCGTTCGCTCAGGGAGAAATGCTGCGTTAATTGCGTCTGTAACAATGCCAGACCCAGGCCATAAGCAGCCATCTCAACCAGACGCTGATCGTAAGGACCGGTGTCTCCCCAGTAATGTGGGCTTTGTGGGTCAGTACCGAGTTTTATCGCCTGAATGTACTTTTCGGCAAACGGCACTTTAGCCCCGCCAGCCATCAGCGGAAATAGCCCCCACAACGCCCGGGAAAGCCCTTCCATACAGGCAATATCCGCGCTGTAGTGAGCACAGGTATTGCCAAGAGAAAACTGAGCCTTTCCCGCCGGAAACTGCCGATCCAGCGCACGTAAAATGGCGTTAACCGCACACGTTACGTCTTCGCGTGATGACAATGGATTTGATTTTTCTTCAGTTGCTGACCACATAATCTGCCCCTCTGAATTAAGTGGCTAAAGAATAGTGAATCGCAGAGCAGCAGAAATGTTACGTCAATCACAGCACCAGAATTAAAGTAAAACAGTGATTGAGAAAATTTAAAAATAGGGTTTATAAATTACCATTCGGCGGCAAAAATTTAAATTTATTGCACTATGACTTTATCCTCACCGCAAGAACGTCTGGAGCTGATCGCCCTTAATGATGCGGTTGCGTCGTTCAGCCGTTTATTCGCCAATACGGTGCGTTATCACCACTGGCATCAGTGTCTGGAAGTGCTGTATGTGGAAGAAGGCTTTGGCGTGGTTACGGTTGACCATAAGCAATACACCATGCGACCGGGACGAATGTTCTTTTTCCCGCCGTTTACCCTACACAAGATCTGGGTCGATGAGCAGGCGCGGGATGGTTATCGACGTACCATTATTCATCTCGATCAACATGCGGTACTGAAGGTGCTGCGCGACTTGCCTCATACTCAACAGCATCTGCAAAATCTGAGCATTCGCGGCAGTGAAGCATGGGTCGTCGACGCGGCGGATGTTCATCCACATGTTGATTTTCTCTTCAGCCGTTATGAAAAAATGGCCGCTCAGAAACCGCTGAGCACTGAGCAGGTTGCCTGTCTGTTAGTCAATTTATTCAGCCTGTTACCTGACGATAATGGCAATATGCCGGAAATTAGCAGCGGAATTGCCAGTCAGGTGATGTTCTGGCTGGATGAGCATTACACCCACAAATTTAGTCTGGCGGCGCTGGCGCAGGAACTGGATAAATCCAAAAGCTATGTATCCCGCCGCTTCCAGATGGAAACGGGCGAGAGCATTCTCGACTATCTCAATACGCTGCGGTTACGCAAAGCCTGTGAAGCGCTGTTACACAGTGAAATCAGCGTGCGGGAGATTGCTCAAAAGGTGGGATTTTCAGAGGTAACATACTTCATCAGCGCCTTCGGTAAAGGCATTGGCGAGACGCCGTTGCAGTATCGCAAGCGGCATAAACAATAACGCCGGAAAGCACGTTGCTTTTCCGGCATTCAACGGTCAATTAGCCTTCGAGATCCGCCAGGTCGCCTTTCTCTTGCAACCAGTTACGACGGTCTTCAGAACGCTTCTTGGCCAGCAGCATATCCATCATTGCGTTGGTGCGCTGATCGTCTTCATCATCGATAATGAGCTGCACCAGGCGACGGGTGTTCGGATCCAGCGTGGTTTCACGAAGCTGCATCGGGTTCATTTCACCCAGTCCTTTAAAGCGCTGCACGTTCGGCTTACCTTTCTTGCGCTTTAACTGCTCCAGTACGCCCGCTTTCTCTTCTTCCGTCAGCGCGTAATACACCTCTTTACCGAGGTCGATACGGTATAACGGCGGCAGCGCCACGTACACGTGACCGTGTTTCACCAACGTGCGGAAGTGCTTCACAAACAGTGCGCACAGCAGCGTGGCGATGTGCAGACCATCGGAGTCCGCATCCGCCAGGATACAGATCTTACCGTAACGCAACTGGCTCAGATCGTCGCTGTCCGGATCGATACCGATCGCCACCGAAATATCGTGCACTTCCTGAGACGCCAGAACTTCATCAGAAGATACTTCCCAGGTATTGAGGATCTTACCTTTGAGCGGCATGATCGCCTGATATTCACGATCGCGCGCCTGTTTGGCGGAACCACCTGCGGAGTCACCTTCGACGAGAAACAGTTCGGTGCGGTTAAGATCCTGTGCAGTACAGTCCGCCAGTTTACCCGGCAGCGCCGGGCCGCTGGTCAGCTTTTTACGCACCACTTTTTTCGCCGCGCGCAGACGACGCTGGGCGCTGGAAATCGCCATCTCAGCCAGCAGTTCGGCGGACTGTACGTTCTGGTTCAGCCACAGGCTGAAGGCATCTTTCACCACGCCAGAAACAAACGCCGCACACTGACGCGAAGAGAGGCGTTCTTTGGTTTGTCCGGCAAACTGCGGATCCTGCATTTTTACCGACAGCACGTAAGCACAGCGATCCCAGATATCTTCCGCCGACAGCTTCACGCCGCGCGGCAAAATATTGCGGTATTCGCAGAACTCGCGCATCGCATCCAGCAGACCCTGACGCAGACCGTTGACGTGCGTCCCGCCCTGCATAGTTGGGATCAGGTTCACATAGCTTTCGGTCAGCAGCTCACCGCCTTCCGGCAGCCAGAGCAGCGCCCAGTCCACTGTCTCCGTCTCACCGCTGAAATTACCGATAAACGGTTTTTCCGGCAGAGTCGGTAGGCCATTCACCGCTTCGCTCAGATAGTCATTCAGACCATCCTGGTAGCACCAGCGCTGTTCGCTGTTGTTGACCTCATCCTTGAAGGTGATCTCAACGCCCGGGCACAGTACCGCTTTGGCTTTCAGTACGTGCGTTAAGCGCGAAACAGAAAAACGCGGGCTGTCAAAGAAGCTTTCATCCGGCCAGAAGTGCACGCTGGTCCCGGTATTGCGTTTGCCGCAGGTACCGACAACCTGTAAATCCTGCACTTTATCGCCATTCTCAAACGCGATGTTGTATACCTGCCCATCGCGGCGTACGTTCACTTCCACACGTTTGGACAGGGCGTTAACAACGGAGATCCCCACACCGTGCAGACCACCGGAGAACTGGTAGTTCTTGTTGGAGAACTTGCCGCCCGCGTGCAGACGACAGAGGATCAGCTCAACCGCCGGAACGCCCTCTTCAGGGTGAATGTCTACTGGCATGCCGCGTCCGTCATCAATGACTTCCAGAGACTGGTCGGCATGTAAGATCACGTCCACGCGTTTCGCGTGGCCCGCCAGTGCTTCATCCACACTGTTATCAATCACTTCCTGTCCAAGATGGTTCGGACGGGTCGTATCGGTGTACATCCCAGGGCGACGGCGTACCGGCTCAAGCCCAGTGAGTACCTCAATGGCATCAGCGTTATAAGTTTGCGTCATGGTTTAAATAAGCAATTCGAATTGATCGTCAGAAACTGTGCAGTCCAAGGAAATCGACAATCGGGTTGAAATAATCTTCGAAGCCCGTGAATGCGTGGTTTCCGCCCTCAATAACTGTCTGACGGCAGGAGGCGTAATACGCCACCGCCTGGCGGTAGTCCAACACTTCATCGCCCGTTTGTTGGAGCAGCCAGATCAAATCCGGCGCTTCCAGCGGGTCAATCTGCATGACTTTAAGATCGTAAATATGGCGTGACTCTAGCACATATTGCTGCCCCGTGTAGGGGTTCTCGTTTTGACCGAGATAGTCGACCAGCAGTTCATAAGGCCGTACAGCAGGGTTCACCACCACTGCCGGCAGCATAAAACATTGCGACAGCCAGGTGGCGTAATAACCACCTAATGAGGAGCCGACAATCCCCAACGACTCTCCGCCATGTTCAAGAATGATCGATTCCAGCATCTCTGCGGCCTGGGCCGGATACGGCGGTAACTGCGGTACGATCATCTCAACGTGCGGATGGTGCTCCGTCAACCAGTTTTTCAGCAAACACGCCTTCGCCGAACGAGGAGAGCTATTAAATCCGTGAAGATAGAGAAGCGTAGACATCAGTAGCCTTCTGAAGCGGTATCAGGGTGGAACCGATTACCCTGCAGACGACGTACCTGAGTCTGCAACGTCCCGTCAGCAAAAAGCTCCAGCGTCCGCCAGCCGGGGCTGATGGTATCCAATGTGAAGTTGGAACAGTGCGGCTTAAACTGCACGCAGGTCGATGGCGTCGCCAGCAGGCGGCGTCCGTTCCAGTCCAGATCCAGTTCCTGATGAATATGCCCGCACAGCAGATACTTCACGCGTGGATAATTCACCAGCACGTTATCCAGCTCAGCGGCATTGCGCAGGCTATGCTGATCGAGCCAGCTACAACCCGCAGGCAGAGGATGATGATGCAGAAGCAGCAAGGTATTACGCTCTGGTGCATCAGCAAGTTTACGCTCCAGCCATTCGAGCTGGAATTCACTTAATTCACCGTGGGGAACGCCGAACACCTGGCTGTCGAGCAACAATATTTGCCACTGCTCACCGATGAAAACACGCTTGGCAGGGGAAATTCCCGCGTCCTGCAGCGCGCTGTACATTGCCGGCTGAAAATCGTGATTGCCCGGTAGCCAAACGCAGGGCGCACGAAAGCTTGCGATGCCTTCAGCAAAATGCTGATAGGCCGCAGCGGATTGATCCTGCGCCAAATCACCCGTCGCGACGATCAGATCGTACTCAGGCGACTCTGCATGTATGGCATCCAGTACGGATTGATAACTGTCCCAGGTATTCACACCCAGCAGCGTTTCATGCTTTTCGGCAAACAGGTGAGTGTCTGTAATTTGTAAGATCCTGACTCTGGCCTCACCAGCCAAAGGAAGGGTTAACAGGCTTTCCAAATGGTGTCCTTAGGTTTCACGACGCTAATAAACCGGAATCGCCATCGCTCCATGTGCTAAACAGTACCGTAGCCAGTCGGCCAGAAACTGATTAATTTGATGCTTTTCGTCGCGTTGATGCAACTTTTTATTTGGATAATCATACCGCGCTTTGAAGCGAAAGATCTGCTGACTTGAACACACTTCAGCCACCCTCGCGTCATGATACAGGCGCACGGTCAATGACGGCAGGCTCCAGTATGTGACGGCCGGCGCCGTTTGTTCGATCGCGACAAGCGTAGTGTATCGGGTCGATTCAACGATCGTTAACCGATATTGTGCGTTTGCTACCTGATAGCTCACTGTTTCACCGGCTGCATCATTACGTGGCAGCAGGCGGCGCAATTGCGAATAGTTGGTTTCGCACAGGCGCATCATTTCAGGGAAGTCAGGTGTGTAACGCTTCATTTTTTCCACTCAGTTTTTAACTCTTGATAGTGCAGCTGTAACCATTGCAAGGCGATGACAGAAGCCGCGTTGTCGATTTTCCCCTCTTCTACCCATTGATAAGCCTGCTCCCGGCTCACCACATGAACACGAATATCTTCGTTTTCATCAGCCAGACCATGAATTCCGCTCGCGGTCGTAGCGTCCACTTCGCCAACTAAAATAGACAGGCGCTCACTGGTGCCGCCAGGGCTTGCCAGATAGCTCAGAACGGGTTTCGTACGTTTAACGTCCAGTCCGGCTTCTTCCATCGCTTCACGACGGGCCACATCTTCAACGGTTTCGCCCTCTTCGATCATTCCGGCTACCATTTCCAGTAGCCACGGGCTTTCGCTGGTATCAAACGCCGCGATACGTATCTGCTCGACCAGTACAACTTCGTCCCGCTCAGGGTCAAAGGGTAGCAAGACTGCCGCGTGTCCGCGCTCAAAAATTTCGCGCTTTACCTCACCGCTCATACCACCGTTAAACAGGCGATGGCGGAACCGATAAAGATCCAGTGAAAAAAAACCGCGGTATAGCGTTTCTCGTGCAATAATTTCTACATCATTTTTAGTGAAAGTCATTGGCAAGTTGTCTGGTTTACGCATTGTGCTGTCCTGAAACCAATAGTGATTAAAATGTGAATTTCAAGGTCGTTTGACTGATGTTTGAACGCCCTTGTGTTAAATTGATGCAAATTAACGCCGTATGGCACGTAACGCCAACTTTTTGCAGTGGCGGATTCTGCTAGAATCAGCAAATATTTTTACATTTGATCAGCGCTAAATACTGCTTCACAACAAGGAATGCAAATGAAGAAATTGCTCCCCATCCTTATCGGCCTGAGCCTGTCGGGGTTCAGTACTTTGAGCCAGGCAGAAAACCTGATGCAGGTTTATCAGCAAGCACGCCTGAGCAACCCGGAATTGCGTAAATCCGCCGCCGATCGCGATGCTGCATTCGAAAAAATTAACGAAGCGCGTAGTCCATTACTGCCGCAACTGGGTTTAGGTGCCGATTACACCTACAGCAATGGCTACCGTGATGCAAACGGCGTCAACTCCAATGCCACCAGCGCGTCATTACAATTGACTCAGACGCTGTTCGACATGTCTAAATGGCGTGCCCTGACGCTGCAAGAAAAATCAGCGGGCATCCAGGACGTAACGTATCAGACCGATCAGCAAACGCTGATCCTGAATACCGCTACGGCCTATTTTAACGTACTGAACGCGATTGATGTGCTGTCTTACACCCAGGCACAGAAAGATGCGGTTTATCGTCAGTTAGATCAGACCACTCAGCGTTTTAACGTTGGTCTGGTCGCCATCACTGACGTGCAGAACGCCCGTTCACAATACGACACCGTGCTGGCGAACGAAGTGACCGCGCGTAACAATCTGGATAACGCGGTAGAACAGCTGCGTCAGGTGACCGGTAACTATTACCCGGAACTGGCTTCGCTGAATGTTGATGGTTTCAAAACCAACAAACCGCAGGCGGTGAATGCGCTACTGAAAGAAGCGGAAAACCGCAACCTGACTTTATTGCAGGCGCGTTTAAGCCAGGATCTGGCGCGTGAGCAGATTCGTCAGGCACAGGATGGTCACTTACCAACGCTGGATTTAACCGCCTCTACCGGGGTATCTGACACCTCGTACAGCGGATCTAAAACCAACAGCTCCCAGTATGACGACAGCAACATGGGCCAGAACAAAATCGGTCTGAGCTTCTCGCTGCCGCTGTACCAGGGCGGGATGGTTAACTCGCAGGTGAAACAAGCGCAGTACAACTTTGTTGGCGCGAGTGAACAACTGGAAAGCGCACACCGTAGCGTGGTGCAGACCGTTCGTTCTTCATTCAACAACATTAATGCTTCTATTAGTAGCATTAACGCGTACAAACAAGCGGTTGTCTCTGCTCAAAGCTCATTGGATGCGATGGAAGCCGGTTATTCCGTAGGTACACGTACCATTGTGGATGTGTTGGATGCCACCACCACGCTGTACAACGCCAAGCAACAACTGGCAAATGCGCGTTATACCTATCTTATCAATCAGTTAAACGTCAAATCTGCGCTCGGTACGCTGAACGAGCAGGATTTGGTGGCACTGAACAATACGCTGGGTAAACCGGTATCCACAACGCCGGATACCGTGGCACCGCAAAATCCACAACAAGATGCCGCCGTGAATGACTTTAACGGCACTGGCAATTTGCCTGCGGCTCAGCCGACAGCAGCACGTTCAACCAGCAGCAACGGCAACAACCCGTTCCGTAACTGATGCTGATGACGGGGCTTCGGCCCCGTCTGAACGTAAGACAACGTAAAGATCCGCCCCTTCCTGCGCATTCTCGCCTCTTCCCGCTTCAATTTCGACCAGTCATCCTCTATCCTGAGCATTATTTACTGTGTTTACCACTGGGTCCTGGAAGACAAAAATGAAACGGACAAAATCTATACATCACGCCTCGTTCCGCAAAAGCTGGAGCGCGCGCCATCTGACTCCTGTCGCCCTGGCAGTTACCGCAGTGTTTATGCTCGCGGGCTGTGAAAAGAGTGACGAAACGGTTTCGCTTTATCAGAACGCTGACGACTGCTCTGCAGCGAATCCAGGTAAAAGCGCCGAATGTACTACCGCGTTTAACAATGCGCTGAAAGAAGCTGAACGTACCGCGCCAAAATACGCCACTCGTGAAGACTGTATCGCTGAATTCGGCGAAGGCCAGTGCCAGCAGGCTCCTGCGCAAGCAGGTATGGCGCCGACCGGTGAAGGTCAGGCTCAGGCGCAGAATCAAAGCAGCGGCAGCTTCTGGATGCCACTGATGGCAGGCTACATGATGGGCCGACTGATGGGTGGCGGAATGGGCGCTCAGCAACCGCTGTTTAGCTCGAAAAACCCAGCCAGCCCGGCTTACGGCAAATACACAGATGCCAGCGGTAAAAACTACGGCGCAGCAACGCCGGGTCGCACCATGACCGTACCGAAAACCGCTATGGCACCGAAACCAGCCACCACCTCTACCGTAACCCGCGGCGGATTTGGTGAGTCTGTGGCCAAACAGAGCACCATGCAGCGTAGCGCAAGCGGCACCACCACACGTTCAATGGGTGGCTGATCGTCATGGAAAGAGTCAGTATTGTTGAGCGCCCGGACTGGCGCGATAAAGCCACCGAATACGGTTTTAATTTTCACACTATGTACGGCGAGCCGTACTGGTGTGAAGACGCGTACTACAAACTCACCCTTGCTCAGGTTGAAAAGCTGGAAGAGGTCACCGCAGAGCTGCATCAAATGTGCCTCAAAGTGGTGGAAAAGGTCATTGCCAGCGATGAGCTGATGACCAAGTTTCGCATTCCGAAGCATACCTGGGGTTTTGTCCGCCAGTCCTGGCTGACACAGCAACCGTCGCTCTATTCACGTCTCGATCTGGCGTGGGATGGAACCGGTGAACCCAAACTGCTGGAAAATAACGCTGATACGCCAACCTCGCTGTACGAAGCCGCGTTTTTCCAGTGGATCTGGCTGGAAGATCAGCTCAATGCGGGCAACCTGCCGGAAGGCAGCGATCAGTTCAACAGTCTGCAGGAAAAGCTTATCGAGCGTTTCACCGAGCTGCGTGAACAGTATGGTTTTCAACTGCTACATCTGACCTGCTGTCGTGATACGGTGGAAGATCGCGGTACGATCCAGTATCTGCAGGATTGCGCGGCCGAAGCTGAGATCGCTACAGAATTCCTCTATGTAGAAGATATTGGTCTTGGTGAAAAAGGCCAATTCACCGATATGCAGGATCAGGTGATCGCTAACCTGTTCAAGCTCTATCCGTGGGAATTCATGCTGCGTGAAATGTTCTCCACCAAGCTGGAAGACGCTGGCGTTCGCTGGCTGGAACCCGCCTGGAAGAGCATTATTTCCAATAAAGCACTGTTACCGCTGTTATGGGAAATGTTCCCGAATCATCCGAACCTGCTGCCAGCGTATTTCGCCGAAGACGACTACCCACAGATGGATAAATTCGTTGTCAAACCGATCTTCTCGCGCGAGGGAGCTAACGTCTCCATCATTGAGAACGGTAAAACGATCGAATCTGTGGAAGGACCGTACGGTGAAGAAGGCATGATCGTGCAGCAGTTCCATCAGCTACCGAAGTTTGGCGACAGCTATATGCTGATTGGCAGTTGGCTGATCAACGATCAACCCGCAGGGATCGGCATTCGTGAAGACCGCGCGTTGATCACGCAGGATCTGTCACGTTTCTATCCGCATATTTTTGTCGAATGATTGAGAGTGCCGGGTGGCGGCTCCGCCTTACCCGGCCTACGGCACGAACTTAATGCCCGATAAGCGTAGCGCCATCGGGTGTTCATCACCCAACCTGCACCGACAACATACTTAAACTTCCCATCTCGATACCATCTACAGGGATCGTAACAGACTCTTTACCATCCCATGCCCCGAGAACATACAGCAGCGGCAGATAGTGATCTGGCGTCGGGTTCGACAACGATCCACCTTCATGATCGAGATAGTTCACCAGCGGGTGCTGCTCAACCGGTCCCTGCCATGTCAGGTGAGCCTTAACATAATCATTGAATGAGGTTGCCCACGGATATGGCGTGTTCTCACCGTGCCAACGCGCAGTACGCAGGTTATGCACCACGTTACCACTGGCCACCAGCATAATACCCTCATCACGCAGTGCCGCCAGCTTGCGGCCCATCTCAAAATGCCAGGCCGCCGGTTTTGTACTATCGATGCTTAACTGCACCATCGGGATGTCGGCATTCGGGTACATCTTGATCAGTACGCCCCATGAACCGTGGTCAAAACCCCACGCCTCTTTGTCTAACGCGACGGGTACAGGAGCAAGTAAATCAACCAGGTGCTGCGCCAGTTCTGGCGAGCCCGGAGCCGGGTAATGGGTGTCATACAGCGCTTGCGGAAAACCGCCAAAATCGTGGATCGTTTTAGGCGCTTCCATCGCTGTCACACCCGTTCCACGGGTGAACCAGTGTGCCGAGACCACCACAATGGCTTTCGGACGCGGCAACGTTTCCCCCAGTTGCTGCCAGGCACGGGTATAAACGTTATCTTCCAGAACATTCATCGGGCTACCGTGGCCCAAAAACAATGCTGGCATACGAGTTGAAGACATGATGATATCCTTACTGAGGGAGTCATTTTGATACCATTACAATACGCTTATTCGGTTGATGAAGAACTCAGATAACCATGATGAAGATCATCAGTTATTTTGACGATCTAGTCCGGAAAGCAGATTGATAAGGAGTTTTATTTGTCGATGTCAGTACCTTTACTTCTGACTTTACTGGCAGGTGCCGCCACGTTTATCGGCGCATTTCTCGGCGTGTTAGGGCAAAAGCCTTCCAACCGCGTTCTCGCCTTTTCTTTAGGCTTCGCTGCCGGGATTATGCTACTGATCTCTCTAATGGAAATGCTACCTGCTGCGCTGGCCGCTGAAGGCATGTCGCCAGTGCTGGGCTACGGAATGTTTATCGTCGGCTTGCTGGGCTACTTTGGCCTGGACCGTCTATTGCCGCACGCGCACCCTCAGGATCTGGTACAAAAAACAACGCAGCCTCTACCCGGATCCATTAAACGCACCGCGATTTTATTAACGCTCGGCATCAGCCTGCACAATTTTCCGGAAGGGATTGCGACGTTTGTTACCGCCAGCAGCAACCTCGAGCTGGGCTTTGGTATTGCGCTTGCCGTCGCATTACACAATATTCCTGAAGGATTAGCCGTTGCAGGTCCGGTCTATGCAGCAACGGGCTCCAAACGTACGGCGATATTCTGGGCCGGGATCTCGGGCATGGCAGAAATACTGGGCGGCGTACTGGCGTGGTTAATTCTGGGGAGTCTCATCTCGCCTGTGGTGATGGCGGCAATAATGGCGGCAGTCGCGGGTATTATGGTGGCGCTGTCAGTCGATGAATTGATGCCACTGGCAAAAGAGATCGACCCAAATAATAATCCCAGCTATGGGGTCCTGTGCGGAATGTCGGTGATGGGGTTAAGTCTCGTCATCCTCCAGTCCATGGGAATCGGATAATCCAGAGGGCGGATGCCACCCTGCTATTTTACAGCATCCGCTCATCCATAGCAGAACGTGAAGGACTATTCCTGTTCCTTAATCACGCTGTTATCTTCACCAGAACGTCGGAAGAGTTTGTTTCGCGCCTCAAGCAATGCGTCTCTGTCTTGTCGGAATGCCCGACAATAACGCTTCATATGGCAATAATAACCCAATGCAACGAGTGCAATTAATACGATCCAATACCAGGCAATAAACATTCTTTTACCCTTAACATTTAACATCATTAAACATTTAACGTTAAAATTTTACATAAACTTATTCTGACATACCCCTATAGTGGCATATTTCAGAAACAAATATATGATTTCGATCATATAAACCAGCAGCTATACCAATAGCTAAAACAGTTATAAAAAAATAAAACTCTGTCGACGAGATCACACTAAGCAATAATAAACATTGTCCTTAAAATACCTCACTCATACTATCCAGAAAACAATAAAAATTAGATTTTGTAGAATAATACACTTCATCAATATTTATATACCCACAATAAAAGTGACATCAGTAGTACCATTTTCATTTTTAGCCATATCGTAAAAACATAATATATTCAGTGAAATTATATTTAAAGTTAATATAAGGAGATATATCCATGTTTAGACAATACCGAAAAACACTTCTCGCTGGCACACTCGCACTGACGTTTGGATTAACCGCTGGAAATTCGTTTGCCGCAGGTTTTCAACCCGCTCAACCTGCGGGAAAACTGGGGGCAATAGTGGTTGACCCATATGGAAACGCCCCGCTTACCGCACTGGTTGAATTAGATAGTCACGTTATTTCAGATGTCAAAGTCACCGTTCATGGTAAAGGTGAAAAAGGGATTCCTGTGACATATGCCGTGGGCAAAGAGTCACTCGCTACCTACGATGGCATACCTATTTTTGGCCTTTATCAAAAGTTTGCCAATAAGGTCACCGTTGAATATAAAGAAAATGGCAAAGCCATGAAGGATGATTATGTGGTGCAAACGTCCGCCATCGTTAATCACTACATGGATAACCGTTCTATTTCCGATTTACAGCAAACGAAAGTTATTAAGGTAGCGCCTGGCTTTGAAGACCGTCTCTATCTGGTGAATACCCATACTTTCACCCCACAGGGGGCAGAATTCCACTGGCATGGGGAAAAAGACAAAAATGCCGGCATCCTGGATGCAGGTCCAGCCGGTGGCGCATTACCTTTTGATATCGCACCCTTTACCTTTGTCGTCGATACGGAAGGTGAATATCGTTGGTGGCTGGATCAAGATGCCTTTTACGATGGCCATGACATGGATATCAATAAGCGCGGTTACTTGATGGGTATCCGGGAAACGCCGCGCGGCACCTTCACAGCCGTTCAGGGTCAGCATTGGTACGAATTCGATATGATGGGGCAGATTCTGGCCGATCATAAGCTACCGCGCGGCTTCCTCGACGCGTCGCATGAATCGATCGAAACAATCAACGACACCGTGTTGCTTCGCGTGGGCAAACGCGATTATCGCAAAGAAGATGGCATCCATGTGCAAACCATCCGCGATCAGATAATTGAAGTAGACAAGTCCGGTCGTGTGGTTGATGTGTGGGATCTGACAAAGATACTCGATCCGATGCGTGATGCGCTTTTGGGTGCACTGGACGCAGGTGCGGTATGCGTCAACGTTGACCTCGCTCATGCCGGTCAACAGGCGAAACTGGAGCCAGATACTCCTTACGGTGACGCCCTCGGAGTGGGGGCTGGTCGTAACTGGGCGCACGTTAACTCCATTGCCTATGATGCCAAAGATGACTCCATTATTATCTCTTCCCGCCATCAGGGTGTTGTCAAAATCGGTCGCGATAAACAGGTGAAGTGGATTCTGGCACCGTCGAAAGGCTGGAATAAGGCGCTGGCAAGCAAGCTGTTAAAACCGGTTGATGATAAGGGCAACGCGCTAAAATGTGACGAAAACGGTAAGTGCGAGAATACTGATTTCGATTTTACCTACACCCAACACACCGCATGGCTCTCGAGCAAAGGGACATTAACCATCTTTGACAACGGCGATGGTCGTGGGCTCGAACAACCGGCATTGCCGACGATGAAATATTCCCGTTTCGTCGAATATAAAGTTGACGAGAAAAAAGGAACCGTTCAGCAAATTTGGGAATACGGAAAAGAACGCGGCTACGATTTCTATAGTCCCATCACCTCGGTTATCGAATATCAGAAAGACCGTGACACCATGTTTGGCTTTGGTGGCTCAATTAATTTATTTGACGTTGGACAACCAACCATCGGCAAGATCAACGAAATTGATTATAAGACCAAAGAAGTCAAAGTTGAGATTGATGTTCTTTCAGATAAGCCGAACCAAACGCACTACCGTGCATTACTGGTCCGCCCACAACACATGTTTAAATAATCGCGTTAGATTAAGGATTAATTATGTCATCTAAATGGATTACTTCATTATTTAAAAGCGTGATATTAACCGCCGCACTTGCCTCGTCGTTTGCCGCCTCCGCTTTTACAGAAGGCACTGATTATATGGTTTTAGAGAAACCGATTCCTAATGCTGATAAGACGTTAATAAAAGTATTCAGCTACGCCTGTCCGTTCTGTTACAAATATGATAAAGCCGTGACTGGCCCGGTTTCTGAAAAAGTTGCCGATCTCGTCACCTTCACACCATTTCATCTGGAAACCAAAGGGGAATATGGTAAACAGGCCAGTGAAGTTTTTGCAGTAATGATTGCTAAAGATCAGGCAGCAGGGATTTCATTATTTGATGCCAAATCACAGTTCAAAAAAGCGAAATTCGCTTATTACGCTGCTTACCACGACAAGAAAGAGCGCTGGTCAGATGGTAAAGATCCGGCCGCATTCATTAAAACAGGCCTGGATGCTGCAGGCATGAGCCAGGCAGATTTTGACGCCGCGCTGCAAGATCCCACCGTTCAGCAAACGCTGGAGAAATGGAAAGCGGCATACGACGTCGCCAAAATTCAGGGGGTTCCGGCTTACGTCGTTAACGGTAAATACCTGATCTACACCAAGAGTATCAAATCCATTGACTCCATGGCTGAGCTTGTCAGAGAGCTGGCAACAAAATAAACAGGGACGAGGCTATGGTTTTCATAAAAGGATTGTGGCGGGACTTACGTACCACGCCGGTTGATACGCTGGTGAGATGGCAGGAACGGCGCTTTCTGTGGCTACTGATGGCCTGCGCGATGGGCGGGTTAATAATATTGGCCCACTCGTTTTTCCAAATCTATCTCTATATGGCCCCCTGCGAGCAGTGTGTCTACATTCGCTTTGCCATGTTTGTGATGGTTTTCGGTGGATTGATCGCGGCAATAAACCCTAAAAATGTTGTTCTGAAGCTTATTGGCTGCATTGCGGCATTTTACGGCAGCATCATGGGCATTAAGTTCTCGCTCAAACTCAATGATATTCATCATGCGGTACATAGCCCGGATTCGCTGTTTGGCGTCCAGGGGTGTTCCACCGATCCGACATTCCCTTTCAATTTGCCGCTGGCAAACTGGGCTCCGGAGTGGTTTAAACCCACTGGAGATTGCGGCTATGATGCCCCCATAGTGCCTGATGGCGTGGCACTCAGCAGTACGCAAAAGTGGTTTATCGATCTATACCAACAGTCTGAAGGCTGGTATCTGCTTCCACCGTGGCAATTTATGAACATGGCGCAGGCATGCCTGCTAGCCTTTGGCTTATGTTTATTGCTGTTGGTGATAATGAGCGGCGCATGGGCATTGAAACTGGCCAGGGCCAAATAACCTGAATGGAAAAACCAAAGCAGAAGTCTGTATTCAGATTTCTGCTTTTTTTACGATGGTTATACAATCCTATCGCTGGATTCCCTTCGGTTCAAATCATACAAAACGCAAATTATTTGGCGCAAACAATAATAAATCAATATTTATATATTCTGATTTGCAGAAAAAAACCTCATCTAAATCACAGTTTTACAATAACCACCTTAGAGTCAACACCACGAAAAATAATAATAAAACACCATTCATTCTCTCATCAAATGCAATGCAAATTGCAACATCGAAATATATATACACCAAACTTAATCAATACCGGGTCAAATTCTGAATATCACGCAAAAACAAAATATCCTGGTGATATAATATTTTAAAAAACCTATTATTTCGACTTAAGCATAAAGGATATTGTATATTACTAAAGGAATGATTGTATGAAACTAGGCAAAGAAACGTTATTAGCCGTGGCTATCGCCACATTAACTACCACCAGTGCCTTCGCCGATGTTGACGGTGGTAGCGGCAAAATAACCTTCACGGGTACCATTATTAATGCCCCTTGCGCCATTGAACCTGACGATATTGACAAGCAGGTTGAGCTGGGTGAAGTTCCTGCCAGCTATATCAATACTAACGGACATTCTGATGCGGTTGACTCCAGCCTTCACTTAGTCAATTGCGATCTGCCACACTCAAATAATGGCAGCGATGTACCTGTGTCCAAAGTTGATGTCACATTTAACAGTGACAGCGTTACAGCTGAAGATACCAGCCTGCTTAGCAATACTTTTGCCAGTGGTGCAACAAATGTTGGCGTACGCCTTCTGGACAAAACAAGCACGAAGATTACTCTGGGGACCGCAAAAACCATTGATCTAAGTGCAGGATCAGCGACTCAAATCCTTCCATTCCAAGCCTATATGGAAAAAATTGGCGCAACGGATGTCACCGTGGGCGCTGTCGCCGCGACGGCAACCTACAGACTTACCTATAAGTAGTCACATAATGGTGGCCGGATGGCCACCCTATAACACTTGCAACGCTTGGGTATAGGTAAGGATTGCCATGAATACCTGCAAGGTCGTGGCCTATGGATGTGGGCTACTGTTGTCATTTTCCACTCTGGCCGTCGAATTCAACCTGAATGTACTGGATAAATCCATGCGTAGCAGTGTGGATCTCTCACTACTAAAAGATGATCTCTCAATTGCCCCTGGGAACTACTTTGTCACAATTGCTGTGAATAAAAACCAAATCTCCTCTGGCCGCCAACTGAGCTGGGGGAAAAAAGGTGAAGGTGTTGCAGTCTGTATTCCTACCGATCTTGCCGAGCAATTGGGGTTAAAAGAGAAAATTTTACGTTCCCTGCCAATGCAGAACAATTGCGTAGATTTCACCGCATACGCCGACATTGCGTTTACGCTAGACATTGCGAATCAACACCTGGATATTAGTATTCCGCAAGTATTAATGGCATGGAAATCAGAGAGCTGGATGCCGCCATCCACCTGGGATCACGGCGTAAATGGCTTGCTCTTCGACTACAACTTATTTGCCAGCACTTATCGCCCCGATCAGGGCGCAAGTACAGAAAATATAAACTCATACGGTACTTCGGGCCTGAATATGGGCGCATGGCGCTTACGTAGCGATTACCAGGTAAGCCAAAATCGCAACGACGAAAACACTCAAACAACACGGAGCATTTCGCGAACCTATCTTTTTCGCCCACTCCCTTCACTGGGTGCCAAACTCACGCTGGGCGAGACGGATTTAAGTTCCAATATCTTCGACGGTTTTTCCTATAATGGCGCTGCACTGGCAAGCGACGATCGCATGCTGCCGTGGGAATTACGTGGCTATGCCCCACAAATCAGCGGTATCGCACAAACCAATGCGACCGTCACCGTCAGCCACTCCGGTCGCGTTATTTATCAAACAAAGGTTGCCCCTGGCCCCTTTGTCATTACCGATCTCAACCAATCGGTACAGGGTACGCTAGATGTTAAAATCACCGAGGAAGATGGCAGAACCAATACATTTCAGGTTTCTGCAGCATCCACGCCCTTCTTGACCCGCGAGGGGCAGGTCCGTTACAAAATCGCGGCAGGCCGTGCACGTCCGGACATCTCGCATCATGTGATCGATGAGACCTTTGCCAGTGGAGAAGCCTCGTGGGGAATATTGTCCAATACCTCGCTGTATGGCGGGATCCTCGCAGGAGGCAGCGATTATCGCTCTGCGGCACTCGGCATTGGGCAGAATATGCTATGGCTGGGCGCACTTTCATTTGACGTTACACGTGCCAGCAGCACTTTCGATGATGGTCATCAAGAAAACGGTCTCAGTTACCGACTGAACTACAGCAAACGCTTTGATGCGACAAACAGCCAGATTTCACTTGCGGCATATCGTTTCTCCGAACGTGAATTTCATAGCTATGCCAACTTTATCGCCCATCAGTACAACAATGCTGATACGCAGGACGAAAAGCAGACCGTAAGCATCGCCTTCAACCAGCCGATCGATCCTTTGCGGATGAATTTGTACGTCAGCGCACTACGCCAGCAATGGTGGGATGGCGACAGCTCTACTACCGCATCCGTAACTGCCGGATTTAATTTCGATATCGGTGACTGGAAAGGTTTATCGCTATCGACATCCTTCAGCACAACGCATTACGAAGAGAGTGATAACGATAAGCAGATTTACGTTTCGTTCTCCGTTCCCTTCGACTTTGGTCGGCGGTTGAATTACGACATGCGCAATAGCAGCAACACCACTAACACTCTCTCATGGAATGATTCCTCCGATCCCCGTAATACCTGGGGCGTTTCCGCAGGAACCGCCACCGACAAGCCAGATAACGGCGCGCAATTCAGGGGCAACTACCAGCATACTACCCCTGCGGGCGAACTACAGTTCTCCGGAAGCTATGCTGCCAGCGACTACACCTCTGTCAGCGCCAGTTGGAGCGGTTCAATGACAGCCACGGGCAAAGGTATTGCCTTGCATCGTCGCAGTTTTGGTAATGAACCTCGAGTTATGATCGGTACAGATGGCGTGGCCGATATACCTGTTCAGGGAGATAGCAATCGCACCAACCGCCTCGGCTATGCGGTTGTACCGATGATATCCAGTTATCAACCCTCAACCATCGCCGTCAACATGAACGATCTCCCTGACGGCGTTACCGTTGATGAAACGATCACCCGCCAAACCTGGACGGAAGGAGCTATCGGTTACAAAGCGCTGATATCCCGTGCAGGCAAAAATATTACCGTCGCCATCAGAATGGAAAATGGAGACTACCCGCCACTTGGCGCGATCGTTCGGCATATTGCCAGCAATACCGAAGTAGGAATGGTCAGTGAAGAAGGTCATGCCTGGCTTGGTGGTGTCGACAGTGGGCAACACTTTACAGTTCAATGGGGTGATAAAAAGACATGCACCTTCGCATTACCAGACACATTGGATATCACCACGCAAAACCTTATTTTACCTTGTCATTAATTAAGGATGAAAAATGACATTATTTAAAAAATTGCCAATAGTACTACTCGCCTTATCACTCACCTCTCAGGCGGCAATTCAACCTGACAGAACGCGGATAATATTTAACGGCAACGAAAAGGCCAGCAGCCTGAAAATCGAAAACCAAAGCAAGCAGCTGCCCTATCTGGCCTATTCATGGATTGAAGATGAAAAAGGTAATAAGGACGACACCTTTCTGGTTGCCCTGCCTCCAATCCAACGCTTAAATCCCAGCGCAATTTCACAAGTGAGGATCGTTAAGCAGGATAAAGCTCGCTCACTACCTCAGGATCGGGAAACGCTGTTCTATTTTAATGTCCGTGAAATTCCGCCTGCGCCAGAAAATAAGGGAAGCAATGCCATTGTGCAGATGGCCCTGCAATCTCGATTGAAATTGTTCTGGCGTCCAGCGGCTTTGAAGAAAAAGCCGGGTACTGAAGTTGAACTTCAGCTCAAAGTTAGCCAACAGGGAAATACGCTGTTGGTTAATAATCCTACCGCCTACTACATTACGTTGGCTTTTTTTGGCAAAGACAGCAAAAGCCAATTGTCAGGCTTTAGCAGTAAGATGATTGCCCCTTTTTCCTCTGTCACATTAAATGCCGGCGGTTATAACGGAAATGCGTTCGCACTAGGATATATGGATGATTATGGCGGACTGCGCATGCTGAACGTGAAATGCCATGGTCAATGCGATCTTATCGTGCCGGAGGCCAGAAAATGATCCGCACGCTACGGTTATTTCTGCTGTTAATATTCATCGTGCTCCCTTTTCGTTCAGCGCTGGCGGTTCACTGCTATCTGGGAGCCACCGGAGGTCCTGTTGAAGGTTATACCGCTATCGAGCCGTTTGCAGTCCCTAACAACGCCAAACCCGGGGACAAAATCTGGGAAAGCAACGATATAAAAATCCCCGTCTACTGCGATAACGCAACCTCCGAAAATGCTTATAGCAGCGAAAACGTCTACGCATGGGTCAACCCCTACACCTCAGTCAATGATACCTATTATCAACTGGGCGTCACCTATGAAGGCGTTGATTATGACGCCACGCAAGGTGCGGTCAATATTGATACACATCAGTGCATTGATAATCAGAAGCTTAAGATCTATACCCCCGCGCAAATCAAAGCCAGCGGTTGGGAACATTATCTCTGTTCAGGTAATGCAGAAGATACGCACTATTCAAGAACGTTTATTGCCCGCATGCGCCTGTACGTAAAAGTGATTTCGATGCCCCCCCACGACTACGCCAGTAGCATCGGTGATTATATTCTTGTGCAGTTTGATGGTGTTGGTGGTATCAACGTCAGCCCGGATGCCGCTAACCTGAAATATCATGTCACTGGATTAGATCAAATTCGAGTACTGGACTGTAGCGTAAAATTCAACATTTATCCGGAAAATCAGACCATTGACTTTGGCACCTTTAATAATATGGAAATCAATGCCAAAACCATGACCAAAAGTTTCTCCATCAAGACTATAAAGAATTTAAATGCAGACAGTGGATGTACTGATACATTCAAAGTTTCATCTTCATTCTATACTACTGAAGAATTAGCAGAAGATGATACTTCACTGAGAATAGGGAATGGCTTGCAATTAAAAATCCGTAATATGGAAGATAATACACTCTCCACCTACAACGCGTACGCAGAGTATGCCGAATTTGATACGGAATTATTGACCAGAGAGAAAAGTTATCAAGCAGAGTTAAGTCAAGTCGCTGGCGAGGCCGTTCAGACCGGACCATTTGAAACGGTAGTGTTATTTAAAATTAACTACAACTAAACAAAAAAAGCCGATGGCATTGCATCGGCTTTTCTTCACCATGGCACTGTACGATTAGCTGGCTTTGCGCTCGTGCGCCTGACGGTAAGCCACCAGGTCTTCGATAGTCACCACCGCCATATTATGCTTGCCGGCAAATTCGATGCACTCTGGCGCTCGCGCCATGGTGCCATCGTCGTTGGTCAGTTCGCACAGCACGCCTGCCGGTTTAAACCCTGCCAGCGTCATCAGGTCGATGGTCGCTTCAGTATGACCACCACGGGTCAACACGCCGCCAGCCTGAGCACGCAGCGGGAAAACGTGCCCCGGACGGTTAAGATCGGAAGGTTTGGCGCCATCCTTAATTGCCGCACGCACCGTAGTCACACGGTCCGCAGCGGAAACACCGGTGGTCACGCCCTCTGCTGCTTCAATGGTCACGGTAAAACCGGTGCCGTAAGCGCTGGTATTATTTTCCACCATCATTGGCAGATCGAGCTGTTTGCGTCGGTCTTCAGTGATGCACAGGCATACAATACCGCTACCGTGACGGATGGTCAGCGCCATCTGTTCTACGGTCATGGTCTCTGCCGGGAAAATCATATCGCCTTCGTTTTCGCGATCTTCATCGTCAAGCACCATCACACCGCGTCCTTCACGCAGCGCAGACAGCGCATGTTCAACACGTTCGAAAGCCGTACCAAAAGAGGAAAGTAGCGTCTGATTCATGGTAAAAAAACCTCACTAAAATTATGGTTACCAGAATCAGGGCAGTCTTAGGAGTACCGTCTAAGCGGCAAAAAAATAACGTGAGCGGGTCCATGCCCGACTGGATCGTTACTCTCTCCCATCCGGACTCTAACCGTCGGCCCCGGAATTACACCGGATCTGCTGACCTTTTTGCCGTAACAAAAAGCGCTCGCGGGCTTTCAACATCAGTTGATTTACCGCCGGTGGGGAATTTCGCCCCGCCCTGAGAATAAGCGGGTTAACTATAACGCTATTGATTACCTTCATCAACGCCTTTACTCGTCTTAGCTTCACACAATTCTGGTTTATGCCTGTGCCAGTTCGCACTACAATAGGCAGCAACACGTACCAGTTCAGGGAAACCACAATGATTGACCCGAAAAAAATTGAGCAGATTGCTCGTCAGGTTCACGAGTCGATGCCGAAAGGGATCCGCGAGTTTGGCGAAGACGTCGAGAAGAAAATTCGTCAAACGCTGCAGTCACAGCTGACCCGTCTGGATCTGGTAAGCCGTGAAGAATTCGATGTACAGACTCAGGTTTTATTGCGCACACGTGAAAAGCTGGCGCTGCTTGAGCAACGTCTGACTGAGCTGGAATCGCGTGAAAAAACGGCAGAAGTTAAACCTGCCCCCGCGATCCCGTCAGTCGATCCGCAAGAGTAAAACGACAACGGGCCGCAAGGCCCGTTTTTCTGTTAGTGTTCCAGTTCTAGCTTCCTGGCTTCCGTCGCCTGCTGGCAGTACAGCGCATAGCGTTTGCAAAACCAGCTTCGATGTTCTTCATCCATGTTCCCGGTTATCGCCTGGATATCAACGGGATGGCCCTCAGCCTGCATTCTGGCAAAACTACGGGCCAGGAAATCGAAATTGTTCATTGAATACATATTGCTGTTCATGAGCATACCCTCCAGTTATTGAATATCTGCTAAGGCCATATGCTTTTTCTAATTTCAGTATTTCCCTGGATACGAAGTTATTCTGTACATATTGTGCGCAAAAAAACCGCCTGCTTCACAGTTTCCTACGAAATCTAAGAGGGGGATGAGCCCCTTTTCGGATTAAAGACCAGGGTAACGCATGTTATTGTAACGTCATGTAAAAGTAAGAGGTAAAACCATTACTTTTGACACGGACAGGGAACGCAGTAACAGGAGGAAACAACTTGGCATTATTCACGGATTACAACAGCCCCTACCTGTTTGCTATTTCATTTGTACTGTTGATTGGCCTACTGGAAATCATCTCTCTTATTTTTGGCCATTTTCTTTCAGGTGCGCTTGATGCTCACCTCGAACATTACGATGCCCTGACTTCCGGCAATATCGGCCAGGCGCTTCACTATCTCAATATCGGGCGGATCCCGGCACTGATCGTGCTGTGTTTACTCGCTGGCTTCTTTGGACTCTTCGGTATCCTCCTTCAGCATGGCTGGGTCACGCTGTGGCAAGCACCGCTCAGCAACCTGCTGCTTGCTCCGGTGAGTTTTATTCTTGCCGTCTTCGCCGTGCATTACAGCGGAAAAATCATTGCTCCCTGGCTGCCGCGGGATGAAACCACCGCCCTCGCTGAAGATGAATTTATCGGCAGCATGGCGATTATTACCGGACATTCCGCAAGTGCCGGAACCCCCTGCGAAGGCAAATTTACCGATAAGTTCGGGCAGACTCACTATGTGCTGCTGGAGCCTGAAGCGGGCAAAGAATTCAAAAAAGGAGACAAGGTGCTGATTATCTGCCGACTCTCCGCAACGCGTTACCTGGCCGAGCTAAACCCCTGGCCGACTGTTTTATAATTTTATACAGAGGGATCTTATAGATGGATGATGTTTTTGGCATGTTACCTTCATGGATGTTTACCGCCATTGTGGCGGTGGTCGTCTTAGTAATTATCGGGATTATTTTTGCCCGCCTGTATCGCCGCGCATCTGCTGAACAGGCGTTTGTGCGTACCGGCCTTGGTGGACAAAAAGTGGTAATGAGCGGCGGCGCAATTGTCATGCCTATCTTCCACGAAATTATTCCTATCAACATGAACACCCTCAAACTTGAGGTGAGCCGTTCAACTGTCGACAGTCTCATCACCAAAGACCGTATGCGCGTGGATGTCGTCGTCGCCTTTTTCGTGCGTGTAAAACCGTCTGTTGAAGGGATTGCTACCGCCGCACAGACGCTGGGACAGCGGACGCTGTCACCAGAGGATTTACGTGTGCTAATAGAAGATAAGTTTGTTGATGCCCTACGTGCCACTGCGTCGCAGATGACCATGCATGAACTGCAGGATACGCGTGAAAACTTCGTTCAGGGCGTACAAAATACCGTCGCGGAAGACCTGTCCAAAAACGGCCTGGAACTGGAGAGCGTTTCACTCACCAACTTTAACCAGACCGAAAAAGTCCATTTCAACCCGAATAACGCCTTTGATGCCGAGGGTCTGACCAAGCTGACCCAGGAAACAGAACGCCGTCGTCGCGAACGTAACGAAGTCGAGCAGGACGTAGAAGTTGCCGTTCGTGAGAAAAACCGTGATGCGCTGGCACGCAAGCTGGAAATCGAACAGCAGGAAGCCTTCATGACGCTCGAGCAGGAGCAGCAGGTGAAGACCCGCACGGCCGAGCAAAACGCCAAAATTGCCGCCTTCGAAGCCGAACGTCATCGTGAAGCTGAGCAGACGCGCATTCTTGCTGAACGCCAGATTCAGGAAACAGAAATCGAGCGTGAACAGGCGGTGCGTTCCAGAAAAGTCGAGGCCGAGCGTGAAGTTCGCATTAAAGAAATCGAACAACAGCAGGTAACGGAGATCGCCAACCAGACCAAGTCCATCGCTATTGCCGCCAAGTCTGAACAGCAGTCTCAGGCTGAAGCACGCGCTAACGATGCGCTAGCCGAAGCGGTTCGCGCCCAGCAGAACGTAGAAACCACCCGCCAGACCGCAGAAGCGGATCGTGCCAAACAGGTGGCGTTGATTGCCGCAGCGCAGGATGCAGAAACCCAGGCGGTTGAACTGACCGTCCGGGCAAAAGCGGAAAAAGAAGCTGCAGAATTGCAGGCGGCAGCAATTGTTGAACTGGCCGAAGCCACGCGGAAAAAAGGTCTGGCGGAAGCCGAAGCCCAGCGTGCGCTGAACGATGCCATCAACGTGCTTTCCGACGAACAGACCAGTCTGAAATTTAAGCTGGCCCTGCTGCAGTCCCTGCCAGCAGTCATTGAGAAATCCGTTGAGCCAATGAAGTCTATCGATGGGATCAAGATTATCCAGGTTGATGGTCTGAATCGTGGCGGCGCCGTCGGTGAAGTGACCGCAGGTAACGTAACCGGAGGGAATCTGGCTGAGCAGGCATTATCCGCCGCCCTTGCCTATCGTACACAAGCGCCGCTGATTGACTCGCTGTTAAATGAAATTGGTTTGTCCGGCGGTTCGCTGTCGGCACTGGCCGATCCGCTGAAAAACAGTCCACAGCCTGTTGAGAAAACGACTGAAGAATAAGAAACAGAAATGCCGGATGGCAACGCTTACGCGTTTTATCCGGCCTACAACCTCGTAGGCCGGGCACCGCCATCCGACAAACATTCCAATTGTTATTTATCGCTGTCTTTCTGGATCTTCTTGATGATATTGGTCGTTGAGCAGCCATCTTCGAAGTTCAGCACCAGCACTTCACCGCCGTTCGCCCATACCTCTTTGCTGCCCGCAATATCTTCTGGCTTATAGTCACCGCCTTTGACCAGCAGATCCGGCAGGATGCCGGCGATCAGACGCTGCGGTGTATCTTCTTCAAAAGAGACCACCCAGTCGACGGATTCCAGCGCGCCCAGCACGATCATGCGCTGTTCCAGCGGGTTGACCGGACGCGTTTCGCCTTTCAGACGTTTGGTCGACGCATCGCTGTTTACCGCCACGATCAGGCGATCGCCCAGCTTGCGCGCATTTGCCAGATAGGAAACGTGGCCCGCATGCAGGATGTCAAACACGCCGTTAGTCATCACCACTTTCTCACCGCGCTTGCGGGCGCTGGCAACGGCCTGTTTCAGCTCAGATTCGCTCATCACGCCAAAACCAGTATCAGCCCGACCACGCACCGCGTTTTCCAGTTCAATCGGAGAAACGGTGGAGGTTCCCAGTTTACCAACCACAACACCGGCTGCAGCGTTGGCAAAATAGCACGCCTCTTCCAGTGTGTTACCCGCCGCCAGCGTCGCCGCCAGCACGCCGATTACCGTATCGCCCGCACCGGTCACGTCATACACTTCCTGCGCCTGCGTCGGCATATGCAGTGGCGATTTGCCCGGTTGCAGCAACGTCATCCCCTGTTCTGAACGGGTAATCAGCAGTGCGGAAAGGTCGAAATCAGCAATCAATTTCATGCCGCGCTCAACCAGTTCATCTTCGCTTTTGCATTTACCCACTACCGCTTCAAACTCAGACAGGTTGGGCGTTAGCAGCGTTGCGCCGCGGTAACGTTCAAAATCGGTCCCTTTCGGATCGATAAGTACCGGCACGCCAGCCTTACGCGCCAACGCAATCATCTGCTGCACGCTTGCCAGCGCGCCTTTGGCGTAGTCGGAAAGCACCAGAGCGCCAATAGAACCCAGCGCCTGATTAATACGCTCGTGCAGCGGCTGCGGATCCACGCCTTCAAAACCTTCTTCAAAATCCAGACGAATCAACTGCTGGTTGCGGGAAAGCACGCGCAGTTTGGTGATTGTCGGATGCGTCGGCACGGAAACGAAGTCGCATTTTACGTTCACATCCGCCAGCGTTTTGCTCAGCGCACGCGCCGCGTCGTCGATACCGGTCAAACCCACCAGACGGGAATTTGCGCCCAGAGAGGCAATGTTCATCGCCACGTTTGCTGCGCCACCGGGACGTTCTTCGATGGTATCGACCTTCACCACCGGAACCGGCGCTTCAGGTGAAATACGGCTGGTAGGGCCGTACCAGTAGCGATCCAACATCACATCACCGACAACCATGACTCCTGCACGTTCAAACTCTGGCAGCGTTACTTTCATTCCTGTCTCCTGAGAGATTCTCTGAGGGTCTTAAAATTTGCGCGCGATAATAGCACACTTCACTCGGCAACCAGCCACTTCTGCCAGCTGTCACGCACCAGTGTACGTTCAGCGTCAAAGTGCTCCAGCGCCACATGGCCCGGAAGTTCCTGCAACGCAAGATGGTGAAGTTCATCACGCAACGTCGTATAAGCACGGGTAAGCGCCAGCGCTTCCTGCTCGTCCATAATGTCGTTTTGCGCCAGTAATTCCAGAATGCGCACATTATCCGACCAGCGCGTCAGCTTCGGTTTTTCATGCGCATAGCGCAACACCAGATACTGCGTAATAAACTCAATGTCTGTGATGCCACCTTCATCCGCTTTAATATCAAAACGATCCCGATGCTTATTGCCCAAATGGGCGCGCATTTTCTCACGCATTTCACGCACGTCGGTCTGCAAGGTTTTCCCATCACGGACGAGGGTCATGATATCGCGACGAATCGCATCAAACTGAGAGGTCAACTGCGGGTCGCCATATACCACACGAGCACGCACCAGCGCCTGATGCTCCCATGTCCAGGCTTCGTTGCGCTGGTAATCGTCGAAAGCGTCGGTTGATGTCACCAGCATTCCCGCCGCGCCGGATGGACGCAGCCGCGCATCCACTTCGTACAAAATACCGGACGAGGTACGGGTGCTGAAAAGGTGCATAATGCGCTGCGACAGACGCAGATAGAACTGTCGCCCATCAATCTCACGTTCACCGTCCGTCATCACGTCCATCGGGCAATCATGCAGGAAGATCAAATCAAGATCCGAACTGTAACCCAGTTCCCAGCCGCCCAGTTTGCCATAGCCGACGACGGCAAAACCGCGCCCCTCACGTTCGCCAAGATGGGTAGGTTGCCCGTAGCGAGCAACCATCTGCGTCCACGCCTGCTGGACTACCGCATCAATAATCGCTTCCGCCAGCCAGGTTAAATGGTCGCTCACCTTCATCACCGGCAGCGTGCCGGCGATATCAGCCGCGGCAATACGCAGTAGCTGCGTTTGCTTAAACTGGCGCAGTGCCTCCAGTTGCTGCTCTTCGTCATCTTCCGGCACGCGCAGCAAATACTGGCGCAGCTCATCACGGTAGGCGTCCGTCGCGGTAGGTTGATACAGGGTATTCGGATCCAACAGTTCATCGAGCAACAACGGATACCGCGCCAGCTGGCTGGCGACCATCGGCGAGGCCGCACAGAGCGAAATCAAATGCTTCAGCGCCCCGGGGAATTCGCTCAGCAGTTCCAGATAGGTCGTGCGAGTCACAATACCCACCAGCAGCGGTGTAATGCGTGACAGCGGGACTGAGGCGTCGTCACGCGTACAGACATCGCTCAGCAGATGCGGCATTAAATGATCCAGCACCTGGCGTCCACGCGGGCCAATGGTGCGTTTATCCAGCTCTTTGCGGAAATCAGCAATCAGAGACAGCACGCGCCGCCGATCTTCATCCGCCAGATGCGTCAGCACTGGCGTGGTGTCATCTTCCTGTAAGGCGTCCTGCCACAATTCGCGCCACTGTTCTGAGAGCGACTCTTCCTGGGTTTCGGCCTCGTCATCGCCAATCAGCTCGTTAAATACCCGGCGTACGTTGTCCATATGATTGGTCAGCACATCGGTTAACTGCTGCCAGTCATCAACGTTCATCCCCCACGCTAGCCGCGCGCGATTCAGTTCATCACCCGGCAGCGTCTGGGTCTGCTCATCATTGATACTTTGCAGCAGGTTTTCCAGGCGGCGTAAATAGAGATAGGCTGCGCGCAGTTGTTCCGCGTCGGTATCAGAAAGCAAGTGCAGCGCATTGATGGCGCTAAGCGTCGGTAACAGCGAGCGGGATTGCAGCGATGGCTCGCGCCCACCGCGAATCAGCTGGAATACCTGCACGATAAATTCGATTTCACGAATGCCGCCCGCCCCCAGCTTGATGTTGTCTTTCAGGCCACGACGGCGTACTTCACGCGCAATCATCCCTTTCATGTTACGCAGCGACTGGATCACGCTGAAATCAATATAGCGACGGAAGACAAAAGGCCTCAGCATGGCACGAAGCTCGCTGACGTATGTGCCGTCGGCTTCGCCCATAATGCGGGCTTTAACCATCGCATAGCGTTCCCAGTCGCGCCCTTGTTCCTGGTAATAATCCTCCAGCGCGGAGAAGCTCAGCACCAGCGGGCCGCTGTCGCCAAATGGGCGTAAACGCATATCCACCCGATAGACAAACCCATCCATTGTGGGCTGATCCAGCACTTTGATAAGCCGCTGGCCCATACGGGTAAAGAACTGCGCGTTATCCAGCTCGCGGCGCCCACCCTGTGTGCTGCCGTGTTCCGGCCAGGCAAAAATCAGGTCGATATCGGAGGAAAAATTCAGCTCGCCGCCGCCGAGTTTCCCCATGCCTAAAATCAGCAGCGGCTGCGCCACACCTTCAGGATTACACGGCGTACCCCATTCGCGACAGCAGGCTGCGTACAACCAGTCGCGCGCGGCGACGATCAACGTTTCAGCCAGATGACTTAGCTGCTGCAAAATACTCTCTTCGGTCACCAGCGACAGCGTCTGTGCCCAGGCGATACGCACCATAATGCGACGGCGAAACAGGCGTAACTCACGCATCAGTGTGTTTTCGTCACTAACGTCAGCCAATGCTTGCTGTAACCAGTTGGCATAGTGTTGCCATTCATCCGCCAGGGGTGGAGTGCTTTCCAGCTCAGCCAGCCATTCGGGATGGGCAATAATGCTGTCACGGACAAAATCACTGAATGTAAGTACTGACTTCGTCTGAACGCTAAGCGAGGACTCAGATATTGCTGCTGGCAGCCGCTCAACAACGGTCGGCCAGTACTGCTGTAACGGTGAAGAGAGCTGCTTCATTTACGGGTTATCCTTTGAATGGTGCCGGATGCGTCTTTTCGCCTTATCCGACCTACATGACAGTTACACACATCGCGTAGGCCTGATAAGCGCAGCGCCATCAGGCATCCCGGCCTCGGCCCTGATTATCGTTTTCCGCTGTGCAGCCAGAACGGTTCCAGTGCAATCGCCTCGTTACGGAAGTGTTCAATTTCAATATATTGGTTGGCCGCAATGGCGCGACGTAAGCCCTGCCAAGTAGCGATCCATTCCGATGCGACATTTTCGTCGTAGTATCCCGCCAGCATCAGCATGCTATCAATGTTGCGCGTCAAACGTGGAAGCTGATCGGCGTACTGATCGCCCAACGGCTGCGCAAAAGCGGTTTTCAACTCAGCGGCATGGCGTGAAAGATGGGTATCAGAGAAGCGCTTAAAGGAGTCGGCAATTTTGCCCTGCGCCTTCGCATCCAGGAACGGCTGCCATCCTTTGGTCACCAGCCATTCGGTCAGCGCCAGCTTGGCCATTGCCGTTTGCGTACTGTAAACCGCCGAAATAGCAGAAACGTCCGACGCAATGATCGCTTCCGATTGGGTCAGCAAATCACGTAAGTGAGCGCTCGCTTTTCGTGGCACATTACCGCCAAACAACATCAGAATGTGACGCACCAGACCCATTGCCGCCAGCACCTCGGCTTTCGCCCCTTTCACGCCGCGTACCCACAGCTCTTCGTGGTACTGCCACTGTGATAATGCCAGCTCCAGCGCCGCTTCCAGCCCCTGCTCAATGCTCGCCTTCGCCGGAACCTTCAAAATCCGCGTCGGTTTGAGTTCGCGCAGCGCATTCCCCTGGGCCAAATGATAACCGCGCGCGGCTTTGCTCAAACTGCCCTGGCGTAAACCGGTTTGCGAAACCAGCTGGTTTGCCAGCTTCAGTACCGCACGGGTATCGCCGCTTAGCAGTTCAAGTTCAAGCTCACAGATAGGTTCTGCAAACTCGCCCGCTTTCACTTCCCCCACATCGAGGGCCATTTCAATCCGGCTGCCATCAACATCAACCAACCATTTCTCACGGAAAAAATCGGTGCTGAACAACGGCTGCACTTGAGAAGCAAGTTCAGCGGGCAGTTTGCCACCAGGCCAGACTTCCGTTGGGAACAAGGCGAGATCCAGCTCAGGCGCGTCCAGCGCAACGTTAAATTCCGGTCGCTGATGCAGGCCGCCCGTCACGCGTCCGGCAATTTTCATGGTCATTTCGTAATGACCGTTTTCACCGCGAATACGCAGCCCCATATCGTGACCACGCAACCACGCATCCGGCGTTTCGTAGTAAATATTCAGCAACTGGCTGGGCGCATGATGCTCTCCCCCCAGCGTATTCAGACGTTCACGTAGCGCATCGACAGCGTCACTATTAACGATAAATTTTAATTCGATTTCCTGGGCCATGGTCTTGTACTTATGGGTTATGTCACAGTTGAGAAAACTGACTGCGAACTAAGTTCGTTCTTTATGGTCAGTAGATAGTATTTTGCGCCAAATTGCCATGCAACGAGCAATTTGACGGGCGTAAAAGTTTCGAGTGGTGGCAAAAAGGACACAGATGATTCCGATTGATGTCGAATGCTTTGCGTAGAGACACTGATGCCACTACTATCGTTCCACTTTCTATGACAATAACGACAGCCTGATGCCAAAATTACGCCTGATTGGATTAACTTTACTCGCACTTAGCGCCACTGCAGTCTCTCATGCCGAAGAAAAGCGCTATGTCTCTGACGAACTGAACACCTGGGTCCGCAGCGGTCCGGGAGATAATTATCGCCTCGTGGGTACGGTTAACGCCGGCGAGGAAGTCACGCTATTACAGACTGATGCCAACACCAACTACGCCCAGGTGAAAGACAGCACCGGACGTACCGCCTGGATCCCACTGAAAGAGCTGAACAGTACGCCGAGCCTGCGTACCCGCGTTCCCGACCTGGAAAACCAGGTTAAGATCTTGACCGATAAGCTCAATAATATCGATACCACATGGAATCAGCGTACCGCCGACATGCAGCAAAAGGTAGCGCAGAGCGACAGCGTGATTGACGGGCTGAAACAAGAAAACCAGAAGCTGAAGAACGAACTTATCGTGGCGCAAAAGAAGGTGAGCGCAGCCAACCTTCAGCTTGATGACAAGCAGCGTACTATCATCATGCAATGGTTTATGTATGGCGGCGGCGTGCTGGGTCTTGGTCTGCTGCTCGGTCTGGTTCTGCCACACATGATCCCAAGCCGTAAACGCAAAGATCGCTGGATGAACTGAATCGCCTTCTCCGCCACACTGACATATGATTAAGGGATGTTTTTTTCAAAAGGAAAGTGGCGTGAAGATTTATCTGGTCGGTGGTGCTGTTCGGGATGCGTTATTAGGGCTACCGATTAAAGATAAAGATTGGGTCGTTGTCGGCGCCACGCCGCAAGGAATGCTCGACGCGGGTTACCAACAGGTAGGCCGCGATTTTCCCGTGTTTCTGCATCCGCAAACCCGGGAAGAGTATGCGTTGGCGCGTACTGAACGCAAATCAGGTTCGGGATATACCGGATTCACCTGCTACGCCGCGCCAGATGTGACGCTGGAGGCCGATCTTCAGCGGCGCGACCTGACCATCAACGCAATGGCCCGCGATGACAACGGGGAGATTATCGACCCGTATAACGGACGCGATGATCTGGAAAACCGCCTGCTGCGTCATGTTTCCCCGGCTTTTAGCGAAGATCCACTGCGCGTGCTGCGCGTAGCGCGCTTTGCTGCCCGCTATGCGCACCTTGGCTTTCGTATTGCCGACGAAACCATGACGCTGATGCGCGATATGAACGCCGCTGGCGAGCTGGAACACTTGACGCCAGAGCGCGTGTGGAAAGAAACGGAAAGCGCCTTAACCACCCGCAACCCACAGGTATTTTTTCAGGTCCTGCGCGACTGCGGCGCACTGCACGTTCTGTTTCCTGAAGTGGATGCTCTGTTCGGCGTTCCCGCGCCCGCGCAATGGCACCCGGAAATTGATACCGGTATTCACACGCTGATGACGCTGTCGATGGCAGCCATGTTAAGCCCGGAGGTCGACGTGCGTTTTGCCACGCTGTGCCACGATCTTGGCAAAGCATTAACGCCTAAAGCGCTATGGCCGCGCCATCATGGCCACGGTCCGGCGGGCGTTAAGCTGGTCGAGCAACTGTGTCAGCGCCTGCGCGTGCCGAATGACATCCGTGATTTAGCCAAACTGGTGGCCGAGTTCCACGACCTCATTCATACCTTCCCGATCCTGCAACCGAAAACAATCGTTAAGCTGTTTGATTCCATCGATGCATGGCGCAAACCGCAGCGCGTGGAGCAAATCGCCCTCACCAGCGAGGCCGACGTGCGTGGGCGAACCGGTTTTGAAGCGGCGGATTACCCGCAAGGCAGGCTGTTGCGTGAAGCCTGGCTGGTTGCACAGGCGGTTCCCACGAAAGATGTCGTGGAAGCGGGATTCAAAGGTCAGGCAATTCGTGAAGAACTGACCCGGCGTCGCATTGCGGCGGTGGCCAACTGGAAGGAGAAGCGGTGTCCTAAACCCACCGCCTGAACGAATATCACCCGTAGGCCGGATAAGGTGAAACGACGCCATCCGGCACCACGGTAAGTCATCAGAAGAACACGACGTAAACGGCAGCCGCCACAATAAAGCGGTAAATCGCAAACGGAATGAACGAAATACGCTTAATCAGTTGCAGGAAGGTTTTGATCGCGACCAGCGCCACGATAAACGCCGTCACAAAACCGACTGCAAACATTGGGATATCTGATGCGCTAAGGAACGACCAGCTCTTGTAGAGATCCAGTGCCGTCGCGCCCATCATCATCGGCACCGCCAGCAGGAATGAAAACTCAGAAGCCGCATAACGGCTCACGCCCATCAGCATACCGCCAGAAATCGTCGCCCCTGAGCGAGAAAAACCCGGCCACAGCGCGAGACACTGAAAACAGCCAATCATAAACGCCTGGCGATAGGTCATATCATCCAGACCCGGCGCGCGCGGCTCTTTCGGCTTCAGGCATTCTGCGGCAATCAGCAGTACACCACCCACCACCAGCGCATACATCACGTTGATCGGGTTAAACAGCGACTTGATGGTGTCGTGGAACACCAGTCCCAGTACAACCGCCGGAATCATCCCCAACAGGATATGCCCCAGCGTCAGCCGACCTTTGCCAGTACCTTCATGCGGAGCCTTGCCGAAGTGAATGCCTATCAGGCCAAACAAACGTCGCCAGAACATCACCACTACTGCCAGAATAGACCCCAACTGGATCACCACCTCGAATGTTTTTGCGGTATCACCCTCAAAACCCAACAGGTGGCCAACAATAATCATATGGCCGGTACTGGAAACGGGTAAAAATTCCGTCAATCCTTCGACCACACCCAAAATTGCCGCCACCAGCAGCGAGTGCATATCACTCATTAATAAACCCCTAGATAGAGAAAACACGGCAAAAAAGAGCCGACGAAAGGACTCTTTTATACCCGTTTGATTTAGAAATTATTAAATTAATTATTTTCTTTCAGATTATTGCCACGCTCAATGACGACCCCGACGTTTGCCGCACGGGCTACCGCGCCAGGTTTGCTGAGTTTGATCCGCACCCACGGTGAATTAAAGCGGTTAAGTAGCAAATCCGCCACCTCTTCCGCCACACGTTCTACCAGCGCAAAACGCCCACCTTCCACATGATTAACAACCGTTTGAGCAATATCAGCATAGCTCAGGCAATCAGCCACATCATCGCTTTTAGCTGATTTGCGGTTATCCCATGCCATTTCGATATCGAACACCAACCGTTGTTCGATCGTTTGTTCCCAGTCGTAAACACCAATAGTGGTGATTACAGAAAGTTGCTCTATAAATACAATATCCATCACGACCTGCCTGCTTTTTGGCTAACCCGGATACCACTTCCGGCGAAATATGCGTATTATCCACAGAAGTAGCGTTTTACACGACATTTTCAAAACGGAACAGCTTATGAGTGCAATCGCGCCTGGAATGATTATCTTCGCGTACCTCTGTGGCTCAATTTCCAGTGCTATTCTGGTATGCCGCCTTGCTGGATTGCCGGACCCGCGCGACAGCGGCTCTGGCAATCCGGGCGCGACAAACGTGCTGCGCATCGGTGGCAAGGGAGCCGCCGTCGCGGTACTGATTTTCGACGTCCTGAAAGGTATGTTACCCGTCTGGGGTGCCTATGCGCTAGGCGTCAGCCCCTTCTGGCTGGGATTGATCGCAATCGCCGCCTGTCTGGGACACATTTGGCCGGTATTTTTCGGCTTTAAAGGTGGAAAAGGCGTTGCCACCGCCTTTGGCGCAATTGCGCCGATTGGCTGGGACTTAACCGGCGTGATGGCCGGAACCTGGCTACTAACCGTCCTGTTAAGCGGCTATTCGTCGTTAGGCGCTATCGTCAGTGCGCTGATCGCCCCTTTTTACGTCTGGTGGTTCAATCCCCAGTTCACTTTTCCGGTGTCCATGTTGTCGTGCTTAATTCTGCTTCGTCACCATGACAACATTCAGCGTCTGTGGCGTCGTCAGGAGCCGAAGATCTGGACCAAGCTAAAGAAAAAACGCGAAAAAGACCCCGAGTGATTTTATTGTCGGATAGCGACGCGTCGGCGTCTTATCCGGCCTCGGGGATGTGATACCCCTCCACCGGTTTGCCTAATCGGTTCTGACACCACGTCGCCAGAAACTCCACGCACACGCGAAGCTTCACGCTGCGATACAGCGGCTCCTGATAAACCGCCCAGATATTAGCGCTCTGCGCATAGTCCGGCAGCACCCGCTCCAGTTCACCGCTGGCCAGAAACGGTTGTACGTCCCATTCAGAACGCAGCATGATCCCTTTTCCCTGTAGCGCCCACTGCAGCACAATCTCACCGCTGTTAGAAGAAAGATGTCCCGCCACCTTAACCGACTTTTTCTCCTGACCGTTATCCAGTTCCCACACCCCGTGAGTCATATCCCGTTCTTTGGTGACCAGACAATCATGCCGAATTAATTCTTGTAACGTCGTCGGCTCACCGTATTTTTGTAAATACGTCGGTGCTGCGCATAATATCCTTTTATTTTTCGTTAACAAATGCGCAATATAATAATCAGGAATTTCATCATTGATACGAATATCCAAATCGATATTATCCTGCGCCAAATCAATTTGCCGATCGTAAAGTTCAAAATGTACCTGTAATTCAGGATAGCTGTGCATCAATTCTATAATTGCCGGTGCAATATAACTGCGCCCAAAACCAAAGCTACAGCCGATACGAATCATCCCTGCCGGACGCGTTTTGAGTTGCGTAACGTCATCGACCAAATGTTGATAACCTGCGAGGATCGCTTGCGCGTGTTCATAGCAACGTTGACCACTCTCCGTTAGCGCCACGCCACGCGCCGAGCGGCTTAGCAACGTAGCCCCTAGCGTGGACTCGAGGATCTGAATGCGCTTCGTCACAAACGCTGGCGTCTGGCCCAGCGTCGCAGCGGCGGCGCTAAAGCTGCCGCTATGAACAATTTCAACCAGCACCTGTAGGTCTTTCGCCAGGGGATACGTATTCAGCATGATCGGTAATCCGTAATGTGATTAACCGCAGTGTAATTCTCCCATACGTATTAAACCCTGCCCTGGCGCAATTTTTATTGCCTTATCTGGACATCATTCACGAACTGTTAATTAGATATTCACAGTGCCAAATAATATAAAACCACATTTTTAGTGGTAGTTTGTGGCGGAGAATTTATTTCCAGACAAATAAAAGAACTGGAGTTAATAAGATGAGCAATCAAAATAACCAACATGCGATAACTACGCTGACGAACATTGTCGCCGACTTTACCGCCATGATTTCTACCCGCATGCCTGACGATGTTGTGGATAAATTAAAACAGCTGCGTGAAGGCGAAACCTCGCCGATGGGTAAAATCATCTACCACACCATGTTTGACAACATGCAGAAAGCTATCGACCTGAACCGCCCTGCCTGTCAGGACACCGGGGAAATTATGTTCTTCGTGAAGGTCGGTTCCCGTTTTCCTCTACTTGGCGAACTGCAAAGCATTCTGAAACAGGCTGTTGAAGATGCCACGGTAAAAGCGCCGCTGCGCCATAACGCGGTTGAGATTTTTGACGAAGTGAATACCGGAAAAAATACCGGTACCGGTGTGCCGTGGATCACCTGGGACATCATCCCTGATAACGATGACGCGGAAATCGAAGTCTACATGGCAGGCGGCGGCTGTACGCTGCCGGGGCGCTCGAAAGTGTTAATGCCTTCTGAAGGCTACGAAGGCGTGGTGAAATTTGTCTTCGAAAATATCTCCACGCTGGCAGTCAACGCCTGTCCGCCAGTGCTGGTGGGCGTAGGTATTGCCACCTCTGTAGAAACCGCTGCCGTGCTTTCTCGTAAAGCGGTGCTGCGCCCAATCGGATCACGCCATCCAAACCCAAAAGCGGCAGAACTGGAACTGCGCCTGGAAGAAGGACTTAACCGTCTGGGCATTGGGCCGCAAGGGTTGACCGGGAATAGCTCAGTGATGGGCGTACATATCGAATCCGCCGCGCGCCACCCGTCGACTATCGGCGTTGCCGTCTCTACCGGCTGCTGGGCGCATCGTCGCGGCACGCTGTTGGTTCATGCCGACCTCTCCTTCGAAAACCTGTCTCACACCCGGAGCGCGTTATGAAAAAGATCCTCACAACCCCGATCAAAGCCGAAGATCTGGCAGACATTCGCGTTGGCGATGTCATTTACCTGACTGGCACGCTGGTGACCTGCCGTGACGTTTGCCACCGTCGCCTGATCGAACTGAAGCGCCCGATTCCTTATGACCTGAACGGCAAAGCCATTTTCCATGCGGGCCCGATCGTCCGTAAGAACGGTGAAAAATGGGAGATGGTCTCCGTCGGCCCAACTACCAGCATGCGTATGGAAGCGTTTGAGAAAGACTTTATCGAGCAGACGGGCGTCAAGCTGGTGGTCGGCAAAGGCGGCATGGGGCCGCTGACGGAAGAAGGCTGCAAACAGTTCAAAGCGCTGCACGTCATCTTCCCGGCTGGCTGTGCGGTCGTGGCGGCTACTCAGGTTGAAGAAATTGAAGAGGTTCACTGGACCGAACTCGGCATGCCGGAATCTCTGTGGGTATGCCGGGTAAAAGAGTTCGGCCCGCTGATCGTTTCCATCGATACTCACGGTAATAACCTGATTGCCGAAAACAAAAAGCTGTTCGCTGAACGTCGCGATCCTATCGTCGAAGAAATCTGCGAGCACGTGCACTACATCAAATAACCCTCCCGGAGGGGCGTAACGCCTCTCCCTCTTCGCAGGGATACAACAATGGCACCTTTAGCTGGTTGGTGGCGATACCTGGCTCCGCTGGTGGTCATCGCCATTATTGCTGTTCTGCCCGTCCCCACCGGTCTTGAGAGTCACACCTGGCTCTATTTTGCCGTCTTTACCGGTGTGATTGTCGGGCTTATTCTGGAACCTGTACCGGGCGCGGTGGTGGCGATGATTGGCATTTCGATCATCGCTGTCCTTTCACCGTGGCTGCTGTTCAGTCCGGAGCAACTCGCGCAGGACGGTTTTAAATTTACCGCCAAATCGCTGTCGTGGGCGGTATCTGGATTCTCAAACTCAGTCATCTGGCTGATCTTCGCGGCCTTTATGTTTGGTACCGGCTATGAGAAAACCGGCCTTGGTCGGCGAATCGCGCTGATGCTGGTGAAAAAGATGGGGCACCGGACGTTATTTCTCGGCTATGCGGTGATGTTCTCCGAACTTATCCTCGCTCCCGTCACGCCTTCCAACTCCGCGCGCGGAGCCGGAATAATCTACCCGATTATCCGCAACCTGCCGCCGCTGTATAACTCGCAGCCCAATAGCACCAGTTCACGCTCCATTGGCTCGTACATCATGTGGATGGGCATTGTCGCTGACTGCGTTACCAGCGCTATTTTCTTAACGGCGATGGCACCAAATCTGCTGTTGATCGGCCTGATGAAAGGCGCGTCCCACACGGCGCTGAGCTGGGGCGACTGGTTCTTAGGCATGCTGCCGCTGAGCATTTTACTGGTGCTGATCGTGCCATGGCTGGCGTACGTGCTGTATCCACCGGTGCTGAAATCCGGCGAGCAGGTTCCACGTTGGGCGGATACAGAGCTAAAAGCGATGGGACCGCTCTGCGCTCGCGAGAAAAAGATGCTGGCACTGATGGTCGGCGCGCTGGTGCTGTGGATCTTCGGCGGCGACTACATTGACGCCGCAATGGTCGGATACAGCGTGGTGGCGTTGATGCTGGTACTACGCATCATTAGCTGGGATGACATCGTCAGCAATAAAGCCGCATGGAACGTCTTTTTCTGGCTGGCCTCGCTGATAACGCTCGCCACCGGGCTCAATAACACCGGCTTTATCTCCTGGTTTGGCAAGCTGCTGGCGGGAGGACTGAGCGGCTATTCGCCGATGATGGTGATGGTGGCGCTGATCGTGGTGTTCTATCTGCTGCGCTACTTCTTTGCCAGCGCCACGGCGTATACCTCGGCACTCGCGCCGATGATGATTGCCGCCGCGCTGGCAATGCCGGAAATCCCGCTACCGGTCTTCTGCCTGATGGTCGGCGCCGTCATTGGTCTGGGCAGCATTCTGACCCCGTACGCCACCGGTCCTAGCCCTATCTACTACGGCAGCGGTTATTTGCCAACGGTGGATTACTGGCGGCTCGGCGCTATTTTTGGCCTGATTTTCCTCGTGCTGCTGGTGATCACCGGTCTGGTCTGGATGCCCCTCGTTTTGCTGTAATCTCCCTTGGGCGGCGTATTGTCGCCCCTTTATCCATAAGCTTCTCATATGATCGATTTCCCGATGCGCTGAGGCATACTTTTTTGTATGCAAACACCCTCATGCTGATAGGGGAAACGCTCTGGACACGGTTGCGCACGAGACACTCACACGGGGCTGGCAGGCCGAACTGGAACTGCATTTTACCTGCTCCGGGCACAAAACGGTGCTCGCCTTGGCGCGTCATCATGGTCCATTGACGGTTCAGCGCCCGTTTTACCCGGAAGAGGACGTCTGCCACCTCTATTTGCTGCATCCACCTGCGGGGATCGTTGGCGGGGATGAGCTTCATATTGCCGTCACACTCGACGAAAACAGCCATGCGTTAATCACCCAGCCCGGCGCGGGCAAGTTTTATCGCAGCCGTGGACCGCAGGCGTTGCTGCGCCAGCATTTTACCCTCGCCTCGCACGCCACGCTGGAGTGGCTGCCGCAGGATACGATCCTCTTTCCCGGCGCCAACGCCGCTATTCAGACCGTCTTTCATCTGACATCCGCAAGCCGCCTGCTGGCCTGGGATCTGCTGTGTCTTGGCCGACCGGTTATGCAGGAAACTTTCAGCCACGGCATGCTGCAAAATCGCCTGGAAGTGTGGCGAGATGGGCTGCCGCTGCTGATAGAACGCTTGATATTGCAGGAGGGGAATCTGAGCGGCGTCGCGCATCATCCTTGGGTCGGCACGTTGCTGTGTTATCCGGCCAACGAACACATGCTGGAGGGCACGCGGGAGCGGCTTATGGCGCTTGGCGATTACGCCGGGGCAACGCTTAACGACTCGCTGCTGACAATCCGTTTTCTTGCTAACGACAACCTGGTTGTTCAGCGCGTTATGCGTGACATCTGGCAATTTTTGCGCCCGCTGCTGACACATAAAACGCCTGTACTCCCGCGAATCTGGCAAACCTAAGAGAACCCTTATGGAACTGACCCCCAGAGAAAAAGATAAGTTGTTGCTGTTTACCGCCGCGCTGGTAGCGGAACGTCGCCTGGCCCGCGGGCTGAAGCTGAACTACCCGGAATCGGTGGCGCTGATTAGCGCTTTCATCATGGAAGGGGCGCGCGACGGGCAAACCGTGGCCGCACTGATGGAGGACGGGCGTCACGTGCTGCGCCGCGATCAGGTGATGGAAGGCGTACCGGAAATGATCCCGGATATTCAGGTTGAAGCCACCTTTCCGGACGGATCGAAGCTGGTCACTGTCCACAATCCGATCGTCTAAGGAGCGGCAATGATCCCAGGTGAATATCAGATCGCAAAAGGCAGTATCGCACTTAATCAGGGGCGAGAGATCTGCACGATCGTGGTTGAAAATCATGGCGACAGGCCCATCCAGGTGGGATCGCACTATCACTTTTTCGAAGTGAACCCGGCGCTGCACTTTGACAGGCTGGCCGCACGCGGCTTTCGTCTGAACATTGCTGCGGGCACAGCGGTGCGTTTTGAGCCAGGACAAAAACGCGAAGTCGAACTGGTGCGCGTTGCTGGCGCACAAAGGATCGTGGGTTTTCGCAGCGAAGTGATGGGCGCGCTGGAGGCAGATAATGAGTGACATTTCCCGGCAGGCGTACGCCGACATGTTTGGCCCAACCACCGGCGATAAAGTGCGCCTGGCGGATACCGACCTGTGGATCGAAGTGGAAAAAGACTTCACCACCTACGGTGAAGAGGTCAAATTCGGCGGCGGAAAAGTGATCCGCGACGGCATGGGCCAGGGGCAAATGCGCGCCGATGCATGTGTGGATCTGGTGATAACCAACGCGCTGATCGTCGATCACTGGGGGATCGTGAAAGCAGATATCGGTATCAAAGCCGGCAGGATCTTCGCCATCGGCAAGGCAGGTAATCCCGATATTCAGCCCAACGTTACGATTCCGATAGGCGTGGGAACTGAAGTCATCGCCGGGGAAGGCAAGATCGTCACCGCAGGCGGCGTGGATACGCATATTCACTGGATCTGCCCACAGCAAGCGCAAGAGGCGCTGGTTTCCGGCGTGACGACGATGATCGGCGGCGGCACCGGTCCGGCCGCGGGCACTCACGCCACCACCTGTACGCCGGGGCCGTGGTACATCGCACGCATGCTGCAGGCGGCAGACACGTTACCGGTTAACATCGGTTTACTGGGCAAAGGTAACGGCTCAAATCCTGACGCCTTGCGCGAGCAAATCACCGCGGGCGCAATTGGCCTGAAAATCCATGAAGACTGGGGTGCCACGCCCGCCGCTATTGACTGCGCACTGACCGTGGCCGACGAGATGGACATCCAGGTCGCGCTGCACAGTGACACGCTCAATGAGTCCGGTTTCGTGGAAGATACGCTGGCGGCGATTGGCGATCGCACCATTCATACTTTTCACACCGAAGGCGCGGGCGGCGGTCATGCGCCGGATATCATCACCGCCTGCGCGCATCCGAATATCCTGCCCTCCTCTACGAACCCGACGCTGCCCTATACCATCAACACCATCGACGAGCATCTCGACATGCTGATGGTTTGCCACCATCTCGATCCGGATATCGCCGAAGACGTGGCCTTTGCCGAATCACGCATTCGCCGGGAAACGATCGCTGCCGAAGATGTGCTGCATGACATTGGCGCCTTTTCCCTGACCTCGTCCGATTCACAGGCAATGGGGCGCGTGGGCGAAGTGATCCTGCGCACCTGGCAGGTGGCACACCGTATGAAGGCGCAGCGTGGACCTTTGGCAGAAGAAACCGGCGACAACGACAACCTGCGCGTTAAACGCTACGTCGCCAAATACACCATCAATCCGGCGCTAACCCACGGTATCGCCCATGAAGTCGGCTCCGTTGAACCTGGCAAACTGGCCGATCTGGTGCTGTGGTCACCGGCCTTCTTTGGCGTAAAACCAGCGACGATCGTTAAAGGCGGGATGATCGTCTGTGCGCCGATGGGCGACATCAATGCCTCGATTCCCACCCCACAGCCAGTGCATTACCGCATGATGTTCGGCGCACTTGGCGCAGCGCGGCATCACACCCGGCTGACCTTTATTTCGCAGGCCGCTGATGCGCAAAACATCGCGCAGCAGCTCAACCTGCAAAGCGCCATCGCCGTCGTTAAAGGCTGCAGAACAGTGAAAAAGGCCGACATGATCCACAACGACCTGCAACCCAATATCACCGTCGATGCTCAGACCTACGAGGTGCGTATTGATGGCGAACTGATTACCAGCGAACCGGCAAACGTTTTGCCGATGGCACAACGCTATTTTCTGTTTTGAGGAGTGACGATGATCTACCTGACCCAACGCCTTGACCACGCTCACCGCGCCACCGCAAGCGTCACGCTACCCATTGATATGCGGGTAAAAAGTCGTGCCAGAGTGGCGCTGAACGACGGTCGCGAAGCCGGGCTGATGCTACCGCGCGGTTTGCTGTTACGCGGTGGCGACCTGCTGACCACCGACGATGGCAGCGAGGTGATCGAAGTGATCGCCGCGCCGGAGTCGGTTTCCGTGGTGCGCTGCGCCGATCCTTTCCTACTCGCCAAAGCCTGTTATCACCTCGGCAATCGCCACGTTCCGCTGCAAATCCTGCCGGATGAGCTGCGCTACCACCACGATCATGTGCTGGACGCCATGCTGCGCCAGTTCAACCTCGAGGTGACGTTCGCCCAGTTGCCGTTTGAACCGGAAGCAGGCGCTTATGCCAGTGAATCACACGGGCATCATCACGGCCATGCGCACTGATGCATAACACCCAACAGCTGCGTCTGATGCAGCTCGCCAGCAGCGCACTCCCGGTGGGGTCGTTTACCTGGTCCCAGGGTCTGGAGTGGGCAGTGGAGATTGGCTGGGTGAAAAGCGTCGATGACTTCTCTGCCTGGCAAATTCAGCAGATGGAGCAGAACTTTTTTACCGTCGACCTACCGCTGCTGGCGAGACTGTATCGCGCCTGCGAGCAGGACGATCTCGACGCCGCACGCCGCTGGAGCGCTTACCTGTTAGCCTGTCGCGAAACCCGCGAACTGCGGGATGAAGAACGCAGTCGGGGCGCGGCGTTTACGCGGCTGGTCACCGACTGGGAGGCGGATTGCTCGCGAGAGTGGCGCACTCTCTTCGCCGACAGCCAACTCTGCGGCATGGCCTGGCTGGCCGTGCGCTGGAGAATTCCCCTGACCGAACTGGCGTTAAGCCTCGGCTACAGCTGGATTGAGAGCGCTGTGATGGCTGGCGTCAAGCTGGTTCCTTTTGGACAACAGGCGGCCCAGCGTTTGATTATTGCGCTCTGCGGTCGCTATGCGCAGGGTCTGGCTCAGGCGCTGGCGACGCCTGACGCCAGTCTCGGCTCCGCAACGCCGTTGGCCGCTATCGCGTCTGCCCGGCATGAAACCCAATATTCCCGATTATTCCGCTCCTGAGGAGAAAAAATGAGTAACTACAAGCATCCCCTGCGTGTGGGCGTTGGCGGCCCGGTCGGTTCCGGCAAAACGGCGCTGCTGGAAGCGTTATGCAAATCCATGCGCAGCAGCTATCAACTGGCGGTGGTGACCAACGATATCTACACCAAAGAAGATCAGCGCATTCTCACCGAGGCGGGCGCACTGGAGCCAGACCGGATCGTCGGTGTGGAAACCGGCGGCTGCCCACATACCGCCATCCGCGAAGATGCGTCGATGAATCTGGCTGCCGTAGAGGCGCTGAGCGAGAAATTCGGCAATCTGGATCTGATTTTTGTGGAAAGCGGTGGCGATAACCTGAGCGCCACCTTTAGTCCGGAATTAGCGGATCTGACGATCTATGTGATCGACGTTGCCGAAGGCGAGAAGATCCCGCGTAAGGGAGGGCCGGGGATCACTAAATCCGATTTTCTGGTTATCAATAAAACCGATCTGGCCCCTTACGTCGGCGCCTCGCTGGAGGTGATGGAACGCGATACCCTGCGTATGCGCGGGGAGCGTCCATGGACGTTCAGCAATTTAAAATCCGGAGAGGGTCTGGAAAAAATTATCGCGTTTCTGGAAGAGAAAGGAATGCTGCGGATGTAGCGTCTTGCCCGGTAACATTGCGCCACCGGGCAAAAAATCACGCCGCCGGTAATTCCGCCAGCGGCCAGCGTGGGCGCACGGTTACGCCAAGATCCGCCGTTGCGCCCGCTTTAAAACGCACCATGCCCGCGTAGGCGATCATCGCCCCGTTGTCGGTACAAAATTCCGGACGCGCGTAAAATACTTCGCCACGACGTTTTTGCATCATCTCGGCCAGTTTTGCGCGTAGCGTACGGTTAGCGCTCACGCCCCCCGCCATCACCAGACGTTTAAAACCGGTTTGATCCAGCGCGCGTTTGCACTTGATCATCAGCGTATCAACTACCGCATCTTCAAAGGCACGAGCAATATCTGCGCGCGTCTGATCGTCATTTTCGTTATTACGAATAGTATTCGCGGCAAAGGTTTTCAGCCCGGAGAAGCTGAAATCCAGCCCCGGACGATCGGTCATCGGGCGCGGGAAGACAAAACGTTTTTCAACGCCTTGCGAGGCCAGCTTTGACAACATTGGACCGCCAGGATAATCCAGCCCCAGCAGCTTGGCGGTTTTGTCGAACGCTTCGCCAGCAGCATCATCAATCGATTCGCCGAGTAATTCATACTGACCGATACCGGTGACGCTGATCAGCTGCGTGTGACCGCCGGAAACCAGCAGCGCGACGAACGGGAACGCAGGGGGATTATCTTCCAGCATTGGCGCCAGCAGATGCCCTTCCATGTGGTGCACAGGAATTGCCGGTACGCCCCAGGCGAACGCCAGCGAACGTCCTACGGTTGCGCCAACCAGCAGCGCGCCAACCAGACCAGGACCTGCGGTATACGCCACCGCATCAATCTCTTTTGCAGTCAGTCCCGCCTCTTTCAGCGCGGCCTGGATCAGCGGTACGGTTTTACGTACGTGATCGCGCGAGGCCAGTTCTGGCACTACGCCGCCGTAGTCAGCGTGTAATTTCACCTGACTATACAATTGGTTGGCTAAAAGACCTTTTTCATCGTCGTAAATGGCGATGCCAGTTTCATCGCAGGATGTTTCAATACCCAGTACACGCATGACTTGTTTTACCTCGCTCTATTACCGCGCAGTGTAGGACCAATGCGGGTTGATGTAAAACTTTGTTCGCCCCAGGAGTTTCGCTCGTGTATACTCCTTGTCCTTATAAAAGTCCCTTTCAAAATCGCGTCGGTGCTTTACAAAGCAGCAGCAATTGCAGTAAAATTCCGCACCATTTTGAAATAAGCTGGCGTTGATGCCAGCGGCAAACCGAATTTATTAAAGGTGAGAGTTACATGCCGGTAATTAAAGTACGTGAAAACGAGCCGTTCGACGTAGCACTGCGTCGCTTCAAGCGTTCATGCGAAAAAGCAGGTGTTCTGGCGGAAGTTCGTCGTCGTGAGTTCTATGAAAAACCGACTACCGAACGTAAGCGCGCTAAAGCTTCTGCTGTGAAACGTCACGCGAAGAAACTGGCTCGCGAAAACGCACGCCGTACTCGTCTGTACTAATCCATTGAGAGCCAAAGCTCTCAATTCAGACTGAGTTGTAGTTGTAAGGCCGTGCTTCCGGAAGGAATGCGCGGCTTATTTTCGTTTATACACGTCATCATTCAAGCTGCCTCAGTGTTGGCTGCAGTCGCTCACCCCAGTCACGTACTGATGTACGCTCCTGAGGATTCGCTTCCTTGCCGCCTTGATGCATCCTGAATGATTTTGTGTATATGAGTCATCAAAAAACAGGGGCTTATGGCTGGACGAATTCCTCGCGTTTTTATCAATGACCTGCTGGCAAGAACCGACATCGTCGATCTCATCGACGCGCGGGTAAAGCTGAAAAAGCAGGGCAAAAATTATCACGCGTGCTGTCCGTTTCATAACGAAAAAACCCCCTCTTTCACCGTAAACGGTGAAAAACAGTTTTATCACTGCTTTGGGTGTGGCGCGCATGGCAACGCCGTCGACTTTCTCATGAACTACGACAAGCTCGAGTTTGTGGAAACCGTCGAAGAACTGGCCGCAATGCACAACCTTGAAGTGCCCTATGAAGCAGGCAGTGGCCCCAGTCAGATAGAGCGCCATCAACGGCAAAGCCTTTATCAATTGATGGATGGCCTGAACACTTTTTATCAACAGTCTTTGATGCAACCCGCCGCTACCCCTGCGCGCCAGTACCTGGAAAAGCGAGGATTAAGTAGCGACGTTATCACCCGTTTTGCTATTGGTTTTGCGCCCCCCGGCTGGGACAACGTCCTGAAACGGTTTGGCGGCAATGCTGAAAATCGCAAATCGCTGGTTGATGCGGGGATGTTGGTCACCAACGATCAGGGACGCAGTTACGATCGCTTCCGCGAACGGGTGATGTTCCCCATCCGCGACAAACGTGGTCGGGTCATTGGTTTTGGTGGACGCGTGCTGGGCGATGCCCTGCCGAAGTATCTCAACTCCCCGGAAACCGATATTTTCCATAAAGGTCGCCAGCTGTATGGTCTTTATGAAGCCCAGCAGGATAACGCCGATCCACAGCGTCTGTTAGTGGTAGAAGGCTATATGGATGTGGTGGCGCTGGCGCAATACGGCATTAACTACGCCGTGGCATCCCTTGGGACGTCAACCACCGCCGATCACATCCAACTGTTGTTCCGCGCGACGAACAACGTAATTTGCTGTTACGACGGCGACCGTGCCGGACGCGACGCAGCATGGCGCGCGCTGGAAACCGCACTGCCCTATATGACAGACGGACGCCAGCTACGCTTTATGTTTTTACCTGACGGCGAAGATCCCGATACGCTGGTGCGCAAAGAAGGGAAAGAGGCCTTTGAAGCGCGGATGGAGCAGGCGCTGCCGCTCTCTGCGTTTTTATTTAACAGCCTGTTGCCGCAGGTGGATTTGAGTACCCCAGACGGACGCGCACAGCTCAGCACGCTGGCATTACCGCTGATTACTCAGGTACCAGGCGAAACGTTGCGCATTTACCTGCGACAGGAGTTGGGAAACAAGCTCGGCATTCTGGATGACAGCCAGCTTGAACGTTTAATGCCAAAACTGGCAGAAAATGGGGCTTCCCGCCCTGTTCCACAGCTAAAACGTACGACCATGCGTATACTTATAGGGTTGCTGGTGCAGAACCCGGAGCTCGCCCCGCTGGTTCCACCGTTAGGCGCACTGGATAGCAATAAGCTGCCTGGACTTGGCTTATTCAGAGAACTGGTCAACACTTGTCTGGCTCAGCCAGGTCTGACCACCGGGCAACTTTTAGAACACTATCGTGGCACAAATGATGCTGCGACCCTTGAAAAACTGTCGATGTGGGACGATATAGCAGATAAAGATATCGCAGAAAAAACCTTCACCGACTCACTCAACCATATGTTTGATTCGATGCTTGAACTGCGCCAGGAAGAGTTGATAGCTCGTGAGCGCACACACGGTTTAAGTAGCGAAGAACGCCGGGAACTCTGGACGCTGAACCAGGAACTGGCAAAGAAATAAGAGAAAGACAAAACAAAGACAAAATCATTCGCGTTGTATCAAGGCAGCAAGTAAACGAACGCAGCTAACGCAGAGACAACGTGAAAGATGAAGTATTTAACGGCTTAACTGCCGAATATCGATCGGGAAGCCCCCGACAGCCGCACGGAGAGGCAGCGGCAAAATATAAGTATGCCCTCGTTTTGCCGTTGGCGGTTTTACCGCCCAACACCAATCAAACGAATTAAGTGTGGATACCGTCTTATGGAGCAAAACCCGCAGTCACAGCTGAAGCTTCTTGTCCAACGTGGTAAGGAGCAAGGCTATCTGACCTATGCCGAGGTCAATGACCATCTGCCGGAAGATATCGTCGATTCAGATCAAATCGAAGACATCATCCAAATGATCAATGACATGGGTATTCAGGTGATGGAAGAAGCACCTGATGCCGATGATCTGCTGCTTGCTGAAACCTCCAACAGCACCGATGAAGACGCGGAAGAAGCGGCTGCCCAGGTTCTGTCCAGCGTTGAGTCCGAAATCGGTCGTACAACTGACCCGGTCCGCATGTACATGCGTGAAATGGGTACCGTTGAACTGTTAACCCGCGAAGGCGAAATCGACATCGCTAAACGCATCGAAGACGGGATTAACCAGGTTCAATGCTCCGTTGCCGAATACCCGGAAGCTATCACCTACCTGCTTGAGCAGTACGATCGCGTAGAAGCTGAAGAAGCACGTCTTTCCGATCTGATCACTGGCTTTGTCGATCCAAACGCGGAAGAAGACATGGCGCCAACGGCGACCCACGTCGGTTCTGAACTCTCTCAGGAAGAGATGGATGACGATGAAGACGAAGATGAAGAAGATGGCGACGACGACAGCAGCGATGATGACAACAGCATCGACCCTGAGTTAGCGCGTGAAAAATTCGGTGAACTGCGTACTCAGTACGAAATCACTCGCGACACCATCAAAGCGAAAGGCCGCAGCCATGCTGCCGCGCAGGAAGAAATTCAGAAGCTGTCCGAAGTGTTCAAACAGTTCCGCCTGGTGCCGAAGCAGTTCGACTACCTGGTAAACAGCATGCGCGTCATGATGGACCGCGTGCGTACTCAGGAACGTCTGATCATGAAGCTCTGCGTTGAGCAGTGCAAAATGCCGAAGAAAAACTTCATCACCCTGTTCACTGGCAACGAAACCAGCGAAACCTGGTTCAACGCGGCAATCGCGATGAACAAACCGTGGTCTGAAAAACTGCACGATGTGGCAGATGACGTTCACCGCGGCCTGCAGAAACTGCAGCAGATTGAAGAAGAAACCGGCCTGACCATCGAGCAGGTTAAAGATATCAACCGTCGCATGTCCATCGGTGAAGCGAAAGCCCGCCGTGCGAAAAAAGAGATGGTTGAAGCGAACTTACGTCTGGTTATCTCTATCGCTAAAAAATACACCAACCGTGGCCTGCAGTTCCTGGATCTGATTCAGGAAGGTAACATCGGTCTGATGAAAGCGGTTGATAAGTTTGAATACCGTCGTGGTTACAAGTTCTCCACCTATGCAACCTGGTGGATCCGTCAGGCGATCACCCGTTCGATCGCGGATCAGGCGCGTACCATCCGTATCCCGGTACATATGATTGAGACTATCAACAAGCTCAACCGTATCTCCCGTCAGATGCTGCAAGAGATGGGCCGCGAGCCTACGCCGGAAGAACTGGCTGAACGCATGCTGATGCCGGAAGACAAGATCCGTAAAGTGCTGAAGATCGCTAAAGAGCCTATCTCCATGGAAACGCCGATCGGCGACGATGAAGATTCGCATCTGGGTGATTTCATCGAGGATACCACCCTCGAGCTGCCGCTGGACTCTGCGACTACCGAGAGCCTGCGTGCCGCAACGCACGACGTTCTGGCTGGCCTGACCGCCCGTGAAGCGAAAGTTCTGCGTATGCGTTTCGGTATCGATATGAACACCGACCACACGCTGGAAGAAGTCGGTAAACAGTTCGACGTTACCCGTGAACGTATCCGTCAGATCGAAGCGAAAGCGCTGCGTAAACTGCGCCACCCGAGCCGCTCAGAAGTACTGCGTAGCTTCCTCGACGATTAATCGTTTCTGTTATTAAGAAGCTCCCTCCGGGGAGCTTTTTTTTTGGGATTTTCCGCAGTGTACAAAAATTGGTAGGGGGCATCGCCTATACATGCAATTGTAAATGATATTTATTTTCATTATCATTTTTCTTTTCGTAAACAACTGTAAAGAAAAATGACATGAATTTAAAAACATTAAAAAATCAGTCCCTCTGCGCGCTTGCGATTTCACTGGCACTTTATGCCGGTTCAGCCCTGGCAAAAGACTTTACTGAGGATCAGTTCGCCTCTCAGACGCTTGGTCATGGCGTTTACGAACTGGCTTATGACGCCGGACAACAGGCTATCTATGCAGCCTCTGCCCCCTCTTTCGACAAAGATAAAACCGCCGGTGAAGTGTTCCTGTTTTCAACTGAATCATTAAAAGTCGATGAGCGGATCGCCACCGAACGCCGTCCTTTTGCGGTCTCACTGGATGAACCTAACCACATTCTCTGGCTAGGTAATGCGCTGGATGGCTCACTGACCCTGCTGGATACCCGTACCCATAAAGAAGTGAAAATGCTTCAGCTTGCAGACGAAGAAAATAAAGCCCACGTTCGTGAAGTGGTGCTCGACAAGAAGCACCACCGTCTGTATGTCTCCGGTATTGGCAGTGAAAATAAAGGTGTGCTGTGGGTTGTCGACACGTATAACCAGAAACTATTACACGCCCTCAAAGGGATGGATCCGGTCGGTTTCGCCGTTGATGAAGCTGGCGATAAAGTTTACGCCGTCACTGGCAAAGGCGAACTGGTTACCCTGGATGGCAAAACGTCGCAGGTTCTGTCGCGTGTGAAGGTTGACCCCTCCGAGCCGAAGCATTACTTCCTGAACATCGCGTTGAACACGGCCAAAGGCGTCGGATTTATCGCCGATACCAACACCGCCGACGTGCTGGTAGTCCAACTGGGCAGCGGTAAAATTGTTCACCGCGTTCCCACGCCAAACTCCATCGCTGCGGTCTATAACCCTGCCCGCAACGAAGTGTATGTTACCCATCGCAATGCCCGTCAGATTAGCGTTATCGATGCCAACACTTACAGCCTGAAGCACACCATCAAAACGGCAGCAATGCCAAACAGCATGGTGCTTTCTCCTGACAGCAAAACGCTCTTCGTTAGCGTGAAGCAGGATGAAAAAGCCAACAAGGCTGACTATGTACTCAAGCTCGATTTAACCCAGTTCTGAGGAATGCGTTGTGATTAACCAGACTCGTACCGCGCTGGCGATTTCGCTCGCCCTTGCCAGCCTCCCGGCGACCGTTTTCGCCGAAGAAACCACACCAGATAATGAAGATCAACTGGTGGTCACCGCCACCGGTTTCGCACAGGAACGCCGTGAGGCACCGGCGACCATCTCCGTCGTCGGCGAGAAAGAACTGAACACCCGCTCTAACCAGAACGTCACCGAAGCCCTTCGCGAGATGCCCGGCGTATTGGTGGGTAATGGCAACGGTAGCCTTGCCACAGGCGATGTGCAGATGCGCGGCATGGACTCGACCTATACCTCCTACATGGTCAACGGCATCAAACAAGGCACCCGCGAATCGCGTCCTTACGGACACCATATCGGGACAGAGGCTGCCTTTTTACCGCCGCTTGCTGCTATCGAGCGAATCGAGGTGATTCGCGGACCGATGTCCTCACTGTATGGCTCTGACTCCATCGGCGGCGTGGTCAACGTCATCACCAAAAAAGGCTACAACCTCGATAAATGGACAGGTGTGCTGGAAGATAACTACTTCCTGCAAGAGAAGAGCGAGTACGGTAACACCAACCAGACCAATGTCTTCCTGATGGGGCCAATTATCCCCAGCAAGCTCGGAGTGAGCGTAGCGGCGGATTATCTTGATCGCCGTGATGACGACAGCATCTCCGATGAGCGCTTTGTGAAGCACCAGGCTGGCAATCTGGATGCCACCATCAACATGTCGCCGACCGACACCCAACTGTGGGATTTGAACGTCGTCAAAGGGCATCAGGTAAAATCACACAATGATAAAGCCTGGCAATGGGACTTTGACCGCGATGCCGCTTCACTTGCGCAGCATGCCTGGTACGGCGACGATCTGCTGGAAGTGAAGAACTTCATCAGCTACGAAAACGCTAAAACCGAGTATCGTGTGCCGGGCATGAGTTCGCAGTTCATTAAGCAGAAAAACTATGAAGCCAACAGCGCGAACACCTTTACGCTGGGCGACCACAAGTTGACGCTGGGGATCAACTTCACCCGTAATGAGCTGGACGACACTTTCGGCATCGAAAACAAAGAAGTGCCGGGCATAACGCCAGTCAGCAAGATCACCCGTGACGGCTGGGCCATCTTCGCGGAAGATGCCTGGATGATGGTTCCGGACTTCACCCTCACCACCTCGGCGCGTCTCGATCACGACAGCTACTTTGGCTACCACGTCACGCCAAAACTCTACGGTAACTGGACGATTGACGAAAACTGGGCGCTGAAGGGCGGCGTATCGGCGGGCTATAAAAAACCGGACCTGCGTGAGAACAATGAAGGCTTCACCAGCGTCTACGGTTCGTATCCGTATTCCTTCATTGGGATCGGTAACGATGACCTGAAACCTGAGCAGAGCGTCAATACCGAGCTGGGCGTCTACTGGCAACAGGACACACTGGCACTAGATGCAACTGCGTTCTTCACCAAATTCAAGGACAAGATCAGCGACTACACCATCTGTACCGCAACGGCCACGCAGAAGTGCATTTACAACGGGTATGAAGCGGAAGAAGTCTCGCAGTATTTCAACGTCAGCGACGCGGAAATCTATGGCCTGGAGCTGAACGGCGACTGGCAGGTCACTACCGCGCTGAAAGCGAACGCGAACTACACCTATACCCACAGCGAGCAAAAGAGCGGTCAGTACAAGGGCGAGGCGCTGAACGAGTTCCCGACGAGCATGGCCAACCTGTCTCTGACATGGAATGCACTTAACGATCTGGAGCTGTGGAGTAAAGCCAGCTGGCGCAGCAATACGCCTGACATCGGCAAATCAACGTCAACCGACGCCTATGCGCTGGTCGATTTAGGCGCACGCTACCATCTCAACAAGAGCATCACATTGATGGCGGGGGTTTATAACCTGTTCGACGTGAACCCAATCTACAAAACGTCCTATAACCAGTCTTCCATCCTGGAAGGACGCCGCTACAACATGGGCGCACGCTTCGAGTTCTGACAGTGACGCCGGAGCCTAAGGCTCCGGCAGTTACAGGCCGCGCGCCTTCAACGCCACATTCACTTCCCGATACGCCTCTACCAGTTTATCCAGCGTGATCCGGCTTAACCCGCTGGGATTCGGCAATACCCATATTTGCGTCGCGCCAATGGTCAGCGTCTGTTTTCCCCACTGCGCCCCACGCTGGCTAAGCCCCTGCTCAAATGCCTGCTTCCCGAGGATAGCGAGCGCGGCTGGCTGATACTCTTCTATTTTCTCAATAAGCAGACGACCGCCGCTACGCATCTCTTGTAGCTTCACTTCATTGGCTTGTACCGTTGGTCTGTCGACAAACTTAGTCACGCCGCAGCGGAAATCCAGCAGATGCTGTGCCTCTTCAGGTTTAAGCTGGCGATCGGTAAACCCCGCCTGATGGATAACCTTCCAGAAGCGATTAGCGGGATGTGCAAAGGGGAATCCTGTACCTGCGGAAGATAACCCCGGATTGATGCCGCAAAATACCACCCGCAGCCCCGGTGCCAGTATGTCCTTAACCATAATTACTCCGAACAATACATCAGAGGAACAAGTATAACGGACTGAAAATACATTGTTTATAAAAACAGCATCCGTACGCTTATGTCTGGATTGCAACGCGGAGTTACTTTATAATCCACCGCCACGGCCCCTTAGCTCAGTGGTTAGAGCAGGCGACTCATAATCGCTTGGTCGCTGGTTCAAGTCCAGCAGGGGCCACCAAATTTTAATTTTAGAATCAACCAGTTAAAAGAAGATCGCGTTTAAAATTTTTTTTACAACATCTTAACTGTCCCCTTTTTGTCCCCTCATGAAATTTTGTTGGCTCGTTATGGTGATACCTAAGATGGGGGCCTGAGCGTTTTTTTTGGAAAGTTACAATTTTTTAATGCTAATTAGTGCATGACAAATGTTAAGGCGAGGCGCTTGAGCATGTGCATTAACCTTTCAACCCAACTGCGCCATTCTATCCATAACCTTGAGGTAGAATGGATGGGCATTTCGGTCTCCCACATTGCGCTAAACCAATCCTCGTCATTGCTTCATAGTCTAAAAATGGATATCGGAAACGAAAAAGTATGAAAAAAATCATTGGTACCATCTCTACCCAGTTAGCAATATTCCTGGACAGCAATATAATCAGGCCGGACACACTATATAATCGTCTGAATGAAGATTTGGGTGAAATCATTGATGCCATGCCACAAACCATTCCTCTTCCGGCAGAAGCACCAGCGGACATCCCAAGGGTAATAGGAACATCGTCTTTTGGAACTTACGTTCTCAACGTTTCCTTAAATCGTGTTGACATTGTTAAAAATTATAACCCCTCAAATGATATGGAATCTGAAGTGAATGAGTTCTTACGAACTTCAAAAAACCTTATCATTAGTATTCTTCAAACACACAAAATAAACCGTTTAGGTTTGGTTGGTAACCATTACATCCCTACCAAGGATGCACAACAATTTATATCGAAAGCATACCTTAATGAAAAAAATCAGGGCAACGATGAAGTCTCATTAAGAATAAATAAAAAAGATACTGTTGATGAGTTCACTCTGAATAATGTCTTAAACATTAGTCAAGCTCATATTGAATCACCAGTTTACACAGGTAATGCAGTTCTTATACAGCTTGATTACAATAATGATCCGAACCATAAAAATCTTGATGAAAATACCGCAATAAAAATATTTAATGAAAAAGTCACAGCTTATAAATACAGCCATGTGATGGAGAATTGCAAACCATGAATGTATTTTTCGGAAACGGGGGAAAACAAGATGATTTAATGCGTGTTCAGGTATCATCTGCCTCCAGTAGCAGCAACAGAACAGCCGCTGGTTCAGGTACCGACACCAACTTACAAACTGCTTATTTAATCAAAGCTGAAATCGAAGATTTGATTAAAAACCACAGACCTAAAACTGAAAAAGAAATCAAAGCGGAAGGTGAGAATAGAATAAGATTTTGGTCTATGCTTTTTATCTTTATTGTTGTCGCTTTTTTGCTTGTTGTCATTACCATTTCGTCTTTCAAAACTGGAGAGCAACCTCCAATCGTTAATGGGCTAATGTCTCTAGTGACAACGCTCGTTGGCGGCATCGGTGGTTTTATATACGGCACCAAGAAGTAATAATATGCACAATCATATGAATCATCATCGATATACAATCGATGGTGATTCGTTAATTTTTGAGAACCGCCTGTTGAGATTATTGAACCCAGTCAGTACTAACAGTACATTGAGAGAATTCCTGTTTTTTTAGCCACCACGTTTGCCAATATCTTAATGAAGAATTTTTCAGTACTTTTATCTGACTCAAAAAAACTTAACCCACGCCATTTACGGCTTTCTTATAATCCCTGCAGACCTTAAATCCATTCTACTTAAATAAAAAAAACTCACCAAAAGATAAAAAACACAAATTTATCAATGAGTTATCACATTGCTGTGGAACTCAATTTTTTATATTACTGAAAAACACTGAAATTCCTTTCATACTTTTCAGTTCTGGTTTTCTGTGAAGCTGCCAGCCACAGCACGGTCTGGCGCTCTGTTTTGTAGAAAATGAAAACTGAAAAATTTTATCGATCCAGAAACCGCAGGCGGGTGCGGTGTAGTGCCGTTTTTGTCTGCGAAAGATTTATTTTGTCAGCGTGTAGCGCCGTCAGCGTCACGTGATAGCACAGATCCTTTTGTGGTGTTGCGCGGTAGTGGTCAGATAAAAGAAGCGCTTAGAATGCGTCTGGTGAGGTCTGGGAATGGGTACAAAAAAGCCCGCATTATGCGCGGGCTGATGGGATGATCAGGCGATTATTTTCTGGTACTTACTCCGGGTCTGACCTGCCTTTTCTGCCGTCTGGGTAAATGCTCCGGCATTGGTTGGCGTACCAACGCTGGGGTGTGAATGGCTCGCACATTGCTGCGCCAACTCTGCCAGTAAATCAATAGTGTCCAGCATCATGGTCAGGGTGTTGACGCTCTCACTTCCAATATGGACGGTTGGCCCCATAATCTGCTGACCGCCCGCCGCCAACGATTTACGCAATGCGGCAATCTTTTCAGTCAGGGTTCCCCCCACATCAACATCCACGGCTCCGGCCACCTTAGTGGACTGTTTCCCGGTTATGTCAGTTTCGTCATTCCCTTCAATGCTGGCCAACCTGTTGCCTTTCACGGCCTGGCTATAATCCCCTGCACTGACCTGCTGAATGGCTCCGGCCAGCAGGGTGGCGGTACCCAGCACCGTGGTTTTGTCAGTGGCTTTAACCGTCGTTTCACGGCTGATCAGATCGCGCCGTTCCGTATCGGCTTTAACCGTCCGCGCCATCGATGTTTCGCTGATGGTCTGATCGGTCTGTCTCACCCAGTCGCCAGCCTGGGTAACACGCTGCGACACTTCCGCCCGCTGCTGTTGCAGCTGCTCACCGGGTTTAACATCCGGCAGACTGGTACCATCCGGCAGCGTCTGCCTGATAAACGGTTTATCCGGGCGCCCTCCGGTAAACGCAACTTCAACCAGTGTTCCTTCTGGCGGGAACTGGAACATGCCGGAGTCATTCCCGGCCATAGGTACCGGCAGCGGCACCGCAGAATAAACCGGCGTCTGGTTATCCGGGTTGCCGTCTGCATCAAGCAGCTGCACATCAACGGCATAGCGCGGCCGGAACGGATCGGCAAAATTACCACTTTTCACCGCCTCGCTGGGTGCCACCACTCTGGCCAGCTTTGGCAGGTGCAGCCCGGAAGCCAGTTCCGGGTAATGGCTTTCAATCTGGCGCTGTGCCGGTGTTTTCTGTAATGGCTGACCTGTCGCGCGGTTTCTGGGTGTCCAGGTGACAGCCATTGTGTCATTGGTCAGATGTACTTTGGTCACGCGCTCCCCGTTCAGCTCCACACCCGGCCGCAGACTCTGGATCACTGGCAACGTAATGGAATTACCGCCCGCCGCCCCCTGGCTGAACTCTGCCGGGATATCGACCGGACGACCGGCAAACATCGCTTTTTCCGCGCCGCCCACATACAGGGAACCATCCGGCAGCTGGTACCAGATGTAATCCGGGATACTGAACGCCCTGCCCAGATTATTCAGCAGCTGATAACCCGTGCCGTTATGGGTGAAATGGGGGATCGGTTTATCGCTGTAAGGGGCATCCGGCACACTGACAGCAATTCCGCTGTTTTCCTCCAGCCAGCTGGCTACCTTGCGCAAAGTGGGATGCTGAAATGAACATGGCCACATCCTTTCAAATACGCCGACCAGCTCGCGAACAAACAGACGCTGAAAACCATTTTCGGCGGGTTGTGCGCGTTCCACATAGCCGGTAAACCAGCGCAAAAGGAGATCGGAGTATCCCACATCCAGCCGCACCAGTTTCCCGGTGTAATCCGTAGTTGTCTGTGCAGTGATAAATCCCCGGCCGCAGCTGTTCAGCTCCAGCACCAGGCTGGCATCCGCCAGGTGAACGTCATCCGTTGAAAGGTACAGGCGTTTAACTGGTTTCATCATTAACCCAAAGCATCATTGACGGGTTTCAGCACCCGTTTTTCAAACCACGTCAGTTTTTCTTCATCTTCCCCGGCACTCTGGCCGCCGGATTGTCCCGCATTACCGGCCGTCTGTTTTTTGGCAGACGTTTTGCCTGTTGCCCTGGCTTCCCGCTTTTCCTGCACGCTGATATGTTCTGCCAGGGTGAATGTGACCAGCCAGGCCATTTTCCCGTCCTGCTGCGGGGCATCAAGCATCCCGCTGAATGTCGCCTCGCGAAAATTCACGGCTCTGGCCACTTCATGCGCAACACGATATTTCTGGCGATTTCCTCCGGCATCCGTGGCGCTGGCCAGTTCAAAAATACGCTTCAGGATCTCCGGGCTTTTAAACGGAATTTCGCCACTGATACGCAGCTCTTTCCCTTTTGCCCCCTGTTCTGATTTGGTTGTGGCGCTTGTCTGGCCGGACTGGTCTTTATCCTGAAACTGCTGCGATACAGTCACGCGCATGTTTTTCAGCTGGATAGCCTCACCATTAAGCGCCAGTGTTGGGATCGAAGTCATGAATCATTCCCTTTATTCCATCCAGATTGTCACCGACCAGCATCACCGCCGCGGTATAGACGGCAGACGGTTGCGGGATATCCTTTACCAGTTCCAGCAGCGTGGTGGCCGTATCGCCGGTGCTGGTAAACACCCATGCTCTGGCACTTTTCCCCTGCAAATCATTCAGCCCGCTGGCCACATCACTGATCAGGCTGTCGCGCAGCTGCGCGAACTCACCCATTTGTTGCTTTAATCCGTCCAGGCTGAATCCCGCACTGGCCGCTTTTTGTGCCTGGCTGACAGCCGCCGCAGACAATGCCGCCCTGCTGGTTGGCACAGACAGCGGAATGGCCACCAACCCCGCCCCGGTTTTAGCGGGGATCTGCATTTTTTCGATGGACAGCGCCGCTGCGGATTGTGCCAGACGTTTTACCTGAGTGAATGCCGGTGCAGGGAAAACATCGACCAGACCGTTGAGACGGGTCATAAAATTCTCATGCGTCTGGCCTGTCACCATCATGATCATCACATCGGCATTCCCGCCCGTTCCGGCCAGCCTTTTAGCAAGATAGCGGACGGCGTTCACCGGGCTGAGATATGCCCCGTTATCCGTCTGCTGCCCCAGACCGTTTATCCACGGATGCGCCGGAACAACGGAACAATTCAGCGCGGCCAGTGAGTCAGTAAACGCCAGACGCGCTTCACGCCACATCAGGCACCTCCGGCCAGCTAATATCAGGCGCATCATCTGGATTTATGCGGTTAAGTAAAACGCGGTATTTTTTCCACGCCAGTAAAAGTGCCGCTTCCGCTTCTGTTGCAATATCAAGATCAACTGCGTCCTGTAAGGGGGCAATTTTTGATGCCGCCAGCGCCAGAAGACTTTCTTTTTGCTGCGTCGCCTGAGTAACCTGCGCCACTTTTTCCGCCTCCGTATCATGTACCCATTTTTTCCCGTCCCATTTCATAAAATGGCCTTCGGGCGCAATGGAAACAACATCATCCGGTAGTGCGCCTAACTGGCTAATTGTGGTTGCTTCCCCCGTGTGGATGCTGTAAACAATTTTCCCGCGATGGTCTTCAACCAGTGACCATTTATTAGAATCAGAATTAAATACTGCAATAAACCCCTCCGGCGCTGACGGCGGGGCAATATCTGTACTGAAAGCAGGCAATCCGGTATTTGCCGGAATATAACCATCACCCTGACCAATAAATTCATTCGTCGAAGATGAAAGGTTATAGATTGTGATTACCCGGTTGGAATCGGTCATTTTAAAAGCCATTATGCAAGCCTCACTAAGTAGTTAAATGCGGTGTTTTTTACGGTGTTTTCTGCCTGACCAGACGGCGAAACGGTCACTCCATGGCTGTGCGCACCAATGTAGACAGAGTGGGCATGCGCTCCGATTCCAACAATGTGGTCGTGCGCACCAATGTAGACAGAATGAGCATGATCCCCACCTGCATAAGTTGCCTGGGTTCCCGCCCCGCCAGCCCACTGACCACCGGCACCCACTTTCGCAAACTGCTGTGAAGTGTTGAGATAATAAACATCTACTGCGTGGGCGTGGTTGCCTCCGTTGTTTGTTGTTTTAGTTCCATAGTCAAAAGCCGAAACAGATTTATTACCGTAATCAAATCCGGTGGTGTCACGGCTTCCGAGGTCGGTAGCTGCGACCGTTGCGCCGTGGTCGTGTGACTTAATACCGTCCAGCTCCTGAGACAAGACCGCACGACCATCAGGCCTGCCCTTTATTGTCTGGCCTCGCATATCAGGGATAACGCCGGATGGATACGCCACTGCCAGCAACGGATAGACTGATTTATCAAAAGGCTGTCCCTGCATTAAGGCGTGACCGGGTGGAACAGTATCGGATGGCCACGGAATCGGCGCGCCAACAGGAAAACCATCATCCGGTGTCCACGGTGTCCATGCTTGCGTAGAATATTTGCTCCGCGAATAGCTTCGCGAACTGCTGTACACGCGATAAACCTGCGTTATCCCTGCGCCTTTTAAAACCATCAAGGAACCGGCGTTATTTTCCGGGTAATGCAATGCTGCGCTGGTATTAGCATTTGCTGGCTGAAAATACAGGCCCGGTGACTGGTAATTATCCAGATCCTGACCCGGACCAATTTCAATACACTGGCCTTCAAAAATATCCTGTGCCGTGACACTGATATCAGCGGTCAACGCATGCCCGTTAACCTTCCTTTCTGACGGAACGCGACCATTTGCATTCTCATTCACCGCTTTTAATGCCTTTGGCGTGACGGCCAGCTTTTCGGAATTACTGTCCGTGGCACTACTTAACTGCACAAACCCTTTTTCACTGGTTGAGGCATCAGGATGATTTCGTGACTGCTCATGCTTTTTCAGTGCGTCGCTGGCCTGTTGTTCGTTCAGCGTTCCTTTTGGCCGTAAATCCGTGATATTGCCATTCACATCAATGCTGGCCACGGCAAACACGTAATGCTGTACGCCGTTCTGCACGTAATCCGTCAGGTTTTCCGCCACGGTGATTTTGCACTGGGCATTCCACACACTGGTCAGTGATCCCGTCCAGCACACATCCAGCCAGACTTTGACCGGCTTGGTTGTCACGGTGATATTCTGATTTGCAGCCAGTGACGTACGTAGCCCCGCCACATAGCCGGTGCCTTTGGTGACAAAAAACTGATTACCCGTTTTACCGACCAGCCAGCCATCGCCAAAGAATGCCGCAGCCCCGTAAATATCCGTATTTTCCAGGCGCTGGCGTTCATCCATTCCGGCCATACGCGCCGTGAAGTCAATCTGCCAGGTCTCAGCCGGTGTATTAATCCCGGTTTCGGCCTGTGCGCCGTTGTACTCCATCAGAAACGAACGTGTCAGCACGTTCCCCTGTTGCCCTTCCGCTGTTTTCAGCTTTTGCTGCACAGGCGCATGAACAATCATGGCCAGGGTGCCGCTGGCCTTGTTCAGCAGTCCGATCCAGTTGAAACTGAAATCGCCCACGTCAGCGCCCAGAACGGCGGAATACACCACGCCATTTTCATTCACCACGCCAGTGCGGGTAACAGGCTGCCGGTGCACAATCTGCTCCACAGGCGGCAGTGCTTCACTACGATCAACGGGAATATCCGGGTTCAGCCCTGGCACATTCGCAAACACAAATTCATCCAGTAACACCGGCTCACCAGTCGCACCCTGCTGCGCTTTCCAGTGTTCAAACGCCAGCGTGATAGCTGTCTGTGACATATAAAACTCCTTACAAACCTGCGCTGAATGTCGCGCTTCGGGTTTCCGTCCCTGCTAACGAAGCCGGATAAACCACATATTCCCCCTGATCCCATCCGGCTCTGATGGCCATTTTTTCCGATGTGATCACTTCAAACTGATAGCGGCGACATGTTCGCCCGTACTGTCGGATTATCTGGATAAGCAGCTGCGTGTTGTCCGCTATCTGGCTGTCTGTCACACGTACCAGGATCACATCCCAGTCAATACCCGGCTGACGCTCCCGCAGCTCCACATATCCAATGCCCAGCCGTTCAAAGATGTTGATAAATCCCTCAACGGAACCGGCATCACGCGCATTCACGAAGGCAAACGCCACCCGTTTGCGGAACAGACTCAATGGCTCACCATCAAAGCGGGTTATGTCCCGGTCATACGCCAGCAGGTTCAGTAATGCCGGTGTGCAGGTCAGCGGATCAAACTGGTTCAGTGGCCAGGTTATCCAGCCGTAAACCTCCGCCCAGAATCGCCGGGCTGTTTTCAGCAGCTTGTTCGGCTCCCCCTGATTCATCCAGGAGGGAAGCACCATCCCGGCCAGCTTTTTCATGAACTCATTCATTCTCAAGACTCACTACCAGTGACTTCAGGCGCGGCACATTCAGCTCACTGGTAATGTCACCCAGTGAAAAGGACAGCGAATCCGCCAGCGCAAAGGTTTTGTGGATCTCCCGTCCCAGCTGAGAAAACGAGAACCGCGAATATGGCCACGTTTTTCTGACGTCAAAATCAGCGTTTTCACGAAAAGCACAGCGGATCATGTTTTCAATCCCGGCATTCAGACTGTTCCGTTCGTCGTCTGTCAGGTTGGCCAGATTTCTGACGTACACCGTCACGACCAGATCGTGGCGGGTTTCCGGCATGGCATAACACTGCATATCGTCGCCGTGGCCGTGGTGTCCCTGTGTGTTGATGTAATCATTCACCGCATTCACGAACGGTGCGGAAGCCACCCCACTGTCCAGCAACAGATAGGCGTTTGCGGTACCCGGTCCCCTCGGCGCTTCATGCTCAAAGAAAATCCGGTCAATACTCAGCCCGGCAACACCGGCAATCATTGAACGGTAAACCGCATCCGTGTGGTAATTGCCCACCAGATTGAACTGGTTGCGGCAGCGTTCACGCAGTTCATCATCGCTTTCTTCATCGGCACCCGGCACCGTCAGCCAGTTTTCCTCGCTGGCCACATGGCTGATACCATCCACGGCCACAGGCAAAATGCGGTAATACCCTGGCGCAAGGTTATAGGCTCCCCCGGTTCCGGTGGCTTTCACCGGCAGTAGGGCGCTGGCCGTGCCGGAAGGGATCACCACATCGCCCGTGGTCGCCAGTTCGTACACCCTGCCGTTGATGCGTTCAGTCTGGATAACCGTTCCGGCCTTCACCGTCACAACGGCTCTGGCATCTTCCTTAAAGAAACGGATCACACCCTGCGCAGCGCTGGCAGGTTTCGCCGTCACGTTCACCGCCCAGGCCAACAGGCGCAGCATGCTCCCGCTGGCCGTGGCCACAAACATATTGGCCAGCACCGTGGACACCAGAACCTCTTTCAGCCACATCACCGGCGCAGTCACAATGGCCGTAATTAACCGCCAGAACGGTGACATACGGGATGTGTTAGTGATCATGCCCTCCTCAGCCGCAATCGCATTAAAGCGATCCCGCACTTCAGATTCCGTCACCGGCATCCCGCTGGCCTTCACCACTTCCTCAAAATCAACCTGCGGTTTTTCCGTCATAAATCCACCTGCGCAGAAATACCGCCAAAGTCATAGGTGCTGGCCGTTATCCATAATCGTTTCTGGCTTTCCTCCCTGATTTCCACTGTTCCCGGAATAATCCGTTCATCATCTTCAATCAGTAATTCCATACGGGTAAAAATATCCGCCCGCATTGTTGGGCTGCGTTCGGCAATCAGTTCCGTTGCCAGCCCGCTTTCAATAATGGAATGAATAATGTCCTGTCCGATACTTTTACGGTTATTACACAGTTCAGGTTCATATCCGGTATTCAGAACAAAATCGCCGCCCTGAATAAGCAAATCAATATAAAGGCTCTCACTCATGCGCCCAGCTCCTGAAATTCCATTAACTGACCGGGTGTAATCATTTCTTTCGGATAAATGTTTACCGTGTCAATTTTCCGGCTATTGTCGGTCACGGACTTAGCATTACTGTTAATCGTTTTGGTAATTCCGCCCTTCTCAATACCTTTTAATTCGCCTCCGGTTAAAAGCCTGTCTGGGGTGAAACTATTTTGCGTCACCGCAGGAAGTGCGCCTTCAGCTTTCGCGGATTGTTTTAACTCCGGTACCGGATACACCGCTGTTTCATTTTTAGCGATACCTGCTGAAGCAGCGCCCGCCAGTTCAATATCAACACCCGGAATATTATTTAATTTACTTACAATCCAGTTCCATGATTTCAGAAAGCCGTTTTTAACCGACAGCCAGACATTATCAAACAATGACACAATGCCCATGGCCAGTCCGCTTAATGCCTGAGAAGGAGAAAACCCGGTCAGCATGGAAATAAAACTGTTCCAGCCTTCGCTGATAAACTGCCAGGCTGAAGCAAACACACCGGCAAGCCATGCCACTACCCTGGCGCATGCCTGAAATGCAGCGGTATCCATGACCGCGTTCTTTACCGTGTCCCAGTGTTTAATCAACAGCCAGCAACCGGCAGCAAGTAAGGCAACGGCACCAATCACAAGCAGGATCGGCCAGCTCATCAGATTGATACCTATCCCGGCCATCATTGCCGCCATACGAACCGCCAGCAACGTACCGCGCAGAAATTTCAGCGTGGCGTTCCAGGCAATCACAGCAATGTTCCCCAGCCAGACAGCAGCGGTGTAGACCTTCGTGACGGCCGTCAGCGCCACCCAGATCCCGCGCAACCCCATCATGATGAATCTGGAGACACCCATCACGATGTTGGCGACTGCGCCCACAGCCGCAAAGCTGAGTAAGGCCATTGCCGCATACCCGACAACACGCGCAATGTTGGGAAACAGCTGCATCCAGCGGGCAAAGGTCTGTCCCATATCAGCCAGGCGGTTCAGAACCGGATAGAGCACCGGGATCAACGTCAGGCCGATTACGGTCTGGATAGCCTTCAGGATTGCGACAAACCGATCCCACGGCTTCACCATTTTCTGCGCCATTTCCTGGGTACGCTTCAGACCGTCAGCACCGCCCAGTTCTGTGATATTGCGCTGAAGCAGCGCCACATTGCCATAAAGGTGTTTCACCACAGCCGAACTGTCACCAAATGCCGCATCCAGTTCAGCCTGGGCTTTCAGATTCCCTTCCAGGCTTTTGCCATACTTGCCCTGTAACTTGATCAGCATTTCAGGCATGGACAGCATTTTGCCGGTGGAATCCGTGAAGGACATCCCCAGCTTTTTACCGCCCTCAATGGCTCCGGTCATAAAGCCTTCATAAGCGCTGCTGGCTTCCGTGCCCAGTGTCCGCTGAAGCTGTCCCAGCACGGCCAGCTGTTCATCCAGCCCCACGCCGTAGTTAGTACCCACGCCGCGCGCCCCTTCCATCAAATCCTTGATAGCGGCCATTTCCGTGCCAAAGGTTTTGCGCATATACACCATTTTTCCGGCCAGCTGTTCAGCAAACTCAACTTTGCCCAGCCGGTTGGCATCGGCGGAAAAGTTACCGAACATCTGCCCCATAAACTCAGCGGTTTCCGCAGCGGTGGATTTAAGCGCAAACGCCAGGGTATTAGCGACTTTCGTCACTTTCGGCAGCTCATTCCCGGTCAGCCCGGCAATGGAGGCGTTTATACTTTCCGTGGACTGGACGAACTCCACCGCGCTGGCACCGTAGGTTGTACTGAAGCGCAGCGCATCACGCTGAACGGCCTTAAGAGCAGAATCATCGATCCCTTTTGCGGCCGCATCATTCAGCGCGTCATACATTTCAATGGCGGGCATCAGCGCACCTTTAATGGCCATCCCTGTACCCGCCAGCGCCAGAACACCGCCGCCAATCTGCATAAAGGCTTCTTTTGATTTTTCAGCAAAGCCCGTTACGTTGCCCTGCGCCTGTTTTAACGGGCGGGACAATTTATCAATAAGGCTTAATGTAAAATCTAACTGTTTCATTCAGTGCCTTTAAATGCTTTAGCCACGCCATTAGCCACGGCTATTCCCGTATATTCCCAGTGACGGTTATCCAGCCATATAGCGGCGGCAATATCGTCAACAGAATCCTGACCATGAGGTAAATAATGACGGCGAAGAATTAAATACTGTTCGAGTCCATTTCGTTCAATATCATGGACTCGCTTTGTCAGTTTTTTACTTCAATCTCCAGTTCAGGCGCGTAAATATCATTAACCTTACTGACCAGTTGCAGTGCTGCACCCGGACGTTTTAATACGTCAATCAGTGCTTCTTTCGTTTCCGGGGTAACAATACGCATCAGATAATTATTTGCAGGTGCAACTTTATTATCCATCGCCATTTCATTAATCAGTTTATTGTAGGCAGTCTGATTAGGTTCAAAAACAATATCCGCACCACAAACACTCAGTTTAATTTGTTCCATAAATAACATGCTCTCTTAAATTAATTTCATCGACTAACTGATTATGACGCGCCGCACACTGGCCATATATTTCAAGGTAAACAGTCAGCAGTTCCGCTGCATCTTTACCTGTTGCCCCGTTCAGGCGCGGCAGCTGCGTGGCGCATCGTGTTTTCAGGTTTTCCTGATAACGCACGTTCGGTACCGGCGACGGCGCTGTTGTACATGCTGACAAACTCATCAGACAGGCACCTGTTAGTAAAAACCGGCTTAAGCACTTCCGTGCGGATCTCTCGCGGTTGCGCATTTCTTAGCGCCTCCAGTTTATCTTCCAGCTCCCTGGCGGAATCACTGGCAATGCCCTGCATCACCTTTCGCGATTCATTTCCTGCCACCTGCGCCGCCGTGTTGATTGCCAGCTCCAGACTGTCGCGCCGCCAGTCAGCGGTCAGCCAGCCCCACACAAACGCCAGCGCCACCACAACCAGCCACTGCGCGTGACTCATCAGCGCACCCCGTTATGTTCCAGGCTGAAATGATTACCATCCGGTCTGGATTTGAAGCGCCCGCCCCAGCTTCCGCCCAGTGATTCCCAGTATTCACCCAGCGGCAGATAGTCCTCTGTACGGGTCTGGTACTGACCATTAACAAACAGGTTAAAATCCACGGCCAGACGCTGGGTGTGCAGACTGTTCGAAATACCGCTGCCCTTCTTCGCGTTCAGCGCCGCCTGTTCCGGGGTGCGGTACGCTTCGCCAAACGTCAGCCGGTAGCCGCGTTCTTCCGCCCAGTGGATCAGATTGGCCACCATGACAGTAAACAGCTGCTGCTTTTCACTTAACGTCACTTGCTGCCCCCTTTACCTAAAAAATCGATCCCCTTTCGGCGCAGCCAGGCTTCAACGCCATTCAGACCGAGAATACCCAGCGCGGAACCAATCCCGGCCAGCGCCAGTGGATGAATATCCGGGACAAAGTACAGTGCCACCCCTGCCGCAACCGACAGGGCGCTACCGACAATGACGCGCCCCGCAACCAGCCGCAGAGTTATCGGCTCCCCACTGCTCAACATTTTGCCCAGCGCAATCAGCGCCCCCATCACAGCCAGGGCAATAAACCCTTTCTCATAGTCCTGCATCCCTGCCCCCTATCCGATCAGGTTTTCCGTGGCTTCCGCTTCCAGATACGGCACACCGTTGATGTTCACGAACTTGGGACTGGTCACAAAATATTTGATTTTGTGTGTCGCCACACCGCCGCCCTTTGGATCGATATCCAGCAGATTACTTAGCTGGAGTTTGTTGCCGAACGATTCCACTTTCATTTCTTCGCTGCCCGCTTTGGCATAGAAAAGAAAATCCAGCGGCGGAATACCACGCCATGAACCTGCGGCGCGGGCTTTGGCCGTCAGTACACCCAGCACTTTGGAACTGACTTCAATTTCTCCCTCTGCGGCCACATCGCCATCAACATGGCCATCCGGCACACCACGGGTCTGGGCGGCGGCGCTGTTATCCGTGATATCGAGTGTGATTTTCTCGATGTGGATGAGATCGCCGTCAAGATAGGTATCAAACGACATACCCGAAATACGTTTGCTCATGCAGCGCCCTCCAGACTGGCATCCAGTAACAGACTGATGGTGATTTGCAGCGGGACTTCCCAGGTGCGTACCACCAGATAAATATCCACCGTCTTTTTGTTCTTCCAGACAATGGTCACATCACCCTCCTGCGGCGGCTTCACTTCCCCCGGAAATGACACGCCATTGATACTGGCCGCCGTGGACATTTCACGCAGTGGACGTGCAAACAGCGTCTGGTGTGCAGCAATACTGCCCGGTGTGCTGTTCAGTGAACGATCCGCAATTTTGCTGATAGCCAGCAGACGTACACGACGCGCCGCTTTATCGGCAACACGCAGGGTTTCAATAGACTGGTAATCGCCGCCTTCCACATCCAGCGTTCGCCCGTCAGCCCAGTAAAAGCCGTCATAATCCGGGTACCACATCGGTACACTAAAGCGCTGCGCTTCCAGTGCCTGAAGCGTGGCCAGCTCCAGAACCGCCCCGGTACCATCAACCGGCATTTCATCACTGCCCAGATTCAGCAGCGCCCCGGTTTTCACACGGGCGGGACTGTCTGCGATAGTCACGGCACGACTGCACAGACGGCCAGCCAGCACACCCGGCTCATTTCCCCACAGACGCGGAACCAGCTGCACCGCCTTCTCTGCAATACCATCCTGAATGGCAGACACACGGGTCAGGTAATCCGCCTGGGCTTCTTCCTCCTGCATTCCCTGCACGGCCAGGATGAACCACACCCAGCGCCCATATTTAGAAATCAGCGTGGATCGTAACGTCGCCGCCTGATTCACCGGGGCTTTGGCCGTCACATCACTGGACAGCACTACCCCTTCCACCGAACACACCACCTGTGCGGCCAGAACCGCTTTCACCCAGGCATCGTCCTCAGCATCTGCGGGAAGCACATGAATAAATGCCCACCAGTTCTGACCGGCGTTTGCCAGTGCCGCCAGAACATCGCTTTTCAGCGGGCTTTTCCCTTCTCCCAGCAGTGCATCAAAATCACTCTGGGCATTCACCGCCAGCGTTTTCCCCACATTTTTTGTACCCGTACCGATAAACAGCAGCGTGCGTTCCACTTCATTGGTTTCACCCAGCAGCTGGTTTACCTGGTTCACGGTCACGTTTGGCCAGGTCATGCTTTCCCCTTAATATCCTGCGCCTTAACATCCCAGCCAAAGCCGATGGCCTGAAGCTGACGCGCCAGCGCGTTATCAAATTCATCGTCACTCATGCCCAGAAAGACACGGGCAGGAAGATCCACTGTCCAGCTGGTTTTCACCGCCTTACCGCTGAGTTTTCGAATCAGTAACCCCGCCCGGCTGTATGGCATCGTTTGGGTTAACTCGCCCAGCGTGGGCTTTTTCCAGCGTTTACCGGTGCGTACCCGGTACCCCAGCGCCCGCAGTTTTTTGGCCTGGGCTGGCGTGGCCATTTTTCCGGCCTCCACCTTCCGTGGCTGGCTGCGACGGCTGACACTGACGTGCATCCCATTTTGTTGCGCATATCCGACTGTCCCGGCCGGTACCGGCGCTTCCCCGTTCCGGTAGCCACCGCCCTGCAAATAAATCCGCACCGCCTGAATCTCTGGCATTTCACGGATATGCAGCAGTTTTGGCAGGTTCCGCAGCATCTTTCCTTTGCGCTTCGTTTTACGCCCTGGCCATTTCTGACCATCTGGTGCTTCCTGATTGCGGACATGCCGTTTTGCTGCGGCAATCACGCCATATTTGGCCAGCCTCCAGATAAGACGCTGGCGCTTTTTGGGCGGCAGCTCCATGCTGGCCAGGGATTTACGCAACTCTGCCAGCTGTTTTTTATTCAGCTCGCCACCGGCAATCATTCGTTACCGCCTACCGGCGCACCGGTTTCATCCACGCCATAAATATTGGCGGTGATCGCTATCCAGACTTCAGGGTTAACCAGCGACCAGCGTTTTCCCTGCCACGGGATCACCCCGTTTTCGTCCTCCCTGATCACCAGTTCTTCCGCCATTGGTACCGTCAGCACAATGGTGGCGGTTTCCTCATCCTCCACTGACACATCCCAGTCCGGCTCAGCTTCAGTCAGGCCGACTTCATCCAGCAATTCCCTGTCAGCCTCATCCAGCCACGCGGCCAGCAGCGACATGAGCAACTGCGGCGGACACAGGCGATACGGGAAACGCTGCCAGCTGATTACCGCGTCATAGCGAATCACCGCCTGGCGGTACTGCCCCAGTCCGTAATCCTTCGCGGCAGGGATGAACTTCATTTCATCCAGCACACTGTCAAATGACTGCATGGCGCGCGGCGGCACGTTTTGCTGAAAAAATGCAGTCAGGCTCTCAAGCTGCGTCTGGCTCATACTTTTTTCACCGTTGCCCGTTTAAGCCCCTTCATGCGGCGGATCACTACTGAAGCCTCAGCCAGTAACCCGGCGCGGGTTTCCATACTCTCCTGCCCCGGATGGGTTTCACGCCGCCCGACAGTGGCGAACTCCCCCAGCAAATCCGCTTTTGCCCTGGCAAATACCGCTTTCATGTACTGGGCGCACAGGCTGTTAAGCCCGCCCATGCTGACACCCGGAACATCTGCCGCCAGCGTGTGGCCTTTTGCTTTCCAGCTGGCCTCAACGTTTTCCAGCTCGGCATTCACCTCCGCGACAGCGGCCAGCAGCGCCTGACTGATGGTGTCCGCGTCGATATCGGCTGGCAGTGACCGCTGCGCCTGAAAGTCCTTCAGATTCAGATCCGGCCAGAACCCGTTATTCGTCAGCGGTTCATCCTGATAATCCAGCGGTTTTCCGCTAAACATAATTCCCCCGAAAAAGGCGGACTGACCGGTTTCCACGGCACAGTGACACACGGAGTGTTCTGCCCTCCACCGCGTCCGCCTGGCTTGCGGTAGTCTTTACCCCTGCGTCAGTTTTCGGATACGGGCGGCAATCGTCTGCCGTGCCGTTTTGACGCTGATTTTTAAATAGTATTTTTCTGCGGTGGCCAGCAGTTGATCGGCTTTCTCCAGCGTTTCGATATCATCGACACTCGCTGCCGTTGTCTGGCCATCTTCGCTGCGCAGCAGCCTCAACCCAGCGAATTTGAACCACTTGGCCGTGACCTGTTCATGCAGCCGCCAGGTACTGGCGACACGCTCAAATGTGCGGGAGAAATACGGTTCAACACTTTCCCCGCGCCCTGATGTTTCCTGCGCCCAGGCCAGCATCGTATCGGCCACGAACGTAGGAAAATTGCTGCGCAACCGATCCGGGGTTGCCTGCTGCTGGCTGATTGCAATGTCAGCCCAGTCCAGCGCCTTATCCAGATCGCCCACGTCAAACAGCCAGATAACACACCAGGCAAATACCGGGTTGGCGTACACCTGCCCGCTTTCCAGATAAGCATCCACAGTCGGTGTCCAGCGCGGCAGCAACACATCCCGTTTAAACTCAACGCGATCAGCGATTGTCGGCAGGTTACGGCAATGTTCCACATCCGCTTCCAGCGCCTTAATCAGCAGGTGCATGCTTTCTGTGGTTTCCAGTGCCTGGCTGCGTTTCAGCTTTTGTTCCATCGCAATGCGCTGGCTGTGACGCTGCGCGGGAGAAAGTGCCATTTATCAGCCCTCTGCTGGTTCGGAAACCTTGCCGATGGTCACGGCAGATTCATCAATGGCCGCGTACAGCTCCGGCACTTCAACCGCATAACCTTCATTACGCAGGTATTTGTTTTCGAACTGCTTACGGTCTTCAACAAATTCCGCCTTACGCATGCGGGTGTTGCGCTGGGTGTAGATATGCAGATTAGAAAGCGGTGTGACGACCATACGTTTACCCGGCATAAACGGCGGGATAACAGCAGGACGGCCAGCAATGGTGCTGCCCAGCATCTGCGCCGCGATTTTCTCAGTCGGGCGATCTGCGGCCTGATACAGTCGGTATTGTTCAGCAGCAACCAGATCGGCACCGACCAGAACCACCAGGCGCGGGTCATTGCGGAACTGGGCAGGAATCTTGGCGTTAATCAGGTCTGAAGCCATTGCATCCAGTGACTTGTAATCCCCGGCCTCATCCAGCACGACCGGATCGGTCATAATCTGATTACCACCCAGCAGCGTTTTCATACGCTCATGCCAGCCGATGTTGACATCTTCGCCGTTCGGGTTATCCGTTGGATTCGTCGTTTTGGCACGGCTCTTACCGTTAAAACCAATACGCAGCATATCCAGCGCAAACGCCTGTGTGGTAAAAGCCTGGACCAGGTTGTAAAACTCGTTTTCGTCCTTACCGGCATTGGCCCAGACCGAAAGCAGATCCCAGCGCAGTGCGGCACAGCTGTCCGTTTCAACCAGTGAATAGTCATTGCCGTCCACGCCAACCTGACGAACAAAGCGGCCATTTTCACTTCGGCCGGTATGCAGCACGGAGGAACCGACAGAAATCACCTGGCCACTCAGTTGGTCAACATCCAGACAGGTGATCATGTTCAGGAACTCCACGGACTCCAGCAGCGCCAGACGCAGCGCGTTTTCCTGCGGGTCATTCAGGGAGAAATAACGACTGGTATCACGTGCGCCAAACTGCTGCGCCATACCACTCGAATATTTATCCAGTAAATCCCGTGCACGATTATTAAGGTGCATAAAACTCCCTCGCGATTAAGCGATAATAAAAATGTTTTGTACTAATTAACGTCAGAACGTATTACAGGAAATTAAATTTACCCGCTTTTTCTGAAATCTTGCGCCCTGGTGTACGGGTGGATTTATTACCCAGATCGTTAAAACGTTTAACGATATCTTTTGCATTATCACGAATAGCCGCAAATTCTTCGGTATCGACCACTTCCGCAATGGTATCCACATCACCCTGAACATCATTCAGCTGATTTTCAATTTTAGCCACACGGCCTTCCAGTTCGTTTACCGCGTTGGCCAGTGCCTGTAACTTATCATCACCCTGCGCGGTATCATCAGGCGGTGTTTCATCTTCAAACTTCGGTTTAATACCAAACAATTTTTGCCAGTTCTTCATTCGAATTTCCTGTTTAATTTTTCCGTCACGGGAAATCACACAACTGTAATATCCCTGCCTAGATAATTTTTTGCGCCGACTACTAAAGCGCAGCCGTGTGGTGCCAACACTGGCGGGAGTATCTGTAACCGCCAGCCCCTTGAGGTATGTACGCCCACTACCGCGCCAGTTTTCTGCCGGTTCAATCGAGAAGAACAAGAGCTGATCTTCATGGTTGGCGAATATCAAACGCATATTCGGGCAAAGGCTGACGTAAAGCCGCGCCAGTCCGTCCTCACCATCATGCCAGGTGGCTTCCAGTACCTCCCCAAAATTACCGCAATCATCCTCGTGTTCTGGCCAGATTAGAGCGACATAGTGGTTATAGTCATAGGTTTCCCCCATATCGATAATCCACTGGCGTTTAATATCCCTGCCGTCAACGGTATCCCCTTCGGTAGCAACACACAGCCAGTCAGTTTTTAAATGCGACATATCCCCCCTGATTTATTCACCGACGCTGCAAATCAATTATTGCCAAATAAAACCAACACCGCATCACGCTTTATTCTGAACAGTTCGGTTATCACGTATTACCGAACAGACGCGAATTAACACCGCCGTTTTTTCATAACAGCCACGGCATAATTATCCGCATGGCTAAATACTCAGAAGAACTAAAAGGCGTTGTCCGCGCACTTTATTTGCGCCGCTATACGCCCAAAGAAATTGCATCAGAATTAAATCTGCCGAATGCGCGGATCGTTTACTACTGGGCTGAGAAATACAGCTGGGCTGATTTACTCAGTTTTGAAAGCACAGAGGAGGCAATCGAACGCCGCTACCAGCTGCTGGCCAGCCGCGATAATAAAACCGATCTCGACCTGAAAGAAATGGACATGCTGATTGCCCACGCCACAAAGCTGCGTGCTCAAAGCAATAAGCATAAAGAAAAGATGGCCAGCGGCCAGAGTAACGGGCAGGCAGCTGCGCGGGACAGCAACAACGATGAACCCCGCCCCAAACGCAAAAACAGGAAAAACGATATTTCTTCTCTGACTCAGGCGGATTTTGACACCTGGGCGGAAGAACATCTTTTTGAATACCAGAAACACCTGCGCAGGAATATTGGCCAGCAGGTCAGGAACATCCTTAAAAGCCGCCAGATTGGTGCCACCTGGTATTTTGCATTTGAAGCCTTTGAAAACGCGGTCATGACAGGCGATCCGCAAATCTTCCTGTCTGCCTCCAAAGTCCAGGCGGAATACTTCCGGTCTTACATCGTCAACATTGCAGAGCAGTATTTTGGCATCACGCTGACCGGCAACCCGATCCGCCTCAGCAACGGTGCTGAACTGCGTTTTCTCTCAACCAACAAAAACACGGCACAGTCCTACAGTGGCCACCTGTACTGTGACGAATATTTCTGGGTGCCTAACTTCGCCCGGCTTAACGAAGTGGCCAGCGCAATGGCCACCCATGACAAATGGCGTACCACCTACTTTTCAACGCCCTCAGCCAAAACGCACCAGGCTTACCCGTTCTGGACGGGTGAAGAATGGAAACAGGGCAGCAAAAAACGCGCGGCCGCCCAGTTCCCGTCCTTTGATGAAATGCGCAACGGCGGACGGCTTTGCCCGGACGGTCAGTGGCGCTATGTCATCACGATGGAGGATGCCATTGCGGGCGGCTTCAACCTGGCCAACATCGAGAAGCTGCGCAACCGCTACAACACGGCCACCTTCAACATGCTCTATATGTGCGTGTTCGTGGACAGCAAGGATTCCGTATTCAGCTTTTCTGACCTGGAAGCCTGCGGTGTGGAGGTGGACACCTGGCAGGATCACAACCCGGACGCTGCGCGGCCATTTGGTGACAGGCCTGTATGGGGAGGCTTTGACCCGGCACGCAGCGGCGATTTGTCGTGTTTTGTGATTATTGCCCCGCCGATGTACGCCGCAGAGAAATTCCGCGTTCTGAAGGTCATTAACTGGAAGGGCATGAACTTCCGCTATCAGGCCAGGCAGATCGAACTCCTGTTTAAAAAATATAACTTCACCTATCTGGGAGTGGACGTTACCGGCATTGGCCAGGGTGTTTTTGACAACATCCAGCATTTTGCCATGCGCGTGGCCGTCGCCATTCGTTACGACATGAACACGAAAAATCAGCTGGTTCTGAAAGCGGCGGACGTGGTGGAAAGCCAGCGTATTGAATGGGACAAAAACCTGAAAGAGATCCCGGCCAGCTTTATGGCTGTACGCCGCACCACCACGCAAAGCGGTAACGCCATGACATTTGTCGCTGACCGCAGCCAGGACACTGGCCACGCAGAGGCGTTCTGGGCCATTACCCACGCACTGCATAACGAACCACTCAACTACGAAAACAAACCGAAATCCCGCTGGGGTGTAAGGAAAGAGGCTGCATGAGTAAGAAAAACCGCTTCGTTAAGCGCAACCCGCGCGGCGATAAGTCCAAAAAAATGAGCATCATCACATTCGGCAAACCGGAACCTGTCCTGACCACCGGCACGGATTATCGCGATATCTGGTACGACAATGCAGCCGATCACTTTACCCAGCCGATTGACCGGCTGGCACTGGCACAGCTTATCAATCTGAACGGTCAGCATGGCGGCATCATCCACGCCCGGAAAAATATGATTGTGTCTGATTATCTGGGCGGTGGCCTGACTTACGACCAGCTGGAAGCCGCGGCGTTCGACTATACAACCTTCGGGGATATTGCGATTGGCAAAATCCGCAACGGATGGGGGGATGTGATTGCCCTGGAACCTTTACCCGGCCTGTATATTCGCCGCCGCAAAGTCAGGGACAACGCCACAGACCAGCCCGGCGATTATGTGGTATTGCAGGACGGTGAACCGCAGGTATGGCCGCAGGAAGATATCATTTTTATCAAGATGTACGACCCGCAGCAGCATATTTACGGGCTGCCCGACTATATCGGCGGCGTACACTCGGCATTGCTTAACAGTGAAGCCGTAATTTTCCGCCGCCGCTACTACCACAACGGTGCCCATACTGGCGGCATTCTCTACACGCGCGATCCCAGTATGACGGATGAAATGGAAGAAGAAATTGAACAGCAGCTGCGTGACAGCAAAGGTATCGGCAACTTCTCCACCATTCTGGTGAACATTCCTGGCGGGGATGGGGACGCGATCAAGTTCATTGAAATGGGGGATATCTCTGCAAAAGATGAATTTGCCAACATCAAAAACATCAGTGCGCAGGACATTCTCAACGCGCACCGCTTTCCTGCTGGGCTGGCCGGAATTGTCCCGCAGAACACAGCCGGCCTGGGGGATGTTGAAAAGGCAGAAAGGATTTACAAGAAAAGCGAGATAGCGCCTATTCAGCGCCGGTTTATGACCGCTGTTAACAACGATCCCGAAATACCGGAACGTCTGCACCTTCACTTTGATTTAAGTTACACAGAATCAGCGGATAAGGATGCGGCATGAGGCGAAAAAGGCTAAAATCCAGGCATCATTTAACAGCTGGAGCATGGAATATGCGAGTTCTGAAAATCGAATGCCCGGAATGCGGCTCAAAGGCTGTTATTCGTAAAACAAACCGGAAGCACCGGCAGATTGCGGATATTTACTGCGCCTGTTCAGATGTGGAGTGTGGCCATACGTTTGTGATGAATCTGACGTTCTCCCACACTCTCAGCCCCAGCGCGAAAACGGGTGATGCGATGGTGCAGAAAATACTGAATGCACTTTCACCCGACCAGCGCCAAATGGCATTAGACCTACTGAAAGCGACTCCCGCCGCCTGATAAGCCCCCTTCCTGGGGGTTTTTAGCTTCTGTTCTGACCATCTTCCGCATTTCTCCAGCAATCTCACCAATCCAGGCCAAAGCGATTGTTTTTTCTCTCTGGTTACTTTCGTACACATGGGCAATTTTGGCCAATAACTCAATGCGCTCCAGCTGTGCCGACGCTTCCAAAAGATCCATTTAGCCCCCACAAACAATATATCACTGTATATACATACAGTACACCGTAAAGCACAAATTGTGAAATGTATTTTCCTGCCATCTACTGACAAATTAACGTGTTACACAGATTTATACCGCTACAACCACCCCGGCCACAGCTCGTGCATTGGCTCGCTTCGTGTCTCTTGCAACCGGCCATTACGGTAAATCAATGCCACCTGGCCAAATCTCAAACCACTACCCCGCATGAGAATGGCTATTTCATCGTCAGAACCATCAAAACCCCGGCTGCGCAATTCCAGTTTTAACCGTCTGCGGGTTCCACCCTCCGTACAGTTATTGACAGAACTCCAAGGGGCGGCGTTGCCGCCAGAAAAACCCGCCTCCGCTGGCGCTTCGGCCAACTTCGCAACCTTCTGCCACTTCACCAGGCGCGTACATACCGCTGAATCTGGAATCAATGGAGAATAGACACCCTGAACGCGCTGCACGTCCTCTGCGTATTCATTGCCCTGCTCTGTGATTTCATAAGCCAGACGAACAACCAGATCACGACGGGCAACCAGTGCGCCACCCTGCGCCTGGGTGTATGCCGCCCAGTCCCCAACATCCGCAGCAGCCAGAACCGCATCCATTCTGCGGTCAGTCAGCACCTGATCACGTAACCGGCGCAACTCGCGCCAAACTGTCACCGGCGCACCGCCAATCTGCTGAAACTGGCGAATGCGCCAGCGTGAAGCCCATGCAGAAACGGACTTGGCCATATCCCGCAGGTTCTCCCCTGTTTCGTCGTCCTGCTCACCATCCAGCGCAAACCCATCAATGTTTTTGGATATGTATTTGGCGATGTAACCCGTAGCCGAACCTTTAGCGGGATCGATGGCTTCAACATGGAAACGTGCCTTTAGCGCGTTTGGCGTTTGCAGTTCTTCGGAGTCGGTAATTCTGGCGTGATAGCAAAGAATATCGCGCACGGTATCCACATCACCAGGACGCATAAAAAGCAGCATGTGCCAGTGCGGTGTCCCATCGTGGTGAGGCTCTACCACACGAAAACCAAAAACATGGATACCAGCACGGGAAATAGCGGCGCGGGCTTTCGCCCATACACCGCATAAGTAGCGCTGGGTGTCCTGCGGGGTGCAGCCATCCCACTGTGAAACAAAGCCCCCTTTGCTGTGTACCGCATGGAATCGCGATGGCGCAGTGATGGTGTAAAACTCACCGGCCAGCCCTTCTTCATTGGCCATATCTTCAAATCCTCTCATTCTTACCATTAGCTCACAGCGACGGATCGCCGGATTAGCAACGCTGCGGTGCACCATGCTGTCCAGCGCAATACGCAGCCCTTCATCATTCAGCAGGTCAAACTTTTTGAAGAACTCAAGGTTCCGCTTTTTCTGGTCTATCCATTCACCCAGGGTTTTACGGGACACATAAGCACTGGCGGCTTTCTGTACCTGCCCCACGGCAATGGCCATATGCTCACGCTGCATATCACGCGCCCGCTTAAGACGCAGATACCACCATTCAGGTGCCATCATGCGAAGAATCCCGGATTCAGCCTTACGCGTTTCCAGTTGCCCGCCATTAGCTTCATGCTCTGCCCAGTACGGCGGTTGATTGTTCAGCATCAGGGAACATGTGCATAAATGGCGGTAAGACTCCAGCGTACGGCGGCGCAGCTCTGCGGCATCGTCAGTGCTGCCCACAAACTGATCGGTAAAGTCATACAGTGACTGGGAGATCCAGCCAGATATCTGGCCAGCCAGTTTTTTGAGTTCCGGGCGGTCAAGTGACGGTAGTCGCTCCAGCGACTTACCGAAAGGAAGATCAAGTGCATCAGCGGCCAGTTTGTAACGTGCAGCCACTTTGCGCAGACGTGGCAATACATTCCCGCCGATAGTTTTACGCAGGAATGTATTGGCACGGCGACGCCCGTCACGGCCAGCCAGCAGCTTTTCGTAACGGTTGCCAAAATACCCGGCTAACCAGTCGGGTATTTCATGCAGGTACAGGGAACGCCATTCATAATCCTGTGGGTTTACAGCCCACAAACGGCGTTCTGTGATCGTTGCATCTGAAGGAGTGCCAGGCGCAAAGGTTTCACGCCGCCAGGCATTGACGGCGTGGTGTTGGCCAGGCTCCAGCATATCAACCACGGTTAACCCACTTGCGCCAGAAATCTATCAGGAAAGCCACAAGTACGGACGCTACCAGCGGTAGCCAGAAAACCGCACTCAGAGTGATTAACCCTAAGTCCTCAGCATCGTGATCAAATTCATCCTGGCATTCGTCCCATAAGAGAAAAACGAAAGTGATACAGGCAAACAAGGCATAAATGCCGGTGATTATTTCCGCCATCATGCCACCACCGCCCTAACGTCGATCGCCGGGTTTGCAGGTGACTTAAGAATCAGCTCTGCGGTCACTTTCTGGCTTGCAGCTGCTGCACCCACACTGCGTGGCGCATTTACCCGCACAGCGTCAAATCCTGCATACAGGTAATGCACCATTTCCAGATCGCTGTTTGACGCGACAACCCTAATCCCACGCTCAGCCAGGCGACGCAGCTTACGCGCCAGCCGTCCCTGATCCATGTGCGAAAAACCGCGCTCATGGTAAGCGGTGAAATTGTCGGTATCAGTCAGGTAAGGCGGATCACAATAAACAACGTCATGCCCGTCCCTTACCAAATCAAGCGTTTCTGAATAGTGGGCAGTAATGAACGTTGCACGTTTCGCTTTTTCAGCAAAAGCGCGGATTTCATCAGCAGGAAAGTAGGTTTTTTTGTACTTACCAAACGGAACGTTGAACTGCCCACGGCGATTGTATCGGCACAGGCCATTGAAGCAGTGACGGTTCAGATAAAGAAAACGCGCCGCAGCTTCCACAGATTCAGAACCAAAGGATTTGCCGGACTGGTTGAAGGCATCACGTACCGCGTAATAGAAAATTGCCCGGTTTTCTTCATCACCTACTGAACCGGCAGAAAATAAAGCCTCCAGCTCAATAAGCAACGCGTCGGTGTGATAAGCCATCGTCTTATACAGGTTTACCAGATCAGGATTCACATCAGCGATCAGGTACTCGTCATAATCCGTATTCATCATGACAGCACAGGAACCGGCAAAAGGTTCTATCAGGCGCTTACCCTCCGGCAGATGGGGAAGCAACTGCGGCATAAGGCGGGCTTTGCTGCCCACCCACTTAAGCGGAGTTTTTACTGCCATGCTGCACCGCCTTTGCTGCAAATCGCTGCGGCTTCTTCGCGGATTAACTCAACAATTTCCGTTGCACTTAAACCTTCATTGGCTGCATGGGTGGCCAGCTTATCCAGGCGGATGGAACACAGATCAGCAGCTGCGGCTTTACCTTCCTGCATGGCTTTGGTGAGCATGGCCAGCAGGTCAGTACCTGATTTTGTTGCGGGTAAATCCTGGCGTGTCATGTGCATTTTGGTTTCCTTAAGGCAAAAGAATCCCCGGCCACCTAAGCTGTGGCCAAAAAATTCAGGTTGTTAATTAGTGAAAAGCGGGTTGTACAGTGACGGCTGAATGGTTCGGTGCTGGAATAAGGTGCAGCTCGTACGTTGTCCGCCACCACTCCTGGATCAGTGCTTTAATCTCGCCAACACCCAGCGCTCCGGCTGTATAGAAAATCGCTCGGATCCCGGCCAGCGCTTCAATCTGTGCTTCTTTGCTTTCGGCCTCGCGGTACACGCAGCACCAGAAAGCGGCATTGATTGCCAGCCAGTGACGTGGATTAGTCATGTGCTCAGTGTCATTAAAGAAGAACGGATGCAACGCAATGCGACCATTTTTACTGGTACTTTTCTCTGCAAAAGCCACGGCGTAATTATGAGGAACCCCCCACACGGCCAGCTCAGCCCCTAGCGATTTACCTTCAACGGAAATAATGGCCATCAGTGATTCCCCTGTTGTTGCAACTTATGGACGATGTGAGGTGCGATAACCATCTGCACCCCGCTACTGCTATAAATGGGATGTACCTTTTTGATCGGGCGGTTCGCGGTGCGCTTCGAAAAATCGCTGTCACGTAAACTGCCGAAACCTTCAAACGTTAACCGCGCCCGTGAAATGCCTTGGCGCAGCAGAATCATGTCCCGATAGCCCAAGCGTTCATAAAGTTCCCGCCAGCAGCATTTGCTTAAGTGGGCTTTGAATACACTCATTCCAGAATTAACAGCGGCGGCATGGAGAACAACCCCGCGCCACTCCGGTGTTAATTTGTCCCACCAGTCAGCAGCCTCACTGCTGGTATTGAAGTATTTGCGGCGAATCTTTTTAAGCTGATCAAGTCCGCGCTGTTGCTGTTCCTGACTAATCGCCATAACAACCCCCTATAGCCTCATCAGGCGACGCCACCACGGACGGTGCAGTTGCTGACCATTGAATTTGTACATGTGGCTAGGATTCCAGCGCTGGCCATTTGGCAATTCAATCCAACCAGTGGAACCGCTTGGCAGCTGCATGGCCGGTGATTCATTTTTCAGATAAGTAACAAACGCTTTCATGGTGCTCCCTCACATTAAGCCGGTGGCGTTAGCCGTCACCAGATCCACCGCTGCGGCCAGAACGGGCGCAGACTGGATGCGGCTTTCAACGGTATAAGCCAGCACGGATAAGCTACGGATTGCATCGCGAGCGCGATCCAGAATTTGTGTACGGCGGGCAGCGGTCATATGACCAGTAGATACGGCTTCCCCAGCAATTGCGCCCACACAAGCTGTGGCACTCAGTGCGCACATCTGCATGTTGCCTTCGGTTGCATTGTTCACCGGTACGGATGGAAGGCAGTTAATCTGCCCCAGCATTCCATCCAGTAAACGCGCATCTTCGGTGTAATCCGTAATAGCTAAAAGCTCGTCACAGGTTAAACGGTGTGGCTGTGCTGGATTCAATTTGTTGCGCAGGATCTGCGGCCTCATGCCAACTGCTGCGGCCACATCTTCCAGATTGTGCTCAATCGCAAATGCTCGGCAAGCCGCATCAAAATGCGCATGTTTAGAGGTGAGATAATCAAACATTGTTAGCCTCTCCCTAATCAGTAAGACTGATTACGCGTTAAGCGAAATGTTGCATTCGCTTAACGCCTGAACGGTCAAGGCGGCCATATTAATTTCAACACGGGCGCGGGGCTTATCGCCTTTGCCACGAATCGGCAGACGGCCATCACGCACCATGTCACGGGCTGTCCCCATGGGCGTACCGGTGATTCGGCAGTATTCATCAATAGGGAGGTAAGGCGTGGGAATGGTAATTGTAATGTTAGGACGCATAAGGCAAACTCCTCAGTTCAGCTGAGCGCTGCAACGCTCATTAACATTCGAACTTCAACAACTTTCGGAGCTAGACTAATTCGCGAATCGAGAAGTGTCAATATTCATTTCTTGAATAGCGAATTACGAGATTCGTCATGAGCACATTCAAAATCAATCTGGACGTAGACAGCACCCCTATTCTGAACAGGGTTATCGAGGCTTACGGCTTTACGCAAAAGTTACAGCTTGCCGAACATCTAGACATGGCTGCTAGCTCCCTTTCTTCTCGCTATAAGCGTGGCGTTTTCCCTGCTGATATTGTCGTTAAATGCATTGCTGAAACAGGTGTTAACCTGGAATGGCTGGCAACTGGTGAGGGGAAAAAATTCAATGACAATGAACTCGATATTTTAAAGTTTCCACGCAAAAAGCTTGTAGATGGCCAACTCTACGATTCTGGCTATGCCATGTTTGACAAGATATTTTTCCGAGCTGGTACACCACTACCGGCAGCGCCAATCTGTGTTCAGGATGAAAAAGCGCAGTACATCCTAGATCAGCAATTTGCGGAGGTTTTCGATGGAGAATGGCTTGTTAACATTGAAGGCAAATCAAGCATAAGAACACTGACCCGTATTCCTGTTAAAAAAGTACGAGTTAGCGGCGTGGGTATGGCTTTTGACTGCGGCTTGGAAGATATAGAAATTATCGGCCGAGTCGTGATGACTATCGTTAATTCATAATGAGCATACGAAAGAAGGCGGACGGGAAATGGCTGCTAGACTTTTACCCGGAAGGAAAACCCCAGGGGAAAGCCAGCAAGCGCATCCGTAAAACCTTTACCACCAAAGGTGAGGCGTTGGCCTACCAAAGCCACATAATGGAAAACGTCCATGTAAAACCCTGGCTGGACGGAAAAGAAGATCGCCGCAAATTGCGCGACCTAGTAAACCAGTGGTTCGATGAACATGGCGTAACACTGGACGATGGCGAAAAACGCAAAAGCGCTATGGAATTTGCCTGTGAAAGCATGGGCGATCCCCTTGCTCATGAATTTGATGCAACCATGTTTTCCCTATACCGTAAAAAACGCCTATCCGGGGAGATATCCCGCACACCTCGCGTTAAGCAGGTTTCACCCAGAACCATGAATTTAGAGCTGGCATATTTTCGCGCGGTGTTTAATGAGCTGAAGAGACTTGGCCACTGGAAGCCGGAAAACCCTCTTTCAAATGTTCGGGCCTTTAAATCAGAAGAAGCAGAACTGGCATTTCTCGAAGACGAGGAAATTGAACGACTGCTGAATGAATGTTCCAAAAGTCGGAATGAAAGCGCATATTGGGTTGCCTGTCTGTGCTTAGTAACAGGGGCGCGCTGGGATGAAGCTGAATCGGTAACAACCAAACAAATCAGAAATCTCAAAGTCACCTTTTCAAAAACTAAGGGGAACAAAAACCGCACAGTGCCGATCAGCCAGGAATTCTTTGATGCACTTCCAAAACCAGCAAAACCCGGCCGCTACTTTAGTTCTTGCTATTCGGCGTTCCGTAAAGCAGTTGAACGCGCTGATTTAGATTTACCAGACGGACAGCTCTCACATGTACTGCGTCATACATTCGCAAGCCACTTTATGATGAACGGCGGAAACATACTGGTTCTTAAAAGCATACTTGGCCATACGGATATAAAGATGACTATGCGCTATGCTCACTTTGCTCCAAATCATTTGAACGAAGCAACAAAATATAACCCTTTAAATTATAAAAACTCGGTCTTTGGTATAAGAGAGAGAAAAAAATGAGTATATTTGCTAATGAAGATGAAATGCAGGAATGGATGGAAGAAAGATTGGAGGAGGTTGAAGGCCTTCACGAATTAATATTGAACACTGATGACATATCAAACTTTCTCCCTACTAATACCCCCGAACAAAAAATTAAAGATAGCTTCATCTCGTGTTTGAATGGCTTGCATATCACGAATGTTATATCTAAAAATGAAAATATATCGAATAAGAAGGGTGATGTACTAAAGCCAGATATTCTTGCATATGCGCCTGAAAAAGAAGCAATCGTAATAATAGAATTAAAAAACTTCGGAAATGCTACAAGAGAGGCCGGTACTGAGTTATCTGCCTACGCAGCTGAAGTCAAAACATCCCTAGACCATTTATCGGATGGAGATATTATTAGCATAATTGTGTCTCCAAAATGGCCTACTTTAATCAAACATCATTTATACAACGCGATTGTCTGGCAAAACAAGAACATTCTCTGCCTTGAACCGCTCATGAAAGGCGATGATATCTTTCTTAAAGTGGTGGACATACAGACGCTTGTACAAGGAATTCCTCCAGAAAAATTTAGCGAACAACAACTAGCAGCATATACTATCTGCCTGTATGACGATACACAACAGTCTCGCACTCCTCCGCCAACGAAACTGCATGGACAATTACCATTAATGCTCGCAAGCATCGATACGATCGCGACAAAAGGAGAGAAAATAAACAGTCATGGATTCGCATTTTTAAGTAAGGAGAATTTAGGGTTTGGTTTATCGCCATATTTCATTCATGTGGTAAGCATCGCCCCTTTTAAATGTCTTGAGAGAATACTCCATACAAATGAAATATCCACATATGACGACCTTCCCAAAATGACGAAGAAATACATAGATATTTATATGGAACATTCGCCATATGGTTATGGTTCAAATATGGACTCAATAATAAAAACCTCTCTTGAATTTCTTAATAATATTTGCTCGCCTCATATTGAAGGATTAACAACATGGGAGATTATTAAGGAAGGATTTGATTCCTTACAATGGGAACCATTATATTTTACTTCATGGGGTTTATTCAAAGACATTGCAATAAACAAACTTGGCGTGGAATATTGTTGCGGCAATACCAGTCTAAATATAAACTCAGTTAAATTGGGCCTGGATGTTGTGAATGAGACTATAGATGTAAATCATAGATATATTGAAATACAAAGCATGCATGAAAGCTTTTTCCCTGAAGGCTACTTTGACGATTGAGCATTAGTAGCGGTACAGTCTCTGTTCCTTGAAGCCTGTCCCCTTTCTGCCCCCTCAGAACTCAGACGACCAATAAAGACCGGCAACATTCATTCTTTAAGCTTATGATTCACCTGTAACTTATTGTTTTTTCAAGGTGAGACAGCGTTCTCATAATCGCTTGGTCGCTGGTTCAAGTCCAGCAGGGGCCACCAAATTTCAAGGACTTGCGAGAAATCGCAGGTCCTTTTTGTTATTGGAAATATATGCAATTGTTGGCAAAGCCAATAATTGGATGGCTCTGAATGCGTAGCGGGGGATGGCGTGGGAATAAGGATATATCACGCGATACGCCAGCCCATATCGCTGGCATTCCATTTGGACGCCGCCATCCCGAGATGGAAACGTCCGTTAGAGTTTGATTCGATAGTCAGCTCACACTAGCTCTTTGAGCTGCTCCTGCATATAGGTTGAAAAATACTCTGGGTTCTTGATAAGGATGCGGTTACCGGAGGCAACTTTTTCTGCCCATCCGGCCACTTTTTTCGTGAACTCGGGATTCCATCCCTCCTGCTCACCCCGTGCCATCACAACTTCCGGACTCGCTGGCACACCTAAGTCATGCAAATACTTTAAGATTCCCTTAGCGGTGCTTTCATCCATTGAATGGGGTACTGACGCCGAAGTGTTCATACCACCAATAAAATCCAATGCTTTCTCAATTGCTGTTGGCATGCTCTTATCCTTAAAATTAACCACGTGAGAGACACATTTATACTATGTACCCAACTCCGCCGGGATATCAAAGAGAACATCGCCTTTATTTGACTTACCCCGCAGCTAAACGCTTGCGCGGCTGTTTTCTGCGCTATTTTTTTGCATCTCCGGCTAAAACCAGTCCAGTTGCCACCGCATTACGCGGCCCTTCGGTACCTCGAATATTGCCCTGCCCGGCGACAACGCCGTAATGCGCCAGCGCATCGGTGATCATCTGCGGGATTTCGAAATCCAGAGAAGAACCGCCTACCAGCACCACAAAAGTCATATCGCGAATAGATCCACCGGGTGACACCTGGCGTAACGCGCGCAGGCAGTTGGTCACAAAAACCTTCTCTTTGGCCTGTCGGCGCACCAGACGTATTTTTTCCAACGAGGTCTGGTTATCTACCGGGATCAGCTCGCCCTCTTTCAAATACACAACTTTGGCAAACACCGACGGGCTGAGCGGTTCGCGGAAAAACTCTACCGCGCCGTTCTCATGGCGAATGCTGAACAGGCTCTCCACTTTTGCCAGCGGGTATTTTTTAATTTCCTCCGCCAGAAATGCATCGCTTAAGCCCAGCTCTGTTTGAATCAACAGGCTGACCATATTCCCCGCCCCGGCCAGATGTACCGCTTTCACTATGCCATCGCTATTGATGACGGCTGCATCGGTAGATCCTGCGCCTAAATCGAGGATTGCCAGCGGCGCAGCGCATCCAGGTGTTGTTAACGCCCCCGCTACAGCCATGTTGGCCTCCACGCCACCAACTTCAACCGGCGTGTTTAACCGGGCACTCAGCTCACTGGCGATGGCCTGCATCTGTAAGCGATCGGCTTTCACCATCGCCGCAATGCCCACGGCGTTCTCCATTGAACACTCTCCGGCGATGCCGCCCTGCACCTTACGCGGAATAAATGTATCGACCGCCAACAGATCCTGAATATGCACCGTGTTCATGTCATGACCGGTCAGCGAGGCCATCACCTTTCGCACCCGCTCCAGCATGCCGCCTGCGTGCGTACCAGCTTCCCCGGCAATATCGCGCACGGGCGCGCAAGCGCTCATCGCCTGCATAATGGCCTGCGCGCCTTGCGCTACGTCGGCTTCACCGCCACGCTTTTCACCACGGATAAAGATCTTACCCGCCGGGATCACTCTTGATTGCACATCGCCCTGCGGGGTTTTCAGCACCACGGCGGAACGGTTGCCAATCAGCGCTCTGGCGATGGGGACGATAGTTTGCGTTTCCTCGGGCGTCAGGGCAAAGAAGGTCGCAATGCCGTAAGGGTTCGACAGCACCCGTACCACCTGTCCCGGGGCCGCCACTTCCACCGCCGCCAGCACACCTTCCGGCACCTTCTCCAGCAGGGTGACTTCATCAACCACCGGCATTGGCCGACGCAGGCGATTATTCACCAGCACCCCATCATCTTTTTTCAGGATGGCCGCCACCACATTTACGCCGCGATCCAGCGCTTCATTGATAAACCAAACCGCCTCAAGGAAATCCATCTCCTCACCTACCAACGGGATCCAGCCCTGGGCAAATCGATCCTCGCTCAACGCCGCCAACTTCTCCACGGCGATGGTGGTTCCCATACCCACGCCAACGCCACCGGGCGTTTGCGGGTTATGGCCAATCATTGTCGATTCGGTAATGATGGTTTCAGTGATGGTTTCCATCGCCACATCGCCAATCACCGGTGCGGCCTCGTTGATGCAAATTTTTGCTACGTCCTGCAGCGACCACGGCGTGTTTTTCAGCGCCTGCTGCAGGGACGCGACTACCCCGGCGATATTATCCCGCGTGCCTTTCATACCGGTCGTGGCGACAATCCCGCTGCCGATAAACCGGCCATCCTGCGCCAACGCCACTTCGGTGGTGGCGTTGCCGATATCGATCCCTGCAATTAACGGCATGCTGCCTCCGTCACTGGCTGCCTTTACGCAGCTTATTTCTCTGCTGGTATACCTCTGCCGATTCGCGGACAAACCCGGCGTTCACCGTGGCATGCCATGTGTGTTCCAGTTCATCGGCAATGGCCTGCAACTCGGCGAACGAAGAACGAAACGGCCGCAGCGCGTTGTAGATCTCCAGAATGCGGGCATCCGGAATCGCAATCAGCTCAGCCGCACGACGAAAATTGCGCGCCACGGCATGACGCTGCATCTGCTCGGCAATCTGCGCCTGGTACTCCAGCGTTTGCTGAGAAATACGCACATCCTGCGGTCCTACGCGGCCCGCCAGCACATTCTCAAGAGTAATGTCGGTTAGCGGCTTGCCGGTAGGCGTCTGGATTTTCTCCGGGCAGCGGGTCGCTAATGGGTAATCCTGCGCAGTCATGATGTTGTCGTTCATGGTCATTCCCTTACCAGTGCAATGTGCAACGTGACAGGCGCAGCATCCTGCACCACGTGTTTTGTTTCTTTGATATGAAACAGCGCGGCCTTGGCCATAAATTTAGGGCGCACCATCTGGTCATTGACCACTGGTACCGGCGAAGGCGACTCTTTGCGTGCATATCGCGCGGCGTTTTTACCAATCTGACGATAGGTTTCCAGCGTCAGCAGCGGAGCTTGAGAAAACAGCTCGAGGTTGCTTAACGGCAGCAGATCGCGCTGATGAATCACCGTGGTTCCTTTCGACTGGATGCCAATCCCGATGCCTGAGCCGCTGAGGTTTGCCGCATCCCATGCCATAAAAGAAACATCCGAGGTGCGCAGGATCCTTACTACCCGCGCATGTAATCCCTCTTCTTCGATGCCAGCAACCAGCTCTTTCAGAATCGCGTTGTGAGGCATATCAATCAGGGTTTTATGCTGGTGCTTGCCAAAGGCCGGGCCGACGCCAATCACCACTTCATCCACGCGTTCATCCGCGTTAGCCGCCTCGCCTTCGCTCACCTGTAAGGTGAAAACCGGCTTACGTTCAGTTGTGCATTCCACAGTGTTCCGCCTTATTCGATCGAGCTGGGCTGAACCACGCCCGCAATATTTTTAATTTCCGCCCAGCGTTCGGCACTGATGCGATAGCCGGTACCAGGTCCCTGATAATCATTGATGTCGTTGACGGCGCTGACGACGTCGAACTGGCGATCCAGAATGGCTGACGTTTGCAGGTAATCACCGGTAACACGCTGTCTCAGCATATTGAGGATATTGCTGGCGATATCTTCAAAACCGCTGCAACTCAACGCGCCGACGATATCCAGCCCGGTGATATTACGCTTCATCATCTCTTCCACGGCCGCCAGATCCTCCACTACATTGCGCGCAGGCATATCTTTGCTGCCGTGAGCATAAGTAGCGGCTTCCACTTCTTCATCGCTAATCAGCGGCAAGCCCAGTTCGCGGAACACCGCCTGAATGGCGCGTGCAGCCTTATTGCGTATAGCGATAGTTTCTTCTTCAGTCACCGGACGCAGACCGCCGTCAACCATCAGATCGCGTTGCAGGATGTTGTAATCATCGAAGTCTTCAGCGTCGAAGTTCGACCCGGCAAACATGTTGTCGTAGTTGGGTACCGCGCTGTAACCAGAGAAAATAAAGTCGGTACCCGGCAGCATCTGCATCAGGGTGCGGGCAGTACGGCGAATATCGGAGTGAGAAAAGGTCTGGTCATTGGCGGAGGCCACTTCAAGGTCGAGCATTGAGGCAATCAGGTTTTCCGCCAGCACCGCGCGGATCCCCGAAGGCACAGCGCCGGTCATGCCGATACAGCTGACCGCACCGTTTTGCAGCCCCTGTACGCCCGCGCCTTTAGTGATAAAAATGCAGCGCGACTCCAGATATAGCATCGATTTACTTTCGGAATAGCCCATCAGCGCTTCCGAGCCAGTGCCGGAGGTGTAGCGCATCTTCAGGCCACGCGATGCATAAGCCGAGGCGAGAAACGCTTTGGACCACGGCGTGTCATCACCGTCGGTAAACACCGATTCTGTGCCATACACCGACACCGTTTCGGCATAACTGGTTAGCCCACGCATGCCCAGCTCCAGCTCCGTGGCCTCTTCAACAGAACATTGCGTCAGCACACCGGGACGACCGCATTGGGAACCCACCAGCAGCGCCAGGGCGTTAAACGGCGCGTAGCGGGCGATCCCGACCGTCGTTTCCTGCTCGGAAAAGCCGCGGATCCCCGCTTCAGCAGCGTCGGCGGCAATCTGTACCGGGTTATCTTTCAGGTTGGTCACGTGGCACTGGTTGGATGGCGTGCGTCTGGCACGCATTTTTTGCAGCGCCATCATCATCTCCACCACGTTCATTTGCGCCATCACTTCCACCGCTTTCGCCGGGGTGATGGCGGTGGTAATGGCAATAATATCTTCCCGACTGACGTGGATATCCACCAGCATTCTGGCGATCTCCAGCGCGTCGAGCTGCATGGCGTGCTCGGCCTCAGCCACGTTAATGGCGTAGTCGGCAATGAAACGGTCGATCATGTCGAACTCGGCGCGGCTCTTACCGTCCAGCTCAACAATACGACCATTTTCCACCTTCACCGACGACGCTGGATCGTAGGGGCTTTCCATGGCGATCAGCCCCTCTTCAGGCCATTCGCCAATCAGCCCATCCTGATTTACAGGCCGCTTCGCAAGTACTTCGAATCGTTTTGATCTTCTCATGATTTATTGACTCAAAAGATAAAAAATAGGGACGCCGGGCCGCATTGCCGGGGACACAACACCCGTCATTCGCCTTTCATCAGCAATGGTCGAACTCTAAATGAGCAGAACAATAAAGAAATAAAATTAATTTCGTTCCAATTTGGTACCTAATAAAAACGCATCGTTTCATATTGAAACGCAATTCAGGAATATCCATCGTGAATTGTGACGAGGTTAAATGATCATTATCAATAAACGCAAAACCGGGAAGGTGAATTTAATATCTTTGAAATTTTCGCCCTATTGACTTAATAACGCACGGCGAGAAAATAAGGTAAAGCCAATGATAAAAATAGCTGTTGCGCGATATGTTTCGTGACCTCAGCCCTACAACATTTTCAGGAGAAACTGTGAATAAGAGCCAACAAATTGCCACCATTACGCTGGCGGCTGCAAAAAAAATGGCGCAGGCCGTTGAGGCTAAAGCGCTTGAGATCAGCGTTCCGGTGGTCTTTTCCGTGGTGGATCGCGGTGGGAATACGCTGCTAATGCAACGCATGGACGATGCTTTTGTCACCAGCTGTGATATCTCTCTTAATAAAGCGTATACCGCCTGCTGCCTGCGCCAGGGTACCCATGAAATTACCGACGCGGTACAACCTGGTGCTTCGCTATATGGTTTGCAGCTTACCAACCAACAGCGCATTGTTATTTTCGGCGGCGGTTTACCCGTTATATTAAACGGTGAATTAATTGGTGCCGTTGGCGTTAGTGGCGGCACCGTGGAACAAGACAGATTATTAGCAGAAACCGCACTGAATTGTTTCTCTGAATTATAATTTAAATCTAAGAAGGTATATTATGAGCTATCGTATGTTTGATTACCTGGTGCCAAATGTGAACTTCTTTGGCCCCAATGCTATTTCCGTTGTCGGCGAACGCTGCAAACTGTTAGGCGGTAAAAAAGCGCTGCTGGTTACTGATAAAGGTCTGCGGGCCATTAAAGACGGCGCGGTAGATAAAACCCTCGCCCATTTACGTGAAGCGGGCATTGACGTGGTGGTTTTTGATGGCGTTGAACCTAACCCCAAAGACACCAACGTGCGTGACGGTCTGGAAGTCTTTCGCAAAGAGCATTGCGATATCATCGTTACCGTCGGTGGCGGTAGCCCGCATGACTGCGGTAAAGGCATCGGTATCGCAGCAACTCACGAAGGCGATCTCTACAGCTATGCCGGGATTGAAACCCTGACCAACCCGCTGCCGCCGATCGTTGCGGTAAATACCACTGCCGGTACCGCCAGCGAAGTCACCCGCCACTGCGTGCTGACCAATACAAAAACCAAAGTGAAGTTTGTGATTGTCAGTTGGCGCAACCTGCCGTCGGTCTCCATTAACGATCCACTGCTGATGCTCGGCAAACCCGCCCCGCTGACCGCCGCGACGGGTATGGACGCCCTGACCCACGCCGTAGAAGCCTATATTTCCAAAGATGCCAACCCGGTCACCGACGCTGCCGCTATTCAGGCTATTCGCCTGATCGCACGCAACTTGCGTCAGGCCGTAGCGCTGGGCAGCAACCTGAAAGCTCGCGAGAATATGGCCTACGCCTCCCTGCTGGCAGGTATGGCTTTCAACAACGCCAACCTCGGCTACGTTCACGCGATGGCGCATCAACTTGGCGGTCTGTACGACATGCCGCACGGCGTGGCGAATGCCGTACTACTGCCGCACGTGGCGCGCTATAACCTGATCGCTAACCCGGAAAAATTTGCCGACATTGCAGAGTTTATGGGCGAAAACACTGACGGACTTTCCACCATGGATGCCGCAGAACTGGCCATTCACGCCATTGCTCGTCTCTCTGCTGACATCGGCATTCCGCAGCATCTGCGCGATCTGGGTGTCAAAGAAGCCGATTTCCCGTACATGGCGGAAATGGCGCTGAAGGACGGCAACGCCTTCTCTAACCCGCGCAAAGGAAACGAGAAAGAAATTGCCGAGATCTTCCGTCAGGCATTCTGATAGTACAGGGGGCGCAATGTCACTTTCATCACCGGGCGTACATCTGTTTTATCACTCGCGCTGGCAGGATACTCGCGTGCTTGATGAGCTGTGCTGGGGACTGGAAGAGCAAGGCGTCCCTTGTCGGGCAATCTGTTGCAACGAGCATGACTGCGCACTGGCATTGAGCAAACTTGCGGCCAAAAGCTCAACGCTACGTGTCGGTCTGGGTCTTAACGCCACGGGTGATATTGCGTTAACCCACGCCCAGTTGCCCGAGGATCGGGCGCTGATCCGTGGGCATATCACCGCCGGAATTGCGCAGATCCGCACGCTTGGCGCCAATGCCGGTCAACTGGTCAAAGTGATTCCCTTCAGCGAGATAAAATAAATGTACCGCATCTACACCCGAACCGGCGATAAAGGCATGACCGCACTGTTTGGCGGCAGCCGTATCGACAAAGACGACATCCGCGTTGAGGCCTATGGCACGGTGGATGAACTGATTTCCCAACTTGGCGTCTGCTATGCCAGCACGCGTCATGCCGGGCTACGCCAGGATCTGCACGCCATACAGAAAATGCTGTTTGTTCTGGGTGCGGAACTCGCCAGCGATGAGAAAGGACTCGCTCGCTTACAACAGCGTATTGGTGAAGAGGATACTCAGGCGCTGGAGCAGCTTATTGACCGCAATATGGCGCAAAGCGGCCCGCTCAAAGAGTTTGTTATTCCGGGGAAAAATCTCGCATCGGCACAGCTACACGTAGCGCGAACCCTGACGCGCCGACTGGAGCGGGTCCTCATCGCGATGAGCAGATCGCTAACGTTACGCGATGAACCCAGGCGTTATATCAACCGACTGTCAGACGCGCTGTTCTCGATGGCGAGAATTGAAGAAACTAGTCCAGATGCTTGCGCTTAAACTGGCTGGCATCAATGTCGTACTGCTTCATCTTGCGCCACAAGGTAGTGCGACCGATATTCAACAGTTGCGACATCTCCTGCACGCGCCCGCTGGTGACGCGGGCAGCATGGATAATCGCCTCTTTTTCGATAGCGGTAAACGTCAGACTAGCAGGCAGCAGTGAAGACGCCGTCTCCAGACCAGGACGTTCGGCAAACAAATAATCCGGTAGATTGCTCAGCCGAATATGGCCGTTATCACTGCTGATGGCGATGTTTTCGATAATGCTGTTCAGCTCAAAGTCATTGCCCGGCCACGAATAGGCCACCAGTTGCGCCAGCGCGTCGTCGTCGATCTTCAAACTGTATGAAAAGCGTTTTTTCAGGCTATTCAGCCGCGTATAAATCAGCGAGGGAATACTACTGCGCCGCGCCCGCAGCGGTGGGATCACTATCTCAAAAGAGTGCAGCGCATAATACAGCTGACGGCTAAAGCGGTTTTGCTCCACCAGATTGGCGAGATCAACCGTGGTGGTGGCGATCACTTTGACATCCACCGGAATCAGCCGACGGGCATCCAGGCGGGTTAACACCCCCTGTTTGATCACCTGTAACAGCGCGGATTGCAGCTCCGGTGCCAGATATTCAATTTTTTCCAGAAACAGCGTGCCGCCGTTCGCCAGTTCAAGACGGCTCAACCGGCCATTTTCATCGTCGGTGGGCGCACTGCCCATAAAATCCTGCCCCAGTACGCTGTTGGCATACAACTGACAGTTCACGGCGATATACGGCCCGCTGGCGCGCTCGCTTTCATTGTGGATGGCTTGACTCAGCAGTTCTTTGCCAACACCCTCTTCCCCGCACAGCAGGATCGGGAAACTCCCCCTCGCTGCCTGGCGTCCAAAATGGATCAAGCGGCGGGTTTCCGGATCGTCAGTCGACATCTGCTCAAAGGTGTGGCTCACCTTGCCGAGCTGGCTGGTCATCAGCTGGCGCATTTGTTCCACCGGATGCAGTAGCAGAATAAAGCTGTTGCCCTGCTCCTCAACAATCGGCTTCAGGGTAATGACGGCATCAACAAACTGATGCTGGCTTTCAAAGGTAACTTCGACGTGATTCAGACCGCGGGCATGTTTGATCGCCCGGCGCAACAGCATGGGGAGATTGAGCAGATCGTGAATGTTTTTCCCCTGACTGGCCTGCGCATCGAGATGCAAAAGCAGCGCCGCTCGCGCATTGATGAACTGCAATACGCCCTGTTCGTTCCAGGCCATCACACCATCATCCATACTCTCCAGCAGCCCGTACATCTGGTTCAGATGGCGGTTGGATTCAGCCAGCAGGCTGTCGGTCAGCAAAGAGTTGCCGACTTCTCTGGCAATCGCCAGCGTCAGGGATAAATCAGAAACGCACTCATGCTCCACCAGACAACACAGCGAAATGGAGCCGAACAGTCGACCATGGTTATCGAAGACCGGCGTCGAGCAGAACGACCACGGATGTAGCGCCTGTTTAAAATGCTGATCGCCAGAGGTTTTTGTCGGCTGACCCGGCATCGTCGCCAGCGACAGGGCACAACTGCCAATGATGCTTTCCGCACAGTAGCTGCCGTCACGAAACCCAAGCTCCGCCAGCTGTTCTACCGTCTGCGGATCGCCGCAACGGCTGAGAATACAGGCTGATTCATCCAGAATCAGCAGCGCGCACGGGCGGCCGTCCATAAACTCCCAGGCATCTTCCAGCGCAGCCTGAGCAATCGTCAGCAACGCCGTCTTGCGACGACAAATCGACTCAAAAGTCAGTCCCTGCGCCTGATGCGGCGCCTGCCAGGTTTCCCGCTGCATAAACTTGCTGCAACGATGCCATGACTGGGCAATGACTGAAGAGACTTCCTTCCCGATGCTATGCGTGTGCGCCGTCATATCCCTTTCCGCTGTTTAACCATAGACAACCCCTCCGGCAGAAACTGTCAGAGGGGGAGAAGATGCCGGATAAAAACCTACCGACGACTGATTAACGCGCCAGCCACTGCTGCCCCAGCAGATCTGCCGTCAAGATAGCGGCATGTACGCTTTCAGGCGTTACCGGGAACGGCATATTGTGGATGGTTTCACCTTCTGCGCAGGTCGCTTTCGCCACGGCCATGATCTTGCCGTCAACGTCTTCTTTCACGCCCATTTCCGCTAACGTTACCGGCAGGCCTACTTTCTGACAGAAATTCAGCACGGTTTCGATCTCTTCCATCGGGCTGTTTTGCAGCACCAGTTGCGCCAGCGTACCAAAGGCGACTTTTTCACCGTGGTACAAATGGTGGCACTCTTCCAGAATCGTAAAGCCGTTGTGGATCGCATGCGCCCCTGCAAGACCGCTGCTTTCAAAGCCGATGCCGCTGAGGTAAGTGTTAGCTTCGACAATACGCTCCAGCGCATCGGTCACCACGCCAGCCTGCGCAGCAAAGCGTGCCTTCTCGCCTTCCGCCAGCAGGGTATCATAGCACAAGCGCGCCAGGCTCAGCGCCGCCACGGTGGACTGTCCGCCCGCCATGCTGGTCGCTCTGGCGTCATAACAGGCTTTCGCTTCAAACCAGGTCGAGAGCGCATCGCCCATCCCGGCCACCAGCAGACGTACCGGCGCTTTGGCAATGATCGCAGTGTCCATCACCACCATATCCGGGTTTTTCGGGTAGATCAGATACTCTTCAAACTCACCGGCTTCGGTATAGATAACGGACAACGCGCTGGTTGGCGCATCGGTAGACGCGATAGTCGGGATCACCACCACCGGCAGCTTCTGGTAGTAACCAATCGCTTTGGCGGTATCCAGCGTTTTCCCGCCGCCAATCCCAACCACGCCGCGACAACCGTGCTGTTTCAGAATGGCAATCAGTCGATTAATTTCAACATGGCTACATTCACCGTTAAAGCGTTCCGCATGGCAGCTAATGTCGTGGCTGTGCAGGCCGTTGAGTACTTTCTCTCCCGCCAGCTTCATCACGAAGTCATCCGCAATCACAAAAAAGCTGTCCGCCAGATTTTTAGCGTATTGACCAAACAAGGTGGAAGCGTCAGGACCCTGGAGATATTTGGCTGGAGATTGAATAACTTTTAGCATTCCTTTCATCCTCAAATAAGTACATGTTTTTACATGGTGAGCCCTGGCGTTAACCTGTTTGGCCTGATGCAGACGGCGAAAACGGGAGGTACCGGAGCGATGCAATAACTGTATGGCGAGGCGTGCACAAAAAAATCTTTCGTCTTTTTGTTCTGATATGAAACAGATAAAAACGGAGTACGTTCCATATTGGAACGCTTATCCACAAAAATGATAAGGTTTGCGATCCCGATCCGCTCATTTGCCACCAAATCTCCGGCACAGACGAATCTCACTTTCTTTTTTACCTACTCACTTGCCAAAAAACCGGCAAAAAAAAAGCCGACAGTGCCGTATCAGCTGCATTCATCGCGAGAGAAAAAAGTCGAGCGAGCTCGCATTGTGATCGTTCCTCGTTCTTTTCAGTTTCATTATGGAACAAAAAACAATGACAACGTTCCGTAATGAAACTCATTTTAACGTTGTTTTTTTCCGCGCTGACTTCGCCAGAATCTCTCTATCGCCTCCGTACCATGACCATGCTTCCGGGGGTTTGTCTTACACTCAACCTCAAGGAGCCGTTATGTCTCAATTCTTTTTTAATCAACGCACCCATCTCGTGAGCGACGTCATCGACGGTACGATTATCGCCAGCCCGTGGAATAACCTGGCGCGTCTGGAAAGCGATCCGGCCATTCGCATCGTGGTCCGTCGTGACCTCAACAAAAATAACGTGGCGGTAATTTCCGGCGGTGGTTCAGGGCACGAACCCGCGCACGTTGGGTTTATCGGTAAAGGTATGCTAACCGCTGCGGTTTGCGGCGACGTTTTCGCTTCCCCGAGCGTGGATGCGGTACTGACCGCCATCCAGGCGGTAACCGGTGAGGCGGGCTGTTTATTGATCGTGAAAAATTACACCGGTGACCGTCTTAATTTCGGTCTCGCCGCCGAGAAAGCCCGTCGCCTTGGTTACAACGTTGAAATGCTGATTGTTGGCGACGACATCTCCCTGCCTGATAACAAACACCCACGCGGCATTGCGGGAACCATCCTGGTGCATAAAATCGCAGGCTATTTTGCCGAACGCGGCTACAACCTCGCCACCGTCCTGCGTGAAGCGCAGTACGCGGCCAATAACACCTTCAGCCTGGGCGTTGCGCTTTCCAACTGTCATCTGCCGCAAGAAGCCGACGCCGCCCCGCGTCATCATCCGGGCCACGCGGAACTGGGCATGGGCATTCACGGCGAACCAGGCGCATCGGTTATCGACACCCAGAACAGTGCGCAGGTGGTGAACCTGATGGTGGATAAACTGATGGCAGCCCTGCCTGAAACCGGCCGTCTGGCGGTGATGGTTAACAATCTTGGCGGCGTTTCCGTTGCCGAAATGGCCATCATTACCCGCGAACTGGCCAGCAGCCCGCTGCACCCACGTATCGACTGGCTGATTGGCCCGGCCTCACTGGTCACCGCGCTGGATATGAAAGGCTTTTCACTGACGGCCATCGTGCTCGAAGAGAGCATCGAAAAAGCGTTACTCACCGAGGTGGAAACCAGCAACTGGCCGACGCCGGTCCCGCCGCGTGAAATCAGTTGTGTACCATCATCTCAGCGTAGCGCACGCGTGGAATTCCAGCCTTCGGCGAACGCCCTGGTGGCCGGGATTGTGGAACTAGTCACCACAACCCTTTCCGATCTGGAGACTCATCTTAATGCGCTGGACGCCAAAGTCGGCGATGGCGATACCGGTTCGACCTTTGCCGCTGGCGCGCGTGAAATTGCCAGTCTGTTGCATCGCCAGCAGTTACCGCTGGATAACCTTGCCACGCTGTTCGCGCTGATTGGCGAACGTCTGACCGTAGTGATGGGTGGTTCCAGCGGTGTGCTGATGTCTATTTTCTTTACCGCTGCGGGGCAGAAACTGGAACAGGGAGCTAGCGTTGCCGAATCCCTGAATACAGGACTGGCGCAGATGAAGTTCTACGGCGGCGCAGACGAAGGCGATCGCACCATGATTGATGCGCTGCAACCGGCCCTGACTTCGCTGCTCACGCAGCCGCAAAATCTGCAGGCCGCATTCGACGCCGCGCAAGCGGGAGCCGAACGAACCTGTTTGTCGAGCAAAGCCAATGCCGGTCGCGCATCGTATCTCAGCAGCGAAAGCCTGCTCGGAAATATGGACCCCGGCGCGCACGCCGTAGCGATGGTGTTTAAAGTGCTGGCAGAGAGTGAGCTGGGATAAGCCATAAGTGCCTGATGCGCTGCGCTTATCAGGCCTACGAGTGCAAAGCTTTGTAGGCCGGATAAGGCAACGCCGACATCCGGCGGACGTTAACGATAAACGCGGATCCCACCCTCTACGCCGCGGCTAAACAGCACCTGCCAAAGCTCAATATCTCTGGCGCGGAAAGCCCCTGCGCACGCGCATAAATAGTAATTAAACATTCTTCTGAAGGTGGCGGAATAACGTGATGACAGCTCCGGCCATGCCTGATTAAAGCGCTCATGCCAGGCCATCAGCGTTTTATCGTAATCGCTGCCGAAGTTATGCCAGTCTTCCATCACAAACCGTGATTCGCTGGCCTCGGCAATATGGGAAATCGCCGGTAAGCAGCCATTTGGGAAAATGTATTTATTGATCCACGGATCGACGCTCATCCCTTTTTTATTGCTACCAATGGTATGCAGCAGGAACAGTCCGTCTGGTTTTAAACAACGGTCGGCGATACTGAAATAGGTGTCGTAGTTTTTCGGCCCGACATGTTCAAACATCCCCACGGAGACAATGCGATCGTAGTGTTTATTAAGATCGCGATAATCCTGCAGCAGAATGTTAACGTCCAACCCTTCACAGCGCTGCTGCGCCATTTTCTGCTGCTCTTTGGAAATGGTAACGCCTTCTACTGCCACGCCATAATGACGCGCCGCATATTCCGCCAGCCCGCCCCAGCCACAACCGATATCGAGTAAACGCATACCCGGTTTAAGCTGCAGCTTCTCGCAGATCATTTTTAATTTGGCATTTTGCGCATCGTTTAATGTGGTTGCATCTTTCCAGTAACCGCAGGAATATTGCATATGCGGATCAAGCATCAGCGCAAAGAGATCGTTACCAATATCATAATGTTCTTTACCGACGATCCATGCACGGCTACGTGACTGCAAATTAAACAGGCGCGCGCTGGCAATGCGTAAAATATCTTTCAGATTACTTGGCATCTGCTGGTCGAGTTTTGCTTTCAGGATTTTGCAGAACAGAATATCGAGCCGTTCGCAGTCCCACCAGCCTTCCATATAGCTTTCGCCAAGCCCTAATGAGCCTTGCTGCAATACTCGTTTAAAGAAACCGGTATGATGAAGTTGAATGTCCCAGGCGCGTGAGCCATTAATTCTGATATCCGCTTGTGAAAGCAGCTCTTTTCCCATTCGGGTCCAGTTATCATTTGTTTCATTGACGATGACAGCATCTGAACAAAGCGAGTTCATGGTATTTACCAAAAGTGGGCTAAAAATTATTACGCAAGATTATTATGGAAAAAAGAGTGTATGTATTATGATCCGCGGACAAGATCTATCGAGCAGCGGACACATCATCGGGAGCATTGACGATTCATTTATGGAAACTCTGGCGCAAAAACAGTGGAACTCCTTCCCGGATAACTCCATGACCGAACTGCCGCAGGATGTATTCTTTCGCTCTTATGTCCTGGAAGCCAACCACCATGTACCGCAGCATTCACACTCTTTTATGCAATTTCATTTCGCCCGCAAAGGCAGCATGCGCATTGATGTTGCCGGTAAGTGCTGGATAATCCCGGCGCATTATGGCATCTGGATCCCCAATAATACTGAGCATGCAGTTTGGGCATTGGATGATGTGTATTTAGAAAATCTGGATATTAAACCGGGCTTTCTTGAAGAGAACATCAATGAATGCAAAGTTGTGGCTATCAGTGATTTCGCAAGAGAGTTTATTCATTACGCCACGAATTCAATTTCAGGTCATTATGATAGCCAGTCAAAAGAGGGCAAACTGGTTAGCGTACTGGTCGATATTATTCTGCAACTCCCGGAAGTCGCCTTTGTATTACCCTGGCCGCAGGATCGCGAATTAACCAAAGTATGCCGAACCATACAAGAATCCCCCGCCCTGGAGCATTCAGTTGAATACTGGGCGCATCATCTGGGTATGTCTGCCCGTACCTTTTCACGCCATTTCAAAAAAGAAACCGGATTGCCTTTCAGCGTCTGGAAGCAAAAAATGCGTATTCTGGAATCCGTATTAATGCTGAAAAAAAATAAAAGCGTGACCGCCGTGGCGCTCGACGTAGGATATTCAAGCACCGCGGCATTTAGCTATGCCTTCCGCCAGGCGTTTGGCGTTCCGCCATCTAATTATTAATCTGCCGCTTTACGCTGATGCCAGTAGGCTGCCGCACGTACCCGTTGAGGGTCAAACGCCTCGGTTTCAAAGCGAGCACTCAGGTTTTTTACCACCTTGCCTTCGCCAGTGATCCAGACGTAATAATCATCTGCGGGCACGGTTAGTCGCGATAAGCGTTCATTCACCGCCTGCGCGTCATGGCCGATAAACCACTCAATAGTAAACCTGTCGAGATGGGCAAGATAATCCTGGTACGCCGCATCCTGCACGCTGACCAGCGCCGTGACGTTTGGACGTATCGCTAAACGGCTGAGCGACTCCAGGCGTCGGCGTAGCGCGGGCATTCCCGACTCATCGCACACATAAACCTGATACGCATAATCCTCTGGCACCACCAAAGAACCGCGCGGCCCGCCGATTGTCAGCTTGTCGCCCTCGCGGGCATTCATCGCCCATGTACTCGCCACGCCGCCATCATGAATATAGAAATCCAGCGCCAGCTCATGGCGCGCTTCGTCATACAACGGCGTGTAGTCACGGGAAAGCGGACGCACACCGTCAGCCCAGACAATGCCTTCATCGGTGACGACAGGCGGCACAAAGTGGCTGCCCGGTTCAGGGAAAAAGACCTTGGTATGGTCGTCAAAGCCGTGTGAGCTAAAACCGTCCAGAGCGTCACCGCCCAGTACAATGCGCTGAAAGCCCGCGCTAATACGCTCTACGCGCAGGACGGTAAGTTCCCGAAAACGCAGTTCATTGCGAACGCGCTGCGGGTAGCGTGAGGTGTTTTTTGTCATGTTTTCGCCTTCGTGAAAATAATAAGATATATCTAAATTAATTTTTAAATGATAATGATTGCTAATCAATAAGATTGCAAGCACTTTTTTGATATAGTCACCGTTTGATTAAACAGCTATCAAAAATCAATAAAAACACTTTATAATCAACATATTAAACAAAATATAATTTGTAGACTTGCAAAATACCATTTTTTAGATATAAATTAGATATATCTAAACAACATCAGGAGACGATGATGCAAAACCATCATGAAGGTTGCTGCAAAAATACAGAGCACCAACACGAAGGCTGCTGCAAGGGTGAAGGACATCACCACGAAGGCCGCCACAACGAGCACCATGCAGGCTGCTGCAAAGGTGAAGAACATCGCCATGAAGGCTGTAACAAAGATCACCACCACGAGCACGGCTGCGGGCACCGCCACGGTCGCGGCGGTGGTGGTCGTCGCCAACGCTTCTTCGGTCACGGAGAATTACGCCTGGTCATTCTGGATATCTTGACCCGCGACGCCAGCCACGGCTATGAGCTGATAAAAGCGATTGAAACCCTGACTCAGGGTAACTATACCCCGAGCCCGGGCGTTATCTATCCGACGCTGGATTTCTTGCAGGATCAGGCACTGATCACCGTCAGCGACGAGGAAGGTGGGCGTAAACAGATTGCGATCACGACTCAGGGCCAGCAATGGCTGGATGAAAACCGTGAGCATCTGGGCCATATCCACGAACGGATCAAAGCCCGCTGCGTGGGTTTTGAATTACGCAAAAATCCACAGATGAAACGCGCGCTGGAAAACTTCAAAGCCGTGCTGGATCTACGCGTTAATCATGGTGATACCAGCGATGCGCAGATCAAAAAAATCATCGGTATTATCGATCGCGCTGCGCTGGATATTACTCAGCTGGATTAATCTGCACAGCAGGCGAAACCCGTTTGCCCGACGTTTCGCCTGTATTATTAGTATTAATGCAGCACCGTGACCGCATCTTCCAGACGACCCGCGCGATGCTTCACCATTGCGGAAATCTGCGCACTCTCTTCAACCAGTTCGGCGTTTTTCTGCGTAATGTTGCTCAGCTCATTCACCGCGCGGGTCAGGCTGGAAAGACCATCTGACTGTTCCAGCGTTGAGTGGCTGATTTGGGCGATCAGCTGAGTGACGTTTTGCACCTGCGCCACAATATCGTCCATCGTGCGTCCTGCGGCGTGAACCTGGTCGGATCCGGACTGCACTTTGTCGGCGCTGGCATCAATCAACTTGCGGATATCATTGGCCGCACTGGCGCTGCGGCTGGCAAGATGACGCACTTCTCCCGCCACCACGGCGAACCCTTTCCCCTGCTCGCCCGCCCGCGCGGCTTCAACAGCGGCGTTCAAAGCCAGAATGTTGGTCTGGAAGGCAATATCGTTAATCAGCGTGGTAATAGTGCCGATCCGCTGGGTGCTGTTGGCGATATCGTCCATGGTTTTGATGACGGTATCCATCGCCTCACCGCCGTGCGTTGCCGCGCTGCTGGCGGCAATAGAGAGCTTATCAGCCGCCGCGGCGGTCTCTGAGTTTTGTTTTACCGATGCCGCCATCTGATTCATGGTGGTCACCGTTTCCTGCACGTTCTCAACGGTCTGCTGCGTATGCTTATTTAAATCATCGCTACCTTTTGCCAGCGTTTCGCTGTCGCTGCGCACGCAACTCACCTGGCTGGAGACGTCATGAATAAGCCAGCGACACATTAATCCCAGTTGGCCCACTGCTCGCAGCATCAGTCCCAGTTCATCGCTGCGGTTAAGATGCGACACGCTGTTCCGCTCACCGGTCGCCACTTTCAGCGCCTGACGGGTGACATTCTCAATAGGACGCACAATCTGCCATTCGAAAATAGCCGTTCCTAAAAGCATCACCAATGCACTCATCAACAGTAACGGCCATTCAGCACCCATTTGCTGCAATGCGACCGCTAGCAGGACAAACATGAATGCCATCACGCTGCGTACCCGCCAGCGAATCGGCATCGCCGGCAGTCTACCCAGCCAGCCTTTGCGTACCACCAACCCCTTATGGATACGCCGGTTGCAACGTCCTTCGTTCAGCGCTTTATATAAAGGCTCTACCGCTGCAATTTCCTCGTCAGTTGCCCGGGTACGAATCGACATATACCCGGTCACGCGTCCTTCCCGCACCATCGGCACCGCATTGGCCCTCACCCAGTAGTGATCGCCATTCTTACGCCGGTTTTTCACAATCCCGCTCCATGGCTCGCCCTGCTTCAGGGTGTACCACATATCCGCAAACGCCGCTTTTGGCATGTCCGGATGACGAACCAGATTGTGCGGCTTTTCAAGCAACTCATTCAGTTGATAGCCGCTGACCTGAACGAAGGTGTCGTTCGCATGGGTGATATAGCTTTGCAAATCGGTGGTCGACATGAGGGTGATATCATCATCCAGCGGTGTATTTTGCTGACTAACGTAGGGATGAGAAGACATGATTGCGTCCTGTGCAGGTTATCTGGTTGTTAACTCTTTCGGCTTATGTTATTTCGGCGATAATTTTTTTATCTTTAGTTGTTAAATTTGATTTAGATCGCAATTTGCGATTAAACCTCAAAAACTGTACGCATTCTAATCCATTGATTTAAAATACTTTCATCCAGTAACTATTCAATATCACTTCTACCAGCGCACTGTCACAGTGCAAATATTGCCCATTTTTAGAGCAAATTTGCGTTTATTCGATCTGTTTTCAGGCTCCTGACTTGGGCAAAATGCCAGCAAATGTTAAATAATGGCATTAAATGTTGCGTAAATAAGATATTTCCTGGTGTTTATCCCGATTTTTGCTAAGCGCGCCGGAATGGCGCAATCCCTGCAATACTTAAATCAGTATCATGTGATACGCGAGCTCCGGGAGCATATTTTGAACAGGTTACCTTCCAGCGCATCGGCCCTGGCCTGCAGCGCACACGCACTGAATCTCATCGAAAAGCGCACGCTTGATCATGAGGAAATGAAATCGTTAAACCGAGAGGTGATTGAGTACTTCAAGGAGCATGTCAATCCGGGGTTCTTAGAGTATCGAAAATCTGTAACTGCAGGCGGGGATTACGGAGCCGTAGAGTGGCAAGCGGGAAGCCTGAATACGCTTGTCGACACCCAGGGGCAGGAGTTCGTCGATTGCCTGGGTGGTTTTGGAATTTTCAACGTGGGGCACCGTAATCCAGTCGTGGTTTCCGCCGTACAGAATCAACTCGCGAAACAACCTCTGCACAGCCAGGAGTTACTTGACCCTCTGCGGGCCATGCTGGCAAAAACTCTCGCCGCACTGGCGCCCGGTAAACTGAAATACAGTTTTTTCTGTAACAGCGGGACCGAGTCGGTTGAAGCCGCCCTGAAGCTGGCGAAAGCGTATCAATCACCGCGCGGTAAATTTACGTTTATCGCCACCAGCGGCGCATTCCACGGTAAATCACTGGGCGCGCTGTCCGCCACGGCTAAATCTACCTTCCGCAAACCCTTTATGCCGCTGCTGCCGGGCTTCCGTCATGTGCCGTTTGGCGATGTTAACGCGATGCGCACCATGCTCAGCGAGTGTAAAAAGACCGGTGACGATGTCGCAGCCGTGATCCTCGAACCCATCCAGGGTGAAGGGGGGGTGATCCTGCCGCCACAAGGCTATTTAACCGCTGTTCGTAAACTTTGCGATGAGTTCGGCGCACTGATGATCCTTGACGAAGTGCAGACCGGGATGGGGCGTACCGGCAAGATGTTCGCCTGTGAGCACGAAAATGTGCAGCCCGACATTATGTGTCTTGCCAAAGCGTTAGGCGGCGGCGTGATGCCCATTGGCGCAACCATTGCCACCGAAGAGGTGTTCTCCGTCCTGTTCGACAATCCTTTCCTGCATACCACCACGTTTGGTGGCAACCCGCTCGCTTGTGCGGCTGCGCTGGCCACCATTAACGTCCTGCTGGAGCAAAATTTACCGGCTCAGGCGGAGCAGAAAGGCGATATGTTGCTGGATGGTTTCCGTCAGCTTGCGCGGGAATACCCGGACCTGGTACATGATGTACGCGGCAAAGGCATGCTGATGGCGATTGAGTTTGTCGATAATGAAATCGGCTATAACTTTGCCAGTGAGATGTTCCGCCAGCGGGTGCTGGTCGCTGGGACGCTGAACAATGCCAAGACGATCCGCATCGAACCGCCGCTAACGTTAACGATCGAGCAATGCGATCTGGTGTTGCGATCAACACGCAAAGCCCTGGCAGCATTACGGGTGAGCGTGGAGCAGATGTAACAGATGTCTGTCCGGCCTGCGTGAGCAAACGTAGGCCGGATAAGGCGTAGCCGCCATCCGGCATCAGCACCATTTAAACAATCCGCACGCCTGCAGGCATCACCCGTTCTGGCGTTAACAGCACGCTTTCGCTGCCATCGTCCGTCTCAGCGCACAGCAGCATACATTCTGATGTTTCACCGCGCATTTTGGCCTTTTGCAGATTACACAGCACCACCACCGTTTTCCCCATCAGCTCCTCTTCGCTGTAATAAGGCACCAGGCTGGTCACGGTTTGCAGCGTACGTTCTCCCACATCAACCTGTACGATATACAGCTTATCGGCATTGTCATGGCGCTTAACCTGTGCGATTTTTCCAACACGTATTTCCATGCGGGCAAAATCAGCAAATGCGACAGTATCCATTGTTTTCTCCTTGGTAAAATTTTACTAAATACTAGCAAATTATTTTCTGGGCATTGTTCTCAAAAGCGGGAAAATGACGTACCCATCACACTCTGCAAGCCCAGCTTTACCCCGAACATGTCAATTAAACGTGCTTTTTTTACTGAAAACAGATGAATAGATAAGCACTTCATTTACAATGCGCAGGTAACTCAGGGAAAAGGCAAACATGGCAACACTTAAAGACATCGCAATCGAAGCTGGCGTGTCCCTGGCGACAGTGTCCCGGGTTTTAAACGATGACCCCACGCTGAATGTAAAAGAAGAGACCAAGCATCGCATTCTGGAGATCGCGGAAAAGCTGGAGTACAAAACCAGCAGCGCCCGTAAGAACCAGACCAGCGCACTCGGCCCCCAGCATATTCTGGCGCTCTACAGCTATCAGCAGGATTTGGAAATCAACGATCCTTACTATCTCGCGATCCGCCATGGGATTGAAACCCAGTGCGAGAAGCTGGGGATTGAACTGACCAACTGCTATGAGCACAGTGGGTTGCCGGAGAGCAAAAACATTACCGGCATTCTTATTGTCGGCAAGCCTTCTCCTGCGCTGCGCGAGGCGGCAACAGCGCTTACCGACAACATCTGCTTTATCGATTTTCATGAACCCGGCAGCGAATATGACGCTGTCGATATCGATCTGGCCCGCATCAGTAAAGAGAGCATCGACTACTTCATCGCCCAGGGCGTGACCCGCATTGGCTTCATCGGCGGCGAAGATCAGCCTGGCAAGGCTGATATCCGCGAAGCCGCGTTTGTCGAATACGGTCGCCTGCAGCAGGTCGTTTCAGAACAGGATATTTATCGCGGTGGCTTCTCCAGTTCATCAGGCTATGAACTGGCCAAAAAAATGCTGGCGAAAGCCGACTATCCCAGCGCCCTGTTTGTGGCTTCTGACTCGATTGCTATTGGCGTTCTGCGCGCCATTCACGAGCGTGGACTGAACATTCCGCAGGATATTTCGCTGATTAGCGTTAATGATATCCCGACGGCGCGCTTCACCTTTCCTCCGCTTTCCACCGTACGCATCCATTCAGAAATGATGGGCAGTCAGGGCGTCAATCTGCTGTTTGAGAAAGCCCGCGACGGGCGTGCACTTCCCCTGCTGGTTTTTGTTCCCAGCAAGCTGAAACTGCGCGGCACCACCCGCTAAAATCCCCCGTTAATCCGTCCGGTTTCTGCTGAAGCCGGGCGCGCATTGTCATGCATTTTTTTCTGCGCCCGAATTATTTTCGTGATCCAGTTAAAGTAAATCACCTCACCCGCTATATTTTAGTAAAACTTTTACTAAAATCACCATCAATTACACTTACTCACCATTAAAATGAATGGTTCCGATTTTTCTCCACCGGGAGGCCTTATGAATCGCTGGGAAAACATTCAGCTCACCCACGAAAATCGACTGGCGCCACGCGCATATTTTTTCTCTTACGACTCCGTTGCGCAGGCTCGCTCGTTTGCCCGCGAAACCAGCAGCCTCTTTCAGTTGCTGAGCGGTCAGTGGAATTTCCAGTTCTTTGAGCATCCGCTGCAGGTGCCGGAAGCCTTTACGTCGCAGTTTATGCGCGACTGGGACAACATCACCGTCCCCGGTATGTGGCAGATGGAAGGGCACGGCAAGCTGCAGTATACCGACGAAGGTTTTCCTTTCCCGATTGATGTCCCCTATGTGCCGACCAATAACCCCACCGGAGCCTACCAGCGTATTTTCTCTCTCAGCGAAGGCTGGCAGGGCAAACAGACGCTGATTAAATTTGATGGCGTAGAAACCTACTTCGAAGTTTACGTGAATGGTCAGTACGTTGGCTTCAGCAAAGGCAGTCGCCTGACGGCCGAGTTTGATATCAGCGCGGTGGTGAAAACCGGTGACAACCTGCTGTGCGTTCGCGTCATGCAATGGGCTGATTCCACCTACGTTGAAGACCAGGATATGTGGTGGTCGGCGGGAATTTTCCGCGACGTCTATCTGGTCGGCAAACAGGCGACCCATATCCAGGATTTTACCGTTCGTACCGATTTCGATGATGACTATCGCGATGCCACCCTCTCCTGCGACATCGTGCTGGAAAACATCGCCTCCACACCAACGATGGCATCGCTCGAATACACTTTGTTTGACGGTGAGCAGACGCTGCATAGCGGCGTGATTAACGCTCTGACGGTGGATAAACTCACCCGCACCGCGTTCAATTTCAAGGTCAGCGCACCACAGCAGTGGTCGGCGGAATCGCCGTATCTCTATCATCTGGTAATGACCCTGAGAGATGCCAACGGCAACATCCTTGAGGTTGTGCCGCAGCGCGTCGGATTCCGCGATATCAACGTTCGCAACGGTCTGTTTTACATCAATAACCGCTATGTCATGCTGCATGGCGTCAACCGTCATGATAACGATCATCTCAAGGGTCGCGCGGTCGGTATGGATCGTGTGGAAAAAGATCTGCTGTTAATGAAGCAGCACAACATCAACTCCGTACGCACCGCCCATTACCCGAACGATCCACGTTTCTATGAATTGTGCGATATCTATGGTTTGTTCGTCATGGCCGAAACCGACGTTGAATCTCACGGCTTCGCTAATATCGGCGATATCAGCCGGATCACCGACGATCCGCTGTGGGAAAATGTCTACGTTGAGCGCATCGTACGCCACGTCCACGCGCAGAAAAACCACCCGTCGATCGTCATCTGGTCACTCGGCAATGAATCCGGCTACGGCTGTAATATTCGCGCCATGTACCACGCGGCAAAAGCGCTGGATGACACGCGTCTGATCCACTACGAAGAAGATCGTGACGCCGAAGTGGTGGATATCATTTCCACCATGTACACCCGCGTACCGTTGATGAATGAGTTTGGTGAATACCCACATCCTAAACCGCGCATCATCTGCGAATATGCTCACGCAATGGGCAACGGCCCCGGCGGGCTAACGGAATATCAGAACGTCTTCTATCAGCATGATTGCATTCAGGGACACTATGTCTGGGAGTGGTGCGATCACGGGATTCAGGCCAAAGATGACGACGGTAACGTCTGGTACAACTATGGCGGTGACTACGGCGACTACCCGAACAACTACAACTTCTGCCTTGATGGCCTGATTTATTCCGATCAAACCCCAGGCCCGGGTCTGCAAGAGTACAAGCAGGTAATTGCACCAGTGAAAGTGCGCGCGCAGGATCTGGCTCGCGGCGAGCTGCGGGTAGAAAACAAACTGTGGTTCACCACGCTTGACGACTACACCTTGCATATTGAGGTTCGCGCCGAAGGAGATACGCTCTCTGCTCAGCAGATAAAACTGCGCGACGTTCCTCCCAACAGCAATACGCTGCTGCAATGCACGCTGCCGGAGCTGGATGCGCGCGAGGCGTTCCTCAACGTCACCGTGACGAAAGATTCCCGCACGTTATACAGCGAAGCCGGGCATCACATCGCGACTTATCAGTTCCCGCTGAAGGCCAGAACGGCGACTGCCGTACCGTTCAGTCTGCAAAACGCCACCCCTTTGACGCTGGAAGAGAACCGTCAGAGCTGCACCGTTCGCGGTTATAACTTCCATCTGATCTTCTCAAAGCTGACCGGTAAACCCATTAGCTGGAACGTCAATGGTGAAGAGCTGATTACCCGCGAGCCGAAGATTAATTTCTTCAAACCAACCATAGATAACCACAAGCAAGAGTTCGAAGGCCTCTGGCAGCCAAATCATATACAGATAATGCAGGAGCATCTGCGCGACTTTACCTTTGAGCAAACCGAAGATGCGCTGCTGATAACCAGCCAGACGATTATCGCCCCGCCGGTATTTGATTTCGGTATGCGCTGCACCTATCGCTGGCGGATTGCCGCAGACGGTCAGTTGAATGTGGAGCTTTCCGGCCAGCCTTACGGCGAGTACCGGGACATTATTCCGTGCATCGGCTTCACGATGGGCATCAGCGGTGATTTGGGACAGGTGGCCTGGTACGGACGTGGTCCTGGTGAAAACTATGCCGATAGTCAGCAGGCCAACATCATCGACATTTGGCGCAGCAGCGTGGATGAGATGTTCGAGAATTATCCGTTCCCGCAAAACAACGGCAATCGTCAGGACGTACGTTGGGCAACGCTAACCAATCGTCACGGTAACGGTCTGCTAGTGATTCCGCAGCGCCCTGTCAACCTGAGCGCCTGGCGTTATACGCCAGAAAATATCTTTGCCGCACAGCACTGTAATGAGCTGCAGCACAGCGATGACATCACTCTCAATCTGGACCATCAGCTACTGGGCTTAGGTTCTAACTCGTGGGGAAGCGAGGTACTTGATTCCTGGCGCGTCTGGTTTACGTCATTCGGCTACGGCTTCACGTTGTTGCCGGTTGCCGGCAGTGAGTCTGGCGCTCAAACCACCGCCAACCGTGCCTTTGGCACCGGGTTCTTTTCCACGAATATGCACAGCGAGAATACAAAATGAGGATCATCGACAACTTAGAGCAGTTCCAGCAACGCTATGCTTCGGGTCGAAAATGGCAACGCTGCGTCGAGGCCATTGAAAATATTGACAATATTCAGCCAGGCGTCGCTCACTCTATCGGTGATTCTCTGAGCTACCGCGTAGAGACAGACTCTGCAACCGATGCGCTGTTTACCGGTCATCGTCGTTATTTTGAGATCCATTACTACCTGCAAGGACAGCAAAAAATAGAGTATGCCGCCAAAGAGGATCTCCAGGTGGTTGAATATTATCGCGATGAAACCGACCGCGAATATTTGAAAGGCTGCGGAAAAACCGTAGAAGTGCACGAAGGACAAATGGTTATTTGTGACAACCATGAAGCCTATCGTTTTATCTGTAATAGCGTAGTGAAGAAAGTCGTACTCAAAGTCACCATCGAAGATGGTTATTTTCATAATAAATAAAAAACACAGGCGGCGCCGACGTTGCGCCGCCAGTACCCTATAATAATCAGGAATCGGAGATGTGCTATGTCTGATACCAAACGTAATACCATCGGCAAGTTCGGCTTACTTTCACTCACCTTTGCCGCGGTTTATAGTTTTAATAACGTTATCAACAATAATATTGAGCTTGGTCTGGCATCCGCACCGATGTTTTTCCTCGCGACAATTTTCTACTTTATTCCATTCTGCTTAATCATCGCCGAATTTGTTTCGCTGAATAAAAACTCCGAAGCCGGTGTCTACGCATGGGTGAAAAGCTCTCTGGGCGGGCGCTGGGCCTTTATTACCGCCTACACCTACTGGTTCGTTAACCTGTTCTTTTTTACCTCGTTACTCCCGCGCGTTATCGCCTATGCCTCGTACGCATTTTTAGGCTACGAATACATTCTGACGCCCTTCGCCACAACCGTGTTAAGTATGGTGCTGTTTGCCTTCTCGACCTGGGTTTCGACCAACGGCGCAAAAATGCTGGGGCCGATTACCTCCGTCACCTCCACGTTAATGCTGCTGCTGACGCTGTCCTACATTTTACTGGCGGGTACTGCGTTGGTGGGCGGCGTGCAGCCTGCTGACCCCATCACCGTTGATGCAATGATCCCGAATTTTAACTGGGCATTCCTCGGTATCACCACCTGGATCTTTATGGCGGCAGGCGGCGCGGAGTCCGTGGCGGTATATGTCAACGACGTCAAGGGCGGGTCAAAATCGTTCGTGAAGGTCATTATCATTGCCGGGATTTTTATCGGCGTGCTTTATTCCATCTCCTCGGTGCTGATCAACGTCTTCGTCAGCAGCAAAGAGCTGAAGTTTACCGGTGGATCGGTGCAGGTATTCCACGGTCTGGCGGCATACTTTGGTCTGCCGGAACTGATCGTTAACCGCTTTGTCGGCCTGGTCTCCTTTACCGCGATGTTCGGCTCTCTGTTGATGTGGACCGCAACGCCGGTGAAGATCTTCTTCTCTGAAATTCCGGCGGGTATTTTCGGTAAAAAAACCGTCGAACTGAACGAAAACGGTGTACCGGCCCGCGCAGCGTGGATCCAGTTTCTGATCGTTATCCCGCTGATGATTATCCCAACGCTCGGTTCCAATACCGTGCAAGACTTAATGAACACCATCATCAACATGACCGCCGCCGCATCGATGCTGCCGCCGCTGTTTATTATGCTGGCCTACCTGAATCTGCGCGCAAAACTGGACCACTTACCGCGCGACTTCCGTATGGGTTCGCAAAAAACTGGCATTATCGTGGTATCAATGCTGATCGTCCTGTTCACCATCGGATTTATTGCCTCTACCTTCCCAAGCGGCGGAAATATCATAACCATTATTTTCTATAATGTCGGTGGGATTGTTATTTTCCTCGGTTTTGCCTGGTGGAAATATAGCAAATACATCAAAGGGCTGACTAAAGAAGAAAAAGCTATTGAGGCTGCTCCCGCTTCAAACATCAATTAATGACTAAAACATAATAACAATAAACAATATTCTCCAAGGCTATAACCAAAATAATTCGAGTTGCATGAAGGCGGCAAGTGAGTGAATTCCCAGGAGCATAGATAACTATGTGACTGGGGTGAACGAACGTAGCTAACGCACATGCAGCTTGAAGTATGAAGGGTATATAACAATAAAAATTATATTTTATTTGCTTAGGATCGAAGCATGAATAACATTAGCCATTATTGCAGGGCAATTATTGCCCTGCCCTTTTTCTGCGTCTCTTCTCTGGGTGCTGAAGAAGTTCGCCCTGCTGAACACGACGATACGAAAACACCTGCCATAACCTCCCCCTCTTTTCGTTTTTATGGCGAATTGGGCATGGGTGGATATATGGATTTAGAAGGAAAAGATAAGCATAAATACAGCGACGGTACTTACATTGAAGGTGGCCTGGAGATAAAACACGGTTCATGGTTTGGTCTGATCTACGGCGAGGGCTGGACCGTACAGGCCGACCATCAAGGCAATGCCTGGGTTCCTGACCATAGCTGGGGCGGATTCGAAGGCGGGATCAACCGCTTTTACGGTGGTTACCGTACCGATGCAGGAACAGAGGTGATGCTCAGCCTGCGCCAGGACTCCTCGCTGGATGACCTGCAGTGGTGGGGGGATTTCACGCCAGACCTGGGCTACGTTATTCCGAATACCCGAGACATCATGACCGCCATTAAGGTGCAAAACCTGACCGGCCCTTTGCGCTATAGCGTGACCGCTACACCCGCCGGACATCACGATGAAAGCAAAGCCTGGTTGCACTTTGGTAAATACGATCGCTACGACGATAAATATACCTATCCGGCTATGATGAATGGTTACATCCAGTACGACCTGACTGAAGGCGTAACCTGGATGAACGGTCTGGAGATAACGGACGGTACCGGACAGCTGTTCCTGACCGGCATCCTCTCGCCCAACTTCGCCGCCCGCGCGTGGCACCACACGGGTCGCGCCGACGGGTTGGATGTATCCGGCACCGAGACCGGCTATATGGTCAGCGCGATGTATGAAGCGCTAAAAGGCGTTTACCTCTCCACCGCATATAGCTACGCCAAACACCGACCAGATCGCGCTGAGGAAGAAACCACGTCCTTTATGCAGTTCGGTATCTGGTATGAATACGGCGGCGGACGTTTCGCTACCGCCTTCGACAGCCGGTTCTATATGCAGAATGCATCTGGTGATCCGAGCGACCAAATCTTCCTGATGCAATATTTCTATTGGTAACAAGGACCGGAACCCATGAATATCAAACCTCTTCTTACGCCGCTGGCCTGCCTCCTGCTGATGAACGTCTCTGCGCATGCCGCCAGCGTTAATGACTTCAAAAACATCATTAATCGCACCGGTGCGCCGGACTACATGCATGACTACGATCACGACGACCACCAGCGTTTTAATCCATTTTTCGACCTCGGCTCATGGCACGGGCATCTGTTGCCAGATGGCCCCGCAACAATGGGCGGCTTTCCTGGCGTCGCACTGCTGACCGAAGAGTACATCAACTTTATGGCCAATAATTTTGACCGACTGACGGTGTATCAGCACGGTAAAAAGGTCGATTTCACCCTTGAGGCTTACAGCATTCCCGGGGCGCTGGTACAGAAATTGTCATCAAAAGATGTACAGGTAGAGATGACGCTACGCTTCGCCAGTCCGCGCACTTCGCTGCTGGAAACCAAAATCACCAGCAACTCGCCGCTGGATCTGGTGTGGGACGGCGAACTGCTGGAAAAACTGGAGGCAAAAGAGGGAAAAGCCCTGTCGGATAAAACCATTGATGGCGAGTTCCCTGGCTATCAGCGCAAAATCACCGCCACGCACGACGGCCTGAAAGTCACCTTCGGCAAGGTGCGTTCAACCTGGGATCTGCTCACCTCCGGCGAGTCGGAGTATCAGGTGCATAAATCTGTCGCCATGAAAACCACGGTTAATGGTCATCGCTTCACGGGGAAGACCCATATCAACGGTTCGACGACGATTTACACCACCTGGTCTCATCTGCTTACCGCCGAAGATGTGGCAAAAGAGCAGCCGCAGATCCGCGATATTCTGGCGCGTCCTTCTTCTTACATGCTCGCCTCGCAGCAGCGCTGGGACGACTATCTCAAGAAAGGCTTAAACAACCCGGACGCCACGCCAGAACAAACCCGAGTGGCGGTGAAGGCGATCGAAACGCTGAACGGTAACTGGCGATCGCCGGGCGGCGCGGTAAAACACAATACCGTGACACCGTCGGTTACCGGCCGTTGGTTCTCCGGCAACCAGACCTGGCCGTGGGATACCTGGAAGCAGGCCTTCGCCATGGCGCACTTTAACCCGGAAATCGCCAAAGAGAACATCCGCGCCGTCTTTTCATGGCAGATTAAACCCGGCGATCCCGTTCGCCCGCAAGACGCCGGATTCATTCCCGACCTGATTGCCTGGAACCTTAGCCCCGAACGCGGCGGCGACGGCGGCAACTGGAACGAGCGTAACACCAAGCCAAGCCTGGCTGCCTGGTCGGTGATGGAAGTCTACAACGTCACCAAGGATAAGGCCTGGCTCGAAGAGATGTATCCAAAGCTGGTCGCATATCACGACTGGTGGCTGCGAAACCGCGATCATAACGGCAACGGCGTACCGGAATACGGCGCGACCCGCGATAAAGCCCACAATACCGACAGCGGTGAAATGCTGTTTACGGTGAAAAATGGCGACAAGGAAGAAACCCTATCCGGACTGAAAAACTACGCCAACATCACCAGTAAAGGCCAGTATGACAGCCTCGAGATCCCAGCACAGGTTGCTGCTTCCTGGGAATCCGGGCGTGACGATGCGGCAGTCTTTGGTTTTATCGACAAAGAGCAACTGGATAAATACGTCGCTAACGGTGGGAAACGCAGCGACTGGGTGGTGAAATTTGCCGAAAACCGCAGTAACGACGGTAAGTTGCTGGGTTACTCGCTGCTGCAGGAATCGGTCGATCAGGCCAGCTATATGTACAGCGACAACCATTATCTGGCAGAGATGGCGACCCTGCTCGGTAAACACAAAGAAGCGCAGCGCTACCGCCAGCTGGCGCAAAAACTGGCGGATTACATCAATACCTGCATGTTCGACCCAGACACCCGATTCTTCTATGACGTGAGGATCGAAGATACCCCGTTGACCAACGGCTGTGCGGGTAAACCAATCGTCGAACGTGGCAAAGGGCCGGAAGGCTGGTCGCCGCTGTTTAACGGGGCGGCAACGCAGCCCCATGCGGATGCGGTGGTTAAGGTGATGCTCGATCCCAAAGAGTTCAACACCTTTGTCCCGCTTGGCACAGCGGCGCTAACCAACCCCGCCTTCGGCGCGGACATTTACTGGCGCGGGCGCGTCTGGGTGGATCAGTTCTGGTTTGGGCTAAAAGGGATGGAGCGTTATGGCTATCGCGATGAAGCATTAAAACTGGCGGATACCTTCTTCAGCCACGCCAAAGGCCTTACCGCAGATGGTCCGATTCAGGAAAACTATAACCCGTTGACTGGCGCACAACAGGGCGCGCCGAACTTCTCCTGGAGCGCGGCACATCTCTATATGCTGTATAACGATTTTCTTAAAAAACAGTAATCTGTGACATACCGCCGGATGGCGCTTCGCTTATCCGGCCTGCAAAGACACATTTTCACAGGCCGGATTAGGTGCTTGCATCGATATCCGGCAAATTCATTCTCTGGCCCCACTCCTTTTTTGAATCCCATCACAATCACGGCATTCCCCTTTTCCCTTTTACGTGGCGACGGCTAAATTAGAACTCATCCGACCATATAACAATAATTTTACATACTGGACACCTTTATGAGCTATCCGTCGCTATTCGCCCCGCTCGATTTAGGCTTCACCACGCTTAAAAACCGCGTGCTGATGGGTTCAATGCATACCGGGCTGGAGGAGTATCCCGACGGTGCAGAACGGCTGGCCGCGTTCTACGCCGAGCGCGCTCGTCACGGCGTAGCGTTAATTGTGAGCGGAGGCATTGCGCCTGCGCTTTCCGGCGTGGGGATGGAAGGCGGCGCGATGCTCAACGACAGCAGCCAGCTTGCACACCATCGTGTCATTACCGATGCCGTTCATGACGAAGGCGGCAAAATCGCCCTGCAAATCCTGCACACCGGGCGTTACAGCTACCAGCCGCATCTGGTGGCACCATCTGCTATTCAGGCCCCCATTAACCGCTTTACGCCACATGAGCTGACGCACGATGAAGTGCTGCAGTTGATTGAAGATTTTGCCCATTGCGCCCAACTGGCGCGGGAAGCGGGCTACGATGGCGTAGAAGTGATGGGGTCGGAAGGGTATCTCATCAACGAATTCCTGACTCTGCGTACCAACCAGCGCGATGACCAATGGGGCGGTGAGTATGCCAACCGCATGCGTTTTGCCGTTGAGGTGGTGCGAGCGGTACGTCAGCGTGCCGGTAATGACTTTATTATTATCTTCCGCCTGTCGATGCTCGATCTGGTAGAAAACGGCGGAACCTTCGACGAAACTGTCCAGCTGGCGCAGGCGATAGAAGCCGCCGGGGCCACCATCATTAACACCGGTATTGGCTGGCATGAGGCGCGTATTCCCACTATCGCTACCCCGGTACCGCGCGGCGCGTTTAGTTGGGTGACGCGTAAGCTGAAAGGGCATGTGACAATCCCACTGGTCACCACCAACCGCATTAACGATCCCCAGGTCGCCGATGACATTCTGGCCCGTGGCGATGCCGATATGGTGTCGATGGCCCGTCCGTTCCTCGCCGATGCCGAACTGCTGTCAAAAGCGCAAACCGGACGAGCGGATGAGATCAACACCTGTATCGGCTGTAACCAGGCCTGTCTGGACCAGATCTTTGTCGGCAAAGTCACCTCTTGCCTGGTCAATCCGCGCGCCTGCCATGAAACTAAAATGCCGATCGTTGCGGCAGCTGTACCAAAGAATCTGGCGGTTGTCGGTGCGGGTCCTGCAGGCCTCGCCTTCGCCATTAATGCCGCCGCACGCGGACATCACGTCACGCTGTTTGACGCACATGGCGAAATTGGCGGGCAGTTTAATATCGCCAAACAGATCCCCGGCAAAGAAGAATTCTATGAAACCCTGCGCTACTTCCGCCGGATGATCGACGTGACTGGCGTGACCCTGAAGCTGAATCACTTTGTCAGCGCACACGATCTGCACACTTTCGACGAAGTGATCCTTGCCAGCGGGATCGAGCCACGTATGCCGCCGATCGAGGGGATCGAACATCCAAAAGTGCTGAGCTATCTCGACGTCCTGCGCGATAAAACGCCAGTGGGCAAACGCGTAGCGATCGTTGGCTGCGGCGGGATTGGTTTCGATACAGCCATGTATCTGAGTCAACCCGGTGAAGCCACCAGCCAGAACATTGCGGAGTTCTGCGTGGAATGGGGGATCGACACCAGCCTGCAACAGCCTGGCGGCTTACGCCCGGAAGGTCCGCACTTATCCCGCAGCCCGCGCCAGATAGTGATGTTGCAGCGCAAAGCCAGCAAACCGGGGCAAGGTTTAGGTAAAACGACGGGCTGGATCCATCGCGCCACCCTGCTCTCACGCGGCGTGAAAATGATCCCGGCAGTCAGCTACCAGAAGATTGATGATGATGGGTTACACGTCGTGTTGAACGGCGAACCGGTGATCTTTAACGTGGATAACGTGGTGATTTGCGCCGGACAAGAGCCACGCCGTGAACTGGTCGATCCGCTGCACGCGGCAGGTAAAACGGTGCATCTGATCGGCGGCTGCGATGTGGCGATGGAACTGGATGCCCGACGCGCTATTGCGCAGGGGACCCGCTTAGCGCTGGAGATTTAACACGTTGTATCCCGTAGGTCGGATAAGACAACTGCGCACATCTTTGCCTGATGGCGCTACGCTTATCAGGCCTACGAGGCGGCCGGATAAGGCGTTAGCCGCTATCCGGCACAAGGGCTTAACGACGGCGACCGGTTTTGACCGCTTTTAGCACCACGAATTTATTATTGGTGGCGATGGTTACGCAGTTGCCGAAAATCTTCTTCAACTTGTGGAAGTAGTCGAGGTGACGGTTAGCCACAATGTACAGCTCACCGTTGATTTTCAGGCAGCGGCGGGCGTGGTGGAACATCTCCCAGGCGATATTATCGGTCAGCGCATGCTTCTGGTGGAACGGAGGGTTGCAGAACACCGCGTTGAAGCGGAACGGTTCTACGCCGGAGAGCGCGTTATTAATCATAAATTCGCTGCGATCCAGCGCGTCCGGCAGGTTGGTTTCCACGTTCAGACGGCTGGAAGCGACCGCCATCGGTGATTCATCAACAAACACCACGCTGGCTTCTGGGTTCTTCGCCAGCAGCGTCATGCCCAGCACGCCGTTACCGCAGCCGAGATCGACAATCTCGCCTTCCAGGTTTTCCGGCAGATGCTCCATAAAGAAACGTGCCCCGATGTCCAGCCCGGTACGGGAGAAGACGTTGGCATGGTTGTGGATGGTCCAGTCGGTGCCTTCCAGCTTCCAGCTCAGGGTCTGGGCGGTATCGGCCAGCGCCGGTTTGGTAAAGGTGCCGTTGATCAGGCGCGCCTTTTTCCATGCCAGCGTGGTGGTGGTTGGTCCCAGCACTTTCTCAAACAGCTCCAGCGTAGAGGTGTGGATATCACGCGCTTTTGCACCGGCGATGATACGCGTCTGCGGCGTGACCACTTCACGCAGGGCGCGCAGTTGCTGCTCCAGCAGCGCCATGGTTTTTGGCAGCTTAATCAGCACCACGCCCGGCGCCTGCGGATAGTCAGCGGTACTGTCGAGGAACTTGACGCTCGACTCGGCAATATCGTTGTGACGCAGGTTCTCACGTGTGGCAAGCTCGCTGAGATAGGAGTCGCCAATGCTGTACGGCGTATGTTCCGCCAGCGCACAGCCCAGCGCGCCGAAGGTATCATTCAGGATCAGCACCGGGCCGCTAATTTCGGTATCGTCCAGCTGTTGCAGCAGATATTCATCTGCAGCTTCCCACGCCAGCAGCGGGTTAACGTCATCCGTTTCCGGGAAACGTTTAAGTGACAGCGAACGGAAACCGTTGTCTATGTGGCTCATCGGCCCTCCTGAATGGTAAAATTTCGGCGTATCCCTGAAAAGGGTGCGTGAGTATACACTTTTTATACTTTATATGGGGCACTAATGAGTCAGTTGACCTATCTGCAAGGATATCCGGAGAATTTACTTTCTCAGGTGAGAACGCTGATTGCTGAGCAACGCCTGGGCGCAGTGCTGGAGAAGCGCTATCCGGGTACGCATGACTTCGCGACCGACAAAGCGCTCTGGCAATATACTCAGGATCTGAAAAATCAGTTTCTGCGTAACGCCCCGCCGCTGAATAAAGTCATGTATGACAGCAAGATCCACGTTCTGAAGAATGCGTTGGGGCTGCATACCGCCGTCTCTCGCGTGCAGGGCGGTAAGCTCAAAGCTAAAGCGGAGATCCGCGTGGCGACCGTTTTTCGCAATGCCCCCGAACCCTTTTTGCGTATGATTGTCGTTCATGAACTGGCGCATCTGAAAGAAAAAGAGCACGACAAAGCGTTTTACCAGCTGTGCTGTCATATGGAGCCTCAGTATCACCAACTGGAGTTCGATACCCGCCTGTGGTTAACGCAACAATCGTTAAAGCAAACTGCGTAGTCGCGCACTGGCTTTGTCTTCAGAGCATGCTAAATTGACGAAAGAATCCCTTTTCGCAGCCTGAAGGCCTTTATGATACGTTTCGCAGTAATTGGCACAAACTGGATCACCCGCCAGTTTGTCGATGCCGCCCATGAAACCGGCAAGTATAAGTTAACCGCAGTCTATTCTCGTAGCCTTGAGCAGGCACAGACCTTCGCCAACGATTACCCCGTCGAGCATCTGTTTACTTCGCTGGAAGCGATGGCGCAAAGCGAGGCGATCGACGCCGTCTACATCGCCAGTCCAAACTCCCTGCACTTCCCGCAGACCGAGCTGTTTTTGCGGCACAAAAAGCATGTTATTTGCGAAAAGCCACTGGCCTCCAACCTGGCGCAAGCCGAAGCCGCTATCGCCTGCGCGCGTGAAAACCAGGTCGTGCTGTTTGAAGCGTTTAAAACCGCCAGCCTGCCTAACTTCCTGCTGTTACAGCAATCGCTCCCAAAAGTTGGAAAAATCAGGAAAGCATTTATCAATTACTGCCAGTACTCCTCGCGTTACCAGCGCTATCTGGATGGTGAAAATCCGAACACGTTTAATCCGGCGTTCTCCAATGGCTCGATTATGGATATCGGTTTTTACTGCCTGGCCTCGGCGATTGCGCTATGGGGCGAACCACAGAGCGTTCAGGCCAGCGCCAGCCTGCTGGAAAGCGGCGTGGATGCCCACGGTGTGGTGGTGCTGAATTACGGTGATTTCAGCGTTACGCTCCAGCACTCAAAAGTAAGCGATTCAGTATTAGCCAGTGAAATTCAGGGCGAGTCGGGATCGCTGGTCATCGAGCATATTTCCGAATGCCAAAAAGTGTGCTTTGTTCCGCGCGGGGGAAAAACGCAGGATCTGACGACGCCTCAACACATCAATACTATGCTGTATGAGGCAGAGGCTTTTGCCCATTTGGTTGAATCCGGCGAAGTGGATCACCCGGCACTGGCCGTCAGCCGTATCACCGCTAAACTGCAAACGGAGATTCGCCGCCAGACCGGCGTGGTTTTCCCGGCAGACGAGACGGTAACCTCGCTGACTGCGTAAAAGTGTGTAAATGGAATGTTGCAGGCCATTGACTGAATGCATGGCCTGTAATATTTTGTAACCCGCAAAGGGGAGTAACTTCGTTGTCGGTTGATCGTCATTACGATGTGTGAAAAACCACATCCGGTCACCGGGCGATAACAAAGGAATACGCCATCGTATTCCTTTGTTGTTGTAAGTGAGACCTTGCCGAATGGCAAGGTCTATGCATAAAAAGCAGCGGCTAACGTCATTCGGCGTTGGCCGTTTTTTTTATGCATGGGGAAATACAATGAATACTGTCGGCACACCGTTGTTATGGGGTGGCTTCGCTGTCGTAGTGGTAATTATGCTGGCCATCGACCTGCTGTTGCAGGGTCGTCGTGGCGCACATACGATGTCGATGAAACAGGCTGCGGCCTGGTCAATCGTCTGGGTAACGCTGTCGCTACTGTTTAACGCCGCCTTCTGGTGGTACCTGGCGGAAACCCAGGGCCGCGCCGTTGCCGACCCACAGGCACTGGCGTTCCTGACCGGCTATCTGATCGAAAAATCGCTGGCAGTAGATAACGTCTTTGTCTGGTTGATGCTCTTCAGCTACTTCTCAGTGCCGCCTGCGTTGCAGCGCCGGGTATTGGTGTATGGCGTGCTGGGAGCAATTGTTCTGCGTACGATCATGATCTTCGCCGGCAGCTGGCTTATCACCCAGTTTGAGTGGCTGCTTTACGTGTTCGGCGCGTTCCTGCTGTTTACCGGCGTGAAGATGGCGCTGGCGAAAGAAGATGCCTCCGGTATCGGCGACAGACCGTTAGTACGCTGGCTGCGCGGCCATTTACGCATGACCGATACCATCGAAGATGAAAAATTCTTCGTGCGTAAAAACGGTCTGCTGTTTGTCACGCCGCTGATGTTGGTGTTGATTCTGGTTGAGCTGAGCGACGTGATTTTCGCCGTCGACAGTATTCCGGCTATCTTTGCCGTTACCACCGACCCGTTCATCGTGTTGACCTCGAACCTGTTTGCTATTTTGGGGCTGCGTGCGATGTACTTCCTGCTGGCGGGCGTGGCAGAGCGTTTCTCCATGCTGAAGTACGGCTTGTCGGTCATTCTGGTGTTTATCGGTATTAAGATGCTGATCGTCGATTTCTACCATATTCCGATCGCTATCTCGTTAGGCGTGGTATTTGGCATTCTTTTTGTGACGCTAATTGTTAACGCATGGGTCAACCACCAGCACGATAAAAAGCAGCAAATACAGTAAGTTTCATCTGCTAGCTGAAAAGCCCGACAGCACACTGCGTGCGTCGGGCTTTTTGTCTATCATGTCAAAATAATGTTAACTCAAAGTTATAAAATATGATCTCAGCGCGGAATCCAGTATATTTCGCTTCCAGAACCCCGTTCTTTCCTTATACTCAGCCATGCAAACATTTGCCCCATCCTGAAAGATGCGTCAACAGAACGCACAAAGGTAAGGCAACAACACAATGAAAGGATCACGACATGACTACGCAACGTTCATCGGGGCTACTCTCGCGTTTGGCGCAAGGGAGCCTGGTTAAACAAATTTTGATCGGTTTGGTACTGGGGATTTTACTGGCACTGGTGTCAAAACCTGCGGCAGAAGCCGTTGGTTTACTGGGTACGCTGTTCGTCGGCGCATTAAAAGCTGTCGCACCAATTCTGGTTCTGATGCTGGTAATGGCCTCTATCGCCAACCACCAGCACGGGCAAAAAACCAATATCCGCCCCATTCTGTTCCTTTACCTGCTCGGAACATTTTCAGCGGCATTAGCCGCCGTTGTCTTCAGCTTTGCTTTCCCATCAACACTGCATCTTTCCAGCAGCGCCAGCGATATTGTGCCACCGTCCGGCATCGTTGAAGTAATGCGTAGCCTGCTGATGAGCATGGTTTCTAACCCAGTTGATGCCCTGCTTAACGCTAACTATATTGGTATTCTGGTCTGGGCCGTCGGTCTGGGCTTTGCACTGCGCCACGGTAATGAAACGACCAAAAATCTGGTCAATGATATGTCCAACGCCGTCACCTTTATGGTAAAGCTGGTGATTCGTTTCGCGCCAATCGGTATCTTTGGTCTGGTCTCATCCACGCTGGCAACCACCGGTTTTGCAACGCTTTGGGGCTACGCCCAACTGCTGACCGTACTGGTAGGCTGTATGCTGCTGGTGGCGTTTGTGGTCAACCCACTGCTGGTCTTCTGGAAAATTCGCCGTAACCCGTATCCGCTGGTGCTGGCCTGTCTGCGCGAAAGCGGCGTGTACGCTTTCTTTACCCGCAGCTCCGCCGCCAACATTCCGGTGAATATGGCGCTATGTGAGAAGCTGAATCTGGATCGTGATACCTACTCGGTATCTATCCCGCTGGGCGCCACCATCAATATGGCGGGTGCGGCGATCACCATTACCGTGCTGACGCTGGCGGCGGTGAATACGCTGGGTATTCCGGTCGATTTACCGACGGCGCTGTTACTGAGCGTTGTGGCTTCGCTTTGCGCCTGTGGCGCATCTGGCGTGGCGGGTGGCTCTCTGCTGCTGATCCCACTGGCGTGTAATATGTTCGGTATCCCGAATGATATCGCCATGCAGGTAGTTGCCGTCGGCTTTATCATCGGCGTATTGCAGGATTCCTGTGAAACGGCGCTGAACTCTTCTACAGATGTCTTGTTTACCGCGGCAGCCTGCCAGGCTGAAGACGAGCGTCTGGCAAACAACGCCCTGCGCGGCTAATCCCTGCGCCCCTCCGTCATCGGGCGGAGGGGCTCTTTTCTTGTACGCTTTTTTCAATTTTGAACGGATCAATTCCGCGTTTTTGCATCCGCCGGAAGCGAATAATGTTCAGGCCATTCATCACCAGAAAACTCCCTTCGATCATCGTCCCGCCAATCGATCCCAGCCAGAAATTATGGATAACCCAACAGGCGGTTGCGCACCACATTACGCAACGCACGGTTAACCCTTTGCAGCGAAACAGCGCCCAGGTGCTGGCCAGCGTGCCAATTATCGGTAACAGCTCCATCGCATGCTGTAATTTCGCCAGACCGAGAACCAGGGTGAGGATAATAAAAACGGTCATCACCCACAGTTTGCGGGTATGCATTGAGACAAGTGTGCGGATGGTGTTGAGTTCTGCGCTCATTCCCGCGGGCCAGGCGCCCATCAGAAAAAAATGCACGCCAATGGTGGCGCTATAGACAGCAAGTTGCAGCCGGAAGCGGCGCTCATCGCGATTGAAAAAGGTGGTAATGCCGATCAGAAAGGCGATGACACCTACGCCCTGGGCCAGCCAATACGCGGTCATGCAAGCAACCCCAACTCCATTTTGTATGCCGGATAAGGCGTTTTCGCCGCCATCTGGCAACGGTTTGTGCCTGATGGCGCTACGCTTATCAGGCCTACGATTTGCGCAGACCTGCAGGCACCATCAGGCATTTATTACAACGTTACGCCACTTTTGAAAATAGCCAGTTCCCGGAAATCGTTGCGCTCGTTGCAGGTTTGCTTACCGTTGGCGAACTCAACGATCGTATCGACAAACTCGCTCAGCAGTTGAGGCATCGCTTTACCGTGGATCAACTGTCCAGCGTCAAAATCGATCCAGTGCTTTTTCTTCGCTGCCAGCTCGCTGTTGGTGGCAATTTTCACCGTCGGTACAAAACCACCGTACGGCGTACCGCGACCGGTACTGAACAACACCATATGACAGCCCGCGCCCGCCAGCGCGCTGGTGGCGACGGCATCGTTGCCCGGTGCGCTCAGCAGGTTCAGGCCGTGGGTTTTCAGACGCTCGCCGTAGCGCAGCACGTCCACCACCTGACTGGAGCCTGCTTTTTGCGTGCAGCCCAGAGATTTATCTTCCAGCGTGGTGATACCGCCCGCTTTGTTGCCCGGCGATGGGTTCTCGTAGATCGGCTGGTCGTGGGCAATGAAATACTGCTTGAAGTCATTAACCATGGTGACCAGCTTGCCAAACGTTTCTTCATCGCGGCAGTGGTCCATCAGCAGCTGCTCGGCGCCGAACATTTCCGGTACTTCGGTCAGCACTGTAGTTCCGCCGTTAGCAATCACGTAGTCGGAGAAACGGCCCAGCATCGGGTTGGCGGTAATACCGGAGAGGCCGTCAGAGCCGCCGCATTCCAGACCAAACTTCAGCTCGCCCAGCTTACCCGGTTCACGCTTATCGTTACGCATCACGTTGTACAGCTGGTGAAGATGTTCAATCCCCGCTTCCACTTCGTCTTCCTGATGTTGGCAGACCATGAAGTGAACGCGATCAGGATCGTACTCGCCTAAGGTTTCGCGGAAGGCATCCACCTGATTGTTTTCACAGCCCAGACCAACCACCAGCACCGCACCCGCATTCGGGTGACGCACCATGTTTTGCAGCATGGTGCGGGTATTAATGTGGTCGTCGCCGAGCTGTGAACAGCCGTAGGTGTGGCTGAAGAGATGCACGCCGTCGATTCCTTCGGCGTCGTTGGTCTCTTTCAAAAAGCGGTTCTGCATCTGACGCGCCATCGCGTTAACGCAGCCTACCGTTGGCAGGATCCACAGTTCGTTACGCACCCCAACGTCACCGTTCGCGCGGCGATAAATCTGCACATCGCGATCCGCCGGTTGGGCAACTTCAGGCTGAAAATCAGGTTGGTAGCGATACGTATCCAGGTCGCTCAGATTGGTACGCGTGTTATGGGCATGAATATGCTCACCCGCCGCAACGTCCACCAGCGTATGGCCAATTGGCAAACCGTATTTAATGACGTTTTCGCCTTTCGCAATATTGCATAAGGCAAATTTATGGCCACGAGAGACCGCCTGACGCAGGATTACCGCCTGCCCATCAATGGTGACTTCGTTTCCTTCAGCCAAATCAGCAAGCGCAACCGCGACGTTATCCAGCGCATGGATCTTGATGTATTGCATACCTTCACCCAGGCCTTAGTTCAGTTCAATGGCGAAATAATCGCGCGCATTGTTGAAGCAAATATTTCTGACCATTTCACCCAGCAGCTGGATATCTGCCGGTGCTTCACCTGCAGCAACCCAACGGCCAATCATCTGGCACAGAATACGACGGAAGTATTCATGGCGTGTGTATGACAGGAAGCTACGGCTATCGGTCAGCATACCGACGAAACGGCTAAGCAAACCGAGCTGGGCCAGCTGCGTCATCTGACGTTCCATCCCGTCTTTCTGATCGTTGAACCACCAGCCGGAACCGAACTGCATTTTGCCCGGCATACCTTCGCCCTGGAAGTTACCGATCATAGTGCCCAGCACTTCGTTATCGCGCGGGTTCAGGCAGTACAGAATGGTTTTCGGCAGCAGGTTTTGCTCGTTCTGCTTGCTCAGCAGTTTGGACAGTTCTTCGGCCATCGGACGATCATTGATGGAGTCGAAACCGACATCCGCGCCCAACAGTTTGAACTGGCGCAGGTTGTTATTACGCAGCGCGCCGATGTGGTACTGCTGTACCCATTCGCGACGAGCGTATTCCGCACCAAGGAACACCAGCACGGCGGTTTTAAACTGGGCAACTTCATGTTCACTCAGGGTTTCACCCGCCAGGCGACGCGCCAGAATGCTATCCAGTTCAGATTCGTTAGATTCGGCAAACAGCACCACGTCCAGCGCGTGGTCAGAGACTTTACAGCCGTGCGCCGCGAAGTGATCAAGACGTTTGGTCAGTGCAGCTTGCAGGTCGCTGAAGCGGCGGATATCCGTGTCAGACACTTCACCGAGCTTCGCCATGTAGTCATTAAAGGTCGCCAGCTCAATGTTAAAGGCTTTATCCGGACGCCAGCTCGGCAGCACTTTCACATCAAAGCTTCCGTCTTTAGCAACGGCCGCATGGTGCTCCAGAGAGTCGATCGGATCATCGGTAGTGCCGACCATTTTCACATTCATCTGCTGCATGATTCCGCGCGCAGAGAATTTATCCTGCGCCAGCAGCTCGTTGCACTGGTTCCAGATTTCGTCAGCCGTTGCCGGAGACAGCAGCTTACCTGTAATACCAAACGGACGACGTAATTCGAGGTGGGTCCAGTGGTACAGCGGGTTACCGATAGTGTGCGGAACCGTGGCGGCCCATGCGTCAAACTTCTCGCGATCGGACGCATCGCCGGTACACAAGCGCTCAGCGACGCCATTGGTACGCATCGCACGCCATTTGTAGTGATCACCCTTCAGCCAGATGTCATACAGGTTATTAAAACGGTAGTTTTCAGCGATTTGTTGCGGTGGTAAATGGCAGTGGTAATCGAAGATCGGCTGGTCTTTGGCGTAATCATGGTACAGACGGCGGGCAAATTCGGTGTCCAGCAGGAAATCTTCAGTCATAAACGGGGTCATTATCGTCTTCCTCTCAACGAGTGCGTCAGATTGCTTATGTTTTGATGTTGACAAAGTTATCACACCAATTTCTATACGCTGAAGATATTTTCGTGAGTTAGATCAACAAATGGTGACAAAAAAATTACTCTCAAAGAGGTAAATCACGCGTCAAGCCGCGCCAGTTCTGGCTTTGCTGAATCGAAATAATGACCACACGAAGATTCACACTTTTGTGATGGCACTCACCTTTTAAAGCTGTATGACAAGTTATCTTTTGGCCGTCGCGATACATAAGCCGACGGAATGCAAATTACCGATGGATATCCATCGGATTGACCGGTACGGAAACCGAATTAGCACAATTATTGACATGGCAAAGTTCGGGGAGTACCGGCTTTTTTTTTCGGTCCCCCCTCGTAAAAGAACATCCTCCGCCCTGAACTGGAAGATGACCGCTCGTTCGCGGACATAACAAAACGATGAGGTTTTACATGCGTAAAATTAAAGGGTTACGTTGGTACATGATTGCACTGGTGACACTTGGCACCGTGCTGGGTTACCTGACACGTAACACTGTGGCGGCAGCTGCGCCAACTCTGATGGAAGAGTTACACATCTCCACTCAACAGTATTCCTATATCATCGCAGCGTATTCTGCTGCTTACACCGTAATGCAACCCGTTGCCGGCTACGTGCTCGATGTGCTCGGCACAAAAGTGGGTTACGCGATGTTCGCCGTTCTGTGGGCCGTCTTCTGTGGCGCGACCGCACTGGCTGGCAGTTGGGGTGGACTGGCACTGGCGCGTGGTGCGGTAGGTGCCGCTGAAGCCGCAATGATCCCTGCGGGTCTGAAAGCCAGTTCTGAATGGTTCCCGGCAAAAGAGCGTTCAATTGCCGTAGGTTACTTTAACGTCGGCTCTTCTATCGGCGCGATGATTGCTCCACCGCTGGTGGTCTGGGCCATCGTCATGCACAGCTGGCAGATGGCATTCATTATTTCCGGTGCGCTGAGCTTCATCTGGGCGATGTGCTGGCTTGTGTTCTACAAACACCCGCGCGACCAGAAAAAACTGTCTGATGAAGAACGTGATTACATTCTGAATGGTCAGGAATCACAGCATAAAAACGCGACCTCGAAAAAAATGTCGCTCGGTCAGATCTTGCGTAACCGCCAGTTCTGGGGCATCGCGCTGCCGCGTTTCCTGGCAGAGCCGGCCTGGGGTACCTTCAACGCCTGGATCCCGCTGTTCATGTTTAAAGTCTACGGCTTTAACCTGAAAGAAATTGCGATGTTTGCCTGGATGCCGATGCTGTTTGCTGACCTGGGCTGTATCGTTGGGGGTTACTTACCGCCGCTGTTCCAGCGCTGGTTCGGCGTTAACCTGATCGTTTCACGTAAAATGGTTGTCACCATGGGTGCATTGCTGATGATTGGCCCTGGGATGATTGGTCTGTTCACCAGCCCATACATTGCTATCGCCCTGCTGTGCGTCGGTGGCTTTGCTCACCAGGCGCTGTCCGGTGCGCTGATTACACTCTCTTCTGACGTGTTTGGTCGTAATGAAGTGGCTACTGCGAACGGTCTGACCGGTATGTCCGCCTGGCTTGCAAGTACGCTGTTTGCGCTGGTGGTCGGTGCACTGGCTGACACCATCGGCTTTAGCCCACTGTTTGCCGTACTGGCGGTATTCGACCTGCTCGGCGCGTTAGTCATCTGGACGGTATTGCAGAACAAATCGGCCAGCGAGGTAGAGTCAGAGTCGCAAACTGGCGATCCCGCTGCGCAAAGTTAACCGGACAAGATTTAACAAGGTTTTGTCATGCTAAGCCGCCAGTTATCTGGCGGCTTTTTTGACGTCGCGAGTGGAGCCGTAATCGTAAAAGTGGTATAACAAATAGAGTCTGCCGTATCATGCCTGGAGCGCATATGGAAATCACTGAACCACGACGTTTGTACCAACAACTTGCCGCTGATCTGAAAGAACGCATTGAGCAGGGCGTCTATCTGGTGGGTGAAAAACTCCCCGCTGAGCGCTTTATCGCCGATGAAAAAAATGTCAGCCGTACCGTGGTTCGTGAAGCGATTATCATGCTCGAAGTTGAGGGCTATGTAGAAGTGCGCAAAGGTTCTGGCATTCATGTCATTTCGAACCAGGCCCGTCACCAGCAGGCCACCGACGAATCGCTTGAATTCGCCAATTATGGTCCTTTCGAGCTGCTTCAGGCTCGTCAGTTGATTGAAAGCAATATCGCTGAATTTGCTGCTACGCAGGTTACCAAGCAAGACATCATGAAACTGATGGACATTCAAGAGCATGCGCGGAATGAAAAATGCTTCCGCGATTCCGAATGGGATCTGCAGTTTCATATTCAGGTCGCGCTAGCCACGCAGAACTCAGCGCTGGCCGCCATTGTGGAAAAAATGTGGACCCAGCGCAGCCACAACCCGTACTGGAAAAAACTGCACGAACATATCGACGCACGTACCGTCGATAACTGGTGTGATGACCATGATCAAATTCTCAAAGCGCTGATCCGTAAAGATCCGAACGCGGCAAAACTGGCGATGTGGCAACACCTGGAGAATACCAAAATCATGTTGTTCAACGAGACCAGCGATGATTTTGAGTTCAACGCCGATCGTTATCTTTTTGCAGAAAATCCGGTCGTTCATCTCGATACGGCAGTTAACAGCGCTAAATAAGCAATCTTTTCGATGCAGGCGCGACAAAGCGCCTGTTTCTCCTGCTTGGTAAGCATTAGGTATAAAGTGTCAGCCTGTGTAAATCCTCTCGCCTCCCTCCATTGCGATAAGCAAAATCACAGTTCAACAACCGTAATTTCTATAACGGACAACGTTGACCTTTGTTACAATTAGATGCTATTTGAATTTTTGTGTTTGAGAGCTTGCTTACTTCACAACTTTACAGGGAATAGTTCAGGCCGTGAATTTGTGTCAGACCGCGATCCATGTAAAAAACACCAATAAAATTGCGGCGTTACAAACTCCAGAAAACCGGCATGACGACAACCGATTCTCCAGGAATATTGAATGGAACTACTGACTCAATTACTGAATGCTTTATGGGCTCAGGATTTTGAAACGCTGGCCAATCCTTCCATGATTGGCATGCTCTATTTCGTACTATTTACCATTTTGTTTCTGGAAAACGGACTGCTGCCAGCGGCCTTTTTACCTGGCGACAGTCTACTGGTGCTGGTCGGCGTACTTATCGCCAAAGGCGCGATGGGTTTCCCGCAAACGGTACTGCTGCTCACTACCGCAGCCAGCCTGGGTTGCTGGCTTAGCTATATCCAGGGGCGATGGCTGGGGAATACCCGCACAGTACAAAACTGGCTATCTCATCTGCCCGCGCATTACCATCAGCGCGCGCATCATCTGTTCCATAAGCATGGCTTGTCTGCGCTGCTGGTCGGTCGCTTCATCGCGTTTGTCAGAACATTACTGCCGACCATCGCAGGATTGTCCGGCCTGAACAATGCGCGCTTTCAGTTCTTCAACTGGATGAGTGGACTGCTTTGGGTTTTGATTCTCACAACGCTTGGTTATCTGCTGGGCAAAACGCCGGTGTTTCTCAAGTATGAAGATCAGCTGATGTCTTGTCTGATGCTGCTTCCTGTGGTGTTACTGGTGTTTGGTCTGGCAGGTTCACTGGTTGTTCTTTGGAAGAAGAAATACGGGAACCGAGGGTAAATTATGCTGAAATCATGCATAACGCTCCGACGACTTGCCTGGTCCACCACTTTTATGTTGTTCATTGGCGCGTTGCTCCTGACCTGGTCTGTCATTCGCCAGCAGGAATCAACGCTCGCCATTCGTGCCGTAAACCAGGGAGCCAGCATGCCTGATGGCTTCTCTATCTGGCATCACCTGGATGCCAACGGCATTCGTTTTAAAAGCATCACTCCGCAAAATGACGCACTGCTGATTACCTTTGATTCCAGTGCGCAAAGCGCAGCGGCAAAGGTCGTACTTGATCGAACGTTACCGCACGGTTTCGTTATTGCTCAGCAGGATGATGATAATCAGGCGGTGCAGTGGTTATCCCGCTTACGTGATACTCCACACCGCTTTGGTTAATTTCCAGGAATCTGAATTAGATCACTCACTTTGGTGATTTCACCGTTTAGCGCCTATGATTAATAAACTGGGCTTATGACCCAACGTTTTATTATTCTGGAGCATCGACCCTAAACGACGAGGTCGAATCACAATGGAAGGTTCAAGAATGAAATACCGCATCGCTTTGGCAATTAGCCTTTTCGCTCTAAGTGCCGGCAGCTACGCCAACACCCTCTGTCAGGAAAAAGAACAAGACATTCAGCGGGAGATTAGCTATGCCGAAAAACACAATAATCAGAGCCGCATCAATGGGCTGAACAAAGCGCTGAGCGAAGTCAGGGCAAACTGTACTGACAGCAAACTGCGCGCCAACCATCAGAAAAAAATCGCCGAGCAGAAAAATGAGATTGCCGAGCGTCAACGTGACTTAGCCGAAGCTAAGCAAAAAGGCGATGCGGATAAGGTAGCAAAGCGCGAACATAAGCTTGCTGAAGCTCAGAAAGAGCTAAAAGAACTCGAGACCCGCGATTACTAAGTACGGTAACTAGCCACTCAACTGGAGAAAACTATGTCGAAAGATAATGCTACGGAAAACCTGCGCGCTGAGCTGAAATCTCTTGCGGATACGCTTGAAGAAGTACTTAGCTCTTCTGGCGATAAGTCGAAGGAAGAGATGAGTAAAATTCGCAGCAAAGCCGAACATGCGCTGCGCGAGAGCCGCCATCGTCTGAGTGAAACCAGCGATGTGATTGCCAAACAGACCCGTGAGGCCGCGGCTAAAGCCGATAACTACGTGCGCGAAAACCCATGGACAGGCGTCGGCATTGGCGCTGCAGTCGGTGTGGTGCTTGGTGTACTGCTGTCGCGCCGTTAACAATGGCTGATTCTCAACACGCACAAGGTCCAGGCAAAGGCGTACTGGGTATTGGACAGCGGATCCTGACGATTCTCGTTGAGATCGTAGAGACGCGGCTGCGGCTGGCCGTCGTTGAGCTGGAAGAGGAAAAAGCCAACCTCATCCAGATCCTGCTGATGCTTGGGCTGACTATGCTGTTCGCGGCGTTTGGCCTGATGAGCCTGATGGTACTTATCATCTGGGCCATTGACCCTCAATACCGACTGAACGCCATGATTGCCACCACCGTAGTGCTGTTGCTGTTAGCGCTGATTGGCGGGATATGGACGCTGCGTAAAGCGCGTAAAACAACGCTGCTACGCCATACGCGCAATGAACTCGCGAACGACAGGCGGGCTCTGGAGGATGACGCATAATGAGCAGTAAAGTCGAACGTCAACAACGTAAGGCGCAACTGCTTGGACAGATCCAGCAGCAACGGCTGGATCTGTCTGCTACTCGCCGCGACTGGCTGGAAGCCACCGAGGTCTACGATCGTGGCTGGAAGACGCTGTTGAACCTGCGCGGCTGGGTGTTAGTCGGGAGCAGTATTATGGCGGTTCGCACCATCCGTAACCCAAATCTGCTGGTCCGCTGGGCCAAACGCGGCTTTAGCGTCTGGAGCATCTGGCGTCTGGTGAAATCAACCATCAGACAGCAGCAACTGCGCGGCTAATCCCTTCCCTACCCCCAACCTCAAAATTTTTGAAAAATACTGACAGTTTTCCTTGCTAACAATTCTCATTAGCCACGTTTATTATTCTCTTCATCGACAGCAACGACGCGCTCAGCAGCGTCGTTGCACAAAAAAACACAATAAGCCGCCTGAGTGGTTTCCTGGAGAGTATGATGAAGAAATTAGAAGATGTTGGTGTACTGGTAGCGCGCATTCTGATGCCAATCCTGTTTATTACCGCAGGTTGGGGAAAAATCACCGGATATGCAGGTACCCAACAGTACATGGAAGCCATGGGCGTCCCTGGATTTATGCTGCCGCTGGTGATTCTGCTTGAGTTTGGCGGCGGTCTGGCAATTTTGTTCGGTTTCCTGACCCGTACTACCGCGCTGTTCACCGCAGGCTTCACGCTGCTGACGGCATTCCTCTTCCACAGTAACTTTGCGGAAGGTGTGAACTCTCTGATGTTTATGAAAAACCTGACCATCGCAGGCGGCTTCCTGCTGCTGGCTATCACCGGTCCGGGCGCATTCAGTATTGACCGCGTACTGAATAAAAAGTGGTAAGCAAACTATACTGAACACATCAAAAAGCGAGGAGATATCTCCTCGCTTTTGCTATCTGAGGAGACGAAAATCATGGGACAACTGATTGACGGCATCTGGCATGACACCTGGTACGATACCAAATCAACCGGTGGGAAATTTCAACGTTCTGCATCGGCTTTCCGTAACTGGCTCACCGAAGATGGCACGCCTGGCCAGACCGGTGAAGGTGGCTTTGCTGCCGAAAAAGACCGTTATCATCTGTACGTTTCTCTGGCCTGTCCGTGGGCGCATCGCACACTGATTTTGCGTAAACTTAAAGGGCTGGAACCGTTTATTTCCGTTTCCGTTGTGCATCCGCTAATGCTGGAAAACGGCTGGACCTTTGACGACAACTTCCCAGCGGCAACCGGCGATACCCTGTATCAGCACGAATTTCTTTATCAGCTCTATTTACACGCCGATCCGCACTACAGCGGCCGGGTGACCGTTCCGGTACTGTGGGACAAAAAAAACCACACTATTGTCAGCAACGAATCTGCAGAAATCATCCGCATGTTTAACACTGCGTTTGATGCGCTGGGTGCGAAAGCCGGGGATTACTATCCACCTGCCCTGCAAAGCAAAATCGACGAGCTGAACGGCTGGATTTATGACAACGTCAATAACGGCGTGTATAAAGCGGGATTTGCCACCAGCCAGGAAGCCTACGACGATGCCGTGGAAAAAGTCTTTCAATCTCTGGCACGACTGGAGCAGATCCTGGGTCAGCATCGCTTCCTGACCGGTGACCAGCTAACTGAGGCCGATATTCGCCTGTGGACCACGCTGGTGCGCTTTGATCCGGTTTATGTCACCCACTTCAAGTGCGACAAACACCGCATCAGTGACTACCTGAATCTGTACGGTTTTCTGCGCGATATCTACCAGATGCCGGGCATTGCGGAGACCGTCAACTTTGACCATATCCGTCATCACTACTTCCGTAGCCACAAAACAATCAACCCGACCGGTATTATTTCAATCGGCCCGTGGCAGGATCTCAGCGAACCTCATGGGCGTGACGAGCGTTTCGCCTGATTTACACTGGCCTCCGTTTGGGTAATGCTGTTCAGTTAACGCCTCAGTTTCGAAAGGCATCAACATGTGCTGGCGGAGGTAATGAATATGCTATTTCAGGGAAAGGGTTCCGTTCACCTCATGTTCATCGTTTCTCTGAAGCACCGATTCCTGTGAACGTGTAAAGGGCGTTCTCCGCCACGCCCTTTACAATCCCGGCTCCCGGCAGGAAAATTGTTGCTATGCAATACCCTCCGCTTATTCCTCCAGGCTACCGGGTCGGGCACGAGGAAACGTCCCTGTAAAACGCGCCCTGAACCCGCATCCATGCGGGTTCTCCCGGCCTTACGGAAACACGTCGGCGATTTTCAGCCGGACCAGCCCACACCAGACCATCTGCGTTTTTTTGAATATATCTGAACAGCAAATCAGATTTAACTGGAAGTCAGAGCATTACAGCGATGACCCCGGTCCGGCTGAAAATCGATGAGGCGTTGACGGCTGACCGGGGCTGCCCGCAGGGATGCGGGCAGAGGGGACGGCCTGCATGGACGCAGGCTCGGCCCCGACCCGACAGGCAGACGGAATAAGACGAATACATCGCGCAGCGACGATTTTCCCGCCGGGAGCCTGGGTTGCAAGGGAGGCGGCGGTGAGCCTCCCTTGCCCGTTCACGGGTATAAAGATATCAGAGAAGCAACGCACATGAGGTGAACGGAACCCTGAGCAAGAATCACATGTTCACCATACATGCTTAACTGATCGGCATTGCCCGTTTGGAGGCCAAATAATTAACAACACAAATATTTACCAGCATTCCATTCGCAGCTATTCTTAATTTGATTGCTTTAAAAACAAGTAATTGAACGCAGAACGAGGCAAAAATGGATTGGTATTTAAACGTATTAAAGAATTACTTTGGTTTTGGTGGCCGCGCGCGTCGTAAAGAATACTGGATGTTTGTGCTGGTCAACATCATCTTCACGTTCGTGCTGGGCATTCTGGACAGAATGTTTGGCTGGGAGCGCGCCGGAGGAGAAGGCATATTAACGACGATTTACGGGGTTCTGGTCTTTATCCCGTGGTGGGCGGTACAGTTCCGGCGTTTACATGACACCGACCGTTCAGCCTGGTGGCTGCTGGTGCTATTGATCCCGATCGTCGGCTGGTTGGTCATCATCATTTTCAACTGTCAGGATGGCACGCCGGGTGAAAACCGATTTGGCGAAAACCCGAAGCAACTTTCGTAGATATTCAAAAAGGCAGAAAACTATTCTGCCTTTTTATTCATAACAAGAAAAATATTTATTAGACTACTACCAACAATAATTAATTTATATATTTTATCCATAAATATAAACATAAAAAATACTACTAGTAAAATATCCTATTTTTAATAATAATCATGATCTTTACAGGTTCATGTGCTACATTTTTTTGTTTTCTTAAGATAAATAGGGATATTTTATGCAGTGGTATTTACAGGTTTTAAAAAATTATGTGGAATTCTCTGGTCGCGCGCGTCGTAAAGAATACTGGATGTTTATTCTGATTAGCGTGATTATCAGCGCCATTCTGAACGTCATTCAATCCGTAATCGGTATGGAAATTCCGGCACTCTCACTGATCTATAGCCTGGCCGTACTTCTACCAAGCATTGCCGTTGGCGTTCGCCGTCTGCATGATACAGAGCGTTCTGGTCACTGGATGTGGCTCATGTTAATTCCAGTCATCGGCTCCATTATTCTGCTGGTATTTTTCTGCCAAAACGGGACTTCCGGCAGCAACCGCTACGGCAACGATCCGAAGCAAAACGAAATTAATTAATTTATTTCGCGGGGCAATTATTTTATTGCCCCGATTTGCACTGAAATCTGCCCCCGAAATAATCCGAACTGCAATCATTCACAGACGTAGATTATTTACCCGCAAACAGCTTGGGAATTTCTCGCAGACACCAGGATTTCGCCTCGCCCATGCTGTCACGACGCCAGGCCATAATAATATCTATCTCGCTTGTCGATTCCGGACTAACGACCCGCAGTCGACCAGCTGCAATATCCTCTTCCACCAGCGGGTACGGCATTGTCGCTACGCCCAATCCGGCCAACAGCGCCTGACGTTTATCTTCTATCGTACTCACCGTCAGACGCGGCTGTTTATCCAGCAGTTGAACGGTCAGCACCGGACGTTCACGTGCGGTATCCGCCACAGCGATCCCACGGTATTTCACACGGGTGACTTCCGATAACGGTTCCGGCTCCTGGTGGATAGGATGATCCGGTGCCGCCACATACACGTTCATCAGTGAGTACAGCTTGCGCGAGTTGATTTCGGAAGATGAGCGAAAATGCATATCCGGCGCAATCACGATATCCGCCCGCCCCTGCTCAAGACGCTCCCACGCCCCGGCCAGAACTTCGGTAATGACGGAAAGCTGGGTATTGGCCTTCCCAGCCAGTCTGTCGATCAGCGGGAAAAACGCCGCCGTTGGCACCAGTGCTTCGGTAACGATAGTCAAATGCGTTTCCCATCCGCGAGCCAACGCTTCGGCATCGGTAGTCAGCTTATCCGCAGCTTCCAGCAGTACGCGCCCACGCTCCAGCAGCATACGCCCGACGTTAGTGAATTTTGTACGGTGGCCTGAACGGTCAAACAGCACTACGTCCAGCTCTTCCTCCAGCTTCTGCATGGTATAGCTAAGTGCGGAAGGCACGCGCCCCAGTTCGTCCGCTGCGGCGGCAAAGCTGCCGCGCCTGTCTATTGCGTCCATGACGCGTAACGCCTCAAGCGTTAAAGCCCTTTCTTTAGCCATCTCGTTCTCATTCAGGAAATTTGAACATACCAGGCAGAATATCTGGCTAACAATGCAGCGTCTAGCCATTTAACATAAAAGGAAGTAAAGAGAGGTCAAGAACTATGATTACTACCCGTACAGCCAAACAATGCGGGCAAGCAGACTACGGCTGGCTGCAGGCCCGTTATACCTTCTCCTTTGGACACTATTTTGATCCTAAACTGCTGGGTTATGCCTCGCTGCGTGTTCTGAACCAGGAAGTTCTGGCACCGGGGGCCTCTTTCCAGCCACGGACCTATCCGAAGGTGGATATCGTCAATCTGATCCTCGAAGGGGAAGCGGAGTACCGAGACAGCGAAGGCAACCATATCAAGGCCAAAGCAGGAGAAGTTTTACTGCTCGCGACACAGCCCGGGATTAGCTATAGCGAACACAATATCAGCAAAGACAAACCGTTAACGCGGATGCAGCTCTGGCTGGACGCCTGCCCGCAGCGTGAAAACGCCTGCGTACAGAAAGCCACGCTGGGTACCGGTAAGCATCAGCTGCTGGCCTCGCCGGACGGTGAACAAGGCAGCCTGCATCTGCGCCAACAGGTATGGGTGCACCACGTTGAACTGCAGCAAGGTGAATCGCTGAGTTTTCAGTTACATGGGCCACGCGCTTATTTACAGTCGATTCACGGCAGATTCCATGCGGTGACGTCTGGTGCCGAAAAAGAAGCGCTCACCTGTGGCGATGGGGCATTTATTCGTGACGAAACTAACATAACGTTAGTCGCCGATACCCCGCTGCGCGCTTTGCTGATAGATTTGCCCGTATAGTCAGGGAAAACAATGGAGTACGACTATTGAGTAAGAAATCATCAAAAAAACGCCAGCCGCAGGTTGAGCTGAAAAAACAGGAAACAGTTGCCTTCGGCTATGAAGAAATGCTGACAGAGCTGGAAGCGATTGTGGCCGATGCCGAACTACGGCTGGAAGACGAAGAAGCCGCCTGAAAAGGCGGCTTAGACTTATGCCGGGTGGCGGCAACGCCTTACCCGACCTGAAGATTAATGCGCCTTACTGGCCATGATCTCAATGATCTGCTTGTCGGTTTCCTGCATCGAACGACACGCCAGCGCACACAGGTTAGCGATAGATTGTTCCACGTTATGCGCCACAATCCCTTCGTTTCCGGTTACGGCAGTATCATCCAGTGCCATCAGTACCGCTTTCCACGCCGCAGATGCGCTGGTTGAGACTTTCATCGCGCAGCTGTTTGAAGCGCCATCGCAAATCATTCCGCTCACGTCGCCAATCATGCTGCTGATCGCCATCGCGATGGTGTTGTAGCGGCCATCCACGATCCATGCCATCCCCGCTGCTGCACCCATCGCCGCCGTGGTTGCTGCGCACAGCGCAGACAAACGAGGAAGCTGATGATGGATGTAGATAGCGCTCAGGTGAGACAACATTAGCGCACGTGCCAGTTTCTCCTCATCCGCGCCAAAGTGCTCGGCCACCACCATGACCGGAACAGTCGCGGTAATACCCTGATTGCCGGATCCGGAGTTGCTCATGGCCGGCAGCGTCGCCCCGCCCATTCGCGCATCCGATGCCGCACTGGTGCGGATCAGAATAGAGGTGGAGAGATCGTTCGCCAGCAGACCACGCGCGCACTGCTTCTCAAGTGTGGTTCCGATGTGCAAGCCCCAGTTACCACGCAGCCCTTCCTGAGACAGCGCACCGTTCAGCTTTGCCGCATCAAGAATAAAGCGGATCGACTCAAACGGTACCGCGTTCACGAACGCCAGAATCTCTTCCAGCGAGGTGTGAGATAATACCGCCAGCGGCGACTCCAGCTCCTCTTCCTGAGCATTCTGTTCTGTGGTGAACACTACACCCTTATTGGTCTCGATGTGGACTATGTTGGTATGACCGCCCACAATCGTCACGCACGCCCATCCTTCAGCGCTGTAAACCTTCGCGCGGGAAAAGAGGATATCCTCGCAAGGTTCCTGCAGCATCACCGCAACCTTGCCAGCGCTCAACATCGCTTTCGCATCAGCGATTGCTTGGGGCGACGCATCTTTCAGTACCTCTAAACCAGCACGGGCATTTCCCCCCAGCGCACCCAGCGCCGCCGCGACAGGTAACCCGACCATTCCGGTACCCGGCACGGTAACGCCCATGCCGTTTTTCATCAGGTTCGGTGAGACCCACGCATCAATACGTTCAACCGCGCCGTCCAGCTCAGAGGATGCGACCGCTGCCGCCAGCGCCAGAGAGATAGGTTCCGTACAACCCAGCGCAGGCTTAACCTCTTCCTGTACCGCGCGGATAAAACTATCCCATAATGGATTCAATGTAGTCTCAAACATAACAACAACCTTTGCTCAGATAACTCAGGAAAATGCCAGGAACGGAGAAACGCACAGCAGCAGGCCCGTGATAATAATCAGATACAGGGAAGCGCCTTTGTATTTGTGCAGTGAAGGAACTTTGTAGACCAGCCAGGCCGGGATCAGACAACCCACCATGCCGAAGATAGGACTACAAATAGAGGTGAAGCTCAGCACCGGCGCATTGAGCACAATTGCGCTCCAGGCCAGCAGGATGGCGAAAACCATAATGCCGCGCTGAACCAGGGTTTCGTTGATTTTCTCGGCTGGCATTTTGCGGCGCAGCACGTTCATTACGATCCCCTGAGTCGCTTCACGGAAACCTAAGTAGACGCCGAAGAAAGCGGTCATAACGGCAAAGATGTTCAGAACAACGCTGACGATTTTCACCCAACCAGCACCCGCACCGCTGATAAACTGCGCGGCAATCGCCAGAGCGGAAATATTCTGCTCATAAGCTTTAACCGCTTCGTCATGGCCCATCGCCAACGTGAAGGAAACGGCGTAGAAAAAGACGGTCACGAACAGAATGCCGAACGCGATATTCATCGCTCGCAGGGCTTTATGGCGCGCCACTTCAATGGATTTGTTGCGAGAACGATACGAGATAACCATCGGGCTTAATGTCTGAATAAACAGAATTGAGGTCAGCGTAAATGGCAACGTTATGATCGCGTTTTTGATCAGCAGCGCCATCGGCGGCAGTAAACCTACGTTATACAAATGCCACATCCCAACCATCGATACGCCAAGCGCTGCCACTACCAGCAGTTTGGTCAGCACCATGCCGGTGGAGATTTTAAACAGCAGTTTTTCCCCGCGTGACGAGATGGCCACCAGGATGCAAATCAGCACCAGGCCATAGAACGGGCTGTCGGACAGTAAACCTTCAGTAACGCCAAAAGTATGCAGGTAAGAGGCGCTATCGTTGGTGATGGCGGTGGAGTAGACGAACATCCAGATTACCAGCATCACAAAGTACAACGCACCTAACAGGATGCCCCAGTTTTTACCCAGGTAACCGCTGATCACGCTTGGGTAATCTTTACATTCCGGGGACTCAGCCAGCGTATTGATAAACAGACGCTGGAACAGATACATGGCTGGGTAGCCAATGATAGAGGACAGCAAGAACACCCACAGCCCCATTAACCCGACCTGGACAGGAAGAAAAACAATCCCCGCACCAATCGCCATACCGATACTCATAATGACCCAGCCGGTGTCCATGCTGTCGAATTTAATGGCTTCACGCCATTCACTTTCGGTCATCCCCGCCCGACGCGCCGGAGCAGATGCGTCGAGTATTACGCTGTTATTCGTTGCCGTTTCCATAAAAATCTCGCTCAAAATGTAGGGTAAGGTTTTATTATTTTTCCGTTCCGCATCAATGCGATACGCGGTACGAGTCGTGCAGGCGAGTTCGTTAGAATGGAGAAATCATACGCCGAGGGTCAGAGAAAAACTTCACATAAATACCCCCTCATTTCATAATGTTTAATAAAGTTTTTCTATTTTATATTTACAAAATGGGATTAATTTCTCTTTTTGAAGCGGATCACAACAAAAAAAAGGGCGCACTCAAGTGCGCCCAAAGGAGAAATAAACACAAATTTAGTTAAGTGCAAATCACTTTGATAGCCAGACCACCACGTGACGTTTCACGGTATTTGTCGTTCATATCTTTGCCCGTTTCATACATGGTCTCGATCACTTTATCGAGCGAAACGCGTGGCTCAGATGTTCGACGTAGCGCCATACGCGCGGCGTTGACGGCTTTTACCGCGTTGATCGCATTGCGCTCAATACATGGTATTTGCACTTGTCCGGCGACCGGATCGCAGGTCAGTCCCAGGTTATGCTCCATGGCGATTTCCGCCGCAATACACACCTGAGACGGGCTACCGCCGAGCAACTCGGTCAGCCCGGCTGCTGCCATTGAACAAGCGACGCCAATTTCCCCCTGGCAACCCACTTCGGCACCCGAAATCGAGGCATTCATCTTATACAGCGCGCCTATCGCCCCCGCGGCCAGTAAGTAGCGGGCAATGGAGTTTGCATTCACCGGGCGGCGGAACTTGTCGTAATAGGCCAGGACAGCAGGGATAATCCCACATGCTCCGTTGGTCGGTGCCGTCACAACCCGGCATCCGGCGGCGTTTTCTTCGCTCACGGCCAGCGCGAACATGTTGATCCAGTCGATCACGTTCATCGGGTCGCTGGACAGGTTATCGCTGGAAACCAGCAACCGACGTAATGCCACGGCGCGGCGCGGGACGTTCAGTGGACCCGGCAGAACGCCTTCGGTGTTCATGCCGCGCTCAATTCCAGCGTGCATAACGTCCCAAATGGCAGCAAAGCCAGCATCGATTTCTTCTTTGCTGCGCATCGCCAGTTCGTTTTGCATCATCAGGCCGGAAACAGACAGCCCGTTGCGCTCGCACAGTTTCAGCAGTTCGCTGGCGGAATGAAAATTGTAGGGCACGTGTGCTTCAACATCATGCGCCTGACCAAATTGCTCCTCTTCAACGATAAAACCACCGCCGATGGAGTAATAGGTTTTGCTTAATAGCGTCTCGGTGCCGTTCCATGCGGTGATACGCATGCCATTTTCATGGCGTGGCAGCGTTTCGGCATGAAAGAGAATATTTTCGTCTGGAATGAAATTGACAACATGCGTGCCCCCTGCAACCGGTAAACGTCCGGTACGGGCCACTTCCTGAGTAAAACCAGCGATTGAATCTATATTAACATTTTGCGGACTGTTACCTGCCAGTCCCATCATGATGGCGACATCTGTTGCATGACCTTTTCCGGTCAGGGAAAGCGATCCATAAAGATCGACCACAATATGTGTAGCCTTGGAAAGTTCCCCGCAGCTGACCAACAGATCGATAAAGCTTTTACCAGCGTTCATTGGCCCCACGGTATGGGAGCTGGAAGGTCCAATGCCAATCTTGAAAATATCGAATGCGCTAATCATATCCACACCCTCGGATTGCCGTTCAGTGAAGACCAGGTTTCACACTCATTAAGGATCGGGGCGATCCTGAGATCGCCCCGCAAGGGATTACAGCGTGTCGCCACGTACGGCGATGGCTTCAATCTCCAGCTTCACATCCTTTGGTAAGCGGGCGACCTGCACGCAGCTGCGTGTAGGGTAGATTGCCTTATGCTCATCAAAGAACTGCTGGTAAACCTGATTGATGGTGGCGAAGTCGTTCAGGTCGGAAACGAAAACGGTGGTCTTGACGATATCGCTCACTTTCAAACCTGCAGACTCGACAATCGCTTTCACGTTTTCCAGGCTTTGACGCGCCTGATCGGATACGTTTTCAGCCACTTCACCGGTCTGTGGACACACCGGGATTTGACCTGACGTCAACACCATGCTGCCCAGATCCACACCCTGTACGTAAGGCCCGATAGCCCCTGGCGCACATTCGGTTGCAATAACTTTTCTCATAGTCCCTCCGGCGTCAGAGCGCCTGGGTGAAAGTACGTGAAATAACATCCTGCTGCTGTTCGCGGGTCAGCGCGTTGAAGCGCACCGCATAGCCAGACACGCGGATCGTCAGGTTCGGATAGTTTTCCGGGTGCTCAATGGCATCCATCAACATTTCACGATTCATAACGTTAACGTTCAGATGCTGACCACCTTCCACATGCGCTTCATGGTGGAAGTAACCGTCCAGCAGACCGACCAGGTTGGTTTTACGCACTCCATCCTCTTTGCCCAGCGCTGCCGGTACAATGGAGAAGGTGTACGAGATACCGTCTTTGGCATAGGTGAACGGCAGTTTGGCGACCGAGGTTAACGACGCCACCGCACCTTTACGATCGCGGCCGTGCATCGGGTTTGCCCCTGGCGCAAACGGCGTACCTGCGCGACGTCCGTCCGGCGTGTTACCAGTTTTCTGTCCGTACACCACGTTGGAGGTGATGGTCAGAATGGACTGCGTCGGCACCGCGTTACGGTAGGTTGGCAACACTTTAATTTTCTTCATAAAGCGCTCGACCAGATCACAGGCAATACTGTCTACGCGCTCGTCGTTGTTGCCGTATTGCGGATAGTCTCCTTCGATTTCAAAATCAATCGCCAGACCGTTTTCATCGCGAATCGGTTTCACGCGAGCATATTTGATAGCCGACAGAGAATCCGCCGCCACGGACAGACCCGCCATACCACAGGCCATCGTGCGATAGACATCACGATCGTGCAGCGCCATCAGCGATGCTTCGTAGCTGTACTTGTCGTGCATGTAGTGGATGATGTTCAGCGCGCTGATGTACTGCACGGCCAGCCAGTCCATAAAGTGGTCCAGGCTCTCCATCACCGTGTCGTAGTCCAGCACGTCATCCATCAGCGGTGCCGTTTTCGGCCCGACCTGGATTTTCAGCTTCTCATCCACACCGCCGTTGATTGCGTACAGCAACGTTTTGGCGAGGTTGGCACGCGCCCCGAAGAACTGCATTTGTTTGCCGATAACCATCGGGCTGACGCAGCAGGCAATGGCATAGTCATCGCTGTCAAAGTCGGCACGCATCAAATCGTCGTTTTCATACTGCAAAGACGAGGTGATGATAGACACCTGGGCAGCGTACTTTTTAAAGGCGATTGGTAGCTGTTCAGACCACAGCACCGTCAGGTTCGGCTCTGGTGCCGGGCCCATGGTGTGCAGCGTATGCAGATAGCGGAACGAGTTCTTCGTCACCAGCGTGCGGCCATCAAGCCCCATACCACCGATAACTTCGGTCGCCCAGATAGGGTCGCCTGAGAACAAGGTGTCGAATTCCGGCGTACGCAGGAAGCGCACCATTCGGATCTTCATAATGAAGTGGTCGATCAGCTCCTGCGCCTGCTGCTCGTTTAAAATCCCCGCTTTGAAATCGCGCTCAATGTAGATGTCTAGGAACGATGCGGTACGGCCCAGCGACATCGCGCCGCCGTTCTGCGATTTCACCGCAGCCAGGTAAGCAAAGTACACCCACTGCACCGCTTCTTGCGCATTACGCGCCGGGCGGGAGATATCGCAGCCATACTTCGCAGCCATTTCCTGCATTTGCAGCAGAGCGCGACGGTGCTCAGACAGCTCTTCACGCAGACGAATCGTGGCTTCAAGATTCTGGCCCCACTCCAGGTTCGACTGGAGATCGGCAAACTGCAGTTCACGCTCGCGCACCAGGTAGCGAATACCGTACAGCGCCACGCGGCGATAGTCACCGATGATACGGCCACGACCATAGCCGTCCGGCAGACCGGTCAGCACGCCGGATTTACGGCAGCGCAGCATATCCGGAGAGTAGGCGTCGAATACGCCCTGGTTATGGGTTTTACGCAGTTCAGTAAACTGGTATTCAAAATCAGCATCCATCTCACGACCATAAGCATCAAAAGAGCTTTTGATCATGTTGATGCCACCAAACGGATGCAGAGCGCGCTTGAGCGGCTTATCCGTTTGCAGACCAACGATTTTTTCCAGTTCTTGTTCAATATAACCCGCATCATGCGCGGTTATCGTGGTAGCAATATTAGTATCGAAATCAACCGGCGCGTGCGTCGAGTTTTCAATACGGATGCCCGCCATCACTTTTTCCCACAATGCAGTGGTCGCAGGCGTTGCTTCGGCGAGGAAAGATTCATCCCCTTCATAAGGCGTATAGTTGTGCTGAATAAAATCACGGACATTAATTTCTTCTTTCCAGTCCGTACCTTTAAAGCCATTCCAGGCTTCGGCATACAGCATATCGCTGGTATCGATATTTACCTTCATGAAAAATAATCTCTCTGCTGAAAATTAATTATGCAAATGCTACTGGAGTATTAATTTTGCCTAACGCAATGGCATCACGTGCAATCATTTTCTCTTCATTTGTGGGAATAACCGCACAAATAACACGAGCATCTTTATTTGAGATAATTCTTTCACCATGGGAATTTGGCAGACTATTCATTTCGTTGTCGATATTCACGCCTAAAACGGCAAGGTGCTCAATAACCAGACGACGAATTAATACCGAGTTCTCACCTATTCCACCAGTGAAAATAATCCCATCAAGACGATGCAACGATGCGGCATGGCCGGCGATATGACGCGCGATACGATGCACAAACGTTTTAATCGCCAGCTGCGCACGCTCATGTCCCTCGTGCCAGGCTTTTTCTAACGTACGTAAGTCAGAAGACAAACCGGAAATACCCAGTAAACCGGACTCTTTATTCACTACGCGCTCAAGGTCGCTCAGCGTCTGGTTGGTTTCGCTGGCAATCCACGCCATCGCGCCGAAATCGACGTCGCCGCTGCGTGTCCCCATCATCAACCCTTCCAGCGGCGTCATGCCCATTGAGGTATCAACGCTCTGCCCGTTACGCACCGCACAGATTGACGCACCGTTCCCCAGGTGAGCCACAACCAGACCCGAGTCATCACTCTGCAGGTCAAGAAGGTTATGCGCTTGCTGAGAAACATAGCGATGCGACGTACCATGGAAGCCGTAACGACGAACGCCCAACTCTTCGAAATATTTCCACGGTAAACCGTACAAATAGGCTTCAGGGGCCATCGTCTGGTGGAAGCTGGTATCAAATACCGCAACCTGCTGTCGGCCAGGGAAAAGGTGCTGAGCAGATTCGATCCCACTCAGGTTCGCATAATTATGTAACGGTGCTAGCGGCGATACCCGGCGGATATTATCGATAACTTCGTCAGTAATAATTGCTGATTCGGTAAAGATATTTCCGCCGTGGGCAATGCGGTGGCCAATTAAGGCCACGCTGTCCATTAAATTACGTTTCTCTAGTTCAACGGCAATTGCTTTTAATGCGTCTTCGTAGCTGTGGTGAGCCAGCTTAGCTGGCTCTCCTCCATTAATTGCTATGAACGCATTTTCAGAGTTAATACCGTCCGCGATTCCCGCCATTAAAACTTCACAGTTAGCTGCATCCAGCACTGAGAATTTAATGGAAGACGAACCACAGTTAATAACCAGTACTACCGGAAACTCATTCATTTCACTACTCCGCTCATCCTGAGCTTAAGGATTAAAACAGTTTGTAGACAATGTTCAGGATAGTCAGCAGACCAATCACGGTAACAAACACGTTATCCAGACGGCCACGGTATTTCGCCAGTGATGGCGCTTTACGGATGGCATACATCGGCAGCAGGCAGAGCAGAGAGGCAATAATCGGCGCGCCCATTGCTTCAATAAGGTCCAGGATGTTCGGGTTGGCGTAAGCCACAACCCAGGTGGAGCCCATGATGAAGATCATGCTGATGGTGTTCAGTTTGCCGGCGGAAACTTTGGTTTTATCGCCTTTGTAACCAAACTTCAGCACCAGACCGTTCAGACCTTCCAGCGTACCCAGGTAGTGGCCGAAGAACGATTTGAAGATAGCAACCAGGGCGATAATAGAAGCACCGTATTCCAGAACGGTCGCGAAGGTGGACTTCGTCCCGGACAGTGAAGCGAAGTGGTTCGCCAGATAAGACAGTACTGGAATGTTCTGCGCTTTCGCATCCGCCATGTTTGCCGGAGACAGCGTGAACAGGCAGCTAAAGGCGAAGAACATTACCACCGCAACCATCAGCATACTGGCGCGGGAGATGATTTTAGAACATTTCTGCTCGGTAAATTCGCGACCGAAATCTTTCTCATACTCTTCGCGTTTAGAGACCACGAAGGAAGAAACGATTGGCGAAAAGTTGAAAGAGAACACCATGATGGAAATACCCAGCCATACGGTAACCAGGATGCCGTCATGGCCAGTCAGAGCGATATTGCTGATATCAACCTGATCGATAACCGCTGAGTTCCAGTAAGGAATCAGTGACAGAGAGATAAGCACCAGGCTGGCAATGAACGGCCATACCAGGTAGCTCATCACTTTAACCATCAGATCTTTACCAAACCAGATGACGAATGCCATCAGCAGCAACAGGAACAGTGCCACGAAGCCACGGTTCAATGCTGGCATTTGCAGCTGGTTTTCCCAGAAGGTCATAAAGGTGTTGGTGATGGTGACGCCATAAATCCACAGCAGCGGACAAATCGCAAAGAAGTAGAGGAACGTGATAACCACGCCGCCCGTTTTACCAAAGTGCTCTTCAACCGTTTCTGTGATGTTACCGGAAGGATTAGAACCGGAAAGACACAGGCGTGCCAGCGCACGGTGGCAATAGAACGCGATGGGGTATGCTAACACCAGCATGATCAGAATGGGGATCAGTCCGCCAAAACCTGCGCGGATGGGGAAGAACAGCACCCCAGCGCCGATGGCTGTACCAAATAAACCCAGTGTCCAGGTGGTGTCCGATTTGCGCCAGGACGACTGTTTTGTCTGGCTGGATACAATGCTATCAGTAGTACTCATATCCTATCCTCAACGAAGTATATTAAGCGTCAACTAAACCAGTAATTTGAGATACACGAGAAAGGTCGATATTACCGCCAGAAATAATGCTGACTGTTTTTCTGTTCTGGATATAGCTATCTAATTTCCCGCTTAATAATGCTGCGCATGCCAGCGCACCGGCACCTTCAGTTACAACTTTATTTCGCTGAATTAATGCCACCATGCTGTTGCGAATTTCATCTTCGCTGACCAGGACAATGTCATCCACCAACTCACGAACGATTTCATACGTTAAAGTACCCGGGCGAGAGACGTCACAACCATCCGCCAGGGTGCCGGTCGTTCGGTGCGTGGTTATTTCTCCAGCGTGGAAAGAAGCCGCCATGCCGTGAACGTTTTCAGACTGCACGCCAATAATTTTAATGGTCGGGTTAATAGATTTAATTGCCACCGCAATACCCGCAATCAGACCACCACCGCCAATTGGCACAATCACGTTATCGACATCGTACAGGTCTTCCAGAATTTCCAGACCAATAGTGCCCTGGCCAGCAATAACTTTCGGGTCATCATATGGTGGAATAAAGATACGGCCTTCCGTTTCCACAATCTCGCTAACCTTAGCGATGGTGTCGTTGAAGTTGTCGCCATGCAGCACAACTTCCGCGGAATAATCGCAGGTTGCCGCTACTTTAGACTTCGGTGCGCCTTTCGGCATCACCACTTTGCCGTCGATACCGAGCATAGCGCAGGAGAGAGAAACCCCTTGCGCATGGTTACCTGCAGAGCAAGCCACCACGCCCTTCATTCTTTCGGCTTCTGTTAAGGAACTGAGCTTGTTAAAAGCGCCACGGATTTTAAATGAACCGGTACGCTGCATGTTTTCAAACTTGAGGAAAATTTCCCCTTTGCAACGTTCACTAAAATAGTTAGAGCGAGGCATTCCCGTTTTATAAATTTTCCCCGCCAGTCTTTTTTTCGCTTCGAGGATATCTTCAATTGCAACTGGGAGATCGTATGTAATGTGCATTAGAACCTCTTACTAGGGTATTAAAGTAAATAGATAGCCGTGACCATTGTCAGATATAGACAGATGGCGTTTATTTTTTGTTAAAACAATTTCAATCTTTAATTAATTTCAATTAATTGCCTTCGTCTCCGACAATTATATGATGAATACTCTTTGGCTAATTCCACCAAAATAGATGCTGCTTTTTTAATTCGATAATTTTTCGACCACACGGCGGCATAACGCGCGACGGGTAAAGTTTCTTGTACCGGGATAGTAATAAACTGGTTTGAGCCAAACGGTGTGGTCATATCGCAGGGAATTACTGTTAAGAAATCAGCATTGAGAACAAGATTATAAATGGTGACGACGGAGTCAGTATTAACGATGTTTTCACTGCTGATGCCATTATTCTGTAACGTGGTAAGAAGTTCGCTGTAGTACCCCATATTCGTTTGTGGCAACACCCACTGTTCGTTTTTCAACGCGCTCAGCGAGGTGATGCCGGTGCATGTTCGGGACTTGCTGGCAACCAGGATAAAGTCTGACTCAAAGAGCGGCTCCACATGCAGATCGTGCAGTTTCATCTCATCGCTCAGCGTACCGATGGCAAAATCCAGACGCCCGTCACGGATTGCCGGTAAGAACGAGGAGAGCTGAGCTTCATACATAGAAACCTGTGCTTTCGGGAATACCTCTTTGAATTTTTTAATCATGCCGGACATGATGGTGAAGGCAATCAGTGAAGGAAAACCAAACGACACATCAACGACCGCATTGCTCGTCATGCTGTTCATCTCATCAACCATGTTTTTCATTTCACGGGTAATTGATTCAGACCATGAGAGCATCACCTGACCTGCCTGAGTCAATGTCACACCAGTATTTTTACGTACAACTAACTCAATACCAAAATAAGCCTCAACATCGTTGATGATTTTACTGACAGCGGGTTGAGTTAAACCTAATTCTTTTGCAGCTGAGCCGATAGAACCGCTTCTAATGACTTCCTGAAAGACCACTAAGTGCTGTGTTTTAGGGAGTGTAATAGTATTCATATCGACCTGCGTTAATTACTTTGTTGACGGCAGGAAGTGTACCAAATTAAGCAAACAAGGATATGTGCTACCCCTCACAAATCCCCTTGACTTACATTTTGTAAGACTATTATAAAAAATGAAACCACTTATAAATCATATGGATATGAAATACATATCTCACTTTACCCTGACTTTAATCAAAAAAAGATGGGGGGATAACGATTTTTTATGGCTATAACATCGCCATTTTATCTGTTATTTCTAAAAACCAGGAAAGGCTATATTTCAATCAATTACAGCGCAATTATCGGGCAGAATGACACTTAAATTTAATGAGTAATTTATCAAATATAATTATATTTTACCGTTTGTGGTGATTAAATAACGCCATGCATCACATTTTTTCGCCATATTTGTTTGTAAAGAAACATTGCGTTTATTAAAATTCAATCTAGACAATACAAATAATTATCATATGCAACATTGCATTAACACTAATTTTGTACACTTTATTAGCGCGTAATTTTGTGATGGCGATCGATTGCGTTCGATTATTCTCGATAAAAACGTATCGCTCAGCGTTTTGTGCTAGCCATCACAAAAACGAAAATACCCTACAACGCATTCCCTCAAATAAAAGACATTCAGCGCATAAATAAAGGTCAAATAAAGAGTAGATGAAGAGAAAATAAACGCCAGAGTCGTGTTAAACCAAGCGTAACGCGACAGATATAACGTCTGCCGGATGGCGGTGTAAACACCTTATCCGGCCTACAAAACCCGTTCCAGCCATCCCTGTAGGCCTGATAAGCGCAGCGCCATCAGGCATAACAACCTGCCCAGAAAGCAAAAACCCCGCCGAAGCGGGGTTTCATAAAGAGTGGAGCTGACCGATAAGCCGCGTTCTTTTAAGTATAGCGTCGTGGACAGTCATTCATCTGGCCTATCCGGAAAGCAAAAACCCCGCCGAAGCGGGGTTTCATAAAGAGTGGAGCTGACCGATAAGCCGCGTTCTTTTGAGCATAGCGTCGTGGACAGTCATTCATCTGGCCTATCCGGAAAGCAAAAACCCCGCCGAAGCGGGGTTTTATAAAGAGTGAAGCTGACCGATAAGCCGGGTTCTGTCGTGGACAGTCATTCATCTAGGCCAGCAATCGCTCACTGGCTCAAGCAGCCTACCCGGGTTCAGTACGGGCCGTACCTTGTGAACCCCTATTTGGCCTTGCTCCGGGTGGAGTTTACCGTGCCACGGACTGTTACCAGCCGCGCGGTGCGCTCTTACCGCACCCTTTCACCCTTACCTGATCCCACTTACGTGGGCCATCGGCGGTTTGCTCTCTGTTGCACTGGTCGTGGGTTTCCCCCCCAGGCGTTACCTGGCACCCTGCCCTATGGAGCCCGGACTTTCCTCCCCTCCGCCCGTCTCCCCCGAAGAGGACGACGACGAAGCGGCGACTGTCTGGTCAGCTTCGGCGCGCAGTATAGAGGGTTTGCAGGGTAATGTCACCCCGCACTGCGCATTCCTATCGCTAACGTGGCGGCGATGTTTCTTGAGGCGCGATAAATATTGTCAAATGCCCCACGGAAGGCCTCTTCCAGCGTACTGATGCTGGTCAATACGCTAAACACCGCATCGATACCATATTGATGCACCACCTCCACATCGCGCGTCAGGCTGCCGCCAATACCAATTACCGGTTTGTGGTATTTCTTCGCGACGATCGCCACGCCCACCGGCACTTTGCCGTGAATGCTCTGGCTGTCGATGCGTCCTTCCCCGGTCACCACCAGCGTACAGTCGTGAATATGCTCTTCCAGGTTGAGCGCCTGGGTCACAATCTCAATACCACTGCGCAAGTCCGCGCCTAAAAAAGCCATTAACGCAGCGCCCATACCACCGGCAGCCCCCGCCCCGGGAACATCCTTCACGTCTACCCGTAACGATTTTTTAATGATGTCGGCATAGTGAGACAAATTTCGGTCCAGTTCGAGAATGCGTTCTTCCGTCGCACCTTTCTGTGGGCCGAAGATGCGCGAAGCGCCAGTATCACCTGTGAGCGGATTGGTCACATCGCAGGCCACACGAATGGAGCAGGTTTTTAATCGCGGATCCAAACCGGAAATGTCGATGCTATTGAGGCTCATCAGACTGCCGCCCCCGTAGCCAATCTCTGTCCCGTTAGCGTCGCAAAGTTTCGCGCCCAGAGCCTGCACCATACCGGCGCCGCCGTCGTTAGTTGCACTACCGCCAATGCCGATAATAATGCTCTGCGCCCCGCTATCCAGCGCCTGCAAAATCAATTCCCCGGTACCACGTGATGTGGTGACTAACGGGTTACGCTTATCAGGAGGGACTAACGCCAGACCACTGGCTGCCGCCATTTCGATAAACGCAGTTTTACCATCTCCGGACATGCCCCAGCAGGCATTCACTTTTTCGCCCAGCGGGCCCGTTACCCACGCGGAATATTCACTCCCTTGCGTGGCGGCAATCATGGCTTCGACCGTTCCTTCGCCGCCGTCGGCCACCGGAACTGAAACATATTGCGCATCGGGAAATATTTCCCGAAATCCTTTTTCTATTGCCTGAGCGACCTCAGTGGCAGATAGACTTTCTTTATAAGAGTCTGGGGCAATTACGATTTTCATAGTTATGTAGCCTGACTGTGCCGCGCAAGGCAAGAAATACAGGGCGCACATCCGCGCCCTTCTTGTTAGCGTGTGACTTCCACTTTCGCCAGTTTTTCGTAGTAGCATGCGAGCGCGCTGTGATCGGCGGTGCCCAGCCCATCTGCGCGAAGCGCCTGCATCATCTCCATGACTGCAGCAGTCAGCGGCAACTGCGCGCCGACCCCATGAGAAGTGTCCAGCGCATTCGCCAAATCTTTGATATGCAGGTCAATACGGAAACCTGGCTTAAAGTTGCGGTCCATGACCATCGGCGCTTTCGCGTCCAGCACGGTGCTTCCGGCCAGTCCGCCACGGATCGCCTGATACACCAGATCCGGGTTCACACCCGCCTTGGTCGCCAGCGTCAGCGCTTCAGACATCGCCGCAATGTTCAGCGCCACGATCACCTGGTTTGCCAGTTTGGTAACATTGCCCGCGCCAATGTCGCCGGTATGTACCACTGAACCAGCCATCGCTTTCAGCAGCTCGTAATACTTGTCGAAAATCGCTTTATCACCGCCAACCATCACCGACAACGTACCATCAATCGCTTTTGGCTCGCCGCCGCTGACCGGCGCATCCAGCATATCCACGCCTTTCGCTTTCAGCGCCTCGCTAATTTCACGGCTGGCCAACGGTGCAATGGAGCTCATGTCGATAAGCACTGTGCCCGGTTTCGCCCCTTCAATAATACCGCCTTCACCCAGCGCCACTTCCTTAACATGCGGCGAGTTCGGCAACATGGTGATGATCACGTCGCACTGCTCAGCAATATCTTTCGCCGTGGCGGCGGTTTCTGCACCAGCGGCAATGACTTCCGCAATGGATTCCGGGTTACGGTCAGCAACCACCAACGAGTAACCTGCCTTGAGGAGGTTTTTACTCATTGGTTTACCCATAATACCGAGGCCAATAAAACCAACTTTCATTGTCATGTCTTTATCTCTCTCTACTGTCGATGGTGGTTATTTCTTAAAAGAATCAGCCAGTTTCTGCGTGGCTGAACGGAACACGCCAAGGTCGCTGCCAACAGCAACAAAGGTCGCGCCCCACTCCAGATAACGACGCGCATCCGCCTCTACCGGCGCCAGAATTCCGCTTGGTTTGCCATGTGCTTTCGCGCGGGCAAAAATGTGCTGGATAGCTTTCTGCACATCAGGATGTGACGCATTGCCGAGATGGCCTAGCGCCGCAGCCAGATCGCTTGGGCCGACGAAGACACCGTCTACACCTTCGGTCGCCGCGATGGCGTCAACGTTATCAACGCCCTGCTGACTTTCGATCTGCACGATGATGGTGATGTTCTTATTCGATTGCGCAAAGTAGTCCGGTACGGTGCCAAACATATTGGCGCGATGGGAGACGGACACGCCGCGAATACCTTCCGGCGGATAGCGGGTCGACGCCACGGCGTTCACCGCCTCTTCTTGTGTCTCAACGAACGGGATCAGGAAGTTGTAAAACCCAATATCCAGCAGGCGCTTGATAATCACCGGCTCGTTGGTCGGCACGCGTACGACCGGCGCGCTGGCGCTGCCTTTCAGCGCCATCAATTGCGGGATAAACGTCGAGATATCGTTTGGCGCGTGTTCGCCGTCCAGTACCAGCCAGTCAAAACCCGCCAGGCCTAAAACTTCGGTACTGATTGGGCTGGCCAATGCAGACCAGCAGCCAATCTGAATCTGTTGCGCCGCGAGGGCCGCTTTAAACTTATTCGGGAAAATCGTGTTATTCATCGCCTATACCTTTGTTTATTTATGCAATTCCATACGTTTAATGTCACCGACAATAAACAGGTAGCAAACCATTGCCATCAGCGCCGAACACCCTACAAACATCAGCGCAGCATTAAATGAGTGCAGCTCGCTCACCAGATAACCAATCACCAGCGGGGTGACGATAGAGGCTACGTTGCCAAATACGTTAAATACCCCACCGCACAGACCAACGATTTCTTTCGGCGCGGTATCGGAAATCACCGGCCAACCCAGCGCGCCGAAGCCTTTGCCGAAGAACGCCAGCGCCATCAGCGCAACCACCAGAGTGGTGTTATCGGTGTAGTTACACAGAATAATGGTCGACGCGAGCAACATTCCGAGCACAATCGGCAGCTTACGTGCCAGGGTGATGCTGAAGCCACGTTTAATCAGATAATCAGAGAACACACCGCCGAGCACGCCACCGGCAAATCCGCACAGCGCAGGAATCGACGCCACCAGACCGACTTTCAGGATCGACATGCCTTTTTCCTGTACCAGGTAAATCGGGAACCAGGTAAGGAAAAACCAGGTGATAGTGTTGATAAAATACTGTCCGAAGAACACGCCAAGCATCATGCGGTTTGTCAGCAACTGCTTGATATAATGCAGTTTAGGACCACCTGATTTCACATCGCCGGGCTTTTTATGGTCCATATCCACGACCGCGCCGTTTTCAGAGATAAACTTCAGCTCTTCCTGCGACATACGCGGGTGATCGGTTGGGTTATGAATAAACTTTACCCACAGGCCGGTGAGCACAAAACCGATAACGCCCATCACGGTAAAGACGTGCTCCCAGCCCCAGGCAAAGGTCAGCCAGCCCAGCAGCGGCGAAAACAGCGCCAGAGAGAAATATTGTGCGGAGTTAAAAATCGCAGATGCCGTACCGCGCTCTTTCGTCGGGAACCAGGCCGCCACAATACGGGCGTTCGCCGGGAAGGACGGCGCTTCCGAGAAGCCCAGCATAAAGCGCATGATGAACATTGAAATACCCGCCCAGGCCAGCGGGAACATGTCGACAAAACCCTGCAGAAAAGTAAACAGCGACCAGAAGAACAGACTGTAAGTGTAGACTTTCTTCGAACCGAACTTATCCAGCAGCCAGCCGCCAGGGATTTGCATCAACAGGTAAGCCCAACCGAAGGCGGAGAAAATGTAACCCATTGAGATGGCACTGAGCTGCAACTCTTTCGCCACTTCCGTGCCGGCAATAGATAGCGTGGCACGGTCCGCATAGTTAACGGCGGTAACAATAAATATTATTAGCAATATTAAGTAACGGGTGTGCGTACCTTTCTTTTTCTCGACAACTGTATCCAGTATCATTCTAATTACCTCGGGTACATAAAAGTTTTTATTATTATTTGGCAGATATCCCTGGTGATAAATTACCGATAATAAAAACGTATAATAATTTATCAGACGCAATGAAACCGTGATTTAGTATAATCAGCAGCGCAACGTTAATCATTGTGCAAGCGCTCATTAAATATGCGTTATTAAATTAATGTTTTGGGCATATGCACACATGCATGGGCGCTAATCCACACATTTACGTATTGCTCCCCCTGCTGGCGCGGTCTTGCTGAGTTTAAGTGATCATTGTCACATTCTTCACGATAAACTCCTGACATTCTTATTTCACGATACCGAATCTTTATTACTGACAATGAGATTCAAAATATAAATATCCACACTATTATCACCACTTGTTGGAGAATACTGGACAATGGCCGACATCGAAATTAGACAAGAATCGCCAACGGCGTTTTATATTAAAGTTCACGAAACAGATAATGTGGCGATAATTGTCAATGACAATGGTCTGAAAGCCGGAACGCGTTTTCCGGACGGACTGGAACTTGTTGAACATATTCCCCAGGGTCATAAAGTGGCGCTCGTGGATATTCCTGTTCATGGCGAAATCGTGCGTTATGGCGAAGTGATAGGCTATGCCGTTCGCGATATCCCACGCGGCAGCTGGATTGATGAATCAATGGTTGAGCTGCCCAAGGCTCCGCCGCTGGAGACGCTGCCGCTGGCAACTAAAGTGCCTGAGCCGCTGCCGCCTCTCGAGGGTTATACCTTCGAAGGTTACCGCAATGCTGACGGTAGCGTTGGCACCAAGAACCTGCTCGGCATCTCCACCAGCGTGCACTGCGTGGCGGGCGTGGTGGACTATGTGGTGAAAATCATTGAACGCGATCTGCTGCCCAAATACCCGAATGTTGACGGTGTGGTGGGGCTCAATCATCTGTACGGTTGCGGCGTGGCGATTAACGCTCCAGCCGCCATCGTGCCCATTCGAACTATTCATAATATTGCGCTGAACCCTAACTTTGGCGGTGAGGTAATGGTCATTGGCCTCGGCTGTGAAAAACTGCAGCCAGAGCGCCTGCTGGAAGGTACGCACGATGTAAAAAGCATTCCGGTCGACAGCGCCAGCATCGTCAGCCTGCAGGATGAAAAACACGTCGGCTTTCAATCAATGGTTGCCGATATTTTGCAAGTGGCCGAACGCCATCTGGCAAAGCTCAATCAGCGCCAGCGTGAAACCTGCCCGGCATCAGAACTGGTGGTCGGCATGCAGTGCGGCGGCAGCGATGCGTTTTCCGGCGTGACGGCCAATCCAGCGGTAGGTTATGCTTCCGACCTGTTAGTGCGCTGCGGCGCCACCGTGATGTTCTCCGAAGTCACCGAAGTGCGCGATGCCATCCACCTTCTGACCCCGCGCGCGATTAACGAAGAGGTGGGTAAACGCCTGCTCGAAGAGATGGCCTGGTACGATAACTACCTGGATATGGGCAAGACTGACCGGAGCGCCAACCCATCACCTGGCAACAAGAAAGGCGGTCTGGCAAACGTGGTAGAAAAAGCGCTGGGTTCTATTGCGAAGTCGGGCAAGAGCGCGATTGTCGAAGTCTTGTCGCCGGGACAGCGTCCAACCAAACGTGGTCTGATTTACGCTGCCACCCCCGCCAGCGATTTTGTCTGCGGTACGCAACAGGTTGCTTCCGGGATCACAGTACAAGTCTTTACCACCGGTCGCGGTACGCCGTATGGCATGATGGCCGTGCCGGTGATTAAAATGGCGACACGCACCGAGCTGGCCAATCGTTGGTTTGACCTGATGGACATCAACGCCGGTACCATCGCTACCGGAGAAGAAACCATTGAAGACGTGGGTCTGAAACTGTTCGAGTTTATTCTCGACGTCGCCAGCGGACGTAAGAAAACCTTCTCAGATCAGTGGGGACTGCATAACCAGCTGGCGGTGTTTAACCCGGCGCCAGTGACCTGATTATCGAAACGAAAGCCAACGAAAAAACGGGGATTTGTCCCCGTTTTTGATGTCGATGCTTCAACAAATAAAGTGATAACGTTCGCATTTTAAGAGGTTTTTTTAAACATCTATTTTTTTCGATTCAAACCTACCAAATGAACCTAACGACATGAAATTAAAAGAAATAATACCACCATTGTTTTACGTTATATTTTCGTTTTGATAAAAGAGAAACCTACCGAAAGACGACCTTGTTTTAATGCGATAATCCCCTCTTTTTTACTGCTTTGACTTTCTCCGGTGTAAAACAGATTATTCATAGGCTGCTGTAATTTACCTCATAAGCATTCTGACCTGAATAAAGAGGGAAGTTATGTATACCCTGAATAAAAATAATGTCGCATTGGCTTGTCTTATTTCCTGTTTACTGGCAACTCCTGTCTTCGCGAGTGCTGAAGGCCAGTCGGACGCAAAGCCTGTTAAATTACGCTACACGTTATGGGACCGCAATCAACTCCCTGGCGAACAACAGCTCGTTAATGAATTTGAAAAAGACAACCCCGGAATTAAGGTCGAAATTGAACTAACTCCTTATGACCAGTATTTTATCAAACTCAGTTCAGCAGTCGGTGGAAATGTAGCACCGGATGTATTCTGGATGAACATGCCTAATTTCCAGCAATATGTGAAAAATGGCATGCTGGAACCACTGAGTAATTATCTGAAAGATAAATCAGCGCCGAAACTGGATGATTTTGTTAAAAGCTCAGTCGATGCCTACCAATACCAGTCGCAACAATATGCCATCCCAAGGGATATTGATGCAATTGCCGTCTGGTACAATAAAAAAATGTTCGATCAGGCTGGTGTGAGCTATCCCGATAAAAACTGGACATGGGACGATTTAAAACAAAAATCAGAGCAGTTGCGTAAAGGGCTGGATAAACAGTCTTATCCACTGGCAATGGAATTCAGCAGCGGACAGGATAGTTACTTTAACCTGCTATTACAGGCCGGGGATAAGATTGTACTACCTGAGGGCAAAACGGATGTTGCCAATGACAAAGCTATCGCCGTCTATCGCGATGTTCAAGGCATGCTGAACGCGGGACTAATCCAACCGCCAGGCGAGATGGAAGCCTCAGACGTCTTCCAGTCAAACCGGGTAGCCATGGTCTACGCAGGCTCATGGTGGGCATTACCCTTCTCTCAAAATGAGCTGATTAAGGATCACATCGGCGTAGTGCCAATGCCAAAAATGGCAGAGCAGGCAGGTGTATCCCATAGTCTGGCATTTGCTATGTCAGCCAAAAGTCAGCATAAAGATGCGGCGTGGAAGTTCATTGAGTTCATGAGTTCTGAGCATGCGCAGCAGACTCTGGCGACGGGAAAAGTCGTGATCCCCGCTAACCAAAAAGTGGCCAAAGAGTGGGCTGAAGGCTTTAAGGATATTGATGTTTCAGCCTATATCGATTCGTTGGCTTTCTCACATAAATATCCAACCGCGGGCTCCAATACCGCTAAGTGGAATAGCATTCTGAATGATGGCTTGAAAAAAGTGTGGACGGGTACTGACCCAGAGAAAGTCATGCCTGGTGTTGCTAAACGCGTTGAACGAGAAATGCAGAAATAATCCTGAGGGAGCCATGCTCCCTCTCGCTTTCGCCCGCGCAAAATATTTTGGTTGCACAGTGAGCATCCCGGAGTCTGTATGAGCTATTCAGATGAAGCTGCATCCCCACAATTACCGGCCAGAGAGGTGCAAAAAAAATCCCTGACCAAGCTGGAAAAAGAAGAACGCTTCTGGGGATGGATAATGATTATGCCGTTACTGGCGGGGTTAATTGTTTTTTACTTTACTCCATTCTTCCAGAACGTTTTTTATAGTTTCACTGACCTGGGTGAGTTTCAGATCTGGACGACGATCAGCTTAGATAACTATATTAATTTATTCAGCGATGATGAGTTTCGTTCAGCAATATATAACACCTTGGCCTATGTTTTTATTTGCGTACCAATAATCACCGTTTTGTCATTACTGCTCGCAATTGGCCTGAATCAGGCGATTCGCGGTCAGTGGTTGTTTCGCACGCTGTTATTTCTGCCCGCTGTCACTATGCCTGCGGCCATTGCTATGGTCTGGCAGTGGTTGATGAACCGAAACTTCGGCTTAATTAATCAGATCCTGGCCTTTTTCGATCTTCCGGCCATCGGTTGGTTATCCGATCCCGATGTCGTCCGCCTGAGCGCCTCGTTGGTTATCATCTGGTCGGCTATTGCGCTGAAGATGATCATTCTGCTCGCTGGATTGCAGGGGATCCCCAAACAAATTTATGAAGCGATGTCGCTGGATGGCATCAGCAAATTGCGTGGATTCTGGTCTATTACCTTACCGCTAATGATCCCCACGCTGTTTTTCGTACTGGTGATATCTTTTATCGAAACGCTGCAAATTTTCGATGTGGTTTATCTGCTGTTTGGCAGTTCATCCATGGTGGACGATCAGACGATGACTATCGCCTATCTCTTCTATAAATACGCCTTTATCTACCATGAAAAAGGGTATGCCTCAGCGATCGCCGTGGTGATTTTCGTTATCACGATGGTCCTGACGCTGCTGCAAATATGGATTGGTAAACGACTTAAAGCACAGTGAGGCAACCACGATGTTCATGACTAAACGTGAAAAATGGCTAATTTACGCCTTGATGATCCTCGCGACGCTGGTAACTGTGGTTCCCTTCATCTGGATGATCATCACCTCTTTTAAAACCCAGGCAGAAAGCATCGCCTTTCCGCCGATCCTGCTACCTGCCAACCCAGGGTTTCAGGCTTACGGTAAAATCTTGCATGAAATGCCTTTTGGTAGCTTTTACTTTAACTCGATCGTCTCCACGCTGGTCATCGTCATTTTGCAGACGCTGATTGCGGCAATGGCAGCGTACGGTTTCTCCCGGCTGCGTTTTAAAGGGCGAGATGTCCTTTTTATGCTGTGTATTTCAATTCTGATGGTGCCCGGTCAGATCTTTTTAATCCCACAGTTTTTAACCGTTGAAAAAATCGGTTTGCTGAACTCAATTCCTGGACTGGTGCTACCGGGTTTATTCAGCATATATAGCGCCTTTTTATTGCGTCAGTTTTTTCTGTCAGTACCTAAAGAACTGGAAGAGGCAGCCATTATGGATGGGTATAACCATCTGACTATTTTCTTCAAAATTATGCTGCCATTAATTAAACCAGGGCTGATTGCCTGCGTCATTATTAACGGATTGTGGAGCTGGAATAACTTAATGTGGCCGCTGATCGTCAACACCTCCATGGATAAAATGACATTACCGGTGGGGTTAGCCTCACTTTCCGGACGCTCAGGCGTGGAATATCCGATGTTAATGGCGGGCGCATTGCTGGCGATTATCCCGATGTTGTTACTTTATATCTTCTTCCAGCGCTATTTTATTCGCGGCATCGCTGGTGCCGGAATTAAAGGATAAGGGGCAGTGTTATGTCAGGTATTCAATTACAGGCAGTAAGCAAAGTCTATCCCAATGGATTTCAGGCGATCCATGGCGTTGATCTTGAAATCCACGATGGCGAATTCATGGTGTTTGTCGGGCCATCAGGCTGCGCCAAATCAACGCTGCTGCGCATGATTGCAGGTCTGGAAGATATCACTCATGGTCATATCGCAATCGGAGAGAAGTGCGTCAACGACCTGCTACCAAAGGAGCGAGGCGTTGCCATGGTCTTCCAGAATTATGCCCTCTATCCCCACATGACGATTTATAAAAATATGGCATTCAGTCTGTTAGGGAAAATGAGCAAAGAAGAGATTGATATCCGCGTACGGGAAGCTGCACACAAGCTGGAAATAGAGACATTACTCGATAAAAAGCCCGGCCAACTTTCGGGCGGTCAATGTCAGCGCGTTGCCGTTGGCAGGGCCATCGTGCGTAAGCCAGACGTTTTTTTGTTTGATGAGCCGCTTTCCAACCTGGATGCAAAGCTGCGTGTTTCAATGCGCGTGCGGCTGACAGAACTGCATCGACAACTGCGTCACGAAGGCGTGAGCGCAACCATGGTGTACGTCACGCACGATCAGATTGAAGCGATGACGATGGGAGACAGGATTTGCGTTCTTAATGGCGGTCGTATTATGCAGGTGGATACCCCAGGAAATATCTATCATCACCCCAGGAATAAATTTGTTGCTGGTTTTATTGGTAATCCGGCAATGAATATTATGCTGCTTGATATTGAACCCGGCACTCGTGGTCTGCGCCTGGCTGATAATTTAATCCTGCCATTAAATACACGCTTGAGTAACCTACTGGAGCAATATCCGCACTCCAGCGTCTGGTTCGGCATCCGGTCAGAGGCCATTCAGTTAGCCTCGCAGCATGACGTCTCTGCGTTCGATGCGCACATTACCAACGTAGAAAGGATGGGCAACGAAGACCTTCTGCATTTTGATATTGGTGAGCAACATATGATCTTACGTATTAACTCCTCACCCGACTGGGCCCCTCTTCCCGGCGAATCTATCAAAGTGAAATTTAATCTGGAAGCCGCCTTTTTGTTTGATAAAAAACATGAAGAAAATTTGGCCTGATCGTTATTCAGGCTAAGTGAAAAATGAGAGGTTTATATGTGTGCGAATAAAGTGACCGTATTAGTGGTAGGGGCTGGTGCGCGCGGAGAAATATATGCTCGCTATGCGCTTGAACATCCAGACAGAATGCAGGTAGTAGGCGTTGCTGAGCCCAGAGAGGCGTATCGCCAGCAGTTTGTCGCACAGCATAATATTGCCCCAAATAACGTATTTTGCGACTGGCAAGAGGCTGCGGCCCAACCCAAAATGGCCGACGTAGTACTTATTTGCACGCAGGATAATATGCACAAAGATCCTGCCGTGGCGTTTGCCAATCTCGGCTATCACATTCTGCTGGAAAAACCGCTCGCCCCTACGCCAGAAGATTGCCGGATCATTATTGATGCGGTTAAACGCAACAACGTATTACTGGCCGTCGCGCACGTCCTGCGGTACACCCGCTATACGCAAAAGCTGAAATCACTGCTTGATGATGGCGTAATTGGCGATATTGTCAGCATGCAGCATCTCGAACCCGTAGGTTACTGGCATCAGGCGCACTCGTTTGTACGTGGTAACTGGCGCAATGAAGCAGAATCGTCATTTATGTTATTGCAGAAATCCTGTCATGATTTGGACTGGATCCGCTACATCATGGGCGACAACTGCAAGGACGTAGGATCATTTGGCAGCCTGAGCCACTTTGTGAAAGAGAATCAGCCTGCTGGCGCCGCCGACCGCTGCCTTGATTGTCAGGTTGAAGCAACCTGCCCCTGGTCTGCCTGCAAAATTTATCTGGGTGAAAACCACAAATGCACTCCTCACTTCCGTCGGGTGCTGACTGCAGATCCCAGCGAAGAAAATGTCCGCCAGGCGCTGCGCGATGGGCCTTATGGTCGCTGCGTTTATCGTTGTGATAATGATGTGGTGGATCATCAGGTTGTTAACTTACGTTTTGCCCACCAGCAGACGGTGACCTTTACCATGACCGCATTTACCAAAATGGAAGATCGAAAAACGCGCCTGTTTGGCACCAGAGGTTATCTGGAAGGTGATGGCGAGCAGATCCGGGTGTTTGATTTCCTGACAGACAAAGAAACAGTGCATCAAATCGAGGAGATCGCCGCTGGAACACAAACCCAGATGGGGGGACATGGTGGTGGCGATTACTACCTGATGGATCGCTTTATCCATGCAGTGATGGCCAACGATCAAAATATGATCCTTTCTGGCCCGGATGAGTCACTGGAAAGTCACTTAATGGTCTTTGCCGCAGAACGCGCTCGCAAGGAAAACAGTCTGGTTACGCTGTGAAGCCGGAGGAGATGAGGCATGTTTTACGGTGTTGATATTGGTGGAACCAAAACTGAAATTGTCGCTTTTGATAAGGAAATGCAGGTTTGCTGGCGCAAGCGCGTCGCCACGCCAGTCCAGGATTATGAACTCTTTCTTTCGACCTTTACTTCACTTATTGATACCGCCGACTGGGCGACTGGAACGCAAGGAAAAATTGGCATCGGCATGCCCGGTCTTATGGACAGACATACCGGAAAATTACTGTCATCTAACGTGCCTTGCCTTACTGGACGCCAGGTGATGAACGATCTGGCCCACCGCCTCAATCGTTCGGTTGAACTGGACAATGACTGCTGCTGTTTTGCACTCTCGGAAGCCCATACCCAGCAGGCTCGCCAGTTCTCCAGAATTTTTGGTGCCATTATTGGCACCGGCATGGGTGGAGGGTTAGTCATTGACGGTCAGCTGTATCGGGGTCGCAACCGAATGGCCAGTGAGTTTGGCCATTTACCGCTTCCGGCAACGTTTATGCGTCGTTATCATTTACCGGAACTGAAGTGCGGCTGTGGCTTACAAGGTTGTCTGGAACGCTATCAATCTGGCCCCGGTTTACTGTGGCTCCACAAACACTTCAGTGGAGAACAACTCAAAATGGAGACCCTGCTGGAGCATTATCGTCATGGCAATACCAGCGCCGTTACTACCATAGAAGCATGGATTGATATGTTGGGTTGTACGCTGGCGCAATTGCAGTTGATTCTGGATGTCGATGCTTTTGTTCTCGGCGGTGGGGTTTCCAACATCGAAGAAATTTATACGTTGCTGCCGCAGGCCATGTCACGTTATTTGTTCCCAGGATTAGAACCTGCCCGCGTATTCCCGGCCATCCATGGCGCATCCAGCGGGGTTCGCGGTGCCGCATTGCTGCTGGTTGAACAGGGTACGCAGACCCACTAAAAAATTGCTGGCGGGAGAATCTCGCCAGCAATTTCAGTTATTCATCCGCAATCACCACATCCACCCCAAGCTGGATTAACGTCCGGTGATAATTTTCTGGGATCCCGCTGTCGGTAATCACCCGGTCAATCCCGCTGATTTCGCTAATCATACAGAAACTTTTGCGGCCAAACTTGCTGGAGTCAGCGACTACCGTGACCTCCTGCGCAACTTCACACATTACCTGATTCAGATGTGCTTCTCCCGGATGTGGCGTGGTAATTCCCGCTTCCAGGCAGAATCCGTCAACGCCTAAGAAAAGCTTATCAAACCGGTATTGCCTAAGCTGGTGTTCTGCTGAAGGGCCATACAATGAATAGACGCTTTGCCTGACGTTCCCTCCCAGAATCATGACGTCTACGCGCTCAAAATTCGCCAGTTCCCATGCAATGTTGAGCGCATTGGTCATCACCACCAGATCGCGGCGATTTTTTAACATAGGAGGAATGAGCGTGGTGGTCGAACCGGAATCGAGGATTAGCGTGTCACCATCTTTCACAAAGCTGGCCGCTTTTTCGGCAATACGCGTTTTCACATCTCGATTCAGCCGGTCCTTATCCTGCAAAGGCCGGTCAAGGGCAAAGTGCTGATTGAGAACCGCCCCGCCGTAGGAGCGCATGACACATCCCTTCTGTTCCAGATAACGTAAGTCGTTGCGGATCGTAACCGATGACACACCAAAATGGACGCTCAGTGGCTCGACACGAACGCTACCCTGATCGCATAGCAGATCAATTATTTGCTCGCGACGTCTTAAGTTATCCAGCATTTCTATTGCTCCATCAAATATTCATGTTGTTTTGTTTTAGCGCTTTAGCACTTTCGTTTTCTTTTGAATATATTACATCAGAAGCAATAAGGTGAATTTGTGCGCACTGGCCCAGCGTTGAATTTAACAAAAATTGACTATTTTCTTTCGTTTTAGCAAATCGAAACGAAGAAAACCGAAAAAATGAAAAGGTCAAAAGCGAGTAAGATGCGAGAAAGAGACGGGAAGCATGCAAAAAAACGAAAGCGAGCTACTAAAAAAGCTCGCTTATGGTTTGTTTTTGTTTAATTGAATGGGATCACATTTTTGAATTTTAGAGCGGGACTACTCAACAATGATCACTTCAACACCGCTGCGGCGTAGTTCCTGCAAGCTCTCCTCTGGGATGCCTTCATCAACAATGATGGTGTGGATCCTCTGGGTATCAATAATCTTATGCAGGCTGGAGCGGTTAAACTTCGTCGAGTCGGTAACGACAATGATACGTTCAGCCACTTCACACATCCGGCGGTTGAGACGCGCCTCATCTTCGTTGTGCGTGCTAACACCACGCTCTAAATCGATAGCATCAACGCCAAGAAACAGCATGTCGAAGTGATAATTTTGTAGCGACTGCTCAGCCTGATCGCCATAAAACGATTGTGACTGACGACGCAAATGACCGCCGGTCATCAGCAGCTCAACCCCTTCGGCTTCCAGTAGCGCATTGGCGACATTCATACCGTTAGTCATAGCAATGACATTGGTATGCTGGCGCATCAGGCGGGCAATTTCATAGGTCGTGGTGCCGGAGTCAAGGATCACGCGGTGTCCGGGTTGAATTAACTCTGCGGCGGCTCTGGCAATACTGCGTTTTACTGCCGTATTAAGTGAACTCTTATCTTCAACAGAAGGCTCCACAACAGGCGCATTGCTCTCGCATATTAGCGCTCCGCCATAGGCACGTACCGCAATCCCCTGCTTTTCCAGAAAGGCGAGGTCGTTGCGAATAGTGACCGTGGAGACGCCAAAAAATAAGGAAAGATCGTTAACCTGAACGCTTCCCTGTTGCCGTAACCGCTGGATGATCTGCTCACGTCTTTCGCTGGTGCCAATAACGCGCTTGTCTGCAGAGGACTCGGTGTTACTCATAAGAAATCCTTTAGTTGAACCTTTCGTTTTATTTCGTTTTGTCTATTAACGCCTTTCTTTTGCGCGAATGCAAGCCCCGCAAGCAGGGAAGAGCCGGACGAACTTACGCTGAAACCTTTCATTGTGTTTCTTTTGTGAAACAGATCGGAAAACTATTATCTTTCGTTTTATTTTTATAACACCATGATGCAGTATTAAATGAAACAAAACGAAAGATTGATGTCGCAGTAATCTGACCTGGAGAGGAAAGTGAAACATCTAACTAAAATGGTCGAGCAGCATAAACGGGGGAAGGCAAACGGGATTTATGCCGTTTGTTCCGCGCATCCAATCGTATTGGAAGCCGCAATACGCTACGCCCATGCAAACCATACACCGCTGTTGATCGAAGCAACCTCTAATCAGGTTGACCAGTTTGGCGGCTATACGGGTATGACACCAGCCGATTTTCGCAGTTTTGTCTGCCGCTTAGCCGACTCGCTTGATTTTTCTCAGGATATGCTGATTCTCGGCGGAGACCATCTCGGGCCAAACCGTTGGCAAAATCTGCCTGCGGAACAGGCAATGGCAAATGCAGACGATCTGATCAAGAGCTATGTCGCCGCAGGCTTTAAAAAAATCCACCTCGATTGCAGCATGTCTTGTGCTAACGACCCGGTTCCACTGACGGATGAAATTGTCGCTGAGCGCGCCGCACGTCTGGCAAAAGTCGCCGAAGAAACCTGTATGGCACATTTTGGCGAGTCTGACCTGGTCTATGTGATTGGCACAGAAGTGCCGGTTCCAGGTGGCGCTCACGAAACGTTAACCGACCTGGCGGTAACAACGCCCGATGCCGCACGCGCAACGCTTCAGGCTCACTATCACGCCTTTGAAAAGCACGGTCTGGAAGGTATCTGGCCGCGTATTATCGCCCTGGTGGTGCAACCTGGCGTTGAATTCGACCACACACACATCATTGATTATCAACCACAGAAAGCTGTGGCACTCAGCAAAATGGTGGAAGACTACGACACACTCGTGTTTGAAGCGCATTCTACCGATTACCAAACGCCACAGTCCTTGCGCCAACTGGTGATAGATCACTTCGCTATCCTGAAAGTGGGACCTGCGTTGACCTTCGCTCTGCGTGAAGCACTGTTTTCACTGGCCGCGATTGAAGAAGAATTACTGCCTGCAAAAGCTTGTTCAGGCCTACGACATGTGCTGGAAAGCGTGATGCTTGATCGCCCAGAGTACTGGCAGAGCCACTATCAAGGTGATGGCAACGCACGCCGTCTGGCTCGCGGATACAGCTACTCCGATCGTGTTCGTTACTACTGGCCGGACAGCCAGATTGATGAGGCATTCGAACGTCTGGTACGTAACCTGGCGGATGACCCCATTCCACTGCCGCTGATTAGCCAGTATTTACCCTTGCAGTACGTAAAAGTGCGCGAGGGAGATCTCAGCGCCACGCCGCGAGAACTCATCATTAACCATATTCAGGACATACTGCAGCAATATCACTGCGCCTGCCTGGGTGCTCCAGCTCGTAACGCATAACAAAAAAGAGAAAAATACCATGCCAAACATTGTATTAAGTCGCATTGATGAACGTCTGATTCACGGTCAGGTTGGTGTGCAATGGGTCGGGTTTGCGGGGGCAAACCTGGTGCTGGTCGCTAATGATGAGGTGGCTGAAGATCCAGTGCAGCAAAACCTGATGGAAATGGTACTTGCAGAAGGGATCGCCGTACGTTTCTGGTCACTACAAAAGGTGATCGACAATATTCACCGTGCCGCCGATCGCCAGAAAATTCTGCTGGTCTGCAAATCGCCTGCGGATTTCTTCCGTCTGGTCGAAGGCGGTGTTCCTGTTAACCGTATCAACGTTGGCAATATGCACTACGCCAACGGCAAACAACAAATCGCCAAAACGGTTTCTGTAGACGCTGCCGATATTACGGCGTTCAACGGGCTCAAAGCCGCTGGAGTGGAATGCTTCGTTCAGGGCGTTCCAACAGAACCCGCCCAGGACCTCTATAAACTTCTCTGAGGGATTCACAATGGAAATCAGTCTGTTGCAGGCTTTTGCGTTGGGTATTCTCGCCTTTATTGCAGGCCTGGATATGTTCAACGGGTTAACGCACATGCACCGCCCGGTTGTTCTCGGGCCGCTGGTCGGCCTGATTCTGGGCGATCTGCATACCGGTATTTTAACAGGTGGTACGCTGGAACTGGTGTGGATGGGTCTGGCCCCGCTGGCTGGAGCTCAGCCGCCAAACGTGATTATCGGCACTATCGTGGGAACCACGTTTGCCATAACGACCGGAGTGAAACCCGAAGTTGCCGTAGGTGTGGCGGTACCGTTCGCCGTAGCAGTACAAATGGGGATTACCTTCCTGTTCTCTGTGATGTCCGGGGTGATGGCTCGCTGCGATCGCATGGCAGCGAATGCCGATACAGCCGGGATTGAGCGGGTCAACTATCTGGCGTTGCTCGCGCTGGGGACCTTCTACTTTTTATGCGCGTTCCTGCCAATTTACTTTGGCGCGGAACATGCCAAAACCGCGATAGATGTTCTGCCGACGCGTCTGATTGACGGCCTCGGCGTGGCAGGCGGCATCATGCCAGCTATCGGCTTCGCCGTACTGCTGAAAATCATGATGAAAAACGTCTATATCCCCTACTTCATCCTGGGTTTTGTCGCCGCAGCCTGGCTCAAACTCCCTGTGCTGGCAATCGCCGCCGCAGCACTGGCAATGGCGCTGATCGATTTCCTGCGTAAATCACCCGAACCTACAGCTCCCGCAGCACAAAAAGAGGAATTCGAAGATGGCATCTAATCAAACGGCTCTGCCGAACGTTTCCGAAACCGAAGAAACGCTGCTGTCCGGCACCAATGAAAACGTCTACGAAGACCAGAATATCGGTGCCGAGCTGACGAAAAAAGATATCAACCGTGTTGCCTGGCGTTCAATGCTGTTGCAGGCCTCTTTTAACTACGAACGTATGCAGGCATCAGGATGGCTGTACGGCCTGTTACCTGCTCTGAAAAAGATCCACACCAATAAGCGCGATCTGGCGCGTTCGATGAAAGGCCATATGGGCTTCTTCAACACGCACCCATTCCTGGTCACGTTTGTTATCGGGATTATCCTGGCGATGGAACGCTCCAAGCAGGATGTGAACAGTATTCAAAGCACCAAGATTGCCGTGGGTGCGCCACTTGGCGGTATCGGTGATGCCATGTTCTGGTTAACGTTACTGCCTATTTGCGGCGGTATCGGAGCCAGTCTGGCGCTGCAAGGCTCTATTCTTGGCGCTGTTGTCTTTATTGTTATGTTCAACGTGGTTCATCTTGGTCTGCGCTTTGGGCTGGCACACTATGCTTATCGAATGGGCGTTGCTGCCATCCCGCTGATTAAAGCTAACACCAAAAAGGTTGGACATGCGGCATCCATCGTTGGGATGACGGTGATCGGCGCGCTGGTAGCGACCTATGTTCGCCTGAGCACTACGCTGGAAATCACTGCTGGCGATGCAGTGGTGAAACTGCAAACAGATGTGATAGACAAGCTGATGCCTGCTTTTTTACCGCTGGTCTACACATTAACCATGTTCTGGCTGGTCCGCCGTGGCTGGAGTCCTCTGCGCCTTATCGCCATTACCGTGGTGCTCGGCGTCGTAGGTAAGTTCTGTCACTTCCTGTAAACATAAGGGGTTGTAGATGTTAGGTATTATTTTGACGGGTCATGGCGGGTTTGCCAGCGGAATGGAAAAAGCGATGAAACAGATTCTGGGTGAACAATCACAGTTCATCGCCATCGACTTTCCGGAAACCTCAACCACCGCCTTACTCACATCGCAGCTTGAACAGGCGGTGAGTGAACTGGATGCGCAGCAAGACATCGTGTTTCTGACAGACCTGTTAGGCGGGACACCATTTCGCGTCGCTTCCACCCTGGCCATGCAAAGGCAAGGCACCGAGGTGATCACTGGCACTAATCTGCAACTACTGCTGGAAATGGTGCTGGAGCGCGATGGCCTGACCAGCGAAGCATTTCGCTTGCAGGCGCTGGAGTGCGGGCATCGTGGTTTAACTAGCCTGGTGGACGAACTGGGACGCTGTCGTGAGGAAAAGCCCGTTGAGGAAGGGATATGAGACAGCTACTTCGCGCCAGACGTCTACTGACCGAACGGGGCTGGCTGGACGATCATCAAATACACATTGAAGACGGCATCATTGCAGAAATAGAGCCAATCCCCTCTGGCGTTATGGTCCACGATGCAGACCTGCTTTGTCCGGCTTACATTGATATCCACGTGCACGGCGGTGCGGGCGTCGATGTGATGGATGAAGCACCAGATACACTCGACAAACTGGCGATGCACAAAGCACGTGAAGGGGTAGCCAACTGGCTACCCACTACCGTCACCGCTCCACTACCAGATATTCGCAAGGCGCTTGAGCGTATCGCCCATCGTTACCATTCCGGAGGACCCGGCGCACAGGTGCTGGGCAGTTATCTTGAAGGCCCGTACTTTACGCCGCAGAACAAAGGGGCGCACCCGCCTGAGCTTTTCAGGGAACTGGAACTCAGTGAACTGGATGAACTGATTGCGATTTCCCAGCAAACATTGCGCGTCGTTGCGCTGGCACCAGAAAAACCCGGTGCATTACAGGCCATCGAACATCTGAAGCAGCGCAACGTACGGGTGATGCTGGGACACAGCGCTGCTACCTGGGAACAAACCCGCGCGGCCTTTGACGCCGGTGCTGACGGACTGGTGCACTGCTATAACGGTATGACCGGCTTACATCATCGGGAGCCAGGAATGGTTGGCGCAGGGTTAACCGACCCTCGCGCCTGGCTGGAACTTATCGCTGACGGACACCATGTCCACCCAGCGGCCATGAAGCTCTGCTGCTGTTGCGCCAAAGACAGGCTGGTGCTGATCACCGATGCCATGCAGGCTGCAGGAATGCCAGACGGGCGCTATACGCTCTGCGGTGAGGAAGTGGAAATGCACAGTGGTATTGTGCGTACCGCTTCCGGTGGTCTGGCTGGTAGCACGCTCTCGGTTGATGCCGCCGTACGTAATATGGTCGAGCTCACCGGGATAACGGTAGAAGAGGCAATTCATATGGCCTCTCTCCACCCCGCACGTCTGTTGGGTATCGATCGCCACCTGGGATCGTTAGCAGTGGGAAAACGTGCCGACGCGATCGCGCTTAATAGCGGGCTGCATTTACAACAGATCTGGATTCAGGGTCAGGCTCTCCCCCTTTGACCTTTCATTTTGTCTCGTGTTGGCCTGCGATCTTCGATCGTAAGGCCTTTCTTTTCCTTTCGCTTGAGTAAATACCTAACCATCATACAACAAGCGTACTTCTTATAGATCAATAAGATAATCATTCCTTTCGTTCTCACGATCACAAATTTCGTTTTATTTCATTTTGTATCATTGCTCTTTCGATTTCTTTCCTATAGATTTTAATCAATCGACAAGATGAACAAGTGAAACGAAACGAAAGATAGCGACATTCTCGCCAGCGTCTTATGTGGAATTTACAAGACTAAGGACTTAAGTTATGCCAGAAACCTATACCCCTGTTACCGCGGTAACGGGCACCTGGACCGAAGAAGAGATCCGTCAACAACCTGCCAGTTGGATCCGTTCCCTTACGAATATCGACAACATTCGCTCTGCCATTGACAGCTTTCTCGCACCATTACTGCGCAAAAACGATCTGCGGATCATACTGACCGGGGCCGGAACATCCGCATTCATTGGCGACATCATCGCCCCCTGGCTGGCAAGCTATACCGGTAAAAACATCAGCGCTGTGCCAACCACCGATCTGGTCACTAATCCGATGGATTACCTGAATCCCGCACATCCGCTGCTGCTCATTTCTTTCGCTCGCTCAGGAAACAGCCCTGAAAGCGTTGCGGCAGTGGAACTGGCTAATCAGTTTGTACCTGAGTGCTATCACCTGCCAATTACCTGCAACGAAGCAGGTAGCCTCTATCAAAACGCAGTCGCAAGCGACAATGCCTTTGCTCTGTTGATGCCCGCAGAGACACATGACCGTGGTTTCGCCATGACCAGCAGCATTACCACCATGATGGCCAGCTGCCTGGCAGTATTCGCCCCGGAAAAAATCAACAGTCAGACCTTCCGCGACGTGGCCGATCGGTGCCAGGCGATTCTGACTTCACTGGGTGATTTCAGCGACGGCGTATTTGGCAATGAACCCTGGAAACGGATCGTTTACCTCGGTAGCGGTGGATTACAGGGAGCTGCGCGGGAATCGGCACTGAAAGTCCTGGAACTGACAGCAGGCAAACTGGCCGCATTCTATGACTCCCCTACAGGCTTTCGTCACGGTCCAAAGTCGCTGGTTGATAACGAAACTCTGGTAGTGGTCTTTGTTTCCAGCCATCCCTATACACGTCAATACGATCTCGATCTGCTGGCAGAGTTACGCCGCGATCGGCAGGCATTGCGGGTTGTCGCGATTGCCGCACAAACCCATGAGGCGATTGAAGCTGGCCCACATATTCTGCTGCCACCAGCACGCTCTTTCATCGATATGGAATTGGCATTCTGCTTCCTGATCTACGCCCAGGTCTTTGCTTTGACGCAATCCATCAATATCGGCAATACACCGGATACGCCTTCTGCCAGCGGCACTGTGAACCGCGTTGTACAGGGCGTTGTTATTCATCCCTGGAACGCCTAAAAGGATCGTTTTATGAGCATTATTTCCACGAAATACCTCCTGCTGGATGCCCAAAAAAAGGGTTATGCCGTACCCGCCTTTAACATTCATAACGCCGAGACGATCCAGGCGATCCTTGAGGTGTGCTATGAAATGCAATCGCCGGTGATCCTTGCCGGAACACCGGGCACCTTTAAGCATATCGCGCTGGAAGAGATCTACGCGCTGTGCAGCGCTTATTCCACCAGCTACGGTATACCGCTGGCGCTGCACCTTGATCACCATGAGTCGCTGGACGATATCCGTCGTAAAGTGAATGCAGGAGTGCGCAGCGCAATGATCGACGGCAGCCACTTTCCATTTGAAGAAAACGTGAAGCTGGTGAAATCCGTTGTGGATTTTTGCCATGCCAAAGATTGCAGCGTGGAAGCTGAGCTGGGTCGCCTCGGTGGCGTAGAAGATGATATGAGCGTGGATGCAGAAAGCGCCTTCCTCACCGATCCACAAGAAGCTAAACGGTTTGTTGAGCGTACTGGCGTAGATAGCCTTGCAGTTGCCATCGGCACAGCACACGGTTTATATACCAAAACGCCCAAGATCGATTTCCAGCGGCTGGGTGAAATTCGTGAGGTCGTCGACGTTCCCCTGGTTTTACATGGCGCAAGCGATGTTCCTGACGAATACGTCCGCCGCACGATCGAGCTTGGCGTTTGCAAAGTTAACGTCGCTACTGAACTGAAAATCGCTTTTGCCGATGCGGTCAAGGCGTGGTTTGCGGAGAATCCGCAGGGCAACGATCCTCGCTATTACATGCGGGTCGGTATGGATGCGATGAAAGAAGTGGTGCGTAGCAAAATCACTGTATGCGGGTCAGCAAACAAATTGGTGGCTACCTGCGAATTATCGTGACCGTCGTTAGATTTCAATTTTTATTCACGAGTGCTATCTGCGTAATATCAGGTAGTGCTCATTGTTCAAATAAAATAGATGTATGATTTTTAAATCACGCTGAATAAATTTATGAATTTGATGGTGCAACAATAATATATTTCAATAATCTATGTCATTCAATCTTTTTATGGTGAGGATTTAAATATGAGCAGTCCAAATATTCTATTAACCCGCATTGATAACAGATTAGTCCATGGGCAGGTTGGCGTGACATGGACATCAACAATTGGTGCTAACTTGTTAGTCGTTGTTGATGATGACGTTGCTCAGGATGAGATTCAGCAAAAATTAATGGGTATCACTGCCGAAACCTACGGTTTTGGCATCCGCTTTTTTTCCATAGAAAAAACCATCAACGTTATCGGTAAGGCCGCACCACATCAGAAAATCTTCCTGATTTGCCGGACGCCACAAACGGTAAGAAGATTGCTTGAAGGCGGTATTAAACTGAACGACATCAACGTAGGCAATATGCATTTTTCTGAAGGCAAAAAACAAATCAGTAGCAAAGTTTATGTTAACGATCAGGATCTTGAAAATCTTCAGTTTATTAAGAAACAAGGCGTTAATATTTTTATTCAGGATGTCCCTGGTGATCAAAAAGAACAGATTCCTGAGTAAGGAATAAATCAGATTTTTCATAATAAAAGGATTTATTTGAGGTATCCGACATGCATGAAATAACACTACTTCAGGGTATATCCCTGGCTGCATTAGTCTTCTTCCTTGGAATAGATTTTTGGCTGGAAGCCTTGTTTTTATTCCGGCCAATCATTGTATGTACGCTAACCGGCGCTATTCTCGGCGATATTCATATTGGCCTGATAACAGGTGGTCTGACAGAACTGGCTTTTGCCGGTTTGACACCTGCAGGTGGTGTACAGCCACCTAATCCAATCATGGCTGGTTTAATGACCACGGTAATCGCATGGTCTACCGATGTGGATGCTAAAACAGCTATCGGTCTTGGCTTACCTTTCAGCCTCTTGATGCAGTACGTCATATTGTTCTTTTACTCAGCCTTCTCATTGTTCATGGCAAAAGCCGATAATTGTGCGAAAGAAGCAAACACAGGCGCATTTACGCGTCTGAACTGGCTGACAACGCTGATTGTTGCTTCTTCTTACGCCATCATCGCCTTCCTGTGTACGTATCTGGCACAAGGTGCTATGCAGTCACTGGTAAAAGCCATGCCCGCCTGGTTAACACATGGATTTGAAGTGGCCGGGGGAATTTTGCCCGCAGTCGGTTTTGGTTTGTTGCTCCGCGTGATGTTCAAAGCACAGTACATTCCATACCTGATTGCTGGCTTCCTTTTCGTTTGCTACATCCAGGTTAATAACCTTCTGCCCGTCGCCGTATTAGGCGCAGGCTTCGCCGTATATGAGTTTTTCAATGCGAAAGCCAAACAGCAGGCTCAACCTCAGCCTGTCACCAATAAGAACAATGAAGAAGAGGACTACAGCAATGGGATCTGAAATCAGTAAAAAAGACATTACTCGCCTGGGGTTTCGATCATCCCTTCTTCAGGCTAGCTTTAACTATGAGAGGATGCAGGCGGGAGGTTTTACCTGGGCGATGCTCCCGATCCTGAGAAAAATCTATAAAGATGATAAAGCCGGTCTGAGCGCGGCGATGAAAGATCATTTGGAATTTATCAATACCCACCCAAACCTGGTTGGCTTCCTGATGGGACTACTAATCTCAATGGAAGAGAAGGGAGAAAATCGCGACACGATTAAGGGCTTGAAAGTGGCGTTGTTCGGACCCATCGCCGGGATCGGCGATGCCATTTTCTGGTTCACCTTGCTGCCCATTATGGCGGGGATCTGCTCCTCTTTCGCCAGTCAGGGGAACATCCTGGGGCCAATTCTGTTTTTCGCCGTTTATTTGATGATCTTTTTTCTGCGTGTCGGCTGGACGCACGTTGGTTATTCGGTCGGGGTTAAGGCTATCGATAAAGTGCGGGAAAACTCGCAGATGATCGCCCGCTCAGCAACGATCCTCGGGATAACCGTTATCGGTGGGCTCATCGCCTCCTATGTGCATATCAATGTTGTAACTTCCTTCGCGATCGACAGTACCCACAGCGTGGCGTTACAACAGGATTTTTTCGATAAAGTATTTCCGAATATTTTACCGATGGGCTACACGCTGCTGATGTACTACCTTTTGCGGGTGAAAAAAGCACATCCAGTATTGTTAATCGGCGTAACGTTTGTACTGTCAATTATCTCGTCAGCACTTGGCATTCTTTAAACGAAAAGAGGATGAAGCGGCCTGCAACATCCTCCTTCAAAAGGACTCGAAAAATGCAATATACCCAGTACTGCGACAATTATGACGTATTGAGCGATCGCGCCAGCGAGCAGTTAATTACGCTGATTCAAAAGAAGCCTGATGCCACCATCTGTCTGGCAACAGGAGGCACGCCGCTTCTCACCTATCGCTACTTTGTCGAGAAAATTAACCAGCGTCAGATCAATATTGAGCAGGTAGTTTTCGTAAAACTGGATGAGTGGGTTGGCATTCCCCTGAACTCTCCAGCAACGTGCGAATATTTCCTGCAACAACACATCGTTCAACCATTGGGTTTACGAGCAGAACAGCTGGTCGGTTTTCAATCTGAAAATGTTAACGAGCAGGAATGCGAACGCATCACAGAGATTATTGCCAGCCGGGGCGGCCTCGATTTATGTCTGCTCGGAATCGGCAAAAATGGCCATTTGGGGTTGAATGAACCCGCGGAGTTACTGGAACCGTTTTGCCATATCAGCGTACTTGATGAGAAAACGCGCCATCATGACATGTTAAAAACGGCCGCTAATCCTGTAACTCGCGGCATTACGCTCGGGCTGAAGGACATTCTGAATGCAAAAGAGATCTTGTTGCTGATAGCAGGTGAAGGGAAGCATGATGCGGTAGAAAAATACCTGGCGGCCACCGTTACAACAGCCATTCCTGCTTCATTTTTATGGCTACACTGCAATGTGAGTTGCCTGATTGACGGCTCACAATACTCTGATAAATAAAATTTACAGCACCCGCCACATCCCTCCTTTCGTCGAGCCAACACGTTGCAGTTTACCTTTTAGCTGCAACGCTTTCAGATAGCGTTCAACTGTTCGGGGTGAGATTTCACACTCATCAGCGATACTTTTGGCGGTTCTGCCAGGCTGATTCGACAAGATTCGTAGAATGCGCTTTTCCATATCCAGTAAATCAGACGGCATTTCTTCCGACATTTCTTCCGACATTTCTTCCGACAGGGTCGATGATTGTCCTAATCCCTCTTGCAAAGCAGAGATAATGTTTTCCAGAATAAATTCTATAAATAGCGTGCAGCTGCTTTGCCGATCGCACACTCCTAGCACCTGGTAATAGCGATCCTGCTGGTAGTGGATCAGCGTTTCCACCGGCAACCAGGCTAATTCTGAACGCCACTCACTCAGGATTAATGTCTGCCACAATCGCCCCATCCGTCCATTGCCGTCGGCAAAAGGATGAATAAATTCGAACTCATAATGGAATACAGCACCAGCGATAAGCGGGTGAAGTTCTGTCGTTTTTAACCAGTCCAGTAAGTCATTCATCAAGCGAAGAACTTGTGAGACCGTCGGGGCCATATGAATCAGCTGTTTTTCCCTGTAAACACCGACATTGCCAGATCGCAATTGGTCCGGGTTATCGACAAGCCCCATCATCAGGACTTGATGTGCCTGTAAAAGATCGGAGAGTTTTTCACTTTTCCACTCCGACATTTTTTCGTATGCCAGAATCGCATTTCTGACTTCCTGTATATCTTTAGCCGGAGCCAAAATACGCTTACCGTCCATCAGGGCTGTAACCTGATCCGTCGTCAACGAATTATGCTCAATCGCTAAAGAAGCCTGGATAGTACGAATACGGTTCTCTTTGCGCAAAAGAGGAGATATTCTGCCCGCCATCGCCGCCCAATGCCCCATCAGCTCACCAATCTCAATGACTTGATTGAGGATCAATGGCGTAACGGTAAAAGGCGGTTGGTAGGTGCTCACGTCTATTCTCCCTGCTGTTCCAGTGCGTGCTTATACAGTGCATTCTTTTTCACGCCGTGGATTTCAGCGGCCAGCGCGGCGGCCTTTTTCAGCGGCAGTTCTGCCTGTAATAAAGCCAACGTACGCAGCGCATCGGCAGGGAGATCGTCTTCCTGCGCTTTATGCCCTTCGACAATCAGCACCATTTCACCTTTACGACGGTTTTCATCTTCCTTGACCCACGCAAGCAGTTCGCCGACCGGTGCGCCGTGAATGGTTTCCCAGGTTTTGGTCAGCTCGCGCGCCAGCACCACGTAACGGGATTCGCCCCAGACGGCAACCATGTCTTCCAGGCTATCCAGCAAGCGGTGGGTAGATTCATAAAAAATAAGCGTACGCGGCTCTGCCTCAATGGCTTTCATCGCATCACGACGCCCTTTCGATTTGGCAGGCAGAAAACCTTCATAGCAAAAGCGGTCTGAAGGCAAACCAGCAGCGCTTAGGGCAGCAATCGCCGCGCAAGGGCCCGGCAGAGGAACAACGCGGATCCCCGCTTCGCGACAGGTGCGCACCAGATGGTAGCCAGGATCGTTAATCAACGGCGTTCCGGCATCGGAAACCAGCGCAATGTTTTGCCCTTCTTTGAGCTTCGCCACCAGCGTTTCCGCTTTTTGTTGCTCATTGTGATCGTGTAACGCGAACAAACGGGCGTTAATCGCGAAATGTTGTAACAATAATCCTGTATGACGAGTGTCTTCAGCGGCAATCAAATCAACGGCTTGTAAAACTTCGAGCGCTCGTTGGGTAATATCAGCCAAATTTCCTATAGGAGTAGGTACAATAAAGAGTTGGCCTTGAGAATTATCCGCCGATTCGTGTTGTTTCATTGTGTCGTCCGTATTGCCGATTTAATATTGAGCATTGAGTAAAAAAATATCACTGGATACAGTATGGTACCCTCAACATTTTCTCCTTTGAAAGCCGCGCGCGCGCTACCAGTCATTCTGGCAGCACTGATTTTCGCAGGCTGTGGCACCCAGGCGCCAGACCAGAGTGCAGCCCATATGCAGGGCACTGCGCAGGCTGATTCCGGCTTTTATCTGCAACAAATGCAGCAAAGCTCAGATGATAGCAAGACCAACTGGCAATTACTCGCCATTCGTGCACTGCTGAAAGAAGGCAAGAGCCAGCAGGCTAGCGAGCTGTTCAACCAGCTGCCGCAGAAACTAAACGACACTCAGCGTCGTGAGCAGTCTCTGCTGGCCGTCGAGATCAAGCTCGCACAGAAAGATATCGCTGGCGCTCAGGCCCTGCTGGATAAACTCACTCCTGCCGATTTCGATCAAAACCAGCAGGCCAGATACTGGCAGGCGCAAATCGACGTCAACCAGGGTCGCCCATCGTTGACACTACTGCGCGCGCTGATCGCCCAGGAACCGCTGCTGGCCGCGAATGCTAAGCAGAAAAACATCGATGCCACCTGGCAGGCGCTGTCATCCATGACCCAGGAGCAAGCACAGGCACTGGTCATCAATGCGGATGAAAACGTGCTGCAAGGCTGGTTAGATCTCCAGCGCGTCTGGTTCGATAACCGTAACGATCCAGACATGATGAAAGCGGGTATTGCTGACTGGCAGAAACGTTATCCGCAAAACCCGGGCGCAAAAATACTGCCAACGCAGTTGGTTAACGTCCAGAGCTTTAAGCCCGCCTCCACCAGCAAAATTGCGCTGCTGCTGCCGCTGAACGGTCAGGCCGCTGTATTTGGCCGGACTATTCAGCAAGGCTTTGAAGCGGCAAAAAATATGGGTACTCAACCCGTAGCGGCCCCTGCTGTAGCTGCGCCTGCTGTGGATACAACAGCTGCGACGACCACGGAACAGCCGCAAACGACTGACGGCGTTGCCAGCCCTTCTCAGGCGTCAGTAAGCGATCTGACCAACGAGACGCCAGCTCAGCCAGAAACACCTGCTGCGCAGCCCGCAGCACCCGCTCAGCCAACAACCGCCAGCGCACCGGCGAATCCATCAGCAGAGCTGAAAATCTACGACACTTCATCACAGCCTCTGAACCAAATCCTGACTCAGGTTCAGCAGGATGGTGCCAGCATCGTGGTTGGCCCACTGCTGAAGAATAATGTTGAAGAGCTGATGAAAAGCAATACGCCATTAAACGTGCTGGCACTTAATCAGCCGGAATCGGTGAAAAACCTGCCGAACGTCTGCTACTTCGCTTTGTCGCCAGAAGATGAAGCGCGCGACGCCGCGCGTCACATCCGCGATCAAGGAAAACAGACGCCGCTGTTGTTGATCCCTCGGAGTTCATTAGGCGATCGCGTTGCCAACGCCTTTGCACAGGAATGGCAAAAGCTGGGCGGCGGCGTAGTGTTGCAGCAGAAGTTTGGCTCCACCGCCGAGCTGAAAATGGGCGTAAATGGCGGCTCGGGAATTTCCCTGACGGGCAGCCCGGTAGCCTCCTCTGTACCTGCGCAACCTGGCGTGACGATTGGCGGCCTGACGATTCCGGCTGCGCCCACCGATGCGCAGATCACCGGCGGCAGCGGCCGTGTTGATGCAGTGTATATTTTGGCGACGCCGGAAGAAATTGCCTTTATTAAGCCGATGATCGCTATGCGCAACGGCAGCCAGAGCGGAGCGACGCTGTACGCCAGCTCCCGTAGCGCGCAGGGAACTGCTGGCCCGGATTTCCGTCTGGAGATGGAAGGCTTGCAGTACAGCGAAATACCGATGCTGGCAGGTGCTAACGCTCCTCTCATGCAGCAGGCGCTTGGCGCGGTTCGTAACGACTACTCACTGGCACGTATGTATGCGATGGGCGTCGATGCCTGGTCACTTGCCAACCACTTCTCGCAAATGCGTCAGGTACAGGGTTTCGAAATTAACGGCAACACCGGGGCCTTAACCGCAACGCCGGATTGTGTGATTAACAGGAAGTTATCATGGCTCAAATACCAGCAAGGACAAGTCGTCCCCGCCAGTTAACGAGTAAACAGACCGGTGACGCGTGGGAATCCACCGCGCGTGACTGGCTGCAAAGCAAGGGACTGCATTTTATCGCCGCCAACGTGCGTGAACGTGGCGGCGAAATCGACCTGATAATGCGTGAAGGCAGCACCACCGTCTTTGTTGAAGTCCGCTATCGGCGCTCGGCCCAGTTTGGCGGCGCAGCGGCGAGTGTGACCCGGAGCAAACAACACAAATTATTACAGACCGCCCGCTTGTGGCTTGCGCGCCACAATGGGAGTTTTGATACTGTGGATTGCCGGTTCGATGTGTTAGCCTTCACCGGAAATGATGTTGAGTGGTTTAAGGACGCGTTCAACGACCGCTCATAGTTGAAGATTCAGAGCCTGGTTCTTAAGGATTAGCGTGTTAGATAGAATTAAAGTCTGCTTTACTGAAAGCATTCAAACTCAGATAGCTGCGGCTGAAGCACTTCCGGATGCGATCTCCCGTGCCGCCATGACGCTGGTTCAGTCCCTGCTCAATGGCAACAAAATTCTCTGTTGTGGTAATGGGACGTCCGCTGCCAACGCACAGCATTTTGCTGCCAGCATGATCAATCGTTTTGAAACAGAACGCCCAAGTTTACCTGCGATTGCACTAAATACTGATAATGTGGTCTTAACTGCGATTGCCAACGATCGCCTGCACGATGAAGTTTATGCAAAACAAGTCCGTGCGCTGGGACATGCAGGAGATGTTCTGCTGGCAATCTCTACGCGTGGTAATAGCCGCGATATCGTAAAAGCCGTTGAAGCCGCCGTGACACGCGACATGACAATCGTCGCACTGACCGGGTATGACGGAGGGGAACTGGCCGGATTACTGGGGCCGCAGGATGTTGAAATCCGTATCCCCTCACACCACAGCGCCCGCGTTCAGGAAATGCACATGCTGACGGTCAACTGCCTTTGCGATCTCATCGATAACACGCTTTTCCCTCACCAGGATGATTAAGGAGTACACATGAAGGCATTTTCGCCGCTTGCTGTGATTATCGCTGCACTGCTGCTGCAAGGCTGTGTCGCTGCTGCCGTTGTCGGAACTGCTGCTGTCGGCACCAAAGCCGCGACGGATCCTCGCAGCGTCGGCACCCAGGTAGATGATGGAACCCTGGAATTACGCGTCAATACGGCGTTGTCGAAAGATGCCCAGATCAAGAAAGAGGCGCGAATCAACGTGAGCGCATATCAGGGTAAAGTGCTGCTGGTCGGTCAGTCGCCAAATAGCGAACTGTCTGCACGAGCAAAACAAATTGCGATGGGCGTAGAAGGTACGACTGAGGTCTTTAATGAGATCCGTCAGGGCCAGCCAATCGGTCTGGGCGATGCGTCCAACGATACCTGGATAACCACCAAAGTACGTTCCCAGTTACTGACCAGCGATCAGGTGAAATCCTCTAACGTGAAAGTCACGACCGAGAATGGAGAAGTGTTCCTGTTAGGTCTGGTGACCGAACGCGAAGCGAAGGCGGCGGCAGACATCGCCAGCCGGGTAAGCGGCGTGAAACGCGTCACGACGGCCTTTACGTTTATTAAGTAATACTGATGCCGGATAGCGACGCCTGAGCGTCTTATCCGGCCTACAGGACGTTATCGTTTGTAGGTCGGATAAGCGTCAGCGCCATCCGGCATTTTATTTAGCCCTTTCGCGTAACTCGGAAGAGGTCAGGATCGAAACCCCTTCATGCCCAGGCGCCAGCGCTTCTGCCAACATTGCCCGCGCAACATCGCGCGCTTCAATCGACTTCCAGTTACCCGGCAGCAGCCTGAACAACGGCGCTAAAAACATCTCATTCGCCCGCTGTTTGTCCCTATCACCCAGTAGCATTGAAGGCCGGGCAATGGTCAGCCGAGGCCAATTCTGCGCAATCAGCGCCTGCTCCATTTCACCTTTAACCCGGTTATAAAAAAACGGTGAATTGGCATTAGCGCCCATCGAACTCACCACCAGCATATGCTGTGCCCCCAGCCGACGCCCCGTCAGAGCTGTATCCACTACCAGCGTATAGTCAGCGTGGATAAATGCTTCTTTGCTGCCCGCTTCACGTCGGGTCGTTCCCAGACAACAAAAGACAATATCGACCGGATCGGTAACCTGCGCCAGAGCATCGGTTAGCTGCGGATCGTGGGGATTATAGATGCCAACCGTATCAGCCAGCGGTCGACGCGTCGGCGCCGTAATGGCATTGATCCGGGGTTCATTCAGTAGCATCCGCAATAAATGTCCACCCACCAGACCCGTTGCACCGGTTATTAACACCTGACTCATCGTTTATTTTCCCCTGACGCTTCAATCACTCTTTTAACTATAGATCACGTAGCCAGTGCATCTTTTTACCGAAGCCCAGCGTGTTGTCCGTGAATTTGACTTCATCCAGTCGAATCTCCCACACGGGCGCTGGCAACATTCTGGCGACAGGGAAACGGCGGTTGTAGGCGTTACGCGCGGCTTCACTCTCCAGCCCTTCAAGACGGCGAATCTCACCCTTAAACTGCACGCCACGAATCAGGGCGACCGTTTTGGGCTGCCCATTTACCGTGCCGGCAATCGGCGCGCGCGGCCCGGACATTTGCGCATGGCGCGTTTTATCTTCGGTCAGCACATAGAATGCCATCTTCTGCGCATCAAACAGGTAAAACGCATTGGCGCACCACAATTCACCTTCATGGTGTACGCACCAGGTCACGACGTGCTGTTTTGCCAGCCAGCGAGACACCGCAGTCAGTGTTTCCATTTCTGTTCTCTTTTATACTGTAGGCCTGAAAATTATCACGTCGATGGTGACAATGACACCCTGGTATCTGTACCTGATCCGTACCGCTGACAACGCCTTATACACCGGAATAACCACCGATGTGCAGCGCCGCTATAAGCAGCATCAAAGTGGGAAAGGCGCGAAGGCGCTACGTGGAAAGGGGGAACTCACGTTGGCATTTGCGGCGCAAGTTGGCGACCGTTCGCTGGCCCTGCGCATAGAGTATCGCGTCAAACAGCTCACAAAGCGTCAGAAAGAGCGCCTTGTAGAAGGCGAAGGGCTTGAGGCTGTACTGAGCAGCCTGCAAGCCCCGGATGTTAAAAACGATTGAAGTGGTCGTGGTATTCCACCAGGCCCGTCACGCCCTCCAGCGCATCGTCCGCCAGGCGATGAACCTGGAACGCGCTTTCGGTGCCCGGCCAGCGGCAACGCAGGTCATGATGCGCTGCCAGCTCAAAGCCAAAGCGGCTGTACAGTGCCGGATCGCCCAGCGTAACCACCGCGGCGTAGCCAAACTCGTTCAGGGAATCGAGTCCTTCATAGACCAGTTGACGCGCCAGGCCCTGCCCCCGGTAGTTTTCATCCACCGCGAGCGGCGCCATGCCGACCCATTGCAGATCTTCACCCTGAACATCGACAGGACTGAACGCGACGTAACCCACTACCTGACCTTCATCATCGGTAGCAACCAAACCCAACGTTAAGAAACCATCTTCACGCAGGTCGTGGACTAATTTTGCTTCCGCATCGCTCTCAAATGAACGGCGCAGCAACGCATCAATACCAGGGGCATCAATGGGAATCTCAACTCGAATCAGCATGGCTCACCTACCGAGGTCTGTTTGGTTTCTGGCGACGTTTTCATCCCCGCCTCAACAAAATCCGCCAACTGCATCAGCATGACGCGCAACGCTTTAGGCATCTGCTCCAGTTCGATGGCATCCATCAGATTTTTTACGTATAGCCCTAATTCTGTATCACCTTCAATCACCAGGCGACGCTGGAAGAAAAGCGTATCCGGATCCTGCTTGCGGGCCACGATCATCAGGAGATCGCTGGCATCGGCGCTAAAACTCACATCCGCATCTGCATTCTGGCTGACGATAAGTTTATCGTTCTCAACAGAGGTATACCATTTGAGGTCAATGTCACGCACATGAATGCTCAGCCAGCGACCTTCGAGAAACTCCAGCTCCCCATCGGCCAGCGCCTGACTAAACTGCCAGCTCAGGACCTGCTCCAGAACCTGGCGCTTCAGCGCAAAGGGCGTCAGTTTAACCGGTACACTCATCAGAGAAGGACCTAAATGTACTAAGCGTGAACGCAGTTTATCCAACACGAGCTTTACTCCCTGTTTCAATAGTCCTGCTATTTTGCCATATCAAATAAACGACATAGCGGCATAAATCAACAATTCGCTACGAAATTGTTACCTCTTTATTGGTGTCACCAATACGACTTTAACTGCCTCAAATCAAAAATTGTCTCAGCAAGGTTAACTAAAATCCCTCTTCGTTAACATTTCTGCGCCCTACATGGCGCAACGTTCAGGATAAATTATGGAGCTGCTCTGCCCTGCCGGAAACCTCCCGGCGCTTAAGGCGGCCATCGAGAACGGCGCTGATGCTGTCTACATCGGGCTGAAAGATGATACCAACGCCCGTCATTTCGCCGGCCTTAATTTTACCGAGAAAAAATTGCAGGAAGCGGTGAGTTTCGTTCATCAACATCGCCGTAAGCTGCACATTGCGATTAACACCTTTGCGCACCCGGATGGTTACGCACGCTGGCAGCGTGCCGTTGATATGGCAGCGCAACTGGGTGCAGACGCGCTGATCCTCGCCGACCTCGCCATGCTTGAGTATGCCGCAGAGCGCTACCCGCATATTGAGCGCCATGTCTCTGTTCAGGCATCTGCAACCAATGAAGAGGCGATTAATTTCTACCATCGCAACTTTGACGTCGCCCGCGTGGTTCTGCCGCGCGTGCTGTCTATTCATCAGGTGAAGCAACTTGCTCGCGTCACACCAGTTCCCCTAGAAGTGTTCGCCTTTGGCAGCTTGTGCATTATGGCGGAAGGCCGTTGCTATCTTTCGTCTTACCTGACGGGCGAATCTCCTAATACCGTCGGTGCCTGCTCCCCTGCCCGTTTTGTGCGCTGGCAGCAGACCCCACAGGGTCTGGAATCTCGCCTGAACGAAGTGCTGATTGATCGCTACCAGGATGGCGAAAACGCCGGGTATCCAACGCTGTGTAAAGGGCGCTACCTGGTGGATGGCGAGCGCTACCATGCGCTGGAAGAACCCACCAGCCTCAACACGCTCGAACTGCTGCCGGAACTGCTGGCTGCCAATATTGCCTCGGTGAAAATCGAAGGTCGCCAGCGCAGCCCGGCTTACGTTAGCCAGGTGGCGAAAGTGTGGCGTCAGGCAATCGACCGCTGTATGGCCGACCCGCAAAACTACGTCCCGCAGGCCGCGTGGATGGAAACGCTCGGTTCAATGTCCGAAGGCACGCAGACCACGCTTGGCGCGTATCACCGTAAATGGCAGTGAGAAAAGCAATGAAATATTCATTAGGACCCGTGCTCTACTACTGGTCGAAAGAAACGCTGGAAGATTTTTACCAGCAGGCCGCCGCCAGTCATGCTGACGTTATCTATCTTGGCGAAGCAGTATGCAGCAAACGCCGTGCGACCAAAGTGGGCGACTGGTTGGATATGGCGAAGTCTCTCGCCGGTAGCGGTAAGCAGGTGGTGCTGTCGACGCTGGCGCTGGTGCAGGCTTCCTCTGAACTGGGAGAGCTGAAGCGCTATGTCGAAAACGGCGACTTCCTGTTGGAAGCCAGCGATCTCGGCGTGGTGAATATGTGCGCCGAGCGTAAGCTGCCGTTTGTCGCCGGGCACGCGCTCAACTGCTACAACGCCGTCACGCTGCGTATTCTGCTCAAGCAGGGCATGGTGCGCTGGTGTATGCCGGTTGAGCTGTCGCGCGACTGGCTGGTGAACCTGCTCAACCAGTGCGACGAACTGGGTATTCGCGACCAGTTTGAAACCGAAGTGCTGAGTTATGGGCATTTACCGCTGGCCTACTCTGCCCGCTGCTTTACCGCACGTTCCGAAGATAAGCCTAAAGACGAGTGCGAAACCTGCTGCATTAAATATCCCAACGGGCGTGATGTGCTGTCGCAGGAGAATCAGCAGGTCTTTGTGCTCAACGGGATCCAGACCATGAGCGGCTATGTCTACAACCTCGGTAACGAGCTGACATCCATGCAGGGGCTGGTTGATATTGTGCGCCTTTCCCCGCTGGGGACAGAGACATTCGCCATGCTTGACGCCTTCCGTGCCAATGAAAATGGCAGTGCTCCATTACCGCTTGCCGCCCACAGTGACTGCAACGGCTATTGGAAGCGACTGGCTGGTCTGGAGCTGCAGGCGTAAAAAAGCTCACTTTGTTAACAACGGTAATCAAATTTTAATGCAGTATTAAAAGATTAACCGGTAACAAAGTGAGCCGTTATGACTGACAAAACTATTCCGTTCTCGGTGCTGGATCTGGCACCGATCCCTGAAGGGTCTTCGGCAAAAGAGGCCTTCACGCACTCGCTTGATCTCGCCCGACTGGCCGAAAAGCGCGGCTACCACCGCTACTGGCTGGCAGAACATCACAACATGGTCGGTATCGCCAGCGCCGCAACTTCTGTGCTGATTGGCTATCTGGCTGCCAATACCACCACGCTGCATCTCGGGTCTGGCGGCGTGATGCTGCCCAACCATTCGCCGCTGGTGATCGCCGAGCAGTTCGGTACCCTGAATACGCTGTATCCGGGACGCATCGATCTTGGGCTTGGCCGCGCGCCGGGGAGCGATCAGCCAACGATGCGTGCGCTGCGCCGCCATATGAGCGGTGATATCGATAACTTCCCTCGCGACGTCGCTGAACTGGTGGACTGGTTCGACGCCCGCGATCCTAACCCCCATGTACGCCCGGTTCCCGGCTACGGCGAGCAGATCCCGGTCTGGTTATTAGGCTCCAGCCTGTACAGCGCACAGTTGGCGGCCCAGCTCGGCCTGCCGTTTGCCTTCGCCTCGCATTTTGCTCCGGATATGCTGCATCAGGCGCTGCATCTGTATCGCACCCAGTTCAAACCCTCTGCGCGGCTGGCAAAGCCGTATGCAATGGTGTGCATCAACATCATTGCCGCTGACAGCAATCGCGACGCCGAGTTTCTTTTCACCTCGATGCAGCAGGCGTTTATGAAACTGCGTCGTGGCGAAACGGGCCAGCTACCACCGCCGGTAGAGAATATGCATCAGCTGTGGTCCGCTTCAGAACAGTACGGCGTACAACAGGCGCTGAGCATGTCGCTGGTTGGTGATAAGGCAAAAGTGCGTCACGGTCTTGATGCCATTTTGCGTGAAACCCAGGCCAATGAAATTATGGTTAACGGCCAGATTTTTGATCATCAGGCACGTCTACATTCGTTTGATTTGGCGATGGATGTGAAGCAGGAATTGTTGGGGTAGCGCGGTTTGTGCCTGATGGCGGCTACGCCTTATCCGGCCTACACGGTACTGTAGGCCCGGTAAGCGTAGCGCTACCGGGCAACGGTTTTACTGATAGACCGGTAACAGATCCACGCTCGACAGAATATGGATAACCGCGTTGCCGATACCGAACACCAGGATCAGCGCAATCATCGGCTTACCGCCCCAGACACGGAATTTCGGGCTACCGAAACGCTCGCGGGATTTACGGGCCAGCAGCGCCGGAACAATGGCAGCCCAGATGGTTGCCGCGAGTCCTGCATAACCAATGGCATACAGGAAACCGTTCGGCCATAGCAGGCCACCGATAATTGGCGGGACAAACGTCAGCAATGCCGTTTTGAAACGTCCCACTGCTGAGTCATCAAAGCCAAACAGATCCGCCAGATAGTCAAACAGACCGAGCGTAACGCCGAGGAATGAACTCGCCACCGCAAAGTTGGAGAACACCACCAGCAGCAGATCCAGACTGCGGCTGTTTAGTACGCCGCTCAGCGCCTGTACCAGCACATCAATGTTACCGCCCTGTTGCGCGATACCGATAAACTCTGGACGCGGAATGTTGCCCATCGTTCCCAGCAACCATACGGTATATAGCACCAGCGCCAGCAACGTGCCGTACACCAGACACTTAACGATGGTCTTCGGATCTTTGCCGTAGTACTTCATCAGGCTCGGGACGTTGCCGTGATAGCCGAATGAAGCCAGACAAAACGGCAGCGTCATCAGCAGATACGGTGTATACGAAGCATTGCTTTGTGCCACGTTAAACAGCGTAGTGGGCGTAACATGTCCCAGCAGACTGCCGAAGGTCAGGAAAAAGGTAATCACCTTTGCGCCCAGCACAATCGCCGTCATGCGGCTAACCGCTTTGGTGCTTAACCACACCACAAATGCCACCAGCAGCGCAAAGCCAAGACCTGCCGCGCGCGCCGGAACATTCAGCGACATCTCGGAGAAGGTGTGATGCAGAATCGACCCGCTCGCTGAGATATAGGCGTAAGTCAGGATATAGAGAACGAAGGCGATCGAGATGCCGTTCACTACGTTCCAACCTTTACCCAGCAGATCTTTCGTGATGGTGTCAAAACTGGAGCCAATGCGGTAATTGAGGTTAGCTTCAAGGATCATCAGCCCGGAGTGCAGCATGCAGAACCAGGTGAAGATCAGCGCCGCCATTGACCAGAAAAACCACGCCCCGGACATGACCACTGGCAGAGAAAACATCCCCGCGCCAATAATGGTGCCGCCGATAATCACCACGCCGCCGAGCAGCGAAGGTGACGTTTGGGTGGTGGTTAGTGTTGCCATTTAGCCATCTCTCCAGTCATTTATATTGTGACTACATCTCAATGTGCCGCACTGTACCAGTACACGAGTACAAATGAAATAAAAAAAGCCCCGATTGTTGAGATCGGGGCTGTATATATTACTTTACGCAGCGAAACTTATGCGTCACCGCCGAAACGACGACGACCAGCGGAGTCATCACGACGCGGAGCAGAAGAATCGTCACGACGCGGACCACGATTGCCTTCACGACGTTCGCCGCTAAAACGACGACCATCACCACGACCGCCTTCACGACGTTCACCGCTAAAGCCACGACCTTCACCGCGACCACCTTCACGACGCTCACCGCTGAAACGTCCACCGCCACGACGCTCACCACCGGTGTGCGGAACTGCATCGCCAACCAACTGCATGTTCATCGGCTTGTTCAGGATGCGAGTACGGGTAAAGTGCTGCAGCACGTCGCCCGGCATACCTTTCGGCAGCTCGATGGTGGAGTGGGAAGCAAACAGCTTGATGTTACCGATGTAACGGCTGCTGATATCGCCTTCGTTAGCAATCGCGCCAACGATATGACGAACTTCAACACCGTCATCACGGCCCACTTCAATGCGGTACAGCTGCATGTCACCAACGTCACGACGTTCACGACGCGGACGATCTTCACCACCACGGTCATTACGGTCACGAGGGCCACGATCGTTACGATCGCGCGGACCACGGTCATCACGATCGCGGAATTCGCGTTTCGGACGCATTGGTGCATCTGGCGGCAGGATCAGCGGACGTTCGCCCTGAGCCATTTTCAGCAGTGCGGCTGCCAGCGTTTCGATATCCAGCTCTTCTTCCGGCTGCATTTTCGCCAGCAGAGCACGGTACTGATCCAGATCGCTGCTTTCCAGCTGCTGCTGTACTTTAGCGGCGAATTTTTCCAGACGGCGTTTGCCCAGCAGTTCTGCGTTCGGCAGTTCTACTTCCGGAATCGTCAGCTTCATGGTGCGTTCGATGTTACGCAGCAGACGACGCTCACGGTTCTCAACGAACAGCAGCGCACGGCCAGCACGACCCGCACGACCGGTACGGCCGATACGGTGAACGTAAGACTCGGAATCCATCGGGATGTCGTAGTTAACAACCAGGCTGATACGCTCAACGTCCAGGCCACGGGCCGCAACGTCGGTAGCAATCAGGATATCCAGGCGGCCATCTTTCAGACGTTCCAGAGTCTGCTCACGCAGGGACTGGTTCATGTCGCCGTTCAGTGCAGCGCTGCTATAACCGCTACGCTCCAGCGCTTCTGCCACTTCCAGGGTCGCATTTTTGGTACGAACGAAGATAATCGCCGCATCAAAATCTTCTGCTTCCAGGAAACGCACCAGCGCTTCATTTTTACGCATGCCCCACACAGTCCAGTAGCTCTGGCTGATGTCAGGACGGGTGGTAACGCTGGACTGAATGCGTACTTCCTGCGGCTCTTTCATAAAGCGACGGGTAATACGACGAATCGCTTCCGGCATGGTTGCAGAGAACAGAGCGGTCTGATGACCTTCCGGGATCTGCGCCATGATGGTTTCAACGTCTTCGATGAAGCCCATACGCAGCATTTCGTCAGCTTCGTCCAGTACCAGACCGCTCAGTTTGGAGAGGTCCAGAGTACCGCGCTTCAGGTGATCCAGCAGACGGCCCGGCGTACCGACGACGATCTGTGGTCCCTGACGCAGGGCACGTAATTGCACGTCATAACGCTGGCCGCCGTACAGGGCAACCACATTCACGCCGCGCATGTGTTTAGAGAAATCCGTCATGGCTTCTGCTACCTGAACCGCCAGTTCGCGGGTCGGTGCCAGCACCAGAATCTGAGGTGCCTTCAGCTCAGGATCAAGATTGTTGAGCAGCGGTAAAGAGAACGCTGCAGTTTTGCCGCTACCTGTCTGGGCCATACCCAGAACATCGCGGCCGCCCAGCAGATGCGGAATGCACTCTGCCTGGATTGGAGATGGTTTTTCGTAACCCAGATCGTTAAGGGCTTCAAGGATAGGAGCCTTCAGGCCCAGATCTGCAAAAGTGGTTTCGAATTCAGCCATGTAGTACGTGTGCCTCAAAATTAATGGCGGCCAGTCTACATAACTCATCATGAAATTGATCTGCAATTTTCATTGAAAAGTGTGAACCGGCTCAAAGTAGGTGTATTAACGAACAACAACGCCCTCACCCGTGAAGGTGATGGCAATCAAAAAAGATTACGGGCTGATGTGTACGTCAGCTATTGCTGGTCCGATTCTGCCAGGTCATCTTGGTCCTGGCCCAGGAGCGATAATTCCAACAATGCGTATCGGTGCTCAACAAAGTTATGAACGTTGTTAGCCACCGCCAGTTTGAACAATGCCGTAGCGTTGTCCAAATCCCCCAGACTTAGGTAGTACTTACCTAAATAGAAGTTGGTTTCACTGAGATGCTCAGCGAGCGAGGTGTTATCCGTTGCGTCCGCCTTCAGGCGTTCCATCAGCGTTGCTTCGCTAATGTTGCCCAGGTAGAACTCGACAATGTTCCATCCCCATTGCTCTTTATCCGATTTCTCAAAGCGTTGCTTCAACGCTTCTTTCGCCTGCTTCTCATCGAGCTTCTGCTCGGCAAGATAAAGCCACAGACTACGGAAAGGATCATTGGGATCGTCTTGATAAAACGCTAGCAGATCATCTTGCGCTAACTTGTCGCGACCGCCGTAATACAATGCGATACCGCGATTTAAGTGCGCGTAGTTGTAAGTTGGATCAAGCTCAAGTACAGAATCAAACGCTTCATAGGCAGCATCAAAATTGCCTGCCTGCGTTAAATATATACCTAAGTAATTGAATACTTCAGGCATATCTGGTCGGATTGCCAGCGCTTGTGAAAAATCATTTCGCGCCAGTGCCCTCAGACCGAGACTATCATACAACACTCCGCGCTCATATAAAAGCTGTGCGCGTTCGTCATCGGTTAAAGCCCGACTGGCAAGAATTTGTTCCATACGTGCCAGAATCACTTCCTGCTGCAAAGTCGGTTGCAATGGTACTGCGAGGACTTCACTCTTTCGCCAGGCGGAATTACTGCATCCAGCCAGCGTGAGTGCTGTCGCAACGAAACACCAGCGCAAAAAAGGCTTCATTTCCCACTCCCGAAGACAACGATTGAATGAACGTCCAGGTTCCCCGGTTGCTAACAAGGCATCCTGCCGGGTTAAAGGCCCTCCGCTTTCACGGAGGGCAATGGCAACCTTACTCGCCCTGGCTTGCCGGAGCTTCCGGTTCGCCTGCAGGCTGAGACTGCTCAGTTGCTTCTTTAATGCTCAGACGTACACGGCCCTGGCGATCAACTTCCAGAACTTTGACCGGTACTTCCTGGCCCATCTGCAGGTAGTCGGTCACTTTCTCAACGCGCTTATCAGCGATCTGAGAGATGTGTACCAGACCTTCTTTACCGCCACCGATGGCAACGAATGCGCCAAAGTCAACGATACGGGTCACTTTACCATTGTAGATACGGCCTACTTCGATCTCTGCGGTGATCTCTTCGATACGACGGATAGCATATTTCGCTTTTTCGCCGTCGGTCGCAGCAATCTTCACGGTACCATCATCTTCGATTTCAATGGTGGTGCCGGTTTCTTCGGTCAGAGCACGGATAACAGAACCGCCTTTACCGATAACGTCTTTGATCTTGTCCGGGCTGATCTTGATGGTGTGGATACGCGGAGCAAATTCAGAGATATCGCCACGCGGGGCGTTGATCGCTTGTTCCATCACACCCAGGATGTGCAGACGCGCACCTTTAGCCTGGTTCAGAGCAACCTGCATGATCTCTTTGGTGATACCTTCAATTTTGATATCCATCTGCAGTGCAGAGATACCGTCGCGGGAACCCGCCACTTTGAAGTCCATATCGCCCAGGTGGTCTTCGTCGCCCAGGATGTCAGACAGAACAACAAAGTTGTCGCCTTCTTTCACCAGACCCATCGCGATACCCGCAACGGCGGCTTTGATCGGCACGCCTGCGTCCATCAGCGCCAGGGAAGCACCACATACGGAAGCCATGGAAGAAGAACCGTTAGATTCGGTGATTTCAGAAACCACACGCACGGTGTACGGGAATTTATCCAGTTCCGGCATTACTGCCAGTACGCCACGTTTCGCCAGACGGCCGTGACCAATCTCACGACGCTTCGGAGAACCGACCATACCGGTTTCACCTACGCAGTACGGAGGGAAGTTGTAGTGGAACAGGAAGTTGTCAGTGCGCTCGCCCATCAGTTCGTCAAGGTTCTGCGCATCACGAGTGGTGCCCAGGGTCGCAGTAACCAGCGCCTGAGTTTCGCCACGGGTGAACAGTGCGGAGCCGTGGGTACGCGGCAGAACGCCAGTACGCACGTCCAGACCACGGATCATGTCTTTTTCACGGCCATCGATGCGCGGCTCGCCTGCCAGTACGCGGCTACGAACAACGTTTTTCTCGATAGCGTGCAGGATTTCACCCAGTTCGTTAGCGTCCAGGGTTTCGTCTTCAGCCACCAGAGTCGCGATGGTTTCAGATTTGATTACGTCAACCTGAGCATAACGCTCTTGTTTGTCAGTGATGCGGTAAGCATCGCTCAGGCGAGCTTCTGCCAGTGCGGCAACGCGTGCGTTCAGCGCTTCGTTGACGGCTTCTGGCTGCCAGTCCCAACGCGGTTTGCCAGCTTCTTTCGCCAGCTCGTTGATAGCCTGAATCACAACCTGCTGCTGTTCGTGACCGAACACAACAGCACCCAGCATCTGATCTTCGCTCAGCAGTTCTGCTTCGGATTCAACCATCAGTACGGCAGCTTCAGTACCCGCAACAACCAGGTCCAGCTTGCTTTCTTTCAGTTCGTCCTGAGTCGGGTTCAGTACGTACTGGTCATTGATGTAACCAACACGTGCAGCACCGATCGGGCCGTTGAATGGAATACCAGACAGAGTCAGCGCAGCAGATGCACCAATCATTGCCACGATGTCCGGGTTAACCTGCGGGTTAACGGAAACAACGGTCGCGATAACCTGAACTTCGTTAACGAAGCCTTCCGGGAACAGAGGGCGAACTGGGCGGTCAATCAGACGCGCGATCAGGGTTTCGCCTTCGCTCGGACGGCCTTCACGACGGAAGAAGCTACCCGGGATACGGCCAGCAGCGTAGGTACGCTCCTGATAGTTAACGGTCAGCGGGAAAAAGTCCTGGCCTGGTTTCGCTTTTTTCTGGCCAACAACGGTAACGAATACCGCGGTGTCATCCATGCTAACCATAACAGCGGCAGTCGCCTGACGCGCCATCATGCCGGTTTCCAGCGTAACGGTATGCTGACCGTACTGGAATTTACGAACGATCGGATTAAGCAAAATAATATCCTTTCTCTATTTTTTTGACGGCACATTTTGCGCCATCGTTAATACCCGATCTTCTGCGCATCCTCGCGACTAATGACAACCCTAACCCATAAGCATGAGTAAAGCCTCTCATTAGCCGCGCGAACCTCTGCAACGGAAGATCATTCATAGCAACAATACATTAGTTTCCAGCGAATTGCTGCCATCTGCTGGAAAAAAGGGGCCATGAAGGCCCCCTCTTTCTGAAACTTGAAAGAATTAGCGACGCAGACCCAGACGCTCGATCAGCGCGGTGTAACGTGCAACATCTTTACGTTTCAGGTAGTCGAGCAGTTTACGACGCTGAGAAACCATGCGCAGCAGACCACGACGGCTGTGGTGATCTTTTTTGTGCTCTGCAAAGTGGCCCTGCAGGTGGTTAATCTGTGCAGTCAACAGTGCAACCTGAACATCGGTAGAACCGGTGTCGTTTGCATCACGACCAAACTCAGAAACGATTTTAGCGGTAGCTTCAGTACTTAGAGACATTTTAAAACTCCAAAGTGTTAAGAATGAAAGGATGCCGATCTCTAATTCAGCTATCCCAGTGTATACACTTTATCCTTCAAACTGACTCTGCGTTGGCTGCGTCCGCTCACCTCAGTCACTTACCTAAGTAAGCTCCTGAGGATTCTCAGACTTGCCGCCTTGATGCAGCTCGAATGATTTTGTGTATACGTCGCGTAGATTGTTAAACAATTTACGCGACGTTAAGCGGCAGTATTCTACTCGCAGCGCCCTTTTATCGCAAGACAGAGAGCGCTATGCAGGATACTCAACCACCAAGCGACGGGGGGCGACACGACCTTCATCGTCCATCTCCCCCATGCCGATAAACTTGCCGTCATCGCCTTCCGTCACGCGGACCAGCCCTTCCAGCGGCGCACCTGACGTCCGTACCGGGTTACCATTTTTAAAGTAAACCGAGGATGTTAAAGGCAAATTAACAACAGGATAGTCCGATGCTGGACTGTCCATTGGCATCAGCAAAGGATCAAGCAGCTGTGCCGCCGGAATGTTCTGCTGCTCGGCCTGTTCAACCAGCTCACGCAGATGTTCCAGCGTCACCATTCGATCCACCGGATACTTGCTGACCGTCAAACGACGCAGATACGTGACGTGCGCGCCGCAGCCCAACTTCTCACCGAGATCGTCAACAATGGTGCGAATATAGGTGCCTTTGGAACAGTGAACTTCCAGCTCCAGTTCGTTACCTTCGTGACGGATAAACAGCAGCTCATAGACGGTAATCGGTCGCGCTTCACGCGGCACTTCAATACCCTGACGCGCATATTCGTACAGCTTCTTACCCTGATACTTCAGCGCCGAATACATTGACGGGATCTGCTCGATATCGCCGCGGAAAGTTTCCAGCGCGCTCGCCAGTTGTTCTGCGGTGAAGGTTACCGGACGTTCCTGCACGATTTGCCCATCGGCATCGGAAGTGTCTGTACGCTGGCCCAGACGGGCAACCACACGATAGCGTTTGTCAGAATCCAGCAAATACTGTGAAAACTTAGTCGCTTCACCGAGGCAGATTGGCAGCATGCCTGTCGCCAGCGGATCCAGTGCGCCGGTATGTCCTGCGCGATTGGCATTGTAGATGCGTTTTACTTTTTGCAGTACATCATTGCTGGACATGCCCTGCGGCTTATCCAGCAGCAGGACACCGTGAATGTCGCGACCACGACGACGAGGACGACTCATCAGTCCTCCTTGCTGTCGTCCGCTGGGTTCACACGACGCTCATCGTCATGTTTCACCACGCTGGTCACCAGGTTGGACATGCGCATCCCTTCAACCAACGAGTTGTCGTAGAAGAAGGTCAGCTCAGGCACGATACGCAGACGCATGGCTTTACCCAGCAGAGAACGGATAAAACCAGAGGCTTCCTGCAGTGCCTTGATGCCGTTTTTCACAGCAGCTTCGTCCTGATCGTTGAGGAAAGTCACGAATACTTTGGCATATGCCAGATCACGAGACATCTCAACACCCGATACGGTGGTCATCATGCCAACACGCGGGTCTTTGATTTCGCGTTGCAGGATAAGTGCGATCTCTTTCTGCATCTCTTGCGCGACACGCTGCGGGCGACCAAATTCTTTCGCCATAATAAATTCTCCAGAATAAAGACAAAAAAGGGGCTATCAGCCCCTTTTTAAATTTCTTGCCGGGTGGCGCTTCGCTTACCCGGCCTACACCTAATCATCTTCTAAGGATTTTGGGCTGCAAATTGCGGCCCAAAAGACGACGAAGATTAAGCGATAGTACGTTGGATTTCGATAATCTCGAACACTTCGATCATATCGCCAACGCGAACGTCGTTGTAGTTCTTAACGCCGATACCACATTCCATGCCGTTACGGACTTCGTTAACGTCATCTTTGAAGCGACGCAGGGATTCCAGCTCGCCTTCATAGATAACCACGTTGTCGCGCAGAACGCGGATTGGGTTGTGACGTTTAATCGTGCCTTCGGTAACCATACAGCCTGCGATAGCGCCGAATTTCGGTGATTTGAACACATCACGAACTTCAGCCAGACCAATGATCTGCTGTTTCAGCTCCGGAGACAGCATGCCGCTCATCGCTGCTTTCACTTCGTCGATCAGATGATAGATGACGGAGTAGTAACGCAGATCCAGGCTTTCAGATTCGATAACTTTACGTGCAGAGGCATCAGCACGGACGTTGAAGCCAACCAGAATCGCGTTGGATGCCGCAGCCAGGGTCGCGTCGGTTTCGGTGATACCACCTACGCCAGAACCGATGATCTTCACTTTGACTTCGTCGGTAGACAGTTTCAGTAAAGAGTCGGAAATCGCTTCTACAGAACCCTGAACGTCAGCCTTCAGGACGACGTTCACTTCGTGAACTTCGCCTTCGGTCATGTTAGCGAACATGTTCTCGAGTTTAGATTTCTGCTGACGAGCCAGTTTGACTTCACGGAATTTGCCCTGACGATACAGTGCAACTTCACGGGCTTTCTTCTCGTCACGAACGACAGTAACTTCGTCACCTGCAGCCGGAACACCGGACAGACCGAGGATTTCCACCGGAATGGATGGACCTGCTTCCAGTACTTCCTGACCCAGTTCGTTACGCATAGCACGAACGCGACCGTATTCGAAGCCACACAGTACGATGTCGCCTTTGTGCAGCGTACCTTCACGCACCAGTACGGTAGCAACCGGACCACGACCTTTATCCAGGAAGGATTCGATAACCGCACCGCTCGCCATACCTTTACGCACAGCTTTCAGTTCCAGTACTTCGGCCTGCAGCAGGATAGCGTCCAGCAGCTCGTCGATACCGGTACCCGCTTTCGCAGAAACGTGAACGAATTGGCTCTCGCCGCCCCACTCTTCCGGCATGATGCCGTACTGGGACAGTTCGTTTTTAACGCGATCCGGATCCGCTTCCGGCTTATCGATTTTGTTGACTGCAACCACCACCGGTACACCCGCCGCTTTCGCGTGCTGGATAGCTTCGATGGTCTGCGGCATCACGCCGTCGTCTGCTGCAACAACCAGAACAACGATATCCGTTGCCTGAGCACCACGAGCACGCATGGAGGTAAACGCGGCGTGACCCGGAGTATCCAGGAAGGTGATCATACCGTTGTCAGTTTCAACGTGGTACGCACCGATGTGCTGAGTAATGCCGCCTGCTTCGCCAGAGGCCACTTTCGTAGAACGAATGTAGTCCAGCAGAGAGGTTTTACCGTGGTCAACGTGACCCATGATGGTCACAACTGGTGCGCGCGGTTCAGCCGCAGCACCGGTGTCACGGTCGCTCATTACCGCTTCTTCCAGCTCGTTTTCACGACGCAGGATAACTTTGTGGCCCATCTCTTCGGCAACCAGCTGTGCGGTTTCCTGGTCGATGACCTGGTTAATGGTAGCCATTGCGCCCAGTTTCATCATCGCTTTGATGACCTGAGAGCCTTTAACTGCCATTTTGTTCGCCAGATCGCCAACGGTGATGGTTTCGCCGATCACAACGTCACGGTTAACGGCCTGAGCTGGCTTCTGGAAGCCCTGCTGCAGAGCGGAACCTTTACGCTGCTTACCGCCTTTACCGCCGCGAACCGCTGCACGTGCTTCCTCACGGTCAGCTTTAGATTCAGCGTGTTTGTTGCCTTTCTTCGCCGGACGCGCTGCTTTAGTGCTGCGAGTACGACCACGACCGCCTTCGACTTCACGATCGTTCTCGTCTTCAGCCTGGCGAGCATGCTGAGAAGTGGTGACGTGATAATCGCTGGTGTCTTCGACAGGTTCAACGTTATTCACACCATTTTTCTCGTTTTCTTCCGCCATACGGCGAGCTTCTTCCGCTACGCGGCGCGCTTCTTCTTCAAGCTTGCGACGTGCTTCTTCTTCCGCTTTACGCTTCAGTTCTGCGGCTTCATTTTCACGGCGGGCTTTTTCGGCCTGGGCGGTTTTAGTCATATCGTCGGTCTGTTGATTGCTCACTTTGTCTTTTTCCGCAGCTTCACGTTTCGCTTTATCAGCGGCTTCACGCTTAGCTTGTTCTGCGGCCTCACGTTCGGCTTTTTGTTGCGCCTCGCGTTTGGCAGCTTCTTCTGCCTCACGACGGGCTTGCTCTTCCGCTTCACGCTGCGCCTGCTCTTCCGCGGCAAGGCGTTCAGCCTCTTGCGGATCGCGTTTCACAAAGGTGCGTGTCTTGCGGACTTCGATTTGTACCGATTTGCTTTTTCCACCGGTACCTGGAATATTGAGAGTACTGCGCGTTTTACGCTGCAATGTCAACTTATCCGGCGCTGAGCCGTTTTCACGGTTCAAATGCGCCAGTAAGGTTTGTTTCTCTTGTGCGGACACAGAGTCGTCAGCAGACTTCGGGATACCGGCATCAGCAAATTGCTGTACCAGGCGATCCACGGAAGTCTGTATCTCTGCAGCCAGCGTTTTTACGGTTACATCTGTCATACTGTTCCTTCCTGCTACAGTTTATTACGCTTCGTCGCCGAACCAGCAAATATTACGGGCAGCCATAATCAGCTCACCGGCTTTTTCGTCGGTCAACCCTTCGATATCAGCCAGATCATCAATGCCCTGTTCAGCGAGATCTTCCAGCGTACAAACACCACGGGCCGCCAGTTTGAAGGCCATCTCACGATCCAATCCTTCCAGATTCAGCAGATCGTCAGCCGGTTTGTTATCACCGAGGCTTTCTTCCTGGGCCAGTGCCAGAGTGGTCAGTGCGTTTTTAGCACGCTCGCGCAGCGCTTCAACGGTCTGTTCATCCAGGCCGTCAATTTCCAGCAGCTCTTTCATTGGCACGTAGGCCAGTTCTTCCAGCGTCGCAAAACCTTCTTCCACCAGAACGGTCGCGAAATCTTCATCGATATCGAGATATTTGGTGAAGGTATCGATGGCTGCATGTGCTTCAGCCTGATGCTTCGCCTGCAGGTCATCAACGGTCATCACGTTGAGTTCCCAACCGCTCAGTTGTGAAGCCAGGCGGACGTTCTGACCATTACGTCCAATCGCCTGAGCCAGGTTACCGGCTTCAACCGCGATATCCATGGTGTGCTTGTCTTCATCCACCACGATAGAAGCAACGTCTGCTGGCGCCATTGCGTTAATCACGAACTGCGCCGGGTTATCATCCCACAGGACGATATCGATACGCTCGCCGCCCAGTTCGGTAGAAACCGCCTGAACGCGCGCACCGCGCATACCAACACAGGCGCCGACCGGATCAATACGCTTGTCGTTGGTCTTAACGGCGATTTTCGCACGCGATCCCGGATCACGGGCAGCCGCTTTAATTTCGATAACTTCTTCGCCAATTTCCGGTACTTCAATGCGGAACAGCTCAATCAGCATTTCCGGTTTGGAACGGGTTACAAACAGCTGCGCACCGCGCGCTTCCGGGCGTACAGAGTACAGAACGCCACGAATACGGTCACCTGGGCGGAAGTTTTCACGCGGGAGCATGTCTTCACGCAGGATAACAGCTTCAGCATTGCTGCCCAGATCCAGAGAAATGTTGTCGCGGTTTACTTTCTTTACCACACCGGTGACGATTTCGCCTTCGTGTTCGCGGAACTGATCGACAACCATTGCGCGTTCAGCTTCACGTACTTTCTGTACGATAACCTGTTTCGCGGTCTGGGTGGTGATACGGTCAAAGGTGACAGATTCAATCTGATCTTCAACATATTCGCCCACGTTCAGACTTTCGTCTTCGAAGCGTGCCGCTTCCAGCGTAATTTCTTTGGTCGGCTGAGTAACTTCTTCTACGATTACCCAACGACGGAAGGTATCGAAATCACCGCTTTTACGATCGATTTCTACGCGAACGTCGATCTCTTGCTCATATTTTTTCTTTGTTGCTGTAGCCAGCGCACTTTCCAGTGCTTCAAAAATTTTCTCGCGTGGCAGCGCTTTTTCGTTGGATACGGCTTCAACAACAGCCAAAATTTCTTTGTTCATCGCGGGCTTTTCACCTCAATCCAGACTGTTAAAAGTGGGGAACCAGGTTCGCCTTCTGGATATTACTCAGCGCGAACACTTCATCTTTGCCTTCGACTGTGACCGTGATCATCTCACCGTCCACCGCTTTGATAACGCCCTGCCATTTACGACGGTTTTGTACCGCCATACGAAGAACCAGCGTGACTTCTTCACCCAGGAAACGCACGTAGTGTTCAGCTGTGAACAGAGGACGGTCGAGACCCGGAGAGGAGACTTCCAGGTTATAGGCAACGGTGATTGGGTCTTCGACATCCATCACGGCGCTTACCTGATGGCTCACATCAGCACAATCATCAACATTGATGCCATCTTCACTATCAATATAGATGCGCAGTGTGGATGTGCGACCACGAATAAATTCGATGCCGACCAGTTCGTAGCCCAGGGCTTCAACTGGCGCTGTAATCATCTCTGTTAATTTTTGCTCTAATGTGGACAAGCCCACCCCCAAGACATAAAAAAAGGGCCTAAAGCCCAGTTATTCTGTAGTCAGATAACAAAAAACCCCGATAAATCGGGGCTTTAGATAACTGAACCCTATAACCGCACCTGCGGTTCGGAGAACCTTCCGAAAGAATTTTTTTCAAATCCAGCTACGAAGGCCTAAGTCTTCACAGTATATTTGAAAAAGAACTCTAAGGGAAAGTGGTTGCGGGGGCCGGATTTGAACCGACGACCTTCGGGTTATGAGCCCGACGAGCTACCAGGCTGCTCCACCCCGCGCCTGAAACGTGGCAAATTTTACTCGTTTTGGGTAAAAAATGCAAATACTGCTGGGATTTGGTACCGAGGACGGGACGTAAAATCTGCGCACAGTATATTGATTCACTATGCGTTATGTCAACCTTGTTACGACTATGCAAATCAATGAATGCTGCCCAGCGCTAGCCCAGCAAGATAATTATTCCACCCACGCCGTTATTTAACGAAATTATCACTAAACTCTTCCTGTCATCCAGAAAAGATGATTAAATGAAAACTCATTTATTTTGCATAAAAATGCAATTAGCATAATAAGCGACCTCTTCACCAGTCTATCAAGCAGGGTTTTATTTTATGACGACGATTCTCAAGCATCTCCCGGTAGGTCAACGTATTGGTATCGCTTTTTCCGGCGGCCTGGACACCAGTGCAGCACTGCTGTGGATGCGACAAAAAGGGGCTGTCCCATATGCATATACTGCGAATTTGGGCCAGCCGGATGAGGATGACTATGACGCCATTCCTCGCCGTGCAATGGAATATGGTGCTGAGAATGCTCGCCTGGTAGATTGCCGTAAGCAGCTCGTTGCCGAAGGGATCGCTGCCATTCAGTGCGGTGCATTCCACAACACCACTGGCGGACTGACCTACTTCAATACCACCCCGCTGGGCCGTGCCGTGACCGGCACCATGCTGGTTGCCGCCATGAAAGAAGATGGCGTAAATATCTGGGGTGACGGTAGCACCTATAAAGGTAACGATATTGAACGTTTCTATCGTTACGGTCTGCTGACCAACGCCGAACTGCAGATTTATAAACCATGGCTGGATACCGATTTTATCGATGAACTCGGCGGTCGCCATGAGATGTCCGAATTTATGATTGCCTGTGGTTTCGACTACAAGATGTCCGTTGAGAAAGCGTACTCAACAGACTCCAATATGCTCGGGGCGACCCACGAAGCAAAAGATCTGGAATTCCTGAACTCAAGCGTCAAAATCGTCAACCCAATTATGGGCGTGAAGTTCTGGGATGAGAGCGTGAAGATCCCGGCAGAAGAAGTGACTGTGCGTTTTGAACAGGGTCATCCGGTTGCACTGAACGGTAAAACCTTCAGCGACGACGTTGAGATGATGCTGGAAGCCAACCGTATCGGCGGCCGTCACGGTCTGGGTATGAGCGATCAGATTGAAAACCGCATCATTGAAGCGAAGAGCCGTGGCATCTACGAAGCCCCGGGGATGGCATTGTTACATATCGCATACGAGCGTTTGCTGACCGGTATTCACAACGAGGATACCATCGAGCAGTATCACGCACATGGTCGCCAGCTTGGCCGTCTGCTGTATCAGGGCCGCTGGTTCGACTCTCAGGCGCTGATGCTGCGTGACGGTCTGCAGCGTTGGGTTGCCAGCCAGATTACCGGTGAAGTGACGCTGGAACTGCGCCGTGGTAATGACTACTCGATCCTCAACACCGTATCTGACAATCTGACTTATAAACCAGAACGTCTGACGATGGAAAAAGGCGATTCCGTATTCTCTCCGGACGACCGTATCGGTCAGTTGACCATGCGTAATCTGGATATCACCGATACCCGCGAGAAGCTGTTCGGCTATGCGCAGTCTGGTCTGCTGACCGCTTCTTCCACAACCGGCCTGCCACAGGTTGAGAATCTGGAAAATAAGGCGAAGTAAAGATACACCATCTTAAGGCCGCGAAAGCGGCCTTTTTTATGTGCGGAATATAGCTATGCGGCCCTGTAGGCCTGATAAGTGTAGCGCCATCAGGCGTTGTAATAATGTCGGATGGCGGCGTAAACGCCTTATCCGACCTACAGGACAGCCACAAATAACAGACGAAAAAAAAGACGCTTTGCAGCGTCTTTTTTTTGGAATTTGGTACCGAGGATGGGACTCGAACCCACAAGCCCGTTAGGGCACTACCACCTCAAGGTAGCGTGTCTACCAATTCCACCACCTCGGTACAGAATACTTAGCGTGGGATATCGCTGGTCGGCTGAGCCGGAGCAGCTGGCTGAGTTTGCTCGGTTTTCGCCGGTGCACTCAGATTTTCCCACTCACTTCCTTTATTGGTCTTGTTGCTGTTCATGTTACCCAGCACCAGACTGATGATGAAGAACAAGGTTCCCAATACAGCTGTCATACGGGTCATGAAGTTACCAGAACCACTTGAACCAAACAGAGTACCAGAAGCGCCTGCGCCAAAAGAGGCTCCCATATCAGCGCCTTTGCCTTGCTGCAGCATGATCAAGCCTACCAGGCCAATTGCCACAATAAGGAAAACTACTAAAAGAGCTTCGTGCATAATCAACCTGTTCCTTGCGGAGTTGCCGCGTACAATGCTTCGACCATTAAAGCGGGAATATTTACTGTTTCCCACTGAAGCGGGTGTGAATACTAACCAAAGCGAATAACCTTCGCAAGGGCAATTTGTTAGCATTGTATCAACTGCAGAAAAAATCGCCACATCAATCAAAAACGCAGCAACTTCTCCCAGCATCTCTGCATGACGGCGCGTTGATCGTCAAGATTCGCCCATACCACAACAGGGATTTCACAAATCAGATCTGCATTTTGTGGCCAGCAGTGAATAATTTGCTGATTCACCAACTCTTCCGCCACCATCGATTCAGGTAACCAGGCCATTCCCATATGACGCAACACCATTTCTCGTATAGTTTCGCTTAAACCACTCTCAAACACTTTTTTCAACCGTGGTCGCACTCGTTGTTCTGCCAGCTCAATAATACGTCTGACAAAGGTATAGTCGCTGTAACATAGCCAGGGGATCGGGGTATGCGGATCGTCCAGCGTATCCGCCAACTGTGCAGAAATCACAGGAATAAATCGCTCATACCGCCATAGTGAACGTTTTAACCCTCCGGCAATCTCCAGCCCTGGTTGTGAAGAGGGTAAATCGTAAGTCACCAGCATATCAATTTGCCGGTTTATCAGGGCATTGAAGTGGTTGTCTATCCCCTGGATACTGGCGTTTACCGTAAAGTTTAACTGCGGCTCACTCTGTCGCAGGTAGTTGATCATATCCGGCAGGATATTCACCGACAGCGTATGCAGGCTGACCATCACCAGCGTGTTATCCGTTGCTGGCGTCATCGCCGACAGCTCATGGCGTGCCTCTGTTAACGTACTGAGGACGTGCCGGGCATAAGGTTCAAAGCGTTCACCATAGCGCGTCAGCGTGACGGGGGTCGTTGTCCGATCAAACAAAGGCACGCCCAGCACCTCTTCCAGCGCTTTTATACGCCGACTCAGCGCAGGTTGAGTAATATGCCGCTGCGCCGCGGCCTGAGAGTAGTTTCCATGCTGGCTCAAGGCCAGAAAATCTTCCAGCCACTTACAATCCACGTTGTGCTCTCCGCCATGCCATAACCGCATCCTCCAATAACAAATCGGTAATAGTCATAGTTATAGTAATGGCTTTATGGTGGGCATCATAACAACAATATTCCGTTTCACCTGCCGACTCTCACCTTCGACGTTTGACAGGACCGCTATGTTTACTTTATTGACCAATGCCCGTGTTTTTTCTCCTGAGGATTTAGGCCTCTGCTCCCTGCTCATTCATGCCGACCGAATTGTGGCGGTAGAAAAAGATATTTCATTGTTTGATGGCGTCAACGAGGTCATCGATTGTCGGGGTAAATGGGTTATCCCTGGCATCATCGATCAGCATGTTCATCTTACCGGTGGCGGTGGCGAAGCCGGATTTGCCAGTCGGACACCCGCCGTCAAGCTGCGCGATCTGATTCAGGCGGGTATTACCACGGTGGTTGGCGTGTTAGGCACCGATGCCATTTCTCGTTCGCCCAAAGACCTCTACGCTAAAATGCAGTCTCTCAACCTTGAGGGATTACGCGCGTTTATGCATACGGGAGCCTACGCCGTTCCCAGCCCAACCATTACGCGATCCATCCGCGATGATATGGCCTTCATTCCGGCAATTCTTGGTGTAAAAATCGCCCTCGCCGATCACCGCGGCTCTTACCCCTCTTTCCAGGAGTTGCTGAGGATAGTGAGCGATATTCGCGTCGCTTCCCTGCTGGCAGGGAAAAAAGGCTTGCTGCATGTGCACCTGGGAAATCTGCCGGAAGGGATGTCGCAACTTATTGAGTTGTGTGATGCGGGTATTCCGATTCACCATATTTCACCGACCCATGTTGCAAGAACAGAGCCCTTGTTCGAACAGGCTATTGCTTTCGCCCATCGTGGCGGCCATATCGATGTTACGTCTGGTGGCAGTCGTTTTATGCCTCAGGAGCAAGCGATTCTCCACGCACTCGAAGCACAGGTTCCGGCGGAGCGCATCACGATCAGTTCTGACGGCAATGGCAGCGTTCCGCGCTTTAACGCTCAGGGTATCGTTGAAGGTTTAAGCGCGGCACCGGTCGCAGGCAATCTTAACCTACTTCCTCGCCTGATTGATGTCGGTATTCCGGTGCCGCAGGCCATCGCAATGCTGACGGCAAACGTTGCACGCTCGCTGGGTATTTCCGGGGGCGTGCTCTGCGCCGGAGAACGTGCCGATATCTGTGTACTCAATGATGACCTCTCGCTGGCCCATCTGTTTGCCGCGGGTAAACCGTTGCTGCGGGATGGCGAGTGCCTGGTTACCGGCAACTTCGAGTAAGGGGGCAAGAATGTCATTACTACTGGCGCTAATCGCCATCATTTTTGCCGGACGTCTGATCCTCAAAAAATATCACCCCCAGTCGGTACTGTTATTGACCGGGATTGTGCTGTTGCTTATCGCGCATTTTAGTGGAATGACCTCACTCAGTGGTCTGGTGAAAAAGAGCACCGGATTTGGCCCCTTTGACGCCTTTGAGTTTATCCGCGATACCCTGAGCGTGCGTCTCGGCGGCCTCGGGCTGCAAATTATGCTGATTGGTGGTTTCGCCACGTACATGTCAGCCATTGGCGCAAGCCAGGTACTGGTTCGGGTAACATCTCGTCCTCTACAACGGCTGAACTCGCCTTATCTGCTGCTGGGACTGGCACTGCTATTAGGCCAATTCCTGTCGCTGTTTATCAGCAGCGCCACCGGATTGGGTCTGCTGTTGATGGCGACGCTTTACCCATTGCTTACCCGTCTTGGCTGTAGCCGCGCCGCAGTTGCCGCAGTTATCGCCAGTACCTGTGCGGTTGAGTTTGGCCCAGGATCCGGCAACTCGGTTCTCGCCGCCAAAACCGCAGGTATTGAGGTGGTGAACTATTTTGTGCAGGATCAGTTGCCGATCGTTGTGCCCGTCATTCTTTTCATCGCCCTGTTGCATATTGTTGTGCAACGCTTTTTTGACCGTCGGGAAAGTGGCGACAATGCAGCTCAGCAGATGCAGACATTAACGGCAACTGATGAAGCCGACGCACCTATCGCCTGGCTGTTTCTGCCCATGCTGCCGCTTGTATTGATGTTGGTGTGCAGCGATTTAGTATTTAGCTCGCTTAAGATTACGCTGGATACCGCCGTACTGATAAGCCTCGCTATTACGCTGGTTTGTGAGTACTGCCGTCATCGCAAGGCGCGCGAGGTGATGGCTGGCGTACAAAAGGTTTTCGACAGCATGGGCAGCGTTTTTGCCACCGTCGTGACGCTGATTATCGCCGGTGAAGTTTTTTCCGCCGGGCTGAAAGCCATTGGCGCCGTCGACGCGCTGCTGTCGCTTTCTGGCGAATTTGGCCTCAGCGCCGCCTCTATTATCCTGCTGATGACCCTAATCACCTTCGCAATTTCAGCGCTGATGGGCTCCGGGAATGCGGCATTTTTCTCCTTCGCCCCCATGGTGCCGGACATCAGCCGTCATATCGGTAGCGATATCGCAGTCATGATGTTGCCTATCCAGATATCGGCGGGTATTGGTCGTACGTTATCGCCGATTGCCGGCGTCATCATTGCTATCGCAGGGATTGCAGGCGTCTCGCCTGTGGATATTGTTAAGCGCACCGCGATTCCGATGCTGGGCGGTTGGCTACTGATGATTGCGCTAACCTTTGCCCGGTCTGGGCATTTGCTGGCGGTTCTGCCGTGGCTGACAGTCCTTGTACTACTGATGGTCGGTGGTTACTTCTGGCAGCGCCGACGTAAACAGCCGCTTGCCGTACAGTAAAAAAAAGCCGGAGTCTCAGACTCCGGCTCTCACTTTCTTCGGGATTACGCCGCTTTCACAGCATCGGCAATACGGTGGGCGAATTCAGTCACCTGCGCTTCGTCTTCACCTTCAACCATCACACGAATTAACGGTTCGGTACCAGACTTACGCAGCAGGACGCGTCCACGGTTACCCAGCGCCGCTTCCACTTCCGCCATCACCGCTTTCACGTTTTCATGTTCCAACGGATCGCCGCTACCTGCGGTGTAACGTACGTTAACCAGCAGCTGTGGGAACATTTTCATGCCGCTGCACAGGTCGTGCAAACTCATATGGTTGCGCACCATCGCCGCCAGCACCTGCAGGCCCGCCACGATGCCGTCACCAGTGGTGGTTTTGTCCAGCAGGATCACATGACCAGAGTTTTCGGCACCGATACGCCAGCCTTTTTCCTGCATTTTTTCCAGCACATAGCGGTCGCCAACTTTCGCCCGAGCAAAAGGAATACCTAGCTGTTTCAGCGCCAGCTCGAGGCCCATGTTGCTCATCAGCGTACCTACCGCACCACCACGCAGCTGTCCCTGACGCAGGGCTTCACGGGCGATGATGTACATGATCTGATCGCCATCGACCTTATTGCCTTCGTGGTCAACCATAATAACGCGGTCGCCATCGCCGTCCAGCGCAATACCCAGATCGGCTTTTTCCGCAATCACGCGCGCCTGCAGGGCACGGACGTCAGTGGCGCCGACTTCTTCATTGATGTTCACACCGTTTGGCTCACAGCCAATGGCAATCACGTTTGCACCCAGCTCACGCAGTACATTTGGTGCAATGTGGTACGTTGCACCGTTAGCGCAATCCACCACAATTTTAAGCTCACTCAGACTCAGTTCGTTCGGGAAGGTGCCTTTGCAAAACTCGATATAGCGACCGGCAGCATCAACGATACGGGTAGCTTTACCCAGTTCAGCCGAGTCCACGCAGGTGATCGCTTTTTCCATTTCGGCTTCTATAGCTTCTTCAACCGCATCCGGCAGTTTGGTCCCATCGATGGAGAAGAATTTAATCCCATTGTCATAGAATGGGTTGTGCGAAGCGGAGATAACAATCCCGGCCTCAGCACGGAAAGCACGCGTCAAATAAGCAACGGCAGGTGTTGGCATTGGCCCTGTGAATGAGGCTGAGAGTCCGGCGGCTGCCAGGCCCGCTTCCAGCGCGGACTCCAGCATATAGCCGGAAATACGCGTATCTTTACCGATAATAATTTTACGTGACCCATGACGAGCCAGCACTTTCCCTGCAGCCCAGCCCAGCTTGAGCACAAAGTCAGGAGTAATTGGGGCATCACCTACGCGACCGCGGATCCCATCAGTGCCAAAATATTTACGATTACTCATAGCGTTTTTTTTCCTTTGCAGACAATGTGGCTTCCACCACACGCATCGCTTCTACGGTTTCTTTGACGTCATGGACACGAACGATCTGCGCCCCCTGCATTGCGGCAATCACCGCGCACGCCAGACTGCCATTCAGGCGTTCGGATGGCCCCACATTCAGCAACTGGCCAACCATTGATTTTCGTGACATCCCAACCAGCAGCGGCAGATTAAAATGATGAAACTCCGCCAGACGTGCCAGTAATGTGTAGTTGTGAGTGAGATTTTTACCGAATCCGAACCCGGGGTCGAGCAACAATTTATCTTTTGTGATTCCAGCCCGCTCGCAACGTGCTATTTGCTCAACAAAGTAACGATCTACCTCAGCAAAAACATCCTCATACTTTGGCGCTTCCTGCATGGTTTTCGGCTGCCCCTGCATATGCATCAGGCAAACCGGCAATCCGGTCTCCGCTGCGGCTTCCAACGCTCCAGGCTCCGAGAGTGAGCGAATGTCATTGATGATATGCGCGCCAACTCTGGCGCATTCGCGGATCACTTCGGGCTTTGAGGTATCAACCGAAATCCACACTTCAAAACGCTGAGCAATCGCCTCCACCACAGGGATCACTCGCTGCAACTCTTCTTCCACACTCACATCAGCCGCGCCCGGACGCGTGGACTCACCACCCACATCAATGATAGTCGCCCCGGCGTTAATCATCAGGTTTGCGTGTTTTACCGCCTCAACCAAAGAGTTGTGCGCTCCACCATCGGAAAATGAGTCTGGCGTGACGTTCAAAATCCCCATGACGTGCGGATGGCTGAGATCCAGTGAAGAACCCTGAGCAAAGAGTTTCATAGTTTTATCCCTGGTAAAATCTTGAATATGCAGATAAGAAAAACCCCGGAGCAAGCCCCAGGGTTTTCAATTAAAACACGGTCATCATCAACGATAACTTATTTGTCGCCCAGTTGCTCTGACATAGTGCCAGAGTCCGGCGCACGCGGTTCATCAACCGGACGCGGTGCACTCGGCTTGCCGGTGCTGCCAGAGTTGTTGTTAGAAGAACCCGGTTCTTCCCAACCCGCAGGCGGACGCACATCGCGGCGAGCCATCAGATCGTCAATCTGCGGCGCATCGATAGTCTCATATTTCATGAGCGCATCTTTCATCGAGTGCAGAATGTCCATGTTTTCGTTCAGCAAACGACGTGCACGGTCATAGTTACGCTCAATCAGCAGTTTAACTTCCTGATCGATAATGCGAGCGGTTTCATCGGACATGTGTTTCGCTTTCGCCACAGAACGTCCCAGGAACACTTCGCCTTCTTCTTCAGCGTACAGCAACGGACCGAGTTTATCGGAGAAGCCCCACTGAGTAACCATGTTACGCGCCAGGTTAGTCGCGACTTTAATGTCGTTCGACGCACCGGTAGAAACATGTTCAGCACCGTAGATGATCTCTTCCGCCAGACGGCCACCGTACAATGTGGAGATCTGACTTTCCAGTTTCTGACGGCTGGCGCTGATTGCATCGCCTTCAGGCAGGAAGAAGGTCACACCCAGCGCACGACCGCGCGGGATAATCGTCACTTTGTGCACCGGATCGTGTTCCGGCACCAGGCGACCGATAATCGCGTGGCCTGCTTCGTGATACGCGGTAGATTCTTTCTGCGCTTCCGTCATCACCATGGAGCGACGTTCCGCACCCATCATGATTTTGTCTTTCGCTTTTTCGAACTCAACCATCGACACTACGCGCTTGTTGCCACGAGCAGCAAACAGTGCCGCTTCGTTGACCAGGTTCGCGAGATCCGCACCGGAGAAGCCAGGCGTACCACGTGCAATGATTGCCGCATCGATATCCGGAGACAGCGGCACGCGACGCATATGCACTTTCAGGATCTGTTCACGACCGCGAACGTCCGGCAGACCAACCACAACCTGACGGTCGAAACGGCCTGGACGAAGCAGCGCAGGGTCAAGAACGTCCGGACGGTTAGTCGCTGCGATAACGATAATACCTTCGTTACCTTCGAAGCCGTCCATCTCAACCAGCATCTGGTTCAGCGTCTGTTCACGTTCATCGTGACCACCGCCCAGACCTGCGCCACGCTGGCGGCCTACGGCGTCGATTTCATCGATGAAGATGATGCACGGTGCCGCTTTTTTGGCTTGTTCGAACATGTCACGCACACGAGATGCACCGACACCCACGAACATTTCCACGAAATCAGAACCGGAAATTGTGAAGAATGGAACCTTCGCTTCACCTGCGATAGCTTTCGCCAGCAGGGTTTTACCCGTACCCGGAGGACCGACCATCAGGACGCCTTTCGGGATTTTACCGCCCAGTTTCTGGAAACGGCTCGGTTCGCGCAGATACTCAACCAGCTCAGCGACTTCTTCTTTTGCTTCGTCACAACCCGCAACGTCAGCAAAAGTCGTTTTGATCTGATCTTCCGTCAGCATGCGCGCTTTGCTCTTGCCGAACGACATGGCACCTTTGCCACCACCGCCCTGCATCTGACGCATGAAGAAGATCCAGACACCAATCAGCAGCAGCATTGGGAACCAGGAAATGAAGATAGAAGCCAGCAGGCTCGGCTCTTCAGGTGGTTCGCCAACAACCTTGACGTTTTTGGTCAGCAGGTTATCAAGCAGCTTCGGATCGTTAACCGGGATGTAGGTCGTGTAACGGTTACTATCTTTCTTGGTAACGTTAATCTCACGTCCGTTGATCTTCGCTTCACGAACCTGGTCCTGATTGACCTCTTGCAGGAAGGTAGAGTAATCAACCTTACGGCCATTAGACTCGCTGGGCCCAAAGCTCTGGAATACTGACATCAGCACAACGGCAATGACCAGCCAGAGAATTAGGTTTTTCGCCATGTCACTCAAGGGATTAACCTCATATTACAACTGTGTTAAAAACAGCGTCAGGATACTCTATATCCAGTTTCTTTCAAACTTTCGTTTGAAATCTGCCGGTTATGGTTTACGCCCGGTCGCTACAATATACACTTCACGCGAACGGGCGCGAGAAGAGTCCGGCTTACGAACTTTGACCTTCGTAAACAGGGAGCGAATCTCTCTTAGATACTCATCGAAGCCTTCGCCCTGGAACACCTTCACTACAAAACTACCACCTGGCGCTAATACATCACGAGCCATTCCAAGCGCCAGCTCTACCAGATACATGGCCCGGGGAATATCCACCGCCGGTGTTCCACACATATTTGGCGCCATATCAGACATGACAACTTGTACTTTACTGTCACCTACGCGTTCAAGTAACGCTTTCAGGACTAATTCATCACGAAAGTCGCCCTGAAGGAAGTCCACACCAACGATTGGATCCATAGGTAAAAGATCGCAAGCGATAATGCGGCCGGTGTTGCCGATCTGCGTAACTGCATATTGCGACCAGCCACCGGGTGCAGCACCGAGATCAACTATCGTCATCCCCGGTTTAAAAATTTTGTCACTTTGCTGTATTTCATCAAGTTTAAACCAGGCACGGGAACGTAACCCCTTTTTCTGCGCCTGTTGAACATATTTATCGCTAAAGTGTTCCTGAAGCCAGCGACTCGAGCTGGCAGAACGCTTTTTACCTGTCATTTCACATTCCCAAAGGGCAGTTCATCGTAACCAATGGTGTAAATTTCTACACAGCTATTTGGTGATATATGGGAGATGGCGGTAGAATGACCCGTTTTCAATCCCAACGTAAGCAAAAATATACGATGAATCTGAGTACTAAACAAAAACAGCACCTGAAAGGTCTGGCACATCCGCTCAAGCCTGTAGTTATGCTTGGCAACAATGGTTTGACCGAAGGGGTACTGGCCGAGATTGAACAAGCGTTAGAGCACCATGAACTTATCAAGGTGAAAATCGCCTCGGAAGATCGCGATACTAAAACCTTGATCGTGGAAGCTATCGTACGCGAAACCGGCGCCTGTAATGTGCAGGTCATCGGCAAAACGCTGGTACTGTATCGCCCGACTAAAGAACGTAAAATCTCGCTGCCACGCTAAGAATATCCCAAAGTTGAACACGAAGTTTGTGTAAAACGCGGGGTTTTCCGCTAGCAGGAGAGCAAAATGCCACGCTCTCTTCGTTGATAAAAGGCCGCTATGCGGCCTTTTTCCTTTCTTTACAATGTATCAACATCTTAACCAAGATGCGAATTACAGGTATTCTACTTTCGTCACTTCATATTCCACTTCGCCGCCCGGCGTTTTGATAACCACGACGTCATCCTGCTCTTTACCGATAAGGCCACGAGCGATAGGCGAGTTCACTGAAATCAGGTTCTGTTTAAAATCGGCTTCATCATCGCCGACAATACGCCAGGTCTGCTCTTCATCGTTATCGAGATTCAACACGGTAACCGTCGCGCCGAAAACAACGCGGCCATTGTTCGGCATTTTAGTAACGTCGATTACCTGCGCGTTGGACAGTTTAGCCTCGATATCTTTAATGCGTCCTTCGCAGAAACCCTGCTGTTCGCGCGCCGCGTGATACTCCGCGTTCTCTTTCAGGTCGCCGTGCTCACGCGCTTCAGCGATAGCGGCAATAATTTCAGGACGGCGCACAGATTTCAGAAAATCCAGCTCTTCGCGCAGTTTTTCAGCACCACGTAAGGTCATCGGGATAGCTTGCATTTGTTATACCTCTTGAACATTCCTGTAGGGGGCAGTTGCTCTCACCCCGGCTGCTAAGCCCACCCTGGCGAATGTCATGCCAGAGTCAGAAGCAAAAAAATACCGACCCGGGGCTCAAGGTCCCAGGTCAGCTACAATTCTCTATTTGATGATCATTTTACCCTGGAGTTCCTTATGGGTCATCGTTTACTTTTTGGGGCGTTGCGCCGTAGTATGACGGCCTGTTTCCAGGTTGTTAGCGCGAGATTATGCGATTTTCCAGATTTACCATCGGATTGACTGCCAGTATAGCGTTCAGCGTTCAGGCTGCGAACGTCGACGAGTATATCAATCAGCTCCCTGCCGGGGCCAACCTCGCCCTTATGGTACAGAAGGTTGGCGCACCTGCACCCGCTATTGATTTTCATAGCCAGCAGATGGCGCTGCCGGCCAGTACCCAGAAAGTGATCACCGCGCTGGCGGCATTGATTCAGCTCGGGCCTGACTTTCGTTTTACCACTACGCTTGAGACTAAAGGCAACGTGGAAGGCGGCGTATTGAAAGGTGACTTAGTGGCACGATTTGGTGCTGATCCGACGCTAAAACGCCAGGATATTCGCAATATGGTGGCAACCCTGAAAAAATCAGGCGTGACGCAAATTGCCGGAAATGTCCTGATCGACACCTCTATTTTCGCCAGTCATGATAAAGCGCCCGGTTGGCCCTGGAACGACATGACGCAGTGTTTTAGCGCACCGCCCGCAGCGGCTATTGTCGATAGAAACTGTTTCTCGGTTTCACTCTACAGCGCGCAAAAACCCAACGATCTCGCCTTTATTCGCGTGGCATCTTATTACCCGGTCACCATGTTCAGTCAGGTGCGTACTCTCGCCCGAGGTTCTGCGGAAGCGCAATATTGTGAACTGGATGTGGTTCCCGGCGATCTCAACCGCTATACGCTGACCGGATGCCTGCCCCAACGAGCCGATCCGCTGCCGCTGGCGTTCGCCATTCAGGACGGAGCCAGCTATGCCGGGGCGATTATCAAAGATGAGCTAAAACAAGCAGGTATCACCTACAGCGGTACGCTGCTGCGCCAGACGCTGGTCAACGAGCCGGGAACGGTGGTCGCCAGTAAGCAGTCAGCGCCACTGCATGACCTGCTTAAGATTATGCTGAAAAAATCGGACAACATGATTGCCGATACCGTTTTCCGTATGATTGGTCATGTCCGATTTAACGTGCCAGGCACCTGGCGGGCGGGTTCTGATGCCGTACGCCAGATTTTGCGTCAGCAGGCGGGCGTTGATATCGGCAACACCATTATTGCCGACGGTTCAGGCCTCTCCCGGCATAACCTGATTGCCCCGGCAACCATGATGCAGGTGCTGCAATATATCGCTCAACACGATAACGAGCTGAACTTTATCACTATGCTGCCGCTGGCGGGGCACGACGGCTCCCTGCAATACCGTGCGGGTCTGCATCAGGCTGGTGTGGATGGCAAAGTATCGGCGAAGACAGGCTCGCTGCAAGGAGTCTATAACCTTGCTGGCTTCATTACCACGGCAAGCGGCCAACGCATGGCATTCGTGCAATATTTGTCTGGTTATGCGGTAGAGCCGGCTGACCAGCGTAATCGCCGTATTCCGTTGGTGCGCTTCGAGAGCCGGTTGTACAAGGATATTTATCAGAACAATTAGATTTTGAAGATGCCGGATGGCGCTTACGCTTATCCGGCCTACGCAAACTGGAAACAAAAACCCCGGCAACTTGTCCGGGGTTTTTCATGCGATTAACGCTTGTAGATGAACTCGACGCCTTCGTCGTCTTCTTCGTCCCAATCGTCATCCCAGTCATCTTCCGCTTCGTCTTCGACTTCAGCGAGCTGCTGGCGGTGATAATCATCCCACATGAACTCAACTTTCTCTGGCTGTTTCGCTTCTTCAGCCTGAACAATCGGGTTCTCGATGATAAAGGTCATCACATCCCAGCAAAGATCCTTCACGCCCAGCTGGCTGGCGGCAGAGATCAGGTAATATTTACCTTCCCAGCCCAGCGCTTCGGCGATCGTTTTCGCTTTCTCTTCCGCTTCAGCCTTGTCCATCAAATCAATTTTGTTGAACACTAACCAGCGCGGTTTAGATGCCAGATCCTGACTGTATTTTTCCAGTTCGCCAATAATGATACGTGCGTTTTCTACCGGATCGGAACCGTCAATCGGATCGATATCGATGAGGTGCAGCAACACGCGGCAACGTTCCAGATGTTTCAGGAAGCGGATACCCAGGCCTGCGCCTTCAGCCGCACCTTCAATCAGCCCCGGAATGTCGGCAACCACGAAGCTCTTTTCGTTGTCCATACGCACCACGCCCAGGCTCGGCACCAGGGTGGTGAAGGGATAATCAGCGACTTTCGGCTTCGCCGCAGATACTGCACGGATAAACGTCGATTTCCCGGCATTTGGCATACCCAGCATACCCACGTCTGCCAGCAGCATCAGCTCCAGCATCAGATCGCGCTTATCACCCGGCGTACCCATTGTTTTCTGACGCGGAGTACGGTTAACCGATGATTTGAAACGGGTGTTGCCCAGACCATGCCAGCCGCCTTTAGCGACCATCAGACGCTGACCATGCTTGGTCATGTCGCCCATGGTTTCGCCCGTGCCCTGATCGATAACACGCGTACCAACAGGCACTTTAATCGTGACGTCTTTGCCACGCTTACCGGTGCAATCACGGCTCGCGCCATTCTGACCACGTTCCGCACGGAATGATTTTTCAAAACGGTAATCGATCAGCGTGTTCAGGTTTTCGTCGGCTTCCAGCCAAACGTCACCACCGTCACCACCATCACCACCGTCCGGACCGCCTTTTGGGATGTACTTTTCGCGGCGGAAGCTGACGCAACCATTACCGCCATCACCTGCAACGACCAGAATCGATGCTTCATCAACAAACTTCATTTTACTCTCCGTAAATCATTCGCCTGAGCGGGGTTGCGAAACCACCGTTTCATGCTTACGTAAACCGCCCCAAATTCGATGACCAATGGCGGAATACATCGCGCCCGCAACCACGATAAACGCACCGAGATAACCTAATAGGTTTAGCATCGGTCTGGCGAAGAAATCGGGCCAGGCCAGTGATAATAAATCTGAAAATAACAACGTAAACAGCGGTGTGAGCGTGATAATAGCGCTCACCTGCGCCGCCTGCCAACGCGCCATCGCTTCCGCAAGAGCGCCGTATCCTACCAGCGTATTCAGGCCGCAGAATACCAGGCATGCCAGCTGCCAGTCGCTGAGCTGCGTGATGACACCGGGTTTAGCCAGCGGCAACAACGCTATCGTACATAAAGTGTACAGTAAAAACAGGATCTGCGGTGATGCCAGGCGGCGCAATAACACCTTTTGCGCGACCCCATAGCTCACCCAGACCATCGCCGCACCGACACCAAAGATAACGCCCCAGGTGTAATCGGTGAGTCGGGTAAAAATTTCGATCAGACTGGTATTAAAAAACAGGACCAGGCCGCTCAGAAGCATAATGGCGCCAATCACTTGCGTGCCACGCATCTTTTCTTTGAGGATAAAGACGCTGGCGATCATCATACCAACCGGTGACAGCTGGCCGATAACCTGCGAAGCCGTTGGGCTCAAATACTGCAAGGATGAACTAAACAGAATGAAGTTACCGAACAGCCCACCGGTTGCGATAGCCAGCAACACCAGCCAACGCGCTTTGCGAAAAATACGCAACGGAGGGAGCTTTTTTTTAACCGCAAGAATAGCGCCAAGGCCAATGCTTGCCATTAAAAAACGGTAGAACACCACGGTAGGAGGCTCCATCACCTCCAGCACTTGCTTCATTGCTATTGGCAAAGCCCCCCAACATACTGCCGTTGTGAGTGCTAACAGAATACCAATGCCTGCCTGTTGCTTCATGCCGTATTCCCTGCAAGGGCTCGTTTCCGGGTTGTCACGGCGTGACGAGCGTATTTACCGGCCGTCGAATGTAAAAAGCCCCGCAACGTGTTGCGGGGCTTTTATCCGTTACCGGGACGCGAAAAACTTATTCAGCAACGATGCTGATGAATTTACGGTTTTTCGGGCCTTTCACTTCAAATTTCACTTTACCGTCTGCTTTAGCAAACAGAGTGTGGTCTTTGCCGCAACCAACGTTAGAGCCAGCGTGGAATTTAGTACCACGTTGACGAACGATGATGCTACCAGCCAGAACTGTTTCACCGCCGAAGCGTTTTACGCCCAGACGTTTAGCTTCTGAATCGCGACCGTTACGAGTCGAGCCGCCAGCCTTTTTATGTGCCATTTAATCTGCTCCCCTTAACTTAAGCGCTGATGCCAGTGATTTTCACATCAGTGAACCACTGACGATGGCCCTGCTGCTTACGGTAGTGTTTACGACGACGAAACTTAACAATTTTAACTTTCTCGCCACGACCGTGAGCAACCACTTCAGCTTTGATAACGCCGCCATCAACGAAAGGAACGCCGATTTTGACTTCTTCACCGTTTGCGATCATCAGAACTTCTGCGAATTCAACAGATTCGCCAGTTGCGATGTCCAGCTTTTCCAGGCGAACGGTCTGACCTTCGCTTACTCGGTGTTGTTTACCACCACTTTGGAAAACCGCGTACATAAAAAACTCCGCTTCCGCGCACACCTTTTTGATGATTCAGAGTGCGCTATAAATATTCACAATAGGGCGCGAATATTACGCAAAACGCGAGCCTTTGACAAGTGCTACCGTCAATACATGAAGAAAAAAAACACAACACGTACGGTAACGTTTATCTACGGCGTTTTTTCAGTACAATCAGCATATATTTATAACCCTAAACCCGACGTTACCTTCTCATACAGTAAGGTAATCGGGGCGAGAAGCCCGGCTTTTGCGATGAATTTAGAAAAAATCAATGAGTTAACCGCGCAAGATATGGCGGGGGTCAATGCGACAATCCTTGAACAGCTCAATTCTGACGTTCAGTTGATCAATCAACTGGGGTACTACATCGTTAGCGGTGGCGGAAAACGCATTCGCCCAATGATCGCCGTCCTCGCAGCGCGGGCCGTTGGTTACCAGGAAAATGCGCACGTTACGATTGCGGCCCTCATCGAGTTTATCCACACAGCGACCCTGCTGCACGATGATGTTGTGGATGAGTCAGACATGCGCCGTGGGAAAGCTACGGCAAATGCGGCGTTTGGTAATGCGGCCAGCGTGCTGGTTGGCGATTTTATCTATACCCGCGCATTTCAGATGATGACCAGCCTTGGCTCGTTGAAAGTGCTTGAAGTCATGTCGAAAGCAGTCAACGTCATCGCCGAAGGTGAAGTCTTGCAGCTGATGAACGTCAACGACCCAGACATCACCGAAGAAAACTATATGCGCGTCATCTACAGTAAGACGGCGCGGTTGTTTGAAGCGGCAGCCCAATGTTCAGGCATTCTGGCTGGCTGTAGCGAAGAACAAGAAAAAGGGTTGCAGGATTATGGCCGTTATCTCGGTACAGCTTTCCAGTTAATTGACGATTTGCTGGATTACAGCGCAGATGGCGAGCAGTTGGGTAAAAACGTCGGTGATGACCTCAACGAGGGTAAACCTACGCTGCCGCTGCTGCATGCCATGCGCCACGGTACTCCAGAACAAGCGCAAATGATCCGCCAGGCCATTGAGCAAGGTAATGGTCGTCACCTTCTGGAGCCGGTTCTTGAAGCGATGAACGCCTGTGGTTCCCTGGAGTGGACGCGCCAACGTGCAGAAGAAGAGGCAGATAAGGCCATCGCTGCGTTGCAGGTGCTGCCTGATACGCCGTGGAGAGAAGCGCTGATTGGTCTGGCACATATCGCCGTACAGCGCGACCGTTAATTCCCTACAGCATCCTCCCTCATCCCGTGCTCTGCACGGGATTTTTTTATAAGTTCTAGTACCCCCCCCCCACTCTCCTCCGGATAATCACGCAGAACCTTGGCATATTCTGAATATACAGACACTTTACATGAACATTTTAGAACATTCGTTCTTCGGGAGTTATAGTGTCGCCACAACCGATCGTGGAACCGTAAGTCGTTAACCAAAGGAGAGATGAATTTATGGAAAACAAGCTGATTGACTGGCATCCGGCCGACATCATCGCCGGACTGCGCAAGAAAGGGACCTCAATGGCCGCTGAATCACGTAAAAATGGATTGAGTTCATCAACGCTGGCAAATGCGTTAACGAGACCATGGCCAAAAGGTGAGTTGATTATCGCCCGGGCACTGGGAACTGATCCCTGGGTGATTTGGCCGTCACGCTATCACGATGCCAAAACGCATGAGTTCATCGACAGAACGCGGATGATGAGGAGTCGCAGAGAGAAAAAGAATCCGGAATGAACATTGAGCTGTAACCCCCGGCCAACTGAACTGGGGGTTACAAGAGACGTTGACGATTACTCGCCTTTCACGCGCTCAATGTTTGCGCCCAGCGCACGCAGTTTATCTTCGATGCGCTCATAGCCGCGATCGATGTGATAAATACGATCGACCACTGTTGTACCTTCAGCAATACAACCTGCCAGCACTAAACTTGCAGATGCACGCAGATCGGTCGCCATAACCTGTGCGCCTGAGAGTGTTTCCACGCCGTGGCAAATCACGGTATTGCTTTCGATTTCTGCGTGAGCGCCCATACGGCTCAGCTCAGGCACGTGCATAAAGCGGTTCTCAAACACGGTTTCCGTGATGAAGCCGGTCCCTTCTGCCACCAGGTTCAGCAGCGTGAACTGGGCCTGCATATCGGTAGGGAACGCCGGATGCGGCGCAGTACGCACATTAACCGCTTTCGGACGTTTGCCGTGCATATCAAGGCTGATCCAGTCGTCGCCGACTTCGATATCCGCACCCGCATCACGCAGTTTCGCCAGAACGGCATCCAGTGTGTCCGGTTGTGCATTACGGCAGATAATTTTGCCACGAGAAATTGCCGCCGCCACCAGGAAGGTACCGGTTTCGATGCGGTCTGGCAGAACGCGATACACACCGCCGCCGAGACGCTCAACGCCTTCGATCGTAATACGATCGGTGCCCTGGCCAGTGATCTTCGCGCCCAGCGCAATCAGGAAGTTCGCGGTATCCACAATCTCCGGCTCGCGCGCAGCGTTTTCGATGATGGTGGTGCCTTCGGCAAGCGTTGCTGCACACATGATGGTGACAGTCGCACCGACGCTCACTTTGTCCATGACAATATGCGCGCCTTTCAGACGGCCATCAACGGACGCTTTCACATAGCCTTCTTCCAGCTTGATAGTCGCGCCTAACTGCTCCAGACCGGTAATGTGCAGGTCCACCGGACGCGCGCCGATGGTGCAGCCGCCCGGTAGTGAAACCTGGCCCTGACCAAAGCGGGCAACCAGCGGCCCGAGCGCCCAAATGGATGCACGCATGGTTTTCACCAGATCGTACGGCGCACAGAAGACGTTCACATCACGCGCATCAATGTGCACGGAACCATTACGCTCAACTTTCGCACCCAGCTGGCTCAACAGCTTCATTGATGTGTCAACGTCCTTCAGTTTCGGGACGTTTTGGATCTCTACAGGTTCTTCAGCCAGCAGCGCCGCAAACAGGATCGGCAGTGCGGCGTTTTTAGCGCCTGAAATTGTGACTTCGCCCTGGAGCTTGGTTGGCCCCTGAACACGAAATTTATCCATTATTCTGTTCTCTGTTTAGAATTTATCTTCGCTACCGGCACATCACCCGTAGCTCAAAAACCGTTAAGTTTGCGATCGCGCGCCCATTCCGCTGGGGTAAACGCCTTAATCGACACGGCATGAATGCGGTTGTCCGCAATGTACTCCATCAACGGGCCATAGACCGATTGCTGCTTCTTGACCCGGCTCATGCCTTCAAACATCTCACCCACGGCAATAACCTGAAAGTGACTGCCGTCGCCAGAAACGTGGACTTCCTGGAGGGAGAGTGCATTCATCAGCACGCTCTGAATTTCATTATTTTCCATGGGCTCTTCATTCGTCAGATAGTGAAAACAGCCCAACATCTTAGAGCAAAGTGGCGCTGTCATAAATAAGCAAAAAGCCTCGCTGATAAATCAGACAAGGCATTAGTGGCAGATCCCCCTCGGGGGTTTTGCCGGATAGCGGCACAAGACCTTATCCGGCCTGGAAAAATTAACGCGGAAGGACGTCGTCAGGCAGATTGTAAAGCTGCGCCAGCGTGTACACTTTATCGTTAACACCAGTGAGCGAAACGCTGTTTCCCTGCTGCTTGCCTTGATTAATCAGATGCAACAGTAACGCCAGACCGCCGGTATCTACCCGGGATACCTGGTTCAGATCGATGCAGGATACCCCTTTCATCGCCTCAATTCGCGCATCCCATAAGGGATTTAACACGTCCTGATCCAGTTCTCCCACCAGCACCAGCTTGTCGCCTTCGCGCGTCCAGGTGAGTGACTGCGTCATTATTTTTTCTCTTCCAGAGTGATTTTCTGCTGAGAAATAGATTTCAGCTGTGCCGTCAGGCCATCAATACCTTTGGTACGCAGCAGGTCGCTCCACTCATTTTGTTTGGTGGTGATCATACTTACGCCTTCGGCGATCATGTCATACGCCTGCCAGTTACCGGTCTGGGAGTTTTTACGCCACTGGAAATCCAGACGTACCGGAGGACGACCGTTTGGATCGATAATGGTTACGCGGATAGGTACGATGGTCGCATCACCCAACGGCTGCTCAGGGGCAATCTGATAGGTCTGGCCGTGGTACATCGCCAGTGCCTGGCCGTAAGCCTGCTTCAGATATTCACGGAATGCAGCAAAATAGGCTTCACGTTGGGCAGGAGTCGCATCTTTGTAGTAACGACCCAGCACCAGCGCACCGGCATACTTAACCTGCACATAAGGCAGCAGTTCCTGATCGACGACCTGACGCAGGTAATCGGGGTTGGAACGGATTTTTGGTTGCTCGTTCTTCAGACGGTCAAAGGTCTTTTGCGCCGCCTCATCCATCAGTTTGTACGGGTTAGTCTGGTCTGCTGCGGTTGCCGCGCTAAGTGGAGCAATCACCAGCATAGCCACCATCATCAATCGTTTAAACATACGTCGATTCTCCTGATATTATTTCGTTGCGCCCGCAGGCGTAGTGGCTTCATTATTGCCTTCAGTTGCGGCTGGCGCATCGCCAGAATTCTTATTGTCATCACCTTTGCTGTTGCTGTTGTAAAGGAACTGACCAATCATATCTTCCAGCACCATCGCGGATTTCGTGTCCTGAATCGTACCGCCATCTTTGAGGATAGACGTTCCCAGCTCAGGATCTTCAAAACCCACGTTCAATGCCAGATACTGTTCGCCCAGCAGACCGGAAGTACGGATGCTCAGAGAACTGGTGTCAGGGATATGGTTAAAACGCGATTCGATTTCCAGCGTCACGCGCGGCAGGTACGTTTTCGGATCTAACGAGATGTCCGATACGCGTCCAACTACCACCCCGCCAATCCGCACCGGAGAACGCTCTCTCAGGCCGCCGATATTATCAAAGGTCGCATAAATCGTGTAAGTCGGCTCAGTACGCATTGAGGTAACGTTCGCCGCCTTCAGGCAGACAAACAGCGCAGCCAGCAGCGCAACCAGCAGGAATAACCCGACCCAAATTTCATTTTTTTTCGTTTGCATGAACTCAATTCCCAAACATCAGTGCGGTCAGCACAAAATCCAGCCCCAGAACGGCAAGAGAGGCGTGCACAACGGTGCGTGTCGTTGCCCGGCTAATCCCGGCAGAGGTCGGGATCGCATCATAACCATTGAACAATGCAATCCAGGTGACCGTAATGGCGAACACCACGCTCTTAATCAGACAGTTGACCAGGTCCAGACGCCAGTCGACGGCATTTTGCATAGCCGACCAGAAAAAGCCCGCATCAATACCCTTCCAGCTTACGCCAACCAGTGAACCACCCCAGATCCCCACGGCGACAAATATAATCGTTAGCAGCGGCAATGAAATGACACCGGCCCAAAAACGCGGAGAGATCACCCGGCGCAGTGGATCGACGGCCATCATTTCCAGGCTGGAAAGCTGCTCGGTCGCTCTCATCAGGCCAATCTCTGCAGTTAAGGCCGATCCGGCCCGCCCGGCAAACAGCAGCGCCGCAACAACCGGCCCCAGCTCACGTAACAATGACAGCGCCACCAGCATACCGAGGCTGGTTTCCGCACTGTAGGTCGTCAGCACCAGGTATCCCTGCAATCCCAACACCATACCGATGAATACGCCTGACACAATAATGATCAGCATCGATAAGACACCGACATTATAAAGCTGGCGTATCAGCAGCGGCGCATGTTTGCGAAACTCCGGTTTGCCGACAACCGCATTGAACAACATTAATCCGGCTCGCCCGAACGTCCTGAGGGTTTTTATTCCTCGATGTCCGAGTGATGCCAGCGCATTTAACAACATGGGTGGCTTAACTCCCTGTTTAGAGTAAATCGATATGGTAGTCACCCGCCGGGTAACGGAACGGAACCGGTCCATCGGCAATGCCGTCAAGGAACTGGCGTACGCGCGGATCGGCATTTTCTTGTAGTGCCTGAGCACTACCGTAGGCCACTATTTTTTTGTCCGCCATTATATAGGCGTAATCCGCAATACTCAGTACTTCAGGCACATCATGGGATACCACCACACAGGTAACACCCAGCGCACTGTTCAGTTCTGAAATCAACTTCACCAGCACGCCCATGGTGATGGGATCCTGACCGACGAACGGCTCATCAAACATAATGAGGTCAGGCTCCAGCGCGATAGCACGCGCTAACGCAGCGCGGCGCGCCATCCCGCCGGATAATTCAGAAGGCATTAATTTGGCCGCACCCCGAAGACCGACGGCCTCGAGCTTCATCATCACCGTGCTCTTCAGCAACGGCGCTGGCAACGTCGTATGCTCGCGCAGAGGGTACGCAACGTTGTCAAACACATTCATGTCGGTAAATAGCGCACCTGACTGAAACAGCATACTCATGCGCTTACGCACGGTAAATAAACGCGAACGGGACATGGCCGGGACGTTCTCACCGTCAAACAGAATCTCGCCCTTATCCGGTGAGATCTGTCCGCCAATCAGACGCAACAGCGTCGTTTTGCCGATGCCTGATGGCCCCATGATTGCCGTCACTTTACCGCGCGGTACCGTCAGGGAAATATTATCAAAGATGCAGCGGTCACCCCGGGAAAAGCTGACATCGCGCATATTGACTAGATTCGCCACAGACTGCCCCATTGATTCATCCTTTACTATTGCCTTGTTGATCGAAGAGTTTGGCGCTCAATTTAGCCCTGAACTCAACATATTTACAGATTATTGCCTGTCCTGGTTAGCGAAAGCTGGCATTTGTTTTACTTTTTAGCCGCATAAAGTCAAAATTAAGACTTCGTTACGGCTTCCAGAAGATCCTTCAAGAGGACCGGCGAGTATACCTGAAGAAAGGACTTTAGATGCTTTTAGCGACGGCGCTGTTAATAATTGGTTTACTTCTGGTGGTCTACGGTGCCGACCGTCTGGTATTTGCCGCATCCATTTTATGTCGAAACGTCGGTATTCCCCCCATTATCATCGGAATGACCGTGGTCAGCATTGGTACGTCGTTACCCGAGATCATTGTCTCCGTTGCCGCATCGATGAATGGGCAACTCGATCTGGCTGTCGGGACCGCCATAGGTTCTAACATCACCAACATTCTGCTTATTTTAGGCCTGTCGGCGCTGATTCATCCTTTTACCGTGCATTCTGATGTTCTGCGTCGTGAATTACCGCTAATGTTGCTGGTAAGTATTTTAGCTGCATCCGTCCTGTATGACGGGCAGTTGAGCCGCAGCGACGGTTTCTTTCTTCTGCTCCTGGCCGTGCTATGGCTGCTATTCATTGTTAAAATCGCCCGTCTGGCCGAGCGACAAGGCAATGACAGCCTGACACGCGAGCAGATAGCTGAGCTGCCGCGCGAAGGCGGGTTACCCGTCGCATTTTTGTGGTTGGGTATTGCGCTGATTATTATGCCTATGGCTACGCGTATGGTGGTAGATAACGCTACCGTACTGGCGAACTATTTCGCCATGAGCGAACTCACCATCGGGTTGACGGTGGTCGCCATTGGTACCAGCCTGCCGGAACTGGCAACGGCGATTGCGGGTCTGCGTAAAGGTGAAAACGATATTGCCGTCGGTAACATTATCGGCGCGAACATTTTTAATATTGTTATCGTCCTCGGGCTACCGGCGCTGATTACGCCGGGCGAAGTCAATCCTATGGCCTTCGTCCGGGACTACAGCGTCATGCTGCTGGTGAGCGTTATTTTTGCATTACTCTGCTGGCGACGTCCGCGCCAGATTGGTCGCGGCGCGGGCGCGCTGCTGACCGGCGGTTTTATCATATGGCTGGCGATGCTGTATTGGTTATCGCCACTTCTCGTTGGATAACTGGAAACGCATTATGTCGCACTTAGAGTTGCAACCGGGTTTTGACTTTCAGCAAGCAGGCAAGGAAGTCCTGGCAATTGAACGTGAAGGCCTGGCGGAGCTTGATCAGTACATCAACCAAAATTTTACCCTCGCATGCGAGAAAATATTCAGTTGCCCGGGCAAAGTCGTGGTGATGGGAATGGGGAAATCCGGCCATATCGGGCGGAAAATGGCAGCCACATTTGCCAGCACCGGCACCCCCTCATTTTTTGTACACCCAGGCGAAGCTGCACATGGCGATCTGGGTATGGTCTCGCCGCAGGATGTGGTCATCGCCATCTCTAACTCCGGTGAATCCAATGAGATAGCGGCGCTGATCCCGGTATTAAAACGTCTTCATGTACCGCTTATCTGCATGACCGGTCGTCCGGAAAGCAGTATGGCGCGTGCAGCAGATGTGCATCTGTGTGTTAAAGTGCCCAAGGAAGCTTGTCCGTTAGGCCTGGCGCCGACCAGCAGCACGACAGCAACACTGGTGATGGGCGATGCCCTTGCGGTGGCATTATTAAAAGCGCGCGGCTTTACCGCGGAAGATTTTGCGTTGTCTCATCCCGGTGGGGCACTGGGCCGTAAGCTTTTACTGCGCGTTAACGATATTATGCATACGGGCGACGAGATCCCGCATGTAACCAAAAACGCCAGCCTGCGTGACGCCTTAATTGAGATCACGCGTAAAAATCTCGGCATGACCGTCATTTGCGATGATGCCATGAAGATTGACGGTATTTTCACCGATGGTGATTTACGTCGTGTCTTCGATATGGGCGTTGATGTACGCCAGTTAGGCATTGCCGATGTGATGACCCCTGGAGGCATTCGCGTGCGTCCGGGTATTCTTGCCGTCGATGCCCTGAACTTAATGCAGTCCCGCCATATCACCTCGGTAATGGTTGCTGATGGCGACCAGTTACTCGGTGTGTTACATATGCATGATCTGCTACGTGCAGGTGTAGTGTAAGAAACTCAAGGATAACGAAAATGAGTAAAGCAGGTGCGTCGCTTGCGACCTGTTATGGACCCGTCAGCGCAGAAGTTATCACCCAGGCAGAAAACATCCGTTTGCTGATCCTGGATGTGGATGGCGTACTGTCTGATGGTCTGATTTATATGGGCAACAACGGTGAAGAGCTGAAGGCTTTTAACGTCCGCGATGGTTACGGAATTCGCTGTGCGCTCACTTCCGGTATTGAGGTTGCCATTATTACCGGACGAAAGGCTAAACTTGTAGAAGATCGCTGTGCCACTTTGGGGATCACCCACCTGTATCAGGGGCAGTCAGACAAACTGGTTGCCTTTGGCGATCTCCTTAGCAAACTGGCGATCGCGCCGGAGAATGTCGCCTACGTTGGCGATGACCTGATCGACTGGCCGGTGATGGCACAAGTGGGATTGAGCGTCGCGGTGGCAGATGCCCACCCTTTGCTGATCCCACGGGCCGATTATGTCACCCGTATTAATGGGGGACGTGGCGCTGTGCGTGAAGTCTGCGATTTATTACTCCTGGCGCAGGGCAAACTGGACGAGGCCAAAGGGCAATCGATATGAGCAAAACCAGACGTTGGGTTATCATTCTACTGTCGCTGGCTGTCCTTGTGATGATTGGTATTAATCTGGCAGACAAAGAGGACACCGCTCAGGTCGTCGTCAATAACAACGAGCCAACCTATAAGAGCGAACATACTGATACCGTCGTGTATAGTCCGGAAGGCGCGCTGAGCTATCACTTGATCGCACAACACGTTGAATATTATTCGGAACAAGCGGTTTCGTGGTTTACTCAACCAGTATTAACCACATTTGATAAGGATAAAGTACCGACCTGGACGATCAAGGCCGATAAAGCCAAATTGACCAACGATCGGATGCTGTATCTGTACGGCCATGTTGAGGTTAACGCCCTGGTGCCTGACTCTCAACTACGCAGAATTACGACCGATAACGCGCAGATTAACCTGGTGACACAAGATGTCACTTCCGATGATCTGGTGACGTTGTATGGCACAACATTTAACTCCAGCGGACTGAAGATGCGCGGCAACTTACGCAGCAAGAACGCCGAGCTGATTGAAAAGGTTAGAACCTCATATGAAATCCAAAACAAACAAACTCAGCCTTAATCTTGTACTTGCCAGCTCACTTCTGGCCGCCAGCATTCCGGCATTTGCCGTCACCGGCGATACCGAGCAGCCGATTCACATTGAGTCGGACCAGCAGTCCCTGGATATGCAGGGCAACGTGGTGACGTTTACTGGCAACGTGATTGTGACTCAGGGCACCATCAAAATTAACGCCGATAAAGTCGTCGTGACCCGTCCTGGCGGCGAAGACGGCAAAGAAGTGATTGACGGCTATGGCAATCCAGCGACGTTTTACCAGATGCAGGACAACGGTAAACCGGTTAAAGGCCGCGCCTCGCAGATGCACTATGAACTGGCGAAAGACTTTGTCGTGCTTACCGGCAAGGCGTATCTGGAACAGCTCGATAGCAACATCACGGGCGATAAGATCACCTATCTGGTAAAAGAGCAGAAAATGCAGGCCTTCAGCGATAAAGGCAAACGCGTCACCACCGTTCTGGTTCCGTCGCAGTTGCAGGACAAAAACAAGGCTCCGGCAGAGAAAAAAGGTAACTGATTCGTTATGGCAACATTAACTGCAAAGAACCTTGCAAAAGCCTATAAAGGCCGTCGTGTGGTGGAAGATGTCAGTCTGACCGTCAACTCCGGGGAGATCGTCGGTCTGCTCGGTCCTAACGGTGCAGGCAAGACAACAACCTTTTACATGGTGGTCGGCATTGTCCCGCGCGATGCGGGTAACATTATCATTGATGACGAAGACATCAGCCTGCTGCCTCTGCATGCACGCGCGCGTCGCGGCATCGGCTACTTACCGCAGGAAGCATCGATTTTCCGTCGTCTGAGCGTGTTTGATAACCTGATGGCGGTACTGCAAATTCGTGACGATCTGACCAGCGAGCAGCGGGAAGATCGCGCCAACGAGCTGATGGAAGAATTCCACATCGAACACCTGCGTGACAGTATGGGGCAGTCGCTCTCCGGTGGTGAACGACGCCGCGTGGAGATCGCCCGCGCACTGGCCGCTAATCCGAAATTTATCCTGCTGGATGAACCGTTTGCCGGTGTTGACCCGATTTCCGTTATTGATATCAAACGGATCATCGAACACCTGCGCGACAGCGGCCTTGGCGTGCTGATTACCGACCATAACGTCCGCGAAACGCTGGCAGTGTGTGAGCGCGCCTATATCGTGAGTCAGGGGCAACTGATCGCGCACGGCACGCCAACAGAAATACTGCAGGATGAGCACGTTAAGCGCGTATACCTTGGGGAAGACTTCAGACTCTGATAGGGTAGAAGACTTCACGTCACCGCAGGAGAAAACAACTCTGAACATGAAGCAAGGTTTGCAACTCAGGCTTAGCCAACAACTGGCGATGACGCCTCAGCTACAACAGGCTATCCGTCTGTTGCAGCTGTCCACGCTGGAACTTCAGCAAGAACTTCAGCAAGCGCTGGAAAGTAACCCACTGCTCGAGCAAACCGATCTTCACGACGAAATTGATACCCAGGAAAAACAGGACAGCGAAACCCTCGACACCGCTGATGCTCTCGAACAAAAAGAGATGCCTGAGGAGCTGCCACTTGATGCCAGTTGGGATGAAATTTACACCGCCGGGACGCCTTCGGGCACCAGCGGAGATTACATCGACGACGAGCTGCCTGTGTATCAGGGTGAGACCACGCAATCACTACAGGATTACCTGATGTGGCAAGTGGAACTGACCCCGTTCTCGGATACCGATCGCGCCATTGCGACATCCATTGTGGATGCGGTAGACGAAACCGGTTATCTCACCGTGACCCTGGACGATATTCTCGAAAGCATGGGCGATGACGACGTCGGTATGGACGAAATCGAAGCCGTGCTTAAACGCGTTCAGCGCTTTGATCCCGTAGGCGTGGCCGCCAAAGATCTCCGCGACTGCTTACTAATCCAACTTTCGCAGTTTGATAAAGCCACACCGTGGCTGGAAGAAGCGCGTCTGATCATCAGCGATCATCTCGATCTGTTAGCCAACCATGACTTCCGCACACTGATGCGCGTGACCCGACTGAAAGAAGACGTGCTAAAAGAAGCCGTCAATCTTATTCAGTCACTGGATCCAAGGCCTGGGCAGTCGATCCAGACTGGTGAACCAGAATACGTTATTCCGGATGTGCTGGTGCGTAAGCATAACGATCGCTGGGTGGTCGAACTCAACAGCGACAGCATCCCACGACTGCAGATCAACCAGCACTACGCCGCTATGTGCAATAGCGCGCGCAACGATGCCGACAGTCAGTTTATACGTAGCAATCTACAGGATGCGAAGTGGCTGATTAAAAGCCTGGAAAGCCGCAATGATACACTGCTGCGCGTAAGTCGCTGCATCGTGGAGCAACAGCAAGCCTTCTTTGAGCAAGGTGAAGAGTTTATGAAACCGATGGTACTGGCGGATATCGCCCAGGCCGTCGAGATGCACGAATCGACCATTTCCCGTGTGACCACGCAAAAGTATCTGCACAGTCCGCGCGGCATTTTTGAATTGAAGTATTTCTTTTCCAGTCACGTTAACACTGAAGGTGGAGGCGAAGCCTCATCCACGGCGATCCGTGCGCTGGTGAAGAAATTAATTGCTGCGGAAAACCCCGCGAAACCACTGAGTGACAGCAAGTTAACCTCTATGCTGTCAGAACAGGGTATCATGGTGGCACGCCGCACCGTTGCGAAGTACCGAGAGTCTTTATCCATTCCGCCGTCTAACCAGCGCAAACAGCTGGTCTGACTCAACCGATAAGGAAGACACTATGCAGCTCAACATCACTGGAAACAACGTCGAAATCACTGAAGCCCTGCGCGATTTTGTTAATACAAAATTTGCCAAGCTTGAACAATATTTCGACCGGATTAATCAGGTCTATATTGTGTTGAAAGTGGAGAAGGTTACACATATCTCGGATGCAACGCTGCATGTGAACGGTGGCGAAATTCATGCCAGCGCGGAAGGTCAGGATATGTACGCCGCCATTGACGGTTTAATTGATAAACTGGCTCGGCAGTTAACAAAACATAAAGATAAACTGAAACAGCACTAACTTGTCCGGGCAGTTAGCGGGTGCAGGACGGCCTGTTGTGTAGCACAACGGGCCATTTGTACAGTTAGCGCTTAGGTGAAATTATGACAAATAACGATACGACTCTACAACTGAGCACTGTTCTTAACCAGGAATGTACACGCGCGGCCGTTCACTGCCAAAGCAAAAAACGCGCACTGGAAATCATCAGTGAACTGGCGGCAAAACAGCTCAGCTTGCCCTCTCAGGTGGTATTTGAAGCCATTCTGACGCGTGAAAAAATGGGCAGTACCGGCATCGGTAATGGTATTGCTATTCCGCACGGAAAGCTGGAAGAAGACACGATGCGCGCGGTTGGTGTGTTTGTGCAACTTGAAACGCCTATCGCCTTCGACGCTATTGATAATCAGCCAGTCGATCTGCTGTTCGCCCTGCTGGTTCCGGCGGACCAAACCAAGACGCATTTGCATACGTTGTCACTGGTCGCAAAACGTCTGGCGGATAAAACCATCTGTCGTCGTCTGCGCGCCGCACAGAGTGACCAGGAGTTGTATCAAATCATCACGGACACCGAAGGTGGACAGGATGAAGCATAACAACCCAATGGCATCCTTTTTTGTCGTTGTGAGGAGAAACAGTACATGGTACTGATGATCGTCAGCGGCCGTTCAGGGTCAGGTAAATCTGTCGCTCTGCGTGCGCTGGAAGATATGGGTTTTTACTGCGTGGATAACCTTCCCGTAGTGCTGTTGCCCGATCTGGCTCGTACTCTGGCCGATCGCCAGATTTCTGCGGCCGTCAGCATTGATGTGCGCAACATGCCTGAGTCCCCGGAGATTTTCGAGCAGGCAATGAACAATCTGCCTGAAGGCTTCTCACCACAGCTGCTGTTCCTTGATGCTGACCGTAACACGCTGATTCGTCGCTACAGTGACACGCGTCGCCTGCACCCACTCTCCAGCAAGAACTTGTCTCTGGAAAGCGCTATCGATAAGGAAAGCGATTTGCTTGAGCCTTTGCGCTCTCGCGCTGACCTGATCGTTGATACCTCCGAAATGTCCGTACACGAACTGGCGGAAATGTTGCGTACCCGACTGTTGGGCAAACGTGAACGTGAATTGACGATGGTTTTCGAATCCTTTGGTTTCAAACACGGTATCCCGATTGATGCGGATTACGTTTTTGACGTGCGCTTCCTGCCTAACCCGCACTGGGATCCGAAGCTGCGCCCAATGACCGGTCTTGACCGCCCCGTCGCCGCGTTCCTCGACAGGCACACAGAAGTACACAATTTTATCTACCAGACGCGCAGCTATCTTGAGCTATGGTTACCCATGCTGGAGACCAACAACCGTAGCTATCTCACCGTAGCCATCGGTTGTACCGGCGGGAAGCACCGTTCGGTGTATATTGCAGAGCAGCTGGCAGACTACTTCCGCTCACGCGGTAAAAACGTGCAGTCACGCCATCGTACGCTGGAAAAACGTAAATCATGACCGTGAAGCAAACCGTTGAAATCACTAATAAGCTGGGCATGCATGCCCGTCCAGCTATGAAACTGTTTGAATTGATGCAGGGTTTCGAAGCAGAAGTTTTGCTGCGTAATGATGAAGGAACGGAAGCCGAGGCCAACAGCGTTATCGCTCTGCTGATGCTGGATTCAGCCAAAGGGCGTCAGATAGAAGTTGAAGCCACGGGTCCGCAGGAAGTTGAAGCCCTTGCCGCAGTGGTTGCCCTGTTTAATTCAGGTTTTGATGAAGATTAGTCAAGTGGTTTTAACACGTAGCCAGTAGGTCGGGTAAGGCGTTTACGCCGCATCCGGCAATGCCATTGTGTCGTATTGTGCCTGATGCGCTGCACTTAAATCAGGCCAACAAAAACAGCGACAGTAGCGACTAATACAACTTATTTTCCCGCATAAACGACTCACCGCCTAACTGGCGCATTTGACGCATGATCCACGCCTGGCGGCTACGCACATAACCAGAAGGCGCATTCGCTTTAAAACGCAAAGGATTAGGTAATACCGCCGCCAGCAAGGCCGCTTCAGACAGACTCAACCGACTGGCAGGCTTATGGAAATAGCGCTGCGCCGCCGCCTCCACGCCAAAAATCCCATCGCCAAACTCAGCGATATTCAGGTAAACGGTCAGAATACGTTTCTTGCTCCAGACGGTTTCCATACCCAGCGTTAGCCCGGCTTCAAGACCTTTACGTACCCAGCTACGTCCATCCCACAGAAAGAGGTTTTTCGCCGTCTGTTGCGATAACGTCGACGCCCCGCGAATACGGTTTTCATTGCGTTCATTGTGCGCCAGCGCTTTCTCTATGGCGGAGACATCGAATCCCCAGTGCTCGGGAAACTTCTGGTCCTCCGCGGCAATGACGGCCAGTCCCATCCACGGTGAGATCTCGTCCATGCTCACCCAGTCTGAGTGCGCCACATAACCAAAATCACCGGACAGCCATGCGCCCAGTTGCCGTTCAACCATCACCGCCGAGAAAGGTACAGGCATCACGCTGAAAAGTGCGATGCCTCCGCCCCAGAATACGCCGAGGACAATGACCGCCCGCAGAAAGATACGTCGCAGAAAGGCGGTAACTCCTGTTCTCATTCAGCCAGCACCAGCACACGCGATACCAGTTTATCGATGCCACTCGCAGCCTGAGCAATGTCCTGCGCCAGCATATAGGCGGGCGTGGTGACGATTTTATTGTCTTCATCGACGACAATGTCATCAACCGGACAAGGCACATGTTCAGCGCCCATCTCTTCCAGCACCTCTGCCGTATCGATATCAGTACCGATGGTCAGACGCAGAGGGAAATCAAAAATTTTAGGTAACATAGCGGGCGCAATGCACATAAATCCCAGCGGCTTACCCGCCTGATGCATGGCCACCGCCAGCCCGGCTAAGTCGCTATCAACCCGGCATTCGCTGCCCTGACTGGCAAAATTGCTCAGATTTTTGGCCGCACCAAACCCACCCGGCACGATCAACGCATCCAGTTCCGTTGAGACTGCCTGAGCGAGCGGGCGAATTTCACCGCGTGTTATACGTGCGGCTTCAATCAGTACATTACGCGTTTCCAGCATCGGCTCGCCGGTCAGATGATTAATCACATCCGCTTGCTGTTTATCCGGAGCAAAGCAGACGGCCTGAGCGCCGTTGCGGGCAATGGCCAGAAGCGTGAGAACAGTTTCATGGATCTCTGCACCGTCATACACGCCGCATCCGCTGAGCACTACACCCACTTTTTTCATCGTGATACTCCTTTCTCAACTGGCTGAAACATATTAGTTATTATGATTTAAATGCTACGCTTCACACATTTAACTGATTCATGTAACAAATTATTTAAGATTTGCTATCTTAACTGCGTGCGGCCTGAAAATTAGGGCTGCGCCCTTGTAAACAATGATAATAATTTACGGCGCAGCCACGATTTCCCTGGTGTTGGCGCAGTATTCGCGCACCCCGGTCAAGCCGGGGTCATTTTTTTTCCACGCTCGCCACCCAGGCTTTTAATACCGCCACGTCGTGCTGCCACTCCTGCTTCATCTCTTCAATCCATTCAGCAACGTTATCTTCCCAGGCGGGAAGGTCCGGCGACTGGATTTGCTGACCTAACTGTTGCAGGTGACGCAGCCCCACTGAACCTGCTGCGCCTTTAATTTTATGACCTTCCTCAACCACGCCTTTTTTATCCCGTGCGGTCAAGTTGGACTCCAACACGCTCAAATATCCCGGCATCATCTTCTCAAACACCGCCAGCCCGTCGGTAATTAACTTCGGTCCCACCAGCTCGAGGTATTGTTCCAACATAGGAATATCTAACAGCGCTTGCGATTTACTGCTTTCTTCAGATGTCACAGTGCTCTCCTCTTCGTTTCTGGTATCCCAGTATTTTTTGATCATGGCGGTTAGCGCCGGAACCGACAGCGGCTTACTCAGCACGTCATCCATTCCCGCGTCCAAATACTCTTTTTTATCTTTCAGTACGTTGGCGGTGAGTGCAACCAGCGGCGGAAGGTCCTCACGAGCGTATTTTTGCGTGAGCTCCCGCGAGATATCCAGACCGGTCATATCCGGTAGCTGAATATCCAGCAGCACCAGGTCATATTCACCCGGCTTAAACATTTCCAGCGCGGCTTTCCCGGTCATCGCGACATCCACGCTGTTGCCTAATTTTTCCAGCACGGAACGCGCAACAATAACGTTTAGTTCAATGTCTTCCACCAGCAGCACATTCAGGGCTGGCAGCGGCATGTCATCGTCTTCAAAGGCGTCTTCAATCTCTTCCGCTACCGCAGGCGCATGTACGGTCAGCGTAAAGATGGAGCCTTTACCTGCCTGGCTGGAAACCGTAATATCGCCGCCCATATTTTTCGCCAGACGCTTCGACACGGCCAAACCAATCCCGGTTCCTGTGGCCGGTTTACCGCCGTTGCTGTCCTTCACCTGATAATACATGGCGAAGATTTTATCCTGCTCATCCTGCGGAATGCCGATCCCAGAATCTTCAACCTCGAAATGCAGCATATCGCCCTGGTCATAGCGCGCCCGCACGGTCACCTGTCCCTGCTGAGTGAACTTCACGGCGTTGCTGATCAGATTCCACAGAATCTGGCGCAAACGCGTGCCGTCGGTAATGACCTTATGCGGTAGCGGTAACGTTGGCTCAAGTACAAAACGCAGCCCTTTTTGCTGCGCCTGCAGGCCAGAAAGGTTTTCCAGATCCGCCATAAAGCTGGTGAAATCAACAGGCTGGTTATCGAGCTGGACTTTACGTCGCTCCATCTTATCCATATCTATGATATCGTTGAAAATATTACCCAGCGTCACGGCAGAGACATGGATGGTTTTCAGGTATTTTTCCTGCTCAGCGGTCAGGTCTGTATCCAACAGGATTCGGCTTAAGCCGACAATGCCGTTAAGCGGAGTGCGCAGCTCGTGGCTGATGGTGGAAATGAAGGTGGTCTTATCACGGCTGGCACGTTCAAGCGCATCCTGATAGCGCTTACGCTCGGTAATATCGCGCCCAAAGCCCATCAGGCCATGTCGCTTACCTACGCGGTCATAGTACGGCACTTTACGAATTTCAAAGCAGGCTTTGCGCCCGTCCGGGTAGTCCAGCCACTGTTCGTAGGTGAGTGAGACGTTATGACGGAATACCTTCTCGTCGGTTTCAATTACCTTTTCAGCCGCTTCAGGAGAGTAAACGTCAGCCGGTTTTAAGTTCACCAGCTGTTTTTCGCTTTTGCCAGTCAGCAGTTCCATGGCACGGTTACAGCCGGAAAATTCTTTATCTTCATTGCGATAAAAAACCAGATCCGGCGAGGCATCAAGGAAAGAGCGTAAAAAGGAAGACTGTTGCTCGAGCTGGATCTGCGCTTCTTCGCGCTCTTTGATTTCAACCTTCAGTTGCTCGAACGTTTCCTGGCGCTCCGCTTCGGCTTTTTCGCGCTCAACAATTTCCTGATTGAGCTGGGCTATATTATCTTTCAATTGCACATTGAGCTTGAGATCGCGCTCGCGCATCTCTTCCAGCTTTTGTACCAGCCTTGACAGGCGTTGCCGGGACTCTTCCAGTTGCTCCACCACCACTGACAGGAAATAGACAGCCCAAGGGGTAATTAACAGACCAAAAAAGATAGAACGGATAACATCAATGCTTTCTACCTGGCCATGCAGCACCATGGTGACAGCCATCTGCACCACAATTGCCAACACGACCAGAGCCAGCGCCAACAGCAGCGAAAAGCGCACCAGACCCAACTTCATCATTAGGTCGACGTAATATTGCGCCAGCATACGGATTTGCTTCATAGAGGGTTCCTTCACGACAACTTGGCACAATAATACTCAATTCTTGGCGTGACGTTTGAGAATGTGCAAGAAATGCGGAGGTTATCAGTGAAATGACCGTAGAAGGTTAATCGTAGGCCTAATAAACGAAGCGCCATCAGGCAAGCAGGCGCAGATTGCCGGATGTCGGCTTTACCTTATCCGGCCTACGGAGGGTTAGATCCCCGGCTGCACCCATGGCGTACCCAGCGCCGAGCCTTGCACGCCGTGCTCGTTAAGGTACTTATCCAGTTCAACCATCCCAGTCCAGCGATTTTCACACCATAGCGGTGCTAACAGAGTTGGGCGACGCGCGCTGGCGGAAATGCGATGATAAATCACCTCTGGCGGCGTATGGCGGATCATCTCCCCGGCGGTAACCGTATAATCGTCCAGTTCAATTCCGTTCAGCCGCCCGGCTTCCCAGGCTTTCGCCATCGTACTGCCTTTCACAATATGCAGCGGATGCAGCTTAATACCGTCAACACCCGTCTCCACCACACGCTCCATGGTTTGCAGGCATTCTGCCTGCCCTTCTCCCGGCAGACCGACAATCAGGTGCGAACAGACTTTCAGCCCGCGTTCACGCGCCAGTCGCGTGGTGTTCTGGTAGCAGGCAAAATCATGACCGCGGTTAATACGGTGCAGGGTTTTGTCATGTGCGGTTTGCAGACCAAGTTCCAGCCATACCTCATAACCCAGGTCTTTATACTCGCAAAGCAGATCGAGTACCGCATCCGGCACGCAGTCGGGGCGCGTCCCAACGCATAACCCGACGATACTGGCCTGGCTGACCGCCTGCTGATACATCGACCGCAACACCTGTACTTCAGCAAAGGTGCTGGTATAGGCCTGAAAATAGGCCAGATAGCGTCTGGCGCGATTGACCAACTGCGCCTGATGTTCAAGCTGCTCGGCAATGGAATGATGCTGCTGAGTTTCATCGGCAAACGAGGCGACATTACAGAAAGTACATCCGCCACGTCCGATGGTGCCATCACGATTTGGACAGCTAAAGCCGCCGTGCAGCGTGAGTTTATGAACCTTTTGCCCATAACGGCGAGAAAGATCCCCACCAAACATATTGACTAATTTCTGTAACTGCATAATCTGGTAGACCGCGCCTTGAAAAGAGGCCAAAGCCTGCCATTTTTTGCCCCAGTCGGCGATGACCTGGATCAATCGCCCTGGCGAGCCTTTATTTATTGCATAACAAATCAAAATAATTGAAATTTCATTCACTCAAAATTTAATTACTTTTCCTTATATTCAGCAGTTTTTTTTATCTTCTTATACTCTCAGCGTAAAAACAGTATCTTTAAGACGCCTGAACTCTAAAAACCAGCATAAAATGCCAGTCATCTCGATAAATAAAGGGAGGACGAGGGATATCCAGCCTTTCTGACAGTGAGACAGATCACACTTCCTGGGGGATTCCCCTTAGGTTAAATCAATGTAAAAAATCCTTTTATTTCAATATTTTCATAAAGTTAATTGCCATATAGCACATTTTTGCATAAATAAGATTGCCATTTGACCTGTGTGTGGATTCCCGATAACTTGGAAATCCGCTGGAAGCTTTCTGGATGAGCAGTCTGCTCATCATATTTATGCAGTAATTGAGATTCCCTCTGAAGCAAGTCCTCAAACTTGTTTGACCTGTGCGAAAAGGATAAAGAGGGCGAATGCGAGGTAAGCGTATGACACGCAAACCCCGTCGCCATGCTCTTGGTGTGCCCGTGCGCAACGGTCCAGATGGGAATCCCTCAGAGCCTGGGGAGGTTCACTGATATGTTGTACGATAAATCCCTTGAGAGGGATAACTGTGGTTTCGGCCTGATCGCCCACATAGAAGGCGAACCTAGCCACAAGGTAGTGCGTACCGCCATACACGCACTGGCCCGTATGCAGCACCGTGGCGCAATTCTTGCCGATGGAAAAACCGGCGATGGTTGCGGCCTGCTGTTACAAAAACCTGACCGCTTTTTCCGCATCGTGGCGCAAGAGCGCGGCTGGCGTTTAGCCAAAAACTACGCCGTCGGCATGATCTTTTTAAATAAAGACCCTGAGCTGGCTGCGGCTTCTCGTCGCATTGTTGAAGAAGAATTACAGCAGGAAACCCTGTCGATTGTCGGCTGGCGCGACGTGCCGACCAACGAAGGTGTTCTCGGTGAAATTGCGCTCTCCTCCCTGCCTCGTATCGAGCAAATTTTTGTTAACGCCCCTGCGGGCTGGCGTCCGCGTGATATGGAGCGTCGCCTGTTCATCGCGCGTCGTCGTATCGAAAAACGCCTCCTGCAAGACAAAGATTTCTACGTCTGTAGCTTGTCGAATCTGGTCAATATCTATAAAGGTCTGTGTATGCCGGCGGATCTGCCGCGCTTCTACCTGGACCTGGCAGACCTGCGTCTGGAATCGGCCATCTGCCTGTTCCATCAGCGCTTCTCCACCAACACCGTACCGCGCTGGCCGCTGGCGCAGCCGTTCCGCTATCTGGCGCACAACGGTGAAATCAACACCATCACCGGCAACCGCCAGTGGGCTCGCGCCCGTACTTATAAGTTCCAGACGCCACTGATCCCTGACCTGCACGACGCCGCGCCGTTTGTTAACGAAACCGGCTCTGACTCCAGCTCGATGGACAACATGCTGGAACTGCTGCTGGCAGGCGGGATGGACATCATCCGCGCCATGCGCTTACTGGTTCCACCGGCATGGCAGAACAACCCGGATATGGATCCGGAGCTGCGCGCGTTCTTTGACTTCAACTCCATGCACATGGAACCGTGGGACGGTCCGGCGGGCATCGTCATGTCCGACGGCCGCTTTGCCGCCTGTAACCTTGACCGTAACGGCTTGCGTCCGGCACGATACGTCATCACCAAAGACAAGCTGATTACCTGCGCCTCTGAAGTCGGGATCTGGGATTATCAGCCGGATGAAGTGGTAGAGAAAGGCCGCGTCGGCCCTGGCGAGCTGATGGTTATCGATACTCGCAGCGGGCGCATTCTCCACTCCGCCGAAACCGATGATGACCTGAAAAGCCGTCACCCATACAAAGAGTGGATGGAGAAAAACGTCCGCCGCCTGGTACCGTTCGAAGACCTGGCTGACGATCAGGTCGGCAGCCGTGAACTGGACGATGACACCCTCGCCAGCTATCAGAAACAGTTTAACTACAGCGCTGAAGAGCTGGATTCCGTGATCCGCGTGCTCGGTGAAAACGGCCAGGAAGCGGTCGGTTCAATGGGTGACGATACCCCGTTTGCCGTACTCTCCAGCCAGCCGCGCATCATTTATGACTACTTCCGCCAGCAGTTCGCGCAGGTCACCAACCCGCCGATCGACCCGCTGCGTGAAGCGCACGTCATGTCGCTGGCCACCAGCATCGGTCGTGAGATGAACGTCTTCTGCGAAGCCGAAGGTCAGGCACACCGCCTGAGCTTTAAATCGCCGATCCTGCTGTACTCCGATTTCACCCAGCTCACCACCATGAAAGAGGAGCATTATCGCGCTGACCGTCTGGATATCACCTTCGACGCGACCGAAACTACGCTCGAAGAGACCGTCAAAGCATTGTGCGATAAGGCGGAACAGATGGTGCGCAACGGCACGGTACTGCTGGTACTCTCTGACCGCAACATCGCTAAAAATCGTCTGCCGGTTCCGGCGCCGATGGCCGTGGGCGCAGTGCAAACGCGTCTGGTAGAACAAAGCCTGCGCTGCGACGCCAACATCATCGTTGAAACCGCCAGTGCCCGCGATCCGCACCATTTTGCCGTCCTGCTCGGTTTTGGCGCGACGGCAATCTATCCGTATCTCGCGTATGAAACATTGGGACGTCTGATCGACACTCAGGCGATTGCCAAAGATTACCGAACCGTGATGCTGAACTACCGTAACGGCATCAATAAAGGTCTGTACAAAATCATGTCCAAGATGGGCATCTCGACCATTGCCTCCTACCGCTGCTCGAAGCTGTTTGAAGCCGTTGGTCTGCACGATGATGTGGTTGCGTTGTGCTTCCAGGGCGTGGTCAGCCGTATTAGCGGTGCAGGGTTTACCGACTTCCAGCAGGATCTGCTGAACCTCTCCAAACATGCATGGCTGGCGCGTAAACCTATCAGCCAGGGCGGTTTGCTGAAGTACGTCCACGGCGGCGAATACCACGCCTACAACCCGGACGTGGTACGCACTCTGCAGCAGGCGGTACAAAGCGGCGAGTACAGCGACTATCAGGAATACGCCAAGCTGGTTAATGAGCGTCCGGCGGCCACGCTGCGCGATCTGCTGGCGATTACGCCTGGCGATGAAGCCGTAAGCATTAGCGAAGTAGAACCCGCGACCGAACTGTTTAAACGCTTTGATACCGCCGCCATGTCCATCGGCGCATTAAGCCCCGAAGCACACGAAGCGCTGGCCGAAGCGATGAACAGCATCGGCGGCAACTCGAACTCCGGTGAAGGCGGCGAAGACCCGGCGCGCTACGGCACCAATAAAGTGTCACGCATTAAGCAGGTTGCTTCCGGTCGCTTTGGCGTAACCCCGGCATACCTGGTCAATGCCGATGTCATTCAGATTAAAGTCGCTCAGGGCGCGAAACCTGGCGAAGGCGGTCAGTTACCAGGTGATAAAGTCACCCCGTACATCGCCAAACTACGCTATTCAGTGCCGGGCGTGACGCTGATCTCCCCGCCGCCGCACCACGATATCTACTCTATCGAGGATTTAGCGCAGCTGATTTTCGACCTGAAACAGGTCAACCCGAAGGCGATGATCTCGGTGAAGCTGGTTTCCGAACCAGGCGTTGGTACCATCGCCACTGGCGTAGCGAAAGCCTATGCGGATCTGATCACCATTGCTGGCTACGATGGCGGCACTGGCGCAAGCCCGCTCTCATCAGTGAAATATGCGGGCTGTCCGTGGGAACTCGGCCTGGTGGAAACCCAGCAGGCGCTGGTGGCTAACGGTCTGCGTCACAAGATTCGTCTGCAGGTCGATGGCGGTCTGAAAACCGGCGTCGATATCATTAAAGCGGCAATTCTGGGTGCAGAAAGCTTTGGCTTCGGTACCGGCCCGATGGTGGCGCTGGGCTGTAAATATCTGCGTATTTGCCACCTGAACAACTGCGCAACCGGTGTTGCAACTCAGGATGAGAAACTGCGTAAGAACCACTATCACGGCCTGCCGTTCAAAGTGACCAACTACTTTGAATTTATCGCCCGTGAAGTGCGCGAGCTGATGGCCGAGCTGGGCGTCACCCGCCTGGTCGACCTGATTGGCCGCACCGATCTGCTCAAAGAGCTGGAAGGGTTTACCGCCAAGCAGCAAAAGCTGGAGCTGTCTCGTCTGCTGGAAACAGCCGAACCGCATCCTGGTAAAGCGCTGCATTGCACCGAGAACAACCCGCCGTTTGATAATGGCGTACTGAACGCCCAGCTGTTGCAGCAGGCGAAGCCGTTCGTCGACGAGCGCCAGAGCAAAACCTTCTGGTTCGATATCCGCAACACCGACCGTTCCGTCGGCGCATCGCTGTCGGGCTATATCGCTCAGACGCATGGCGATCAGGGGCTGGCGTCTGACCCGATCAAAGCGCACTTCAGCGGTACTGCAGGCCAGAGCTTTGGCGTGTGGAACGCGGGCGGCGTGGAGCTGTATCTGACCGGCGATGCCAACGACTATGTCGGTAAAGGCATGGCGGGTGGTCTGCTGGCAGTGCGTCCTCCGGTTGGCTCTGCTTTCCGTAGCCATGAAGCGAGCATCATCGGTAACACCTGCCTGTATGGCGCCACCGGTGGTCGCCTGTTTGCTGCGGGTCGTGCGGGTGAGCGCTTTGCAGTGCGTAACTCTGGCGCAATCACCGTGGTTGAAGGTATTGGCGACAACGGCTGTGAATACATGACCGGCGGCATCGTCTGTATTCTCGGCAAAACCGGCGTTAACTTCGGCGCGGGCATGACCGGCGGATTCGCCTACGTGCTCGACGAAGACGGTGAATTCCGCAAACGCGTAAACCCGGAACTGGTCGAAGTGCTGAGCGTGGACTCGCTGGCGATCCACGAAGAGCACCTGCGCGGCCTGATTACCGAGCACGTACAGCATACCGGTTCTTCTCACGGCGAAGAGATCCTGGCGAACTGGCCAGCATTCTCGGCGAAATTCGCGCTGGTAAAACCAAAATCCAGTGATGTGAAAGCACTGTTGGGTCACCGTAGTCGTAGCGCAGCAGAGCTGCGTGTGCAGGCGCAGTAAGGGGTAGCAGCAATGAGTCAGAACGTATACCAATTTATCGACCTGCAGCGTGTTGATCCGCCGAAGAAGCCGCTGAAGATCCGCAAGATCGAGTTTATCGAGATCTACGAGCCGTTTTCTGAAGGTCAGGCCAAAGCACAGGCAGATCGCTGCCTGTCCTGCGGTAACCCGTACTGCGAGTGGAAGTGTCCGGTGCATAACTACATCCCGAACTGGCTGAAGTTGGCGAATGAGGGACGTATTTTTGAAGCGGCAGAGCTTTCGCACCAGACCAACACCCTGCCGGAAGTCTGCGGGCGCGTGTGTCCGCAGGACCGTCTGTGTGAAGGATCCTGTACGCTGAACGATGAGTTTGGCGCGGTAACTATCGGCAATATTGAGCGCTATATCAACGATAAAGCGTTCGAGATGGGCTGGCGTCCGGATATGACCGGCGTTCGCCAGACGGACAAGCGCGTGGCGATTATCGGTGCGGGGCCTGCGGGCCTGGCCTGTGCTGATGTGCTGACCCGCAACGGCGTAAAGGCTGTGGTATTTGACCGTCACCCGGAAATCGGCGGCTTGCTGACCTTCGGTATCCCAGCCTTCAAGCTGGAAAAAGAGGTCATGACCCGTCGCCGTGAAATCTTCACCGGCATGGGCATTGAGTTCAAACTCAACGTGGAAGTAGGCCGTGACGTACAGCTCAACGATTTGCTGAAGGATTACGACGCCGTGTTCCTTGGCGTAGGAACCTATCAGTCGATGCGCGGCGGGCTGGAAAACGAAGACGCTGATGGCGTGTTTGATGCCCTGCCGTTCCTGATTGCCAATACCAAACAGTTGATGGGCTTTGGCGAAAGCAGCAATGAGCCATACATCAGCATGGAAGGCAAACGTGTCGTCGTGCTCGGCGGTGGCGATACCGCGATGGACTGCGTGCGCACCTCCGTACGTCAGGAAGCATCACACGTTATCTGCGCCTATCGTCGCGATGAAGAGAACATGCCGGGTTCGAAACGCGAAGTGAAAAACGCGCGCGAAGAAGGCGTCGAGTTCCAGTTCAACGTCCAGCCTTTAGGTGTGGAAGTGAATGCCAACGGGAAAGTGTGCGGCGTGAAAATGGCGCGTACTGAAATGGGCGAACCGGATGCGAAGGGACGTCGCCGTGCGGAGATCGTCGCTGGCTCCGAGCACGTTGTTCCGGCTGATGCCGTGGTCCTGGCGTTTGGTTTCCGCCCACATAGCATGGAATGGTTGAAAGAGCACAGCGTCGAACTGGATTCACAGGGGCGCATTATTGCCCCGGAACGTAGCGACAACGCTTTCCAGACCAGCAACCCGAAAATCTTCGCCGGTGGCGACATCGTACGCGGTTCGGATCTGGTGGTCACCGCGATTGCCGAAGGTCGTAAAGCGGCAGACGGGATTCTGAATTACCTGGAAGTGTAATACATCTGGCTCCCCTGACGCTGATCGATGGGGAGCCTATATTCCTCCACTAAATACATGCGGTATCATTTTTCGATAACCGCTCACAAATACAGCTGTATATTCAGTACATTGAAATTCCGCAGACAGTGTCTGCAGAATCTTACCATTTGGCGCAACTGGCTAAATCTTTCACACAACCCTGGTCGGTGTATGTCCGCCTCTTGTCGGTTAAAAATGCCTATGCCCGAAAATCAACGCAATCATCAACACCATAAATAATAACCATGTAAAGATTATACGTAATCGTTTGCTTTATTCTGAGAACTGTATATTATGCGGCGGATTTTTTGGGCAAAATTCATGGAGGCGTTGTGTCGCAGGACAACAATTATAGCCAGGGCCCCGTCCCTCTGGCGGCGCGGAAAGGCGTGGTTCCACTAACATTTGTTATGTTGGGGCTTACATTTTTTTCCGCCAGTATGTGGACCGGTGGCACACTCGGTACCGGTCTTTCCTATAATGATTTCTTCCTGGCAGTTCTCTTCGGTAATCTTCTCCTCGGTATTTACACTGCATTTCTCGGTTTTATCGGCGCAAAAACAGGGCTCTCAACCCACCTTCTGGCGCGTTACTCATTTGGTTTGAAAGGTTCATGGCTTCCCTCACTGTTGTTAGGCGGTACGCAGGTAGGCTGGTTTGGCGTGGGTGTGGCTATGTTTGCTATCCCGGTGGGCAAAGCGACGGGAATTGACGTCAATATCCTGATTGCGGTTTCTGGTCTGTTGATGACCCTGACCATCTTTTTTGGCATCTCGGCGCTGACAGTTTTATCTATCATCGCCGTGCCTGCCATCGTCGTTCTTGGCAGCTACTCCGTCTGGCTGGCGGTGAGTGATGTCGGCGGTTTAGACCATTTAAAAGCGATAGTGCCGCAGACGCCGCTGAATTTCTCCACCGCCCTGGCGCTGGTGGTCGGTTCGTTTGTCAGCGCAGGAACATTAACCGCCGACTTCGTTCGCTTTGGTCGCAACGCCAAAGGCGCGGTGCTGATTGCCATGGTGGCGTTTTTCCTTGGCAACTCCTTGATGTTCATCTTCGGCGCTGCGGGCGCGGCTGCGGTTGGACAGGCGGATATCTCTGACGTGATGATTGCCCAGGGACTGCTGCTGCCCGCGATTGTAGTGCTCGGTCTGAACATCTGGACGACTAACGACAATGCGCTGTATGCCTCAGGTCTGGGATTTGCCAATATTACCGGCCTTTCCAGCCGTACGCTGTCGGTGGCTAACGGTATTATCGGCACATTGTGTGCGCTATGGCTTTACAATAACTTTGTCGGTTGGCTGACTTTTCTGTCGGCAGCAATTCCCCCGATTGGCGGGGTGATCATCGCCGACTATCTGCTGAACCATCGTCGCTATGCCGACTTCAGCAAAGCGCAATTTATTTCCGTAAACTGGATAGCGATCCTGTCCGTTGCATTGGGCATTGCCGCAGGTCACTATATTCCCGGTATTGTGCCCGTCAACGCCGTACTTGGCGGCGTATTCAGCTATATCCTGCTGAATCCACTTTTCAATCGCAGCCTTGCTAAATCACCAGAGGTCAGCCATGCAGAATAATAACATCACCCTTCGTCAGGCACGTTTACAGGGACGCGAAGGATTGTGGCAGCTCACGATTGAAAACGGGCGCTTCAGCCGGATTGAGCCACAGGACACCGCCACGTTACCGCTGGGCGAAGTGCTTGATGCCGAAGGCGGCCTGGCCATTCCACCGTTCGTTGAGCCACATATCCATCTGGACACCACGCAAACTGCAGGCGAGCCGAGCTGGAACCAGTCTGGTACGTTATTTGAAGGCATTGAGAGTTGGGCCGAACGTAAGGCAATGCTCACGCACGAAGACGTCAAAGCGCGCGCCATGCAGACGCTGAAGTGGCAGATGGCCAACGGCATCCAGTATGTCCGCACGCACGTTGACGTTTCCGATCCGACGCTGACTGCACTGAAAGCCATGCTGGAGGTGAAGCAAGAAGTCGCGCCGTGGGTTGAGCTGCAAATTGTCGCCTTCCCGCAAGAGGGCATTCTTTCTTACCCCAACGGTGAAGCGCTATTAGAGGAAGCCGTGCGTTTGGGCGCAGACGTCATTGGCGCGATCCCCCACTTTGAATTTACGCGTGAATATGGCGTTGAGTCGCTGCACAAAATTTTCGCTCTGGCGCAGAAATACGATCGGCTTATCGATGTGCACTGCGACGAAATTGACGATGAGCAGTCACGCTTTGTTGAAACCGTCGCGGCGCTGGCGCATCGTGACAATATGGGCGAACGCGTGACCGCCAGCCATACCACGGCAATGCATTCCTATAACGGCGCGTATGCTTCCCGCCTCTTTCGCCTGTTGAAAATGTCCGGCATTAACTTTGTCGCGAACCCACTGGTAAATATTCACCTGCAAGGGCGCTTTGATACGTATCCTAAACGTCGCGGCGTAACGCGCGTCAAAGAGATGCTGGAAGCGGAGATCAACGTCTGCTTCGGCCATGATGACGTCTTCGACCCATGGTATCCGCTGGGCACCGCCAATATGCTGCAGGTACTGCATATGGGATTACATGTGTGTCAGCTGATGGGATACGGACAGATCAACGATGGGCTGAACCTGGTTACCACCCACAGTGCGAAAACCCTGCACCTGCAGGATTACGGTCTGAACGTGGGAAACTCCGGAAATCTGGTGATTTTAGCGGCAGAAAATGGGTTTGACGCGGTTCGTCGCCAGACGCCTGCCCGTTATTCCATTCGTCACGGGCGAGTCATTGCTGAGACAGTGCCAAGCCAGACCACGCTGCATCTGACGCAGCCGGAAGCAGTGACGTTTAAGCGCTAAGTTGTTCTATCCAGTGTCGGATGGCGCAAGCCTTGCCATCCGACACGGTCTCTCATCGTCAGGCTTGTAATAAGCTGGCGCGCACCTTGATCACGACCTTTTTGATTTCCCCCGGCCCTTCCACCATACAGCCCGGTTTATGCGGCTCGCCCGGCATAAAAATCGCAAATCTTCCCGGCTTCAGTACGATCGCCTGCTCATCGGCAATCTCGCTGCACAGCTGATAGTCATCCTCAACATGCATCTCATCGCACTGGCGAGCAGAATCGGTCATCCCGAACAGAATGCGTTCTTCGCCGGACAACAGCACCTGAATATCAATGTACTGCTGATGCAGTTCCGCTTTCTTTTGCTCTGGGCTCTGCGTCGCAAACTGCATGACATTCATAAAAATAGTATCGCCCTGCAACGCGTAGCGCCCTGGCGTTTTCTCCTGCGGATTCGCCGCAATGGCAAGCGTTAATGCCTGCTGTAAGACCGGATGTAATCCGGCAGAAGGCAGTGAACGCAACTCATCTGATATCATCATCATTCTCCCTGGGCCAACAGCGCGGCCCCCAGTAATCCAGCGTCATGGCGGTAATGCGCCGCCAGTAATTCCACGTGATAGGCCAAGGGCTCTTGTGCCAGATAATGTTCAACCAGCGCCAGATATCCTTCAGCCAGCCCAACGCTGCCGCCGATCACCACAATCTGGCAATCGGTCGTGGCCTTCACATCGGCGACAAGCCTTGCCAAAGTACGCGCCGAGCGATGGATCAACCTGCTTGCCTGCTCATCTCCTTGCCCGGCGCGGCTAAAAATGGTTTTGGCATCGCATCCAGCAAGTGTACCTTCGGCCGCAGCCGCGATCCCTCGACCGGAAGCAATCGCCTCGACGCAGCCCACACGCCCGCAGCCGCAGGCCGGTCCATTGAGATCCGCCAGCGTATGTCCTAAGTGTCCAGCCAGACCACCAGACCCGGAGAGTAACTTGCCGTTGCTGATCACGCCGCCGCCGACGCCTGTCGACACGGTGATAAAAACCATGTCGCTTATCTCATCCGCCAGAGCGTGGTATTCCGCCCAGGCCGCTGCCTGTGCGTCATTGACTGCCAGCGTCGGCAGGCCGGTGATTTGTTCCAGCGTTTGTGTCAGCGGAAAATGCATCAACCCGCCAAGGTTATGCGGATTCAGCGCCAGTAAAGCCCCCTCACGGATAATCCCCGTCGAGGCGATCGCCACCCGATTAGCACGCCCCTGTAGCGGTGCAACCAGTGCTTGCAGCGCAGCGCGCAGCGCCTCCGGCGTTTTGCTGGCGGGCGTCGGCAATTCACGCCGCTCGCGAATTTGCAGATTACTGTCTAACAGCGCGGCAGCCAGTTTGGTACCGCCGATATCAATTGCCAATGTGGTCATGACACCGCCTTCTGCATCGCGGTGATACGCTTTTTATCCCGTTGCTCAAGTAACGACATCCTTCTTCCCTTACGCTAATAGCCCGGTTCAACACCGGGCAATGGGATTAACTTTTGGATTTCACCATGGTGCTTTTGTCACCGCCGAACGGCACAGCCCCGCTAAACGGTCGACCATCAATGGCATCATGCGTACGTAACGCTTCAGGACGCAGCCAGCGCTGTACGCGGGACGGCATATCGAGACCAATCAGCAGGATCACCACAAATGTCAGGCCGAAAGAGAGCGATCCCAGCGCGGTGCCCAGATCCAGACGTTGGGCAATCAGCGCGCCGATGATCGGTGCCAGAGCCCCACCCAGTGCGCCCACGTTATAGGTGAAGCCCAGGCCCGCCGCACGCTGGTCGGTATCGAAATAGCCGCCAATCAGTTTTGGTAAGATCCCGGAGATCCCCTGGCCGAGCATTTGCTGGAAAAACAGCAACAAACCCAGCACCCAGACGTTTGAGCCGCCAATCGCAAATACCGGAATAATCAGCAACTGCGAAGCCAGCAGACTGCAGACATAGGCCTTGCGCGTGCCCAGCCAGTCGCCAAGAAAACCGCCGACGCAACAACCGACCGCCGCACCAAAACCGCTAAAGAAGAGCACTCTGGCCACCGTGGAAGGATCGTACAGCAGTTCGGTTTTCAGATAGGTTGGCAACAGTGCCTGAATCGGCCACGAGTACAGGAAGGCGAATAGTACAACCACCATCAGCATGACGCCCGTCGGCCAGCGCTTCCCGCTGCTTTGCACCATAAAGCTAATGAAAATAAACGCACATATCAGGCCGAGGACCGCCACGATAGCCGCATTTTGCAGGTCGCCAGCAAAGCAGAACCACAGCGCGGTTGCAGCGGCGATCGTCATCAGAATATTAATTACCCGATGCTCGCCCCGGTAGAGAATATCCACCATCGTGCGCACTGGCGCTTTGCCTTCGTGTTTCTCTTTCCAGTCTTCCGCTTCCGGAATATTTTTACGCAGCCAGAGGGCGAAGATAATTGGCAGGATGCCGATGAAGAACAGCGCACGCCATCCCCAGACCGGAACCACCAGGCTGTAGACCTGCGCGGCGATCACGGCACCAACGGAAAAGCCGGAAATCAGGAAGCCACTGGCTTTATTTCGCAGGTGTTTAGGCCAACTTTCAATAACATAGGTTGCACTGGAGCCGTACTCACCCGCCATTCCCATACCGATAACCAGACGGGCGATAAACATGGTGGTGTAGCCCGGCGCGAAGCCGCAGGCCAGCGTCCCCACGGAGAACAGAATGATGCTGGTGACCATTGCCAGACGGCGTCCGTAACGGTCGCCCATTGCCCCCAGCATTAACCCGCCAAACCAACGGGAGATAAAGGCGGCCGAGATCAGGCTGGCGGCCTGCACCGTCGTCAGTCCGAATTCGCCCTGCACTTCTGTCAGCACCAGGGCGATTAACACAAAATCGAAACCATCAAGCAAATATCCCAGCCAGGCGGCGGAAAATGCCCGCCATTGTGCCCGATTGAGATGGCGATACCACGGGATGCTCTGGGTAGAAGTACTCATTTTACTCTCCCGACGATCTTTGTTGTTGTGCCGGGTGGTGGCTTTGCCTTACCCGGCTTACGGTCGAAAAATCCAGGCCGGGCAAGCGAAGCGCCCCCGGCGACCCGCGATTACGCCTTTTCCGCCAGCAGTTGGTTTGCCAGCGCTTTCAGTTCCGGCAGATAGCGTTCATCTACCGGAGCAAAGGGTTTACGGCACAGTGGAACAGAAACCACATCCATATAGTGCAGTACTGTTTTCAGGCCGCGGAACACGCCAACCTTAATAAGCAGATCGATAACCTTATTGCACTCGGTTTGCAGCTTTTGCGCCGTGCGAATGTCACCTTCTTTGAGCGCTTTCACAATTCCCTGATAACGCCATCCCATGATGTTGTAAGTGCTACCGATACCACCATCTGCGCCTGCTAGCAGTCCAGAAGCGAAGATCTCGTCATAACCGTTATAAAGCACCAGATCGGGATGAGCGCGGCGGATCTGTTCCATCTGATAGAGATCGCCAGAAGTTTGCTTCAGTGCGCCAACGCCCGGCAACGTCACCAGCGTGTTGATCTGATCCAGCGTCAGTTTTACGCCGCTCAGTGCCGGGATGTTATAGACCACCATCGGTAAGCCATCGGCGGAATCAATAATTGCGCGGTAGTGATCGCAGTGCTCTTCAAAGCTGAACGGATAGTAAAACGGCGTGACGGCCGAAACCGCATCAAATCCGTAGCGATGCGCAGCGCTCGCCAGCTGTTGGCTCTCTTCGGTGCTCACCGTGCCAACATGGGCGATCAGCGTCACCTTGCCTTTTGCTTCTTCAGCAACAATTTCCAGAACCTGCTCTCTTTCAGCGCGGTTCTGGACAAAGGCCTCACCCGTTGAGCCACCAACGTAGAGCCCATCGATCCCCTGCCCAATGTTGAAACGCACCAGACGGCGCAGGCTCTCGATGTCCAGTTTCTGTTGGTTATCGAATGGAGTTAACAACGCTGGCATTACGCCTTTTAAATTTCTTGCCATAACGACCTCTGACGATGATTAGTGTTATCTGACTGCATACCTTTATACCTGTTATACCAGATCAAATAAGCAGCAATACAATAGAGAACGCTTATAGTGCGATCTACCTCACTAAACACTTCATCCTTCGAGCCGCCTCTGCGTTGGCTGCGTTCGCTCACCCCTGTCACATAGTTATCTATGCTCCAGGGGACTCGCTCTCTTGCCGCCTTGATGCAACTTGAATGATTTTGGGTTTAAAAGATCGTCAGGATCGCGATTACTTACGCAATTTTTTACTTTTGCTGAAGGCGTGCCAGGTTGCGGAAACGCTATTGAGATGTTCTTGCAGTGCGCGGTCTGCTTCTTCAGGATCGCGCTGACGAATCGCGTCAACAATAGCGATATGCTGCTGATAACTCACGTTATTGTGCTCATACAATTCTTGATCGGCAACGGCCGGACGGGCAGCAATTAACCAGTCTAACAGCGCAACATGGATCGCCATAAAGATGGGATTGCCCGGGATCTCCGCCAGTACGCGGTGAAAATCAACGTCCGAACGGATGAACAACGTATTGTCATCAAGCGACTGGCTGTTGATCTCCAGCGCTTTCGCCAGCCTGTCGATTTGCTCATCTGTCGCATGTTCGGCGGCGTATCGAACCAGGCTTGATTCAAAGAACAGTCGCAACTGCTCGAAGTGGGCAATGCCGCCGGGATGTGCGAGGAAATCTTTCGCCATACCAGACAGCTCACTGATGATGGTATCAGCTGAAGGACGCGAAACGCGGGCGCGCTCGCCGTTGTTGATTTGTACCAGACCTTTGCGTTTTAACGCGGCCAGCGCTTCTCGTACAGAAGGACGGCCCACGTTAAAGAAGGCCATCAGCTCCCGCTCAGACGGCAACTGTTCGCCCTCGCCAAATTCCCGACGACGAATCATCTGCTCCAGTTCTTCCTCAACCATTTCAGACAGTTTTTTACGCGCAAGCGGGCGATTGCGTAAGCTACGGCCAATGGTGGATGGAGAGTCTTCAGCTTGCGAATCAAATGCGTTCATAGGGTCCATTCAGCTAAGTCGTGGTGACAAACAACAGCGGGTTTATCCTAACACAGGATCGAAAGCAGGGTGAAATGATGGTCGATCCGCCCCCGCTGGCTTATTGATAACATACGTAACAGCAATATTATTTTAAGCGAGTATCTTCCGCCTATTTTTAATTTAATAGAGTTATATCATCTTCATGAAATTTATGAACATTAACATGATAATTTATCATAACCATCTATTTTATAACGATAAATAATTAAATCCTCGAATTAAAAATAAGATATTCACTCCATAAAAAATGCCCAGAAAAATATAACATCCGTTGGGATAACAGCGTTATTACCGGATTTATCTTCTTCTCTGGCATGGAGTGAAACAATGTTCGGCATCATTATCTCTGTCATCGTTTTATTAACGATGGGTTACCTGATCCTCAAAAACTACAAACCGCAGGTCGTGCTGGCCGCCGCCGGGATCTTCCTGATGATCTGCGGTGTCTGGCTGGGCTACGGCGTGTTGGTCGCTGACGATAAGAGCAGTGGCTATCTACTGGTCGATATTTACAACGAAATTTTGCGTATGCTCTCCAACCGCGCGGCCGGACTGGGGTTATCAATCATGGCGGTGGGTGGTTATGCCCGTTATATGGACAGAATGGGAGCCAGCAGAGCGATGGTTAGCCTGTTAAGCCGCCCGCTCAAGCTAATCCGCTCACCCTATGTTGTGCTTGCCGCCACCTATGTTATTGGTCAGATCATGGCGCAATTCATTACCAGCGCATCCGGGTTAGGTATGTTGCTGATGGTGACGCTATTCCCAACGCTGGTCAGTCTTGGCGTGAGCCGTTTATCTGCAGTGGCGGTCATTGCCACCTCAATGTCTATTGAATGGGGCATTCTGGAAACCAACTCGATTTTTGCCGCGCAGGTCGCGGGTATGAAAATCGCCACTTATTTCTTTCAATACCAGTTGCCCGTCGCGTCGTGTGTCATTGTCGCCGTCGCCATTGCGCATTTTTTCGTTCAGCGTCAGTTTGATAAAAAAGCCGCACCGGAAAGCAACGGATTTGCTGAACAAAAGACGCTGGAAAACGTACCTCCGCTCTAACCCGTCATGCCGCTGATCCTGATGCTGGGCTCGCTTGCCCTTGCGCAAATGGGGCTAATGAAAGCAGAGTTGAATCTGGTGGTGGTGATGTTGATGAGCATGACGCTGACTATGTTTGTTGAATTCCTGCATAAACATAATCTGCGCGAAACGATGGATGATGTGCAGGCTTTTTTTGACGGCATGGGGACGCAGTTCGCCAACGTTGTCACGCTGGTGGTCGCCGGTGAAATCTTTGCGAAAGGGTTGACGACTATCGGGACTGTCGACGCCGTAATAAAAGGCGCAGAGCATTCCGGTCTTGGCGGCATCGGCGTGATGATCATCATGGCGGTGGTCATCGCCGCCTGTGCGATTGTCATGGGGTCAGGCAACGCACCGTTTATGTCTTTTGCCAGCCTCATTCCGGATATTGCCGCCGGGCTGCATATTCCTGCAGTAGTGATGATTATGCCGATGCATTTTGCCACTACGCTTGCCCGCGCGGTGTCACCCATAACCGCTGTAATTGTCGTGACATCAGGTATTGCCGGCGTATCGCCCTTTGAAGTAGTAAAACGTACAGCAATCCCGATGGCAGTAGGATTTGTGGTGAATATGGTAGCCACCATCGCGCTGTTTTACTGATCCCGAAGCCAGAAAACAGAACAGGCCCGAAAGGGCCTGTTTTTTTATTTCACTATTTATTTCACTACGCGCAGCGCTGGACGCCCACCGCGAGGTGGCGGCGGAGTGTCATCAGGATCGTTGTCGTCGCCATTGTCAGGCTTATCGCCATCAATGACCGACATGACTGTTTCACTCTCAAAACCAGACGCGTTGTTGTCGTCATCATTTAAGCTGGCAACATCTTCGTCGTAGGCGGCTTCCGGTTCGAACATCGTACCGGCGCCATTTTCACGTGCATAAATTGCCAGAACAGCAGCCAACGGCACAGACACCTGACGCGGCACACCACCGAAGCGCGCGTTAAAGCGCACTTCATCGTTAGCCAGTTCCAGGTTGCCCACCGCACGCGGTGCAATATTCAGAACAATTTGCCCGTCACGCGCATATTCCATTGGAACCTGCACGTCCTGGAGCGTCACATCCACCACCAGATGCGGCGTGAGCTGGTTGTCTAGCAACCACTCATAGAATGCGCGCAGCAGATACGGACGGCGTGGTGTTAGCTGTGGCAAATCCATACAGGTTAACCCCGGCCCAGACGCATTTCACGTTCAGGCTCAGTCAGAGAAGCCAGGAAAGAGTCACGTTCGAAGACGCGAGTCATGTACCCTTTCAGTTCTTTCGAACCTGCACCGTTGAATTCAATACCCAGCTGCGGTAAACGCCACAGCAGCGGCGCCAGGTAGCAGTCTACCAGGCTGAACTCATCGCTCAGGAAGTAAGGTTTCTGGCCAAATACTGGCGCAATTGCCAGCAGTTCTTCGCGCAGACGCTTACGCGCGACTTCGGCTTCAGATGCAGAACCGTTCACGATGACATTCATCAGCGTGTACCAGTCTTTTTCAATACGCTGCATGTACAGGCGGCTTTCACCACGCGCAACCGGGTAAACCGGCATCAGCGGCGGATGCGGGAAGCGCTCATCCAGGTATTCCATAATGATGCGAGATTCCCACAGGGTCAGCTCACGATCCACCAGTGTCGGTACGCTCTGATTCGGGTTGAGGTCGATCAGATCCTGAGGTGGATTGTCCTTCTCCACGTGCTCAATCTCGAAACTAACACCTTTCTCAGCCAGCACAATGCGGACCTGATGGCTATAGATGTCAGTAGGACCAGAAAACAGCGTCATTACCGAACGTTTGTTGGCAGCGACAGCCATGAAAACCTCCAGGTATATTCAGAATTTTTACTGCTACCAGCCACTCAGTGGCCAGCCAGAAGTGATGTCACCCAGACTCGGGAAAGTCATTGCTGTTCAAAATACAAACAAAAAATGAACGATACCGGACATTTGGGCAGAAAATTGGATGATAGTTTACCAGATTTTGTGACCTTTGTGGTGAGTCGATTCTTGAAATGGGGAAAAAGAGGTGGCAATCAGCGGATTACCGTGGATCTGAGGCGAGAAATAACGATAAAAAAACCCGCCAAAGCGGGTTTTTTCGCAAATTGTCGTCTGCCGAAGCAGAGTACAATTAACGTTTGGAGAACTGAGGACGACGACGTGCTTTACGCAGACCGACTTTCTTACGTTCAACCTGACGAGCATCACGGGTAACGAAGCCAGCTTTACGCAGTTCGCCACGCAGGGACTCGTCGTACTCCATCAGAGCGCGGGTGATACCGTGACGGATCGCACCAGCCTGACCAGAGATACCACCACCTTTAACAGTGATGTACAGATCCAGTTTCTCAACCATGTCGACCAGTTCCAGCGGCTGACGAACTACCATGCGGGCAGTTTCACGACCGAAGTACTGTTCCAGAGAACGTTGGTTGATTACGATTTTACCACTGCCCGGTTTGATGAAAACGCGAGCTGCGGAACTTTTGCGGCGACCAGTGCCGTAGTATTGATTTTCAGCCATTGCCTATAATCCCGATTAGATGTCAAGAACTTGCGGTTGCTGTGCCGCGTGGTTGTGCTCGTTGCCAGCGTAAACTTTCAGTTTACGGAACATAGCACGACCCAGCGGGCCTTTTGGCAGCATGCCTTTAACCGCGATTTCAAGCACACGCTCAGGACGGCGAGCAATCATCTCTTCAAAGGTCGCTTGTTTGATACCACCGATGTGGCCGGTGTGGTGATAGTACACTTTGTCAGTACGCTTGTTGCCGGTTACAGCAACTTTGTCAGCGTTCAGAACGATGATGTAATCACCGGTATCTACGTGCGGAGTGTATTCCGCTTTGTGCTTACCGCGCAGGCGCAGAGCCAGTTCGGAAGCCAGACGGCCCAGAGTTTTACCGGTCGCGTCAACAACATACCAGTCGCGTTTTACGGTTTCTGGTTTAGCTGTAAAAGTTTTCATTAAAAGCTTACCCAAATAAATAAGTTACACGTTGGTGAACACCCAAACGTTTTGTCAGTTGAGGTTCACACGACATTGTCCAGCAAACCTACCCCTTCGAATAGCCTATGCCGGCGCATAGAAAGTTTTGGGAAAAAAACTCTCTCGTAACGTGGGGTCGCAAGATTATAGAGAAGTCAGGGTCAAAGATCGACCCCTTTATGTGATTTGCGGCAGGTTTAACCGGCTAAATGTTCCCGCTTCAGATACTCTTCGCTTTGCATCTCCTGCAAACGCGACAAACAGCGCTGAAATTCAAACTTCAGACGCTCGCCCTGATAAATTTCATAGAGTGGCGATGCCGCGCTGACCACCAGCTTGACGTGGCGTTCGTAGAACTCATCCACCAATGCGATAAAGCGCCGCGCTTCACTCTCCATCAGCGGAGTCATGACCGGCACATCAGACAACAGTACCGTGTGAAACAAACGCGACAGCGCAATGTAGTCATGCTGGCTACGCGCATCGACACAGAGTGTGGTAAATGACACCGCCAGCGTTTGGTTTTCGACGGCCAGCGTCTGCATCGGACGATGATTGATCTCCAGCGTCGGCGCATGTTCACCTTTGGTTCCCGCTAATGCCAGCCAGAGTTTATCCATCTGTTGGCGGGTTTCCTCATTCAGTGGCGACAGCCACAAATGCGCCTGCGTTAAGGTGCGCAGACGATAATCGACGCCAGCATCAACATTCATTATGTCGCAATGCTGTTTGATAGCATCAATGGCAGGAAGAAAACGCGCGCGTTGTAAACCGTTACGATACAGCTCATCGGGCGGAATATTGGAGGTCGCCACCAGCGTAATGCCACGGGCAAACAGAGCCTTCATCAGGCCGCCGAGTAGCATGGCGTCGGTAATATCAGAAACAAAAAATTCGTCAAAGCACAGCACGTCCGTTTCGGCCTTAAAGCGATCGGCGATGATTTCCAGCGGATCGCTCTGCCCCTGTAAGGCAGTAAGCTCTTCATGCACACGCAGCATAAAACGGTGAAAATGCAAACGCTGTTTACGTTCGCCCGGCAGACTATGGTAAAACAGATCCATCAGCCAGGTTTTTCCGCGCCCAACTCCGCCCCACATATATAAACCACGCACCGGCGCGTTGATCGGCGACTCACGCTTGCCCAGCAATTTGCCAAAACGCGCCATCAGTCCGCTCTCCTGCGGCGCAGGATGTGCTGGCGTCGTAAGTGCCTGGAAAATTGTTTCCAGTCGATTCACGGCTTCTTGTTGTACATTGTCGGGCTGATGACTGCCGTCGTTGAGGGCTTGCTGGTAACGCGATGTCGGGGAAAGGCTTTGCATGATGTTATTGTTATTCCTTGAGAATCGATGTGCCGTCGCTCACGGTTGACGAAAAAAAGGCCGTTCTACATTACGTGATATAAACACGGGATTCCACTTCTACGGGATTAGCGGTTATAGTGGCATAATCAGGCGCAGGCATGGAGCCTAAAGCCAACACCCTACGGAAACACAAGACAACGGGAGATGTTCATGACCTGGGAATATGCGCTAATTGGGTTAGTCGTCGGTATCATTATTGGTGCTGTAGCCATGCGTTTTGGTAATCGGAAATTACGCCAACAGCAGGCATTGCAGTACGAACTGGAAAAAAATAAAGCTGAGCTGGAAGAGTACCGTGAAGAACTGGTGAGCCACTTTGCCCGCAGCGCTGAATTGCTGGATAACATGGCGGACGATTATCGTCAGATTTACCAGCACATGGCGAAAAGCTCCAGCAACCTGCTGCCGGGTATGTCGCCGGAAAACAACCCGTTCCGTAATCGTCTGGCAGAGTCTGAAGCAGGCAACGATCAGGCGCCGGTTCAGATGCCACGTGACTATTCTGAAGGGGCATCTGGCCTGCTGCGTAGTGGCGCAAAGCGCGACTAACCGCACATCGTTAAGAAATTTATTGGGCGCAGCAATTGCGCCCTCCGCTTCTCTTCCCGTCCCAGCTATTATTTAGTCGTTAGCCTCATTGTGACCAAACCGAAAATTCAATAACATCAAACTGTTTTGAATCATCTTCCGTTTACTCAAGGTACGAGAGCAGGATCCATGAAAAAACAAACCCAGCTGTTGAGTGCATTAGCGTTAAGTGTCGGGTTAACTCTCTCGGCGCCATTCCCGGCCGTTGCGTCGATTCCCGGCCAGGTTCCCGGTCAGGCTGCGCTCCCCAGCCTCGCCCCGATGCTGGAGAAAGTGTTGCCAGCCGTGGTGAGTGTAAGGGTCGAAGGCACCGCCACTCAGGGGCAGAAAGTCCCGGAAGAGTTCAAAAAATTTTTTGGTGATGAACTTCCCGATCAACCTTCACAACCTTTTGAAGGACTGGGTTCAGGTGTCATTATTGATGCCGCCAAAGGCTACGTCCTGACCAATAACCACGTTATTAATCAGGCGCAAAAAATCAGCGTTCAGCTTAATGATGGTCGTGAGTTCGACGCAAAGCTTATTGGCAGCGACGATCAGAGCGATATCGCACTGCTACAAATTCAACACCCCAGCAACCTGACGCAAATTGCCATTGCTGACTCTGATAAACTCCGCGTGGGTGATTTCGCGGTGGCTGTGGGTAACCCGTTCGGTTTGGGTCAAACAGCCACCTCCGGCATTGTATCGGCTTTGGGTCGCAGTGGGTTGAACCTGGAAGGTCTGGAAAACTTTATTCAGACTGACGCCTCTATCAACCGCGGTAACTCCGGCGGCGCATTGCTTAACCTCAACGGTGAGCTGATCGGTATTAACACCGCGATTCTGGCCCCCGGTGGCGGCAGCATCGGTATTGGTTTTGCAATCCCGAGCAACATGGCGCGCACGCTGGCACAGCAGTTGATGCAGTTTGGTGAAATCAAACGCGGTCTGTTGGGCATCAAAGGCACCGAGATGACTTCCGATATCGCCAAAGCGTTCAAACTGGACGTACAGCGTGGCGCGTTTGTCAGTGAGGTTCTGCCTAACTCCGGCTCCGCAAAAGCGGGGGTGAAATCAGGTGACGTCATTACCAGTCTCAACGGTAAACCGCTTAACAGCTTCGCCGAACTTCGTTCACGTATTGCGACAACCGAACCGGGGACCAAAGTCAAACTGGGCCTGCTACGTAACGGTAAACCGCTGGAGGTTGAAGTCACCCTCGATACCAGCACATCATCGTCCGCCAGCGCAGAGATGATTGCGCCTGCGTTGCAAGGGGCCACGCTCAGCGACGGTCAGTTAAAAGATGGTACCAAAGGCATCAGAATTGATAACGTTGAAAAAAGCAGCCCTGCCGCACAGGCCGGACTGCATAAAGATGACGTTATTATTGGCGTTAACCGCGATCGCGTAAACTCGATCGCTGAAATGCGTAAAGTGCTGGAAGCGAAACCGTCGATCATTGCCCTGCAGGTGGTGCGCGGTAACGAGAGTATTTACCTGCTCCTGCGTTAACGCATGCAACCGGACATCAGCCCCTCGTGTGATGTCCGGTAAACTCGTGATATGCTGCAGCCGTTCCCTTTATTAATGACGCCGCCATCATGTTTGTGAAGCTTTTACGTTCGGTCGCGATTGGTTTAATCGTCGGCGCTATTCTGCTGGCCGCGATGCCCTCGCTGCGCAAAATTAATACGCTTACCGCACCGCAGTTCGATAGTGCAGATGAAACGCCCGCCAGCTATAACCCGGCGGTTCGCCGTGCAGCACCTGCCGTCGTTAACGTTTATAACCGCAGTATGAACAGCACAGCGCATAACCAGCTTGAGATCCGCACGCTCGGCTCAGGCGTTATCATGGATCAGCGCGGCTATATCATTACCAATAAGCACGTCATTAACGATGCCGACCAAATCATCGTCGCATTGCAGGACGGTCGCGTATTTGAAGCGCTGCTTGTGGGGTCTGATACGTTAACCGACCTTGCGGTGCTGAAAATCAACGCCACTGGTGGACTGCCGACAATTCCGATTAATAACAAACGCGTACCGCACATCGGCGATGTGGTTCTCGCAATCGGGAACCCGTACAACCTCGGGCAAACCATCACCCAGGGGATTATCAGTGCCACCGGTCGTATTGGCCTCAACCCGACGGGGCGGCAAAACTTCCTGCAAACCGATGCCTCCATCAACCACGGTAACTCCGGCGGCGCGCTGGTCAACTCGCTGGGCGAGTTGATGGGTATTAATACCCTGTCATTTGATAAGAGCAACGATGGCGAAACCCCGGAAGGGATCGGCTTTGCTATTCCTTTTCAACTGGCAACCAAAATCATGGATAAGCTGATTCGTGACGGGCGCGTGATTCGCGGCTATATCGGCATCAGCGGCCGAGAAATTGCGCCACTGCACGCCCAGGGCGGCGGGATGGATCAAATTCAGGGGATTGTGGTTAACGAAGTAGCCCCGGACGGTCCGGCAGCGCAGGCAGGTATTCAGGTTAACGATCTGATTATCTCGGTCAATAACAAACCGGCGGTATCTGCACTGGAAACGATGGACCAGGTGGCAGAGATTCGACCAGGTTCAGTTATCTCCGTGGTCGTGATGCGAGATGACAAGCAGTTGACGCTACAGGTCACGATTCAGGAATATCCGGCGACCAACTAATACGGATATAAAAAAACCGGAGCAAGTGCTCCGGTTTTTTACTTTTGGGCAGTTCGTTACTTAACGAACTCTTCGCCCAGAGTGATATCTTTCTTCAGCGTATCCAGCATACCTTCCAGCGCAGCTTGTTCAAACGCGCTCAGCTTGCCGATAGACTGACGCTCTTCTACGCCGTTTTTACCCAGCAGCAGCGGCTGAGAGAAGAAGCGAGCATACTGGCCATCGCCTTCAACGTAAGCACATTCAACCACACCTTTTTCGCCGCTCAGTGCGCGAACCAGTGACAGTCCGAAACGTGCTGCGGCCTGACCCATAGACAGGGTTGCAGATCCGCCACCGGCTTTAGCTTCCACAACTTCAGTACCCGCATTCTGGATACGTTTGGTCAGGTCAGCTGCTTCTTGCTCGGTGAAGCTTACGCCAGGAATTTGTGACAGCAGCGGCAGAATGGTCACGCCAGAGTGGCCGCCAATAACCGGGACTTCAACGTCGCCAGGCTGCTTGCCTTTCAGTTCCGCAACAAAGGTGTTGGAGCGGATGATGTCCAGCGTGGTCACGCCAAACAGTTTGTTCTTATCGTATACGCCTGCTTTTTTCAGGACTTCTGCAGCGATAGCAACGGTCGTGTTCACCGGGTTGGTGATGATACCGATACATGCTTTCGGACAGGTTTTAGCAACCTGCTGCACCAGATTCTTCACGATACCGGCGTTAACGTTGAACAGGTCGGAACGATCCATACCCGGTTTACGTGCGACGCCCGCGGAGATCAGTACTACATCAGCACCTTCCAGTGCAGGGGTAGCGTCTTCGCCACTGAAGCCTTTGATTTTCACAGCAGTAGGGATATGGCTCAAATCAACGGCCACACCAGGCGTTACTGGAGCGATGTCGTACAGGGAGAGTTCTGAACCTGAAGGCAGTTGGGTTTTTAACAGTAATGCTAGCGCCTGACCGATACCACCAGCAGCGCCGAGGACTGCAACTTTCATCCTAAACTCCTTATTATATTGATAAGCAAAGTGTCTATTGCTCCGCGGCGGCGACCTTAATTCACAAATCCAACGAATACAACAACCACGCGTCAAGAATGCGTAGTCACGCAAATTTGGCTTTTATGCATTTAACTTACGTAAAATAAAACCTAAGTTACGTAATTCAAAACCACCCGCACAGTAGAGCAACTTTCCAACAGGTGCTGACAATATACCCTACCCACCCCTCAAAACAACATCAATTTGATAACATTTAATTTACTTTTAACCTTATTTGCGAGCCGTGACACAGGCATGTTTCTTGATAACGAAATTTGATAAAATTCCGCTCTTTCATAACATTATTTCAGCCTTGAACAAGGCAGACTGTTTGCATAAAAATTCATCTGTATGCACAATAATGTTGTTTCTACCGCCATATTACGGGTGACTTATGCGAAGCTCGGCAAAACAAGAAGAATTAGTAAAGGCGTTTAAAGCGCTGCTTAAAGAAGAAAAGTTCAGCTCTCAAGGCGAAATCGTCCTCGCATTGCAGGATCAGGGCTTTGATAATATCAATCAGTCCAAGGTTTCACGCATGCTGACCAAATTTGGCGCCGTGCGTACCCGCAATGCGAAAATGGAAATGGTGTACTGCCTTCCGGCGGAACTGGGCGTGCCTACAACCTCCAGTCCGCTGAAAAATCTGGTGCTGGATATCGACTATAACGATGCGGTCGTGGTTATTCATACTAGTCCTGGCGCTGCTCAGTTGATTGCACGTCTGCTGGACTCATTGGGGAAAGCGGAAGGTATCCTGGGTACGATTGCCGGTGACGATACCATCTTCACCACCCCAGCTAAGGGTTTTACGGTAAAAGATCTCTACGAAGCCATTCTGGAACTGTTCGAACAAGAACTGTAATACCGCCTCCCCGTCGCCTCGCGGCGGGGGAAAACACTCTCTTTCTACCCCCTTCCGTCTATTTTTAACTGCTATGCATTTAACAAATGGTGCGTTTAACCGTCAAAAACCATTCACATAGTGAATATGAAGGCTTAAAAACGCACATTTTGCAAAAAACCATATCCAATTGATTTTATTTAATTTATTTCTTTTAAAATGTTCGAAACGCTCTTTTTAATTCCATTTGGTTATAAAAAATATTTTTCTTAACACTTAATACCCACAGAAACAATTAGCGTGGTATTAATTTATAAGGTTATTAGTGTATACTTGATTTTGTGATGAGGGTCACGAAACGCAGACCCCTATAAAAGAATTCGACGAGGTAAATATCATGAAAATCAAAACTACTATTGCAACCTTAAGCCTTCTTTCTGTTCTCTCCTTCGGTGCAAGCGCCGCGGTTACTCAGGTGAACTCACAAGAAGCACAGAATCTGCAATCTATGGGTAGCATCTCCGTATCTCAGATCGGTAGTTCACCAATGGACATGCGTCAGGCCATCGCCGCTAAGGCTGAAAAAGCAGGCGCCAGCAGCTATCGCGTCACCGAACTCCGTGAAGGTGCTCACTGGCACGCTACTGCAGAACTGTACAAATAAACCCTCGTCGTCTAAGTCCGACGACTTGCCCCCGCCTGCCGGGGGCTTTTTTATGTCTTACATTGAGTGACGAACGTTAAAACGCAACTGCCCTTCCAGCTCTTCTTCCGCTTCATCGAACAGTAAAATCAGCGCGCCGTATCGCCTGCGCAGCTTGTCCGGTAAATGGACAAATTCAATCTCCAGCGGCAACGGTAAAACTTCCCCGATAACCACCTCCCACAGAGAATCTAAATCAACCACCTTCTCCCTGGCGAGACCGAACGTGCGCGTAAACTCACGATAGAAATCACCCTGGTCTTCTATCTCGTCAAAATCAAATGTATAGATATTCATCTATAGCCACCATCCCGACGCCAGCCACTCTACAGACCGCCAATATGTAGGGGTCTCTCGCATTTTCAGGTAAGTATAGCCATAAAAAAACCGACGCTTTTAGCGTCGGTTTTCAACTCTTAATTACTGACCAGCGCATGCTGGTATTTGTGCAACATCCCACTGAGTCGTTTTACCGGCTCGGTCACCTGTGGTGGTGCTTGCCAGATGATTAATTTCTCCTGATAGATCTCAAGCTCTTCCAGCAACTGGCTAAAATAGCGTCGACGCTTGTCGTCATTTCCTGCGGAAATCACGCGATCGGCAGTGCGGCGAAGCTGGCGGTGGAATGCGGATAAATCCTCGTTCACCGGTACCGGCGCATCGCGCAGGCGCTGGTGTGCGATGATCATGGTCAGCGCCAGGCGAAACTTCGCCAGGTCGCCCGGAAATTTGTTCATCAGCAAAAACAGCTGCTGATAAAGCGCCGGGAGGTGGTTTTCTTTACGACGTACCACGTTGGTGGTCATCGCTGAAACCGCCGCCGAGACAAACTGGTTGAGCAACACACGACCCGTTCTGTCACGAGAGTTATCACGCACCAGCAGAATGACGATAAACGCCAACATGCAGCCAACAATCTGCCCCAGCGCACTGTCAAGGAACTGGCTAAAGTGGAAGGTCATCGGGTTATCCAGCACGATGATATTAATGGTGCTGGCCAGCGCCCCCATCGAACCCAGCCGTCGTTTCTGTACTTCAATCCCCAGAAAGAATCCCAGCACTGCCAGGCTCAGGCACAGCAACAACATGCTTTGCTGCGTATTAGGGATAATCACCAGGAAATAGAGTGCCCCGAGCGGTAACGCCGCCAACGTACCGTAGATAAAGTCTATCGCCACCATGCGCGGGTTGGGCAAACGCATTGCCAGCGAGGTGACGACCGCAATCATCACCATTGCGCCGCTGCCGGATGTCCAGCCGGTCCACAGCCAGAATAAGGTTCCCAGCACACAAGAAAGCGTGGTGCGCCAAAAGTTAACCATCGCATGGTGACGCTCGGCAGATTCCACTTTCACCACCGGTTCACCTTGCAGGATCTCTTCTTCGATAGCGCTAATTTTGGTGTTGCTGACAACTCCACGTTTAAGTAACAGATAGCGCGTTGCCGCCCCGGCCCAGGTGTAAATTGTGACAGGTGTGTCACGTTCACCGGTCCATGCAATCACCCGACGCATCCTCTTCAGCTGTTTATGGACATCCTGTACCGTTTCAACCGGCGTATCGAACAACTCGCGGAAGGTATCGGTGATCAGTTCTGGTCGGGTGTTCTGAATAAGATAGGTTTCGCAGGATTGTGTGATAAGCGTAAGCGACAGCGTATTCAATGCCTTGAGTCTGCGGTTAGCCCGTACCCAGCGCGAGGACTCCATATTCAGGTTACTACGCATCCCTTCCAGCGCCGCCGTACGCCGGACTAAATCTCCCCAGGCTTTGTCTACTTCTTCACTGTCGCCATGCTTAATGCACAGCTGCATAAGCTGATATTGCGCCACCAGCAGGCTATCCAGTTCGACATCAATCTCCTGTTTCACCGAACGGGGCGAAAAGAGCAGGTCGGCAACAATGGCACAGACAATACCCATCACAATTTCACTACAGCGTTCGAGCGCAAATTGCGGCGTCAGCAGCGGTTCAGCCTGGATAGTAATGACGATGATCAGCGCCGTATAGCCCGAAAGCCCCCAGGCATAAGAGTTTTCAATCTTCACTAACGACGAGATCCAGGTACAAAAACCGGCCCAGATACAACACACCAGGATCATCAATAGCGGGGCGCGGATCATGCTGATGATAATGATCAGGGCGGCAATACAGCCGATAAATGTCCCGACAATACGCAACATGCCTCGATAGCGGATAGCACCTGAATAAGGTTCTCCGCCAGCGGCAAAGGCCGGACCTGCCGCCACAATGGCCGCGGTCAGCACCGCCCAGCGCGGGGTCTCAAGCTGGAAGTGAAAGCCAACGAACAGCGCCAGTACAATCGCGCAGGCCAGTTTTACCGCAAAGCGGATATGCTGGTTGGCAATGGAGAAAATACCCATCGCGATTAACCAAACTCGCGCAGGCGGTGCGCCATTTTACGGAAGAAAGATTCCTGGCTGGCATCGCGATCCTGCTTGCCGGTAATGACGACGGTCGCCGTCGTCCCGGCAGGCCACAAGGTTCCCTGCTGCTCATCAAGACGAATTCGCACCGGCACACGCTGCGCCAGACGCACCCATTCAAGATTGGAATCAATGGTCGCCATACCCTTGGCGTCCCGCGTGCTGCTGGCATTCGTTACGCCAGCCGCCACACTATCAACAGTCCCCTTCAGCACATTATTACTGCCAAGCGGGGTGATTTCAGCGCGATACCCAGGGCGGACGCCTTCCAGTTTGGTTTCTTCCATATACGCCAGCACATAGAAAGAATGCTGTTTGACCAACGCCACCGCCGTGGAACCGCGCGTGATAAATTCGCCGCTATAGACGTTCAGGTTAGTCACCCAGCCGTCTGCTGGCGCGCGAATAACGGTACGTTCCAGATCTAATTTCGCCAGATCGCGGGTCGCTTGCGCCTTCGCAAGCTGGTGTAATACGGTTTGCAGGACGTTGTTTGATTGGTCAATCTCTTCACGAGACATAGCCTGCACGCCCAATCGGTTACGACGACCGGCCTCCTGGCGTTTTTCCTGCGCCAGTACCTGATAATAGGCCACGTCAGCTTCGGCCTGCTCGAGGGCTTTCTTATAGCGTGGCTGGTCGATAGTGAACAGGATCTGATCCTTTTTCACCAGTTGGTTATCATGGATGTTAACGTTGGTAATAAGGCCCGCAACATCCGGCGCAATCGCGACGACATCGGCGCTGAAACGCGCATCACGTGTCCACGGCGACTCGGTGTAGAACACCCATGCGCGGAAAATAGCGATGAAGGCCAGAATGACCAGTATCACGGTAATGGCCGTGCGGGAGAGTTTTCTTGTTAGTGTTTTCACTTCAACCTCAAACGAACAGGCGCGTTATTAAATAGAACAGACAGCAATACAGCGCGGTGTTAAACAGAGCCGGATGCCAGACAAAATCATAGATGCCAGTCGGAACAAGCACCCGGCGCACCAGCCAGAAAATCGCCAGTGACAAAAGTAATTCGAAAAAAATCGGTGGGAAGGACAGACCAAACACCACGATAACGGGAAACAGACTCATGTTGACCTTGGTAACGTAAGAGAGTGCAGATGATAGATTTTCTAGCGTATGTCACCGCAGAGAAGGGCAAGGATGAGCCAGGCGAGAGCGACATAGCCGTTATTTGAATAATAATATATTAACGTAACTGTTATGCTGTTATCTATATTATGTGATCTAAATCACTTTTAAGCCAGAGTGAACAATGGAACGATTAAAACGTATGTCGGTGTTCGCCAAAGTTGTCGAAATGGGCTCCTTCACCGCCGCCGCAAGACAGCTACAAATGAGCGTTTCATCGATAAGCCAGACGGTCTCAAAACTGGAAGATGAGCTACAGGTCAAGCTGCTAAACCGCAGCACGCGTAGCATTGGGCTAACTGAAGCCGGTAAAATTTATTATCAGGGCTGCCGGAGAATGCTGCACGAAGCGCAGGATGTTCACGAGCAACTCTATGCCTTTAACAACACGCCTATCGGCACCCTGCGCATTGGCTGTTCTTCAACTATGGCACAAAATGTCCTCGCCGGATTAACCGCCACGATGCTGAAAGAGTATCCGGGATTGACGGTAAATCTGGTGACCGGCATCCCGGCCCCGGATTTAATCGCTGATGGTTTGGACGTGGTTATCCGCGTCGGCGCGTTGCAGGACTCCAGCCTGTTTTCACGCCGTTTGGGGGCTATGCCGATGGTGGTCTGCGCGGCGAAAAGCTATCTCGCACAGTTTGGCACCCCGGAGAAACCTGCCGATCTCAGCAACCACTCGTGGCTGGAATACAGCGTGCGCCCGGATAATGAATTCGAGCTTATCGCTCCGGAAGGAATTTCCACCCGCCTGATCCCAGAGGGTCGTTTTGTGACTAACGATCCGATGACATTGGTGCGCTGGCTGGCCGCAGGTGCGGGCATTGCCTATGTACCGCTGATGTGGGTGATCAATGAGATCAATCGTGGCGAAGTGGAGATTCTGCTTCCCCGCTACCAGTCGGATCCGCGTCCGGTCTATGCGCTGTATACCGAAAAAGACAAATTGCCGCTCAAGGTGCAGGTGGTGATTAACTATCTGACAGACTATTTTGTCGATGTAGCGCAGCTGTTTCAGGGAATGTACGGTCGGGGAAAAGAGAAATAAAAAAAGTGTAGGCCGGATAAGGCATTGACGCCGCATCCGGAAAGATGCCCGATGGCACTGGTGCTCATCGGGCATACATCATGATGTTATGCGGTGCCACCCACGGTCAGGTTATCCACCTTCAGCGTCGGCTGGCCCACGCCCACCGGCAGGCTCTGCCCTTCTTTACCGCACACGCCAACCCCGTTATCCAGTTTCAGGTCGTTACCCACCATCGAAATCTGCTGCATCGCTTCGATACCAGAGCCAATCAACGTCGCGCCTTTCACCGGTTTGGTGACTTTACCGTTTTCAATCAGATATGCTTCAGACGTAGAGAACACAAATTTCCCGGAGGTGATATCCACCTGGCCGCCGCCGAAGTTAGGCGCATAAATACCGTATTCAACGGATTCGATGATTTCCTGCGGCGTAGATTTCCCCGGCAGCATATAGGTGTTGGTCATACGTGGCACCGGCAGGTGCGCGTAAGATTCGCGGCGACCGTTACCCGTTGGCGCAACGCCCATCAGGCGCGCATTCAGTTTGTCCTGCATGTAGCCTTTCAGAATACCGTTTTCGATCAGCACGTTGTACTGACCCGGCGTGCCTTCATCATCAATAGCCACAGAGCCACGACGGTCCGCCATTGTGCCGTCATCCACCACGGTGCACAGTTCTGACGCTACCAGCTCCCCCATGTGACCGCTGAATACCGAGGTACCACGGCGGTTAAAGTCGCCTTCCAGACCATGACCGACCGCTTCATGCAGCAGAACGCCAGGCCAGCCAGCGCCGAGTACTACCGGCAGCGTACCAGCAGGCGCAGCTACCGCAGAGAGATTAACCAACGCCATGCGTACGGCTTCTTTCGCCCATGCGTCAGCACGAACTTCACCATCAAGGTCGCCCAGGAAATAGTCATAGCCAAAACGACCGCCGCCACCGCTGGCGCCGCGCTCGCGCTTACCGTCCTCTTCCACCTGTACGCTTACGGACAGGCGTACCAGCGGGCGAACGTCAGCGGCCAGCGTACCGTCGGTCGCTGCTACCAGGATCAGTTCATAAACACCGGTCAGGCTGGCGGTTACTTCCTGGACGCGCTTGTCGGCGGCACGCGCCACGCTGTCTACGCGGCGCAGAATATCCAGTTTCTCTTCGCGGCTCATGCTCTGCAGGGGATCAACCGAGGTGTAAAGCGCCTGATGCTCTACAGCTCCCAGCGTTTTTACTTTGCCGTCACCGCTGTCACGCACGATAGTACGGGCAGCATGAGCACTCTGCTCCAGCGCCAGCAGGCTAATCTGGTCTGCATAGGCAAACCCTGTTTTTTCGCCGCTGATGGCGCGCACGCCAACGCCCTGATCGATATTGTAAGAACCATCTTTAATGATGCGGTCTTCTAAAACCCAGGATTCGTGATAGCTCGACTGAAAATAGAGATCGCCGTAATCAAGACGGCGTTCGGCCAGTTGGCCCAGGATGGCAAACAGATCCTGATGTTTCAGGCCATTTGCCGCTAGCAATTGTTCACTTACCAGGTTCAGACTCATCGTTTTGCTACTCATTAGTTACTGTTGTAGGCCTGATAAAACGCGCCAGCGTCGCCATCAGGCACTTCAATGCCGGATGGCGGCGTGAACGCCTTATCCGGCCTACGGACTGCGGTAGAGGATCTATGTTGAGATTGGGGCAATTACTCGCCCCCGTCAAATTATTGCTGGCTTTCTTTGCGCGGCTGACGCAGAACTTCGTTAATCTGCGGCTTATCGACCGGACCGGTGATGCGATAGCGCAGAATCGACACTTTGCTCCACAATGGTCCCAGAACCTTACTGGCAGCAAACACCGCCGCGCCGACAATTGGATTGACAGCAAACGCAGCGGCAACGCCTACGGTGGCAGAAATTTCCGGCGCGACAATGGCTTCCATATCCAGCTCCCGGCGCACCAGGTTCACCGAGCCTTTCATCGCAATGTCTGCCTCCAGACCGTCCACCAGCGTGTCATCGGTATGCATCACGCCATCTTTGATCCAGGCCGTGCTGCGAATCGAGTCGAAATAGAAACCTTCGCTGAAAGTATCGCTAAAATCAAAACGCAGTTTACGCAGCAACGCATCAAAGCTCAGCAGTCGCAAGAGTTGCCCCGCATGTCCAGTGCTGAGTTCAGTAAGCTCACCTTTGCCCAACCGGGTACGCAAAATCCCATTCAGCGAAGCTTCATCTGGATCCCATGGCGGGTTACGCCAGTGCAGGTCATACTCCACGTTGAACGAAGAGTTACGAATCGGGGTCGATACGCCAAAGAAACTGGCAGCGGAGTCAATTTTACTGCCGCTCAGTTTCCCCTTCAGTGACGTTCGTTCTTTGCCCGGCGCGTTCACCCACACACCATCGGTGGTCAGTCTGGCAAAGCCTGTATCCAACAGACCGTTACTCAGCGTTAGCGTGTCGCCTTTAATCGCCACATCGGCATCAATACGCCCATATTTCTGTCCCCACATCCAGCACTCGGCACAGCGTAACTGAACATCCGGCCAGCCGCGGAAGCTGACGTTGTCCACGGCGGAAAACGGCGAGGCTGGAGTACTATTCAATGGTGCTTTCGTCGGCGACGCTTTCGCCGCGCTGGGGTTGTAATAAAGATACTTAATATTGGCCAGCCACGGCGCATTATTGCGCATAGCCAGCGTGGCATTTATTTCACGTCCCTGCGCCTGCACGATGGAGCCATTGCTCGCAGGCTCAGACACGATACTCAAGTTATTCCACTGCTGACCGCCCAGGGATAACGATGGCGTACGCACCGTGATGCGCTGCGGGAAGTTGGCGTTGGTGCCAACGTTATCTGCTGCGCCTTTCTGGAACAACGCCAGCCATTGCGCGCCATCCATAGGGGGAAGGTTAAGCTCAATACCTTGCTGATCGGGTAACGCGGGCACGGTGCGGCTTTCCGACGTCCAGATTGCGCGGTCAAGCGTCAGTTTCTGATTCAGCAGCCAGCGGCTGTTAAAGTGGTTCTTACTGCCCGCGTTGCCGGTCAGTTCAAAACTGCGCAGATTGCCGTTGGCCTTAACGTTCACCGGTAACGCCTCACCGGCTGCCTTATTCAGCGGAGCAGGTAAGTGACTACTTACATTCTTCAGGTCGCCTTTGAGCTCAATGTCGTAGGTCGGTCCGGCATGATACGGAAGATCGATACCCACCTTGCCATTCCACGCCATGCTGCCGCTTAAGGCATCGTTGACCTGCGCTGGTAAAATCCCCATGCGGGTTGGCTGCCAGTCGCCTTGCAGGTTCACGGCTACCTGATAGGCTTTCGCCCCTTCGGTGGTGGAGAAGTCGACGTTCAGCGGCTGATTAAACCAGTTCGCCGTCATCGGCTCGCTCTTCAGATCGCCGTTGATAAAGCTGAATTTACCATTCAAATTCTTCAGCGTGCTGTCGAGCGGTTTAATAAACAGGCTGTTATTACGCAGGTTGACATCGCCTTTGGCGGTAACCAGCGAGCCGTCTAGCGGAATATCCAGATGTAAGCGAGCATTCACATCGCCGTCAATCTGCAACTGCTCAAGCGTGGCGCCGAGGGAGTCCTTCAACGGCGTCTCATCAAAATAAGGTCCGACCGCCTTGCCCGGCCCGTTGATATCGGCATCAATCAGCAGTTTTTCTTTAGCATAGTCGGGAATATTAGCCGTCAGGTTACTGGCCTTCACGCCGCCTAAATTGACGCTATCCGTCTTCATCCACAGACCATCGTTAATGAAGTTAAGTTCAATATTGAGATCGGTTAGCGCAGGCCAGTCGGGCTGGAAAGCAAATTTCGCCTTACGTAGCGGCACCAGAACCTGAAATTGCCCTTCGTTGTGCAGATACGGGAACAGATGTGGGTTACCGCCATACACCAGCGTGGCGTTATCCGCTTCGCCGCCCTGAATAGCGCCGCTGAGGTAGTCAACCAGCTCTTTGCCCATCAAGTTTTCCGGGAAATAGCGCCAGGCCTGAGAGCCGTCGTCGGTGCTAATGCCAGCCAGAATGCCTAACCACGGTTCATCTCCAGTGGGCTGCAGATAGCGAAAACCACCGCGCGCGCGTACCGCTTTCGCTTTAACATCGATGTTGCGCCCATCTAACTGAAAACCTTTATCATTTTTCAGCCAGCTTAGCGTCGCCACGCCATTCTCTATTTCCAGCGGCGCGCGGAAGACAGTTTCATACGGCATTTTGGCTTGCTTCATGGAGGCGGTGAGCGCCCCATTTTCAACACTGCCCGCAAGCGTACCGGAGAAATGCTCAGCCCCCGGTAACAACTTCCACTGTTTCCAGGCCAGATTGGTCCATGCGGACTGGAAGCGGGTTTTTTCTGTCGCCTGTAACGGGATATCCAGCGCCAGCACATCTATTTTGCCGCTCGGCTGCGTGGCGCGCCAAATATCACCCAGCGCAGGCGATAACCGGGACGCCATCGGGCGCAGACCTTCTAATCCGGCCAGATCCAGATTGCTGGCACGAATGCGAAGCTCGTCGCTGCGTTTGTTATTCTCGCCACCGACTTCCTGCTCAGGGATCCAGGCCAGCGTTAATGCACCGCTCGGCCAAGGTTTATCATCCATGGTGATACGGGTATCGGGAATGGAGAATTGCCAGCCCGGCTGTTCCCGGCTGATGTGCGCCGTCAGGTTATCGACAGAGAGCGTATGCGTACGGTTGTCACCCAGCCAGCTGGCACCGCCTTTCTTCAGCCAGACATCCCCCCCGGAGACAACGCCTTTATTGATCGTCATCCATGCTTCCAGGCTAAAACGCGCAGTTTGCAGGGCGACATTGTCCTGCATCCATTTGCCCAACCACGGTTTGACGTCAATGTCGTCTGCCTGCAACCAGACCCGACCATTATTCAATAGCCCATTATCGTCGCGCAGATCCATCCTCACCTGCATAACGCCGTGCTGTCCGGTCAGGCTGGAGAGGCTGACCTGACCCTCGGCGCGATGCCGATTTTTATTGTTCAGCCAGGTAAGCTGTGGGATCGCCAGTTCAGCACGTTGGCCTGAGAGGGTTATAAAGCTGATATGACTGTCGCGTAGATCGAAATGATCAAACTGACGCAGGAAGAGATTGCTGAGATGGTCGGTTTCAATTCCATCTCCGCCTTCACTACGCTGGATAGGAGTATTGGTGCGCAACTGCAGTTGCCAAAAGGTGAGATCGCGAAACTGCCAACGCATGTGCAGCAAACTTTGCCAGACATCCAGCGCCAGCGTGACGCGTTTTACCGAAAATTCTCCCCCATCTTTTAGCTGCGCATGGATATTACGCGCTTCAAGCGTAGGACCGAAATTTTGCCAGCTGGCAGAAAGCTGACTGGCGGAAACAGGTAGACCTGTAGCGGATTCAATCTTGCCAAGAATGGCTGGACGCCAGCTATCAAGATGAGGTAACGCAAGGCGCAGTCCACTGACCAGCAGCGCTGCGATGACAACGAATGCGGCTCCAGTGAGCAGTAATATCCCCGGCAATCGCCTCACGCACCTCTCCTTGTCTACCAAAAAATATGACTCACACCCCTTGAGTGAATATTGCCGGATGACGGCGCTTGCGCCTTATCCGGCCTACATGCGCGGGTGCCACTACACGATTTACATCATGACGACGTCGAACTGCTCCTGGTTATACAGCGGTTCGATTTGTACTTTGACCTGTTTGCCGACAAAGATCTCAACCTCCGCCAGCGCATGTGACTCTTCACCTTTCAGGGTTTCAGCCACTGCCGGAGAGGCATAAACCAGGAAACGATCGGAGTCATATGCATGGTGTACCCGCACGATTTCGCGCATGATTTCATAACATACGGTTTCCACCGTTTTCACCGTACCACGCCCATGGCAGGTTGGACACTCGTTGCACAATACATGTTCCACGCTTTCACGTGTGCGTTTGCGCGTCATCTCCACCAGGCCCAGCTGTGAAAAACCGTTAATGCTGGTTTTTACACGATCCTTGCTCAGAGCCTGCTCCAGGGAGTGCAGTACCCGGCGACGGTGATCTTCATTATTCATGTCGATAAAATCGATAATGATAATGCCGCCGAGGTTACGCAGACGCAGCTGACGAGCAATGGCCTGCGTTGCTTCAATATTAGTATTAAAGATAGTGTCGTCGAGATTACGATGCCCAACAAACGCGCCGGTATTGATGTCGACGGTGGTCATCGCTTCAGTTTGATCGATGATCAGATAACCGCCGGACTTCAGCTCAACTTTGCGTTCCAGCGCGCGCTGGATTTCATTCTCTACGTCAAAGAGATCAAAAATAGGCTGACGCCCGCTGTAATGTTCCAGCTTGCTGGTCATCTCGGGGATATATTCCGCCGTAAATTCCAGTAACGCCTCATAGGTCAGACGGGAGTCGACGCGGATGCGGTCAAGCTGCGCATCAGCAAAGTCACGCAACACGCGCTGTGCCAGTGCCAGTTCACCGTACATCTGGTAGCGCGTTTGCGGGCGCTTTTTACGCTCCATGACTTTTGTCCAGACGCGTTTCAGGTAGGCAGCATCCGAGGCCAGATCCTCTTCGCATACGCCTTCTGCCGCCGTGCGAATGATGAAACCACCCTGCTCATCGCAGTAATCCGCCACCACTTTTTTCAGACGTTCGCGTTCCGTTTCGCTTTCGATACGTTGGGATACGCCAACGTGCGAGGCCCCCGGCATAAAAACGAGATAACGGGAAGGAAGCGTGATGTCCGTCGTCAGGCGTGCGCCCTTCGTTCCCAAAGGATCTTTTACCACCTGCACCATCAGATCCTGACCCTGGCGCACCAGTTCAGAAATGTCGCGTACGGTGAACTGTTTTTGTTCTTCACCCGCCACGCATTCGGTGTGCGGCATAATGTCAGAAGCGTGAAGAAATGCGGCTTTATCCAGTCCAATATCTACAAAAGCCGCCTGCATACCCGGAAGTACACGACTTACACGACCTTTGTAGATATTGCCTACGATTCCGCGTCGCGCCTCACGTTCAATATGAATTTCCTGCAGAATACCGCCATCAATGTAAGCCACCCGAGTTTCCGATGGCGTTACGTTTACCAACAATTCAGCCGTCATGTTTATCCCTTTTCTCACGCAGTGCGTTAAAATTGGTCAGCAACTCATACGTTTCTACCAGCGGTAAGCCGACTACGGCGTGATAGCTGCCATTTATCTTCCTGACAAAACAGCCACCCAACCCTTGAATACCGTATGCACCTGCTTTATCCATTGGTTCACCGCTGGCAACATAACCCGCGATGTCCTCATCGGTTAGTGCTCTGAATGTCACTTCCGTCACTACCAGGCAGTCCAGACTGTGCTGGCAATCGGCCAGTGCCACGGCCGTCATAACTTGATGCGTTTTGCCCGACAGTTTGCGCAGCATTGCTGCGGCGTGGGCAGCGTCGTGCGGTTTTTCCAGCACTTCGCCATTAAGGATAACGATGGTATCCGCACCCAATACCGGCAAATCACGCGGTGCCAGTGCTACACCAGCCTGCGCTTTTTCGCGCGCCAGACGGGAAACGTACTGCTGCGCACTTTCCTGCGGGTGCCGCTGTTCTTCAATCCCAGGGATCAGCCGTTCAAACGTAACACCAAGCTGAGCGAGCAACTCCTGACGACGTGGAGAACCTGAAGCAAGATACAGAGTATTCATATCAACCTTATTGCACCGCAAACTGCTGACGGACTTTACGCATCAGTAAGAATAGCCATGGCCAAAGCACGCCATTCACTACACTACTCCAGAACACTTCAGGTCTGAAAGAGACGTTGATCACTAAAAACTCGGCCCAGAAAACAATAATATCCACGACCAGTGATAACAACATGACCACCAGCGCCTGTTGCCAGAGCGCGAGGTTTCGGAATAGCTGGAATTTCAGCGCGACCAGATAAGCAATGATACTCATCGACAATGCGCGCACGCCAAGCGTGGAGCCGCTGATGAGATCCAGTATGGCACCCACCACAAATCCCGTGCCCACATTTACGCGATGCGGCAGCGCCAGGATCCAATACAACAAGATGAGCAGTACCCAGTTTGGCCGGAAAACCAGAATGTCATCCGGCCAGGGCATGACTTGCAGCAACAGTGCAATAAGGAACGAGAGCCAAATAACCCAACGTCCCTGGCTACGATAGCTTGCCACTTACTGTCCTCCCGGCTTACGCGGAGCAGGTTGTGGCGGCGTGGTATCCACAGGCGCAGGAGTCACACCTGTTGCAGGAGTTGGCACTGGCGCAGGCGGCCCCATGGAATCTGGTGCTGGCAGAACTTGCGGCATCATTTGCATCAGACGTTCATTGGCAACGCGGTGTACTTCTTCCGGCGTCATCGGGTTCGCGCCATTACGATCGGCACCCCACAACAGCAACAGATAGCGCAAACGCTGCAGACCCGCGGTCGGGCGAGCCTGAATCACGGTATAAGCGCGCTGAGTGTCCAGCTTAACGGAAGAAACAACAGCAACCGGATAACCTTCAGGGAAACGTCCGCCCAGACCCGAGGTGACCAGCACATCGCCAACGCGAATGTCGGTATTGGCCGGCAGGTGTTCGAGCTGAAGATCGTCAGTGCAGCCGTTACCCGCAGCGATCACGCGAATATCGTTACGCAGAACCTGAATGGGCAGCGCATGCGTCGCATCGCAAATCAGCAGCACGCGGCTCGTCAGTTTAGCCACCGCCACGACCTGACCCACAACGCCTTTGTCACTAATAACCGGCTGACCTTCGTAGACGCCGTTAACGCTCCCTTTGTCGATCACCACCTGATCGCTGTAAGGGTCATTAACCGTTGAGATGACTTGCGTCACCATCTTTTGTTCGTCCTGACGCAATGGCGATCCCAGCAGCTCGCGCAAACGCGCGTTCTCCTGTTTGTATTGCCCCAGCATCAGCAGTTCGCTATTTTTCAGCAGCAGTTCCTGACGCAATGCCCGGTTTTCAAGTTCGAGTTGGTCACGCGAAGCCAGCGTTTGCGACACGCCGTCGAGTAATTCACGAGGACCATTTGAGATAAAGTAGAAAGGACTGACGGCGGTATCCATGTACGTTCGGATTTGACTAAACGTACCCAAGCGGCTGTCGGCAATAATAACGCCGAGCGCCACCAGCACCGCCAGAATAAGGCGAATCTGTAGCGAAGGGCCACGGCTAAAAATTGGCTTCATAGTCTATGCGTATTCTCGTATCAGAGCGGAAGGGCAACCCGCGGGGGCTACCCAACCTGCATCCGATTACTCTTCGCTGAACAGGTCGCCGCCGTGCATGTCGATCATTTCCAGCGCCTTGCCGCCGCCGCGCGCCACGCAGGTCAGCGGATCTTCAGCAACAACAACTGGAATACCGGTTTCTTCCATTAACAGACGGTCAAGGTTACGCAGCAGCGCACCGCCACCGGTCAGCACCATACCGCGTTCGGAGATGTCAGACGCCAGTTCCGGCGGGCACTGTTCCAGTGCAACCATTACCGCGCTAACGATACCGGTCAGCGGTTCCTGCAGGGCTTCCAGAATCTCGTTGGAGTTCAGGGTAAAGCCGCGCGGAACGCCTTCAGCCAGGTTACGACCGCGAACTTCGATTTCGCGCACTTCGTCGCCCGGATAAGCGGAACCGATCTCGTGTTTAATACGTTCTGCGGTCGCTTCACCGATCAGAGAACCGTAGTTACGACGAACATAATTAATGATGGCTTCATCAAAGCGGTCGCCGCCAATACGAACAGAAGAGGAGTAAACCACGCCGTTCAGGGAGATAACGGCAACTTCAGTGGTACCACCACCGATATCAACAACCATTGAACCGGTTGCTTCAGAAACTGGCAGACCCGCACCGATCGCAGCCGCCATCGGCTCTTCGATCAGGAAGACTTCACGAGCACCTGCGCCCTGAGCTGATTCACGGATCGCACGGCGTTCAACCTGAGTTGCTCCAACCGGTACACACACCAGTACGCGCGGGCTTGGGCGCATGAAGCTATTGCTGTGCACTTGCTTGATAAAGTGCTGGAGCATTTTTTCAGTCACGAAGAAGTCAGCGATAACGCCGTCTTTCATTGGGCGAATTGCAGCGATATTGCCCGGCGTACGACCCAGCATCTGCTTCGCATCATGACCTACTGCAGCCACGCTTTTCGGCGAACCGGCACGATCCTGACGAATGGCCACAACAGAAGGCTCATTCAATACGATGCCTTGTCCTTTTACATAAATAAGGGTATTCGCGGTACCCAGGTCAATGGACAGGTCATTGGAAAACATGCCACGAAATTTTTTCAACATACTAAGGGATAATCCTGAAAGCTGGGGCGGAAAACAAAATCCGCTTACTTTACCAACCACACGCAGCAGCGACAAGGCGCAAAAATCATCTGCTACGGTGAAAATTAGTGCAGTTCGTTTCCTTTGTTACAAAACCGGCCTGAGTCCATCAGGGCTGAATAAATCAGCAGCACTCCTCGCTTTTGTTTGCAACCTGTCAAAGGTCATTCACCTGCATGTTTGCTGTTACAACCTGGCGAGCAGGCAAGCACACCCCCAGAAGGCACAGCGCGCGTTATTCTACGTGAAAACAAATTAAACGGCAGGTTAAACCGAGTATCTTTGCGAATATTTTTTCACGTTAGTGTCAAGTGGTTGTGATGCAGCAAAAAAATCCCCTTGCCCACCCGCAACTCCGCGTTCTGTCAGCGTATGCCACTCACTACGCGAACGTACGCCCGTAGCGTAAACCTGCGTGGGTGTTCCCGAACAGGCCTCCACCAGGCTTTGAACCAGAAGCTGATTTTCCGTTCGCTTATCAATGTTCCTCACCAGACTTGGATGCAGCTTCAATAACTCAACGTTAAGCTCTTTAATCCAACTGGTGCTCACCAGCGTTAACCCCGCCTGCGTAACGGCAATACGCACGCCCAGCGCATTCATCAATCTGATGACGGGCTGTAACCGGCTGATATGTTGACAGACATCTGCCTCAGCAAGTTCAATAATTATGCGTTTGCGTAATGATTTTTCGCACTGCATCAGCGTATCACGCAGCCAGCGCTGAAAACGTGGGCGAATAAGCGATTCAACCGTTATCTGCATCGCCAGATTTTCCTGCGGCCAGTAACCCAAAAGCAGGGTCAGACGGCTTATCTGCAAACGGTCATACTCTTCAGCCAGGCCAAATTGAAGGACCATCGGCATATATTCCGCCGAAATGACCTCTTCGTTACCATCAAAAATACGGCACATCAGCTCCCGATGGTGCACCCGCCCTTCACGGGTTACTGCAGGCTTTTGATAAATTCTCGGCCCGCCCCGGCTGAGCATCTGTTCGATCAGCGTTCGCCAGCGTACGTTGCCCCGACCTTTTTCCGGCAGCGAGTCATCATAGACCGACCAGCTATTTCCGCCCTGCAATACCGAATTCCGCGTGGCTGCTTCAGCATGATCCATCACTTGCTCCGGCGACTGACCGCTGCGGCAAACGCAAATGCCAATATGAACCATATCGGCACGATCGATCATTTTATTAGCCGGAAGTGCATCTACCGCTTTTAATAATTGCCCGGCAATACTTTCCGCCTCTTTCAACGTGCGGTGTGGCAGCAGGATGGCAAAATCGCTACGGTGGTAACGCGCAAGCAACGCGCCCGGATAGCGCGTCATAAAAGTCGACAACAAATTGATCAGCGTCGAGATTTGTTCTTCCGCGAGGGTGATTCCCCAGCTATCGCGCAGCAGCGTAAAGTCCGGCAGGCGTACCATCATCACGACGCCATGCGAGCCTACTTTTTCCTGATCTTCCAGCAGCGTGGCCAGTTGGTTATCAAAGAACAGGCGGTTGCTTAGCCCAGTTTTTGTATCCTGCGCGACATAGGAACGAATCAGCGTATCCAGGCGGCTGCGTTGCTCGCGAGCATTTTGAATTTCAGTCAGCAGCATATCGAGCGCACTGCTGGTGCGCGCAGGCCATTCATAGACCGTTCCCCGCACGTTCGGCCCACGTTCGCCGTTCAGAATACGTGTGGAACGAATCTCCAGCAGCTCCTGACCCGAAAGCTGGCGCTGAAGCCAGCGCACAGACAAAAAGAGCATCAGAATAATGAAAGCAATGGCTATCGTGAGCGGTGCAGTGGTCAGTAGCGAATGGAAATAGTTACCCATCGGATCCTGATAAACCAGACGCAATGACATGCCCGGATGCTTGACCAACGGTACGGTGATCTCGCGGTAGAGATTGTTCGTCCCTGCCGGTCGGTAGCTACTGGTGCGCGAGTGGTCATACACCACGTGTTCGCCCTGCAACAGTTCGATGCGCACGATATCAACAGAAACCATCAGCTCATCGATTTGCGGGGTTAACGCAACGACATCTCTGGAGACCAGATGCGTATCAATCGCCGTCGCGACCGCCTGCACGCGCGTGGTGAACTTATATTGAATAGCGTTATAGAAACTCAGCGAACAGCCGATCAGAGTCACGAAGATCGTTAACCCAGTAAGCAGCGTGACAAAAGCTGAAAATTTCGTCGTTAATCGCATCCTTGTGTTAACTCCGACAGTTATGAAACAGGCCTGAAAGTGATAAAGCGACCCAAAAATGCAAAACTGAACGCAAAATCCGTCCATTTATACATACAGTGTGGGCATACTACCAAATCAGGTATATCTGGCAATTTATTGCGCAGAATCGGCATCATGTTTTGATTAGCGAGTATAGTCTTCATTAATAATTTTCCAATCCACTATACGAATTGAGGACAGGTTATGCAGGCTTTGATCTTAGAACAGCAGGACGGAAAAACCCTCGCATCCGTTCAACCCCTCGACGAAAATCAGCTACCTGAAGGCGATGTTACGGTGGATATCCACTGGTCAAGCCTGAACTATAAAGATGCTCTGGCTATCACTGGCAAGGGTAAAATCATTCGTAATTTTCCGATGATTCCTGGTATCGATTTCGCCGGTACCGTGCGTGCAAGCGAAGATCCCCGTTTTCATGCGGGTCAGGAAGTGTTACTGACCGGCTGGGGCGTGGGTGAAAATCATTGGGGTGGACTGGCAGAGCGCGCACGCGTGAAAGGCGACTGGCTGGTTGCGCTGCCAAAAGGACTGGATGGGCGTAAAGCCATGGTCATCGGTACCGCCGGCTTTACCGCTATGCTGTGCGTAATGGCGCTTGAAGATGCAGGTATTCGCCCGCAAGACGGTGAAATTGTCGTCACCGGCGCCAGCGGCGGCGTGGGCAGCACAGCCGTTGCGTTACTGCATAAGCTGGGTTATCAGGTTGCGGCGGTTTCGGGCCGTGAAAGCACCCACGACTACCTGAAAAGCCTGGGCGCTAACCGTATTCTTGGCCGCGATGAGTTTGCCGAGTCTCGTCCGCTGGAAAAACAGCTGTGGGCTGGCGCGGTGGATACCGTTGGCGACAAAGTTCTGGCAAAAGTTCTGGCGCAGATGAACTACGGTGGCTGCGTTGCCGCCTGCGGCCTGGCGGGTGGTTTCGCTCTGCCGACCACGGTGATGCCATTCATTCTGCGTAACGTTCGTTTGCAAGGAGTGGACTCGGTGATGACCCCGCCGGCACGCCGTGCAGAGGCCTGGGCGCGTCTGGTTAAGGATCTGCCGGAATCTTTCTATGCTCAGGCGGCAACGGAAATTACGCTGGCTGATGCGCCGAAGTTCGCCGATGCCATCATCAATAACCAGGTGCAAGGCCGTACGCTGGTGAAGGTGAAGTAACAGGCCCTGGCGCAGAAATTTACACTTAATTAACCAAATTTCGCGGCACATCTACAGACTCCCTGCCATATTAACTACGCGTCCCCTGTCAGTTATGACGCGTAAGCCGGGAGTCTGTTATGAAGAAATTACGTCCATTTACAGAAGCCGACGTCACTGATGAGTCGGCTTTTTTTATGCAGCGCCGCCAGGTACTAAAAGCATTAGGGATCAGCGCTGCCGCCTTGTCTTTGCCCCTCTCTGCACAGGCCGATCTTCTGAGCTGGTTTAAGGGCAACGATCGCCCGCCCGCACCTGCAGGTAAGCCGCTTGATTTCAGTAAGCCCTCCGCCTGGCAAAATTCACTTCCTTTAACGCCTGCGGATAAGGTTTCTGGCTACAACAACTTCTACGAGTTCGGTCTCGATAAAGCGGATCCGGCAGCCAATGCAGGCAGCCTGAAAACCGATCCGTGGACGTTGCAAATCAGTGGCGAGGTGGCAAAACCACTCACCCTCGATCACGATTCGCTGACCACCCGTTTCCCGCTGGAAGAACGGATTTATCGGATGCGCTGCGTGGAAGCCTGGTCAATGGTCGTGCCGTGGATCGGCTTTCCGTTACATAAACTGCTGGCGCAGGTTGAACCCACCAGCAACGCAAAGTATGTCGCGTTCGAAACGCTGTACGCACCGGATGATATGCCGGGACAGAAAGATCGCTTTATTGGCGGCGGGCTAAAATATCCCTATGTTGAAGGACTGCGTCTGGATGAAGCAATGCACCCACTCACACTGCTTACTGTGGGGGTTTATGGCAAGGCCCTTCCACCACAAAATGGCGCGCCCATTCGCTTAATTGTGCCGTGGAAATATGGATTTAAAGGCATTAAGTCGATCGTGAGTATCAAACTCACGCGCGAACGCCCTCCGACAACCTGGAATCTGGCCGCGCCCAATGAATACGGATTTTATGCCAACGTGAATCCGCATGTCGATCACCCCCGCTGGTCCCAGGCCACTGAGCGTTTTATTGGCGCAGGCGGTATCCTGGACGTACAGCGTCAGCCCACGCTGATGTTTAACGGCTATGCCGAAGAGGTTGCATCACTGTATCGCGGACTCAATTTGCAGGAGAATTTTTAAGTGCGTCTGACCGCAAAGCACATTATCGCGATGAAAGTTTGCCTGCATCTTGCCGGTTTATTGCCGTTTATCTGGCTATTTTGGGCGGTAAATCACGGCGGCCTGAGCGCCGATCCGGTCAAAGATATCCAGCACTTTACCGGTAGGACAGCTCTGAAATTCTTGCTGGCGACCTTGCTGGTCTCTCCACTCACGCGCTACGCTAAACAGCCATTATTGATACGCACACGTCGTCTGTTAGGGCTATGGTGTTTCGCCTGGGCAACGCTGCATTTAACCAGCTACGCGTTACTGGAGCTGGGCATTAATAATCTGGCGTTATTAGGGCGGGAATTACTTACGCGACCTTATTTAACATTGGGCATTGCTAGCTGGGTCATATTATTCGCCCTCACTTTAACATCTACGCAAGCTGCACAGAGAATGCTGGGTAAAAACTGGCAGTATCTGCACAACTTCGTCTATCTTGTGGCGATCCTGGCACCCATACATTATTTGTGGTCGGTAAAAATTATCTCCCCTCAACCGATTATTTATGCAGCGCTCGCGGCGGTGCTGCTAGCGTGCCGTTACAAGAAGTTTCGCCAGTGGTGGCGGTAGTTTCACGTTATGTGCAGTGCGTTGCAAAACACGGACGATCCGATTTTCTTTACATGTTAACGGTTGATTATCTTCCCTGATAAGACCAGTATTTAGCTGCCAATTGCTACGAAATAGTTATAATGTGCGACTTTGCTATCCCCGGTAGCGTTTTTAAAGCGCTGAAAGGGTGACAATCGCATATTGAAGGTATATTTTGTCTTTTACCCGAAAATGGCAGAAGATAGCCGCACAATGACTAACAAGTCTGGCAATCTCATTTAATGGCAGCAGCACCCAGTGCAGCGCCTGAGATGCGTGGCATCTTGTCACTCACTGTTATAAAAATGCTATACAGACGGCGGTAAAACGCTTGTCACAATCTCACTAAACAAAGAGTACGGAACCCACTCATGGATATTCGTAAGATTAAAAAACTGATCGAGCTGGTTGAAGAATCAGGCATCTCCGAACTGGAAATTTCTGAAGGCGAAGAATCTGTACGCATCAGCCGTGCAGCGCCAGCTGCAAGTTTTCCGATGATGCAACAGGCTTATGCTGCACCAGTGATGCAGCAGCCAGCTCTGTCTAACGCTGTCGCACAAACTGCCTCTCCAAGTATGGAAGCTCCGGCAGCAGCGGAAATCAGTGGTCACATCGTACGCTCCCCAATGGTTGGTACGTTCTACCGCACCCCGAGCCCGGATGCGAAAGCGTTCATCGAAATCGGCCAGAAAGTGAATGCGGGCGATACCCTGTGCATCGTTGAAGCCATGAAAATGATGAACCAGATCGAAGCCGACAAATCCGGCGTAGTTAAAGCGATTCTGGTAGAAAGCGGTCAACCGGTAGAATTTGACGAGCCGCTGGTCGTCATCGAATAACGAGGCGAACATGTTGGATAAAATTGTTATCGCCAACCGCGGCGAGATTGCCTTGCGTATTCTTCGTGCCTGTAAAGAACTGGGCATCAAGACTGTCGCGGTGCATTCAAGCGCGGATCGCGATTTAAAACACGTATTGCTGGCGGATGAGACGGTCTGTATTGGCCCGGCAGCATCCGTAAAAAGCTATCTGAACATCCCGGCTATCATTAGCGCTGCTGAAATCACTGGCGCGGTGGCAATTCACCCGGGTTATGGCTTCCTCTCTGAGAACGCCAACTTTGCTGAACAGGTAGAACGTTCCGGCTTTATCTTCATCGGCCCGAAAGCCGACACCATCCGCCTGATGGGTGACAAAGTGTCCGCAATCACCGCGATGAAGAAAGCAGGTGTACCAACAGTCCCAGGCTCTGACGGCCCGCTGGGTGATGACATGGACGCTAACCGCGCTCATGCTAAACGCATCGGTTATCCGGTTATCATCAAAGCCTCCGGCGGCGGCGGCGGTCGCGGTATGCGCGTCGTGCGCAGCGATGCCGAACTGGCACAATCCATCTCCATGACCAAAGCGGAAGCGAAAGCGGCTTTCAACAACGACATGGTTTACATGGAGAAGTACCTGGAAAACCCACGCCACATTGAGATTCAGGTGCTGGCAGACGGTCAGGGTAACGCAATTTATCTGGCAGAGCGTGACTGCTCCATGCAGCGTCGTCACCAGAAAGTTGTCGAAGAAGCACCTGCACCGGGCATTACTCCGGAACTGCGTCGCTACATCGGCGAGCGTTGCGCCAAAGCCTGTGTTGATATCGGCTATCGCGGGGCGGGTACTTTCGAGTTCCTGTTCGAAAACGGCGAGTTCTACTTCATTGAGATGAACACCCGTATTCAGGTTGAACACCCGGTAACCGAAATGATCACCGGCGTTGACCTGATCAAAGAGCAACTGCGCATCGCAGCGGGTCAACCGCTGTCCATCAAGCAGGACGAAGTTGTGGTTAAAGGCCATGCGGTAGAATGCCGTATCAATGCCGAAGACCCGAACACCTTCCTGCCAAGCCCGGGTAAAATCACGCGTTTCCACGCGCCGGGTGGTTTTGGTGTGCGTTGGGAGTCTCATATTTACGCAGGCTACACCGTACCTCCGTACTATGACTCAATGATCGGTAAGCTGATCTGCTATGGCGAAAACCGCGACGTCGCTATCGCCCGTATGAAAAACGCCTTGCAGGAACTGATCATCGACGGTATCAAAACCAACGTTGACCTGCAGATCCGTATCATGAATGACGAGCACTTCCAGCACGGTGGAACCAATATCCACTATCTGGAGAAAAAACTCGGACTTCAGGAAAAGTAAGCGTGCGTTAACCAAAAAGGCCGGAAATTCCGGCCTTTTGTTTTTCTCCCCTCCCGCACGTGCCATAAGGTACAATCCCCGCTTTCTTTATCCACAAGGGACAAAAAATGGACGCTCGTTTTGTTCAGGCCCATAAAGAGGCGCGCTGGGCGCTGTGGCTAACCCTTTTATATCTGGTTACATGGTTAGTGACCGCTTACTTACCTGATTCAACGCTGGGTTTTACCGGCTTACCGCACTGGTTCGAAATGGCCTGCCTGCTAACGCCGCTGGTTTTCATCGTGCTGTGCTGGGCGATGGTGAAGTTTATCTATCGCGACATTTCGTTGGAGGATGACGATGCAGCTTGAAGTTATTTTACCGCTGGTCGCCTATCTTCTGGTGGTCTTCGGTCTTTCTGTTTACGCCATGCGTAAGAGAGTGACCGGTACCTTCCTGAATGAATATTTCCTTGGCAGCCGTTCCATGGGCGGGGTCGTGTTAGCGATGACGCTAACGGCAACCTACATTAGCGCCAGCTCGTTTATTGGCGGTCCTGGCGCTGCTTACAAATACGGACTGGGATGGGTGCTGCTGGCGATGATCCAGTTGCCTGCCGTCTGGCTCTCATTGGGGATTCTTGGTAAGAAATTCGCGATTCTGGCGCGTCGTTATAATGCTGTTACCCTCAACGATATGCTGTTTGCGCGCTACCAGAGCCGCCTGCTGGTGTGGCTGGCGAGTCTCAGCCTGCTGGTCGCGTTTGTCGGAGCAATGACCGTACAGTTTATTGGCGGCGCACGTCTGCTTGAAACCGCAGCGGGCATTCCTTACGAAACTGGATTGCTGATTTTTGGCGTCAGTATCGCATTGTATACGGCGTTCGGCGGATTTCGCGCCAGTGTACTGAACGATACCATGCAGGGTATGGTGATGCTGATTGGAACTATCGTTTTGCTGGTCGGCGTCGTCCATGCTGCCGGTGGCCTTAGCAATGCGGTGGTAACCCTGCAGACTATCGATCCTAAACTGGTCTCGCCGCAGGGCGCTGATGACATTTTGTCACCCACGTTTATGACCTCATTTTGGGTATTGGTGTGTTTTGGCGTAATTGGCCTGCCGCATACGGCGGTACGCTGCATCTCTTATAAAGACAGTAAAGCGGTACACCGCGGCATTATCATCGGCACCATAGTGGTGGCGATCCTGATGTTTGGTATGCATCTGGCGGGTGCTCTGGGACGGGCGGTAATCCCTGACCTGACGGTACCAGACCTGGTTATCCCTACGCTGATGGTCAAAGTCTTGCCGCCGATCGCTGCCGGGATCTTCCTTGCGGCTCCCATGGCCGCGATCATGTCGACGATCAATGCCCAATTGCTGCAAAGTTCCGCTACGATCATTAAGGATCTGTACCTGAACCTTCGTCCGGAACAGCTTAAAAATGAAACCCGGCTGAAGCGCATGTCAGCAGTGATTACCCTATTGCTGGGCGCGTTACTGTTGCTGGCCGCCTGGAAACCACCAGAGATGATTATCTGGCTGAATCTGCTGGCGTTTGGCGGGCTGGAAGCCGTCTTCCTGTGGCCGCTGGTGCTGGGCCTCTACTGGGAGCGGGCAAACGCGTCAGGCGCATTGAGCGCGATGATTGTCGGCGGCGTGCTTTATGCTTTACTCGCCACCTTTAACGTTCAGTTCCTGGGCTTCCATCCGATCGTGCCCTCGTTACTGATAAGCTTGCTGGCTTTCCTGATCGGCAACCGTTTCGGTTCCGCCGTCCCGCAAGTCGCCATATTGACTACTGATAAATAAAGAGTTTTGCCATGCCATGGATCCAACTGAAACTGAACACGACCGGTGCCAACGCTGAAGAGTTGAGCGATGCGCTGATGGAAGCGGGCTCCGTTTCCATTACTTTCCAGGATACGCATGATACGCCGGTATTTGAACCTCTGCCGGGCGAGACTCGCCTGTGGGGTGATACCGACGTTATCGGCTTGTTCGATGCAGAAACCGACATGAAAGAAGTTGTTGCCATCCTGGAACAGCATCCGCTGCTGGGTGAAGGCTTCGTGCATAAAATCGAACAGCTCGAAGACAAAGACTGGGAACGCGAATGGATGGATAACTTCCACCCAATGCGCTTTGGCGAACGTCTGTGGATTTGCCCGAGCTGGCGCGATGTCCCGGATGAGAATGCTGTCAACGTGATGCTGGACCCGGGTCTGGCGTTTGGTACAGGCACGCACCCCACCACCTCTCTGTGCCTGCAATGGCTGGACGGTCTTGATCTTAACGGTAAAACGGTTATCGACTTTGGCTGCGGCTCCGGCATTCTTGCCATTGCGGCACTGAAACTGGGTGCGGCGAAAGCCATTGGCGTGGATATCGATCCGCAAGCGATTCAGGCCAGCCGTGATAACGCCCAGCGTAATGGTGTTTCTGAGCGTCTGGAGCTTTATCTGCCGAAAGACCAGCCAGAGGCGATGAAAGCCGACGTGGTGGTCGCCAACATCCTTGCTGGCCCATTACGTGAACTGGCTCCGTTAATCAGCGTACTGCCCGTAGAAGGCGGTTTGCTGGGGCTTTCTGGTATTCTTGCCAGCCAGGCGGAAAGCGTCTGTGAAGCCTATGCCGATCTCTTTACGCTCGATCCGGTTATTGAGAAAGAAGAGTGGTGTCGCATTACCGGCCAGAAAAAATAATCCCTTCCGGCGTGGTTATCTGACCACGCCATTTTCAGACAATAGACCAGCATACCGACACTTTCCTCAGCGATATAATAATCAATTGATTTTGTTATTTTTTATATTGATTTTCATTGAGTAAACGTATGCGTTTCAACTGTTTTACAACAACTTTGCTGGCAGCATGCCTGATGCCACTGACCACGCTGGCCGTACCATGGGGATATACCGAAGAAAATGGCCCCGCACGGTGGGGAGAAATCAGCAAAGCGTATGCAACGTGCCAGACAGGCATAAACCAATCCCCCATAGACATCCAGACCACCACAACCAGTAAACTCGGTCTTCCCGCGCTCAACATGCAGTACGTCGATGGCCCAACTAGATTTCGGAGCATTAACCATACGTTGCAGGCAACGATGAGTAGCTATACATCTAATTCCATTGAAATTGATGAAACGCTTTATTATTTAAAACAATTTGAATTCCACGCCCCGAGTGAACATGCCCTCAACGGTAAAACCTATCCGCTGGAGCTGCAGCTGCTCCACAAAAATCAATCCGGAGACATCGCTATCGTGGCGGTTATGTTTGACGTCGGCGAACCGAACCAGGCGATTCAAAATTTGTGGGAGTCCTTTCCAGCCATGGAAGACAGCAGTATGCCCATCTTCTCACCAGTTAATATCAATCAGCTTTTACCCGACAATAAAACCTACTGGCGCTACCGTGGTTCGTTAACAACGCCTCCCTGCAGCGAAGGCGTCACTTGGGCTGTCCTGAAAACGCCTGTTGCTCTTTCAACCGAACAGCTGGATAAATTTCACTACATTGTTGGGCGTGCAAACAATCGCCCGCTGCAGCCGTTGAATGAACGCAAGATTACGGAAAGCTATTCTGGGGATAACGAGATCCTGTACTAAAATGAGGTAGCGATCACACAATGGCGAGGTGATTTGCTGATTAATTCAGCAGAATATCTTGTCAGTACCTTCTGCAGCTGAAGAAAAAATGAGAAGTTACGCAAAATTATATGTGTATATAAAATAGACACATCTTTATAATGCAATGATTTATATGATTAAATATTTTCATACGTTCACATTTACGGCAATTCATTGATCCACCTCAGTGGATTGGTCAAAGTTTGGCCTTTCATCTCGTGCGAAAAATGCGTAATATACGCCGCCTTGCAGTCACAGTATGGTCATTTCTTAACTCATGCGCATCGGACAATACCAGCTCAGAAATCGCCTGATCGCAGCACCTATGGCTGGCATCACTGACAGACCATTCAGGACGCTGTGCTATGAGATGGGAGCAGGATTGACGGTATCCGAGATGATGTCTTCTAACCCGCAGGTTTGGGAAAGTGACAAGTCTCGTTTACGGATGGTGCACGTTGATGAGCCAGGAATTCGCACGGTGCAAATTGCCGGTAGCGACCCTGTTGAGATGGCCGATGCCGCACGTATTAACGTGGAAAGCGGCGCCCAGATTATTGATATCAATATGGGGTGTCCGGCTAAAAAAGTGAATCGTAAGCTCGCAGGTTCAGCCCTCTTGCAGTACCCGGATTTAGTGAAGTCGATACTAACCGAGGTCGTCAATGCAGTGGACGTTCCTGTCACACTCAAGATTCGCACCGGCTGGGCTCCGGAACACCGTAACTGCGTAGAGATTGCCCAACTGGCTGAAGATTGTGGCATTCAGGCTCTGACCATTCATGGACGCACCCGCGCCTGTTTGTTCAATGGAGATGCTGAGTACGACAGTATTCGGGCAGTTAAGCAGAAAGTTTCCATTCCGATTATCGCGAATGGCGACATTACTGACCCGCATAAAGCCAGAGCTGTACTCAACTATACGGGGGCGGATGCCCTGATGATAGGACGTGCAGCTCAGGGAAGACCCTGGATCTTTCGGGAAATCCAGCATTATCTGGACACTGGGGAGCTGCTGCCCCCGCTGCCTCTGGCAGAGGTGAAGCGCTTGCTTTGTGCGCACGTTCGGGAACTGCACGACTTTTATGGTCAGGCAAAAGGGTACCGAATTGCGCGTAAACACGTATCCTGGTATCTCCAGGAACACGCTCCGGATGACCAGTTTCGGCGCACATTCAACGCCATTGAAGATTCCAGCGAACAGCTGGCGGCGTTGGAGGCATACTTCGAAAATTTTGCGTAAACAGAAATAAAGAGCTGACAGAACTATGTTCGAACAACGCGTAAATTCTGACGTACTGACCGTTTCTACCGTTAACTCTCAGGACCAGGTAACTCAAAAGCCCCTGCGTGACTCGGTTAAACAGGCACTGAAGAACTATTTTGCTCAATTGAATGGTCAGGATGTTAACGATCTCTATGAGCTGGTACTGGCTGAAGTAGAACAGCCCCTGTTGGACATGGTGATGCAATACACCCGCGGTAACCAGACCCGTGCTGCCCTGATGATGGGCATCAACCGTGGTACGCTGCGTAAAAAACTAAAAAAATACGGCATGAACTGATACTAATCAGTTAAATGTTTGTTTTAAAAGGCGCTACTCGGCATGGGGAAGCGCCTTTTTTATTAACTTCACACGGGAGGCTTTGGCGATGAACGCAAGATGTGAACCTGTCTATTTTGGCGATGAATCTAAAAAGATAATCCTGGGTGATGCACTGACCGAACTGAAAAAGCTGTCTTCTGAAAGCGTCGATCTCATTTTTGCCGATCCACCTTATAACATCGGTAAAGATTTTGACGGGATGGTGGAGTCCTGGGATGAAGAGGCTTTTCTGGCGTGGCTGTTTGAGTGCATTGACGAGTGCCATCGCATTCTCAAACCGCACGGCACCATGTACATCATGAACAGTACGGAGAACATGCCGTATATTGACCTCAAATGCCGCCAGCTCTTTACTATCAAGAGCCGTATCGTGTGGTCATACGATAGCTCAGGGGTACAGGCCAAAAATTACTTTGGTTCGATGTATGAACCGATCCTGATGATGGTAAAAGATCAGAAAAACTACACATTTAATCGTGACGATATTCTGGTTGAAGCCAAAACCGGGGCTCAACGCGCGCTAATAGACTACAGAAAAAATCCACCGCAGCCATACAATCAGAAAAAAGTGCCGGGAAATGTCTGGGAGTTCCCACGCGTTCGCTATCTGATGGACGAATACGAAAACCACCCCACCCAGAAACCCAAAGCCCTCCTGGAGCGTATAATTCTGGCATCCTCGAACCCAGATGACAGGGTACTGGATCCGTTTGCCGGCAGCTTCACCACCGGTGCCACCGCCGTGGAATTGGGTCGCAAGTTTGTCGGGATTGAGATCAATGTTGAATACGTAAAAATGGGGCTCAGAAGACTGAGTATCGGTTCTCATTTTTCAGAAATTGAGCTTGCCAAGGTGAAAAAACGTAAGACAAAAAACCTGTCTAAAAAGAGTCGATTGACGGCAAAGAGCGGCGATCTTTCAACAAAGTAAAGGCATTGTAAGTCTGCTTTTCAGGTTACAGATTTCGTGTATATTCCCTGCACGCTTGGGCATGAATACACAGGGTTTGGTAATGATTCGCAAGTATTGGTGGCTGGTTGTTTTTGCAGTATTCGTTTTTCTTTTTGATGCGCTGCTCATCCAATGGATAGAGCTGATGACAACAGAGCACGATAAGTGCCGGAATATGAACTCAGTGAATCCCCTTAAGCTGGTCAACTGCGTCGACCTCGAATAGCGCCACAAACCCCACTTCAGCAGCCGTCAGGCCTGGCGGCTAAAACTACCCCACCTGACTCTCACTCTGCGCTAATTGCCTTACGCTACCATCTGGGCTTAACATTTTTAATACATTATCAACTAATACTGGCGCTTGTTTATAAAGATCATAACTCATTGGATTAATGAGCCAGTTTTTAACAATGCCACTAAAACTCCCATGAAGAATAATTATTATAACGTCTAAATCAAGGCTGGTTGCGATAAGTCCGTCGTCCATACATTTTTGCAAGGCAATGCGCATACCCAGATGATTGATACCAATTTTTTCACGAATAGCCTGTTCCGATATCATATCGTTATGGAATTCACATTTATGATATAAAATTTGCATTAATGCCTGCTGGCGAGGATTCTGCGCAATATATTGCAACCCCACAACTAACTTTTCACGCAGTCGCTGTAAAGGATTATCTCCCCAACGGCCAATAAGCTGGTCCTGAATAAGATCGCGCAATGGCGGTTGTTGTAACCATAGTTCATTAAACAATTGCGTCTTGTTTTCAAAATGCCAATACAGCGCCCCCCGCGTCACGCTGGCGGCGTCTGCAATGTCGTTTAGCGTCGTATTGCTTACGCCACGTGCGGCAAACTGTACAATCGCTGTTTCTATCAGGTGCTGCCGCGTTTTGAGGGCATCAGCTTTCGTTTTTCTGGCCATGGTTTCAGCTGTCTGAGGTAAGGGTAAGGTAGAGAATGATTAACTTTCTTATCTAATATTTGCTAAACGCAATAAATGTATCACTTAGCATTTATTTAAACGAGCCCTAAAAAATATTATTACTGACTTTGCACACGAATAAACAAAACAAATACCAACAATCAATATATTCACAAACCAAATACTTATTTCAATTTGTGTTTATACGCATCATAGCATTGCTATTAACACCACAATGAAACAGCAGTCGATTAATCTCTTTTTGCTTTTACGTGCCGTGAATCGCACCCATAAATAAGTATTACTTACATCGCAAGCTAATAATTTGTAGGATAGCCAACTATTATTTTCTCTTGTGCGCGTTATCGCCCCTGCGTTACCCGGTTAATAACGAGCGTTCGGTTTTTTAAGGAATTGAAATGACGAAAAATGCCAGGTTTTCACTCCTGCCCTCATTCATCATCGTCTCCGCTGCATTACTCGCCGGTTGTAACGATCAGGGAGAAACACAAGCTCATCCCGCAGAACCGCAGGTGATTGTCCATGTCGTCGAAAAGGCTCCTTTAGCCGTAACGACCGAATTACCCGGGCGCACAACGGCATTCCGAATTGCAGAAGTCCGTCCCCAGGTCAGCGGGATAGTGCTTAAACGAAATTTCACTGAGGGAAGCGATATTGAAGCCGGACAGTCGCTTTATCAGATCGATCCCGCGACTTACCAGGCCGACTATGACAGCGCCAAAGGTGAACTGGCGAAGAGTGAAGCGGCGGCTGCAATCGCGCATTTAACGGTAAAACGCTATGTGCCATTGGTTGGCACCAAGTACATCAGCCAGCAAGAGTACGATCAGGCAATTGCTGATGCTCGTCAGGCCGATGCCTCCGTGATCGCGGCAAAAGCGGCGGTCGAAGGCGCGCGTATCAATCTGGCCTACACAAAAGTGACATCGCCGATTAGCGGACGCATCGGTAAATCTAACGTCACCGAAGGCGCATTAGTCACGAATGGCCAGGCTACAGAGCTTGCTACCGTTCAACAGCTCGATCCCATTTACGTCGACGTAACACAGTCCAGTAACGACTTTATGCGCCTCAAACAGTCTGTTGAGCAAGGGAGTCTGCATAAAGACAGCACCAGCAGTACGGTCGAACTGGTGATGGAAAATGGTCAGTCATACCCGCTAAAAGGCTCTTTGCAGTTTTCTGATGTGACGGTTGATGAAAGCACCGGCTCAATCACCCTCAGAGCCGTGTTCCCTAACCCAGAGCATACGCTGTTGCCGGGCATGTTTGTGCGCGCACGCATTGATGAAGGTGTTCAGCCAAATGCCATTCTCGTTCCGCAGCAGGGGGTAACACGTACGCCTCGCGGCGATGCCACCGTAATGGTCGTCAATGACAAGAGTCAGGTTGAGTCTCGCGCAGTCGTTGCTGCACAAGCCATTGGCGACAAATGGCTTATCAGCGAAGGCCTGCAACCGGGTGACAAAGTTATCGTGAGCGGCTTACAGAAAGCACGTCCAGGCGTTCAGGTTAAAGCAACCGCCGATACCGAAACTCCTGCCACGAAAGCCCAATAAGGTAACCGGACATGGCTAACTTTTTTATCAGGCGTCCTATCTTTGCCTGGGTACTGGCTATCATTCTGATGATGGCGGGTGCTCTGGCAATCATGCAACTGCCCGTGGCACAGTACCCGACCATTGCGCCTCCTGCGGTCGCCATTTCTGCCACCTATCCTGGTGCAGATGCGCAGACGGTTCAGGATACAGTCACACAGGTTATCGAACAGAATATGAATGGTATCGATAACCTGATGTATATGTCCTCCACCAGCGACTCGGCCGGGAGTGTGACTATTACGCTGACTTTCCAGTCCGGTACCGATCCCGATATCGCGCAAGTACAGGTGCAAAATAAACTGCAGCTCGCCACTCCGTTACTGCCGCAAGAAGTTCAGCAGCAAGGGATCAGCGTCGAGAAATCGAGTAGCAGCTTTTTGATGGTCGCGGGTTTTGTTTCTGACAACCCACAAACCACACAGGATGACATTTCCGACTACGTCGCTTCGAACGTTAAAGACTCAATCAGCCGTCTGAATGGCGTGGGTGACGTGCAGCTGTTTGGTGCACAGTACGCCATGCGCATCTGGCTGGATGCAAACTTATTGAACAAATATCAGCTCACGCCGGTTGATGTGATCAATCAGTTGAAGGTACAGAACGATCAGATTGCCGCAGGTCAGTTAGGGGGGACGCCTGCATTACCTAACCAGCAGTTGAACGCCTCTATCATTGCGCAAACGCGACTGAAAGACCCTGAAGAGTTCGGGAAAGTGACTTTACGCGTGAACAGCGATGGTTCGGTTGTTCACCTGAAAGACGTCGCGCGTATCGAGTTGGGTGGGGAAAACTACAACGTCGTGGCGCGTATTAACGGTAAGCCTGCATCCGGCCTTGGGATCAAGCTGGCAACCGGGGCAAACGCGCTGGATACCGCGAACGCTATCAAAGCCAAGCTGGTTGAACTGCAACCATTCTTCCCGCAGGGAATGAAGGTGGTCTACCCGTACGACACGACGCCGTTTGTGACCATCTCCATTCATGAAGTGGTAAAAACGCTGTTTGAAGCGATCGTGCTGGTGTTCCTGGTCATGTATTTGTTCCTGCAAAACATCCGGGCAACGCTCATTCCAACCATCGCTGTCCCTGTCGTATTGTTGGGCACATTCGCCGTACTTGCCGCGTTTGGCTACTCGATAAACACCCTGACGATGTTCGGCATGGTGCTCGCCATCGGTCTATTGGTCGATGATGCGATAGTGGTGGTGGAAAACGTGGAACGCGTGATGATGGAAGATAATCTGCCGCCTAAAGAGGCGACGGAAAAGTCCATGTCACAAATACAGGGAGCACTGGTTGGTATTGCCATGGTGCTGTCTGCGGTATTTATCCCGATGGCCTTCTTTGGCGGTTCAACTGGGGCTATCTATCGGCAGTTCTCCATTACCATCGTTTCCGCCATGGCGCTTTCTGTACTGGTAGCGCTGATCCTGACTCCTGCGCTTTGTGCAACGTTGTTGAAGCCGGTATCGGCTGAGCATCACGAGAAAAAAAGCGGTTTCTTTGGCTGGTTTAATACCAAATTCGATCACAGCGTCAATCACTATACCAATAGCGTCAGCGGTATTGTGCGTAAAACAGGGCGTTACCTTGCCGTCTATCTGATCATCGTGATCGGAATGGCGGTTCTGTTTATGCGCCTGCCGACCTCCTTCCTGCCAGAGGAGGATCAGGGTGTGTTTATGACAATGATTCAACTTCCGGCAGGAGCTACGCAAGAGCGCACCCAGAAAGTACTGGATCAAGTTACTCAGTACTACCTGACCAATGAGAAAGCTAACGTCGAAAGCGTCTTCACGGTTAACGGTTTTAGCTTCAGCGGTCAGGGGCAAAACTCAGGTCTGGCATTCGTTAGCCTCAAGCCCTGGAATGAACGTAGCGGCGAGGAAAATAGTGTTGAAGCGGTCATTGCACGCGCCACACGCACGTTCAGCCAGATCCGCGATGGGTTAGTCTTCCCCTTCAATATGCCCGCTATTGTTGAACTGGGTACCGCAACCGGCTTCGATTTTGAGCTGATCGATCAGGGCGGTCTGGGGCATACTGCGTTGACGCAAGCGCGTAACCAACTACTGGGAATGGTCGCTAAACACCCCGATCTGTTGGTTCGCGTTCGTCCTAACGGACTGGAAGATACTCCGCAGTTTAAGCTGGATGTTGATCAGGAGAAAGCACAGGCACTGGGGGTATCGCTGTCGGATATCAACGAAACTATCTCCGCATCACTGGGCGGCTATTACGTCAATGACTTTATTGACCGCGGTCGTGTGAAAAAAGTGTACGTTCAGGGGGATGCAAAATACCGCATGCTGCCAGCGGACATCAATAATCTGTATATCCGCAGCTCCAATGGCGAAATGGTTCCGTTCTCTGCGTTCAGTGCATCACATTGGATTTATGGTTCACCGCGACTGGAACGTTACAACGGTATGCCATCCATGGAAATACTGGGCGAAGCGGCACCAGGGCGAAGCACTGGTGAAGCAATGGCGCTGATGGAAAGTCTGGCGGAAAAACTGCCGAATGGTATTGGTCATGACTGGACGGGTATGTCTTATCAGGAAAGGCTGTCGGGTAACCAGGCGCCTGCGCTGTATGCCATCTCGTTAATCGTAGTATTCCTTTGCCTTGCCGCATTGTATGAAAGCTGGTCTATTCCTTTCTCGGTGATGCTGGTTGTACCGCTCGGTGTTGTAGGTGCATTGTTAGCAGCATCACTGCGCGGGATGAATAACGATGTGTATTTCCAGGTTGGCTTACTAACCACTATCGGCCTCTCGGCTAAGAACGCCATCCTGATCGTCGAGTTTGCCAAAGACCTGATGGATAAAGAAGGCAAGGGGTTGATTGAAGCGACGCTGGAGGCATCACGTATGCGTCTTCGTCCTATCCTGATGACATCCCTGGCCTTTATTCTGGGGGTTATGCCTCTGGTTATCAGTCACGGAGCAGGTAGTGGTGCACAGAATGCGGTCGGTACAGGTGTTATGGGAGGAATGCTGACCGCAACATTGTTGGCTATCTTCTTCGTCCCCGTCTTCTTTGTTGTCGTGAGACGGCGTTTTAGTCGGCACAACGATTAATTTGTAAAATAAAGGCGTCTACGGACGCCTTTTTTACCTACGATGCTCCTCTTTATTTATTAGTAAGATAGCCATTTATTTCATTTAAACTATCCCTCTAAACTCGCTTACGACCTTTCTTTTTATCCATTATTTTTACAATCCACATGAATTGAGATTATTCCTCATGTCAGTCCTTTTTTAAGAAGTGGTAAAATAATCACCGAGTTCGCAGATGGCTTAGCGTTTGTCTTTGCTTAATTAGCGAAACGCTTATTTTGAGGTAACACCATGAAAAGATTAATATCCGTTGCATTGCTTACCGCATTCCTGGCTGGCTGTGCACACGATTCTCCTTGCGTACCTGTATACGACGATCAGGGGCGCCTGGTTCATACCAATACCTGTATGAAAGGCACTACCCAGGATAACTGGGAAACAGCCGGAGCCATCGCCGGTGGTGCTGCAGCAGTTGCCGGACTAACACTTGGGATTGTCGCCCTGACCAAATAAATCATCTCAAAAGCGCGGTTATTACCGCGCTTTGAGCACTAAGCATAAAATCTACATATAAGACAAAACGTTGCTTAATAGCGACTGACATATAATAAAATTATTATAGATTTCCCTCACACATCCACGATTTAAAATTAGCATTTTTTCTGTTTTTCGTTACACCACAGTTTCTTTTCATTATTTTCACGCCATTAATATTAACGCCAGAAATCGTTATCACGCGTCCTGTCTGATTTTTAAATTTTTTGCGCCGAAATGTGGCTTACGTTTCAATTTTGCACCACTTCAGGGCGCTGCATTTATTTTTTCCTGTCTACACTCTGCATATTGCGTCGAATAATCAGGCGCAAAAAACTGGCACTACCTTTGCTTAAAAGAGTATGGCCAAAGCCACAGACAGGTAAAAGACGTTTTCAGAACGTTTCCATAACAATAATTCCTCCACACAGGATGCTCTATGAAAAAGATGATAATCGCCAGCCTGGCTGCGGCCGGCGTGCTGCTTGCTGTTGCAAATCAGGCGCATGCCGGCGCAACACTTGATGCCGTAAAGAAAAAAGGGTTTGTGCAATGTGGGATCAGCGACGGCTTGCCTGGCTTTTCTTATGCCGATGCAAGCGGCAAGTTCTCGGGTATTGATGTTGATGTATGTCGTGGCGTTGCCTCCGCCGTATTTGGCGATGATAGCAAAGTAAAATATACCCCGCTCACCGCCAAGGAACGCTTTACTGCATTACAGTCTGGTGAAGTCGACATGCTCTCTCGTAATACCACGTGGACCTCCTCTCGTGATGCCGGTATGGGTATGTCCTTCACTGGCGTAACGTATTATGACGGCATTGGTTTTCTTACCCACAATAAAGCAGGTCTGAAGAGCGCTAAAGAGCTGGATGGCGCAACGGTCTGTATTCAGGCGGGAACCGATACCGAACTGAACGTGGCCGACTACTTTAAAGCCAACAATATGAAGTACACCCCCGTCACCTTTGACCGCTCGGATGAATCAGCCAAAGCTCTGGAATCTGGACGTTGCGATACGCTGGCTTCCGACCAGTCTCAGCTGTATGCCCTACGCATCAAGCTGAGCAATCCTGCGGAGTGGATCGTCCTGCCAGAAGTTATTTCTAAAGAACCACTGGGACCTGTCGTACGTCGTGGGGACGATGAGTGGTTCTCCATTGTTCGCTGGACGCTGTTCGCCATGTTGAATGCGGAAGAAATGGGTGTTAACTCGAAAAACGTCGATGAAAAAGCAGCTAATCCAGCAACTCCGGATATGGCTCACCTGTTGGGTAAAGAAGGGGATTATGGCAAGGATCTGAAACTTGATAACAAATGGGCCTACAACATTATCAAGCAGGTTGGTAACTATTCGGAGATCTTTGAACGTAACGTTGGCTCGGAAAGTCCGCTGAAGATCAAACGTGGACAGAACAACCTCTGGAATAACGGTGGCATCCAATATGCGCCACCGGTGCGCTAATGCTTAGTGATGTAACGGGCGCCGCAACTGCGGCGCTCAGCCCAGAGTCATAGTTACTGAGGTTTTCTTATGTTCCATCGCCGCTCAACCATAAAAGGATCGTTATCCTTTTCTAACCCTGCGGTCCGCGCCTGGTTATTTCAAATACTCGCCGTCATTGCGGTTATCAGCATTGCGGTCTATCTCATTCATAACACGATAAATAACCTGAACAATAGCGGTATTACCTCGGGGTTTTCTTTTCTCGATCGCAGTGCCGGATTTGGTATTGTCCAGCATCTGATTGATTACGAGCAAGGCGATACGTATGGCCGTGTCTTTGTGGTCGGCCTGCTCAATACACTATTAGTTTCTGCATTGTGTATTGTTTTCGCATCAATTCTCGGTTTCTTTCTCGGACTGGCACGCCTGTCAGATAACTGGTTATTGCGAAAACTCTCGACGATCTACATCGAAACGTTCCGCAATATACCGCCGCTGCTGCAGATCTTCTTCTGGTATTTCGCTGTATTACGTAACCTGCCCGGCCCACGCCAGGCTGTTAACGCACTGGATTTGATGTTCCTGAGTAACCGGGGGCTCTATATACCGGCCCCACAAATGGGAGAAGGTTTTTTTGCCTTTTGCACCGCTGTCGTTATCGCTATCGTCGTCACCATCGGATTATTTCGCTTCAACAGAATGCATCAGACCAAAACCGGCCAGCTACGTCGGACCTGGCCCACGGCTCTGGCGTTGGTCGTACTTTTACCGGTGATTTCACAGTGGATGTTTGGCGCTGCGCTTCACTGGGATATTCCCGCGCTTCGTGGTTTTAACTTCCGTGGCGGTATGGTGCTTATTCCCGAACTGGCGGCACTGACTCTGGCGCTTTCGGTGTACACCTCGGCATTTATTGCAGAAATTATTCGGGCGGGAATTCAGGCCGTTCCTTATGGCCAACATGAAGCCGCACGCTCGCTGGGCCTGCCAAATCCGGTGACGCTACGCCAGGTAATCATCCCACAGGCGCTACGCGTCATCATTCCCCCACTGACCAGCCAGTACCTGAATATCGTCAAGAATTCTTCTCTTGCGGCCGCCATTGGCTATCCGGACATGGTTTCACTGTTTGCCGGCACGGTACTCAATCAAACAGGGCAAGCCATTGAAACGATCGCCATCACCATGTCGGTATACCTGATCATTAGTCTGAGTATTTCTTTGCTGATGAATATTTATAACCGCCGTATTGCACTGATTGAGCGCTAAGGAGCCATGATGACAAAAGCCCTGCTGTCTCACCCCTCACGCCAGCGCAGTAATCCGGCAAGCCGCAGCCTACTCTGGGTGCGTAAAAACCTGTTCTCCAGTTGGTCAAATAGCCTGCTCACCCTACTATGCATATGGCTGATTTGGTCATTTCTTCCGCCACTGTTGAACTGGGTATTCTTTCAGGCCAACTGGGTCGGTTCAACCCGAGCAGACTGCACCAAAGCCGGAGCCTGCTGGGTGTTCATTCATGAACGCTTTGGGCAATTCATGTATGGACTTTATCCCCACGATCAGCGCTGGCGTGTAAATCTGGCCCTGATAATTGGTTTACTGTCTATCGTTCCCATGTTCTTGAAAACAATCCCGCATCGTGGCCGCTATATCGCCGTCTGGGCCGTCGTTTATCCAGTGGTGGTTTGGTGGCTGATGTACGGGGGTTTTTTCGGGCTGGAGCGCGTAGAAACCCGGCAGTGGGGTGGATTAGCACTGACGCTAATTATCGCATCCGTGGGGATTGCAGGCGCGCTTCCATGGGGCATTTTACTGGCGCTGGGACGTCGTTCCCATATGCCAGTCGTGCGGGTTTTATCCGTCATTTTCATTGAGTTCTGGCGCGGTGTGCCGTTGATTACCGTTCTGTTTATGTCCTCGGTCATGCTTCCTCTGTTTATGTCCGAAGGAACCAGTATCGACAAGCTTATCCGGGCCCTGGTCGGCGTTATTCTTTTCCAGTCGGCCTATGTCGCAGAAGTGGTTCGCGGAGGGTTACAAGCCCTACCAAAAGGTCAGTATGAAGCCGCTGAATCACTGGCGTTAGGATACTGGAAAACTCAGGGGCTGGTCATTCTTCCGCAAGCCCTCAAGCTGGTTATCCCTGGCCTGGTTAACACGATTATCGCCCTGTTCAAGGATACCAGTCTGGTCATTATCATCGGTCTGTTTGATCTCTTCAGTAGCGTGCAGCAAGCAACTGTGGACCCTGCGTGGCTGGGTATGTCGACAGAAGGATATGTTTTCGCTGCACTGATTTACTGGATCTTCTGTTTCAGTATGTCGCGTTACAGCCAACATCTGGAAAAACGTTTTAACACCGGGCGTACACCGCACTGAGGAATTTATGAGCCAATTATTAATGCCGTCTACCGACGCGATGATTACGCTGGAAAACGTCAACAAATGGTACGGACAGTTTCACGTCCTGAAAAACATCAACCTGAAGGTAAAACAGGGAGAGCGCATCGTATTATGCGGGCCTTCCGGTTCGGGTAAATCGACAACTATCCGCTGTATTAACCATCTGGAAGAGCATCAGCAAGGACGCATTGTGGTGGATGGGATTGAACTCAATGAAGACATCCGCAATATTGAACGCGTCCGACAAGAAGTTGGCATGGTCTTTCAGCACTTTAATCTCTTTCCTCATTTAACTGTCCTACAAAACTGCACACTGGCGCCTATCTGGGTGCAAAAGATGCCGAAAAAAGAGGCTGAAGTACTGGCAATGCACTACCTCGAGCGGGTCCGCATTGCCGAACATGCGCATAAATATCCCGGGCAAATCTCTGGTGGACAACAACAGCGCGTGGCCATTGCACGCTCGCTGTGTATGAAACCCAAAATCATGTTATTTGATGAACCCACATCAGCGTTGGATCCTGAAATGGTAAAAGAAGTGCTGGATACCATGATAGGTCTGGCACAATCGGGCATGACCATGCTATGTGTAACCCATGAAATGGGCTTTGCCCGCACAGTAGCTGACCGGGTGATCTTTATGGATCTTGGCGAGATTGTGGAACAGGCACCACCGGATGAGTTTTTTGCTCACCCCAAATCTGAACGCACTCGTGCGTTTTTATCGCAGGTTATTCATTAAAGCCATATGCCGGATACAGTTCCGGCTTATTTCCGCGTATAAACGCAAAAAGGCCATCCTTTCGGATGGCCTTTTGCTTTTATTTGATGTCTGGCAGTTCCCTACTCTCGCATGGGGAGACCCCACACTACCATCGGCGCTACGGCGTTTCACTTCTGAGTTCGGCATGG